>NZ_JBQAEF010000001.1:0-1210721 GCF_051915185.1 Bacillus cereus group sp. MYBKT14-1 | reverse complement strand
TACAGAAAGGTTCCAAGAAAAACTTCACGGCCTTTCCCCGATAGAATATCGGGAAAAGGCCGTGGCATAATACTCTTTTTATTACTGTCTACTTGACAGGGAGATGACCACATCGGCTCTTTTTTTATTTCCCTTCATTTTTCTCTAACACGTATAAATCTTCTTCCATATTCGTTAATTTCTCACTTACAAGCTTTCTTGCATCTCCAATTGCTTGATTGTATGCAAATGGTCCAACTAATTTAATCATTTCTTCTATTAAACGCTCTGCTTGGAAACGCCCAATTTCATCTAGATCTTCTTCCATGAAAAATTGCTGAATTTGCGCTACAAGCTCTTCTTTTTTATCATTTGGTATTTTTATATTCATCATCGTTGTTACTCCTCTATATTTAAGATAATATCTTCCTTAACTCTACCATAGAAAAACGATTACCAGGACAGCTTTTTGTAACTCCTTCTAACTCCCTATGACCTAGTATATTTTCTTTCTTTATAGCAAATTGCTTCATAAACATTTTGCATAAAGAATATAATGCATTCACTTGCGGGGGAGTGGGATCGTATTTATCGAAATTTCCCGTCATACATATTCCAATTGTATGACGGTTATGGTCTTTCGCGTGCGCTCCAATATGTAAACCTCGCCCTTCCACTACAGTTCCATCCTTTTCGATAAAATAGTTGTAACCAATTCCGCTCCACCCCCTTACAGTTTGATGAAATTCATGCGTTTTATACACGTCCCATCCATCTTCAGCTGTATGGTGAATAATCAGTTTGTTTACTTTTTCTAAAGGAACTAATTCATCTTGAAATGTTAGATTGACACGTTTAATTTCCATTTGAACTGCCTCCTCTTAAAAATCAATCATTATAATCGTTTTATCATCTGGCCTTATTCTCTTTTCCGCTTCTAGCTCTTCAATAATTGCTATATATTCGTTTATACTATTCTTTCTTATATATGCAACAGTTTGTTCTAATGACCAATCTGGGTGAAATAACCCGTCTGAACAAATAAAAATCCCACTCACTTCATCTGTATGTACTTCACCATGTTGTAAATAATGTATCGCTTCTTTCATTCCATTTGCAACTGAATAACCATTTGGCATATTTGCAAGATAACGATTGTATTTTAACTGTTCTCGAACATCTTGAAAAACATATTCTTCTGGTACAGATAACCCTTTTTTACGATCTTCTTCCCTCTTCTTTTTTGCTCTTTTACTAATTCCTTCAACTGTGTCTTTCGTTAATACTTGCATCGTTCCATTTTGAAAAGTTGCGACAATCATACAGTCCCCAAGCTGCGCATATTCAATTTTCTCACCAACTATTTGGACTGCCGCGATACATGTGCACCACAAATGCTCTTTTTTTCTCGTGTCTACTTCATATTCTAACATTTTGCTTTGCAATACTTCATTTGCTTTGGCAACTGCAAATTGTAAACTATGATTCTCTCGTAATGCAGTAAAATAACTTGCAAATAAATGCGAAGCGATGTATGCTCCATTATGTCCCTTTTCATCACGAAACGGGACAAGTGGTGTTGCACCGTCACATACACCATAAATCTTTTTTTCTTTATTACAAAAATAAGAATCCTCACATTCTTGCTTCAACGGGCTTTTCTGTTGATATGTTTTTATCTTCACAACTGTATCCCCTTTCAAATGATAAAATACTCAAATTCTTTTGATTAATCTAATTTACCTAAATAAACTGTTTTTACCCAAAACTTTCAATATCATATATAATCTTGAAATAATATGAATTTTTCAGTGAAGGACGGGAAAGAAATGGTCAGATTCCTTGGTGTTATTATCGGTTCTATTATTATTGCGGTTGCCTTTAATCTTTTCCTTATCCCCCACAAAATTTTAAGTAGTGGAATTGGCGGAATTGCTATTATTTTAGGGATTGTAACCCCTGTAAACACAGGCATTATTAACTTTGTATTAAACTTACCTATCCTTATTTTAGGGTACATAGGTCTTGGAAAAAAAGTAATTTTTAACACAGTTGTCTCTGTAGTTGTATTATCTGTTGCATTATACTACGTTCCAGTAAAAGTCGTAGCAACAGATCCATTGTTATCTTCTATCTTCGGAGGTGTAATCGCCGGAGCTGGTATTGGTCTTGTTTTTAACTGTAATGGATCCACTGGTGGATTTGATATTATCGGTATGCTTTTATCCCGCAAGCGAGACATTAAACTTGGCGGATTCCTTATTATTTTAAATGCAGTCGTTGTAATAATCGCAGGATTCTTCTTCACCTGGGATGTTGCACTTACAAGCTTACTTTCAATTTATGTAACTGGTAAAGTAATTGATGCTGTTCATACAAAACATCGTAAAGTTACACTTATGATTGTAACAAATGAAGCAGAAAAAATGAAAAAACAACTTCTTTCAACTGTTGTACGTGGAATAACGTTACTTGATGGCGAAGGTGCTTATTCAAGCGAGAAAAAGCGTGTACTTATGACCGTCGTTTCTCGTGAAGAATTAGCAAGTATGAAACTAACAATTTCTGAAATCGACCCGAATGCATTCGTTAATATTACAGAAACTGTAGAAGTGTTAGGACTTTTCAGAAGAAGTTAAAGACTAGGTGGGAATCCACCTAGTCTTTATTTTGCATAAATTCAATTCGGTTTCCAAATGGATCTGACACGTAAAATCGAATTACATCTGGTCGTGCATAATCATCAATCACTTTAACACCTTGCTCTATAAGTGTTTGCTTAAATTCATTAATTTCATTCACATAAAAAGCTGGATGAGCCTTTTTAGCTGGTGTAAAGTTCCGCTCGACACCAATATGGATTTCTTGATTTCCACATTTAAACCAACATCCACCTCGTTTTTTCAACTCTTCTGGCTTTGGAATTTCTTCCATACCAATCGTATTCCCATAAAAATCACGCGCCTCTTCTTCACACCCTACAGGTGCAGCTACTTGCACGTGATCAATCCCTTGAATATAATTTTTCATTTTCTCTCCCCCTCCTCTACCCTAATGTTATACGGAAAACAACCGTCTGTAACTTACAAAAGGTTTATAAAACAATATAAGCTCCCCTTATTACCATCCTGCATTCACTTTGCAAAAAATAAAAAAACAAAATTTATTCTATAACTTCCATTTTTTATAGAAATACACATCACATCTATATTATAGTTATGAATAGACAAATCTTTTTAGATGCTATTTGTACGGAGGAACTATTATGAGTCGTAAAAAATATTCACCAACTCAAAAAAAACGTCATCCGAACATTTCTAGACGTTTGCGAAACCATATACAAGATCGTTCATTAACAGAAATGTACGCATCTCTGTTCGAACACAATCCGGATAGTATTATTTCATTGAATTTAGAAGGAGTTATTCTACATATAAATCCTTCTGCCGAAAGAATATTAGGTTACACTTCTTTAGAATTAGAACAGAAAAATATTACCTCTATTTTAGAAGCCCATATTTCTGAGCAAGTATTACAAAATATAAAGAATACTGAAGCGGATAATCAACAAGAGTATATCTTATCTATTTATCATAAAAATGGATTCTTATTAGATGTTGTGACAAAACTAGTTCCTATTTTTGTTCAAAATCGTCTTACTGGCGTATACGCTATTATGAAGCCGCTTGAAAAATCAGAAAGAATTGAGAATATGCTAAAAGAAAGTGAGAAGAGATTACGTACATTAGTAAACTCCATGCCTGCCTTTGTTATATTTAAAGATCATGAAGGGCGCTGGCTTGAGGCAAATGACTACGCACTTTCTTGCTTCAATTTCCATCATGTACCTTACCACGGGAAAAAAGATAGCGAACTCATTCAATATAATGAAGCATACCGAGAAGCTTTTTTACATTGTGAAGAAATAGATGAACTAGCATGGCAACAAAGACAAATTCTTCATGGCGAGGAATTTATTATACATAGAGATGATTTCGATCTAATCTTAAGTATATCAAAAGTTCCGCTTTATCATCCTGATGGTTCTCGCAAAGGTCTTATCGTGATGGGGAGAGATGTTACTGAGCTAAAAGAAACTGAAAAGTTATTACGAAAATCAGAGAAGCTCGCAGTAGTCGGACAACTGACAGCTGGAATTGCCCATGAAATTCGAAATCCACTCACTTCTCTAAAAGGTTTTCTAACGTTGCTCCTCCCTGAAATAAGTGAGGAGCAGAAATGGTATATCGATGTTATGTTAAGTGAGATTTCACAAATGGAATCCATCACGAGTCAATTTATGGCGATGTCTAAGCCACAAGTATTATCTATCCAAACTTGTAACATACAAACTTTAATTGAAGAGGTAGTTACATTTATTTTACCGACTGCAATTATGCATAGCGTTCATATCATCATGGATCATTTTGATTACGTATATGATATTCAATGTGACGGTAACCAATTAAAACAAGTGTTTATAAACATATTAAAAAATGCGATAGAAGCAATGCCAAATGGCGGAAATATTTTCATCCAAACAAAACCATTAGAGGATAATTTCATCTTAATACGAATTATCGATGAAGGTTGCGGCATTCCTGAAGATCGTATCTCCCGTCTAGGCGAACCTTTTTATAGTTTAAAAGAAAAAGGCACAGGACTAGGATTAATGATGTGTTACAAAATAATTGAAGAACATCATGGTAGATTACACATTTCAAGCGAATTAAATAAAGGTACGATTGTTGATATTGAGCTACCACTTTCTTCATCTCATCTTGCAATCCAGTCTTAAATAAAAAAGAAGCATCTGCTAATCGTTAGCAGATGCTTCTTTTTTTAAAATGCTTTGTCATACCACTCTTTTGCTTTTTCTACTTCACCCATCGTTAATTGATGCCCTCGATTTTCCCAATGCATTGTTACATTCGCATTTGCATTTTCTAATAGTCCCTTCAATTCCTCTGACTCTGCTGATGAACAAATTGGGTCATTTGTCCCAGCAGCAATAAACACAGATTTCCCTGCTAAATTTGCTAATTGCATTCCTCTTCTTGGTACCATTGGGTGATGAAGCACAGCACCTTTCAATGCATTTTCGTAATGGAATAATAAGCTTGCTGCGATATTTGCCCCATTCGAATAACCGATAGCTACAATGTTATTTCTATCGAATTTATATTCTTTAGCCGCTTCATCTAAAAATTCATTTAATTCCTTCGTACGGAAAATTAAATCCTCTTCATCAAAAATGCCCTCTGCTAATCGGCGGAAAAAACGCGGCATCCCATTCTCTAACACATTTCCCCTAACGCTTAATACCGACGCTTCCGGATCAACTATTTCTGCAAGTGGTAGTAAATCTAATTCATTACCACCTGTGCCATGAAGTAATAACAGCACTGGTTTTGACGTATCTTTTCCTTTTTGAAAAACATGTTTCATCATAATCCTTTTCCCCCTTCAATCACTTTAATCTAAATTTCTCACTTCAAATGGTAAAAGCGTTTGTTCAATCTGTTTTCTATGTTGTTCATATTGTTCCGGTAACTTTAATTCCTCCCCCATCGTCTCTAACGATTCATCATGAGCGAAACCAGGAGGATCTGTTGCAATTTCAAATAAGATTTCACCATGTTCTCTAAAATAAATCGCGTTAAAATAATTTCGATCTTGTACAGGAGTTACGTGATATCCAAAACGCGACACATACTCTTTCCAGTCTAGCTGATCAGCATCATCACTCGCTCTCCAGGCTATATGATGAACTGTACCAACGCCCATTTGGCCACGACCGATTGTTGATAATTTCAAATCAATAATATTTCCAATGTCAGCAGAAGAACGGAATCGAACAAATTCGCCCTCTTCTCCAATTTTTTCAAGACCCATAATATGTTCTAACAATTCAGCTGTTTTTTGAGGCTGTGCAGATAAAAGAACAGCACCTCCAAACCCTTTAATTGCTACTTCTGGTGTAACTTCTCCAAAACTCCAATTGTTTAATTCGCCTGCTTCTCTTTCAACTAATTCTATATGCAAACCATGCGGATCATCAAATTCTAAATACTGCTCTCCAAAACGAGTCATTTTTGTATACGAAACATCGAATTTTTCTAATCTATTTTCCCAAAACTCCATTGTACCTTTTGGTACAACGTAAGACGTAATTCCTACTTGACCGTCCCCAATAATACCTTGACGAGCACCTGCCCATGGGAAAAACGTAATAATTGTTCCAGGCTTTCCTCCTTCATTTCCAAAATAAAGATGGTACGTACCTGGATCATCAAAATTCACTGTTTGTTTCACTAAACGTAACCCTAATACACCAGCATAAAAGTCTACATTTTCTTGTGGATGCCCTACAATCGCTGTAATGTGATGGATTCCCATTGTTTTCTTTTCCATTTCTTCCACTCCTTTTTTATTTCATTATAAAAATTCTTTTACATTTAAATTCATTATTCATTTTGTCCATGCTGCAAAGTAAAATCCGTTATAATAATTTTATCTCGAATTCGAGATATTAATTACAAAAATACCTATTGGTGTCTAACCTATCAAATTATCTTGAACTCAAGATAATTTACAAAAAATATTCGTTCGATTTATAACCATAATATTTCTTCATTATGCATGTTATTTATCTCGAACTCGAGATTTATTATAAGTTACTTATTTTTTATTGTCAATAAGTCCTTACTTTCATTTTACATGTAAAAAGAGTAAACGCTATTCATCGTTTACTCTTTTTGCAAATCATTTCTTTTCTTCTTCCAGTACTGCTTCCATCTCATTAAATTCACGATGAACTGCCTTAACGGGTTCTTTCGTTAATAAACTTACAACGATAACAGTTAATAAACTACAGAAGAATCCAGGTACCATTTCATACATAGTCGCTTTTAAACTTGGAATTTGTACCCAAGTGATAACAACTAATGCACCGACAATCATCCCAGCAAGAACGCCCCATTTGTTCGTTCTCTTCCAATATAAACTTAATAAAATTGCTGGTCCAAATGCTGATCCAAATCCTGCCCAAGCATATCCAACAAGCGTTAAAATTGTATCACTCGGATGATACGCTAAAACAACTGCAATCATCGCTACAACTAATACTGACAGCCTACCGATAAATACAAGTTCTTTATCACTTGCATTACGACGGAAAAATGTTTTATAGAAATCTTCCGTTACTGCACTTGAAATAACAAGTAATTGTGAGGAAATACTACTCATAATCGAAGCCAAAATAGCTGATAATAAAAATCCTGTAATATACGGATGGAATAAAATATTTGAGAATGTTACAAAGACCATTTCTGGGTCTTGTAATGTCGCATTATTTTTAGCATAATAGGCGATACCAATTAGACCAGTAAGCATTGCACCTATAATTGAAATCGTCATCCAACCGATACCGATTCTACGAGAAGTTTTTAAATCTTTAATAGAGGTAATTGCCATAAAGCGGACAATAATATGTGGTTGACCAAAATATCCAAGGCCCCATGCTAAAAATGAAATAATACCAAGTATTGTGGTCCCTTTAAACATATCTAAATGCGATGCATCGACTTGCTTAATCGTATTAAATGTTTCTGTTACACCACCGACATCCGTAAAAGCAACAATTGGCACTAGTACAAGCGCAATAAACATAATACAACCTTGCACAAAGTCCGTCCAACTTACGGCTAGAAAGCCACCAAATAGTGTATACGCAACAACGACACCTACTGTTACAAATAAACCAATTTTATAATCAAGGTTAAAAGAATTTTCAAACAAACGTCCACCTGAAACTAAACCAGCCGACGCATAAAATGTGAAAAATACTAAAATGACGATAGCGGAGACAAAACGAAGTATTTTCGTACGATCTTTAAACCGATTCTCTAAAAAGTCTGGAATCGTAATTGAATCATTTGCTACTTCTGTATACGTTCGTAAACGCGGGGCAATGATTAAATAGTTTGCATACGCACCTATTAATAAACCTATCGCAATCCATACACTTGATAATCCTGTTGCATACATCGCACCAGGTAATCCCATTAGCATCCAGCCACTCATGTCAGAAGCACCAGCTGATAAAGCTGTAACTGCTGGACCAAGTCCCCTCCCGCCTAACATATAATCTGATAAATCGGATGTCTTCTTATAAGACCAATATCCGATATACAACATACCTGCCATATAAATAGCAAGCGAAACCATAATTTCAATCTTCACCAAATCTCTCCCTTAGTCCATAAGCCATTCAAAATTTCGAAAAATGACTTTTTCTATTTTCTTGTTTTCGCTTATGGTTCCCTACCTTAACAAACATTTTTTGTTCTTTCAAGTGAACGAGCACTTTTCATTACATGTGAAAACCTTTATAAACGCCTTTATCCCAGTGGATTACCCTGTTTTCAAAAGAAATCGAAGTAAAAATATTCTGATAATTAAACACCTTATTTTTTAATAAAAATAAGCCATACAAATGTATGACTTTTAATCTATTAAACATAGCTTACTATTTACTAGTAGGAAACAATTCTGAGAGAGGAACTACCCGCCCCATCTCGTCTTTAAATACAATATGATCTCTCTTTAAATGGCGCGGGCTCTTCACTCCCGCCGCTGCCGCTAATGAAAATAAACTATATCTCATACTAATAATATAATTCATGACTCGCCACTTCTTCTCATACGGATCTAACGCTTTTTGATAATGCGGATTCGTCGTGGCTACACCAGATGGACATTGACCAGAATTACATTGAAGGGCCATAATACAGCCACTTGCCATCATAAACCCACGGGCTGAACTTACAGCATCCGCCCCAATCGCTAAAGCAATCGCCACTTTATCTGGTGTGATTAATTTACCCGATGCAAATACTTTAAACTTATTACGGACACCATAATGGTTTGCTGTATCAATAAATGTAAGTAATGCTGGAATAAGCGGCAGTCCCATATAATCTGCCATCGATTTATACGTTGCCCCTGACCCGCCTTCTGAACCGTCGATTGTAATAAAATCTGGGTAAATGTTTAGTTCTTTCATTGTTTTTATTAAATCTTCCAAAGGCTCCTGCTGACCAATTACAATTTTCATTCCAACTGGTTTACCGCTGTTTTCTTGCAACTGTTGAATAAAACAAAGTGTATCCGCTGCATTCTTTAAAAATGAAAATCGATTCGGTGAATTAATCGTCTCTCCCTTTCGGACGTTGCGAACAGAAGCAATTTTCTCATTTACTTTTTGCCCCTCTAAATGACCACCACGTATTTTAGCACCTTGCCCAAATTTCAATTCGAATGCTCTAATATTACTTTCTTTCGCTTTCTCCATGAATTTTCCCATTGAAAAATTACCGTCTTCATCACGGTATCCAAATAACCCTGGACCAATTTGCGCAACGATATTCGCTCCTGTATGTAAATGTTCTGGAATAACGCCACCTTCACCCGTATTAATCCACGATCCGCCTGCCATTTTTGCTCCAAAACCACTCGCTAAAATATAATTTTCTCCAATCGCACCGTAAGAAGTCGCAGATGCACCAAACATGCCATGTAGCTTCCACGGATATTTACGGTTCTCACCGACTATAATTGCATCATCTTCTTCGTACAGCCAAAGATTCGTTGTATCCGCTGTCAATTTTTCTCTTCTTGAAAATAACCCTTCTTTATGAATCACGTACTTTTTACCTTCCCGCTCTTGCGTGAGATTCACACTTAATTCCTCAGTTAATATCGGAAATAATGTATTAGCAATATAATATCCAGAAGCTTCAAAATCTCGTTTTGATCCAAAACCAAGTATTTCAGAGCGATATTTCGCTAAAAACATAACACTTTGAAAATCGTAACGTGAGAAAGGCTTTCCATCCGTATCATGATCAAACCAATATTGTCGAAATTCAGGCCCTATCTTTTCCAGTAAGTAGCGCATTCTTCCTAAGTACGGATGTAATTTTAAAATAGAATGGTGTGTTCGTTTTTTTATAAAAAATGTAATGATAAAAAAGACGATTAAAAGCAACATTAAAAATAGTAATATACTAATAATAACGAGTAGCGTTTCACTCATCCCGCTTCCCCCTATGAAATTCCATAATAAAAGGAGAACACTAGATGTGCTCTCCTTTTATCTTTATTCATACTAACGTAGCAAGATGCTCTTTCGCGTCATATTCAACTAAACTTTCAGCGTGTTTAATTCGATGAACAAAGTCTGGATTAGCAATTAACGGTCTTCCGAATGCCGCTACATCAATCGTTCCTTCTTGCAACGCTTCTTCGGCCTCTTTCGGATTTAAATTACCAACCCCAACAATCGTACCATCCCAATATTTTCTTACTAGTTGATGAAAATTCTTTCCGTCAGCAATCTCTTGGGTATAATTCATCGTTGAAGGATGGATCATCGTTAACCCAACCTCTTTAAACATATTTATGAACGTTTCAATTGCAAACTCAGGGTTTTCCCACATATAAGTAGGATTATCACCTTTGAAAGCAGAGAAACGAAGAAGTGTTTTATTAGCTCCAACAGCTTCTATTACAGCCGCCGTTACTTCTTTCATAAACGTTAACCTTTGTTTTAAATCACCGCCATATTTATCTGTTCGCTTATTCGCAAACTCATACGTAAATTGATCGATTAAATATCCGTGTGCACCGTGAATTTCTACTCCATCAAATCCAGCTTCGATCGCATTTTTCGCAGCTTGTGCGTATTGCCCGATCACTTCTTGTATTTCTTCTAACGTCATTGCTTCTGGCGTATCAAACGGTTTACGAAAGCGTGGAACATTTCCCTCTGCAGCGATAGCCGACGGTGCTTGTGGCATTTGACCACCAATTATTTCATGATGACTCATACGCCCAACATGCCATATTTGAGCAATAATCGTCCCGCCTTCTTTATGTACCGCCTCTGTAACAGGTTTCCAAGAATCGATTTGCTCTTGTGTATAAATACCTGGTACTCCTGGGTTTCCTTTTGCTCTCGGACTAATGACAATTCCTTCTGTAATAATTAGTCCAATTCCATCCGCAGCACGTTTTCTGTAGTACTCCACTACATCCGCACCAACTACTCCAGTCTCATTATCTGCAAAGCATCTTGTCATCGGTGCCATCGCTATACGATTACGAAGAGACCAAGCTCCAACTTGAATTGGATCAAACAACTTTGTTTCTTCAACGTTTTCAAAAAATCCCCCAGCATTTACATTTGTTCCTTCATAAATACTCGCTGCTTTATTACTTGAACTTGTCATTTTTCTTCCCCCTAAAAAATCTTACTATAATCGCATCATACTTACTTTTAGATAGTAACGTCAATTTTTACGACTTTACAATAAAAAATTCGAATATCAAAAAATAAAATGCTATAAATAATATTAAAAAGGTTTCCTTAGGAGGAAACCTTTTTTGTTGACCATATATGGCTGTCAATTCGTTTATCTCTTTAATAAAAAAACACCTTATCAATAGAAGTGAAAATGGTTCAGTATTCTTCTAAAAATAATAACTTATATACCTAAAACAATGAAAGCCCTACCTCTCTTTCATCCTTACGGCTCCTCGTCCGTGCCAGTGTGAATCAGGATTGCAAAAATCAAGTAACTATTTTATCGAAGTATTCAATTAAACTTCGAACATTCATAAATGAAATTAAAAAATAAAAATGGATTTGATTGTAGTAATAACAATAGAGGTAATGCTCTAAAAGTGGTTTGAAAGAGTTGAATGTCTTTGAAATGATAAATTTTCTATAATTATGTTCCCAAAAAATTCAAGATCTTTTTTGGGATATAATACATTATTTGTAATGAACCTTAACAAAAGCTTTTTATCTGATTTTCTGTGATACCTTTAATTAATCCCAGTTCACTAATCAAAAATTCATATGCGTTATCTAACATCTTCTTTTCGCTTGCATTAAGTGCTTTTTCTTTCTGTATACGCATTAAATCACGCACAACTTCAGCACCTTCTTGCATTTTACCCGTCTTTATTTTATCAGTGTTCAATTTATACCTTTGTTTCCATGTAAGTAATCTATCTGATTCCCCATGTTGAAAAATATCCATTATGTGTGCTAATGCGGTTATATCCGTAACTGGACGTATATTCGAATTCAATATTCTCCCTGCTGGAATCATTAGTTCCATATTACTAGCCGACATTTTTATAACATAATACTGTTGTTTTTCTCCTGAGATTTCCTTCTCTTCTATGGCTTTAATTATACCTGCTCCCTGCATTGGATAAACAATGTTATCGCCAATTTGAAACAAATAATCCACCTCCATATATGGTAACCTTCTCAAGCTTAACACACTTTTAGTTTTTTAGCAAAATTTTTATTTTATCATAAAATTATTTTACACGTCAACACTTCAGAAGCAAGAAATTAAATTTACACAATACACTATAAAAATCGCAATTCCATTAACGGTTCCACACACACATTCATTCTCTTTTAATACAAAAACACATCACTACATTTAAGTAGTGATGTGTTTTTGATAAGACATAAATAAAAATCTACTTTTCCGTCTATATGCTAACCTGCTTACTAACCGTTTCCCTCGCTAAAAGAAAACTCATAATCACTTGCGCTGCTACTCTACTCGTCATATCTCTGAAATCAAGAGTTGGATCAATCTCTACTATATCCATCCCTTGAACGAGCGGTTCTTTACCAAGGAATTCAATCGCATCTAGTAAAGTCGTACTATCCATTCCACCAGGCCCAATTGCTGGACAACCTGGTGCAAACGCTTGGTCTAGCACATCCATATCAAGAGAAATATAAATAGAAGTCACACCTTGATTTCTTAATAATTCAATACTTTCCGTGATAATATCTTTTATTTCTCGCTCTCGTACGTCTTTCATTGTATACACTGTTACACCATGCTCTATTGCATATTCATGGTACGCACGTGCATTAGAAAAATTACGAATTCCAATTTGAACAAGTTGTTTCCCTGTAATGACATCATTTTCTAGTAAACTACGGAATGGTGTACCATTTGATGGGCCTCCATCATCTAAATTACGTAAATCATGATGAGCATCAAATTGAATAATCCCGACCTTTCCTTTACTGTTTGCAAAACCTGTTATACTCGGAAAACTAATCGAGTGGTCACCACCAAGAACGATTGGTATCATGTTCGGGTTTACTTTCGTTACATGACCAACTGTTTTCGCAATTCGTTTGTGACTTTCTTTTATATCCGTCACATGCATCGTAATATCGCCGCAATCATATAAGACACTTTCTTTCATATCGTGTTTTTCTGTAATTGCATATGTACTATATGCATCTAACATCGCACGAATTGTCTTTGGAGCAAAACTCGCTCCTGAATGACTAATAGATGGTTTAGAAAGGGGTGCTCCAATTAAGGCAGCACCGAATATTTCTACACCTTCCTCCCAATCTTTAATCATCTCACTCCATTTTGTCACTTCACGATCAATAAACTTTGCGTTTTTCTTTAAATAGTGGCCGTGCTCCACGATTGTTCACCTCTTGTATATGCAATATTACCATTCTTCCATACTGTATTCACATGACTTACGCCGTAATGATACGGTACGTAAGCATAATTGTAAGCATCCCATAAAACTAAATCTGCCTTACGACCAACTCTAATTTTCCCAGCTACATCACCACGGTTAATGGCATATGATGAGTTAACCGTTACGGCATTCCAAACTTCTTCTGGTGTCATTTTCAGTTTTAGCATCGCAATGCTCATAATAAGCTGAATATTTTCAGTTGGACAGCTACCTGGGTTAAAGTCTGTAGCTAACGCAACTGCAACACCTTCATCAATCATTTTACGACCACGAGCAAAGCTTTCTTTATTTAAATAGAAAGTTGTTCCTGGTAATAATGTTGCTACTGTATTCGAGTTTGCAAGCATTTCAATCCCTTTATCAGAAGCGCCAACTAGATGGTCTGCTGATGCTGCACCGATTTCTGCCGCTGCTTCCGCACCACCAAGAGGGTCGATTTCATCTGCATGAATTTTCACATCAAAGCCAAGCTCTTTCGCTTTTAATAAAAATTCTTTTGATTCTTCTACTGAGAACACACCTGTTTCACAGAAAATATCAACGAATTCCGCCAATTGTTTCTCTTTCATTTCTGGTAATAGGTCTAACATCCATTGTAAAAATTCTTTCGATCTACCTTTATATTCTTTCGGAACTGCATGAGCACCTAAAAATGTGGAAACTAAATCGATCGGATGCTCTTTTTGTAATTGTGCAGTTGCCTCTAATTGTTTCCATTCCGTCTCATCATCTAATCCGTAACCACTCTTCGCTTCTACAGTTGTAACGCCGAAAGATAACATACGGTCTAAATGGAATTTCGCTTTTTGAACAAGTTCTTCTTTCGACGCCTTTTTCGTTGCATTTACAGTTGAAAGAATACCTCCGCCTTGTTCTAAAATTTCTAAGTACGGAACTCCTTGTAATTTTAGCGCAATTTCGTTTTCACGCGATCCACCAAATACAAGATGGGTATGCGGGTCAACAAGACCAGGAGAAACCATTTTCCCCCCGCAATCAATAACTTCTTTCGCTTGTAATCCTTTCGCTTCTTCCGCTGTTCCAACGAAAGTGATTACACCATTTTCAATTCCAACCGCACCGTTTTCGATAACAGGAAGCGTGTTCATCGCTTCCCGTCTTAACAAGCCATCTTCTTGATCCATTGTTAGTAATTGACCGATATTGATTAGTAAAGTGTCCAGCATGTTTTCTCCTCCTTATTTCATCATTGGAATGTTAACGCCTTTTTCTTTCGCAGTTTCCACAGCTAAGTCATACCCTGCATCCACGTGACGAACAACACCCATACCAGGGTCAGAAGTTAATACGCGCTCAATACGTTTTGCTGCTGCTTCTGTTCCATCTGCAACGATAACCATTCCCGCATGAAGTGAATAACCCATACCAACGCCACCACCGTGGTGAACAGATACCCAGCTTGCACCGTTTACACTATTAATTAATGCATTTAAAATTGGCCAGTCAGCTACTGCATCACTACCATCTTTCATCGCTTCTGTTTCACGGTTTGGAGATGCTACTGATCCACAATCTAAATGGTCACGACCGATAACGATTGGTGCTGATAATTCACCATTTGCAACCATTTCATTAATGATGCGACCAAATTTCGCACGCTCACCGTAACCTAACCAACAAATACGTGATGGAAGTCCTTGGAACTCAACTTGTTGACGTGCCATACGAATCCAGTTACATAAATGTTCATTATCAGCGAACTCACGTAAAATTACTTCGTCTGTTTTATAAATATCTTCTGGATCACCAGAAAGCGCTACCCAGCGGAATGGCCCTTTTCCTTCACAGAATAATGGACGAATAAATGCTGGAACGAATCCTGGGAAATCGAAAGCATTTTTCAAACCTTCATCGAAAGCAACTTGGCGAATGTTATTTCCATAATCAAATGTAATTGCGCCTTTTTCTTGCATCGCAAGCATCGCTTCCACATGTTTTGTCATACTTTCTTTTGATAATTGTACGTAACGTTCTGGATCTTCTTCACGAAGTTTCGCTGCTTCTTCTAATGTGTAACCTACTGGAATATAACCGTTTAATGGATCATGAGCAGATGTTTGATCTGTAACTAAATCTGGCGTAATATTACGCTTCACTAGTTCTGGTAAGATCTCTGCCGCATTTCCTAACAAGCCAATTGAAATTGGTTCTTTCTTCTCTTTATACTCGTTCGCAACAGTTAATGCTTCTTCTAATGATTCTGTATACATGTCACAATATCTCTTTTCAATACGACGATCGATGCTGCGCTTATCAACATCAATAGCAATAACAACACCGCCGTTCATCGTTACAGCAAGAGGTTGTGCACCACCCATACCACCTAAACCAGCAGTAAGTGTTAATGTACCTTTTAATGAACCATCGAAATGTTGACGAGCTGCTTCACCAAATGTTTCATATGTTCCTTGTAGAATCCCTTGCGTTCCAATGTAAATCCAGCTACCAGCTGTCATTTGTCCGTACATCATAAGACCTTTTTTCTCTAGTTCTCGGAAGTGATCCCAGTTTGCCCATTTTGGTACTAAGTTTGAGTTCGCTAACAGAACGCGAGGTGCATCTTCATGTGATTTAAAAATGGCAACTGGTTTTCCTGATTGAACAAGTAACGTTTCATCGCTTTCTAACGTTTTTAATGAATCTACAATCGCCTGATAGCTTTCCCAGTTACGAGCTGCACGGCCAATTCCGCCATACACAACTAATTCTTCTGGTTTTTCAGCAACTTCAGGATCTAAATTGTTCATTAACATTCGAAGTGCAGCCTCTTGAACCCACCCTTTCGTTTGTAACTCAGTACCTCTTGGCGCACGAATTGTTTGTTTTACTTTTTCCATTTCAATCTCTCCCTTTTCTCGTTTTATAGTGCTGCGTTTACATCCAATCTTTCTTTTATCGAATAATTCGTTTTTAACCAATGTGCAATATTTTCAATATCCGTTGAGAAGATGCGATCATTTGTAATAGATGGTACTTGCTGACGCCCTTGATGGTAGAAGCTCTTCGTCACTGTACTCATGTTTTCAATTCCGCGATATTCTGCCGCTTGCATCGCACAAATCATTTCAATTGAAAGAACACGTCTTACATTTTGAATAATTTGATGTGCATGACGTGAAGCGATTGTTCCCATACTTACGTGATCTTCTTGGTTAGCTGATGACGGGATTGAATCAACACTCGCCGGATGTGCTAACGTTTTATTTTCAGAAACTAGTGACGCTGCAGCATATTGCATAATCATTGCACCAGACTGAAGTCCTGGTTCTGGACTTAAAAATGGCGGTAAATCGTTTAACTGCGGATTTACTAAACGCTCAATACGACGCTCTGAAATGTTTGCAAGTTCCGCCATTCCTACTTTTAAGAAGTCCATCGCAAATGCAATCGGTTGACCATGGAAATTACCACCTGAAATTACTTTTTCCCCGCCATCAAAGATTAGCGGATTATCTGTTGCGGCATTCATTTCAATTTCTAATTTTTCTTTCACATAATTCAAAACTTGCCAAGAAGCACCGTGTACTTGCGGGATACAACGAAGTGAATAGGCATCCTGTACACGTAGTTCTCCTTGTTTTGTTGTTAACTTACTATCATGAAGAATGTCACGAATTCTGCTTGCTACATCCACTTGCTCTTTATAGCCACGTGCTTTATGAACATTTTCATCAAATGCATCAATAATGCCTTGTAACCCTTCAATTGTCATCGAAGCAATTAGTTCAGCTTGATACGCCGTTGCTTCTGCTTCTATATAAGAAAGAACTCCTTGTGCTGTCATCGCCTGCGTACCATTAATTAACGCAAGACCTTCTTTCGCTTCAAGTTCAATTGGCTCAAGCCCTTCTTCTGTAAGAGCAACCATTGCATGAACGCGTTTCCCCTTATAGAACACTTCACCTTCGCCTAATAATACGAGCGCAAGATGAGATAAAGGTGCTAAATCTCCACTTGCACCAAGTGAACCTTGTTGCGGAACGACTGGATGAATTTTACGATTTACAAACTCAAGAAGCATATTTACAACAAGCGGCCTTACGCCTGATACTCCTTTAAGCATCGTGTTCGCTCGTAAAATTAACATTCCGCGCGATACTTCTTCCGGGAATGGATCACCTATCCCACATGCATGTGACTGAATTAAATTATGTTGAAGTGCCTTTACATCATCTTTTTGGATAAGCACATCACTAAACTTTCCAAATCCAGTTGTAATACCGTAAACGACTTTTCCGTCCTCTACAATTTTCTCAACTACTTCGCGGCACTCCGCTACCTTTTGCATACTAGTTGGACAAGCTGTTACACCTTCTCCTTCCAGTAATAACCTCTTCATTTCTTCAACTGTCAATGTATGTCCTGTTAACGTAATCATCATTTTTCCTCCTTAAAAAGGCAAAAGGGGACCTTATCTTTTTAAGACAGACTTCTGTCCTAAAAAAGTAAGGCCCCCTTCTAACTAATAGACTATGGGCAAATCATATGTGATTAATTCCTAAACCAATCGCCTCATGCTCAGATCCTTTTACAGGTGCACCAATCGTTCCATATAATGCAACAGCAACCCATTCGCCTTCTTTTTTCCCGTCGTATGGTGTACCGCGCACAATCGCAAAACGAAGTCCTACTGTACGAAGAACGTCTGCTAACTGAATTTGACCTCTCGTCACTCCGTACAAAGCTTCCATAATTGCATGATAAAGTGCATGTGTTTCTCTGTAAACGTCTGTTTCAATAACTTGGTTGCTTTTAGCCGCTGTTTCCATTGCTGCGACAACCTTTTGCGAATTCATCGAACCCACTTTCCCCGTACAATACTTCCAACCTTTTGGAATGGATAATACAGGACTTTCATTCTCATCCGCAAGTGCCAACAGCATGGCCATACGACCAATTCGATGTGTTCCTTGAAGAAGCATGTGACTCTCTCATTTCTTTTGAATTATTTGAATATTACTTAATTTAAGAATATATGAAAACGGTTAAATCGTCAATAGTTTAAAATCATATTCAAACATTTTTTTCATCCCCCTAATTTTGTGTACACAAATGATTTACACAAAATTTCCAGACGTGCTATAGTCTCACTAACAGATGCAAAGGGGCGAAATTTCAGTGACAAAACGAAAAGATATTCATTTTCGAATTGAAGAGAAATTACTTGAAAGGTTTGAATCAGCACTCCATTACGAAGGTTTAAAGAAAACAGATGTATTAACACATGCAATCCAACAATTTTGCACAAAGGTGGAATGTGACAAAATGAATGATGTAAAACGTCAATATAACGTTAGCAACCATTTACAAACACGCATCGACACACATACACATTACGAAGAAAAACACGTAGATTTAGATAAGATCGTCATTGAACATTTACACCTTCAAGGGGATGAAAACATATTAGAGGTTGGGTGCGCTAGTGGAAAATTCCTTTCCCTTTTACAAACAAATGGTCATAAAGGCCCATTAACCAGGTTTGATCAATCCGAAGCTATGCTTGCTGAAGCTGCTAAAATAAATAACTTAATAGAATGGAAACGAGGGGACGCTAGTAAACTTCCTTTCGAAACAAATTGTTATGACCTAATAATTGCAAGACATATGTTATACCATGTGAAAGATGTTGAAAAAACAATTCAAGGCTTTTATAAAGTCATTCGTTCTGGTGGAACACTTTTAGCTACAACAAATTCTAAAGTTTCATTACCTCGTATAGTTGAAATGTGTAACAACATGCTTGACGCATTTGATCTACCGAAAACATCACCAGCAGTCTCTCCATTTTGTTTAGAAAATGGTAAAGAGATAGTAGCATCTGCTTTTCAAACGGTTGAAGAAACAGTTATTCATAATGCGCTCGTTTTTGATCATGCTACCCCAATAGTAAACTATATTTCCAGCATGTTTCCATCGTTAAATATACCCGATAATATGTATCTTCAAGCCGAGATGAAAGAATGGCTAACAGAAGAAATCAACAAGGAATTATCTCTCCATAACGGTATATGGCGCGATCCAAAAACGTTAGTAATTTATCGGTGTAAAAAAGAAAAAAGCTAGCATTTGCTAGCTTTTACACGTTTTCTCGTAAAAGTTTCTCCATTACTACATTACCTTTACCACAATAAAAATCTGTATTATGTTTGTCTGCCACTCCAAAATAAGAGGCAATTGCTATTCCAAATGGTACAAATGCATGCCCTTGTGCTGTAATGATATTTGAGTGTTGCACAACTTCTTCATACACGAAATTTTCTACTGGAAAACAATCGAATTTTTGATAATCTATAGTCGCAGTATAAGAAATCCCTTTAAATAACCCTGCTTTTGCTAGCGCATACGGTCCAGCACAAATTGCCGCCACTAATTTTTCTTGTTCGTGAAATTGACGAATGACTGAAAAAAGAGATTTCGCATCTTTCAACTGTACTTCTTCTCCACCTGGAATAAGTACCCCCTCATACTCATCTACACGTACTTCACTTACTTCTATATGTGGTTGCACTTGCAAACCTGTTTCACTTATAATCAATTCTTTTGTTAAGCCCGCTGTAATGATTTCAAATTTATTTTTCAGCAATGCCGTCGCTACTGTTATTTCAAACTCCGCAAATGTTGGGTATACAAATAAAAGTATTTTTTTCATAGCCCTCTCTCCTTTAACCAGTCCATAAAATATACCTCTAAATCGTCAACTGTTAATCTATTCGTGTCCACATAAGTTACAGGAAATTGTTTATACCAGTCTTTTTCAGTTTCTGCTAATTTAAATTGCTCCTCAAATGTACTTCTGTTTCTTGTTCTATCATTATTTTTTCTATCATATAAATTACTTTCCGATACATCCAAATAAAAAATAGCATCCGAACGGCATTCTCTTAATTTATATAATTCATCTTTCAATTCATTTTCTATATCCCACTCTTTCCCTATAACCATTGGGTAAAAAAGTGTATAAAATTCGATGTCTTCTGGCCCACGATCAAAAATCACGACTGAACCTTTTGCATTTTGAAAATCTTTTATTTTAGCTTCTATAAACATTTTTTGATTTGCTATAAACCCTTCTTTTGAATTCATATCCAACTTTAATCGCTTTCGCTTTTCTACAATTGGATAAGGATTTTCATATATAACTGAAAACCCACATCGCTCTAACCTTTTAGCCAATGTCGTTTTTCCGCTTGCCATCGGTCCTTGGAGTGAAATTACATATGCCATTCCTCTCATTCCCTTGCGCTTTAGTAAAACTATAATATACAGAATCTTGAAAACTATCAACATTATATATATCATCTTGTTTCTTATTCTTATCTAACTTATAATGAAAAATAGAGATTATGACGGACGCATCAATAATGTAAGCTTGGAAATCCAAGCTTACATTATTTTTTGCTTTCCCTTTTCTAATAAAAAGAGTATACTAGATTGGAACGTATGTTCTTAATAATTACATACAGTAAGGAGATAGAACAATGGTATACGACACAAAAGCAATTTCTTGGAATGAATCTTTAAAACAACTTCAACGCCGCTATACAAACAAACAAGTTGACCGAAAAGAATTTGAGGATATTGAACTGATGGAATTCTTCCGCGATAACGACTACATTTCTTTACCTACACACATAAGCGGCCTATCAAAAACACGTTTTACTTCTTACTCTATTTTCACAACTGAAGATAAAGATCGTAAAGTTGGCACATTAATCATTGAATATGTAGAAGATGATAATAATAATTTACATGTGGAACAACTATACTTTGTTTAAATGATAACGCTTGGTCAAAATGACCAAGCGTTCTTGCTTTCTATGAATCTCACTGTATATAATATGAATAAAAGAAAACCGCTATCATTAAGGGGGGATATGCTTGCTCGAAGGATGGTTCAGTTGGTTCATTGTATTATGGACGGTTATTTTATTAGGGCTTATGTCTATCGGTGGATACTTTATGTTCAGAAAATTTTTAAAACGTTTACCAAAAGAAGACGGCATGTCCATTTTGGATTGGGAAGAACACTACATAAATAAAACGAGACATTTATGGGCTGACGAACAAAAACAATTGTTAGAAGAGCTTGTAAGTCCTGTTCCAGAACTATTTCGCGATGTTGCAAAATCAAAGATTGCTGGAAAAATCGGGGAACTTGCATTACAAGAAAATGCCTCTCAAATTACACAAGACTTAATTATTAAAGGATATATCATTGCCACACCAAAGCGTGATCATAAATTTTTAATTAAAAAACTACAAGAAAAAAAGATTGATTATTCTAACTATCGATCTTTACTCGCAAAGTAACTTCATATTATTTTCGATAAAAAAGACAGCGCCTTTGACGCTGTCTTTTTTATTTGGTACATATACAGTTTTTAAGTTAGTTTCATATCTTTTTCATTATAAAAACCATCTTCTTTTTCCATTTCCTTCTGTAATTTCGTAAAGGAACGATACATTGCAATTCTCCATGACACAATCATCGCGAACGCAAGTAAAAAGAACATGCCACTAAGTTGTCCTAAATCAAGAGATTGGCTTAAGTATGTTTTAAATACAATCCGCACTACAAGTAATCCAATTAATATAAAAACAAAGGCTTTGGAACGCTTCAAATAAATCTCTTGTCCTCTAATTTCAAATTTAGATGTTTTAATAAGAAAAATAGAGAAAAACAAACCGACGCCAATTGCTTCTAACATTTCCGCTGGAGTTAATCGAAATTCAGGAAAAACATACATCAATGCTCCCGTGCTCATAAAAAATGGCGGAAGTATAATTTTTTTCAATGTTGCAGGTTTCTTAGCTGCTTTTAAACGAATAAACATCGCACCGACAGCCATACAAACAGCAACGATACTTGATAAAAGAACTATGTTCATATTTTCTCATCCTTTTTTGTGGCTATATGCAAAATATACTTTCATTATATGCTTTTCCGTTAGTATTTCCAACATTTTCGCAGAATAATACTAAAAACCGGTAAAACCACCAAATAAACTTGAGAAATATACGATAATTTTCGTCATCCAGTTAAAGTATAGGAAGACCCCCATAACAATCATAATATATCCTCCGACTTTCATGAAGGCCATACTATTTCTTTTAATCCAAGACATTTTCGTAATAAAGAATGACAGTACGAAAAACGGGATAGCAAATCCAAGTATGTAAGCAATCATGTAAATCATTGCTGATTCTGGGTTTGTTGCTGCTAATCCAATTACGGACACTAGAATTGGTCCGGTACATGGCGTCCACCCTGCTGCAAAGGCTAATCCAATTAGTACTGATCCAAAATAGCCACTTGGACGATTTTTAAATGTAAATTTACGGTCTTGCATTAAAAATTTCGGCTTAAACACCCCGACAATAATTAAGCCGAACACGATGATAAATATACCACCTAACTGTCTGATTAAATCTTTATAGTCAGTAAAGATTCCTCCAATAAAACTTGTACCAAATCCAATTGCAATAAATATAATTGAAAATCCAAGTAAGAAAAACGCTGTATGTATCATACTTCTTTTGCGAAGCATTGCATTTTCTTCTTTCAATTCAGAAACCGACATACCTGTTATGTACGATAAAAATGCCGGATAAAGCGGTAAGCAACATGGGGAAATAAATGATAAGAACCCGGCGCCAAACGCTAAAAAAATACTAATATCTTGCATCATTCCACTCCTCTCCCTAAATATTGTAACAAAAACACATAAAAATACTATGAACAATTCGTGAAATCACTTTTACAACGTGGCAATAAGAAAAACCGTACTTCCTCACAGTTTCTAATAAAACGTTTTCATTTCCTTCTATTATATAGAAAAAACTCAAATGGATTATGAAAACTCCTTTAATTGTCATTACCATAACAAAGGTAACATAGTTTCTCAAATAATTAGCACGTTACTAGTACGTCTATATACATATTGGTTTAAAAAATATTTTTTTCAAATGCTGGCTCTATACAATGCAAAGTTGATTTTATAATACTTCTACTATTAATAATTTCAAGATTATGCATAAATATCATACTTTTATTATTATTCTATAAAATGTCATACTTTTCTTTCATTTGACCCTTTATTTCTAATTTTGTATACTTCCCTCTAGTTATATATTTTCGATACGGAACAACTTCATATAGATGGGAGGAATTTTTCATGCTTCGTTATTCTCTTTTAGTTTTATTAGGAGCGTGTAGTTATGGAATTTTAGCTATTTTTGTTAAGCTTGCATATGCAGAAGGATTTTCACTTGGAGAGGTAATTGGCAGCCAATATTTGTTCGGTTGGATTATTTTGCTTGCTATTACACTTCTATTTTCTAGACATCGCGTTCCTTTAAAGCAAGCATTACTTTTATTCGTTGCAGGAACATCTGCAAGTTTTACCGGAATTTTTTATTATGCTTCATTAAAAACTGTACCAGCTTCTATTGCAATTATTCTTTTATTCCAATTTGTTTGGGTCGGAATTATCATTGAAGCAGTCGCAACAAAAACATTACCTTCAAGAGAAAAAGTTATTTCTGTTATTTTCTTACTTGTAGGGACATTTTTATCAAGTGGTTTACTTGAACAATCAGCAGGTGCTTTCAATACGACTGGGATCATTTTAGGTTTATTATCTGCTGTTACATTCGCAACATACATTTTCGTGAGCGGAAAAGTTGCTGTTGAAGTACCTTCATTACCGCGCGGTGTTCTCTTAATGACTGGTGCTTTAACTTTAGTCATGATTGTATTCCCACCAACATTTATTTTTAATGGTGCCATTTCTCAAGGTCTTTGGAAATACGGTTTAGGATTAGGAACATTTAGTATCGTAATTCCATCTATTGCCTTTACAATCGGTATTCCAAAAATCGGTTCTGGCTTAGCAACTATTCTTGGTGCAGCGGAACTACCAGTTACAACAATTATGTCCGTATTCGTTTTAAAAGAGGCTGTACTATCTTCACAATGGTTCGGTGTATCACTTATTTTAATCGGGATTGCAATCCCGCAAATTGCATACGCAATGCGTGGACGTTATCGTAAACATCATACGCATAAAAAAGTCGCAGCATAAAGCGAAACTTTAATTAGTTGAACCAATCGGACTGCCCATTAATACGGGATAAACGAGAGAGGATTTTCATTTGAGAATCCTCTCTTTTATTGTTGTATACTTATGATAAATATTTTGCTGAAGAAAGAAGGCATACTACATGGTATCTATTTCAAATCAACTAAAAGAAAAACTTATTTCCATCCGTCGACATTTACATGAGTATCCAGAACTATCGTATGAAGAGTTCGAAACAACAAAAGCAATAAAAAATTGGTTAGAAGAAAAAAACATTACTATCATTGACTCCAATTTAGAAACAGGAATTATCGCTGAAGTGTCTGGTAATAAAAACGGGCCAATTGTAGCAGTTCGTGCTGATATTGATGCCCTTCCTATTCAAGAAGAAACACATTTGTCCTATGCATCTAAAGTACGAGGAAAAATGCATGCTTGTGGACACGATTTTCATACAGCTGCCATTTTAGGTACTGCTTTCTTATTAAAAGAAAGAGAATCTTCCCTAAATGGAACGGTTCGCTTCATATTCCAACCAGCTGAAGAAAGTAGTAATGGCGCTTGCAAAGTTATTGATGCTGGACATTTACGTAATGTGCAAGCGATTTTCGGCATGCATAATAAACCTGATTTACCAGTAGGTACAATTGGCATTAAAGATGGTCCACTGATGGCTGGAGTTGATCGATTTGAAATTGAAATTCACGGAGTTGGTACACACGCGGCTGTACCAGATGCTGGCGTAGATCCTATTGTCGCATCCTCTCAAATTGTGATGGCACTGCAAACAATTGTAAGCCGAAATATAAGTTCATCTCATAATGCGGTTGTTAGTGTTACAAATATTCACGCAGGAAATACGTGGAACGTAATTCCTGAAAAAGCTACGTTAGAAGGAACGATTCGCACGTTCCAAGCTGAAACACGTGAAAAGATTCCAGCACTCATGGAGCGTATTATTAAAGGTGTATCTGATGCATTAGGTGTAAAAACGAAATTCCGTTTTTATTCAGGTCCTCCTGCTGTTCACAACGATAAAGCTCTTACAGACTTATCTACTCAAGTTGCCACAAAGATGAATCTTAATATCATCTCGCCTAGTCTATCAATGGCTGGAGAAGATTTCTCATTTTACCAACAGGAAATACCAGGTTCATTCGTCTTTATGGGAACGAGCGGTACACATGAATGGCATCATCCTGCTTTTACAATTAATGAAGAGGCACTGCCTATAAGTGCAGAATACTTTGCTTTACTAGCCGAAAGAGCACTTAAACAATTCTCATAAAAAAAGCCGTTCAAAGTGCATCTCAGCACCCTGAACGGCTTTTCTTATTAAGTTAAATCACGTTTTAAAAACACAGTATATGAAATACATAAAAATACGAACAAATAAAGTAGCAACATACATGATGCAAACGGGAATGTTACTCCATCAATAAAACTTCCGTTCTTTGAAATACTATATAAATCTGTGTTTGCTGGCAATAAATATTTCGCCCAGTTATATCTAGTGGCTGCTAATAACGCAATATTGCCTGATAAAGCAAGGAATAGTGAAATACCAATTGCACCTCCACTAGATCTCGTTAACACAGAAATCATAAATGCAAACGATGCGTACACAACCGTTGGTAACCACGATAAAACATAATATTTACTTGCTTCTACAAAAATGTTTTGTTTTATTATATTTCCATCTTGGAAAATAAACTCACTCCATGCAGGCTGTTGGAATTTATAAATAACAAGTCCACATAAAGCGGAGAAGATCATATTAAATATAAATAATAAAGCTGCAAATATAACGATTGCTAAAAATTTTGCTGTTAAAATTTTAAAGCGACTCGCTGGTCGTATCGTTAAAAATTTATATGTTCCCCAGCTATATTCATTCGCAAAAATTGTACTTGCATACACGAGGATAAATGGGAGCAAAATTGGAAATACGATAAAACCTGTATCTCTCATGAAAGAAAGTGGAGAACTGCTTGCCGGTGCTGTATCCGTATCTAAATGCTTCATCTTAAGCTGGTATTCTTTTACAAGCTCATCCCCTGATTTTTCTGCTAAAATAGCTTCTTTTTTCATGCCAAGCTTTTTCTCAATTTCTACAGTTCGTTCTGTATAATCTACTTTCCATCCTTTTGTTTCCGGTTCAAAATACTTTACCGTAACCCATCCTAATCCGATTATTAATACTGCAATAACTGCAAATGGAATAATCGTTCGCTTCCGCTTAAATATTTTATACAGTTCGTTATATACTAAATTAAACAATATCTTTTCCCCCTGTTAATTCTAAAAATTGCTCTTCTAACGTTTTTCTTTCTTCATATACACGATACACTTGAATATTTTTCTCAAGCAATGTACGAATAACATTTGGGATTTCTTCATCTTTTACATTAATAAGTAATTCATTATCTTTTACTAAAATATCATGCCCTAATATTTCTGCTGCTTTATTCGCATCATCTACACGTATACGGATCGTCTCCATCTCTTCGCTTTGGCTATGCTGAATATTTTGCGTAGCCACATATTCCCCGTGCTGAATAATGATAACTCTGTCACACATTAATTCAACTTCTGAAAGTAAGTGACTTGATACAAGTACAGCTTTTCCTTGTTCATGTGCAATTTTTTTTATGTACATTCTCATTTCATGTATTCCACTAGGGTCTAATCCATTTGTCGGTTCATCTAGTATCAACACGTCTGGATCGTGAATAAGTGCCTGAGCGATTCCTAAACGTTGTCTCATGCCGAGTGAATACGCTTTTACTTTGCGATCAATTACTTGTCCCATCCCTAACAATTTCACTACTTCATCGATACGTTCTTCGGTCACATTACCATTCATTCGTCCGAAATATGTTAAATTTTCATAGCCGCTCAAAAAAGGATAAAATTCAGGTGTCTCAATTACCGCTCCAATTTTCGCAGCTGTTTTTTCGAATTGCTGTTTCACAGATTGACCATCAATCCATACTTCACCTTCTGTCATACGGATCATACCAACCATCATTCTCATTAAAGTCGTTTTTCCAGCACCGTTTGGTCCGAGTAAACCGACAACCTCGCCTTTTTTCACTTCAAAACTAATATTTTGTACAAGTGTCTTTGATCCGATTCGCTTCGTTAACCGATCGACTTTTACAATTGATTGTTCATTTGTCATTCTATACAACCTTTCCTTCCCATTCTTTGTCAGGTCCTTTCACTGTAACATGATTATTTTTATGTGTAAAATGGAAAAAGGCATGATTTCTCATGCCTTTTTCTTGAAATGCAACGAATTTTTATCTTGTAAACTTTGAACAAATCGAAAACATTGCACCATCGATAATAGAAGGATAACAATCATAATTATACTCACTACTACTATTGCATATATTGTAATCGGTGCACTATTTATCCCTTGTATTCCTGCTATTCTTATAAAGATAATCGTAAATAATTTTAAAAATAACATCCCATTAACTAATCCAAAAACAAACGCTGCTCCATAAATGAATAATTGCTCCTGACATAATAAACATAGCACTTCTTTTCTTTTTATATTTTCTGCTACATAAGATGTAAACTCCTCTCTCCTCACTAGCAAAAGGGAGTACATCATTTTATATGTAGTAAAAATACATATGAAAATTAGTACAATAAACAGTGTGTAAAAATACATTTGAAATACAAATGCATCCCCTACTTTCAAAATAGCTCCTTCATTAAATTGTAACGATATCATAAAAAACAAAATCATAATACTCATAGCAATCCACATAAATTGCTTCATCCTTTTGGTAGCAAATGTTCTAATATTTTTTCTCGCTAACCGACATAAAGACATAAAATTCTTCCCCTACCTTATTACATACGCATTCTATACTACTAGTGTATAAAAATATGACATTTTAAACATCGCACTACAATCGGAATTTCTTCTAAGTCTTTAGTCCTAGAAAACGAAATGATAAAAAATCACATTTAGAATATAATTGTAAAAAGGAGGAGATTGCATGCGTATAAAATTACTATCAATCTTGTTTTTATTATTACTCACAAGTTGTAGCCAAATAAAAAACAATGAAGTTGCCATTGTTGAGCCATACAAATTAACAAAAGAGCAAGCTTCTATTTTACAAATGACTCCTTTTCAAGAAGGAAATAGCATGTTTTATAACGTTACGCTTAAAAATGATAAAGATGAAATAAATGCTACAATTGATTATTATAACAATGGTAAAAAAACAAAAGAAATTGCTAATATAGCTACCTCACATTTTTCAAAAAAGAAAGTAAAGCTTTCTTTTTTACCACCACATTTCCAATTCGATAAAGATATACAAGAAAAAAGGCAGTGGTATATGAATATTGAAGGTGCTTCAACGCTTGTTCATGAAGAAGCACCACCAAGCGTAAATAGCTCCGCAACTACTACAATCCAATCTATAAAAAATTTAAAATACAATCAAAAAACAATTTTAGCTGCTGTAATCCAAACAAGTAAAGAAACTGTAAGCGTCCCTACAATTGACGAAGACAAAGGTATTGATTTACTCTTAAAAGAAAATGAACACGTTTATCTATTTAGTATCGAGCTAAAAAAAGAACAATAAAGCGGAAATGCAACTTAAGTTGCATTTCCGCTTTATTGTTTAACAAGGTGTACTTTTATAAATCTGAATTAACTTCATTTTCTGTTACTACTATTACTCATCTTCTACTTCTATTCTTTTCTTCTCTCTTGCAATTTTTAAAAACTCTAGCAACTCTGGATTACTATTCATTTTTTTGTAAGCCACTGACATTTCTGCCACAAAATTAGAATCATATAATTCTTTATATACAACTTCTGTTTTATATAACTTATTTGCCGATACGGGTATTACTGTAATTCCAATCCCTGCCGCTACAAGCCCCATAACTGTTTGATACTCTGTTGCTTCTTGTACAATACGTGGACTAAATCCAACTTCTCTGCAAAGAGATAAAATTGTATCATACAAAGCTGGCCATACTGGTCTCGTAATAAATACAAACGGCTCATCTCGTAAATCTTCTATATGTATTTCATCTTTCTCTGCAAGTGGATGTGCCTTTGGTAAACATAAGGTACAAGATAACCTTTGAATTGGCTCTAATTCTAATAATTGTGTTGGAATTGGTGGACGTAAAAAGCCAATATCAATACGGTTATCATGAAGTGCATGAACTTGATCTGGTGTTGACAATTCATGTAATGCAACAGACACTCTCGGAAATTTCTTTCTATATTCCCTAACAATTGATGGTAAAATATCATATATCGCCGCACCTACAAAACCAATTGAAAGTGATCCTACTTCTCCCCTTTGCGCACTTTGTGCAACTTCTACTGCTTTTTCAATTTGTTCAAACGCTTTTTTTACTTCTTTTAAAAACATTTCTCCTGCTTCTGTTAGTTCAACCTTTCTTTTCGTTCTTGAAAATAATGTAACTCCCATTTCTTTTTCTAATTGCTGTATTTGTTGACTAAGTGGTGGTTGTGTCATTTGTAAACGAGCAGCTGCCCGTCCAAAGTGTAACTCTTCTGCCACAACAACAAAATATTGCAAATGCCGTAATTCCATTTTTGGACACCCTTTTCACTTTCGATTAATATGTCTAATATATTAATAACATATAATTTATATATTAGACAAATATTTTGAATGAACGTATAGTAGAAATTGTTAATTCTTTTTTACAATTTTTATGTAAAAAAAGAAAGAGGTGGTTACTGTATGAAATGGTGGAAGTTAAGCGGACAAATTTTGTTACTATTTTGTTTCGCTTGGACAGGTGAATGGATTGCAAAACAGACACACCTCCCAGTTCCAGGAAGTATAATCGGTATTTTTTTATTATTAATTTCGTTAAAATTTAACCTAGTTAAAAAAGAATGGATACAGGACGGAGCAGATTTTTTATTAAAAGAACTTATTTTATTTTTCATCCCTTCTGCAGTCGCTGTCATACGTTACAGAGATACATTAACACAATATGGAATCGATCTCATTTTAATTATTATGATTAGCACTCTTTGCGTTACCTTAGTTACAGGACTTTTAACAGAATTGCTACTAAAGCGGAAAGGATCAACGCAATGATCGGATTTCTTTGTTTATTATTAACACTATTCACATATTGGATATCAAAAAAAATGTATCAACGTTGGAATTGGAGTCTACTTTCTCCTCTTCTCGTCTGTCCCATTATTTTAATTGCTTTATTGCTCGGATTAGATACACCTTATGAAACATATGAATCTGGTGGTCACTGGTTAACTGAATTATTAAAGCCCGCAACAGTTGCTTTTGCATGGCCAATCTATAAATATTTTGATTTATTAAAGAAACATGGAATGGCTATCTTACTTAATGTCATTGTCGGTTCGTTTTTATCAGTTATTACTTCAGCACTACTAGCAAATTATTTTCAAATTGATTCATCACTAGAACATAGTTTAGCGCCACATATCGTAACAACACCAATCGCAATGGCTATTTCAGAAATGATTGGTGGTATGTCACAATTAACTGCTGTATTTGTCGTTTTAACTGCCTTAACAGGAGCATTGCTCGGTCCTTCTCTCATACGTATTTGCCGTATTAAAACAGCAATCGCAAAAGGTATTATGTTAGGAACAAGCGCAAATGGAACCGGTACATCAAAAGCATTCGAAATCGGTCCTGTGGAAGGAACAATTGCAAGTTTATCCATGCTTTTAACAGCAGGCGCTAGTTTAGTTATCGTTCCGCTTTTCTTGTCTTGGATACATTAAAGAAGCAAGTATTTACATACTTGCTTCTTTATCTATATATTGGCACAGCAATTCATAATCCTCTGGAAAAGCTAAACACAATTGTTCAACTTCATGTATCCCTTTCCAAGCAATTTCATGTATTAACTCATCAGGATCTTGGATTTTCATATTACCGCCTATTTGTTTAACAAAATAATAATGGACATACACTGGAACACCGTATGTAATACCCTCTTTTTCATATATTTTATTTACCACTTCCACATTGTAACCTGTTTCTTCCCAAACTTCCCTGATACAACATTCTTCTAGTGTCTCTCCCTTTTCAAGTCCTCCACTTGGGACAGACCATCTTTTTTCTTCTCCCTCTTTGCCCTGCAGTACCATTAAAACTTCATTTCTTTCATTTACACATACCGCTGCACTACCTATCCATCTCTCCATAAACATCCCTCCCCTACTAAAATTCGCCCTCTTTATTATTTTCCCCTTGAAAAAAGAGGAAAATAATAAAACAATGACGAAAAATTACATCAACTTCATAGACAATCCTTGTTTAGAAATTAAAACTGGAAGGATGAAAATATGATTTCTAATTATGTTGTGGAATGTGTCTTTTGTGAAGAAAATCGAAAGGCTCGCCAAGCTATTGTCACAGTTCCCGCGACTACTCAGCTACTAGCCATTGAAAAAGTGCGTGCGGAATGCAAACGTCGCTTCGGAAAAACTGTATTATTACAAACAGAAATTAAAGAAAAAATTGTTTTTGAACAAAAAGAAAGCCGACCATAAATTGGTCAGCTTTCTTATCCGATCATATTTTCACATGAAGATTAGGGGCATCCTCTTTAAGGATCGGGATTTTCCCATTATGTACGTTCCATAATGGTCATCGAACAATATATTTCTATGCAATTAACTATTGAATAGAATAGGGCAAAACTTGTTCGCATTTTTAGAAAAGGGATAGGGATATAATTCAAGTAGTACTTCGAATACTCGAACTTTACACTCATAATATTAAAACAAATCCTTTTATATGGGAAATATGAATTACCTACATAATTCATTCGTAAAATATATTAATAGTTTGCTATATTAATTTTATCCCGCTATTTGTAAGCAGTAACCCCCTACTTATTATAATTTCACCTTACTCTATCAATAGCATACATCCAGCTAAAACCGGTGTCATAATCATCGAAAACCTCAAAAGCATTCGCGGTGCATAATTTGTAAACTTCGCGCCAATATATGCCCCTAACATGGTCCCAATTAATACTTGCAATAACAATATATAATCTAAATATCCTTCCGAACTATATCCTAGACCGCCTCCAATTGCAATCGGTAATATAACAAGCATTGTTGTCCCTACAGATTGCTGAATCGTTAATCCCAATAGAACCATTAATCCAAGCTGAATAAACGGTGCAGAACCAATCCCAAATGAACCAGCCATCATTCCAGTAACTAATCCAAGGCATATACATTTCAACAAGTAGTTCATGGAAAACTCTTTATGCTTATATAAAGATGACTGTTCTTTGTTTTGGAACATAATTAATTTAATAAACATAAAAATTGCCGATAAAAATAACATCCCAGCTGTAAACCAATGAAGAAGATGTGCTGGTATAAGTGAACCAAATTTAGAACCAATATAAGAGCCAATTGCGCCAAATCCCCCAACAATCCCGCCTATAATAAGTGCTACATTACCTTCACGGTAATGACTGACAACACCTGATAATGTCGTAAACGCCATTGCAGTTAAAGATGTTGCAAGAGCAACATGAATAGGAATATGAAATACTAAAGTGAGTATCGCGATAATAAACCCAGCTCCTCCAGCTCCAACAAATCCTAATAAAATACCCATTACTAACATTGTTATAATAATTGCCACAGACTTTCCCTCCAGTAACACAATTATCCATCATATTTATCCTTACATACAAATAAAAAGCACCCTAGATGGATGCTTTTTATTTCAATGATATGTACTTAATCTTGATTAATCAAAATGACCGCTGGACCAGCTACTACTACTCCAGCTACTTCTATTTTTTCAAATTCCTTTACTGTAATAGATATAACTCCTTCTCTTTCCATCAATTCTTTACTCAGGACATCAGTCGGGATTGCTTTCACCGTCTTACCTCCTTTTCATTTATACAATATGATAAAGTGAAACTTTCATCAGTGGGGTTTTTGTCCGTACTTATTGATTATTAACCCTCACCAATCGGGCGAATAATCGCCCAATGCATCTATATATATGCATCACCTCCGCTTTCATTCCTTATTCCACTCAAAAACCTTCTCCCCCTTCCTTGACATATTGAAAAATAAAAAAGAAGCTATAACATATAGCTTCCCTCCACGTTTCTTTAATCTTTATGCACCGTATATTCCATGACTTTACCATCTCTATCAAATTGTAAAATAAGCTGTTCGCTATCTATTGGGATAAAGCCACGTTCAGTCCCAAGATAATACAAAGTGATAACTCCTTCTCCCCCACTTCTCGTTTCCGTTGGGGCTCCTAACAATTGTGTAATTTCTTCATTTGATTTCCCTTTTAATTTATATTTTTGTAATAGATCATCTACCATATGTACCCGCTTATCTGCATGATTTAACCATCTATTTTGATTAAACTTTGATGTATATTCATTTACACTTAGTTGTACAGTGCACACTATTAATGGTATGAGTGCTACTATTAACCCCCCCAACATTTGCTTCTTTTCTTCATTACGATTTTTAGAAACATATAAAATAGCCCTTTGAATCATGACTAATAAAACAAATGGTATGAATACTACAAAAATGCTCCTTACACTTAAGGGTATATGGACCATATCAATGACGAATATAAATACAATGTACATTACTATATATAAACAAAAAGAGACATACAAAATGCCACGTAGCATAGCGTTCAGAAAGATCTCCCCTTTTAACTCACTATATAATTCATCCGGCTAATCATTTCTTGAATCTGTTCTAATTCTTGCACTGTATATACTACTTCCCCTGCTAATATTTCATTTCTAAAGAACGTTACAATTTGCTCCCGATCTTTTAATCTAGGTGTTTCCTCACTAGAAAGGTCTACTATTTCTTTTCCATTTTTATTATAAAAATATACAACTGGTTTTACTTTTTCTTTTATACTATTGGCCTGCATTTCTTTCAAACCACTGTATAAAATTTGAGATAGTTTCTTCGCCCTATATACTGGATTCCCTTCATTTTTCACTTGTATAGTTGACGAATCTTTACCTACTATATATTCAAATGTCTCTTCTTTTTCAACTTCTTGTTGATACTTACCCATTTCATCAATCATAAATGAATATATACCAGCATTTTCTTTCGTTAAACCATGAATTAATTTCTCTTCCCATTCTTTCGTCTCAAGTAGATAAATACCAGTTTTGCACAAGATGAGATGATGGATTCGATTATCGTTTATTTCACTATTATTTTTAATAAAAACATTCGGCATGATTTGAATTTCAGCATCTAATATGGTGCCTTGCTCTATGAATCCTCGTTTCATATAATGTAATGTTTCGTACGTATTCATTTCAGCGCCGTTTTTAGTATATTCTCGTAGATTTGCAATTAGTTTTTGAAACATATGTATTTCGTTATTATGTTTATTTTGCATTTCACTACGTTCTTTACTATGCTGCACAGCTAATTGATTTTTCATCATACGCATATTTTCAATTTCTCTATTTGCACTTACTTGTAAATCATTGTATTTTTTCTGTTCCATATTTTTTAAATTATTTTGTTGTTCTTTATGCTCTATCACCGTAGCTGCAATTTCATTTTTATACGTTTCAATCGCTTGTTTCTTTTCAAATTCTACTTGCTGACTCTCTGATTCTAACTGTTTATTTTTATAAAACAGCACAAATACTACAGCTAATAATATTAAAACCGCACCTATTAGCACATAATTCATATTTTTACCCCTTTATTTCATTTTCGATTATTTTTTTATAAATATATCTATTATAGTATACTATGGTTTCGATATAGACTTTGTAAAAGTTGTATATTTTTAATAAAAGGCACCTCTGACGGGGCACCTTTTATTTTCACTCTATTGTACACCATACTGAATATAACTTGGATCATAGTATATCCATTGATTTGTCCCTAAGCAAAGCCATCCATCTTGCTTACTCCATACTCGATACGATTCACCATGATGTAACTGTCTTATAACATTTCCATTTAATGATGGAGCATCACGCAAATTTACATTATCACCAGTAATAGTCGCCACATAATGTTTATACTGAATATAACTCGGATCATTATATACCCACTGATTTGTCCCTAAACAAAGCCATCCATCTTGTTCTCCCCAAACTTCATATGTTTCGCCACGATTCAATTGGCGAATTACACTAGACTGCAAAGATGGTCCACTTCTCAAATTCACATTATCTCCATTAATTATAGCAACCCCGTACACTGGAGTTGCATTATTAGGCGGGGAAACATTACCTCCACCACTTGCTCCATTCCCTTTTAAAGCTTCTAATGAAACTGCAGCTGATACATCACAATTTCCTACGCCTGAAATTTGTCCAGAATCTGTGTACTGCCACGCTGTCCACGTTGTCCATCCACCAGCATCAGCAGGCGGTGTACTCGAGTATTTAGCAATCCAAAGCGGTATATCACTTAATCCGCTAATTCCGAACTCATTAATATACCAAACTCCTGTATATAACATTACATCTTTTCCAGTAGCCTGTTTCACATAATTTATGAAGCTTCTTGCCCAATTCGATATAGCGTTACCAGTTAAATTACTGTTACTCGGATCTATTGGTGATTCTAAATCCAGAACTGGCATTAAGTCTGTCTGGTTATTTTGTAATATACTCACAAAATATTTTGCCTCTGAAATTGCATCATTTTGTTCTGGGCGCGCAAAATGGTATGCACCAATTAATACATTCGCATTTCGTGCTGCTTGTACATTCTTAGTAAAAGTAGGATCAATGTAGTTTACACCTTCTGTCGCTTTTGCATACGCTGCTGGAATTCCAGATGCCTTCACTGCATTCCAATCAATATTCCCTTCCCAATGAGACACATCAATAAACGTAACATTTGAACTTGATCTGTTTTGCATATAAAATCTCCTATCATTTTTTTACTTCGTATACATACAATATGTACAAGTTTCATAAGAGGACACGACATTTATGCTATAGAAACAAAGAGTAAACATATTTTGTATACAAAATAAAAAAGACCTTGTATTACAAGGCCTTTTGCAAACTCACTTTATTTTGTAGCAAATACATATTATAATACAAACCTTGCTCACTTAATAATTCTTGATGTGTCCCTCTCTCTACTATCTCTCCATCATGCATCACAAAAATTTGATCCGCATCTTGAATTGTAGATAACCTATGCGCAATGGCTATCGTCGTTCTACCTTTTCGCATTTGTTGCAACGCTGTTTGAATAGCCTCTTCTGTTTCTGTATCGATATTAGCTGTTGCTTCATCTAATACTAATACTTTCGGATTCGTTGCTATCGTTCTAGCGAAAGCAATTAATTGTCGTTGACCGCTTGAAAATGCTGCACCTCTTTCTACTACTTCTGTTTCATACTGTTTTGGTAACTTTTCAATAAACGTATTCGCTTGCACAAATCGAGCAGCTTCTTTTACTTCTTCATCCGTAATTTCTTCATTATACATACGAATATTTTGCTTTACATTTCCAGCAAATAAAAATGCATCTTGCAATACGAGTCCTATTTTCTTTCTAATCTCTCGTTCTTCAAATTTTTCTAAATCTACACCGTCTATTACAATATTTCCTGACTTAATATTATAAAATCGCATTAACAAATTCATAATCGTACTTTTTCCGCTACCAGTATGCCCAACAAAAGCAACCGTTTGCCCTTGTTTCACGTGAAATGATACATTTTTTAAAATGTCACGCTTTCCATCATATGAAAAAGTAACATTTTTAAATTCAATATCTCCATCCACGATTTGAGGATTCTCATTACCTTTTTGAACCGGTGCTAAATCTTTCTCGTCCATTAAATGAAATACACGTGATGACGAAACAAGTGCCTGTTGGAAGAAGGACAATTTCATCATCATCTCATTTACAGGTTGGAAGAAACGATGTATATAGTTAACAAAAGCATATAAAACTCCTACTTCAACAGGGCTCTTTAAAGCATCAATCCCAAATAAACCTAGTACTAACGCAATAGCTACAATATGTACTAAATCCGTAGCTGGTCGTAAAAGTAATGCGTCTAACTTCAAAGTACGTCGCCCTGCACTATAATGTTTATTATTCACTTCTTCAAACTCTTTTCTCATACGTTTTTCTTGTCTGAACACTTGAACAATATTCATTCCTTGTATGGACTCGTTCAACTTTGCATTTAACACGCTTAGTTGATTACGTACTTCTAAATAAAAAGCTGCACTTTTCCGGCGATATAATACCATAATCGCAAACATTATCGGAATTAATACGAGAGAAAATAGCGCTAATTTTACATCTAATAAAAACATCGCTACTAAAATACCTACTAAAAAGACTACATTTTTTACAAATGTTGATAATACACTGACATAAAAATCTTTAATCGCTTCCGTATCATTTGTTATACGCGATACAAGTGTACCAATCGGCGTACGATCAAAGAAACTTAATGACAGCTTTTGAACATGTTCATATACTTCAACTCGCATATCTTGAACAATCTTAAAAGCAATGTTCTGAAAGTACAATAGATTTAAATACGTAAATAGTACTTTTAATAAATGAGCAACTATGTAAATTACAAATAAAGTAACGAGCGCTGATCGTTCAAAATCCCGCGGTACTAGGTGTTCATCGAGGAATTGTTTAATTAAAAAAGGACCCATCATTTCCGTTACTGTCGCACCAACTAAAAAGATAAATGCTAAAGATAGTAACCCTTTATATGGCTTCATATAGGAAAGCAATCTACTTAAATCACTTCGCTTCTTCTCTACCATCATACGCCTCCTTTCTCGACTAAAGCTTCTAATTGCTGGCTTTCATACATTTCCTTATACCAGCCGTTTTCCTTCATTAATTCCTCATGTGTACCTCTTTGTACAATTCTACCTTCATCAACAACAAGAATAAGATTGGCATGCTGAATTGCACTTAATCGGTGTGCAGTAATAATCGTCGTTTTCCCTGCTCTCTCCCTCTTTAAGGCACTTAAAATCGTCTCTTCTGTTTTTGCATCTACCGCTGATAAACAATCATCCAAAATTAAAATTTCAGCATTTGTTAATAAAGCACGAGCAATAGAGATTCGCTGTTTTTGACCACCAGATAACGAAACACCTCTTTCCCCTACTACTGTTTCATATCCTTCTGAAAATTGGAGGATGTCATTATGAATACAAGCAATCTCTGCTGCTTGGGTAATTTCATTATATGTAGCATCCGCCTTTCCAAAGGCAATATTCTCGCCAATACTTGCTGAAAATAAAAAATGATCTTGCGGCACGTATGAAATGGCAGAACGGACACCATGAAGTGTTATATCTCGAATATCTCGCTCCCCAATTTTTAATTCACCACTAAAATGATCATACTCACGGATTAAACATTTTAATAAAGTCGTTTTCCCTGCGCCAGTACGTCCTACAACTCCTAGCGTTTCGCCCTTCTTCAAATCAAAGTGAATATCGTTTAAATGTAACAATTCATTTTTCTTATACGAAAATGAATCAACGGCAAACGAAACATTACCGCTCGCTATTGTATGTACAGCATTTTCGCTATTTACTACATCTGATTTTTGTGAAAGAATTTTTTCTACACGGTCATATGAAGCACGCCCACGCTCCATAATATTGAATAACCATCCAAACGCTAACATTGGCCAAACGAGGGTACCTAAATATGTCGTAAATGTAACGAGATCACCTACTGTTAATTCACCTCTTACAACTAATACCGATCCGTAACATACTGCGATTAAAAAAGAAAATCCAACGATAAGAGAGATTGTCGGATCAAATAACGAATCAATACGTGCAACTAACACATTTTTATGTACAACATCTTCTGATTTTCTTCGAAACGCCTGTAAATCTTCTTTCTCTTGTCCAAGCGAGCGAATCACTTTCATTCCACTCATACTCTCTTGCACTTTATCATTGATTTCCGAAAACGATTGCTGTGCTTTATGAAACCTTTTATGTAATAAAGTTCCATAATAATTTGTCGAAATAGCTACAATCGGCATTGGAATTAAACTTAATAATGTTAACTTCCAACTAATTGTAAAACCCATCGCTACGAGTACACATCCTCCGACAGCTAATGAGTCAACAAGCGTCAAAACACCTGCTCCAGCAGTTTGCTGGATCGCTTGAATATCATTGGTCGCATGTGCCATTAAATCACCTGTCCGATTTGACTGATAGAAAGATGGACTCATCTTTGTAAAATGTTCATACAAATTTTTTCGTAATTGGCGAGCTAATTTTAATGAAGACCCGAAAATCATAATACGCCATATGTAACGTAATATGTACATCGTAATACCTACAATTACTAATAGTACAACCCATTTTAGTAACTTATCGGTCGTCAATGTTCCATCATTAATTTCATCTACAACGATTCCAATTACTTTTGGTGCTACAAGTTCTAAAAGTGCAACGCCAAACAATAAAATAATTCCAGTTATGTACGCTCGTTTTTCTTGTTTAAAAAACCACGCTAAATTCATAAACACTTTCATTTTTTTCCTCCTCCCTTAAAATGAGCGATGTTTTCAGTTTACCAAAGATACAGAATTTTTAAAAGTTTTAAAAACTATAACTAACAAAAAGAAAGACACTCTTAGCGAGTGTCTTTTAGCGCTTATTTCATTTGTTGCTTGTTCATTGCGCTCATCATTTGATTGATTTTCTTTTGGGAAGGTTTTTGTCCCATTTGCATCATCATCATTTTTAACATTTGTTCGTTAATTGGTGGATTTTTTTGTAAGTAATTCATCATGTATTTGCGGGCAATGAAAAATCCTAACGCCACGCCTGCTACTAGTGCTACTACGCCCACTAGAATACCTAACCAAATTGGCATATATTTTCCTCCTTCATGTTGTCTACCTTACAGTGTACTAAAACCTTTTCAATAAGACAAGATACAATTCGACATTTTTTACACATATGTTCGTACTTGTTTTAGAGGATTCAGCCATCCGTACTTTGTATTTTCATAATCCATAGCTAAAAATGTTAATTCACACTTTCTTAACACCTCAAAGAACGTCGTTTCCATAGAGACATTTCCAGAGGTATTCATACGAATATAGTGCGGTTTCACCATTATTTCGCCGTACTCCGCTCCCGTATAAAGTGTATGTGTATGATGTGTTCTATCATATTTACCAAGAACGCGCAAAGCTTGTTCTAATTTATGATGAATTTTCATTACTTGCAATGGCATCGTTATATACATCATTTGCTTATATAACACTTTTTTCTCCGAAAGGGACCCAGATTCTGAAAATCGAGCAAATAAATCAAAAAACAAATATTCACGACCAAAATAAGCTTTCGCAATATCCTCTTGAATTAAATACAATTCATACGTTTTCATTTTTCCACTCCCAATCTGGACAACCTTTTCTCTTCATTATATATAAGAAAATTTGCAATGATTGTCTGACTGCGGAGAGATAAAAAACTTTTTCTGTCGAAAAAACTCATTTACATAGAAAAACCTCTCCATGCCGGAGAGATTTTTCTGAAATCATTAAAGCATTTCTTTTACTTTACGAACAACGTTCTCTACAGTAAATCCATACTCTTCCATAATCTTCTCACCAGGAGCAGAAGCACCGAATGTATCGATACCTAACACATCTCCTTCAAGACCTACGTAACGGTGCCATCCGAATGTAGCACCCATTTCGATTGCGAAACGTTTTGTTACTGCTTTTGGTAATACAGATTCTTTGTACTCTGCAGTTTGAGCTTCGAAGCGATCCATAGATGGCATGCTGACAACAGCTGCGTCAACGCCGTCTACCGCTAATGCTTTTTGAGCTTCAACAGCTAGGCTTACTTCAGATCCAGTTGCAAGTAAGATTACGTCAGCCGTTTCTTTCTTGCTTGCAGAAACTACATATGCACCTTTTGCTACTTTTTCATACGTATCATCTTTTGCACCTTCTAATGTTGGAAGGTCTTGACGAGTTAATATTAAAGCAGTTGGTTTGTTTGTAGATTCTAAAGCTAGTCTCCAAGCTGCAACAGATTCGTTACCATCAGCAGGACGGATAACAGAAACGTTTGGCATTGCACGAAGCGCTGCTAATTGCTCGATTGGTTCATGTGTTGGACCATCTTCACCAACAGCGATACTGTCATGTGTGAATACATACGTTACTGGCAATTGCATTAATGCTGCAAGGCGAATTGCTGGACGTAAGTAATCAGAGAATACGAAGAACGTACCACCGTAAGTTTTTAAACCACCATGTAGTGCAATACCGTTCATTGCTGCACCCATTGCGAACTCACGTACACCGTACCAAATGTTTTTACCGCTGTAATCATCTCTTGTAAAGTCTTTTTCGTTATTCATGTATGTTTTGTTAGAACCAGCAAGGTCAGCAGATCCACCGAAGAATGATGGTACAGACTCTGCAATTGCATTAATTACAGCACCAGAAGAATTACGAGTTGCTGCTTTTGATCCTAATTCATAAGTTGGTAAGTTTTGCTCCCAACCTTCTGGAAGTTGACCGTTCATTGCTGCTTGGAATTCGTTTGCTAATTCTGGGTATGCTTGTGCATATTCACCTAGCATCGTGTTCCACTCAGCTTGCGCAGTTTCACCAACATCTTGTACTGTTTTACGGAAGTTGTCATATACTTCTTCTGCTACGTGGAAGTCTTGCTCAGCAGTCCAAGCATATGCTTCTTTCGTTAATTTTGTTTCTTCTACACCAAGTGGAGAACCATGTGAAGCTGATTTTCCTGATTTGTTTGGAGAACCGAAACCAATTGTCGTTCTTACTTCAATTAGCGTTGGGCGTTTTTCGTCAGCTTTCGCTTCTTCAATTGCTTTCGCGATTGCTTCAATATCGTTTCCATCCTCAACACGGATTACTTGCCATCCGTATGCTTTGTAACGATCTTCTACACTTTCAGAGAATGAACGATTTAAATCGCCATCTAATGAAATATCGTTTGAATCGTAAAGCACAACAAGACGACCTAATTGTAAATGAGCAGCTAATGAAGATGCTTCAGCAGAAACGCCCTCCATTAAATCTCCATCACCACAAATAGCGTATGTATAATGATCTACTACATTATACGCATCACGGTTATATTTAGCAGCTAAATGTCTTTCAGCCATTGCCATACCTACAGCAGTTGCAATACCTTGTCCAAGTGGACCAGTCGTTGCATCTACACCAGCTGTATGACCGTACTCAGGATGTCCTGGAGTTTTGCTTCCCCATTGACGGAAGTTCTTTAAGTCATCCATTGTTACATCATAACCAGATAGGTGAAGTAGGCTGTATAATAACATTGAACCATGACCTGCAGATAATACGAAACGATCACGGTTAAACCACGTTGGGTTATTTGGATTGTGTTTCATAAATTGAGTCCATAATGTATAAGCCATTGGTGCTGCACCCATTGGCATTCCTGGGTGACCAGAGTTTGCTTTTTCAATCGCATCGATGGATAATGTGCGAATCGTGTTGATAGAAAGTTGTTCGATTGAATGTGACATGCTATTCTTCCCTTCGCTTATATTAGTAAACGTTTTATACATTTATATGATAGCTTCCCACGCAAGATTATACAACATGTATCGACAAATATGTTGATATTTTTTTGATTTTTTATAAAAAAATCAATGTTTCCGGGAATGTATGGGCATTCAATATGACATACTTTTTCATTATTTTTATTTTAAAAAGAAAGGGAATTATCTGTATATTTATACAAATTTCTTCTATACTTACTTTTTCAAATAAGTTTTTAAAAACATAAAAAAGCATCTAACTTCGATGCTTTTCAAATAAGTTAAACAATCCGTTTCCGAATCGAGCTTGAAATCAAATCAATTATAATTACCATTAAAATAATACCTAATAAAATAATACCAACACGAGACCAATTCCGTGAACTCAGCGCAAAAATTAGTGGTGTACCAATCCCTCCTGCTCCAATAACCCCTAAAATTGCAGCGGATCGTACATTAATTTCAAATCTGTATAACGTATACGATAGAAAATCTGGTAACACTTGCGGTAACACCGCATACCAAAGTATTTGAAAACGGTTTGCTCCTGTTGCTAGTAACGCTTCCGTCGGTCCTTTATCTATGTTTTCAATTCCTTCTGAATATAGTTTTCCTAACATTCCAATAGAATGCAATCCTAAGGCTAATACTCCTGCAAAAGAGCCTGGACCAACAGCTTTTATAAATAAAAGAGCCATAACTAATTCAGGAAACGTACGAACAAAACTAAGTACAAATTTCCCAAATCCTGAAGTTAATTTTCCACTACTCATATTCGTTGCCGCCCAAAAAGCAAACGGAACAGATAAAAATGCAGAAATAAATGTACCTAATATCGCAATTGCCAACGTATCAATTAATCCATGTAATAAATCTTCACCATCTGGCAAAGATACATACGACCAGTCTGGATTCAATATCCCTGTCATAATTGCTTTTGTAATTTCTCCCGCCGTTTCCTTTATTCCCTCTAGCGGTACTCCTGAAAAAGCCCATATATAAACAAATGTAAGTGCTATAAAAATAAACGAGCGATACACACTCGGTTTCTTCGGTTTTGGTACGATTATCGTCGTTTTACTCATTATAATTTCTCCCGCAACAATGTACTTACATAATCAATTACCAATACAACAACAAGAGTATAGATGATAATAGATGCAGTTTGTTGATATTGTAAAAATCCAAGTGTACGATCATAATATAGTCCAATACCACCTGCTCCTACTAAACCTAGGACAGCCGCTGCCCGTACATTCACCTCAAATGTATATAGTACATAGGAAACAAAGTGTGCTTTTACTTGTGGAATGACTCCATAAACAATCCATTGCACCTTATTAGCCCCTACAGCTGTCATCGCTTCTAGTGGGCCAGGGTCAATTGATTCAATTGATTCATACAACAATTTCGCCACGAGCCCAATTGAGAAAAAAGTAAGAGCTAAAATACCCGGAAGTGGTCCTATTCCAAAAATAGCTACGAAAATTGCCGCTAATAATAAATCTGGTATCGTTCGAATAAAATTTAAAATCAATCGAGCTGGACTGTATAAAAATGTACTAGTAAACACATTACTTGCCGCAAACAGTGCAAGTGGAATAGCTAAAATCGCTCCTAAAGTCGTCCCAATAATCGCCATACGTATTGTATCTAACATTGCTGTTGTAATAACTTGAAAATAACTCCAATCTGGCGGCACCATTTCTTTTAACAAATCCATTATATTAGGAAAACCAACTACTAGCTTTGAAAATGATGCGTCGACCTGTATACTACTTCCCCACAACAGTAAAATGAATAGAATAAACGTTAACATATGTTTTAACTTACTCGGCGGCTTCGGTATCGACTTCGAATATATCGTCACATCATTCATTTAGCTGCCACCTCTAACAATTCACTTTTCTTTGCTACGTCACCATAAATTTCAGCAAACTTTTCATCCGTTGCTGCTTCTACTAAACCATCAAAAACAATTTCGCCTGCATGTAATCCAATAATACGCGTCGCATATTGCCTAGCTAAAGCAATAGAATGTAAGTTTACAATTGTTGTAATTCCAAAATCTTCATTAATTTTCTTTAAATCATCTAATACTTGCTTTGTTGTTAGCGGATCTAACGACGCAACAGGTTCATCTGCCAATATGATTTTTGCTTCTTGCGCCAATGCTCTAGCTATCGATACACGTTGTTGTTGTCCTCCTGATAATTCATCAGCACGTGCATATGCTTTTTCTAAAATATTCACTCTTTTTAACGCTTGAAATGCGAGCTCCACATCCTCTTTCGGAAACAAACCTAACGTTGTACGCAATGTCGAATGATATCCAACACGGCCAGCTAATACATTCTTCAATACTGTTGATCGCTTTACAAGGTTAAAACTTTGAAAGATCATACCAATATCCCGGCGCATACGTCGTAAATCTTTTCCTTTTGCAGCAGTAATAGACTCACCTTCAATCATGATTTCGCCTGCTGTAATCTCATGAAGACGATTTACCGATCTTAGAAGTGTAGACTTTCCAGCTCCGGACAGCCCTACCATTACAACAAACTCACCTTTTTGAATTTTCAAGTTTATATTCTTCAATCCTTTTGTACCATTTGGATACACTTTGGAGACATTTCGAAACTCTATCACACATCTTACCTACCTTCTATATATTCAAAACGGCAAACTAACTGAAAATATTCCCTTTCAGCTAGCTGCCATTTCCATATGTATTATTGCGTTTTTATTTTCTTCCCATATTCACGAACGATGTCAAATTTACTATCATCAGATTTAACATATCCTTCATGTGAATATACTTCTTTAATGATTTTGTGACCTTCCTCATTTTTTCCAATTTCAATGAAAGCATCTTGTAATTTCTTGCTCCACTCTTCATCTAAATCAGAACGTACCGAAATCGTATCGTTTGGAATTTTCTCCGTAAATTTCACTATTTTCGTTTGCTCGAATATATTCGGATAATCTTTTTTTACAATATTACGAGCATCTTGGAATACAACAGCTGCATCTACGTCACCATTTAAAAGAGCAATAAGCGACTGATCGTGACCTTTTAATGTAACAGGTTTCACATCTTTTAACGGATCAATTCCCTCTTTTAATAGAACAGCTGCAGGCCATACATACCCTGCTGATGATGTTACATCTTGATAACCAATCTTTTTACCTTTTAAATCTTTTACACTATTTATATTAGAGTCTTTTTTAACAACAAACTCAGATTTATAATAATCTACTAAATCTTTTGTAGGAGCTCCTGTTTCCTCCTCTACTCCAAAACGTTGTGCTTGTAAGATTACATTTGCAGCCTTCTTTTCATGTGCTAATACGTACGCTGTTGGCGGTAAAAATCCTACATCTACTTGCTTAGATGCCATCGCTTCTACAATTGTATTGTAGTTCGTTGAAATACTAACTTTTACAGGAATATTTAATTTATCACTTAATAGCTTTTCCAATGGTTTTGCCTTCGCCTCTAACGTATCTGCATTTTGAGAAGGAACAAATTGAACATTTAAAGTCTTCGGTACATACCCTTTTTTCGTATCTTCATTTTTATTTGCACTTGATTCCTTCGTTCCACAGCCACTTAATAACCCCGCTGCTAGTACAACTGTTGTGCTCATTGCAAAAACTTTTTTCAACATATTAATGCCTCCATTTTTCATTGTTATAAAATAACCTTTCATAAACATGAAGAAATATATCACATATTTTTACAAATAATTGATTATTTACAGAATCTTTACACATTCTATACACTCACATTAAAATTCTCTTCACATATTTGATATGATGAATTGGAAGATAACAATAGAAAAGGTGAGTCATATTGGAACAAAATCAAACTGTAACTTTAAACATCTTATTAACAAGCGATATACATGGCACTGTTTATCCTATTCACTACCAAGATAACTCCCCAGCAGAACTTGGTTTAGCTAAAATTTCTACTCTTATAAAAAAAGAACGTTCCCAAAATACAAACGTTCTTTTAATTGATAATGGCGACTTTATTCAAGGAACACCATTTACTTATCATTATGTTACATACGAAAAAAACAAAAAAAACCCAATGTCCTTATTAGCAAATTACTTACAGTATGACGCTGCAATTATCGGCAATCATGAGTTTAATTACGGGATGGGTATATTAAATAACGCTGTGACTACTGCGAACTTCCCGTACCTATCAGCAAACATTTTAGATAAAAACATAAAGAAACCTTATTTCGGAAAACCTTATATAATCAAACAGATTGAATCCAATATAAAAATTGCTATTTTAGGGGTGACAACGCACTACATTACCAATTGGGAACAACCCCATCACATTAAAGACTTACAATTTGAAGATGCATTAGAAACAACGAAAAAGTGGGTTTCTTACATTCGCAAACATGAGAAACCAGATTTACTAGTCGTAGCGTATCACGGGGGAGTTGAACGAGATTTACAAACCGGGGTACCGACTGAAGTTTTAACAGGAGAAAACCAAGGATATGCAATGTGCCATGAAATTGACGACATAGATATTTTATTAACAGGCCACCAACACCGGGAAATTGCTCACACAATGGCTAACGGTGTAACAATTTTACAGACCGGATGTAATGGAAACTCAGTTGGAAAAGTAAAAATAACATTCGAAAAAACAAAACATAAATGGGTTAAAAAAGAGAGTTCTTCTGAATTATTATCTGTACAAGGAGTTGAGGCTGACCAAGATGTACTTTCATTGGTAGCCGATTACGAAGAGAAAACACAAAAGTGGCTTGATCAACCTATTGGAATCATTCAGGGGGATATGCAAATTTCAGATGCTATGCAAACTCGTTTGCATGATCATCCTTTTATCGAATTCATAAATAAAATACAGATGGATATAGCTAATGTATCAATTTCTTGTACAAGTTTGTTCCATAATACATCTCCAGGTTTCCCGGAACATGTAACAATGCGTGACATCGTTTCTAATTATATTTATCCAAACACATTAAAAGTAATTAGAATAACTGGAGCGGATATAAAAAATGCTCTTGAACTCTCTGCTTCTTATTTCACATTAAAAACAGATGGATCCATCACCGTAAGTCCTACCTACATAGAACCAAAGCCACAACATTATAATTATGATATGTGGGAAGGGATTTCATACGTATTAAACATTTCAAAACCAATTGGTGAAAGAGTAGAATCTTTACAGTATAACAGTGCTCCTCTTAATATGAATGAAGAATATGACGTTGTAATGAATAATTATCGTGCAAGTGGCGGGGGAAATTTCTTTATGTTTCAAAACAAACCGGTAGTAAAAGATATACCCACAGATATGTCTGAACTTATCGCTAATTATATATTGGAACATAAAACGATAGAAGCAACAGTTAATAACAACTGGAAAGTTATTAAATAACGATTTTTACATATAAAAAAGATGGGCTTCGCCCATCTTTTAATTTAATTTTGCATTATCTTGCTTTTTTAAAGCTTTTAATTTCGTCGGTGTAACATCTGTACCTTCTTCATTAACAACTTTAATACCTTTAAGTTCGTTTAACATATTTTGACGAAATCCTTTTAAATATTGTTCACGTAGCGATTGACGCTCACGTTGCTCTTCTTCAGTTAAACCTTCAGCTTTTGCTTTTTTCGCTAAGAAGTTAATGCGTTCAACGAGTTCGTGATTAATCATCTCGAATCCCCCTTCTAATCAAAACTGATTATTATCATACAATAGTTACTCTTCTTTATCAAGCAATTGCTTCGTATACTCTACATATCTACGATGTACAGTCGCCTTTGAAACATTATGACCAAATCCACGTAATGTTGCTGCAATTTCTTCAAACGTGAGTTCACTTTTTCGCAAACGTACAATTTCCTCAATCGGCACTTCTTTTTTCTCTCTTCCTACACTTAAATGACGATTTTTTAAATTTTTTTCTGGACGATAACCTTTTTCTACTGCACGTTGCATACCTCGTTTAATTTTCAAATTATGAATCTTTCTTTGATATTCTTCAACAATACCAATAATATCTAATACCATTGAATCAGAATCCGACAATTGTAATTCACCATTATGTGTATGCGTATATACTTTTATGCCTTCTTTATGTAAACAATGCATTAACGCGATCTTCGCATTTCCTCTACCAAGACGCGTTTCATCTTGTATAAGTAACACATCAATTTGTTCGTCTCGAATTGTATCCAACACCTCTAATATACCGTCACGTTCAATTGTATATCCACTAGCCTGCTCTTCAATCACCTTAGTAACATTCATTTGATAGCGCTCAGCTAAATGCAATAATTCATCTTTTTGACGTAATAATGATGTTTCTTGCGCTTCTTTCGTTGTACTCACACGTGCATAAATAATTGCATTCATTTTGAACCCCTCTTTCTCCCTATTATTTCCCTATAGTGTAACATAAATCCGCCATTTGTTCGAACTTATGTTTGTAGAATGTTTTTTCACATGTTATACTTATTAATAAGAAAAACGAAAGAAAACGAGGTGTTAGAAAACATGGAAAAGTTAACGAAACGCCAGCAAGACATTCTCGACTTTATTAAGCTAAAAGTACAAGAAAAAGGATATCCACCTTCCGTACGTGAAATTGGTCAAGCAGTCGGCCTCGCTTCTAGTTCTACAGTGCACGGACATTTATCACGATTAGAAGAAAAAGGATACATTCGACGCGATCCAACAAAACCACGTGCCATTGAAATTTTAGGTGAAGACCGAATGGATACGGAAACACAATCTGTTATTCAAGTTCCAATTGTCGGAAAAGTCACTGCTGGTTTACCAATTACAGCGGTCGAAAGCGTAGAAGAACATTTCCCACTTCCAGCTAGTATTGTTGCTGGAGCAGACCAAGTGTTCATGTTACGTATTTCTGGAGATAGTATGATTGAAGCTGGTATTTTCGATGGAGATTTAGTTGTTGTTCGCCAACAGCAGTCTGCATATAATGGTGAAATTGTAGTCGCTTTAACAGAGGATAACGAAGCAACAGTTAAACGTTTCTATAAAGAAAAAGACCATTTCCGTCTACAACCAGAAAACTCTTCATTAGAACCTATCATTTTAAAACAAGTGTCAGTTATCGGGAAAGTAATTGGCGTATATCGTGATTTACATTAAAAATAACAAAAAGAAGATAATTACCTTATTTATATACGGTAATTATCTTCTTTTTGTATTTTGATAGATTTCCATGCATTCTATTTCTTATTAACGAGTTTCAATCGTCACATCTCCCGCAGCCGTTTTACCGCTAATCTTTTTACTACCATTTCCAATTGTTACATTTTTATTTTCTTCATTAAAAATTGTTACATCTCCAGCAGCACTTTGCCCAGTAATTACCGCATCTTGTGGTTTTTCCGATAAAGTAATATCTATATCTCCCGCAGTTGAACTTGCTTCTAGATTATACTTAGAATCATGATCTTGAATATTTATTTCCCCACTTGTTGTTTTTGCGGTCACTTTCCCTAATACCTTCTTAAAGTTCACCTCACCAGCTTTTGTCGATCCCTCCACATTCTTAGCCGTTACTTGTTTCAACTCTACTTCTCCAGCAAGTGTTCTAACACTTACGCTATCACTTTTCACATCACTCATTTCGATTTGTCCAGCAGATGAATTTACTTTTATATCTTGGTAAGAGCGTTCGGGCACAAGGAGAGTCAATTTAGACGTTTGAAACCTAAAATTGTAAAAAGAAAAATCAAATGAAGCACCTTTTTCTCTTTCCCCAATAATTTTTAATGTGTCACCATCTTCTGCGATACGAATCTCTTGTTTACGTACATCTCCCGATTGCTTTACATAAAAAGAAGAGTCAGGAGATTTTTGGACAATAATATCCCCGGCATCTAACTTAACTTCTATATTTTTTAATGTTTCGTTTTTAATTACATTTTCTTTATCGCCTTTTTCAGCAGTTTGTACTGCTTTTTTATATGTTTGGGAAATTCCTATTATTCCAATAATGATACAAGCGATAGCGATTAAAAATAGTTTTTTCATCATTTACTCTCCTTTTATCATTTTGAAGTTCCATATTACATATCGTACACACAATCTCTTAAACCACTTTGTACTATAAAAAGCGATAATACATAACAATAAACCTACCCCAACAAACGTTATACTAACGAAAAGATCCAACCATATAAAAGTACCCATAAATACTTTTCCAATAACGAAAAATGGTGTTACTACACTAGCAATACCACCGATCCAAAAAGAAAATATAAAAGCAATAATTGCGACTAACGGGCCTAACACAATAATAAAATTAAACAAACTAAGTCCAATCGCTGCCATAACAGCTCTTGTCACATTTGAAGTCGATGGATTTTTTTTCATTTCATCGAAGCGATACATCGCAAGTAATTCTTTCGCGATTACTTTCGGAGAACCAAGGCCCTGTATTATTTCCGATTCAGTTTTCCCCTCCTCTAGTCCAAACTGAAAGTGCTCTTCATAATCCAATAAAATATCTTGCCTCTCTTCCTCTGGTAACTTTCTAAGATAACTTGATAATTCTTTAAGAAACCCTTCTTTACTCATCCCATTCCACCCCTTCAATAATTTCTTGTACCCCTTTCGCAAAATCACGCCATTCTGTTACTAACAAATGAAATTGCGTCTCCCCTTGCTCTGTTAATTGATAATATTTACGAGGTGGCCCTTCCGTAGATTCCTTTAAATACGTTTGAAAATACCCTTCTTTCGTCAAACGACGTAATAAAGGGTATACTGACCCTTCCGATATTAAAAATTTATTAGAAATTTGCTGAACAAGTTCATAACCGTAACTATCTTTACGTTTTACAAGTGCTAATACACAAAGTTCAAGCACACCTTTTTTAAACTGAACGTTCAAGTGCCATCCTCCTTTCCTATCTTAGTACTGTTCAATACACGGTACCTGTTTTATCCATAATATACCACTTAGTATTGTTTATTGCAAGGTACTAAACTATATTTATTCCCTAAATTTAGAAAATGAACTAACGAAATCCTGAATAAGACTGCGTTATAACTAAGCAGCATTCAAAGTTTCATTTCATTTACATTAATATTAGACTTCATTCACTCTTTCCTCTTGAAAAATCCACCACAACCTTATTCACTATAGCTAATGAGAAAAAGCCCCAATACTTATCGGTATTAGGGCTTTTTCTCATTAGCTATATATGAATCGAATTCCTATTTGAGAACCTGCATATGCGACAAATACTTTAATACCATATTTTATTTCTCATCATCGTTCCCCAAGATTTTTCGCTTAACATCTGATAAATCCTTCGACAACGAACTAAATGCTTTTGCTTGTTCTTCAATGACCTGTTGATTTTTTTCAATAACTTTTTGATATTGTTCTTCGCGCTGTTCATTCTTTTTTTGCGTAGTAAACAGCATCCATACAAATAAAGCTGCGAATGCTCCTTGTTGAATCATTGAATTGAAGATTTGTTCTTCCATCGTTCTCATCTCCTTTTCAAAAATTAAAGAGAATCATACGAGTGATCCTACTCTCATATCCTTATCTCACATTAAAATGTTCTTCTTTTACCCATGTGTTTTGCCCAATATCGATATAACCATCTTTTCTTGCAAAAATCCCATATGGATAAGATCCATCCACATTTCCTTTATAATTTCCATTTGGACCATCATATGTGTTAATGCCATAACCTGCGGGATATTTTGAGTAAGCATGGAACCACTCTACTTCAAAGTGTTCTTCTTTCGCCCACGCTTCCCAACCTAGACATAACATATTTTCATTCCCACCATACCAAGCAGCATCTATAATTAAATATGGCATTTTTGTATTAATGACATGACCTGTGAACCAAGCACCTTTTCCAGGACCACTATATAAATTGATGCCCCATCCTTCTGGGTATTTAGACGTTGCAATTCCCAGTCCTTTTGGTTGTAGTGGTTTATTATTATCTTCATTAAATGCTTTGTTTATCTTCTCAATGAATTGATCCACTCTTCCTTCATCGAGCATTCGATGTGGGCAATGCTTTCCACTCCACGATTTATGTGTACGTACATTACTAATCGGTATATTGAATTGTTTCATTAACTGAGCAATAACAATTGCTGCATTATCCTCCGCCTTGTAATATCTATCCCCACCGCTTAGAGAATAGCAAATTTCCACTCCGATAGATTTACGATTACCATTTCCGTTACCATCACCTGCATGCCAAGCATTACGATCAAACGGAATACCTTGTACTGCTTCTTTGTCATCTACTGCAACATGAAACGACACTGAATTATTATTCCCAATCATATACGATATCTCATTTTCTGCTGATGCATCATTGTACGTATTATGTACTGTGATGAATTCTGGTGTCATTGTATTGGGACACTTTATACCATATTTACTTGGATCCACTAATTTTTTTCTAATTTCCATTACTGATTATCTCCTTTTTTATTTTTTATCATTTAAAATTCCACTGAATTATTAAGTACATCTAGAAACTAAATCCTCAGACAGGCCATATTCTATATAATGGGTTATGGTCCTCACATTCAAAAAAAAGAAAAAGAGCAACTTTTCACATCAGTTGCTCTTTCAAAAATCGCACTCTATATTCCGCCCAGCATTTTACAGATATTACTCTAATCTCAAGAGGTATGATAACAAGTTTTTTCATCCTACTTAATACATGCTGATTTAAAGATATTATCTTACATTAAAATGCTCTTCTTTTACCCATGTGTTTTGTCCAATATCAATGTAACCATCTTTTCTCGCAAAAACACCATATGGATAAGATCCATCCACATTTCCTTTATAATTTCCATTTGGACCATCATATGTGTTAATACCATAACCTGCGGGATATTTTGAGTAAGCATGGAACCACTGCACTTCAAAGTGTTCTTCTTTTGCCCAGGCTTCCCAACCTAAGCAAAGCATATTTTCATTCCCGCCATACCAAGCAGCATCTATAATTAAATATGGCATTTTTGTATTAATGACATGACCTGTAAACCAAGCATCTTTTCCAGGACCACTATATAAATTAATGCCCCATCCTTCTGGGTATTTAGACGTTGCAATTCCCAGCCCTTTTGGTTGTAACGGCTTATTGTCACCGCCACCAGTTCCTCCATCAAAATCTACATATTGTTTAACAATTTCAGAGTAGAAGAAATTCCCCCCGTTTTTATATCGATAACCACCATTGTAGGCAACAGCGATAGGGTTACTATATTTCACCATAGCACCGGTCGTATTTCCAAGTGATGGCGCAACAACCGTTTTAGAATACAGATCTGCCACCGGTAATGAATGCTGTTTATTGTTAGATGCTAACCAGCGAAGGTAAGCTCGTCCAAAATTATATGATTGAACAATGGCACTTAAATCTGTAATGCCATTTTTCTTCGCATCATCAAAAGCACCCTTTAAATGCTTCACTCCGTAATAAATTGAATCTTTCGGGTTTTTAATTGTATTCATTGCCCACCCTTGTGATTCACTGGATTGCATAATATCAGGTGTCGTTTCAGAATTCCCTCCACTTTCCACCATAATAATTCCAAGCACGTAAGGAACTAACTCAGGTACACCTTGTGCAGAACATTCGCTTTCTACCATTGATTGCCAACGTAACACCTGTTGTGGCAAATTCTTTGTTTTGACTGAAGCAGCTAATAAACTCATCATTAAACATCTCCTTATTTTTCTATTATTTTCGCCTGTAAAACTACTACTTTACTAAATATAACTAGAAGCTAAAGACCTATTAATCCATCAAATCACTTCATATTACTCACCTTCTTTCACACCAAAAAGAGCAACCATAAAAATAGTTGCCCTTTCGTCGAAATCTTATATTACTACTATAAATCACTTTTTCAATACTTTCTGTACACTGCATGTATCCTACAAAAAGGTAACACTAAAATCCATCTAAAAACTTGACAATCTTCCTTATTTCAGCATGTTTTCGGCGTATATAGCCTGTACTATAATGTAATTCAAACGCAATTTGCTCTAAAGTCATTCCATCAACATATTTCATTTTAAGTATTTGATGATCCAGTCCTGTAAACTTATTAATCAAAAGCTTTAAATCATACTCTTCATTCATTTTATGAGCTAATTCATATTCAATTGCTTCAATCCGCCCTTCTACCTTAGCCCCTTCCGATTCAGCGGTTAATCGTACATTTTGCAAATCACCGCTAATCCAACGCTTCAATTCGGCTTTTGATTTATCTAAGTTGTATTCTAAATAAGCAATTTCTTCTTCTAACTTCTTATAATCTTTGAGCCATTCGAACACTTACTGATTCACCCACTTCCGTTCTTTTTACAAAGTCTCTTAATACTAATTTAATAGCATGAATATGCTTATTAGCCTTTTCAATCTTTATTGCTTGTAAATCATCTAGCATTTTTTCTTATGACCTATATTTATTTAACACTTCTTGTAATCTCTCACGCTCTTCATCAGTAGACTGCACGGTTTTTCTTTCCTCTTCTAGATTTGTTGATTCATCATCTTTATATAACCAATCGGGTACAATCTCTTTTCTATTTGAATACTTCCTACCTGTCCCGTTATATTTCTTTTTCTTGCTCATTTCGAAACGTCTATCTAGTATAGCCACATCAACTAATGTTTTAACTTCTTGCTCCTTCCAATTCCTCAATATAGCCTTAATGTAGTTCCATCTTGGCGCATTCTCATCAACAGCTTTATTAATTGCATGCTGAATTAACTCCCCACTAAACAAATTACAAAAGCTCCCCAACTCTGCAATTGCAATTTCACTTAACGGAATGCCCATCCCCTTAATAAAGTTACAACTTACTTTAACCCTCTCATTGATGAATACACGAGATTCTAATTTATCCATATCATCATAATCATTATTATTTCGTTTATTAGTATTTAGTCTATTAGTATTTAGTAGTTTCTGATTTTCCTCATATGGCTTTACCACATCTTGGTTTTCCATTTGTGGCATGTCCCTTTGTGGCGTTTCGTAAATTTCCGTATCCCACCTTGTAATTTTTTTCGTATTCCCATCACGAACAGGATAACGTTTTACATAACCTAATTCTTTTAATTCCTTAAAACCTGTACGGAGCGAATCTTCTCCATCCTTAGCATGTCGAGCTAATTCACTAATATGAAAAGTCCAATCGTCTGGTAATGTAAGCGCATAGGCTAAGATTCCTTTCGCTTTCCATGACAACCTTTCATCTTTTAAACCAGTATTATTTATAACGGAATAATTACTATCTTTTTTCACTCGAATAATCCCCATACTAGCCACCTCATAAATTCTCAAAAACGGTATTCAATGTTATACTTATCTAGAGATATTTTTTCTTATAGAATCCGCTGCAACGGATTCTTTTCTTATGCATTCATTCAAAACAATCATGCTATCCATATCTATTTTCTTCTAAACCTCTCTTATTCCTCAAGTTCAACATCCACTTGAATTTCGATATTCATTGGAATTTCTTGTGTTATACGAATCACATTTTGACTCATTCCTTTTTGAATAAGCTTTCTAACCTGCTCTTTTGCATCTTCTTTTGTTTTAAATTCACTGACAGTTGGTAACCCTGCTAAACTGCTAGTAATTACTAAAATCTTTCTTTGCATGTTCTTTCCTCCTACTGAATGTCTGCCATATTTATTTGTGAGTTTTTAACTGTAATTTCTTCATTTAAAACAGTTGGAATTGAATATTCTTCATTAATCATTTGTATTGCTCTATCCAAATGATAACGTTTAATAGCTTTATAACTATTCACACCAAATTCCCGATGTAACTGACTATAAATATCTCTATATAACTTCCTTCTAAGGCCGATATCCTGATAAGAATTTGAATTTTTACCTCCCAATAACATAACACCTAAGCTTTTTACAGCCCTTGTTATCTCTTCACACTCGATAGCATAAAGCGGCGTATTTTCTCGCAAACCCTTCACCTCAGACTTTATCTCTTGTATCTGCTGAGTATGTCCTTCTAACGCAGCAAATGTTAACTTTAAAACCCCCATTGGGTCCTTTGGCACATTTTTTTGATTTTGTATATATTGCTTCATTCGTTTGAACTCTTTCATAAATTTAATTTTCATTCCAACCGCTTCTCTACTGGTATATCCCATAACAAGTAACGTGAATGCTTCTTCTGTTAAATCATATTTAGGGATTCGCCTATTCTTTGAATTAAAATAAGTGGACTCATGAAAATTTTCTCCTCCAAACTCTTCACCTACATATACAATTTGTTTTCGAACTTCCTTCAAAACGTCGAAGTGATTTTTTTTGAATATCTTCGCAATTACCAAACTATCCGTTACTACTTTGCCATTAACTTCAAATACTAATGAACTATGTACTGATGAGTCAATTAATTGCCCCATCCTCATCTCCTCCTCACTACTAATTTTGGACTATCTTTATTGCATTGAGATAATTTCGCACTACGCATAATTCTTTACTTTCTTTTTACAAATTAACTAGTTATCAGAATTTAAATTAAATACTTTGATATGAACCCTCTTATTAAATCATCATTCAATAATTCGATTATAGGGTTACATTTTAAGTAAATTTCCTCCGATTTCAATTCGCTTCATTTTCTTCAAATTCAAAAAGATATTCCAAACTATGTTCTGGAAAAAAAGTTTTCTTAATTTCAAAAGCTTCATCATAATAAAAACGAAATTTACCATTTATTTTGTCGCTCACTGTTGCGTGGCGAAGTTTCAGATGCGAAGAAATTTGTGTAATCATAATTCTTTTTCTCGCCATCTCTGCACGCAAATTCGGATACATTTACTCACCACCTGTTTTTTGTACGATATTGCGTTCATTTCCATTTAAATATAAACTCAATTTCGTATTTAGTCAACAAAAAAACGTATTTAAATACTCAATTTCGTATACTTTTCTATTTACTAACAATTTTAGTTAGGTTATGATATATACAGAAATACGCAATATCGTATACATTTTAATAAGAAAGATGGTGAAAGTAATGAAAAAAGCAGAGGTTGTAACACGCTTAATAAAAGAAGCTGGCTATAGTAAAAGAGCCTTCGCCGAAAAAATAGGTCTCCCCCCCACAACACTGCAATCCATGTTATCAAGAGGGATTGGTAAAGCATCTGTTGATAATGTCATAAAAGTTTGTAAGGGATTAGGAATCACTACTGATGATTTAGAAAGACTCGCAACTCAAGAGGACAATACTGTTAAAGAAGAAGTTTCTATTTATGAAACCATCCAAAACGATCAATCAAACATTATTTACATTCCTATCATTGGTTCTGTAGCAGCCGGTACACCCATACTCGCTGAAGAAAATATCGAAGGCTATTTACCCATGCTAAGTACATTTTTAAACAAGCGTAAAAAGTATTTTTATCTTACTGTAAAAGGCACTAGCATGAATCTCGAATTCCCTGATGGTTCTTATGTTTTAGTAGAGGAAACTCCTTATGTTGAAAACGGACAAATTGCTGTTGTAAAAGTCAATGGTTATGATGCTACCGTGAAAAAGATTTCAAAATCCGGAAGCATCATTACTTTAATACCATTGAGTAATGACCCTATCCACGAACCAAAAACTTACGACCTTTCAGCTGAAGATGTAAAAATAATTGGTCGCGTTGTACAGGCAGTAAAGAATTATTAAGTTTTAGCACAAGTGATTAAAAAAGATAAGATCAATTCTTTTGAAAAGATTTTCTTAGTAACATGATTCAAAATAACCAAAAACAATCCATTATCTAGTAGTTAACATATCCAATAACTTCACTAAAAAAGCCCTGATACCGTAGTATCAAGGCTTTTTCATTTCACAAATTATATAAAACTTACGTTTATCTGATAATGTTTTTCTATGATATCACTACTTGTTATTAATTATTGGCTTTTATGTGGTTGTTTTTCATTTTGCAACCACATAAAATTGTAATAATAGGGAATTAAAAAACCCTTGATACTAGTTGTATCAAGGGTTCAAGCCTCTTAGTATAGAGACATATATTGATCGCGTTCCCATTGGTGAACTTGTGTTCTAAAGATATCCCACTCAATCTCTTTCGCTTCGATGAAGTGCTCAAGTAAGTGTTCTCCTAGTGCACCGCATACTACTTCATTAGATTGTAATGTAACTAATGCTTGCGCTAATGTTGCTGGTAAGTCAACGATACCTGCTTCTTCGCGCTCTTCTTTTGTCATTACATAGATGTTACGGTCTACTGCAGCTGGTGGAGTTAATTTGTTTTTAATTCCATCAAGACCTGCAGCTAATAATGTAGCCATTACTAAATATGGGTTTGCAGCTGGGTCAACACTACGTACTTCTACGCGTGTACTAATACCACGAGATGCAGGGATACGTACTAACGGGCTACGGTTTTGTGCAGACCATGCTACGTAACAAGGCGCTTCATATCCAGGTACTAGACGTTTATATGAGTTTACAGTTGGGTTTGCTATCGCTGTAAATGCTGGTGCATGTTTTAAAATACCTGCGATGAAGTGACGAGCATCATCACTTAATTGTAAGTCACCGTTTGCATCAAAGAATACGTTCTCACCATTTTTAAATAATGATAAGTTACAGTGCATACCTGAACCGTTCACACCGTATAGTGGTTTTGGCATAAACGTTGCGTGTAAACCATGTTTACGAGCAATTGTTTTTACAACAAGTTTGAATGTTTGAATGTCATCACATGAGCGAATTGCATTTGCATATTTAAAGTCAATTTCGTGCTGTCCTGGAGCAACCTCATGGTGAGATGCTTCAATTTCAAATCCCATTTCTTCAAGTTCAAGAACGATATCACGACGACAGTTTTCCCCTAGATCCATCGGCGCAAGGTCGAAGTATCCACCGTTATCGTTTAGTTCTAATGTTGGATTTCCTTTTTCATCAACCTTAAATAGGAAGAATTCTGGCTCTGGTCCAAGATTGAAGTCTGAAAATCCTAAAGCTTCCATTTCTTTTAACACACGTTTTAAGTTGTTACGTGGGTCTCCATCAAATGGAGTGCCATCTGCATTGTAAATATCACAGATTAGTCGAGCTACTTTACCTTTTTCAGCTGTCCAAGGGAAAATTACCCAAGTGTCTAAATCCGGATATAAATACATATCAGACTCTTCAATACGTACGAAACCTTCAATCGAAGATCCATCAAACATCATTTTGTTATCAAGAGCTTTCGTTAATTGTCTCACTGGAATCTCTACGTTTTTAATTACCCCTAAAAGGTCCGTAAATTGTAAACGGATATACTTTACATTCTCTTCTTTCGCCAAACGGAAAATATCTTCTTTTGTGTATCTAGACATTATAAATTCCTCCTTAGTCCCTCTAATCGCCTTCAGAATCAGTTATCTTTAGTGAAAAAATCTTGAAATGTCACCTTGTCGCAATGAAGTTCGATTGAATCTACCTGTATGTTGTAGTTCATCTCGAAGTATTTTGCGAAGCTCAGTTTTTGAAATTTCTTTCGTTTCTTCTTTTACTTTCACTGCTTCTGTTTGATTTTCTTTCATTAGTAACACTTGTTTAATACCAGCCATATTCAGGCCTTGATCTAACAAATCTTTAATTTCTAACAACTTATCTACATCGTTAAATGAAAACAATCTACGATTCCCCTTTGTACGGGTTGGAGAAACAAGATTATGCTCTTCATAGTAGCGAATTTGACGTGCAGACAATTGTGTTAAATCCATAACAATACCAATTGGAAACAGCGGGGCAGAACGTCTATCTTCTTTCATTTTTCAGTTCCTCCTTCGCCTTAACTACTTCTCATTTTATAACATGTTATGTTTAGTGTCAATAGATGTTAGATTTTCTTACATGATTTTTTTATAAATTTTTTCATTCTTTTTTCTAATCGCATAAATCGTTACTTTTATACGAAAAAAGCTGCCGATATCGACAGCTCCCCTTTAAGAAATTGTTAATAAATTCTTTTCAATCAATTCATCAATTGCAGAACAAATCGCAATTTTAACATGCGAATACGTTAATCCACCTTGCACATATGCAACATACGGTGGTCTAATCGGACCATCAGCAGACAATTCAATACTTGCACCTTGAATAAATGTTCCCGCCGCCATAATTACATCATCTTCATAACCTGGCATATAGTTTGCATACGGAGTAAAATGCGAATTAATTGGAGATGCATATTGAATCGCTTGGCAGAAGGCAATCATACGGTCTTTATCATCAAATTGAACAGATTGAATTAAGTCTGTTCTTGGCGCATTCCACGCTGGTGACGTGTTCATTCCTAACTTTTCTAAAAACGCAGCTGTAAAAATTGCACCTTTCAGCGCTTGTCCTGCAACATGTGGCGCTAAGAAGAACCCTTGATACATTTCTTGCAGACTGTATAAAGACGCTCCAGCTTCCGCACCAATTCCCGGAGACGTTAAACGATATGCACACGCTTCAACATACTGTTCTTTCCCGACAATATAACCACCAGTTTTAACAATTCCGCCGCCCGGGTTTTTAATAAGCGAACCCGCCATTAAATCTGCACCAACATGACATGGCTCTTGCTCTTCAATAAACTCACCATAACAGTTATCTACAAACACAACAACATCAGGTTTAATTTCTTTAACAAACGCGATCATCTCTTTAATTTGAGAAATAGTAAACGATGGACGAGTAGCATAACCTTTCGAACGCTGAATACCGATCATTTTCGTATTACTATGAATCGCTGCTGCAACAGCTTCAAAATCAACAAGCCCACCTTCAGTTAGCGGAACTGCATTGTAACCAATATTATATTCTTTAAATGAACCTACACCTTTCCCACGCACGCCAACGATTTCCTCTAACGTATCATACGGTTTTCCAGTGATGTACAATAACTCATCTCCTGGACGTAAAATACCGAATAACGCTGTAGAAATAGCGTGAGTACCTGAAATAATTTGCGGACGAACAAGTCCAGCTTCCGCTCCAAACACATCAGCATACACTTTTTCTAACGTATCACGGCCAATATCATCATAACCATAACCTGTCGTCGGGATAAAATGCGAGTCACTAATTTTATGTTTACGAAAACTTTCTAATACACGAAACTGATTACTTTCAATTACTTCATCCGCACGTTTATGTACTTCTGTAATCTGACTCTCTACTTCTTTTACGATTGGAGCAATTTTTTCTCCATTTTTCAAACGATCAAACATTTTTATTTTCTCCTTCTTCCACTAAAAATCTCTTTAATTGCACATTAAGCGATGAATGAGTAAAAATATACCCTGCACAATCATATACAAATTTATCTTCCAGAAACTCCATCTTTGCTAATAGAGTTTCCGTCTTTAAAAGTGTTAACAACTTACCTTCACTCGGAGGGATTTCCACTCGATAACAATCCATTTCTTTCTTCATCTTCGTTTCTATCGCTTCTTTTATACGCAATAAATCACTTTCTTCAAAAGCACTAGTCATTAAGAAATCACTTTTCGGAAACGGAATAAAGTTTTGATGCAATTCATCTTTTTTATTATATAACGTAATAATAGGAATATGGTTAATTTCAAGTTCTGATAATAATCGTTTTACTGTTTTTTCATGCCCTATGTAGTTAGGATCCGCGGAATCAACTACATGTAAAATGACATCTGCTTCCCCCGCTTCTTCCAGTGTCGAACGAAAAGCAGCGATTAATGAAGTGGGTAAATCTTGTATAAAACCAACAGTATCAGTTAGTAATACTGTATAACCAGAAGGTAACGGCATCTTCCTCGTCGTTGGGTCTAATGTTGCAAACAGAAGGTTTTCTTCAAACGTATCAGCTTCCGTTAATCTATTAAACAGTGTCGATTTCCCTGCATTTGTATACCCTATTAACGAAACTTGAAATACTTTATTATCTTTTCTTCTCTCACGATATCTTTTTCGATGTTCCACAACAACTGCAAGTTGTTTCTTTATTTCATCAATACGGGATCGAATATGACGACGATCCGTCTCTAATTTCGTCTCACCCGGTCCTCTCGTTCCAATACCACCACCAAGACGCGATAAGGACAATCCTTGCCCCATAAGACGCGGCATTGTATATTGCAACTGAGCTAATTCTACTTGAAGCTTACCTTCCCTCGACTTCGCACGTTGCGCAAAAATATCCAGTATTAGTTGCGTTCGATCAATTACTCTCGCATCTAATACTGAGGATAAATTCCGAATTTGACTCGGCGTTAATTCATTATTAAATACAATAACATCCGGCTCTAATTCTTCAGTTAACATTGTAAGCTCTTCTAATTTCCCTTTACCTATGTAAGTTGCCGGATGAAACTTTGGTCGTTTTTGCGTTGTTGACACTAACAATTCTGCTCGTGCAGTCTTCGCTAGTGATGCAAGCTCTTTCATGGAATACATAAATTTTTCATCATCATCTTGTGGCAATTGACAGCCTACTAATATGACTTTTTCTTTTTCTTCCATCAAATATGTTCACTCATCCTTTTCGAAATTTAAACCTTCTAATATAATAGCAGAGGAAGCACATTTCATCTAGTTAGCGGGGGAGAAAATTCATGGCATGGGAGATTTTTAGCATCATAGGCACAATCGCTTTCGCACTAAGCGGAGCCATTGTTGCAATGGAAGAGGATTATGATATTTTCGGGGTGTATATTTTAGGAATGGCAACCGCATTTGGGGGAGGTGCCCTTCGTAATTTATTAATCGGTTATCCGATTGTCGCGTTTTGGCAACAAGACATGTTATTCCAAATCGCACTTTTATCAATGACTATTATTTTTCTTTTTCCAAATAAGTTAATTAGACATTGGAAAAAGTGGGAAAATATCACTGACGCTATCGGCTTATCAGCATTTGCTGTACAAGGAGCATTATATGCCCAAAAATTAAATTTACCAATTAGCGCCACAATTGTAGCAGCTGTTTTAACTGGTATCGGCGGCGGTATCATTCGCGATCTTTTAGCCCGCAGGAAACCTCTCGTTCTTCGAGCTGAAGTATATGCCTTTTGGACAATTTTAGCAGGTTTTTTAATTGGCGCTCAAATTATTGTTAGCGATTGGGCTCTTTACATTTTATTCATTTTAATTGTTTGCTTCCGCATGGTTTCTATTCATTACAAATGGCATTTACCACACAGACGTATCGAAACGAAAGAACGTTCAATCCATAAATAGCAATCTAACCTCTTTACATATCGTAAAGAGGTTTTTCTTTTCTAACGATTTTTTCTTTATATAATGTTTATACTAATTTTTAAAGTGAGGTGAATACAAATGACAAACCACGTTAATAAAGGAGCTCAAAAAAGCTCAGTAAATCAATTTGGACACGATCCTAATTCAGCACACGAAAAGAGCGCTAAAATGGAACACTTCCATAAAGTACACCAAGAAAAAGAAAAAAAAGAGTAAACGAACTTATACACAAAAATCGACGCACAGTTTATGTACTGTGCGTCTCCTCTTCGAGCATCAAATCCATACTCGATATTCCAATTAAATCATTTTTATCATAGGCATCTTCTTGCAACAACCGCATCGCCTGTGTACGAATTGATTTTTCAACAATATTCCGTACATACCGCCCATTACTAAACGATGTAATTTGCGACGAATACTTTACAGCATGTAAATGATCCCTAAATTTCCATTCAGCCTCTTTCGATAACTGATATTCACGCTCTTCATACATTCTTTTCCCAATTTCCAACAACTGATTTACCGAGTAATCCGCAAATTCAATAATAAATGGAAAACGAGATTGCAGCCCTGGATTTAATGAAAGAAAGTGATTCATCTCTCTTGAATATCCAGCTAAAATCAATACAAAACCATGTTGTTTATCTTCCATATGTTTTACAAGCGTATCAATTGCTTCTTTTCCAAAGTCCTTCTCTCCTCCTCGAGCTAAAGAATACGCCTCATCAATAAACAAAATACCTCCCATTGCTTTTTTTATTAAGTCTCTTGTTTTTTGAGCTGTATGGCCGATGTACTCTCCTACAAGATCAGCACGTTCAGCTTCAACCAAGTGCCCTTTTGATAGAATATTCATCTCAAACAGCAATTTTCCTATCATTCTAGCAACAGTTGTCTTCCCTGTACCCGGATTCCCTTTAAACAGCATATGAAGTACTTGCTTCTCAGACTTCAATCCCTTCTCTTGTCTTTTTTTATTCACATAAATCCAAGCATATATTTCTTTTATTATCTTTTTTATATCATCCATCCCAACAAGCTTCCCCATCTCTTCTTCAATTCTCTGCAGCATTTCATGTTTAATTGCAGTTTCATTTGAAATTACCGTTTTATTTTCTGCGGCTGGCAAAGAAATTTTCTTTCGATGGTTTAACACAATATTAATTTGATTGTTGTTTTTCTTTCGCATCGATTGTTCCATACAATCACCTCATTTTATCCACTCACCAAATATTATTATTCCTGTCCCCCTTGTAAATGCCTATTTTCAGAAAAGTTTGCTATAATATAAGAAATAATTAAGGTGGTGGGACTATGGAGACAACGGAATTCCATGATACAATACAAGCCTTTTCTATTTTTTTATTGAATAAAGGCCGAAAACCCTCAACTATTAAACGTTATGTTTATGACGTTGAAGACTTCGGACATTGGTTAGAAAAAAACAAAAAGCTCCCTTCCAGTAATATATGGGCTACACTTTGTACAAAAGACTACGAAGATTACTTTTCCGATTTAAAAACGAATCGACATTACTCAGAAAAAACGATGCATCGTGTATTTATTGTACTAAATAGAATGCATCATTTTCTAAACATTCCTAATCCATTAAAAAATATGGAAATATCTATTCAACCAGACCGTACACTTCGTAACGAAGATTTCATTTCACCTGATGAAGAAAAAAGGTTAAAGTATATAGTCACTTCATTAGAAGGACTTTCAGAAAAACAACTTCCTGTGCGCCCCTTATTAATGGATCGCAATATCGCTATTTTAAATCTATTGATTGACTACGGTTTATCCTTACAGGAACTTACAGCATTAACAATGCATCACGTTCACTTTGAAACTAACACATTGTCAATCCCAGCAACCGCAGGTGTAGAAAGAACAATTACATTAGCAAAAGAAGACAAAAAACAACTATATAATTATTACAAAAGCATCCCAGAACCAGTTCGCCCCAAATACCATAGTGATGATCCATTATTTGTCGCATTCGATTTTAACCGTGGAACATACAGGTGGGTATATGAAAATGATGCACCAAAGGCATTAACGGAAATTGCTATACAAAAAATGATTCGCCTCGAAGTGGCTAGAGCCAATTTACGTAAAGGAATTTCAGGACAACATTTTCGTAACACCTATATTTTAAACTTAATAAAAAAAGAAACTCCTGAATCAGAAATTATAAAACTCGCTGGATTCAAATCAAAAATTTCATTAAAGCGATATTATCAATACGCAGAAAATAGAAAAAACGCCTTATTGTAAGGCGTTTTTTCTATTTTTTTCTTTAAACAAACGATTTTACTATGACCATTTAACTAATTTCTGCATCTACTATGATGAGTTTCGTTCACATTTTCGTGAGAAAGGAGAGATTTAATGTCTCGTTATAACGACAATCAAAACAAATTCTCCAAACCATGCTTTCCAAGTAGCGCTGGACGAATCCCAAATACTCCATCAATCCCAATTACTAAAGCTCAACTTAGAACATTTCGTGCGATTATTATTGATTTAACAAAAATAATCCCAAAACTTTTCGCAAATCCATCTCCCCAAAATATTGAAGATCTAATCGATACATTGAACCTACTAAGTAAATTTATTTGTTCACTAGACGCTACTTCCTCCCTGAAAGCACAAGGGTTAGCTATTATTAAAAACTTAATAACTATATTAAGAAATCCAACCTTTGTAGCAAGCGCTGTATTTATTGAGCTTCAAAATCTCATTAACTATTTACTATACATTACAAAATTATTCCGAATAGACCCTTGCACACTTCAAGAGCTCCTTAAATTAATAGCAGCATTACAAACTGCTCTAGTTAATTCTGCTTCGTTCATCCAAGGACCTACCGGACCTACTGGACCAGCAGGCGCCACTGGTGCCACTGGACCTCGAGGTAACACGGGTGCTACGGGTGCTACCGGTGCTACTGGACCTCAGGGACCTCAAGGTAACACAGGCGCTACCGGCAATACGGGCGCCCAAGGACCTGCAGGGGCTACCGGCGCTACTGGACCTCAGGGACCTCAAGGTAACACAGGCGCTACCGGCAATACAGGCGCTCAAGGACCCGCGGGGGCTACCGGCGCTACTGGACCTCAGGGACCTCAAGGTAACACAGGCGCTACCGGCAATACAGGCGCTCAAGGACCTGCGGGGGCTACCGGCGCTACTGGACCTCAGGGACCTCAAGGTAACACAGGCGCTACCGGCAATACGGGCGCTCAAGGACCTACTGGTGCTACTGGCGCTACTGGACCTCAGGGACCTCAAGGTAACACAGGCGCTACCGGCAATACAGGCGCTCAAGGACCTGCGGGGGCTACCGGCGCTACTGGTGCTACTGGACCTCAAGGTATTCAAGGTAACACGGGTGCCACTGGCGCTACTGGTATAGGAGTTACCGGACCTACCGGACCTTCTGGCGGGCCTCCCGGACCTACTGGACCTCAAGGGCCTCAAGGTAACACAGGTGCTACTGGACCTCAAGGTGCTCAAGGTAACACGGGTGCTACTGGCGCCACTGGACCTCAGGGTGTTCAAGGTAACACGGGTGCTACTGGACCTCAAGGTGCTCAAGGTAACACAGGTGCTACTGGTGCCACTGGACCTCAGGGTGCTCAAGGTAACACAGGTGCTACTGGTGCCACTGGACCTCAAGGTGCTCAAGGTAACACAGGTGCTACTGGTGCCACTGGACCTCAAGGTGCTCAAGGTAACACAGGTGCTACTGGTGCCACTGGACCTCAAGGTGTTCAAGGTAACACGGGTGCTACCGGTGCCACTGGACCTCAAGGTGTTCAAGGTAACACGGGTGCTACTGGTGCCACTGGACCTCAAGGTGTTCAAGGACCTACTGGTGCTACTGGCGCTACTGGACCTCAAGGGCCTCAAGGTAACACGGGTGCTACTGGCGCTACTGGACCTCAAGGGCCTCAAGGTAACACAGGCGCTACCGGCAATACAGGCGCTCAAGGACCTGCTGGTGCTACTGGCGCTACTGGACCTCAAGGCGTTCAAGGTAACACGGGTGCTACTGGTGCCACTGGACCTCAAGGCGTTCAAGGTAACACGGGTGCTACCGGTGCCACTGGACCTCAAGGTGCTCAAGGACCTGCTGGTGCTACTGGCGCTACTGGACCTCAAGGGCCTCAAGGTAACACGGGTGCTACTGGCGCTACTGGACCTCAAGGGCCTCAAGGTAACACAGGCGCTACCGGCAATACAGGCGCTCAAGGACCTGCTGGTGCTACTGGCGCTACTGGACCTCAAGGCGTTCAAGGTAACACGGGTGCTACTGGCGCCACTGGACCTCAGGGTGTTCAAGGTAACACGGGTGCTACTGGACCTCAAGGTGCTCAAGGTAACACAGGTGCTACTGGTGCCACTGGACCTCAGGGTGCTCAAGGTAACACAGGTGCTACTGGTGCCACTGGACCTCAAGGTGCTCAAGGTAACACAGGTGCTACTGGTGCCACTGGACCTCAAGGTACTCAAGGACCTACTGGTGCTACTGGTGCCACTGGACCTCAAGGTGTTCAAGGTAACACGGGTGCTACCGGTGCCACTGGACCTCAAGGTGTTCAAGGTAACACGGGTGCTACTGGTGCCACTGGACCTCAAGGTGTTCAAGGTAACACGGGTGCTACCGGTGCCACTGGACCTGCTGGTGCTACTGGACCTCAGGGGATTCAAGGTAACACGGGTGCTACTGGTGCCACTGGACCTCAAGGTGTTCAAGGACCTGCTGGTGCTACTGGTGCCACTGGACCTCAAGGTGTTCAAGGTAACACGGGTGCTACCGGTGCCACTGGACCTCAAGGTGCTCAAGGACCTGCTGGTGCTACTGGCGCTACTGGACCTCAAGGGCCTCAAGGTAACACAGGCGCTACCGGCAATACAGGCGCTCAAGGACCTGCTGGTGCTACTGGCGCTACTGGACCTCAAGGTGTTCAAGGTAACACGGGTGCTACCGGTGCCACTGGACCTCAAGGTGCTCAAGGACCTGCTGGTGCTACTGGTGCCACTGGACCTCAAGGTGCTCAAGGACCTGCTGGTGCTACTGGTGCTACTGGACCTCAGGGGATTCAAGGTAACACGGGTGCTACTGGTGCCACTGGACCTCAAGGTGTTCAAGGACCTGCTGGTGCTACTGGCGCTACTGGACCTCAAGGGCCTCAAGGTAACACGGGTGCTACTGGCGCTACTGGACCTCAAGGGCCTCAAGGTAACACAGGCGCTACCGGCAATACAGGCGCTCAAGGACCTGCTGGTGCTACTGGCGCTACTGGACCTCAAGGCGTTCAAGGTAACACGGGCGCTACCGGCGCTACTGGACCTCAGGGACCTCAAGGTAACACGGGCGCTACCGGACCTCAAGGCATTCAAGGACCAACGGGTGCTACCGGCGCTACTGGCATAGGAGTTACTGGACCTACTGGACCTTCTGGTGGACCTACCGGACCTACTGGACCTAGCTTCCCTATAGCAACAATTGTTGTAACAAACAATATTCAGCAAACAGTACTGCAATTTAATAACTTTATTTTTAGTACTGCAATTAACGTAAACAATATTATCTTCAACGGCACAGATACAGTTACTGTTATTAACGGTGGTATTTATGTAATTAGCGTATCCATTTCTACAACTGCGCCAGGATGCGCTCCTCTTGGAGTAGGCATTTCAATTAATGGGGCAGTCGCAACTGATAATTTCTCTTCAAATTTAATAGGCGACTCACTTTCATTTACTACAATCGAAACATTAGCAGCTGGTGCAAGAATCTCTGTCCAATCTACTCTTAATGAGATTACGATCCCTGCAACAGGAAATATTAACATCCGCCTTACTGTATTTAGAATCGCTTAAATTTCACTATATATTGTTTATGACAAATAAAAAAAGAGCGAGAAACTGAACTGCACCCCAATTGTTAGACACAATCTAACAATTGGAGGTGCAGTTTTTCTATGGCTAAATTTACAGCTGATGAAAAAATACAAATCGTTCTACGTTATTTGAACGGAAATGAAAGTTATCGAGAAGTGGGTAGATCGCTCGGTATAAGTGACACAATCATTTTGAATTGGGTAAACCAATATAAACAGAATGGTCTGGAAGCTTTTCTAAAACGATGTACAAATTACACACAACAATTTAAACTAGACGTACTAAACTTTATGATTTAGTAAAGAAAATAAATCGTCCAGATGTAGATGCTGATTTGAAAGCTGAGATTAAAGCGATTTATGAGGAAAATGAAGGTCGTTATGGTTACCGTCGCATTCGTGATGAATTAACGAATCGTGGCCAGAAAGTGAACCACAAGAAGGTTCAGCGCATTATGAAAGAGCTTGGGTTAAAGTGTCTTGTGCGTATGAAGAAATATAAATCCTATAAAGGAAAAGTCGGTAGAATTGCACCTAATATTTTAGAGCGTAATTTTCATACAGATGCACCGAATCAAAAGTGGGTAACGGACATCACAGAGTTTAAATTGTTTGGAGAAAAACTGTATGTATCACCTGTATTAGATTTGTATAATGGTGAAATTATTACCTATACAATTGGTTCTAGACCGACGTATTCGCTTGTTTCAGACATGTTAGAGAAAGCATTGGAACCTTTACCTGAAACCCACCAGCTACTGATGCATTCGGATCAAGGATGGCATTATCAAATGAGACAGTACGTCCGGACACTTGAATCAAGAGCTATCGTCCAGAGTATGTCTCGAAAAGGCAACTGTTACGACAACGCAGTAATAGAAAATTTCTTTGGGATTATGAAGTCGGAGTTCCTCTACATAAAAGAATTTGAAAATGTAGAGCACTTTAAAATAGAATTAGAAAAATATATAGATTATTATAATACGAAACGGATTAAGGCAAAATTAAAAATGAGCCCGGTACAATACCGGACTCACTTTTATCAAGCTGCCTAATGAAATAACCGTGTCTAACTTTTAGGGGTCACTTCAGAAACTCGCTCTTTTTTGTTATGTACAATAATTCATTACTATTCTAATTCAATTGAAACATTTTTTTGTGGTACAAATGTAGAAATTGCATGTTTATAAATAAGCTGTTGCTTACCTTCTGTTTCCAGCAGGACTGTAAAATTATCAAATCCTTTAATTAGTCCACGAAGCTGGAAACCATTTAATAAGTACAGCGTAACAAACGTATTTTCTTTACGGAGTTGATTTAAAAACTGATCTTGAATATTGATTGATTGCTTCATGTCGAATCCTCCTCTTTTTCTCTACTTACTATTATTCGACTTTACTTGTAACTTTCCTTCTATGTATCGTAAAATTTCTGACGTTTTTTCACCGTCTGTAACATCAAACCACGTGACATCCATTTTATTACGGAACCACGTTAATTGACGCTTTGCATAACGACGCGAATTCGTCTTTAATTGTGATACCGCATCTTCTAAAGAGGCTCGATTCTCAAAATAATCATAGATTTCTTTATATCCAATCGCTTGAATAGATTGACAATCTCGTATCCCTCTATTATACAGCCCTTCTACTTCCTCTAATAGGCCTTGTTCCATCATTAAATCCACTCGTAAGTTAATGCGATCGTATAGCATTTCTCGATCCATTGTCAAGCCAATTAATGAAACATCATAGAGTAACTCTTTTTCTTGTTTCTCAATTTGGTCACTCATTTTTTCACCCGTCGTGTGGAAAATTTCTAACGCCCGAATGACACGTCGTGCATTATTTGCATGAATACGCTCCGCACTTTCTGGATCTACTTCTTGCAATTTTTTATGTACATATTCCACACCGCGTTCTAAAGCTAACTTTTCCATTTGCTCTCGGTATATCACATCACCAGCATCATCTGTAAACTGATAATCGAATAAAACAGATTGTATATAAAGACCGGTCCCACCAACTATAATTGGTAATTTACCACGTTCTGTAATTTCTCGAATATGCTTGCGAACACGTTCTTGAAATTCCGCGACAGAAAATGAATCTTCCGGATTTTTTATATCGACCATATAATGTGGAATTCCGTCCATCTCTGCTTTTGTTACCTTTGCAGTTCCAATATCCATCGTTCGATAGATCTGCATGGAATCACCACTAATAATTTCACCGTTCAACGCTTTGGCAAGGTCGATACTTAACTTCGTCTTTCCAACAGCAGTTGGTCCAATGATGACAGCAACTTTTTCACGTTGCACTTCTCCCATATCATTCAACTCTCTTTATGTAATATACTCCATCTATTGATTATACCCAATCTTACCAATTTTAACGGCATGATTGCAAGTTCTTTCATTTTGGTACATGAAATTATATATAAAAAGAACATAGTTTGTCCAATTCTGCATATACATGATAAAAATAGTTTCGAGAGGATGAGTTAACTATGAAACAATCCACCATCAATTTTTCATCTTTGACAAAAGACCTCATTTTAGCTACTTCTACAAAAGAACAAAATTGTTCACAAGAGGAGTTATACTTCGCCCTAAATTGTTTACTACGGGCTTTTCATTCTACTCTCCATGAAACAACATTACATCCAGAGAATGAAAATACAGAATATATACAAACGCAATTTTGCAGTGCATATAAAATTATTACAGGTAAAACTATTTATCCTTTTCAATAACCCATAAAAAGCGGTTGCTTACATAATTTCAAGCAACCGCTTTTTATATTAATATCGATAACCTATTGTATAACTTTCACTTTTACAGATTTGCGCCCCCAGCTATTAGCACTACCATCTGAACCGACCAATACATCAATACGATTTCCTTTAATCGCACCACCAGTGTCTCCAGCAATCGCTTCTCCATACCCTTCTACCCATACTTTTGATCCAAGCGGAATTACTTTCGGATCAACAGCAATTACTTTCATATTTGGATTTGCTGTTAAATCATGCCCCATTGCAGTTAATACACGACCACCATACGAACCATTCTCACTCGGATCTGCTGTATATGCCGTCGCTTTTACCGTAATTTCACGACCACCAGCAGGCGCACTTGTTTCAGTAGATTTTGCAACTGGTTTTGCAGCCGGTTTTTCTTTTACCACAGGTTTACTTGATTCTACCTTCTTAATAGACTCTTTATTCTTAACTACTGTATTATTTTTAACCGGCGTATTTATTCTAGCTGGCGCTTCTTCTTGAGCTACAACCTCTTTCTTTTCGATTACAGGTGCTGTTCCTGTTAAAAATGGCACGTGAACATATCCAACTTTTCCATTGTAGTCGAATTGTAACCATTCATTTTGAACTTGATTCGTCGTTTCAATCACATCATTTTTATTAAGTTTACCTAAAATTTCAGAATCAGTATTCGCTCCAGCACGAACATTTAATACGCCCGCCGTTACATAATATGTGCTCTTTGTAAAATCGGCACTTACAAACGCTTCCTTACCGTTCAACTTAATTTTTGTCCATCCATTTTCTGTATTTATAACATCTAGTGTATTCCCACTGAACACTTTACCTACAAGCTTTGACTCTACATTTGGGTTTTCTCTAACATTTAATACGTCTGTTGTTACAATTGTTTCCGCTTTAGCAGAACCCGCAAAAATCCCAAGACCAAAAACTGCTGCTGTTGCTATACCTAATAATTTTTTCATGAATAGCCTCCATTTGCTTTGTTTTCGTATTTTCATTATAGCAACAGATTTTTAGAATTTTTAGAAATCACACAATTACAAAGCATTCGTAATATACGATTAACGAGTTGTAACATAAATTTCCATATTAATAAAATGTATTTCTCATACAATCTCCAGTGGTTTTCATATATTTTTCATATACGAGCACAAGAACTTTTTTCCAGAAAAAATTACAGTGTTACTTTTTTGTTACAAAAAATTCACAATTCGTTACATCTTTTACCAAAAAACATCAATATTCAATTGTTAACCTATTTTTTTGTAATAAAAAGAGAGCAGCTACTAAAAACTGCTCTCTTTTTATTTGTTATTGAACTTTCTTTTTCCAAACACCTAGCATAACAGCCGAGACAATTGTTCCAATTAATATAGAGAAAATATATAGTAACGGTTTATTTACTAACGCTATTACAAATAATCCACCATGCGGTGCCGGTAATGTAATTTGGAATAACATAGATAACGCACCTGCAATACTTGAACCAACAACACAACTTACGATTACTCGAACCGGATCTGCAGCTGCAAACGGAATCGCACCTTCTGTAATGAACGACGCTCCCATAATATAATTTGTTAAACCAGATTTACGTTCCGCTTCTGTAAACTTTGATTTAAAGAATGTAGTTGCGAATGCAATCGCAAGTGGTGGTACCATCCCACCAGCCATAACTGCTGAGTGCACTCCAAAATTCTGCGCTTCTATTGCAGCAATACCAAACGTAAATGCCGCTTTATTAATTGGCCCCCCCATATCAATTGCCATCATACCACCTAAAATAAGACCTAGTAATATAGCATTCGTACCGTTTAAACCATTTAACCACCCTGTCAACATTTCATTTAATGCTACTACAGGCGGAATTACTACTTTTTGCATTACAACTCCTGTAATCAATAATCCAAAGACTGGATATAACAATACAGGTTTAATTCCTTCTAATTGTACTGGTAGTCCTGAAAATAATCTTTTCAACCCTAAAACAACATATCCAGCTAAGAAGCCAGCAATTAACCCACCTAAAAATCCAGCATTCGCATTCGCTGCTAAAAATCCACCTACAACACCAGGCATAAAACCAGGACGATCAGCAATAGAACTTGCAATAAATCCAGCTAAAATTGGTACAAGGAATAAAAACGCACCTGTTTTTCCTCCACCAATTGACATGAACAATTCAGCTAAAGGACCTTCCGCCTTTATACCACCAAACGAAAACGCTAACGCTATTAAAATCCCGCCACCAACAACGAATGGAAGCATATTACTTACACCGCTCATTAAATGCTTATAAATTCCTAATCCTTTTTCTCCCTCAATACTTTCTGATTTCCCGTCCTCTTTTACACCTTTAAAGATTGGTGCATCTTGTTTGACAGCTCGCTTAAGCAGATTTTCCGTTTTTCGAATCCCATCAGCAACTGGCACTTGAATGACATGTTTACCAGCAAAACGATTCATTTCTACTTGTTTATCCGCCGCAACAATAATAGCTGTTGCACGTTCAATATCCTCTTTCGTTAAACCGTTTTTAATACCTGTTGATCCGTTTGTTTCAACTTTAATCGCTATTCCTAACTCTGTCGCTTTTGCTTTTAAGCTATCCGCTGCCATATATGTGTGAGCGATTCCAGTTGGACAAGCTGTAACAGCAAGTACGTACGGTTCATTTCCTTCTGGTTTTGCGACTTCAATCTCTTCTTCTTTTTCATTCTCTTTTTCATCAAATAGTTGAAGAAGCTCACTTTCATCCTTTGCTTCTAATAGTTGCTTGCGAAATCCTTCATCCATTAATAATGTCGATAAACGAGACAACGTTTCTAAATGAGTATTATTCGCTCCTTCACTTGCAGCAATCATAAAGAATAACTGTGCTGGCTGTCCGTCAAGCGACTCATAATTGATACCGCTTACACTTCTACCAAAACAAATCGATGGTTGTTTAACAGCCTTTGTCTTCGCATGAGGTATTGCAATACCTTCCCCTATTCCAGTCGTACTTTGGGCCTCCCGCTTTAAAATAGCTTCTTTAAATTCCGTTTTACTATTTAAACGATTTGCCCCGTTTAATTTCTCAACTAATTCATCTATGACAGCTTCTTTATTTGAAGCTGTCAAATCCATAATGACTGTATCCCTTTTTAATAGTTCTGTAATTTTCATATGTTGCTTCCCCCTATCGCTTAGCTACAATTACTTGCGACAATAATTCTTCTACTTTTTCCTTCTTACATAAATCAGCTGAAAATGCTGTTGCACTCCCTGTTGCAACGCCGTATTGAAATGCCTTTTCAATATCTTTTGTCTGTTCATATTTGCCTACAAACCCTGCAACAAGAGAATCCCCGGCCCCAACTGAATTAATTACAACACCTTTTGGAACAGTCGCTTCATATATACCTTCTGCCGTAAATAATAAAGCTCCCTCTCCAGCCATCGATACGATAACGTGTTTTACACCTTGTTCAATTAATTTTCTTCCATAAGGTAAAACGTCCTCTACTGTTGAAAGCTCCACTCCAAACAACTCACCAAGTTCATGGTGGTTTGGCTTAATTAAAAATGGCTTATTTTTAATTACATGTTGCAGTGCACTTCCACTTGCATCTACTACTACACGAATACCTTTTTCAGCTCCAAACGCAGCAATTGATTCGTAAAAGGTACTTGGAATAGAAACTGGTACACTCCCAGCAAGTACAACACAATCTCCATGTTGCATACTCTCAATTTTTTTCATTAACTGTTCGAACTGCTCTTTTGTTACAATAGGACCTTGGCCATTTAATTCTGTTTCTTCTTCCCCTTTTATTTTCACATTAATGCGAGTATCTTCATCTACTTGGACGAAGTTTGTTGTTACACCTTCCGTCTGTAATACCTCTTTAATAAATTGACCAGTAAATCCACCAGTAAATCCAAGTGCTATATTTTTAACACCTAAACGCTGAAGAACACGAGAAACATTAATTCCTTTTCCTCCAGGAAACTTCATATCTTTTTCCGCTCGATTTATTGTTCCTAAATCAAAGGAAGAAACTTGCACTACATAATCAATAGATGGGTTTAAAGTAACTGTATAGATCATTGTTTATCAGCCTCAATTACATTGGTTTGTTGTTTATATTTTTCTAAATCAATTTCTAAATGGTTTGTAATAATATTTGCATCTTCAACATTTGCAATTTTCGCAAACGCAACTTCTGAAAACTTACTTTCATCAATTAAGAAATATCCTTCGTTTGCTAATGTTAATGCCATTTGTTTTAAGAGCGCTTCTTCTGGATCTGGCGTTGTAAAGCCAAGCTGTTCATGTACACCATTTGCACCTAAAAAACATTTATCAAAACGATACTTCTGCATACTTTCCTGTGCCATAGCACCGATTAAAGCTTTCGTCCTACTCTTCATCATTCCGCCTAGTAAATACGCACGAATATTATTTTCAACTAAAGCTTCAATATGCATAAGTCCATTCGTAACGACAGTAACATCTTTATTTATTAAAAATGGAATCATTTCAAATGTTGTACTTCCTGCATCTAAATAAATACAATCACCTTGTTCAATAACGCTAGCCGCATACTGAGCAATTTGTTGTTTTATTTGAATGTTTTTGGATGATTTTTCAACCATCGTTGGTTCTTGCCCTTTTCCTGTTAAAACAGCGGCACCACCATGAACTCTTTTTAATAACCTTTGCTTTTCCAATTGTGCTAAATCACGGCGAATTGTCGACTCAGAGCTTTCTGTTCTTTCAACTAATTGCTGTAATTTTACAACTTTCTGTTCTTTTACAAGTTGCAATATCATTTGATGACGTTCAGGCGTTAACATTTTATTCACCTCTTCTTTGATTACAGTATAATGAAAACGGTCACAAAAATCAACCATAAACAATCAAAAATAATCACAAACATTCATAAACGTTTATAAAAAGCAAAAAAAGAAACCTATTCGATCAAACAATCAAATAGGTTTCTTTTCTAAATTCACTTATAAAGAAGCTTTATATATACTTAGAACATCATCTTTATTTAATTTTTTAAAGTTACCAAATTCACCATACGCCATCGCTTTATCCGCCATTAAATCAATTTCATTTTCTCCAATAGCGTAATCAGATAATGTTACTGGCGCCTCAATTGAAGTCCAAAATTGACGTAACGCCTGAATTCCTTCTAACGCAATTTCTCGATCAGTCTTTCCATCTGTTTCTACATTGAATACTCGAATAGCGAACTGTTTAAAACGACTTACATTTTCATCTACGACATGCTTCATCCAGTTAGGGAATAGAATTGCTAAGCCGCCTCCATGCGGTATATCATGAACAGCAGAAACTGCATGCTCAATATTATGAGTTGCCCAGTCACCTCTTACTCCCATCGCTAAAATACCATTTAACGCCATCGTTCCGCAATATAAAATTGTTTCCCTATGTTCATAATTTTCTAAATCACTTAAAAGCTTGGGAGCTGTCTCAATTACTGTTTTTAAAACAGATTCACAATAACGATCTTGTAGTTCTGTATTCGTTCCATGATGGAAATATTGTTCTAATACATGTGACATAATATCTACCATACCATAAATCGTTTGATCTCTCGGCACAGATGCAGTATGAACTGGATCTAAAATTGAAAACTGCGGGAATGTAACTGGGCTTCCCCATCCATACTTTTCATTCGTTTCCCAGTTTGTAATTACCGAGCCTGCATTCATTTCAGATCCTGTTGCTGCAAGAGTAAGTACAGTACCAAATGGTAATGCCTCATTAGCAAATGTTTTTTTCGTTACAATATCCCATACATCTCCATCGTACTTACTACCAGCTGCAATTGCCTTCGTACAGTCGATTACACTTCCTCCACCAACTGCTAAAATAAATTCAACACCATTCTCTTTACAAATTTGAATCCCTTTCTTTACAGTTGATACACGTGGATTCGGTTCAACACCTGTTAATTCAAATACTTCTGCATTAATATCCTTTAAAATAGAAATTACATTATCATAAATACCGTTTCTTTTAATGCTGCCTCCCCCGTATACGAGAAGAACTTTTTTACCGAACTGTGGAATTTCAGTTTTTAACTGTTCTAATTGACCTTTACCGAAAATAAGTTTCGTTGGATTACGAAATACAAAATTTTGCATATTTCTTTACCATCCCTTCTATATGAAAAGCAACTATACTTTTGTATACCATATTTTTTTCATTTCACAAAAATATTTGCTTAATAAAAAAATCCCAGCCTACAGGCTGAGATTTTTTTATTGGTAATAAGGTGAGATCATTAAGTAAACAATAACACCAGATAAACTTACATATAACCAAATCGGCATCGTCCAACGTACAATTTTACGGTGACGTGTTAATTGATTTGTAAAACCAAATACAAGCGCAAACAATGCAAGTGGTACGATAATTGCTGCTAGGATAATATGTGTAATTAAAATGATGAAATACACATATTTAATGAATCCTTCTCCGCCAAAATGTGTTGCCGGTGCTAAGTAATGATACGATAAATACGACACACAAAATAGTAAAGTTGTCGTAAATGCTGCAAGGATAAAACCACGATGCATTTTCACATTCTTTTTAATGATAGAGAATAACGCTGCTAATAAAAATACGAACGTAAAGCTATTAAAAATCGCGTTTAACATTGGTAAAATCGTTACATCAAAATGTACTTCTCCTTCATAGCCAACAGGTCCAAAGAACAAAAATAAAATAATCGCATTTACAATTACAGAAAGCGTTATCACAATAGGAGCATAGCTTTTCTGATTTGTTGATTGATCCACCAAAATGGTCACTCCCTCTTCCTTCAAGTATGTATACATAACCTCACTATTTTAACATATTATTCACAGTGTAAATGTGACAATAGTTTGACACAGCAAGACCAGACAAAGAAAAAAATCCTTCTTAATAAAACTTCTTAAGAAGGATTTTATCGCTTTATTATTCAAATAGCAATGCGATTAGTTTTTGTTAAAAAATGTATCGCTATATGCTTGAAAAATTTCAGACACTTGATATCCCATTAATGAAATTGCTGTTAATGAAAAGAAACCAATCATAAGAAATCGAAACCACATATAAATCTCCTCCTTGTATTTAGCTTAAAAAACGTTAGCTACCTTACAAGTTGAGTGGCACTCTTCATCATCACTTTCCTTTTTCCTTACAATTGCTGTAATAAATCGAATCATAAAGAAAACTACAAAAGGAAATTGTTCGTAATTCACATTGGCATAGTTTAGCAACGGCTCGCGCTGCACATCGAACGGAGATGAGAAGGAATAGAACATACCTTGCTCTTCCATATATACAATTACAATTTTCATGCAAAATACGATTCCTAGAAACGAAACAATATCTTGCCATTCTGTCGTATATAACAGGTTATACAGCTCTAATACGTACTCTTCCATCATCATCCCCCCTTCCTTTTTTACCATTTTGCTCGCCTTCGTATAAAAAGTCAAGAAAAAAGTTTATATTCACTATGACAATAGTAATTACTTGTTTCTATGATTATATATGATTCTTTTATAGCAATGATTGGGTGTAACTCTCTTCGAAAATAAGAAAATTAGAATCGAACAGATTCCTCATTCTTACTTTTAGGATGCAAAACTGTGATATTTTTATTTCTATTAAAAATAAAATAAGAAAGTATGATAAGAACAGTAACAAACATTGTTAAAAATGCTTGTGAACGTAAAGTATCAATTGCGAACATCGCAACTAAAACTGCTATAATAGCAGCAATTGTAACATACGTTACATACGGAAAAAGCCACATTTTCACTTTCAAATTTTGTTGTTCTACTTTCCCCATTTTTTTACGCATCTTTAAATGCGAAACTGCAATAACGAGATAAACTAGTAACGCAATCCCGCCAGATGCATTCACTAAAAACAAAAAGACTTTATCTGGAGAAATGTAACTAAACACAACTCCAATATAAGCGAAGAAAGTTCCAAATAAAACCGCTCGAACGGGAACACCACTACTGTTCAATTTTAAAAATGACTTTGGCGCATCTCCTCTTTCTGCCATTGAAAAAAGCATTCTTGAATTTGTATATAAGCCTGAATTTAAGCAAGAAAGTACAGCTGTTAAAACGATAAAATTCATAATTTGTGCTGCCGCTGGTATTCCTATATGTTCAAGTACAGCTACAAATGGACTTTTTAATATGTTTGCTGAATTCCATGGCAGTAGCGTAACAACTACCGCTATAGACCCAATAAAAAATACAAGAATACGCCAAATCACACTGTTTGTTGCTGTTTTTACTGCTTTTACAGGTTCTGCAGATTCACCTGCGGCTACTGCTACAATCTCTGATCCCATAAATGAAAATATAACAACAGTAATTCCAAGCAGGACCGAACTTATACCGTTTGGCATAAATCCACCTTGTCCAATTAAATTCGAAGTGCCGGGTGCTTCTGTTCCTGGAACAAATCCTAAAATAACAGCAAGACCTAGACAAAGGAACAAAACAATACTTATTACTTTAATAAAAGAAAACCAATATTCAAACTCTCCAAATGATTTCACCGAAAAAACGTTCGTCAGCGTTAATAAAATTGTTAATATTAAACTTAATAACCAAAGCGGTATTTGTGGAATCCAATATTGGATAATACCAGCACCTGCTGTGGCTTCTATTGCAATAACAATTACCCAAAAAAACCAGTATAACCAGCCTATTGTATAACCCGCCCAAGGACCAATCGCTTCTCTTGCATACGTTGCAAATGAACCACTTGTCGGATTAACAGCTGCCATTTCTCCTAGCATTCTCATGACGAAAATGACTAGAAGTCCTGCTAATGCATATGAAACGATAGAACCTGGTCCTGCCGAATGTACAACTGCACCACTTCCAACAAACAAACCAGCCCCTATTACGCCGCCAATTGAAATCATTGTAATGTGGCGTATTTTGAGGTCTTTCTTTAGATTTTTATCCAAATCTTGTACATCCCCTTCCAAACTAAATTTTGAAACTTATGTAAGAGTACTGTGCGAAAGATTTTGTCCTATACTTTAAAATATATCAAAATATTCTGAATTTAACAATTACAATTCAACCTTCTTCAAAAATTATTACATTAGGTTTAATACTTTCCCATACACAATTGTTGAGAAAATTATAGTCCCCTTACAAAAGAAAGAATTTTCAGATATTATTAAATAAACAAGATTATACATCTAGACAACTTTTTGTATAGGAGTGTTGATATGTTAAACAAGTTCAAATTTTTTTGTTGTATTTTAGTAATGTTCTTACTTCTACCGCTATCCCCTTTCCAAGCACAAGCAGCAAACAATTTAGGTTCAAAATTACTCGTTGGATATTGGCATAACTTTGATAACGGTACTGGCATTATTAAATTAAAAGACGTTTCACCAAAATGGGATGTAATCAATGTATCTTTTGGTGAAACTGGTGGTGATCGTTCCACTGTTGAATTTTCTCCTGTGTATGGTACAGATGCAGACTTCAAATCAGATATTTCTTATTTAAAAAGTAAAGGAAAGAAAGTAGTTCTTTCAATAGGTGGACAAAATGGAGTCGTTTTACTTCCTGACAATGCCTCTAAGCAACGTTTTATTAATTCCATACAGTCTCTAATCGATAAATACGGTTTTGATGGAATAGATATTGACCTTGAATCAGGTATTTACTTAAACGGAAACGATACTAATTTCAAAAATCCAACTACTCCCCAAATCGTAAATCTTATATCAGCTATTCGAACAATCTCAGATCATTATGGTCCAGATTTTCTATTAAGCATGGCTCCTGAAACAGCTTATGTTCAAGGCGGTTATAGCGCATATGGAAGCATATGGGGTGCATATTTACCAATTATTTACGGAGTGAAAGATAAACTAACATACATTCATGTTCAACACTACAACGCTGGTAGCGGGATTGGAATGGACGGTAATAACTACAATCAAGGTACTGCAGACTACGAGGTCGCTATGGCAGATATGCTCTTACATGGTTTTCCTGTAGGTGGTAATGCAAATAACATTTTCCCAGCTCTTCGTTCAGATCAAGTCATGATTGGGCTTCCAGCAGCACCAGCGGCAGCTCCAAGTGGTGGATACATTTCGCCAACTGAAATGAAAAAAGCTTTAAATTATATCATTAAAGGAGTTCCGTTCGGAGGAAAGTATAAACTTTCTAACCAGAGTGGCTATCCTGCATTCCGCGGCCTAATGTCTTGGTCTATTAATTGGGATGCAAAAAACAACTTCGAATTCTCAAATAACTATAGAACATATTTTGATGGTCTTTCCTTGCAAAAATAACAAAGTAAAACTATAATTAGCCCCCATAAATCGGACATTTATGGGCAATCAATGCAGGATAAAAACAGCAATAGGACCCTTTATAGGTCCTATTGTTGTTTTTTATTTATGAAAATTACTTTGTCACATCTAAAGTTTTAAGAAACTGTTTTCCATCGCCCAACATCGCACGTTCCTCCGAATCATATTGTTAAATATTCTAGTCACTCTTTTGCTTCAACACAAAAACTGAAAGTTCAGGTACACTACAAAATCTAACAGGCATCCTAGTAGTCCCAATACCACGATTTACATATAAATATGACTGCTTACTCTTCCCCTTCACTTCATACATACCTTCAACATAACTCTCAGCTAGTTTGGTAGTAATTAACGGACCTACAAAAGGGATTTGGACTTGTCCTCCGTGACTATGTCCTGACAGTTGAAGATCAACTGGGTAACGATTTATTTTGGTTACAACATCCGGCTCATGTACTAATAACATGTTGAAATCATTTTGTTTCAAGTTTTTTAAAGTTGAATCTATTTTCGGCTTCCCTAATAGAAAATCATCCAAACCTGATATTGTAATATATTTGCCGTTTTCCACTTTAATTTTCTGCACTTCATTTACTAATACAGAAAAACCAGCTTCCTCCATATATTTTTTGTAAAATAAACTACCGCCCCCGCCCCTATCATGATTCCCAAACACAGCATATTTCCCTAAGGGAGCATAAATTTTCTGCAAAATAACCTTCGCTTCCTCTCTTTCTGCACTATAAGAACCAAATTTATCTATTAAATCTCCGGTAAAAACTACTATATCTGGATGTAATTCATTCATCTTCTCCACCAAATGTTCAAGTTGCTTCAATGTAAACTCTGGCCCTAAATGTACATCTGAAAACTGTAATATTTTTTTATTATTAAATTCTTTAGGAATTGCAGAAGCTTCTATTTCATTCCATGTAACTGTTACTAGTTTTCGTTCTATTTCTGTCGCATAATAATACAAACTTACTAGTATCATTAATATACTTATAAAACTAATAATAAATATCTTTACGATTGATTTTTTTCGTTCTTTTTTTACATGATTTGTATTCATGTTTTCACCTCTAGAAACACTTTAAATCCTTATTGTTACATTAATGTGACAACATGAACTATGTTATTAATATGTAATTTCCTCCCTATTCACTTTGACAATTTTATACAGAAGTCATACCATATTTTTATAATACATATATTTTCGAATCTTTTTCTATTCATTCCATCATTTTATTACGGAGGGGTTATTCATGTCTGTATTTACACCAGAAGAAATTACGGAACTTGCTGCGAATTCCGGAAGGAAAAAAGCTCATTTATCATTACTCCCTATGCTAATTCTCGGTTTTTTTGGCGGTGCTTTTATCGCATTAGGGTATTTACTCGATATTCATGTTATTGGAACAATGCCAAAATATTGGGGATCATTTACTAGTTTTCTAGGCGCTGCTGTATTCCCTATCGGTCTTATTCTCGTTATTCTTGCAGGCGGTGAACTAGTAACTGGTAACATGATGACAGTTTCTATGGCTTGGCTTCAAAAGAAAATTACTTTATTTCATTTCATACGAAATTTAGTTATTGTTACGTTTAGCAATTTCATAGGGGCTGTATTTGTAGCCTACTTTTTCGGCCATATCGTTGGCTTAACTGAAGGAGCTTTTTTAGCGAAAACTATTTCTATCGCTCAAGCGAAACTACAAGATACACCATTGCAAGCATTTATTTCTGCAATCGGATGTAATTGGCTCGTTTGTTTAGCTGTTTGGCTCAGTATGGGAAGTAAAGAATTTATCGGAAAGATTATCGGTATTTGGTTCCCAGTTATGACTTTTGTTGCGATTGGATTTCAACACGTTGTAGCAAATATGTTTGTCATCCCAGCCGCAATTTTTGCCGGTCATTCCACTTGGGCTGAATATTTTCCAAACTTTATTTTTGTTTTCTTTGGAAATTTAGTAGGAGGTATGTTATTTGTAGCACTACCTTACTTCATATCTTATAATAAGAAACTATCTTCTTATCAAGAGAAGACTGAAATGAAGAACAAATCTCTGTCGGCTTAAATAGAATGTCTATAAAGGACCCTAAAAATATTACAAATTTCATTTTTTTTGCGAATATATGTACGTACACTTGTTCTCGAATGTTTTATACGTTATAATAACAACTTAAATAGCATTATTTACATATGAGGTGAAAAACATGAACAAAACAGAATTAATTAAAAACGTAGCACAAAATGCTGAGATTTCTCAAAAAGAAGCTACTGTAGTTGTACAAACTGTAGTAGAATCAATCACTAACACTTTAGCTGCTGGTGAAAAAGTACAACTTATCGGATTCGGTACATTCGAAGTTCGCGAAAGAGCTGCTCGTACAGGCCGTAACCCACAAACTGGTGAAGAAATGCAAATCGCAGCTTCTAAAGTACCTGCTTTCAAAGCTGGTAAAGAACTAAAAGAAGCTGTAAAATAATGAAAAATATCCTTCTCATTTATGAGAAGGATATTTTTTCATAACATAATTAATAAAAATCTGACCATTATGCTGTTTCTTTTGTTCTTTTATGCAAATAAAATCTTTACTTTCAAAAAAAGGTTTTGCGGTAATGCTCGCCTCTGTATATATCTCCCTATGTCCCAAGTTCACTGCTTCTTTTTCTAACTTCTGTAGTATGTATGAAGCGACTCTTTTTCCTTGATAATCTTTATGCGTAAATAAACGATCTACGTAACGATCATCGTTATAATCCCCAACCCCCACAATCATACCTTTATGATCCGCTACATAGCTAATATTCTTTTCTAAAGACTGTAACCAATTTTCTCTATCTAGTCGCTCCGGTGCCCACGCCTGTAGCTGTAACTCATTATAATCTTTTGCATTAACCGTATGAACTGTTTCATAGAACAATTGTAATACTTGATCTAAATCTTTTTTCTGGAATGTTCTAATTATAATATCTTTTAACATATATAAGTCTCCTTACCAAACTACCTCTTAACTTTTCTACTACATACGATTCTATATTTCTGCTTTATTATATCGTTTTAATTTCTATACGAACAAAAAAACAATACTTATTCAAGTATTGTTTTTTAATTCTATTCAATTACTTAATGTAGCTTTTTAAGGTTTTAATTTAACTCTTTGTAATCGTAATGCATTTAATACAACGGATACAGAACTAAATGCCATCGCTGCTCCAGCAACCCAAGGGGCTAAGAAACCTAATGCCGCAATTGGAATTCCTAACGCGTTATAAGCTAATGCCCAGAATAAATTTTGTTTAATATTTCTTATCGTCATTTTACTCATAAATATCGCATCAGCAATACTATTTAAGTCACCGCGGATTAACGTTATATCCGCTGCTTCCATCGCTACATCCGTTCCCGTTCCAATCGCCATACCAATGTTCGCTGTAGCAAGAGCAGGAGCATCATTTATCCCGTCTCCAACCATCGCTACTTTCTTACCATTTGCTTGCAGTTTTTTCACTTCTTCTGCTTTTCCTTCTGGCAATACTTCTGCAATTACGTGATCAATACCAACTTGCTTTGCAATTGCCTGAGCAGTTTGTGTATTATCTCCTGTAATCATCACAACGTCTAGACCCATTTTTTTCAGTCTTGCGATAGCTGCTTTTGAAGTATCTTTCACAGTATCTGCAACGGCAACTATACCAGCATATTCTTTATCGATTGCAATAAGCATTGCTGTTTTTCCTTCTCGTTCTAGCGCTTCCATTGATTTAGAAACTTCTTCAATATCAATATTGAATTTCTTCATTAATCGACGTGTACCAATTAATAAGTGTTTTCCTTCTACAACTGATTCGATACCAAATCCCGGAATCGCTTCAAACGTTTCTGAACTTGGGATATCAATTTTCTTTTCTTTAATTCCTTCTACAATCGCTTCTGCAAGCGGATGTTCAGAATTTCTTTCTGCTGCCCCTACTAATCTAAGCAGTTCATTTTCATTGAATCCATCTGCTACAATTACATCTGTTAATACCGGCTTCCCATTTGTCACTGTACCCGTTTTATCTAGAATAACCGTATCTAATCGGTGCGTTGCTTCTAAATGCTCTCCACCTTTAAATAAAATACCATACTCAGCCGATCTTCCTGATCCTGCCATAATAGATGTAGGCGTTGCAAGACCTAATGCACATGGACAAGCAATAACAAGTACTGCTATCATTTTCTCAAGTGCTCCGCCAAAATCACCAGGTGTAACAAATATCATCCATACTGCAAAGGTGATAATCGCAATCACAACTACAACCGGTACGAAAATACCTGAAATTTGATCTGCTACCCTTTGAATAGGAGCTTTTGAACCTTGTGCCTCTTCTACTACTTTAATAATTTGAGCTAATGCAGTATCTCTTCCTACCTTAGTTGCTTTCACTTTTAAAAATCCATTTTTATTTATTGTCGAACCTATTACTACATCCCCAATTGACTTATCAACAGGAATACTTTCACCCGTTAACATCGATTCATCAATTGCTGACTTTCCTTCTACAATCTCACCATCTACTGGTATTTTTTCACCAGGCTTTACATAGACGATATCACCAGCTACTACTTCTTCAATCAAAATTTTTATTTCTGTTCCATCTCGCACAACTGTAGCTGTCTTCGCTTGTAAACCCATCAATTTTTTAATTGCTTCTGATGAGCGCCCTTTTGCTTTCGCTTCAAATAATTTACCTAAAATAATTAATGTAATAAGTACCGCACTCGTTTCAAAATATAAATCTGTCATATGTTCCGAAGAACCAATAGATTGAATACTTAAATATACACTATAGAAGTACGCGGCCGACGTTCCAAGCGCCACGAGAACATCCATATTAGCACTTTTATTGCGTAACGCTTTATAAGCCCCAACATAAAACTGTCCACCAATGATAAATTGAACAGGAGTTGCAAGTGCTAGTTGCACCCAAGGGTTCATTAACATATCCGGTAAATAAATAAATGACGTAAATGAGAAATGACTAACCATTGCCCACAATAATGGGAAAGATAAAATAAACGAAATAATAAACTTCTTCTTTTGTCTTTCAATTTCTTGTAATCGATGATCAGTTGATGCATCTTGATCATCTGGTTTCACTTCTAATTTATATCCTAGCTTCGTAATCGCGCTCTTCATTTCATTTACATTAACTTCATCAGGGTTAAAGTCTACTGTGGCTGATTCTAAAGCAAAATTTACTGTCGCCTTGTTCACACCATCTAACTTATTTAAACGCTTTTCAACTCTATTTGCACATGCTGCACATGTCATTCCTGAAACAGTAAATTCAGCTTTATCACTTACAATTCCATATCCTAATGATTCAACTTTTTCTTTAAATTGTTGCGGATTTGTTTTAGTTGGATCGTACATTATTTTTGTTTTTTCAAGCGCAAAATTTACATTTGCCTCATGAACACCTTCTACTTTTTTTAGACCTTTTTCAATTCTATTTGCACATGCCGCACATGTCATTCCTGATATTTGAAGATTGGCCTCTTTTTTTTCATTCATGTCTCTCACCCCTATATACCCTTATGAGGTATAATGATTAGCAAAATAAATCGTACTTCATTTAAAGTACGATTTATTTCCATATCTAAAAATAATTATTGAACATCGTATCCTTGATCTTCGATTACAGCAACGATATCTTTTAATGTTACAGCAGACGAGTCGATAGTAACTTCAACAGTTCCTTCTGCTAATTGAACCTTCACTTGTTCAACACCGTTTAGCTCTTTCACACTGCTTTCGATAGCATTTACACAATGTCCACAAGACATACCTTCAACCTGTAATGTTAACTGTTCCATTTAAAATCCTCCTCTTGTTTATTCATTGTTTGTTAATCACAATTACATCTTACCATACCCCCCTAAGGTAATCAATGGTTTTGTATCATGATTTTTCAATTATTTTCTAAAAGTTTATTTTACACACACTTTTTCACTACAATACACCCAAATCCAATATGAGGGTAAACAAAAAAACAAGCCAGTTAAATACTAGCTTGTTTTTACGCTTTTGAAAAACGTTCAAATACTGTCATTAATTCTTCAATTGCTTCGTCACCATTTCCATTTTTAATAGCTCCTGAAACACAATGACTCGTATGATTTTTGAGAACGCCCATTCCTACTTTTTTCATCGCTGCATTAATCGCTGAAATTTGCACTAAAATATCTACGCAATAACGATCATTTTCAATCATGTTTTGAATACCGCGGACCTGTCCTTCAATTCTCTTTAATCTATTTATAATCTGTTCTTTTTCTTTTTCTGATCTATGTGTTACTGCTTCATGCTCTTTATGATCCATATTATCACCTTCTTAAAGTTTCTCTTCATCCAATAAAACAATTGTTTTTTATGAGTATACCAATTATAGCATTAAATATCTACGCATGATACCCCATAAGAGTATATTTACACTTTATGATTATTCTTAACAACGCATTAGCTTCTTAATCTCAATTTTCAGTATACCCTTTCCTTTTTGTCAAAAAATCATTATATCTCTCATCAAAATTCAATAAAGTGAAACAAGAATAAGCGGGGATTACCCGCCCCCGCTTATTCTTCGTCTATAATGTTTTAATTTAAATTTTCAGATATTTAACCCAAGAATTTTTTCTTTCCATATATAATTATTGCTGATCACATACTTTTGTATCATTCACTACTGAAGTTCCTTCAACGGTTACCGTATGAAAACAGTCATTTACTCGAACTGTCACAACATTATCTTGCCGATCAATGATATGATATTCATTAAAATTTTTATTTAGAGCACTGCGAATTTGTTCTCCTTCATAAATTGGAATGCCATGTGATAGAACCCAAATAAGTCCAGCGATAGCAAGAATAGTTTTCATACGATCTACCTCCTTGGGAATATAGTGAACTTTTCATCCATACTTTTTCAGCTCTACAAATCATGATCGGAATAAACCAAGCCTTTTTGGAAATAAGTTCATTTCGTCTATTTTATGTTTATGCTAATTGTGACCGATTTGTGACAACTTTTTGTCTCTTTAGACGAAAAGTTGAAACAAAACTTTCGAAAAGGACAATTCTACATATTAAAAAAGGTTATGGAATGTTTCATCCATAACCTTTTTTCCTATACGTAACTAATAAACCTCAATCCTTTACTTAAAGACGTCGGCACAACAGATGCATGATTCTCCCCTTCAGCTTCATAAAACTTAAATTTAAGTTTATCGTGGTTTACTTGGAGAAGGCGCTCTGATAATTCATTTGCACCTACAACCATATGCTCTCGTTCAAGTGATCCAACTGTAAGGAACACTCCTGTTTCAAACTTAGCATTGTTTAATTCATGTATAAGGTTCTCTTCTTTTTCAAGAACGGATTTATTATTCCACCATATAGATGGACTACTAATAAAATAATTTTGAAAAGCGTTTAAGTTTGTAAATAGTATATGCAAAGCAAATAGTCCACCTAAAGAATGTCCAAATAACGTTTGCTTACTTTTATCAATCTCAAAATTCTTTTCAATTTGTGGTTTCAGTTCTCCTTCAATAAAAGTAAAGAAATTATGTGCTCCTCCTGTTTTAGGCCACGGTTTACCGTCTGGTTTTAAAGGGGCATCTTTTGAAATTACGCTAGGCGTAAAATCATAGCACCTTTCTTCCCCTGAAAATGCGCCTTCAATCGGATAACCCACTCCAACTATAACAGCTGGTGAAACACCAGTTTTTTCCGCTCTTACTGATTGTATTTTAACTGCTTCATGAAATGTTTGAAAAAAGGCATTGCCATCTAATACGTAAATAACGGGATATCCTGAATCCGGTGCTGGTTGCCTCGGCTTTGAAATATGAATTTGATATTCCTTACCTTCTAATTTTGAATACATTTTCCACTGCTCTGTATTAGATGTTATAATCTGCTGTTTTTCAATTGTAGTATTCACCCTATCCCCCCCTTTTAACTTGTTACATATATTTCGATTTTTTCTTCTTGAGATACAACGCTATCATAACCGAAACAAACAGGAGCCCCATTATGCGGATCAATCATGACACGCGCATCAATATGAAATACTTCTTTTAACACTTCATTTGTAATGATTTCTTCTGGGCTACCAGTTGTAACAATTTCGCCTTCCTTCATTGCAATAATTTCATCTGAAAACCTTGATGCATGGTTAATATCATGTAATACCATAACAACCGTACAATTATGTTCTTTATTTAACTTCTCCACAATTTGTAATACATCTAATTGATGAGACATATCAAGGTATGTAGTTGGCTCATCTAATAGCAACACTTCTGTCTCTTGTGCTAATGCCATCGCTAGCCATACCTTTTGTCTTTGACCACCTGATAAATTTACAATTTGTCTCGTTCGAAATTCAGAAGTTTTCGTTATATCTAATGCCCAATCAATCATTTCTTTATCTTTTGTCGTTAACTTATTTACGTTATTTCGATGTGGATAGCGTCCATAAGAAATTAATTCTTCCACTTTAAGCTCACCTGGTGCAATTGGAGTTTGCGGGAGTAAAGCTAACTGCTTCGCAATTTCTTTCGTTGGAATTGTATGTAAATCCTGTCCTTGCAAATATACTTTACCGCTTTTTTGTTTTAAAATTCTTCCCATTGTTTTTAACAATGTCGATTTACCGCAACCGTTTGGACCTATAATTGTCGTTACTTTTCCTTCTTGTATTTCCACATTTAAATCGCGAAACACTGTAAGCTTTTCATAACTTGTTTCTAAATTTTTTGCACTTAAAATACTCACTTTTATTCCTCCTCTTACGCTTTCGCCTTATAAAGTAAATATAAGAAATACGGTACACCGACAATAGAAATAACGATTCCAACTGGTAGCTCTACAGGTGTAAAAACTGTTTTCGCAATAAAGTCTGAAGCAATTACAAGAAACATTCCGATTACGCCGCACGTAGGAATTATATACTTATGTTGAATACCGACAAGCCTTTTCGCTATATGCGGTGCCATTAAGCCAATAAAACCGATACTCCCTGAAACAGCAACACATGCGCTCACAAGCCCGATACTACTTAATAGTAAAATCGATTTCTCTCTTTCTACTGAAACACCTAAACTTGTAATACTCGTTTCTTCCAATTGAAATAAATCTAATAAATAAGCTTTCTTTTGTATAAGCGGAATTAAGATAATAAGCCATGGTAACATAGCCACAATATACTTCCAGTTTGCACTATATATGCTTCCAGACACCCACACTGCGGCCATTTCAAAATCAGTTGACTTCATTTTGAGTGATAAGTACATAGAAAAGGCTCCAAATCCTGATCCAATTGCAATCCCTGTTAATAAAAGTCGTTGCGAATCTAATTTACCGTTTTTCCAAGAAAACAGATAAATGATGATAGCTGCACCTAATCCGCCTACTAAACCAAACATTGGCATCATCATAATAGAAACCCAGTCTGTGCTTTTTAATTGCCCTTGAAAGAAAAACATAAAAATGACAATCGCTGTTCCTGCTCCGGCATTTACGCCTAAAATACCTGGGTCCGCCAACCCATTTCTCGTAATCCCTTGAATAACGGCACCCGCAACACCAAGGCCTAATCCTACTAATCCAGCAATTACGATGCGCGGAAGGCGAAACTCAAAAATAACTAAATCATGTTCTGGTACTGGATCAATTCTAAACAGTGTTTTAAATACATCTGTAATCGTAATGTCGAACGTACCATTTGTTAAACTAATATAAATAGCACATAGTATTAAAAATATAATAATCCCCATCGTCATTCCGAAACGTTGACTTGAACTTTTAAGCATGTCTCTCTCCTCCTCTAGTACGGATTAAATAAAGGAAGAAAGGAATTCCAATTAAAGAGGTAACGACTCCAATAGGTGTTTCAAATGGATAGTTTACAAATCTACTCAAAACGTCACATAACGCTAAGAAAACGCCACCAATAACACCTGCACATGGCAAAATCCACTTATAATCTACCCCAATTATAAAGCGCGTAATGTGCGGAATAATTAAACCTACAAAACCAACTTTCCCCACTAAAGCAACTGCTGTTCCTGTTAAGAAAATTACCGATAAAATTGCCATCGCTTTAACTAGTTTTGTACGTTGCCCTAAATTAATAGAAACCTCTTCGCCTAATGAAAGAATGGTAATAGATTTTGATATTAACAATGCTAAAATTATTCCAATTATCCCAAACGGTATCGTGATTTTAATGATATTAAGATCTACTTGATCTAACTTTGCATTAAACCAAAAACTAACATTTTGAGAAATTTGGAAATACGAAGCCATTGCAGCCGATACACTACTTAAAAATGTTCCAATAACTGTTCCTATAATCGCTAACCTAACTGGTGATAAGCCATTTTGAAGGAGCGAACCAAAACCAAACACGATACCGGCTCCTAGTGCAGAACCAATCATTGAACATACAACCATACCAATTGATGACATTCCCGGAAGAAAAATCATGCTAAGTGTAATAACAAAGGCAGCGCCATCCGTCACACCCATAATAGAAGGGGATGCAAGATAGTTTCTTGTCATCCCCTGCATAAGTGCTCCTGATATGGCTAGAAATGCTCCGACTAAAAGAGCTGCAACTACCCTTGGTAAACGTGAAGTAATAATAATATTATGATTTACATCGCTTGAATCAAAATGAAATAATGCGTTCCACACTGTTTCAGCGTCAATACTTTTTGCCCCATACAAAATCGAAAGTATAATTGTAAATAAGATGAGTATGGGTGCTATACATAATATAGTTACTGGTACTGCATTTGTTTTCTGCATATCATTCAACGCACCTTACTTATTGTATTATTTAGATAAATTTTTCACGGCTTCTTTTAAGAATGCTGTTTTACTCCAAGCTGTACCACCTTGTGCCATTGGATCTACAACATTTACAAATACTTTCTTTTCCTTCGCAGCATTCATACTTTGCCAAATTGGATTACTTTCAATTTCTTCTAACACTTTCGGGTTTTTATTTTCACTTGCCTCATATTGTAAGAAAATATAATCTGGGTTAAGTTCAGCAAGTTTTTCAAATGAAATTTTCTCTTGTGCTTTTACAGTTTTCAATTGTTCTGGAGCAGTTAGTCCAAGATCTTTATAAATTACAGGGTTGAAGTATACTCCTTCTGGATATAGGAATAATTCGTTTGCTCTTAGTCTTATGACAAGTACTTTTTTATCTTTTAACTTATCTCCTAGTTTTGCTTTTGCTTTTTCAGCGTCCGAATTGTAATCCTTAATAATTTTTTCTGCTTTATCTTTTTTACCAGTTAATTCTCCCATTAACTTTAAGTTATCTTCCCAATTTGTTGAAACGTGTGATACCGGGAATGTAGGAGCTACTTTCGTAAACTTTTCAGCTGTTTCTGCTGGGAATTTCGTACTCGATGTAATAACATCTGGTTTTAATTGTAGTAATGTTTCGAAATTGGGTTGCATTTTCTCACCAACAGATTTAGCACCTTCTAACTCTTTTTCAAGATATTTTGGTAATTTACCACCTACAGTAATGGCACCAACTGGTTTAATTCCAAGTACTGCCGCATCTTCCATTGACTCTAAACTAGCTGTCGCAATTTTATCTACTTTTGCTGGCACTGTATACTCTTTACCTAAATATGTGATTTTTCGTTTTTCATCTTTTTTCGTTTCCGTAGCTTTTGTCTGTTGTTTTTGCTCGCCTGAAGTTTTATCCGCACTATTACATGCCGCTAAACCTACACTTAAAACTGTAACCATCCCTAAAGTAAATAATTTCTTGTTCATCTTTATATGTCTCCTCTCGAATTTTCAAACTATATTCTCAATAAAATTTAACTATATGAACTTTGTCCCATATATATTTCATTAGATTAATAATTTTATCCAGAACTCATTCCCGTTCACTTCCCCTAGACTATAATTCTTTTACGCCTTCCTCACTTGATAATCATTTTCACTGATAATGATTATCGTTACTAAGTATATATTTAATATGAAATTATTTCAAGAATGATTTGAAAAATTTTAACAAACTGAATTAAAAAAAGAAGTATCTCCCTAATATTAGGGAGATACTTCTTTTTTTTGAAATTTATATGTAATTCAACTGGACAATGGTCTGACCCCATTACTTCACTATTAATTTTCGCTTCTGTTATTTTGTCTTTCATTCTTTCCGAAACAACAAAATAATCTAAACGCCATCCGATATTTTTCGCTCTCGCGCCCATACGATACGACCACCACGAGTATGCACCTTCTTGATTAGGATAAAGGTAACGATATGTATCAATAAATCCTTCTTCTAAAATACATGAAAATTTCTCTCGTTCCTCATCAGAGAATCCAGGATTTTTACGATTACTTTTCGGATTTTTCAAATCGATTTCTTTATGAGCAACATTTAAGTCTCCACAAAAAATAACTGGTTTCTTCTCATCTAATCGTTTGATATAGGACCTGAAATCATCTTCCCATTTCATTCTGTAATCTAATCCTTCTAATCCACGTTTTGAATTTGGTGTATATAACGTTATCATGTAAAAATCTTCGAATTCTAAAGTAATAAGTCGCCCTTCTTGATCATGCTCTTCAATGCCTAAACCATATGTAACTGAAAGCGGTTCTTTTTTCGAAAAAATAGCAGTTCCTGAATATCCTTTTTTCACAGCATAATTCCAGTATGTATAATATCCCTCTAAATTTAAATCAATTTGCCCTTCTTGTAATTTAATCTCTTGTAGACAAAATATGTCAGCACTTGATTCCTCAAGATATTCCAAAAATCCACCTTTTGCGATAACAGCTCGCAAACCATTTACATTCCATGAAATTAACTTCATCTATAGTCCTCCTCTTGATGTTTATTTCCAAATTTCATGCTATCACAAAATAGAAAACAATCATATTTTCACCTTTGTAATCTTGCTCTTACATTTATGAATACATACATACGCACTTTATTCAGGTTATACTAATTTCAGAGGTGATGTTCTATGCACAATGAAGGAGTTACATTAACAAATGAGTATTGGCAAGCAATTATTCATAATGATTCTTCCTATGATAGCAAATTCTTTTATGCTGTGAAATCAACTGGAATCTTTTGCAGACCATCATGCAAATCAAGAATACCGAATAGAAACAATGTACGAATTTTTCATCATGTAGAGCAAGCATTAAGTGAGAACTTTCGCCCGTGCAAACGTTGTAAGCCAAATGGGATCACTTTACCTAATGAAGAGTGGGTAGAACAAATTAAAGACTATATCGAAAAGCATTATGACGAATCCTTAACTCTCGACATGCTTGCGGAAATGTGTCACGGTAGCCCTTTTCATTTACAACGTACTTTCAAAAGAATAATAGGGTTAACTCCTATAGAATATATACAACAATTCAGGGTTCTTAAAGCAACCGAATACCTTTTACACACAAATCAATCTATTAAAGAAATTAGTACTGCTGTCGGGATAGAAAACCCAGAGTATTTCGCAACTTTATTTAAAAAGAAAACCGGATTTACTCCTACTGAATATCGAAAAAAGAACGAAATGAAAGAGAGATACGATAATGAATTCCTACAAAAATAATTATATATATTGGACGCTACTTACACATAAAAATTGGCGATTTCATATTGCTGCAACTGAAAATGGACTATGTTTCATTGGATCACAAGACGAAAACTTTGAAGAATTAAATATATGGGCTAGAAAAAAACTGCCCCAACATATATTGACCCATAGTCCAGATTACTTGCAAATATATACGCAAGAAGTTATCGAGTATTTAGAAAACAAGCGAGAAACTTTTACATTTCCTATCGATGCTTATGGAACTAATTTCCAATTATCTGTTTGGAGTACGGTACGTGAAATTCCTTATGGAAAAACATATTCTTATACAGAAATTGCTGAAAGAATTCAAAAACCTAAAGCTGTGCGCGCCGTTGCTTCTGCTATTGCTGCTAACCCTCTTCTTATTACCATTCCTTGTCACCGCGTTATTGGGAAGAATGGGAAACTAACCGGATTTAGGGGTGGATTAGAAATGAAGAAAAAATTGCTTACATTAGAAAAGTTGCAGGTGGAATTCATATGACAGCAGAATATAATAGCGCATTATCTATAGCAGTTCCAAAAGAATTTTGTTTCCAAGAAAATTTACGTTATCTATCACGCTCTAACAATGAATGTATGTTCCATATTGAAGATAACAAAATTTATAAAGTTATCCCTGTTCAAGATGTAAATCCTTTAGTTGAAATTAGTGTGAATACAGATGGGAATATTCAAATACGTTGTTTAGAAGAACCATATACATCTGAAAAATCGATACGTGAAGCTGTAGTTAACTATGTAAAAGAATGGTTTGATTTAACTACTGATTTAGCCCCATTTTATACATTAGCTAAACATGATTTACTCCTTCAAGGACCAATTGAACAATATTATGGCCTTCGTACTTTAGGCATTCCAGACTTATTTGAGGCACTTTCCTGGGGAATTATCGGTCAACAAATTAACCTAACATATGCTTATACACTAAAAAGGAGATTAGTTGAGCAATTTGGAAGTTATGTAGAATGGGACGGTAGAAAACATTGGATATTCCCATCACCTGAAACAATTGCAAATCTACATGTAGAAAATCTTCAACAATTAAAAATGACGACTAGAAAATGTGAATATTTAATCGGTATTGCGAAGCTTATTACAGAGAGAAAATTATCAAAAGAGGATTTACTGCAAACACAAGATGTAAAGGTTGCTGAGAAACAATTAACTGCTATCCATGGTATAGGACCATGGACTGCCAACTATGTTTTAATGCGTTGTTTAAGATTTCCTTCGGCTTTTCCAATTGATGATGTTGGTCTGCATAATGCAATTAAATTTATAACAGGTTCCGAAAATAAACCGACAAAAAATGAAATAAAAGATTTCGCGGCTAATTGGGCTAATTGGGAGTCTTATGCGACTTTTTATTTGTGGCGAGTACTATATTAAAAGAACCAAGTAGCACATTCGTACTACTTGGTTCTTTTTTAAGCTTGCTCCTCAAAACGTCTTGCAATTTCCACAATAACTTGAACGGCTTTTTCCATAGTATCTACCGAAACATACTCAAATTTACCGTGATAGTTTTCACCACCAGTGAAAATATTCGGCGTCGGTAATCCCATATATGATAATTGTGATCCATCTGTGCCTCCGCGAATCGGATGAATATTTGGTTCAATGTCTAAACTTTTCATTGCTTCATATGCAATATCAACAATTTCTCTTACCGGTTCAATTTTTTCAAGCATGTTATAGTATTGATCATTCATTTCTAAAACGACTGCATCTTCGCCATATTTTTCTTGCATAGTCTTCACAATATTTTTAACGTTATTTTTACGTGCCTCAAAATTTTCACGATCAAAGTCTCGAATAATATAATATGCTTTACTTTGCTCAACATCACCATTTAAAGAAAGTAAATGATAGAATCCTTCATAGCCTTCTGTATATTCTGGCGCATCTTCTACTGGTAAATACCCATTAAATTCCATAGCAAGTTTAGTAGCATTGCGCATTTTATTTTTTGCTGTTCCAGGATGTGTATTCGTTCCGTTAAACGTTAACTTAGCACCTGCAGCATTAAAACTTTCATACTCTAAACCACCTAATGGACCTCCATCCATCGTATAAGCGAATGATGCACCAAACGCTTCTACATCAAAATGCGCTGGCCCACGACCAATTTCTTCATCCGGTGTAAATGCTACTCTTATTTTCCCGTGCTTAATTTGCGGATTATGTATTAAATGGTTCATTGCAACCATAATTTCTGTAAGACCAGCTTTATCATCTGCTCCTAGAAGTGTTGTACCATCAGTTGTAATAATGGTATGTCCTTTATATGATGGTAATTCCGGAAACTGCTCTGGTGTTAACACAACATTTAGCTCTTCATTTAACGTAATTGCATTACCATCAAAATTTTCATGAATTTGTGGTTTGACGTTTTTCCCTGTAAAGTCTGTTGCCGTATCTAAATGGGCTAAAAATCCGATTACAGGAACATCCTTGTCCGTATTAGCTGGAAGTGTTGCCATTACATAGCCATTATCATCCATTGTTACTTCTGTTAAACCAATTTCTTTTAGCTCTTCCACTAATAACTTACCAAACTCAATTTGTCCTGGTGTTGTTGGTACTGTATGACTTTCTTCATTTGATTGCGTATCAATTTTTACATATCTCGTAAATCTTTCAATAAGTTCTTGTTTCAAGTTCATTCACTCCCTTTTATGTTCCTCCCTCCATTATAATCCTTAAAACGAAATATTTTAACTTTTTTGACTGTGAAGATGTATATTTCATTTACATTGTTAACACTTTTACATAACAAAAAGAAAATTAGTGAACATATTTAAAGTACAGCTTAATACAAATAAATTCACCCTATTTACGACTCTCATCGCAAATAGGGTGTTTCTGTTTTTATCTCGCAATTTAAGAATATATACTACTCATTTACAATAAAAGTATATACATCATCATAAATACAGCCATTTACTTTAATCACATACTTCCCAGGTTTATTAAAACTAATTGTGTATTTATTTAACTGAATTGCTTCTTTATCTCCAGAAAGAATATCAATGCTTCTGCCACTTAATACATACAATTCATTTAGATTCATCGTTACATCAATTGTATTGAAATTTTCTACTTTCACTTGCTGTGCTTCCGCAATGCTTACACTTGGTTCTAAAAACAGTAATCCACTTAATCCAATCGTCCCCGCTAAAGCAACTCCCGCAAACTTTTTAATCTGTTTCATTACAATGACCTCCTTATAGATTTTACGTAAAGGCAATGTCCTCCCTTACACCACAAAGCCTATATGTAATGAAATGAAAAGTAAACGGGGACTGTAAGACAAAATTCTACATCTTTTTCTCCTATTGAATATAAATCCAACGTTTGGAATTTTGACACATTTAAAATTGTTTCCCTAAACCAATTTCTCCATAATTTATTCAAAGACTGAATAATTACTTATTTATTTAACATTCTAACAATAGTTGATAAAGATGCTTTCTATTCAAAAAAAGACTTTGCTATAAAAGTAACTTTTACAACAAAATCCATGCAACTAATTTTATTCAGCTTTCCATAATCTCTCTACATTCATTAATTGTTCTTCTTTAAATTCCATCTTATATATATCCGGTTTTGACGTATTCATTAAAAATTCAAAACCATATTGTTTATCAAAATAGTTCATCATTAATGTCATGACAAGCCCATGTGTACCAATTACAATTTTGCATCCTCGAAAATCCATTAAGATTTCTTTTAATACTTTCACTACTCTTCTCTGGCAATCTGCATATGACTCTCCTTCCGTTCGTGCAAAGTCCGGATTAGAGAACATCTTCTGTACAAGTGGATACACCTCTTTGTCTGATATAACCTGATCCTCACTTGAAAACATACACTCTTTAAGATTTTCATATACTACTATTTCTTTTTCATGGAAATTAGCTGACTCCTCTATCGTTAGCATAGCCCGATTATAAGGACTGGAAATAAAAGTATCAATCCTCTCCGCTTTTAATATGTCAGTTACTCTACGGGCATCCATATGTCCCCTCTCAGTTAATCCACGCATTCTTTCATTTCCTTCTAGTTTTGGTGATTCACCATGTCTAACCATATAAATATATGTGCTCATAATTTCTCCTTAAAATTTTTTATAAAGTGAAACGTTAATCAGCCCTCACTAATCGGGCTGCCCGGCAAATAGCGAGATAAGTTAATAAATCACGTTCATTTATCCCATTTCAACACTTAGGGGTAATACTAAAATACTTTATAAACTGTGCTGATTTGTTCGTCTAATCCATTCTCCTACTAAACTCTCAAATAATTCAGGCTGCTCAATTTGCAAATTATGCCCTGCCATATCTAAAACTGCTAATGTTGCCCTTGGATATTCTTCAATAATTTCTATAATATTTTGATAACCTACTGATATATCTTGTCTTCCAGTCAGTAAAAGAACGGGATTTTCATATTTTTCATGCTGAAAATCCATAGTAAGAGAGTAATTCTTTTGCAACCTTTCAATAAATTCATAATTAGCAACATCTAACCCAGGCTTAATTTCTTCTTTAAATCGCTTATATGTATATTCATTTGCTATTACAGCTAACTCACAAAACTCCTCTCTTTCTGTGGAAGTGAGCGTATTTAAAAATTCCTCATCTTGTACAATTACCTGTTTATCTGGAAGAATCCTTTTTTCTGGCTCCGCTACAACAACAGGACATACTAATAGTAATCCGCTAACTCTCTCAAACATCTTTGCAAGTATACCTTTGGCTAAATAGCCTCCATATGATTCTCCTACCAATAAAAATTTTTCAGTAGAAATGATTTCCTCAATAAATGTGATAAGCACTTCTACTATACGATCTGAACTATTTATCCAATTTGGAGCATTCGATTTTCCCATTCCAGGTAAATCAATATATATTCGCTTATAACCTTCATATTTCTGAAATACTGATTCCATACATTTCATCATTAACCTATGGTCAGGGGTGCAGCCATGTATGATAATGACCGGTTTACCCTCTCCCATAATTTCATAGTATATTTCTGCATCTTTAATTCGATATATCATAAAAAAGCCTCCCTATTTAGTGGCAATACTATTCCACTCTGTAAGAATACACGTTCTTATTTTATATCTTTTCTCAACATTTTCACAAATATTAATCTTCAGATTAAAAATAAAAAGCTCACCAAAAAAAGATACTCATCATTTTATATGCAATTTTGCATCTCCACTTACAAATCACTAAAAAAACTTTACAATTCAAAGGATGACTAAATATACAATTTCTATTTAAAGTCTTGATACAGTCTATACTATCAACCGCAATATTTTTTCAACCTTAAGAATACTTACACTCTTTAACACTTTCCTTATAAACATGATTTTTATAAGGAAATCTGATACAATTCTTAAATAATATTATTATGTATAGATATAACGAACATAGTGCATAATTAAAGAAGGTGATTTCATTGAAATTAAATAAAAATTTACAATTATGTATATTAATCGGAACATTAATATGCTATTCAATCTATTTTATGTTTTTCTATCTGTTCCCTACTCATTTTTCAAATTCAGATGTACGCTTCGCTTCACTTGTCGTTGAAGCCATTACATTTGTATCACTGATTTACTCTATATATTCTAAAAAAGTCAGTTCAAATCCGTTTTGGATATGTATTACAATAGCAATTGGTAGTTTTTTATTAGGGAAAATAGTATATACATATCAAGATAGCTTCTTCGAAATTCCAATACATCGTTTTACGGTTTCTGATGTATTTTACATGTTTTTTCTATTTTTCTGTCTTATCGCTTTCTGCTATAAAATCTTAAAGGAATGCAATAAATGGGAAAAAGCGTTCTTTATTTGTGATATATGCATAGTGCTTACTTCCATATTTACATTAGAATGGTATTTATTTAATCAACCAAATTTAAATATATTCGCTCTTTCACTAGGAGATGTTTTCCTTTCATTTTTATACCCAATTGCAGATTTATTATTTCTACTGCTAGGTGTTAGTCTCTTTTTCCGTCCAACAATTTTTAATTCCAAACGGAAAATTTATATCTTTATTTTTGTATTAATAAGTTCTGCAACTTTTAACTATATTTATTTTTACTTAAATAATCACTTATCAACTGAAACGATAATATTATTACGTCTTTTATATAGAATACCTATATTACTTATTGCAATAGCTGGCTCTATTTCAGAAGATCATAATAGCCATAGAAATTATTTCCTTGTAAACCCTATAATAGGAAAAAAAGCTTTAGTTGTATTTCCCTATCTTGCTGTTGCAATACTAATCGGGTTTACATTAAAAGAACAAACATCATCTTCAACTCTCATTACAGGGAATTGTATTACTTTTATTTTCGTACTCATTCGTCATTCTATCGTACGTATGCAAAACAATTCCTTAACAAAACGTTTGCAGGCATTTAATGCCCAACTAGAAGAAAAAGTTACTTTACGGACGTCTGATTTAGTTCATAAATCAGAGGCTCTTTCTCAAAAACAGCAAAAGTTTAAATCATTATATGAATATCATCCTGACCCTATCTTCACCATTGATTTAAATGGAATATTCTTAAATGTAAATAAGGCTGGGAGTGTACTACTTGGGGCACCAACAGATGAGTTACTAGGTGAAACTTGTTTTTCGATTATTTTAGATGAAGATAAGCATAAGCTAGCATTGGCGTTAGAGAAAGTGAAACAACAAGAATCGGCATCCTTACAACTTAGTTCTCAATATAAAGATGGCTTTACTTATTTTTTATACGTTACAATCATTCCTATTATAATAGACGGACAAATTTCAGGAAGCTATATTATGGTGAAAGATATTACTGCACTAAAAAAACAGCAAGAAGAAATAAAATATTTAGCATTCCATGACACTGTAACGAAAATTGGTAACCGTGCCTTTTTCCATAAGAAATTAAAGAGAGTTATAAAAAATGCTGAAATAACAGAAAGCGAGTTCGCATTATTATATTTAGATTTAGATCGCTTTAAAGCAATTAACGATACACTTGGACATTCATCAGGAGACTACATATTAGAAGAAGTAGCAAAGCGCTTCCAATCATGTCTTCCATCACATACTCATCTTTCAAGAATCGGTGGCGATGAATTTACAATCATAATTGAAAACTATACTGACGAAGATTACTTATTCCAATTATGTAACCAATTATTTAAATGCATGAAAAAGTCATTTATCATACATGAGCATAAATTAACTTTATCACTGAGTATCGGCATCGCTATTTATCCACATTCCGGAATCGATACCGCTACACTTCTGAAAAACGCTAATGTTGCAATGTATGATGCAAAAGCAAAAGAGCTTAATTCTGTCTCTATTTATGACGATGTAATCGCTAAAAAAATTGAAAGACGATTACGATTAGAAAAAGATTTACCAAACGCACTACAAAATGAAGAATTGTTCCTTTTGTATCAACCTCAAGTTGATAGTGAATCTAATAAAATTATCGGTGCAGAAGCTTTAATTAGGTGGAATCATCCTGAATTAGGTATTATTTCTCCATACGAGTTTATTCCGATTGCAGAAGAAACACTACAAATTATTTCAATAGGTAAATGGACATTAGAGCAGGCTTGTAAACAAATGAAACGTTGGCACGCACTCGGATATTCACATTTAAAAATAGGTGTAAATTTATCTGCTAAGGAATTTGAACAAGAGGATTTTGTAAAATCTATTTCTTCTACTTTAACAAATACAGGTTTACCAGCAAGCTCTCTTGATCTTGAATTAACAGAGCGAATTGCAATGATGGATGAGCGAGAAACATTGATAAAACTGCGTACACTAAAAAGTTTAGGGATTCACATTTCTATCGACGATTTTGGTACAGGTTATTCTTCGCTAGCCTACTTACCTTTGTATCCAATTGATACGTTAAAAATCCCGAGAGAATTTATTACAATGTCTGAAACATGTGATGATGGAATGGAAATTATTAAAACGATCATCACATTAGCAAATACATTAGGAATGTCTGTCATTGCTGAAGGTGTAGAAACGAAAGAGCACGTAAATTTCCTTCAAAAAAATAAATGTCAGTTTATTCAAGGTTATTATTACAGTAAACCTATTCATATTCATGCATTTACTGAGCTATTAGAAAACGGCATTCACCCATAGTACATAACTAATTAGAACAAATATAGCAAAAAGGAAAGAAGATACCTTCTTTCCTTTTGTTTTTCTATTTACATTTCTATTACTTCACCACTTCATTTATTATATCTATTATTTGATGAATTCCCTCATCATTTGTTTTCTTATATCCATTCATGTTTTGAATATATTTCTCCTTATTTGTATACAACTTATTTACTGCATGTATAAATGTATTCGTACTTACTCTGTCTTGGAGTATAACTTCCGCATATCCTTGCCGTGAAAAATATTCAGCATTTAAAACTTGATCTCCCCTACTGGAACTGTTAGTTAACGGGATAAGCAACATCGGTTTCTTCAAAAATAACAATTCAGAAATAGCAGTAGAACCCGCTCTAGAAACTACAACACTTGCCATATTTAGTATATGCGGCAACTCGTCGCCTATATATTCAAATTGCATATATCCCTCCATGCCAATAGATGGGTCTACCTTCCCTTTACCACATATATGAATAATATTAAAGTTTAATAGTGTTGTATCTAAACATTCCCTTACCATATCATTTATCCACTTAGCACCTTGACTCCCACCCATAATTAATAATACTGGTTTATCTTGCTGAAATTCACAATATCTTCTTCCTCGTAATACGTTACCCTTCTCAATTTCTTCCCTTACAATTGGTCCTACATAAACCTTCTTCTCATTACTTACATTTTCTCCTGCCTGAGGAAATGTTGTGCATAGCTTTGTAGCAAAAGGTAATGCTATTTTATTGGCAAGCCCTAATGTGCTATCTGGTTCACGTATAATTATAGGCACACGATTTAACCATGCTCCTATAGCTACAGGAACTGAAACAAATCCTCCTGCTGAAAAGATAACGTCAGGCTTTGTTTTCTTAATTAAATTATAACTTTGTAAACAACCGCGTATAATTTTAAAAGGATCTTTAAAATTCTCCCAATCCCAATATCTCCTAAGCTTTCCCGTTGAAACACTATTGTATTTAACATTTTGCACTAATGATTTTTCAATTCCATTTTTGGATCCAATATACTCGACTCTCCAGCCTTTCTCTATAAATTTAGGAATTAATACAATATTAATCATAACGTGTCCGGCTGTACCGCCCCCAGTAAAAAGAATCGTTTTGCTCATAACTTATACCCACCTTTATTATTAAAAATCTAGCTTTCTCTTTACCTTTTAAATGTAAATAAACTTATTATTTTTTATATAAATCTTTAACTCCACCTCTATATCTTGTAAAAGATCGTTAATGAGTTCATAAAAATCATTTCCATACTCACTACACTCGTATTGAGCAAAGATTTGAATCACATATCTAGTTTCCGTCTCTAATGCTGACTTTATTCGATTAACCCTTTTTTCTTCTACATACGCTTGATATTTATGTATTGCCTCATAAATAAGCAATACATGCGCTTCTTCATCTCTCCAGTCCAGCGTATCAACAATTGAAAGAAATAGCGTATTTTGATTATCTATTACTTCATAACCATTCATATATTTCTTACACCCTTTTTTTTTTTCATTGCATGCAGATGTCACTACACTTCGCATACTCAAGTACATCTTTTAATGATTGATGAAATTCAATTTCTGGGATCCAACCTAAATTTTTTATTTCCTCTGTTGCTAAACTCTCATTTGAGTCGCTCCCACTTTTCTCTGTTTCCTCTATAAAAAAATTTAGCTGTGTTAATTCTTTATATTGTTCTAGTACATCTAATAAAGATCGTTTTACTCCTGATCCGATATTATATTGTTTTCCATTTATTCCATCTCGTAATAACACATGATACGCTTTGACCGCATCACGTACATCTAGAAAATCTCTACTATCTTTCAAACTGTTTACTTCGATAATAGCCTTACTTCTACCTGATTCTATATCTATTATTTTCTTTGCGAGAATCGAACAAATACCATTCGATACCCCTGGACCAATTAAGTTTGAGGGCTTTGCAATGATAATATTTGAATCCATTAATCCTCCCCAAGCCTCTGCAATAATGACTTGCATCGTTTTACTTAAACTATATGGATTTGAAATTTTCATTTCGTTCATACTATCTGCTTGCAAAGCAGATCCTATAACTAATGTTCTACAATGCGAGGCTTCTTGCTTAATTGCTTCTAATAAATATAACGTTCCTATTACATTAATCTCTATATACTCAAGAGCAGCTGTCCAAGATTCTATAACCGAATTCCTTCCTGCTAAATGCAATACGTAGTCTGGCTTTATTTGTTTCATTACCTTCATTACTTCGCTCTTATTAGTTAAATTACACGTAATACCATTTCTAATTTTTTCTCTATGTGCACGATTTTGAAACATAGGAATTACATGAAAGCCCTGCTCTAAAAAATAGTGGCAAGCATGGCGGCCTGTGAAACCATTTGCACCAGTTATTAAAAGACTCGCATTTTTTTTCATCGCAAAAACCCTCCTTTTAATAGCATTTGTTTCACCTCATGTTTTGCAAGTAAATCTTGTTGAGAACTAAAACTCTTCACATCCACTAGCGGATAGCTAGAATAATATTCTTGAAGTCCTTCGATAGGAATCGTCGGTAGTACCACAAAATAATTTTGATCAAAACTTATACTTGTTTTACTCTCTACCTCAGATAGAAGCATTTCACTTAATTTTTCACCCGGTCTTATCCCTACCTCTTTCACCTTAATATTTTCTTTTTTCGAATCTTCAATTAATATTTCCGCTAAATCTGTTATTTTACATGCCGGCATTTTCATAACAAAGATTTCCCCGCCTCTACCTTGATATACGGCTTTAAATAACAATCCAACAGCATCTTCAACTGTTAAGAAAAATCTAGTCATATTCGCATCGGTAATCCCTACTTCTGAAGATCTTTTAATTTGTTGTTTAAAAAGCGGTACTACACTTCCACTCGTTCCTAAAACATTTCCACCACGAACACAAATGAATTTTGTTTTCTTCGTTTGTATATTCGCATGAACCATTAATTTTTCACCAATTGCTTTTGTCATCCCATACGTATTTGATGGATCAGCTGCTTTATCCGTTGAAACATATATAACTTTTTCAACTTGCATCTGTGTAGAGGCTTCAATTACATTTTGCGTACCATGTATGTTAGTTTTTATAGCTTCATAAGGATAATACTCACATACTGGAACGTGTTTTAAAGCTGCAAGATGGAATACATAATGTACACCTTGGCATGCATAGACTAGTTGATCTTTATCACGAATATCTCCAATAATAAATTTTAGCCTATCATCATTTATAAACTGTTGCTGCATTTCAAACTGAACCGTTTCATTTCTTGAAAAAACTCTAATTTCTTTCGGTGATTTTTCTAATAGTTGTTTTATAAGTTCATGCCCCCACGAACCTGTACCACCAGTAATTAAAATTATTTTATTTAACATTCCTTTTCCTCCTACGAAACATCTCAATTTAAATAATATTTATTGAATTATTTTCAATTGATTCAAATCATAATCGTCGTTTGTTACATTTAATTGACAAAATAAAAAAACAGAAACTATTAAACTTAGTTTCTGTTTTTCATTTCACCTCACAACAGTAAGATTTTCCATACTGTTTGCATGATAAATAAATTCCTTGTAAAAAAACACCGCTCATTTATTTCTTATACTCGTAATAAAATAAATAGAATGATTCATGGCCAATAATCATGTTTAAATTTATGAAAAAGGGAGGTAACGGAATGGACCGAAACAATTCATATCATACATATAACGGACCTTCCAAAGCACTGCCTCTCTCCCTATTCGATGTAAAAAATGAATTGAAACAAAAAAGCAAACTTATTCCTTCTGATACCATGTATAAATTAACGAAAGAAGAGCAACTCATCATCAACAAAATAAAAATACAAACAGAACAGCTAAATAAAAATAATGTTACAAGAACACGCGCATACTACCAATTTTACATTCAATATCCAGAAATACATTGGGCACTGCTTGGGCATATGGTATCACGTAACGGCGGTTGGAATATGACTGATTTAAAGGGCGATTTATATACGAGAATTTTATCAGAGAAAGATCAATTCATATTTTTTTCTTTTTTAGAAAGAGGGAATTGGCTTATTTTCCAAGATGTATACCCTCAATTTTTACTTTACGAACAAAGTGTAAAAAGATCACAAAAGTTATTTCACCTTCTCCCTCACCTAAATGTTTCTACATTTATGGAAACGATGTGGAACCATTTTTGGAAAACAGGTAACAAAAAAACTTTAGCGATTGCCACTATTATTAATGAACAAAACTACTTAGAAAAAAGAGTGATTCAAAATGTACAATTTAAAAAGACTGTACTAAATAGTATTGGATTTAAACTCTTTGATTTCTTTCAGTTTAATCATATTCTTTTCCCATTCTACGAAAATGATAAGAAACAAAAAGTGTTACTATTTGGTGATACAATGAAACATTTCACTTCCTTACATGAACGAATCTTAATTGGAAAAAGATTGTATTCATTATTATTTCGAGATACACATGTTTTATCTCAAATAATAAGCTGGGCCCAACATCATCCGCATACAGGCTCAAGGAAAGATTACTGGCCCCATTTATTTTCAAGTGTAAATGAATCTTTTTCCCGTGAGTTTTATAAGCGCCGAATAAAGAAATGCCAGTTACGAAATGGCGCTTATCGCATATACAGCCCTGCACTCATCTATGCATGGCGAGATATGAAGCATGAAGAAGTTGACAGTGAAGATTGGTTTACTGATTGGCAAGTTGTAAATTACTTAGTTGATAAGGAGGAAAATATAAATGGACAAATTACAGAAGACTACTGCAAAACACTCGAAAAAATTGAACTCGCCATTCTCGCAAAGAAAAATGTCCTCCTCCGAGAAGAAGAATGAGTTTCTAGCATTAGTAGTTACAATCTTTCTCTCTTCTATTATTGGAACTTGCTTAGATGCCTTTTTTGTTCATAAACAAATATATTCCTTTCCGGCTAGGCCCTTCTCATCCACATTTTCGGTTAATATAGCTTTTACATTGTTCGTACTGCCGATTTTAACAGTTATCTTTATACACATTTCAAAAAAATTATCTAACGTTTCTAGAATTTTATTTATTATTTCAATCGGTATTTGTGCTAGCCTTTTTGAACAGATTGCTGAAAGTTTAGGTTTATTTGTACATAGCGCGAATTGGAACCATACATATTCTTTATTTGGTTATATGATTTTTCATTCTTTTATTTGGAACGTATATAATTGGATAAAAAAATAAAGAGACCATTATAGGTCCCTTCTTAAGCATACTCTTCCGTTATTGCTAATGGTGCCAATGTTTGAAGGCTTTTAGAGCGTAAACGATAGGCAACGACTTTCTTCTTATATTGCTTAATGACATCAACATGTTCTTCATAGCTATATAGCGAAAATCTAATCTCTTTATTCCCTTTCTTCGTATCAATGACTATGGGTGTCCCTTCTCCGTGCGGCGGGAAATAATGTTTATCTAAAAACAAAGCCTCATTAAATTCATGAATAACTTGTAGTTTCATTTCTCCCTCTATATTTTTTCCATCTATCGATATAGAAGTATTTTCCGCCTCAAGCTTTTGATGCAATTCAAATTTACTAATAATTGATTCTACAACAGAAGTGGGCATGCTAGAAACTAATACTTTAATAGCTCCAAAAACAAATAATGTAACTATAAACCATGTTGTCATTGTTATCATCTCCATTACATTTAAAAAATAAATTTCGTTCCATACGGTATTAGTATACTAATGAGTATTCCAGTTACAATCATCGTTACCGAACCGATTGTCGCCTCTTTCTCGCCTTCCTTCACGAGACGGCTCACACCGATAATATGTGATGCACAGCCCATTCCAACTCCTTTTCCAATCGTACTTGTTATACTGAAAAACTTAAGTACTGTTGGTCCGATCATAGCGCCTGTTATTCCTGCAACAACTACAAAACTAGAAGTCATAGATGGAATACCACCAATTTGATCCGCTAATGATAGGGCAATAGGCATCGTTGCTAACTGTGGTAAAGTAGTTAATATAAGTTCCTTATCTATATTTAAAATTCCGCCAATCACTACATTCATACTCGTTACAGCCACTATACCTATCACTACTCCAATAAGTATCGATAAAAAATTTTTCATAAGTATCTTTCGCTCTTTAAATAGAGGTATGGCTAATGCTACAATTGCAGGGCTCAATAAGCTTGAAAGAATGTCTCCTCCATTTTCCCTATACTCATGATGAGAAATACCAAAAATGAAAAATAAACAAATCATAATTGCCGTAACTGTTAACACCGGTAACGTAAATGCAAACGTAAATTTTTTATATAGCTTTGTCGCCAAGAAATAAATTGCTACAGTAATAATAATTAAGACCATTTGAATCGTGCACCTTGTCGATTTTATTTTTTTGTTGTTATTAATATTTGACTTATATACCCTGAAACAATCAAAGTTACTACAGTACTTGCAACTACTAAAAGGAATATAATACTCTCCTTACTGAAAAGAAAAGACCCGTATTCCATGAGCCCTGTTGTCGAAGGGATTAAAAATAACGGTAAAAATACGATTAACTTTTCCGCACCTAACTCAAACCATTTTAACGGTAAAACGCGAGTGGAAAGGAGCAGGAACAGTATTAACATCCCTATTAAACTTCCTGGCATTGATAGATGGAATACTCCTTGAATCCACGTACCCACTAGGCTAAATACATATAGCACGCCTACTTGAAGTAAAAGCGTCACATACTTCATTTCTTTCCCTCATTTCACTATCACACATCCATATTATGAAATCTCATTTAGCGTGTCGGCAAACCGTTTAATTCCAAGTTGAATTTGTTCTATATTCGCTCTACCAAACGTAAATCGTATATATTCATTTTTCGAACCTAAAACACTGCCCGGAACAAATGCGACACCATTCTGTATAGATTCACCTAATAAGTGATATTCATCAAACTTTCCTTTCACTTTACACCATACATGTATTCCACCCTCTGGCACGAAACATTCAACTCGGTCTCCCAATGTTCCTTCAAGCTCTGCAATTAATACATCTCTTCTTTGCTTCAATTGTCCACGAAGTATCGTAATATGTTTATGGAAATCCTTTGATTCTAAAAATTGATTTGCTACCCACTGCGTAAATACACTATGGCCAAAATCAACTTGTTGCTTTGCATCTGCTAAACGCTCAATTACACGTGTAGGACCAATTATCCATCCAATACGTAATCCTGATGCAACAATTTTTGATAATGAACTTATATAAAGAACATTTCCATTTTGGTCCATTGATTTTAATGTCGGGTTCACTTCTCCATTAAAAGAGATTAAACTATACGGATCATCTTCTACAATTGGTATACCGAACTCAGAAGACAGTTCTAAAATTTTTTTACGTCTCGCTAATGAAAGCACAGTCCCCGTCGGATTCTGATAATCTGGATTCAAAAACACCATACGAATGCGATGCTTTTTGTGCAAATCGATTAAGTCATCTGGATTCATTCCATGCTCATCAACAGGTAAATGAAATATGTTTAAACCGGCCGATTTAAACATTGGAAGCGAAAAACAATACGAAGGATCTTCAATCGCTATCGCATCGCCAGGTTTTAATAAACATTGAACGATAAGATTAAGCGCCTGTTGTGCTCCTGACGTAATAAGAATAGAGCTTGAATCTGCTTCAATTTGTTTATATTGCTGAACATGTGCTGCAATTGTTTTTCTCAACATCTCATTTCCAAGTGGATGATCATAACCGAGGTTTTCCATAAATGTTTTCTCCGACAAAATTGTTCGAAATCTATCACTTGGAATTAATTCTGGTGACAGTTCACCGCTTGCTAAATTAATTAAATCATCTTTTTGTGTTTCCGTTCGAATTTGTTGAACGAGTGGTACGTTAGGTAAGAACGATCCATCCTCCACGTACCTACCCCAGTTCGGTATTCGTTTATGTGAGACACCCCATATGTCTGTATTGACCCGTGTTCCGCTTCCCTTTTGCCGTTCTACTACTCCAAGTGATTTTAATTCTTCATACGCAGCTACTATTGTACTCCGGTTCACCTGTAATTCCTTTGCTAACATACGCTCAGAAGGTAACTTACTATCAGAAGGAAATTCACCTGAAGAAATGCCTCTTTCAATATAATCCGCGATTTGTTTATATACAGGTGTCTTATCTGCACGATTTGGTTTCCATTCCATCTAGTTTCCTCCTTTCAAAACGAACTATCCTCATTTTTTACTAACAGTATTCACCGTAAAAATAGTATTAATTAGTCACATTTTCTTATCCGTAAATGGATATATCCAAAATGGTTCTCTTTCTGATTACTCAATAGCTTCTGAAATTCCAACTTCATACTCTCATTTCAGTTCTTTTACAAACTATTAAATCATTACCGCGTACCATGTTACCCCGGCCAGTAGAACAAAAAGAAGAAGAATATAGATTGCAGATAAGTTTTTCACATTTCTTTTTGTAGACTTACCGTAATTCTCCTCCACGTTTCTTGCAACTAGTACAGTCCCAAATAGCGATACAATTACAATAATAACGACTAGTGAAATTGCAAAACTCATTGTCTTTTCACCTCTCTAAGACCCATCTATTTTAATTAAAGAACTTACATAAAAATCTTCCTCTTTAAAACGTTGATAACATACTACCTTTCTTCTCTTATCATAATAGATGTTTGCAAAAAGCGGACCAACCACTTTCGTGTTTTTTTGCTCATCCACTTAAAAAATAAAAAGCAACTGATCACTTAGGACCAGTTGCTTTTTTCACACGATAATTTTTCATTTAAAATTAATTCGATTTAAAAGTTTCGCCTTTTCATAATGAAACATCGACTGAGATAACTCAAAAATTGTTCCATTTACAAGATACACTGTATTTTCAATAAGAAGCGCCGGATCACCTTCATTTAATTCTAAAAGCTGTGCATTTTCTTTATTTACTTTTTCACAACTAATAACTTTATCAGCAAAACCAATATTTAATCGTAAATCTTCAATGAAATAACTGTATACAGAGCTTAATGCTATTTCTTCGTTCAAATATGGAATAATATCCTTTTTGAAATAACTTACTTCAATAGAGAATGGTTTAGCATCTACAATTCTTAAGCGCTTCAAAAAATACAACCTAGTTCCAGCTTCGCATTGCATCCGCTTTGCTATCTCTTCGTCCGCATCTATTACTTCCAGCTCTAACACTTTCGTTTCAATATTTTGTGAAACAAGATTTTTCGTTAATCCACGTAAACTTCCTAAATTAATGTAATCTGTTACAGAAGTTTCGCGTAAAAACATGCCACTACCTTGCACTTGAAAAATATAACCTCTATTCACAAGCTGACTAATTACTTTACGTATCGTATTACGGCTTACTTCAAATCGATTCATCAACGCTTCTTCTGTAGGTAGTTTTTTCGTTTCATTAAAAAGCCCATCTCGAATGTTTTGCTCTAACACATCTGCAATTTGTTTATACTTTGCACTCATACACTTTCTCCTAAAATACGCTTTTATCTGTTATAACTCTTCCCCTCTCGTTTCGATCACACGTTTATACCAATGAAACGAAAGTTTCTTCTTACGTTTTAAGTTATCATTATGATCGACAAAAATAAAGCCATATTGCTTTTTATATCCATTTAACCAACTTAAAAGATCAATCACTGACCATGCATAATAACCTTTTAAGTTAATTCCCTCTTCAATTGCACGCTTCATTACTTTTAAATGCGCTTCAATAAATTTAATTCTCGGAACATCTACAATTTCTCCGTCAATGATTGGATCTTCATCACCAAGTCCATTTTCCGTTACATACATCTTTATGTCACCGTAACGCGCTTTCAACATATGCAATCCCTCTAAGAAACCTTCGGGAGATATTTCCCATCCCCATTTTGTATATGTTTTATCATCCATTTTAACTGTTCGATAAAAACCATCAAAAGAAGGGTTACCTGGAGCAAGCGTTGAGTTTTCTCGAGAGTGTTCCTCACTCTTTATATCCATATCGTATCTTTCTACTCGTATTGGTTGATAATAATTCAAGCCAATAAAATCATTTTCTTCTGCATTTTGTTTAATGATTTCTAATTCTTCAACCGTCCAATTAGGAGTCCATCCTTTTTCCTTTAATTGTTGTACAACATAAGACGGATACTCGCCTTTTAAAATTGGATCATAATACCAATACGTTTCATATTCATTCGCATGATTTGCTGCTTGTATATTTTCTTTTTGATCATCCACACTATAAGCTGGTAAGAAAACATGTGTAATCCCAATCTCACCATATTGTTTCAGCTGCTTGTACACCGCAACTGTTTTCGCGTGTGCATAAAATACATAATGAGTCGCTTGAAAATACTTTGGAACATCATTTTGTATTCCTGGTGGATGTGCACCTTTTAAATAACCTAATCCACAAAACATTACGGTCTCATTAAAAGTAATCCAATGCTTAACTCTGTCACCAAATGCCTTAAAACAAGTTTCTGCATATTTTACGAAAGCCTCTGCTGTTCTTTTATTCGTCCATCCACCATCTTTTTCTAACGGTAATGGTAAATCCCAATGATATAAAGTGACAAACGGCACAATCCCGTATTTTAAACATTCATCAATTAAGTTGTTATAAAATTCAATCCCTTTTTCATTTACCTTTCCATCTCCAGTCGGCAATATTCTCGCCCAAGAAATAGAAAAACGATACGATTCTAATCCCATCTCAGCCATTAAGCGAACATCTTCCTTATATCGATGATAATGATCAACAGCTACATCACCATTTGTTCCATTGTATGTTTTGCCAGGAATTTTTGAAAACTCGTCCCAATTCGTAACACCTTTTCCATCTTCATTCCATGCACCTTCTACTTGATAAGAAGCTGAAGCAGCTCCGAATAAAAAATCATGTGGAAACTTCATAGTATATACCTCCATTTCATTACAACAAATCAAATTCAATCATACATATAAAATTTATAGGTACAAATTTTATATGTATGATTATATCTTATGTTTTTATTTTTTTCTATTATAAAAGTACAATTTATATTGTTGGTTATTGGAAAAGAAATAAGAAGCGATATATTTTATCGCTTCTCACTCTCATCATCTTTATTCTTTTATTAATGACTTATTCGCTCTTATAACTTCTTGATACAATAATGGTGACCACTTTTCATTTATGTAGTCTTGAATTACCCAGCCTACTCTCGCAGGATTCTTTTGTTTTATATGGTTTGCAATTTCAGGATTTATATAAGAGGCATAGTAATATGGACTATTCCATGCTGTACCACCAGAAGACAAGCTTGTAAAATTTATATATAGATGATTTAAATCCTCGCTATTGTTCATCGTTTCATTCATTGTATCTTTAATAGATTTTACTTTCTCATCATAACTCACTTTATATTTATCTTGTACTGTTACATTTACATTTTGATTTACAGTTATGGTAAACGTCTCATTATCTGGCCAATAAAAATTATTATATCCTCCAGATTCATTACTACCACTATATCTTTTTAGTAGTACAATTTTCCCACGAGCATCTCCAAGTTTTATATTTCCTTCTGTTTTTAAAAAGATAGGATCAACAAAATAATTTTTTTCAAACGTACTACTAAATGAATCTTCTGCCCCTTTCATATCCTCATACTCTTTTTTTAAAGACATAATAATCGTTTCACTCGGGTTATCTCTTAAAAATTGTTTCGCTTCGTTTATGAATTCATGCAGTGTTACATAAAGATATAATGGCCCATGATGAAGAACTATCGTATTATCATCTGTTAAACGTCCTCTTATATCAAAAATGCGAGCTCCATGGTCCATTTGATAGCGAAAATCATATTCTTGCGTCATTCCCCATACTTGCTTAATCGGATTTTGCAACTTGAACGTCCCACTATCGTGTGTTCCTGGAATTGAAATTCGTGCTAACGGGATATTATCAGGTATAGGTTGCATCCATTTCGACCAATTTTCAAGCTCATTAACAGAGCTAGCTGCAACTACTCTCTTATCATGTAAAGCAAATACAAATGTGATAAATATTGTACTACATATGAATAATTTCAAAATTAACTTCTTATTGCTCATTATTATCCCTCTCTTTTTCTGTTTTTATATCAAACTTATTGAATATAATATAAGCTAGTTCAGAAAAAATAAATAACATTTCATCAATATGAAATATTGCATAGAAGTAAAGTTAAAAAATCATTCACATATACTAAATTAGAAAATTTAAAGGAACTTCATCTGAAGTTCCTTTTACTTATTTTATGTTCAATACGTATGAACCATCTTTATTCTCATATTTATAGACGTATAAATAATATTTACCTGGCTTTGCATTATAAGTTCCTTTAACTACATTGCCTTCATTTTCACCATATGCTACATAGTTATTTAAATCTGATTCATGATGAAGTACCCATGTCATTCCGATATTTTGTTCATTTAGTAGAGAAATATTAATATTTTCCGGCGAGTCAATTTGGAAAGTAAATACATCTACTCTATCACTATTATGTAGCATTCCTTTCACCGGTGTATGAAAGTTAACTTTATTTGCCTGTCTAGGCTCATTATTTGGTTCATTTTCTGTTACTTGTAATTCATTCCCACCGTTTGGTTTTCTTTGTTCATAGCCTAAGTTTACTAGTATAGACTTCAAATCTGGTAAAACACCAATTTTATCTGCATATGGATCTTTAGATTTTGTTCCTGTGCTCTGGTTGCTTAATATTGCTCTTAGTTCACTAGGTCTATATGGTTGTCCTAAATTTTCTTTAGCAATGCTTTGTACTAAAGTCGCTGCCCCAGCAATAATTGGCGAGGCACTAGATGTTCCGCTAAAGCTTGAAGTATAAAGATTTACAGCACTTCTACTTTGTTCAGCTGTAGTTGTATCTACATTTTCTCCCCATCCGTACACATCAATACGGCTTCCATAATTCGAAAACCACATACGTTCATGAGGGAAAGATGAAGAGCCAGCGCCTACCATAATTGCACCCGAATCTTTAAAATCTTTACTATTACGATTTAAGACTTGCTTACCTTTTCTATCTTTGAACTGGTCTAAATCATTCCACCCATTTGCTCCAGCCTCTATAATTACAATCCCTTTATCTGTACCAGCACGAATTGCATCAAAAATATCTGGTTGTACTTCAACAGGTAAATATTTATCACCATATCCATCAAAGGATGCTTGCGCCTCTAATAATAAAACATCCCCAGCTTCTAACTGATTTACAGCGCTTAATATTGCATCAGCCGTATTATACTGTCCGTTATCTCTTATTTGAGAGATAACCTTTGCTTTCGCTTTTGGCGCAATCCCAATATTCCCGACTTCATTGTCCTCAGAGGATACAATTCCTAGTACAGACGTCCCATGACCGACATGCTGATCTATATTTCTTCCAGACATTAATTCAATATTTTGATGTAATAAATCCTCATGATTTAATAGCCATCCGTATTCCATATCAACAAAAGTAATACCATTTCCATTACCGCCTTGAATTCCCCAGGCGAAAGGCGCATTAATACCGTATGGGGCTGCTTCAAGATAACCTTGTTTTTTAAATCTAGGATTGTTATTAGGATTAAGAGCTACACTTGATGATTGCACTTCAGGTGGCATTATTTTCTCTTGTTTCTTCATATACGCATCTTCTATTAAAGAAGATGCCTTTAACTTATCTACTATTTCTTCTTCATACCCACTATTTTGATTTTGAAGAATATAGTAGTTTAATAGACTTGTAGATACATGATTAGGTGCTTTCACTTCAAGGTTTTGTATTTGTTCCGGGCTTACAGATGTGAATAAACGAGTAAATGTTACATCTGGATATTCTGTCAAAAGATCTTTTATTATTTTATCATTCGTTTGAGATTGTATTTGTTTTTCAATACCATCTTCATATGGCAAATCCAAATCCGCTTTAAATTTTACAATGATTTGCTTATCTGTTTCTTGTTCTATCCCTAATTTACTCTGCTGTTCTATAGAATCAGCATATACACTATTGATAGTGCCTCCTGTTCCTAAAAGTGTTGTAATGATTACAGTTGACGCACACATTTTTTGAAATATTTTCATTACATCAATCCTCCTATTAATAATTATTAATCATTATATTAATCTATAATGATTAATCCTATAACGTATTCCCTTTCTACTAAATAGATTATAGTAATCAGAAATATGAACTTCAATGTATTTTCATATGCAATATTTCATATTCTGACTCTACACTAAACGAATATGAAACTTATAGTGATTATTTATTTTATATGTGCTAATATACTTACATTAATATATTACGCATATACACATTTCAAACTACATTACTTAATCGTTTTACCTTAATTTTTTCTTAGGAGGATTTACAATGAAATTACTAAAAATAAAACATATAATTCCTTTATCTGCGGCCGCAATTACATTCGTATGTAGTCAAAGTACAGCTGAAGCTTCTACCATTCATACAGTAAAAAAGAACGATACACTTTGGAGCATTAGTAAACAATACGGAGTTTCAATACAATCCATTAAACAGGCTAATAATAAAGGAAACGATAAAACCTTTATTGGCGAACAGTTACATATTCCAGGGTCCGTGAAATCAAATGAAATCACTGTTCCTCAAAATGCCAAGCCTGCGAACATTTCTGAACAAATTATTTATCAAGTACAACCGGGAGATTCATTAGAAACGATAGCAAAGCGTTACAATGTCACTGTCCAATCTATAAAACAAATGAACAATACAGTCGGAAACAAGCTTTATACAGGACAACATTTAAAAATCAACTCAAGTATTTCACAAAAAGAAAAAGACTTAATGGCACGCTTAGTTACCGCTGAAGCAGGTGGCGAATCCTATAAAGGAAAAGTAGCAGTAGCCAAAGTTATACTAAATCGTGTAAATGCAAAAGGTTTTCCAAATACAATAACAGGCGTTATTTATGAACCTATTAAATACGGATATGCATTTACTCCTGTTACAGATGGAAGAATTAATCAACCTGCAAGTGCAGAAGCAAAAATGGCTGTAGAAGAGGCTATCTCCACAAATGGAGTAGATTCAGACTGGATTTATTTCTACAATCCAAAAACATCAACGGACAAGTGGATTACGACACGTCAAACAGTAGCAGTAATTGGTAATCATGTGTTTGCTAAATAAGATTTAAAATCATTAACAGACCTCTTCACTTAAAAGGTCTGTTTTTTCTATGTAAGATGTTATTAATCATATGACATAGTTATTTTTTAAACTGTTTCTTCTTTCAAATAAAAATTTTTGTATTTACTCCACCACTCGTAGAAATTAATAAAGCATCAAGTTCAAAAACTCCCACTTTATTAATAAAAGCTATTTCTTAACTTCATAAAATTGTTATACACTAGAAAAATAAAAAACAAACTATTCGTTAGCAGGTGGAAGAATATGTATGATGTTACGATTATCGGCGCTGGAGTAAGTAGCATTTTTATGGCTTATTCACTAGCTAAAAGTAACAAAAAAGTTTTAATTCTTGATAAAGGTAAAGCGCTAGAAGATCGCCATTGTCCTTTAGACGAAGGAAAAGTGTGTAATTGTACTACATGTGATAAATATTTCGGGTTTGGTGGTTTAGGCAAATCTGAAGGGAAATTTAATTATACAAACGGATTTGGCGGAGAACTTGAGAAAAAAGTCGGTAAAGAGGGTTTTTTACAACTCATGGCTGAAGTAGATGAAATTCTATGTCAGTTTGGTGGAAGTTCGGTTTCAAAATATTCTACTGAAAATTCAAGTCTCACTAAGAGAGCTGAAGCGTCTGGTTTACAAATGCTAACAACAGAAGTAAGACATCTTGGTACTACACTTTCCAGTAACATTTTTCAGCAGCTCTATGAATTTTTACTGACGAAAATAAAGATCCAATTTCATATAGATGTACAACATATTCTGAAACAGGAAGATCATTTTACAATAGATACAAATCAAGGAACAGTTCAAACTAAGCAACTAGTATTTGCAACTGGGCGCTCTGGGGCCGATTGGTTAAAAGAAATGTGCAGTTCCCTAAATATTTCTCAGGAGCAAACACGTGTAGATTTAGGAATTAGAGTAGAAATGAAAGAACATCAATTACGTTCTATATTAAAAGATACTTTTGAAACAAAACTTTCTTATCAAGGTGAGCATTTCACAGCAACTACTTACTGTATGAATCCAAAAGGACGCATCATTCGAAAGTACGAAGAAGGTTTAGTTATGCCTGACGGTCAAAATTTTCGAGAGCAAGGAACTGGCACTTCTAATTTAAATTTCACTTTATTTATTCCTAACTATTTTCCAACTCTCAAAGAAGCAAATGTATACGCAAGTTCAATTATTAAAGGCATTAACCAAGGACGAGATCGGATTGTTATACAGCGCTTAGAGGACTTACTAAAGAAACAACCTACGGCGGAAAACAGCATGGAACATAGCCGTATACAGCCTACACTACAGGGGGATTATGGAGATTTGAATCAAGAAATTCCTCAATTATATATTGAAGGACTCAAAGAATTTTTATTACGTTTAGAACAATTTATACAAGAACCTATTGATCAACATACTTTACTATATGGAATTGATGGAAAGTTCTATGCTCCTACGATAAAAATTAATAATCATTTTGAAACTAGTATACATGGGCTATTTTTAATTGGAGATTGTTCAGGCGTTACGCATTCATTATCTCAAGCAGCTGCAAGTGGTCTGTATGTTGGAAAGTACTTATCTGACATTTAATTTCTATCATTAAAATGTCAGTCAAATATTTTCAATTTCAAAACACTTTACTTACATATAGTAAAATTATATTAATAAACCCCCTATCCTTCCCTGCTAATAATTAACCGACAAAAAATCGGGATTTTACAAAATACATATGTAATATAACTGTATATTTAAAACGATTGACATTCAATTCTAATAAATTGAATGTCAACAGTTTTAAAAGTCTCTATCCATTTTCACTTCTATTTGTTCGATATTTTGTAACATCATCATAGTGTTTAATATGGTAGGATGTCTATAAGTCAATTTCACTACAACTATGACTTGTTCTGCCCGTTTCTCAAAAAGAGTTATATTTATGCTACTACGCTTTAAAAATCCCCATTGTATATATATGAATACTTAAAATTATTCCCTTTAGAAAACAAAGTCTAAATGGTTCATTACACTCTAATAGTTATAAAAACATAATATATAACTTTAGTTAAATAAATTATATAAAGAAGGTGTAAAAATGAAGAACAAAATAAATTTACAAATGCAAAATATAAGTTTTGTTATAATAATGGCTTTAGCAGTATGGTTAAAAACATATCTTATTACACGATTCAGTTTTGATTTAAAAATCGAGTCTTCAACGCAAGAGCTCATTTTGTTTATTAGCCCTCTAGCCGCATCATTAGCATTTGTTGGATTAGCATTATTTGCAACTGGTGAAAAGCGAAATTATATAGCGGTCTGTATTAATTTCTTATTAACAATCGTGCTTGTTGGAAATGTAATGTTCTATGATTTTTATAGTGATTTCGTTACATTACCAGTACTTGGACAAACCTCAAACTTCGGCCAATTAGGCGGCAGTATTATAGAAATATTAAACTACAAAATTATACTCGCATTCGTAGACATTGTTTTCTTCTTTATTTTATTAAAAAAGAAATCATTGGTCTTTAAAACAGAACGTGTAACTCATTCTACGCGCTTGTTATACTTTCTTTTAACGATTGGTGTATTCTTTGCGAATCTACATCTTGCATAAAAAGAGCGCCCTGAATTATTAACAAGATCATTCGACCGAGTCATGCTTGTCAAAAATTTAGGCTTATATACTCACCAAGTATATGACTTAACACTGCAAGTAAAAGCTGGGTCACAAAAAGCACTTGCTGATAGTAGTAAATTACAAGAAACTGAAAACTACGTAAAAGCAAATCAAAGCGAGCCAAACCCTAATATGTTTGGTGCAGCGAAAGGAAAAAACGTAATTGTCGTCACTCTTGAATCCTTGCAGACCTTCTTAATAGGCGCATCAGTGAACGGGCAAGAAGTTACACCATTCCTAAATGAATTCATAAATGAAAGTTATTACTTTGATAACTTTTTCCATCAAACTGGTCAAGGGAAAACATCTGATTCTGAATTTCTAATCGATACGTCGTTGTATCCATTAAATCGAGGAGCTGTATTCTTTACACACGGTAACAATGATTATACTGCAACTCCAGAAATTTTACGTCAGCAAGGTTATTTCACTTCTGTATTTCATGCGAATAACGCAACATTTTGGAATCGTAATATCATGTACTCTGCTCTTGGTTATGATCGTTACTATAATGAGCTTGATTACAAAATTACACCAGAAACAAATTTAAATTGGGGATTAAAAGATATCGAATACTTTGATCAATCAGTAGATATATTAAAAACTGTTAATCAACCATTCTATGCTCGTTTCCTTACTTTAACAAACCATTATCCATTTACGTATGATGAAGATACAAAATTCATTGAACCATACAACTCTGGTAATGGCGTATTTGATCGTTACATCGTAACAGCACGTTACTTAGACGAATCAATTAAAAAATTTATTGAACGTCTAAAGGCCGAGGGGCTTTACGATGATTCTATTATTGTGTTATACGGTGATCATTATGGTATTTCCGAAAAACATAATCGTGCAATGGCACAGTTTTTAGAAAAAGATCAAATAACAGAATTTGATACTTTAAATTTACAACGTACACCTTTCTATATTCATATTCCTGGACAAACAGAAGGTCAAACTATTTCAAAGCCTACTGGACAAATCGATATGAAACCTACTATTCTAAATTTATTAGGTGTTGATTCTACGAATGATATTCGTTTTGGCCATGATATGTTTTCAGATGAATATACTGGCTTTGTTGTTTTACGTGATGGTAGCTTCGTTACAGATAAGTATGCATACAAAAACAACACTTTCTACGACCGTATAACAGGTGAAATTGTAGATTTACCAAAAAAAGAAGCTCAAGCCCTCATTAAACGTGCCCAAAATGAATTACGAATGTCTGACAAAATTATTGAAGGCGATTTATTACGCTTCTCAGAAAGCAATAAAATTAAAACTGGCGAAGTACAAACTAAAATTAAAGAAACAGAAAAATAATCTATATATGAAAAAGGAGCAACTTATTACAGTTGCTCCCTTTTACTTTTATTCTACGCTTGTTTCTAAAGCTACATCCGCAAAAGTATTATCATCACCTATATTTAAAATCACTTCACATTGACGCAATCTCAATTCAAAGAGCATGATAGAATCGTGATAGATTTCAGGATTTGATTTCATCTTATGTAATATCTCTTGTTTTTCTTGTATTTCTAAATGCGTGTTTTCTACAGCTTGCTTTAAGGAGTTAAATGGATTCCTAAAGAATATATTAATATCTCGCTCTTGTGTGTTTTCAAACAGCTCAAATTGCAAGAAAAATTTCTTCATAATAGAAGCCGTTACTTCAGTATAATCTTCATTTTCTACATACTGTTTGTATTTGTTATATAGCATAGATTTATTTTTAGGAAGAACTCCAAATAATTTACCGGCACTTTTCAGTAAGAATTGTGCTGGCGTAAATCGACGTAAAATATTTACTTCATCCATTTGTATTCTAGTCGTCATCCTGTCAGTATCTCTGCGCCAGTCATCAAGCACTTTAAAGTCACATTCTAACTGTATTCTATTTTCTCCAAATAGTGAATTAAGCCCTTCACTAAGTTCTTCTAAATACGTTTGACTTTGAAGAAGCTCATTATTAGAAGTTGCAATCCAATTTTGCATAGAAAGAGCCAGATTAGGTAACACAGTTTGTTCTAAATATTTATGCACTCTTTCATTCATTGCTTTATTTAGTTCCGTATCCATGTGCCCGAAATCACTTTCTTCACTAATTAAATTAGAACAGCTCTTTAATATCTTCGGAATATTTTCAGTAAGATCATTTGTAATTTCAGTCTTCATTGAACGATATGATTGTGTAATGAAATGAATTTTTTCCCTCTCAAATGTAGTAAGGTTATTAATGCTACCGTTTAGTTTCACTAGCATATCTTCATTCCAATTAATAGCATCCACCAGATTATTTTCTTTCTCAACACGTTTATCCAAAAGATATGTAATTGTTTTTCGAATGAAAAATAATAACTTTTCAGTACGTTCTGCATCGATATTTTTATGATTAAAGTTAAAATGAATAAACTCAGTTAAATCATTTAATTGTTGACTACTTGTATATAACGAGGAATAAGGGAAAATTCTCGCATACGGGAAATATGTGTTTATTCTCGTTGCCGTATCATGTAATACCCTTTTCACTTCTGCTTCACTGTAAATGTTATCGATTTTATTTAATAAGAAATGAATTTGTAAATTTGGCGTATGTTCTTGAATACTTAATAGAATGTCACGTTCTTTATCAGTAAAAGGTGAATCCGCATTCAATACGAACAGTAATTCGTCTACAGAATTTAAATATTCGAATATCTCATCTCTAGTGTCGTTATTCCTATTAAAGCCAGGTGTCACTACAAATGTAAGTTTATTTTCATTTAAAAATCTGCATGGTAATTTAAATTCAACACACGCTCTATCTCTATATGTTTGATGGTGCTGAGACATCATATTATGGTAATCAGAGACATCTTCCGTTGTTGTAATCGCTGAGTCTGTTATAGCGTTTATTTCTATATGAGCATCATTTTTTAAAACTACTACATTTGAAATTGATTTTTCTAATATATTTTCTCCTAATATAGAGTTAATAAATGTAGTTTTTCCGTTCCCTGAAGTTCCCGTTACTAAAATACGATTTGTTCTTAAATCTGCGAGCTCGTCAACTAACCATTTAAATCGGTGACCTATTTCTATATTCTGCTTTTGTGCCCACTGTGTAATAGATTCAAAAAGGTGTAAGCTGTACTCTAAGCCATTTACATGATTAATAGAATGTGACAGTAAGTTTTCCGCATGTTCTATATTTGCTGAATCTATTTTGGAAGGGAAAATCTCATCCCATGCCAATACAGCTGCAGATGGAAATACAGCATAAGATGGATTGACTACCTTTAACCAATTTGCTAACAGATTTGGTATGATATCGTTTAATTGTCTAAGCGTATATTGACCTTGAATTAATGCAAAGTACGTTTCTTCGTAAAGAGCAGAAACTTTGTTCCATATATCAGACGAATGTATTTCAATATGTAAGAAAAATTCATTTATTGTGTTAAGCCACAATAAGTAATTTTTTTCATTTTTATAACTGTTCCAGAGTGATGAAACCATTTGCGTAAATTGTACTTGATCTACATTATTTAATGTAGCTAATGCATCATAAAAATAGTCTGGTGAAATATGTTTAGTAAACCCTTTATCGATATATCCTTTTAACACCTCAAACCACGGATACGATTCTATGCGAATTAACTCATTCACAGCAAGCTCTACTGCACTATCAAAATCTTGCTGTTCCTCATAAAAGGAACGGGCAATTTTTGTGACATTCGGATAATCAGGATTTAAAGAAACTGCTTCTTTAATAACACCGAAAGCTGAGTCAAAATTATTTTGCTCAATGTAAAGAGAAAGTAATTGTAGTCTAATTTCGGTCATCAATATTTTATTATCAGTAGTAATAGAAGTATAAATATTTTCAGCAAATGATAACTGATTCAGTTCGAAATAAGCATCCGCAATATTTTTTTGTGCCCATGGTGCTAATTCATTACTAACCTTCTCCCATTTAAAAATAGCTGCTTCAAAATCTTGATGACGATAATAAAATTCACCTTGTGCAAAACGAATATAAGACCCATCAGAAATCTCATTTTTTTCTTCGTTTACATAAGCTTGTCCAAGTACGTCAAGAGTTGGTTTTGTTTCATTCTCCATTAGGAATGTTTCATAATACATCTTTTTTATTAATTGTTTTTCTAATCTCATCTTTTCCCCCACTATATCTTGAAAATACATTTTTAAGATATGTCAATACTTTTTGTATGTATGCTTTTTATCTTAACAAAGAATATCTTTTGGAAAATTTCATTTTCCTTTCATTTTTCAAGTTAGATTGAATTTTTATGAGAAAAGTTTCAGTTTTTTTTCAATTACCTTTCAGTTATGAAACAGCATTAAATGTTCCTAATAACCTAATAACACTATAATATTCCACATTATATTATCAAGAAAACCCCATATAAACCATATTATAAAAACAATCTATATTGAATTTATATACATAATTAATTGTGCTGTCAAACAAAAAAAACAACAATAGGAGCCAACAGCTATTCATACCATTTCTTTCTCAAATTGTTTTCCTTTAAAATGTTTCAGTAGTTATGTAATTAAATTCCATTAACCTATATAAATAACTAGTCCAAAAAATATCTATATGCATATCATGTTATAGTAAAGAATTTAGGAGATCCTAAAAGGAGGCATTTTCATGTTTGAAGATAAATCTAAAATAAATTACCCATATGAATTTACTGAAACTACAACAGTTCCTCTAAAGAACCCCATTGATAAAAAATTCAAGAACGGCACAGGTACACATAACTTCCCAATTAAGAAGCACTATAAAGAGCAAGTTCTATACACTGAAAAAATTAATAATAATAAAAATAAGTAATTGTATAGATCTTTATAACAATTAGCTAAATAAGAAGCAACATTCAACCATGCATAGTTATTTAGTTAGTAATGATACAATTCATGCACATTTTAAAAAGTGCTGTATACAGCGCTTTTTTATACATAGATAAATTTAAGCTAACACAACCAAGAAATAAACGGTAAAATTACTCCACCATATTCTCGTTTAACTATTAAATCTACATATGAAAAGGGAGCAACAGTAAATGTTGCTCCCTTTTGAAATATAATTTATTCACTCTACATAACCCTCTTAAACATCTTCTCCAACTCATAAGTAGAATGATGCACAAGAATCGGTCTTCCGTGTGGGCATGTGTATGGGTTTGTTGTTGTACGTAATTCTTCCAGTAAGGCAAATATTTGATCGTTCGTTAAATATTGATTCGCTTTAATGGATGCTTTACAGCTCATCATGATGGCTGCTTCTTCACGTAACTTTTTAATATCCACTTTTTTTAGTTTGACAACTTGCTCCATCATTTCATCGATAATTTCTGTTTCTTGTCCTTTCGGGAACCATGTTGGATGCGAGCGGACGATAAAGGATTGATGGCCGAATTGTTCTAAAAATAGCCCAACTTTTTTTAGTTCTTCTAACTGTTCTTCGACACGTAAAAATTCAGTAAGAGATAGATCAATACGGTACGGTACAAGTAACTCTTGTACTTCTTGCGCTACCCTTCCTACTTTATCACGGAAGTATTCATAATTAATACGTTCCTGCGCGGCATGCTGGTCAATCATATATAAGCCTTTATCATTTTGAGCGAAAATATATGTTCCATGCATTTGTCCAATTGGATAAAGCGGTGGTAAGTCATTCCCGTTCATTTCAATCTCTTTTATTTCCCGAACTTCTTCTTCTAATTCCTCTAGTTCAAAATCCTCTTCATTACTATCCCACGATTTCTCTTCTTGAATTGGTTCTTCGATTATCGGTTTAGTGGATGGTTGCCAACTTTGTTCTTCTCTTATGAGCGACTGTGGTGGTTGCCATTCTTGTTTCGGCGGTTGCCACAGTTGTGGTGGCTGTTTCACAGCCTGCGGTTCTTCTTGTTTTGCATCCATGCCAGTTGGTAAAACAATGTCCGGCATAGATGGTTCTTTCGGCTTCGCATGCTCAAACTGGAACTGTTCTTGCACACTTTCGTCTTTTTCTTTTTTCTTCGTTGTTACGCCTGCATCTGGAATGAGCTGTATTTTTTTAAATGCAGCTTGCAATGTTTCTTCGATCAGCTTTAGCAATTCTTGTTCTTTACTAAAACGAACCTCTAACTTCGCTGGATGTACGTTAACGTCAACTAGCATTGGATCCATTTCAATCGATAAGAAGCCAATTGGATACCGGCCAACTGGCAGTAATGTATGGTAGCCTTGCTGAATTGCTTTCATTAGTACAAAGTTTCGAACGTAACGACCATTTACGATCGTTGACATATAATTACGAGATGCTCTCGTTACTTCTGGTAATGTTACATAGCCTTTAATTGTAAAATCTAAAGATTCAGCTTCAATTGGAACAAGCTTCTTCGCAACTTGAATACTGTAAATCGATGCAAGTACTTGTCTTACATCACCGTTACCTGATGTATGAAGCAATTTCTTTTCATTATGAAACAGTTTTAACGATACTTCTGGATGTGACATTGCAATACGATACACGATATCTGTAATATTCCCGAGCTCCGTATGAATGGTTTTCATATATTTAAGACGCGCTGGAGTATTAAAGAATAAGTTTTGTACTGTAATATCTGTTCCTTTTCGGCTCGCAGTTTTCTCTTGTTTTATAATGTCTCCACCTTTAATTATGAGGTGTGTACCAGGCGCATCACCTGTGCTAGTAATTAATTCTAATTCACTAACAGAGGCAATACTCGGCAATGCCTCACCGCGGAAACCGAGTGTTCTTATGCGAAACAGATCGTTTTCATCTTTAATTTTACTCGTCGCATGGCGTTCAAAAGCGACGATACAGTCTTCTTCTGCAATACCATCACCGTTATCAATGATACGAATTTTCGATAACCCAGCTTCTTCTAAGTGGATTTCAATAGATGTACTATTCGCATCGATAGAATTTTCCACAAGTTCTTTTACGACTGAAGCAGGGCGCTCTACTACTTCCCCTGCCGCAATTAAGTTAGAGAGTTGGTCATCGAGTTTGCGAATTTTCCCCATCTACTTACTCATCCTTTCTTTAACTTTTTCTGTAAGCGATACAATTCGTTCATCGCTTCTAAAGGTGTCATATCAAGTAAATCGATTTTTTTAATTTGCGCCAATACTGCTGTTTCTTTTTGATCTAGCAGAGGTTTGTCTTGTTTCTTCGAAGACTGTTCTCCTCCAAAGAAAGATAGTTGCGATTCTTCTTCAGTCTCTACTTTCGTTTCCTGTATTTCTGCTATTTCCTCTTTTACAACTACAGGTTCTGGAGCAGCTTCTTGTACTTTCACTTCTACTCGTTTTGGAATAATAATTTCTTCCTGTCCTTCTAGCTGTGCTAACACTTCTTTCGCGCGGGCGATTAAGCTATCTGGAAGCTCTGCAAGTTGCGCAACGTGAATTCCGTAACTTTTATCAGCTGCCCCGTCTTGAATTTTATGAAGGAATACTACTTTTCCATTCTCTTCAATTGCTGAAACGTGTACATTTTTCAGTTGATCTAAACTCTCTTCTAACACAGTCAATTCATGATAATGCGTAGAGAATAACGTTTTTGCACCAATTTGGTCATGAATATGTTCAATGATTGCTTGTGCAAGTGCCATACCATCATAGGTAGATGTACCTCGTCCAATTTCATCGAATAAAATTAAACTTCTTTCTGATGCGTTTGCAATTGCATTTTTCGCTTCTAACATTTCGACCATAAATGTACTTTGACCTGATATTAAATCATCCGCTGCACCAATTCTCGTAAAGATTTGATCAAATACAGGTAATACTGCTTCTGTTGCTGGTACGAAACAACCGATTTGCGACATAACAGTTACAAGTGCTAATTGTCTCATATACGTACTTTTACCAGACATGTTCGGTCCTGTAATTAAAAAGACATCCATCTTCTCTGGCATAATACAATCATTCGGTACATACAATTTCCCGTTCAATACTTTTTCAACGACAGGATGACGACCATCTTTAATAAAGATTTCACGCTTCGTTGTTAGTACAGGTTTTACAAACTGTTCTTCTTCACTAACTGTCGCAAAACTTTGCAGTACGTCTAATTCACTAATTACTTTTGCTAAATGTTGTAATTTCGGAATAAATACTTTTACTTCTTCACGAAGCGCTGTAAATAAATCGTATTCTAGTTGTACAATTTTTTCTTCTGCTTCTAAAATTAACGTTTCTTTTTCTTTCAGTTCATCTGTAATGAAACGTTCAGCATTAGCAAGCGTCTGTTTACGTTCATAGCGACCTTCTGGAAGTGCTGCAAGATTCGCTTTCGTTACTTCAATGTAGTAACCGAAAATACGGTTGTATCCGATTTTTAACGATTTAATTCCAGTAATATCACGTTCTCTTTTTTCAAGCTCAGCAATCCACGTTTTCCCGTTTTTACTCACGTAACGATATTGATCAAGCTTGTCATTATAACCATCTTTAATAATATCTCCATCTTTAATTGAAAGCGGTGGGTTTTCTTGAATACTTCTTCCTAGTAATTCTGTTAAGCTTTCACATGGATCTGCACCTTGAATTAATCTCGATGCATAAGCGTTATCTAACAAACTAATTGCTTCTAAAATAGCTGGCACTTGAAGTAATGAACGTCTTAATTGTAATAAGTCTCTTGCATTTACGTTACCAAATGCAACTTTTCCTGCTAAGCGTTCTAAATCATATACTTCTTTTAACTTTTCTTTTAAATCTTCACGTAAGAAGTAATCATTTACAAACGTTTCAACCATTTCTAAACGCTCTTCAATTCTTTCTTTCTGTATAAGTGGACGTTCCATCCACTGTTTTAACATACGACCACCCATAGCTGTTTTCGTCTTGTCCAATAACCATAATAGTGATCCTGTTTTTTCTTTCGTCCGAAGTGTTTCTGTCAGTTCTAAGTTTCGCTTTGAATGTACATCAATTTTCATAAATTGATTCGTATAATAAATTTCTACTGGTTGCAAATGATCTAAAGAACGTTTTTGCGTTCTTATTACATAGTTAAATAAACGTCCAACTGCTTTAATTAATTTTGCTTGTGAAACATTTTTCACAAGATGTTCTAATCCTTCCGGAATTGCCGTTGCATCTTCATACGAAATCGTCATTTTCAATGTTTCAGTTAACTTGTTTAGTTCATCTTTAGAAAATGAAGAATCAACAACAATTTCTTTCGAACCAGTTGCATACACTTCTAATAAAATATCTTCTACTGAACCAGTCAGTAACGTTACTGTATTTTGTCCAGTCGTTAAGTCGTTACAAGCTAATGCATATGATCCATCTTCAAAATGTGTTAATGCGGCTAAGAAGTTGTTTTCTTTCTCATCAATTGTACGCCCTTCCATCATCGTTCCTGGCGTAATTAATTGTACTACTTCACGACGTACTACACCTTTAGCTGTTTTCGGATCTTCTACTTGCTCACAAACAGCTACTTTATATCCTTTTTCAACAAGTTGTTCAATATAGTTTTTAGCCGCATGATATGGTACACCGCACATTGGTATACGTTCACTACTACCACCATCTCGGCTCGTTAATGTAATTTCAAGTTCATGGGCTGCTTTAACAGCATCCTCAAAGAACATTTCATAAAAATCGCCTAAGCGAAAAAATAAAAAGGCATCTTGATAATCTGCCTTAACCTTTAAATATTGCTGTATCATAGGCGTATATTGAGTCATACTTTTCCTCCATAATTCTTACATGATAATCTATTTTCATATATGTCGCATTTCACGGACACTCTTATCTCCTATTTCAGGAGTCTTTCTTCATTATAACATATTTCATAAAGAATCATGTTCATTCAGCGCCACTTATGTAAAGTAAAAAGCTAGGAAGAACTTCTCCCTAGCTTTCTATTACTCTTCTTCTGCATCAACGATAAAGTTCGGATCTAATTCTTCAAATTCATCATCAGCAATTTGGAAATCATCATCTGATTCTACGCAGCCTTCAGGATTTACACTTACACAAATTTTCGTTTCTCCAACTACTTCTGTTACAAATTCACGTTCTACAGTTACAACAATTTTATTACCATTTGGTGATACAAGTGCTTCTAAACAATTTGGCGGCTGAATAACACGAGCAATAATTTCTAAATCGTCACCAGAAAAGTTTTTATCACGATAACCAATACTTACTTCGTCCGTGTAGTTCACACGTTCTGTTACAACTTCAGTCTTTGTATTTCCATCAAATGAATACCAAGTGTTCACATCATAGAAACCTTCAATTTCCACATGTTTTCCATTCTTTCTTGCTTCGTACGAGTGGTTAATTACCCAGCACCCTAAAATACTTGTTGGCTCATTATTCGATTCACATGTATGCGTTGACTTTGTATACTTACGTCCTTTTCCAACCACTGCTTTTGTAATAATCTCTCTAAATTCGGACATTCGTAACCCTCCTCAATCACTATTCACTTAATCATATGCGTGACAATAGCGGAATGTGTCATTCTTTTTTTGAGAAGACCTTACGTTTAATCCACAAAAAAAGAGATGTCAATATGACATCTCTTTAACAACCACAATTTCCTTTTTTACTTTCTACCGCTGCGCCAGTTTCACCCTTTAGTACATCGCCACCAGTTGAAATTAATATTTCATCTGTTACGTTGTTAGAAATTGTACTAGCAACTAACTGTAATAAGTCATTTACGTATGTTTGTGAAGATTTAAATTGTTGTACGACTGGAATACTGTCTAACTTATCTTGCAATGCATCAATTTCAGCTTCTACCTTTTTTAAAGCTTCCCATTTCCCGTAATGTTGCAAGTTTACTGCTTGTTTTTGCAGTGCTTTAATTTCATCGATTGCGCGCTTTACATTTTCATTTTTATGAATTTGCGCCTCTGCTTTCTTAAAAAAATCAACTTCTTCTGTTTCAGAAATCATTTTTGCTAATTCTTTCGCTTGTTCAACAATGTCATCTTTCGAATATACTTTCATCTATTATTTCACCTCAATCGGCTCTTCAACTAATTCCCCGTTAAGAGACCAAGTTTTTGCTTCCGTTATTTTTACTTTCACAAGCTGACCAATTAAAGATTTTGAAGCGACGAAGTTTACAAGTTTATTCGTACGAGTATAACCTGCAAGTACTTCCGGATTATTTTTACTTTCCCCATCAACTAACACTTCTACAATTTGACCTTTGTAACGACTATTCTTTTCAATTGCCAACGTATTTACTAGTGTATTTAAGCGTTGAAGACGTTCTTTCTTTACTTCCATCGGTACATTATCTTTCATTTTTGCAGCTGGTGTACCTTCGCGAGGAGAGTAAATGAATGTAAAGGCAGTATCAAACCCTACTTCACGATATAACGACATCGTTTCTTCAAATTGCTCATCTGTTTCATTTGGAAAACCAACGATAATATCTGTTGTTAATACTGCATCTGGAATTGCTTCTTTAATTTTTCTTACAAGTTCTAAATAATGCTCACGCGAATATTTACGTGCCATAATTTTCAGCATATCCGTACTTCCAGATTGAACTGGTAAATGAATATGTTCTACTAGGTTGCCACCTTTGCCAAGCACTTCAATTAAGTGATCATCGAAATCACGTGGATGGCTCGTTGTAAAACGAATACGGGCAATATCAACTTTACGAAGTTCGTCCATTAAATCGCCAAGACCGTATTCTATATCTTCAAAGTCTTTACCATATGCATTTACGTTTTGACCAAGTAAAGTAATTTCTTTATAACCATTTGCAGCTAAATGACGAATCTCTTGGATAATATCTTCTGGACGTCTACTTCGCTCTTTTCCGCGTGTATACGGTACAATACAATACGTACAGAATTTATCACAGCCATACATAATATTTACCCAAGCTTTAATATCACCACGACGTACTTTCGGAAGGTTTTCAATTACGTCACCTTCTTTTGACCATACTTCAACTACCGTCTCTTTCGAGAACATCGCATCTTTTAGAATGTACGGTAATCTATGAATATTATGCGTTCCAAATACCATATCTACATGCTGATTTTTTTGCATAATTTTATTTACAACAGATTCCTCTTGAGACATACAACCACATACACCAATTAAAAGGTCTGGATTTCTTCGTTTGAGTGACTTTAAATGGCCTAGCTCACCAAACACCTTATTTTCAGCATTTTCACGAATTGCACAAGTGTTTAATAAAACTACATCTGCATCCTCAGTTGAAAAAGTTGGTTCATATCCAAGTGCGGTGAAAATGCCTGCCATTACTTCCGTATCATGCTCATTCATTTGACAACCATATGTACGAATATAGAACTTTCTTCCTGTACCAAAATTGCGAAACTCTTCAGGTAAGCCAAAATCCCGTTCAATTTTAACTTCTTCTTTCCCGCGCTTTTTCGCATCCTTTAAGGAAGGTGGTTGATATACACTTTCAAAGTATTTACTATAATCTTTCTCTTCTTTTTTCGTAGAGGAATTTGCTTGTTGACTTGCTAATCGTTGTTGCTCGTTCATCGGTAATCTCCTTTCACCCTTAACTATACATACTCTATAGTCCATTTTAATGCGCCTAGACTCACCTCAAAAATGGTTAGATAGCTTGAGAGATAACTTGTCCTTTGAAACTTGAGTAATCAATCTAATCATTCATAAGAATGAAGTCTTCCCCACGCAAATAGACATTCCCTTTTTATCATTTCTTGTTGTCCTACCAAAAAGCATATTGCTTTATCCCTATAAACATTACCATAGTATGATGTATTTCGCCAATTTTAACAATAAAGAGGCCCTTTATTATCTTACATTTCATAAGCAATGAACTTGCCATTTTCATACAACGATTTATATATTATTTTATCATTCTGAATTTTCTAAGTAAATAAGACTACCCTATATTTTTGTACATAAAAAAAGGTTACCAAATCGGCAACCTCCTCTTCTTACATTACATAAATTCAGCAACAAGCTCATCAAACATTTTCTGATCCATATTTAAATCAGATTTCACTAAAGGCTCTTCACTATAGCCTTTAACAAGTTCTTGATATGATGGTTGCTTAGTATTTTGATAAATTAACCCTGTTACTAAACCGTTATTTTCCATTAAAGTTTGCATAGCCATCATGCGATTAGATGGATCATATCCCTCTACTGTGCTTAGTTTCGTTAAATTCTCTTTAAACCAATCGTAAGTATTTACTTTATTGTAAGTAACACATGGGCTAAATACGTTAATTAATGAAAATCCTTTATGGTTAATACCAGCTTCAATAATTTGTGTTAATTCTTTTAAATCACTCGAAAAGCTTTGCGCCACAAATGTCGCACCAGCTGTTAAGGCCATTTCCATTACATTTAGTGATGGTTCAATTGAACCTTGTGGTGTGCTTTTCGTTTTAAATCCAGCTTCACTACGTGGTGAAGTTTGCCCTTTTGTTAATCCGTAAATTTGGTTATCCATTACGATGTACGTAATGTCGATATTACGACGAATAGAATGGATTGTATGACCCATACCAATCGCAAATCCATCACCGTCACCACCTGAAGCGATAACTGTTAAATCACGATTTGCCATTTTCACACCTTGCGCAATTGGAAGGGCACGACCATGAATACTATGCACACCATATGAATTAATATAACCTGAAATACGGCCTGAACAGCCGATACCAGAAATAACAGCAAGTTCATCTGGATTTAGGCCAACGTTAGCTGCCGCACGTTGAATTGCAGCTTGCACTGAGAAGTCTCCGCAACCTGGGCACCAGTTTGGCTTTACACTGTTACGAAAGTCCTTAAATGTTGCCATTTAATACAACCCCTTTTTTGCATTCGTTGTAAATCTCTTTCGGCAAGAATGGGTTTCCATCATATTTTAAAAGACTAGAAATTTTCTCACCATTACCAAGATTCATTTTCATAATGTTAGCAAGCTGACCTGTTGCATTGTTTTCTACTACTACAACACGCTTCGCCTTTTTCACAAGTGGAACGATTTCAGCTGTTGGGAACGGGTGAATTAAACGCACATGAGCATGGTTTACTTTCATACCCTCTTGTTCTAAACGCGTCATTGCCTCTTCGATCGCACCACGAGTTGAGTTAAATCCAACAAGCAATACGTCTGCTTCTTCATGCTTAACATTTTTATAAACAGGGGTATTAAACTTCAAGTTCTCCATTTTACGGAAACGTTTGTCCATTTGATCTTTACGGTTTATTGCTGATTCCGATGGTTTTCCAGTTTCATCATGTTCTACACCTGTAACATGGTGAACACCATTTTTCATACCAGGTAAAACACGTGGTGAAACGCCGTCTTCTGTTACTTCATAACGCTTGAAGTATGCTTTATTTTCACGTTCTGGTAATTCTACTTCTAAATCAAGCTTACCACGACGAATTTCCACTTTATCTAATTTAAGTGGTTCTACTGTTTGTTTTCCTAAAGAAAGCTGTAAATCTGTTAAGAAAATAACAGGAACTTGATATTCTTCAGATAAGTTAAATGCTTCTACAATGTCATAGAAAGCTTCTTCAACTGTACTTGGCGCCATTACGATTTTTGGAATTTCACCATGCGTACCGTAAATCATCGCCATTAAGTCAGACTGTTCTTGCTTAGTTGGTAATCCTGTACTTGGGCCGCCACGTTGTGTATCAACAATTACTAATGGAGTTTCTGTAATACCTGCTAAACCGATTGCTTCCATCATTAATGAAAGACCTGGACCAGCAGATGCCGTTAATGTACGAACACCAGCATAGTTTGCACCGATTGCCATTGTACAAGCTGCGATTTCATCCTCAGTTTGGATTACTGTTCCGCCGACTTTCGGTAATTTTTTAATTAAGTATTCCATAATTTCTGATGCAGGTGTGATTGGGTATGCTGACATAAAACGAGCACCACCAGCTACCGCACCAAATGCGATTGCATCGTTCCCAATCATAAACATGCGTTTTTTACCATCAGCTTTTTCAAGCTGCATCATGTTTACTTTCTCACCTAGTAATTCTTTCATATATTGAGAGCCACGTTTAATTGCGTCCATATTCTTTTGAACGACTTGCTCTCCTTTACGACCAAAGATTTCTTCAACAACATCTAAATAAGCTGTTTCATCTAATCCTAATACTGCACTTGATGCTCCAACAGCAACCATGTTTTTCATTAATGATGTACCTAATTCTGAAGCAATATCTGTAAACGGTATCACATACAGATTTACATCTGTATTGTCAGGTATTGTCGGATTAAATTTCGCATCTGCAACTACAATCCCGCCCGGACGTAGTTCGTGGAAATTAAAATCAATTGTTTCTTGGTCAAAAGCAATTAAAATATCTAAATCATCTGAGATCGCTCGTACTTCTGTTGTACTTACACGAATTTTATTATTTGTATGGCCGCCTTTTATACGTGATGAGAAGTGGCGGTAACCGTATAGGTAATATCCTAATCGGTTTAATGCAATACAGAAGATTTCTCCTGTACTTTCAATTCCTTCACCTTGTTGGCCTCCAACTTTCCATGAAAGTTGACTAATCATCTCCTACACCCCTTTTGGCTGCATTCATTGTAGTGTATTTTTTTACAGTAATAGTTTAGCATTTTTTATGCAAATAAACTACAACGGACGCAAATTATGCCTCTTCTGATTTCCCTGAATCTTTAGTATAAAGCTATTTTGTTTTTCATTCTAGTATTAGGTCTTAAAAAAAGCAATAAAATCAAATGAATTAATTTTAATTTTTCTGAATTTTAAACCAAAACTTAAAAACTCATATGTTCTACAAAATTATCATATAAAAATCGTTCTACAGTAGATGCAGCATAGTGTTTACAAAGCTCATTCATTACATTTTCATAATCTCGATAAACTGATACATTTACAACTGTTTCTAAAATCCCATCAAAATCTGAACCAAATCCTATATTGTACTCTCCACCTAATGAACAAATATATTCGATATGTCTTACTATATCTGTTATATTTGCTTCATTTTCATTCGTTAGAAACTGCGGTACAAAAGTGACACCGATCATGCCATTTTTCTTTATAAGAGCTTTAAGTTGTTCATCGTTTAAATTACGTGGGTGCTCGCAAAGTTTCATACAATTTGAGTGGGAAGCAATAGGATTTTTTGCAATCTCTATAACATCCCAAAAACTTCTTTCATTCAGATGAGACACATCAGTCCATACATGTAGCGCATTCAGTTCTTGTACAACCTGTTTACCAAAATTCGTTAAACCCGCCCCACGTGTCTCTAGCGCACCATCAGCTAAGAGATTGGCATAATTCCATGTTAGTCCAAAAGAACGTACTCCTAGGCGATACAACAACCGTAATTTCATTGCTTCTTTTCCAATTGCTTCGCATCCTTCTAGTGTTAATATCGCTCCAACCTCGTCCTGTTTTAACATGTTAATATCATCTTTTGTCTGAATAAACTTTACACCTGGTAGGGATAAAATTTCATTATAAAAAATATCTACCATTTGTAATGCTGCTTCAAATCGGTTTTCATATGCCACTGTTTCTGGTACATATATAGCAAAACATTGTATACTTCCTTTTCTTCTCTTTAACTGTTCAAATGTAATATGTAATTGTGAATCATCGTTAAAATTCCTTTTCCCTTGTGCACTCCATAACTGAAGAAGCACGTCACAATGAGCATCAAAAATTTTCATTTTCATTCCTCCATTATAAAAACAACCTGTTTGCATACTGCAAACAGGTTGTTTAAAACTTAACGAGGTTCTACAATTAATTTTATTGCTGTACGCTCTTCGCCATCAATCATAATATCTGTAAACGCTGGGATACAAATCAGGTCCAAACCACTAGGCGCTACAAATCCTCTTGCGATTGCTACTGCCTTTACCGCTTGGTTCAATGCACCTGCACCAATAGCTTGAATTTCTGCTGTTCCGCGTTCGCGAATAACACCTGCAAGTGCACCAGCTACAGAATTAGGGACCGACGTTGCTTTAACTTTTAATATTTCCATTCCGCGTTTCCTCCTCGTTTCTTTAAAAAGTATTAGCAATTATTTCACTTTAACTTATATTCACGAGGAATAGCGCGTATTCCTGCTAAATTTTCGTAATTTTTCTAAAAAATTAAAATATAATAACTTATCTAAAATTTAACGGGAATTTACTCAAAAAATGGTTGATCGTCATTAATTAAAATACGTTCAATTTTCTTTGCTTTTCCTGTATTTGGATCCACATCAATTAACACTGCACTTAATTGCGTTCTACCATTTGTTACTTCAAATCGTACTGGTAAGTTTGTTAAAAACTTCTTCAATACTGCTTCTCTATCCATACCTAATATTCCATCATACGGCCCTGTCATTCCAACATCTGTAATGTATGCCGTTCCGCTTGGTAAAATACGGTTATCTGCTGTAGGGACATGCGTATGCGTACCTACTACTGCTGTAGCACGTCCATCTACATACCAACCTAGCGCTTGTTTTTCACTTGTAGTTTCCGCATGGAAGTCAACAAAGATAATATTCGTACGTTTTTTCGCAATATTAATTAATTCATCCACTTTACGGAATGGACAATCAATCGGAGGAAGGAAAGTACGTCCTTGTAAGTTAATAACTGCAACTTCTGTTCCATTACAGTTCACAAAGATAAGTCCTTTTCCTGGAGTTCCTTCTGGGAAGTTAGCTGGTCTTGCAAGATATTTTGCATCATCGATGAATTCAAATACTTCACGATTATCCCAAGCGTGGTTTCCAAGTGTAACTGCTTGCGCCCCACATTCTAAAAAGTTTCGATATATTTTTTCTGTAATCCCACGGCCACCTGCTGCGTTTTCTCCATTAATGATTGTTACTGTAGGTGTATATTTTTTCTTTAATGCCGGTACGTATTGTTGAATCATACCTCTACCAGGAGATCCTACTACATCCCCAACAAATAATATTCTCATATGTCTTACCCTTTCTATGTACTGCATTTTTTATTGCTATAGCATCAAGTAAATTCCTTATAATATGTTTATTATAAGTTTGTTTCACTTTTATACTATATAACTAACTGTCTTTATTTTATCCAATTCCAACACAAAAAAATAAAGTGGTGTTTCACCACTTTATTTTGCGTATTCCACTGCACGTGTTTCACGAATAACAGTTACTTTAATATGTCCTGGGTAATCCAGTTCATTTTCAATACGTTTTCGGATATCACGAGCTAAACGATGAGCTTCTAAGTCATCGATTGTATCTGGTTTTACCAAAATACGAACTTCACGTCCTGCTTGAATTGCAAATGACTTTTCAACGCCTTCATAAGACTCTGAAATCTCTTCTAACTTTTCAAGACGACGAATATAGTTTTCAAGTGTTTCACTACGAGCTCCCGGTCTTGCAGCTGATAAAGCATCTGCTGCTGCAACTAAAACTGCAATGATAGAAGTTGGTTCTGTGTCACCATGGTGAGATGCGATACTGTTTATAACTACAGGATGCTCTTTATATTTCGTTGCAAGTTCAACACCAATTTCAACGTGGCTTCCTTCTACTTCATGGTCAATCGCTTTTCCGATATCATGTAATAGACCTGCACGTCTTGCTAGTTTTTCATCCTCGCCAAGCTCTGCCGCCATAAGTCCAGTTAAATATGCAACTTCCATAGAGTGTTTTAAGACGTTTTGACCATAACTTGTACGGTATTTTAAACGACCTAAAATTTTAATTAAATCTGGATGTAATCCGTGAACACCCACTTCAAACGTTGTTTGCTCTCCGACTTCGCGAATATACTCGTCCACTTCACGTCTTGATTTTTCGACCATCTCTTCAATACGCGCTGGGTGAATACGTCCGTCCTGTACTAGTTTATCAAGAGCGATACGAGCTGTTTCACGACGAATTGGGTCGAATCCAGAAAGGATTACTGCCTCTGGTGTATCATCGATAATTAAGTCAATACCCGTTAACGTTTCTAACGTACGAATATTACGACCTTCACGCCCGATAATACGTCCCTTCATTTCGTCATTTGGAAGATTTACAACCGAAACGGTTGTTTCAGCAACATGATCAGCTGCACATCTTTGCATTGCAAGAGATAAAATCTCTTTTGCTTTCTTATCCGCTTCTTCTTTCGCGCGAACTTCACTTTCTTTTACCATAACAGCGATTTCATGAGAAACTTCACTTTCTACTTTACCAAGAATAATTGCTTTCGCTTGTTCGCGTGTCAGATTGGAAATGCGCTCTAATTCTGTTTGTTGCTTTTGAACTAACTCTCCCACTTTGCTTTCCAACTCTTCAATCTGTTGTTGTCTCGCTACAAGAGATTCCTCTTTCTTCTCTAACTGTTGCTCGCGTTTATCGAGCGTTTCGTCTTTACGATCAAGGTTCTCTTCTTTTTGCATTAAACGATTTTCTTGTTTTTGTAATTCGCTTCTACGGTCACGAATTTCTAATTCAGCTTCTGTACGAAGTGTATGAATTTCATCCTTTGCTTCTAAAAGCGCTTCTTTCTTAAGTGCTTCAGCATCACGATTCGCTTCGTCTAAAATACGTCTCGCTTCATTAGCCGCACCATTAATCTTCGCTTCAGCAATAGACTTTCGAACAAAAAAGCCAACAACTGCACCGACTGTTGCAAGCAAAATGGAGATGAGTATCCAAACTGTACTCGTCATGATTTCACCTCCCCTTGCTATGAATGAAAAAAGACTGTCGGCATGTACATTGAATTACAACATACAGCAAAGACCGTCGTCCCGCTTTTTTAAGGGACTTTCTTCATTTCACAATTAAAATGTCATATTATTATTTCGGTAAGATTTAAACCTTACTCCGAATATTACTTCTCTTCTTGAGAAGAGTATATTGTATATAAGAAAAAATATACATTCTCATTGTATCTATCGTAATTTTCATTGTCAAGCGTTGTCTACTTTTACTTTCTTTGCCTTCAGCCTTGAATGTGACCTAAATTTTAAAAGTAAGGAGCCTACTATACTGGAAAACCTTAGTAATTCCCATTTCTTTTACTTAAAATATTTATATATCCCTCTTTACACAACGCATTTGAAGTAAAAAAATATTTTTTATCTATAGTATTATGCTCCTTAATAGTAGATAAAAAAATAAAAGACACGAGGCCGTGTCTTTTATTTTTTTAATCAAGAAGAGTTGAATCTTCTGCGCCCTCAGCACCAGAATCTTCACTAATTCCGTGATGCTCACGAATAAAGAAAGCAATTTCTTCTCTTAAATCTGTATTTTCTTTTAAGAACTGCTTCGAATTTTCACGACCTTGTCCTAGGCGTTCTTCATTATAAGAATACCAAGCACCGCTCTTTTGAACGATATCAAGCTCAGAAGCCATATCCAAGATTTCACCTTCTCTTGAAATACCTTCTCCGTACATAATATCAACTTCAGCAACACGGAATGGTGGTGCTACTTTATTTTTCACTACTTTTACTTTTGTTTTATTACCAACGATGTCGTTACCTTGCTTTAATTGCTCCGCACGACGCACTTCAAGACGAACAGTTGAATAGAATTTCAACGCACGACCACCTGGAGTTGTTTCTGGGTTTCCGAACATAACCCCAACTTTTTCACGAATTTGGTTAATAAAGATTGCAATTGTTTTTGATTTGTTGATTGCTCCTGAAAGCTTACGAAGTGCTTGTGACATTAAACGTGCTTGTAAACCTACGTGTGAGTCACCCATGTCGCCTTCAATCTCTGCTTTCGGTACAAGAGCTGCTACAGAGTCAATTACGATAATGTCAACCGCACCACTTCGTACAAGTGCTTCCGCGATTTCTAATCCTTGCTCCCCTGTATCAGGCTGTGATAATAGTAATTCATCTATGTTAACGCCTAATTTTTGTGCATATACAGGATCCATTGCGTGCTCCGCATCGATGAATGCTGCTTGTCCACCTTGACGTTGTACTTCTGCAATTGCATGTAATGAAACTGTCGTTTTACCTGAACTTTCAGGTCCGTAAATTTCGATAATACGGCCACGTGGATATCCGCCTACCCCTAGTGCCACATCAAGTGCTAAAGAACCACTAGAAACCGTAGAAACTCTACGCTCCGCTTGTTCTCCTAATTTCATAATTGAACCTTTACCGAATTGCTTCTCTATTTGTTTTAACGCCATATCTAACGCTGCTTGACGATCACTCATTCAAAATTCCTCCTTAACTGAATTGCTAATCTTATTATACCTATTTTCAATTCAATTTGCCAACAAAAATCGAACATTTATTCGATTTTTTTATTTTCTATCAAATAATATCTAAATTTAACCGTAAAAAAACTAGAAGAAACTTATATCTCTTCTAGCTTTTTATATAAATGATAAAATCCATATTTTGCTGTTCGTTCTCTAATTTGTTGACGACTTCCGCTTAAATTAAGAGGAAAGACTACAGTTGGTTCATCCTTAATCGAAAGCCCAACAAATACTGTTCCTGGTTCTTTCTGTTCTGAAGCATCTGGCCCTGCTACCCCAGTGAAACTAATTCCAATATCCGCTTTTAGTACATCCTTAACATTTTCAGCAAGATAACGAGCACATTCTTTACTAACTGCACCATCAGTATGCAACACTTCTTCAGGCACACGTAAAACATATTGCTTCACATCATTATGATAACAAATGACACCGCCTTTAAACACAGAAGAAACACCAGCGTTTTCAGTTACTTGATTTCCAAAAAGACCACCTGTTAAACTTTCTGCACACGCTAAAGTTAACCCTTTTCTCTTCAATAACTCGATTGCCTTATAATGCAAAAATTCTTGGTCATATCCGTAGAAAAATTCTCCTACTCTTTCTAAAATCAAATCTTCCACATGTTGAATTAGTTTCTCCGCTTCGCTAACATTTTGATGCTTAGCGGTTAAACGTAATGTCACTTCTCCATCATTTGCTAACGGGGCAATTGTTGGGTTTGTTTGTCCATCAATTAAATCTTGAACTTTCACCTCTAATTGGGACTCCCCAATGCCGAAGAAACGAAGCACACGAGAATAAATGTTTTCTCCTGTTGTAAAATTACGTAAAAAAGGCTCTACGTAACTTACATACATTGGTTTCATTTCTTTTGGCGGCCCTGGTAATAAAATATAAACTTTTCCGTTCTTATTTACCCCCATACCCGGCGCCATACCGTGGTCATTTGCAAATACTGTTGCTCCATTTAAAACGAGCGCTTGCTTTTTATTATTCTCCGTAAATTCACGGCCTGTACGCTTAAAGTAATTACTTATTAAGGCTAATGCCTTTTCATCATACACAAGCTCTTCATCTAAACTAGCAGCTATCGTTTCTTTCGTTAAATCATCTTTTGTCGGTCCTAATCCACCTGTAAAAATAAGTATATCAGCACGTTCTTCCGCAGCTTCAATCGCCTTTTGCAATCGCTTATTATTATCACCAACAACAGTATGATAGTACACGTTAATTCCGATTGAAGCTAACTTTTCAGATAAAAACTGGGCATTTGTATTTGCAATTTGTCCAAGTAATAATTCAGTTCCAACCGCAATAATCTCAGCATTCATCCCAATTCCCCCATAAACTTCTATTTTGAGTTTACAAAAGCAGCTCTATTTTTCCAGAAATAATCCCATCCTGAAATAACAGTAAAGATTAATGCAATCCATATGAAGATATCCGCAACTGGAATATGGATTAAATTTAAAGGTACATCGTGTAATAAATATGCTGCAATCGCAATAATTTGTGTCCATGTCTTAATTTTTCCTAGCTGGTTTGCTGCAACTACTTCCCCTGTTCCAGCAAGTACAAGACGTAAACCAGTTACCGCAAACTCACGACTGATAATTACAATAACAATCCAAGCCGGTACATATTGCATCTCTACCAATGTAATAAGTGCTGCCGAAACAAGTAATTTATCAGCTAACGGGTCAAGAAACTTCCCTAAATTCGTTACAAGATTATATTTTCTTGCGTAATGTCCATCAATCCAATCTGTAGCTGAAGCAATGATAAAGATAAGTGCCCCCACTAAATGTTGAATCGGTAAATCAACATCACCAATTTTGTATGAACCCCAATCAAAGGGTGCTAACATAATTACCATAAAAATTGGAATTAAGAAGATTCTAGATATTGTAATTTTATTTGGTAAATTCACAGCTATTCCTCCATCATATCAAAAACATTTGTTCATCGAAAAAAAGTCATCGAAGCGATGACTGTTATTGTGCAGGTTGCTCTATCCCTTGGTTTTTTATCACCAATCTTTGGTGAAGTTCTTTTTCTGGATCCAATGGATAAGCGACCACTTGGCCATTCAGTTTAACTTCAACATTCGTTGCATTTCCAATATTAAGTCGCACTTCTTTTAATGTTGATACATCACGTTTTTCTATTTGGCCCTCTTGTACTGTAGCGTTTAGAATCACATTCCCAGCATCATCTTTAACATCTACATAACTCGCACCTTTACCCGATAATTCCAGTTCTAATGTTTTATTATTATGAATTTCCAAAGTAGATACCTTTCCAGTTGTTCCAACTACTTTCACTTCTTGCTGTCCAGTTGGTTGTGCTGGTTGCTCCTCTTTCTTTGGTTCTTCTTTCTTTGGTTCCTCTTTTTTTGGCTCTTCCGCTTTCACTTCATCTTTCTTCGTATCTAACGGAGAATCTTTCGCTTTTTGAACTTCAATTTTCTCACTTTGAGCACTCGGAACTTTTTCATCATCTTTTCCAGTTAACGCTTGAAACACAAACCAGATTACCACTCCAACTGCGATCACTAACAGCGCAACTAAGATTTTCGGCATGTGATCTGCAATTGGCCATGATGAAGATTTTTGCATTGTTTCTTGTGTTTTTTGTCCCGTTGATACTTGTGGAACTTCACGCTTTTCAGATTGTGGTATCGTACTCTGATGTTCTACGAGCAGTTCCTCTCCATTTAATCCAACCGCATCTGCGTATTGTTTAATGAATGCACGCGCATAAAAAGCTCCTGGCAATACATCATAATTGCCTTCTTCAATTGCCACTAAATGGCGTTTTTGAATTTTTGTAATCTCATGCAGCTGATCAATAGACAAGCCTTTCGCTTCTCTTGCTTCTTTCAGCTTTTGTCCCAATTCCGTCACTACTAACACCTCAATATTTCTTTAAAAGTCAAACATAGAGAAATTATTTTGCGTACCTTGCTCAATTTCATCTACTAAATTATATTGAATTTCTTCATCATAATCGTTACGCAACTCGATAATATAATCAAAATCATCCAATGTGTATTCTGACTGACTCACAAATACATCAGGATGTTCCACAACTTTCGTTGCAGGCAATCTCATAATTTCACGAACGAGCTGCCAATGTCTTTCGTTAGCACGCTTCGTTGACACAATTCCATCTAGGATGAAAATATTGTCATCGCTATACTCATCTTCAATTAATTGACTACGAACAGTTTGCTTAATAAGAGTAGATGATACAAATAACCACCTTTTATTTGCACAAACACTTGCAGCAACAATGGATTCTGTTTTTCCGACACGAGGCATTCCGCGTATCCCAATTAGTTTATGGCCTTCTTTTTTCATAATTTCTGCCATAAAGTCTACAAGTAGGCCTAATTCATCACGCACAAATCGAAATGTTTTCTTATCATCTGCATCTCGTTGTATGTACCTACCATGTCTAACCGCTAGCTTATCTCTTAGCTTGGGCGGACGATATTTCGTTACCGTTATGTTATCCATCGTATTTAAAATTGATTCAAGTCTAGAGATTTGCTCTTGATTATCACACATAAGAAGTAACCCACGTCGTGCATTATCTACACCATTAATTGTGACAATATTAATGCCGAGCATACCGATTAACGAAGAAACGTCACCAAGCAAGCCAGGTCGGTTTTTATGTATTTCATATTCAAAATACCATTCAATCATCCAAGATCACTCCCCTTGCTTACTTTACACCTACGTACTATATTATATGATTTCACCTTAATAGGGAAGCTAAATGTATAATCTACCCTGTGTAATTATTATACAAAAAAAGTAGAGAGGAGAATCTCCTCTCTACTTTTACTTATGTTGTACGAACTTAACCATTAAATTTGCAATTGTATGTTGCTCCTGTTCATCAGCAACTTTCCAAAGCTCAGCTAATAATTTCTCTTGGTCATTGCGTCCTTCTACCTCATTAGCAAGATAGTCGCCAACACGAAACGCCATATCTGATACCGCACCGCCATCTAAACCTTTGTCTTGCGCTTGCTCTAAACGTTCTCCTAAAAAGCTCTTCCACTGATCAAAATTATCTAATACTGACATAATTAAGCACCTCACTATTGAGTAATAAAATCATCCTTAATTTGTGCAACTATTCATTTTTTATGTAAGAATTTTTTAGCAGTGCCAACCGCCATTCACTCCGATAATTTGTCCAGTTATGTAAGACGCTCCTGGTGATACGAGGAATGAAACTGTTTTCGCTACTTCTTCTGGTAATCCTATTCTACCTAATGGTATATCTTCAGCAATTCCCATTTTATCTTCTTCAGAAAAAACACTTAACATTTCCGTTTCAATTGCTCCTGGTGCTACTGCATTCACACGTAATCCACTTAAAGAAACTTCTTTCGCTAAAGCTTTCACATATGAATTTTGTGCCCCTTTTACCATTGAATAAAGCACTTCACAAGAAGCCCCTATTTGTCCCCATATAGATGAAACAATTACAATATTACCACTTCTTCTCCCGATCATAGGCGGAAGTGCCATAGAAAGTAATTTATATACGTTCTTCACTTGAAGTTCTACCATATAATCCAATTCATCGTTTGTTACATCTGTTACTAGTCCAAAAATACTCTTCCCAGCTGCGTATACAATAACATCAATAGGATGTTCAATTTGTCCCCACAATTGCTCTGCTCCATCACTAGAAGCTAAATTCGCTTGAACAGGGATAACTTCTCCCCATGCCTTCTGCAATTCCAATACCTTTTCTTCACTGTTATTGTAATGAACATAAACTGTATATCCATCTTGAATTAATTGTTTCGAAATAGCAGAGCCAATTCCTCCGCTCCCTCCAGTTACTAACGCATACTTTTTCATAAAGTCCCTCTCTTATCTCTACAAGTTCAATTTTCACATAACTAAATAATACCCTCATCTTACAATTTTTCAATGATAAGATGAGGGTATCTTTTTAATTTTATTTTTTCGGTAACACCTGACAAATACTCATTTTGTCTTCTGATAACAATAATTTCGCTACTTCTTGTAAGTCTTGAACGGTTAGTCCTTCTAATACAGTCAATGCGTCAAATAGGCTAGATTCATTAAACGCGTATCGTGTAAATTGATTTGCAATATATTCTGGTGAATTCAACGAGCGTAAAAAACCACCAATTTTCTTTTTCTTCACTCGTTCTAATGCCGCCGCATCTAATTGATCATAATCTGTTTTTAATAAAATATCTTTTAAACGATTTGCCAATTCATCAGGTTGTTTCGTATCACCGCCAACCATTGCAAAACCGAAGTTATTTTCTTCTGTATAGTCATACGAGAATGAATCATCAATAAGCCCTTCATTATATAAAGTTTCGTAATGAACAGAACTTTTCCCAAATAAATAATCTAAGAGTAACGTAAGCGCAATTTCTTGTTTTAAAAGCGCTTGCCCCTTTTCCTTTAAATTAGTCGCTTTAATACCAACTAAACATTTCGGTGTTTGCACAGGCATTGAAATAATTTTTTTCTTTTCATTTACCTCATTTGGTTCTTCTTCAAATGAACGCACAATTTCTGGCTGGTTTTTATAATCTTTTTTCGCTTGATTTTCACGTACTAAATCCATTGTTTTCTCTGGATCAATTGCACCCACAACAAATAATAACATATTGCTCGGATGATAAAATGTTTCATAACATTCATACAATAAATCTTTCGTAATTTTACTAATAGATTCGATTGTCCCTGCAATATCAATTTTAATTGGGTGTTTTACAAACAAGCTATCAATTAACCCGAAGTACAAACGCCAATCTGGGTTATCTTGATACATTTGAATTTCTTGCCCAATTATCCCCTTCTCTTTTTCAACCGTTTTTTCAGAGAAATAAGGCTCTTGCACGAAGTTTAGCAATGTATTTAAATTTTGTTCTACGTTTGAAGTACATGAAAAAAGGTAAGCTGTTCGTGTAAAGGATGTAAAAGCATTTGCCGATGCTCCTTGTTTACTAAACAATTGGAAAGCATCGTGATCTTCTTTTTCAAATAATTTATGCTCAAGAAAATGTGCAATTCCATCAGGCACACGAATCATTTCTTCTTTCCCTAATGGTACAAATGTATTATCTACAGAACCATATTTCGTCGTAAACGTCGCAAATGTTTTATTAAATCCTTGTTTCGGTAAAACGTATACATCTAATCCATTAGGAAGTTTTTCATAATAAAGTGTTTCTTTTAATTGCTCATAAACAATTTTCTCCATTTACTCTCCCTCCGTTCCTTGTAAAAAGTAAATTGTATCTAGTTCAATATTTTTAGCAACTTTTACAATTTCTTCTTTCGTCACACTTTCTATACCTGTAAGCCATTCTTCAACTGGACGTGTACGATCTGAAATAATACCATGATATAGCATTTCTACAAAGCCACGTGGTGTATCAATTGCCTCTAATATTTGATTTTGGATGACACTTTTTGTTTGATGTATTTCTTCTTCAGAAAACTCTCCGTTTTGCATCGCAAGCATTTGTTCTTTAATAATCTCAACTGCTTTTTCATAATTTTTCGCTTCGATTCCTGACATAACAAATAATAAACCTTTATGACTTTCAAAGCGCGATGCTGCATAGTACGCTAAACTATTTTTTTCACGCACATTTACGAATAACTTCGAATGAGAAAAGCCACCAAACAATCCATTGAACAATTGCAATGCAAAATAATCTTCATCTTTATATGTGACAAATGTACGATAACCGATGTGTAATTTACTTTGTTTTAATTCTTGTTTTTCAACAACTTCTTTTTCTTCATTATTTCGTCTATGAAGGAGTACATTTCTTTCTCTCACTGGACGAGTTGAAATAGAAAAATACTTACTTACAAGATCAACGGCGTTTTCTGAAATATCACCAATAATATATAGATCCATTTCATCTTCCGCTAACACCTTTTGATAATATTGATACAAACTTTCATTTGTAATAGACATAACACTCTCTTTTTTTCCATTTGCACTTAAACGATACGGTTCTACTTTGCACATTTCTTCAATTAAACGCTCGTTTGCATAACGCATTTTATCATCATAAGTAGCTTCAATTCTCTGTAACAGTGCTCTTTTTTCACTTTCTACGATAGAAGATAGGAAACCGTTCCCCTCCGTTGCTGGATGTAACACAATATCTGACAACATAGAAAGCGCTTTTTCAAATAACGGTGGTGCATCATGTAAATAAACTTCATTTGCAATGTCTACATAAATGGAGATAATATGGTCTTCCCCTTTTTTACTTACATCTACCGCTAAAGAAGATCCGTATAATTCTTCTAAATATTGACGAAGACGAATTACAGAAGGTAATTTTTCTGTCGCACTTTGCAATACGTATGGCAATAGGGCACGCTCTGTCACCGTCTCCTCATTTAAAGGCGCTTTAAAACGAAATACAAAGGTATTCGTTTTATATTTATCAGTCGGAATAATATGTACGCGCAAACCACCTAACTCATGTAGTTGTTGTTCCATTAGTTTCATTTATAGCCCTCCTTTACGTATATAGGAATATTCCTCTTCAATATACAGTTTTTAGAAATAAAAAATCAACTTTTCTCCCTTATTATGCTTACATATGATTCTTTCTAAAAACTTTAATATGTAAGGAACATAGTAAAATTCCGTATTAAATATATTCTATGTAAAAAAGCCCACACTAATGTGCGAGCTTTTTTATACTTATAAAATACTTATCGTTTTCCTTTTTCATAAGGAGTTCCTAAAGCTTTCGGAGCTTCAGAACGACCTACAAAACCAACAAGCGCTAATATTGTGAATATATATGGTAATATCGTTAATAAAACACTTGGAATTTGATCTAATACAGGGATTGTTCCGCCCGTTACACTTAGAGATTGCGCAAAACCAAAGAATAGAGCTGCACCTAGTGCGCCTAGTGGATTCCACTTTCCAAAAATCATAGCAGCTAAAGCTAAGAAACCTTGTCCTGTAATAGTTGCCCCTGAGAAGTTATTAGAAATTGACATTGCAAAAATCGCTCCACCAATTCCAGCAAACACTCCTGAAATACAGACTCCAATATAGCGCATTTTATATACGTTAATCCCCATCGTATCCGCTGCCATTGGGTGTTCACCAACAGCACGTAGACGAAGACCGAACGGTGTTTTATAAATAACATACCAAACAACGAATGCTAAAATAATGGCAATATATGACGTTATTGGTACGTTCGAGAAAAATATTTTCCCTAAAACCGGAATATCCGAAAGGCCTGGAATATCAATCTTTTCAATACGATACTGAATAAAGTCAGTCTGCCCTTTATCAAAAATCTTCTTAATTGCAAATACTGTTAAACCAAGAGATAAGAAGTTAATGGCTACACCACTTACAACTTGATCTGCTCGGAATGTAATAGAAGCTACCGCATGAAGTAATGCAAATAATCCACTACCAATTGCCGCAAATAGTAACGCAATCCACGGAGTCATCGTTCCCCAAGTATCACCCATTAATAAGTTTGTAACGACTCCAATAAATGCACCAAATAGCATTAGTCCTTCTAATCCGATGTTTACAACACCCGATCGTTCACTAAATACACCACCTAGTGCTGTGAAAATGATAGGTGCCGATGTATATAACGTACCCGTCACAAGAATGGCTAATATATCTAAAAAGCTCATTTATTTCCCCTCCTTGCTCATGCGTGTAAGCGCCCATCTTAACACATAACTACATGCAACAAAGAAGATGATACATGCAATAATTACATTAATAAGCTCTGACGGTACATCTGCCTCAAAGTTCATTTGAGGGGAAGCACTTTTCAAACCACCAAATAATAAAGCTGAAAGGATTATACCAAACGGATTATTCCCTCCAAGTAATGCTACGGCAATCCCATCAAATCCTACTCCTGTAAACGAAGACATCGCTGTCATACTCTGGAATGTCCCTAATCCTTCCATCGCTCCACCAATCCCCGCAAATGCACCAGCAATTGTCATGGAGAATACTACATTACGAGAAACTTTCATACCTGCATATTGAGAAGCATGCTGATTAAATCCTACTGACTTTAATTCGTAACCTAAAGTTGTTCGATCTAATAAGAACCACATTAAAATAGCGATTAAAATTGCTACAATAATTCCCCAGTGTAGACGTGAACCATCAGTAATAGAAGCAAGCCAGTCTGAAGATAGTGACGCACTCTCTTTAATATCATACGTTTTGTCATTACCCGCATGTAAGAAACGCTTAATGATGTCATACGTTACATACAAAGCGATATAGTTCATCATAATAGTTACAATAACTTCATTCACTTGAAACTTCCCTTTTAAATATCCCGGAATGAAGCCCCAAATTCCGCCCACCAATGCTGCAAATAAAATAGATAATGGAATATGAAGGAAAGCTGGTAGTGAGACTGCATAACCGAACCAAACCGCTGCAAGCCAACCAACTAACAATTGACCCTCTACCCCGATATTAAATAAACCTGTACGAAATGCAAACGCCACCGATAAGCCAGCAAGAATAAGCGGTATCATTGTACGAAGCGTTTCACCAATCGCACTTGCGCTGCCGAACATTCCTGTCCAAAGTGCACTATAACCAACAATTGGATCATAGCCACTAACTAGCATTACAATCGCTCCTACAAGTAAGCCGAAAATAACGGATAGTACTGGGACTAAAATATTTATCGTTCGTTCTGTTAAAAGCTTTTTAGCCATTTGTACCCACCTGCTCCTTCTTTGTTCCTCCAGCCATTAACAATCCAAGCTGTTGTTCATTCGTTTCTTTCGCATCAACTATTGCTACAATTTCCCCTTCATAAATAACAGCAATTCGATCGCTAACATTTAAGATTTCATCTAACTCTAATGATAAAAGTAATACACCTTTTCCTTTATCCCTTTGCTCTATTAATCTCTTATGAATAAATTCAATTGCTCCTACATCTAAACCACGTGTTGGCTGTGCCGCAATTAATAAATCTGGATTTCGGTCTACTTCACGTGCAATAATTGCTTTTTGTTGATTCCCCCCAGATAGAGCGCGTGCTAACGTTTGCTCACTAGGTGTACGCACATCAAACTGTTCAATAAGAGCCTTTGCTTTTTCTGTAATTTTGCTGAAATTTAAAATCCCTTTCTTTGAAAATGGATTTTTATAATACGTTTGCAGAACTATATTATCTCTAACAGAAAAATCAAGAACGAGTCCGTGTTTATGACGATCTTCTGGAATATGACCAATTCCTTCTTCTGTTATTCTTCTAACAGGCCAATTTGTTATTTCTTTTCCTTTAATTGCAATAGAACCTGACTCAACTTTTCGTAAACCAGTAATTGCTTCTATTAATTCACTTTGTCCGTTTCCATCAATCCCTGCAATCCCAACAATTTCCCCCGCACGAACAGTTAAGTCAAGGCCTTTTACAGCAGGTAGTTGACGTGCATCGTGAACAACAAGGTTTGCAATTGAAAGTACCTCTTCTTTTGGCTTCGCGTCTATTTTTTCTGTTTTAAAATTCACTTGACGTCCGACCATTAATTCTGCAAGTTTATTTTCATCCGTATTTGCAACGTCAACCGTTCCAATCCCTTTTCCTTTACGAATAATCGTACAACGATCGCAAACTTCCATAATTTCTTTCAACTTATGTGTAATAAGAACAATAGATTTTCCTTCTTGCACAAGCTTTTTCATAATTTGAATTAGCTCATGAATTTCTTGCGGTGTTAACACAGCTGTTGGTTCATCAAATATTAAAATTTCTGCACCGCGGTAAAGAGTTTTCAAAATCTCAACACGCTGCTGCATACCAACTGAAATATCCTGTATTTTCGCATATGGATCTACAGATAAACCGTATTGTTCAGACAGTTTTTGAATTTCTTTAGCAGCTTCCTCAACAGCAATTTTCCCTTTTTTCTTCGGTTCATTTCCGAGAATAATATTCTCTGTAACTGTAAAATTATGAACAAGCATAAAGTGTTGATGGACCATTCCAATACCAAGGTCATTTGCTATATTCGGATTTGTGATTTTTACAGGTTTACCTTTAATTTTAATTTCACCCTGCTCTGGTTGGTACAAACCAAATAGTACATTCATCAATGTGGATTTCCCTGCACCATTTTCTCCAAGTAAAGCATGTATCTCACCCTGCTTTACTTGCAGCGTAATATCATCATTCGCTACAATGCCTGGGAATACTTTCGTAATGTTATTCATCTCAATTACGTATTCCATTGTGTTCCTCCTTTTAACAGGGAACATTCCCTATTACACTATTAACTTATTAAGCAATTCGGAAGTTTTATACATACAAAGGTTAGTTCTATGAACTAACCTTTGCTATTTCTCTATTTATTTTTTTAGAGAAGCTTCATATTCTTTATACTCTTTATCTGTAGCTGGCACTTTAATTTCACCGGCTGTAATTTTCTTTTCAAGCTCTTCTACTTTTGTTAAAATTTCAGGGTTAACTTTTTTCACGTTATCAGTTGTTTTTGAAATACCAATACCGTCATCTTTTAAGCCAAACTCTTCAATTTTCCCGCCTTTTAAATTCCCATCTTTTGCTTCTTTAGCTACTTTTTCTACTGCTACATCAACACGTTTAATCATTGAAGTTAATGTTACATTTTCAGGCATACCTTCTTGATGTTGGTCACGGTCAACACCGATTACCCAAACATTTTCACCTTTTTTCTTACGGTTTTTCGCTTCTGTGAACACACCGTTACCTGTACCACCAGCAGCATGATAAATTACGTCTACGCCTTGACCATACATTGCTGAAGCAAGAACTGTACCTTTTTCAGGCTTATCGAATGCTTCTGCATATTCAGATACGATTTCAATGTTTGGATTTACTGCCTTTGCACCAGCTTTAAATCCATTTTCAAATTTACTAATTAAATCACTTTTCATTCCACCAACAAATCCTACTTTATTCGATTTTGTTGACATAGCTGCTACCGCACCTACAAGGAATGATCCTTCATGATCTTTAAACGTAATACTCGTTACGTTCGGTGCATCTACAACAGTATCTACGATTGCAAATTGTTGTTTTGAAGATTCTTTTGCTACTTCTTTAATTGCACCTTCTAATTTATAACCAATTCCGAATGTTAAATCATATTTATCTTTTGAGAATTTTTTTAAATTCGGAATATAATCAGCTTCTTTTTCAGACTGAAGGTAACGATAATTTGTCTTTTCTTTTAAACCATTATCTTTACCAAACTTTTGTAACCCTTCCCAAGAAGATTGGTTAAATGACTTATCATCAACGCCCCCAACATCCGTTACGAGACCAACCTTGAAGTCTTTATTGTCTTTCGTGTCTTTCTTGTCACTGCTCGCCTTATCCGAGTTACCACATGCACCTAAAACTGTACTTGCTGCTAAAGTTAATGATAATAAAAGGCCTGCTTTTTTCTTCATACTAGAAACCCCTCCAAAAATGATATATATTTATTTATTCTTACGCTGCTGTTCCTTACTTCTTGCTGTCACCTCCCTAAAAAGGAATTTACCTACATACGCTTTCTTAATACGTGGAAGCTAAATTTATCAGCTCTAAAGTAATTGATAGAATATAAGATTGGCTCATCATTTTGATCATAGTGCATTTGTTTTAATACAAGCAGTGCTGTTTCAGGCTCACATTCTAAAATTGGTGAGATTTTAGGGTGATAGCCAATTGGCTCAATGTGAGCAACCGCATATGTTATGCGCTTATGCGTGTTATTATGTATCACCGTTAATAATGATTCCTCATTATAACCCGATAAGTCTGGCAATATTTCTTTTGCAAGTTTATCGATACAATACACAACAGGTTCCCCATCTGCTGTACGCACGCGTTCAATCATCACTGCATTAAAACCATCTTCACTATTAAACTTCTCTTTTTCCTCTTCTGTTAAAGTTGTAGTAGATGATGATAAAAAGATTGTTCCTGGTGTTTTCCCCACACTAGAAATCATATCTGTAATACTAGAAAGTTGTTCTATTCCAGAAGAAAATAATGGCTTTGCATTTACAAATGTCCCTACACCATGTCTACGAATGACAACATTTTCTTCTTCTAAAATACGCAACGCTTCCCTTAAAGTCGCTCTACTTACGCCAAGTTCTTTCGCTAAATCAAACTCTGATGGTAACTTTTGTCGTTCTTTATAAGCGCCATCTTTAATTTTTTCTTTGATGTGATCAATCACCCGTAGATATAGGTGACGACTATCAGATTTTACTGACATAAGACTCCCCCGCATTTCAATTATTCGACCTCTGATGTAAGACTTCTTTTCTCTTTTTTCAACTTACAACATAGTACAAATGACTAAACACCAAAATAAGTGTAATTGTCGAATAAATAATAATAATTTTTTAAAATAAAATTTTCACTCTTTATTGCATAAAAAAAACTTTGCACCATAAACATTCCTCATTTCGAGAAAAAGTTCGGCACAAAGATCCTTTACATCCTTTGTTACACACTTTTCCCCTCATAGTCTAGCAATTCATGGTTGCCAGGTAGAAACTTATGGACCTTATCTCCAAGATTATATGAGGCAGTGATTCTTTTCGAAGTAATCTTACCACTTGCTCTCATACGTGTCAACAAAATCTAACATTTTTCTGCATTAAATATCGAACATTTACATAAAACATACTCAAAGTATTCGTATTCTAAAGGGCGCCCCTAAATGTAAGCCCTTTCTTTATCGCTGAGTATAGTATATAACAAAAACACTATATAAAAAAGCCTAATTGTAAAAACAATTAGGCTTTTTTTAAGAACTTTTTTCTTGTACATCATTAATGAGTACTTCTCTCGGTTTACTCCCTTCATACGGACCTACTACACCATTCATTTCCATTGCATCAATTAGGCGAGCAGCTCGCGTATAACCTACTCTAAACCTACGTTGTAACATAGAAACAGATGCTGTTTGCATTTCCACTACAAGTTGAACCGCTTCATCATATAATTCATCTTCTACTTCCTGCTTCGTATCAGGAACATCTTGCGGAATCATATCTTCTTGATATTGTGCTTTTTGCTGTCCAATAACATATTCTACAACTCTCTCAACTTCATCATCTGATAAAAATGCGCCTTGTACACGTACAGGTTTCGATGCACCAATTGGTATAAACAGCATGTCTCCACGACCTAGTAGCTTCTCTGCACCACCACCGTCAAGAATTGTACGAGAATCTGTTTGAGAAGATACAGCGAATGCAATACGTGATGGAATATTTGCTTTAATAACACCCGTAATAACGTCAACTGACGGACGTTGCGTTGCAATAATTAAATGAATACCAGCAGCACGAGCCATTTGCGCTAGACGCATAATCGCATCCTCTACATCAGACGAAGCAACCATCATTAAATCTGCTAACTCGTCCACAATTACTACAATATAAGGTAATTCGGGTTGTTTCGCTTCTGATTGACTATTATGCTCTTTTATATAATCGTTGTATCCTTCAATGTTACGTGTACCACTATGAGCAAACAATTCATAACGACGTTCCATTTCACTCACAACTTTTTTCAATGCTTGCGATGCTTTTTTCGGATCAGTTACAACTGGCGTTAACAAATGAGGCACACCGTTATATACATTTAGCTCTACCATTTTCGGGTCAATCATCATTAATTTTACTTCATGTGGTTTTGCACGCATTAAAATACTAACAATAATACCGTTAATACATACACTTTTCCCGCTACCTGTCGCACCAGCTACGAGTAAATGAGGCATTTTATTTAGACGGGCTAATACAGCTTCACCTGTAATATCTCGGCCAAGACCAATTAACAACTTCTCTTCCGGATGATTATTAGCCTTAGAGTCAAGAACTTCCCTCAGCGTTACCATCGAAACTTCTGAGTTTGGAACTTCGATCCCTACAGCTGATTTCCCGGGAATTGGCGCTTCAATACGAATGTCCTTTGCAGCTAAAGCAAGGGCTAAATCATCACTTAAACTGACAATTTTGCTTACCTTTACCCCCATATCAGGATACACTTCATATTTTGTAACTGCAGGACCTCTATGCACTTTTGTTACTTTCGCTTTCACTCCGAAACTTTGGAATGTACGTTCTAATTTACGAGCATTCTCATAAATTTCCGCATTTTCATTTGTAACTTGCTTATTCTTTGGAAATTTTAATATATCAAGTGAAGGAAGCTTGTAATCTTTATTTTCTACATTTGAAAATTGCATAGGAGGTGCTTGCGCTTCACTCTCTAACGATTCAACAATTTTTTCTCCACGCTTTTTCTTTGGTTCTTCAATTGGCGGAGTCTCTTCAATAAACGGTGAAGTGATCAACTCTTCTTGCTCTACTTCGATTCGTTTATCCTCTTCTTCATTTACAGGATAATTCTCAGTGAAATTCGAAATAATCGGAGGATCAATTGAGATTTCTTCCATCGGCTCAATAATTTCTTCTTGTTCTGCAGCACGTTTGCTTCTTGTGCTTCTTGTTGTTTTTTTCTTTTCTGTTTGTTCAGCCGTTCTTTTGGCTCTCCAATCTTTATAATCCCCTTGCATCACTTGAAACTGACTTCTAAGAATTCTACCAACTGGAGCTAACACTTCTCCAATATGCTTATTTGTTATACAAAGTATACCGAGAATAACTAGAATAATACCAATGATATAAGCTCCTACTTCGTCAAATAAGAAGTAACATGTTGCGAACATAAGCGCACCAAACATACCACCACCTAAATGAACGCTATCTGGCCCCTTTTTCATTTCAAGAAAGAAGTTATCTTTCGTACTCACAATAACAGAAGTATTTTGCACTGCTCCATCTTTTGTAAGAAGGTTAAATAATGTAATATGACTAAACATTAATATCGCCAATACAATTAAATAAAATCCAATTAATCGTTTATTTAAAAGGTTCGGCCATCCGCGTTTTATAACAAAGGAAACCGATAAAGCTATTACACCTAACACACCAATTATGTACCACTCACCAAAGAAGAAGCGAAAAAATAACACAAACGATTTCCCTACAACGCCTAGCTGTAAAATCGTAATGATTGAAAGTGCAAAAAGAGTTAAACCGACGATTTCATAATACAAAGTTGGCTTTATCGTACGTCTTGCCTTTGCCTTCGTCCCTCTTTGCTTTTGTTTTGCCATTTCTTCACCTCGTGTTCTACATATAAGTAAAGCTTCCTTCAAAACGCTCTATTTATATGTCTGTTTTCTCTATTTTTCTGGTCTTTATATCTTCTATTTTTACACTTCTTGTAAAATGCTAAATAAACAGAAGAAAGCAGCCTACTCATGGCTGCTCAACCGTCTTGTTTTTTATATTATACCATAGCTTCTAAACAAAATCCTTCTTTTTGCTAAAAGGTTATTTTCTGACCGGGCTCAAACTCTAAATAGTGAAGTGGGTCCGTACTTAGCACACGTACAATAGAATAACATCCATGTTCCTCTTCAGAAACCATTAATTCCACACCATTTATATTTACAACTTTTTGACTTTCACATTGTGAATAATCGACCGGATACACAAGTTGCTCTGGCATAATTGTATATAAAATCATTGTAGCATTGTCCCTTCTGTACTATCTTCCGCACGAACATCTATTAATTCGTTTAATTTTCGAATCGCATTTCCAATACCGCCGACATCATCTATAAGACCGTACTTTACTGCATCCCCACCAATTACATTCGTCCCAATATCTCGCGTTAAATTTCCTTTCGCAAACATAAGCTCTTTAAAACGATCTTCTGTTACTTTCGAGTGCTTCGTCACAAAACGAATGACTCTTTCTTGCATCTTATCCAAATACTCAAATGTTTGTGGCACACCTATGACAAGACCTGTTAAACGAATTGGATGAATTGTCATCGTCGCAGTTTCCGCAATAAACGAATAGTCAGTAGAAACAGCAATCGGTACACCGATGGAATGTCCCCCACCTAAAACTAGAGATACTGTTGGTTTTGAAAGTGAAGCTACCATTTCAGAAATTGCTAGCCCAGCTTCAACGTCACCTCCAACTGTATTTAATATTAAAAGCAAACCTTCAATTTTCGGATTTTGTTCAATCGCAACAATTTGCGGAATGATATGCTCATATTTTGTTGTTTTATTTTGCGGTGGTAATTGAACATGACCTTCCACTTGTCCGATAATCGTTAAACAATGAATACGTGATTCATTCATCTGTGGTACATTTGTCTGTCCAAGCTGTTGAATTTTTTCAACTATTGAAGCCTCTTTTCCAGCTTCTTTTGGCTCAGCTTCTTTTTCTTCATTTGTATATCGATCACGTTCTGTCATTTCGCATCCCCTTTCACTCGTATATAACTATTATTTCTTAAGTTATAAATTTCATTCGATAGGGTTAAAAAGAAAAAAGATCACCCATAAGGGTGATCTTTTTATACTTCCATAATAATCGGTAAAATCATAGGTTTCCTCTTTGTCTCTTCGTACAAGAACTGTCCTAATAATTCACGAATATTTTGTTTTAACATTGACCATTCAATTGAATATTCTTTAATTGACTGCTCAACAATCATACGTACAATCTCTGTAGATCGTTCAATTAACGCTTCTGATTCACGAACATATACGAAACCACGTGAAATGATTTCTGGACCAGAGATAATTTTCTTTTCATCTTTACCAAGCGTTACAACAACTACTAGTATTCCATCTTGAGATAACATCTTTCTATCTCGAAGAACGATATTACCAACGTCACCTACACCTAATCCATCAATTAAAACATTACCAGCTTGTACTTTACCGACTAAGTTTGCTTCATCGTCACCAAAAGCAATTACATCGCCTTTTTCTACGATAAAGATATTTTCTCTTGTAATACCTACATCTTCAGCTAAATATGCATGTGCTTTTTGCATACGGAACTCACCATGTACGGGTACAAAGTACTTTGGTTTCATTAAATTTAACATTAATTTTAATTCTTCTTGGCTACCGTGACCTGACACGTGAACTTTTCGTTCGCCGTAATAAACAACTTCAGCTCCAGCTCTAAATAACAAATCAATAATTTTTGATACAGATATTTCATTACCCGGAATTGGCGAAGCAGCAATGATAACAGTATCACCTTTACGAATTGAAATTTGTTTATGCGCTTGTTTTGCCATTCTAGATAGAGCAGCCATCGGTTCACCTTGACTACCTGTCGTTAAAATAGCTACCTTTTTCTCTGGGAAGTTGTCTACTTCTTGTAATGAAATAACCATACCTTCTGGAACATCTAAATAACCAAGACGTCTTGCAATGTCTACTACTTTCACCATACTACGTCCTACTACTGCTACTTTTCGCCCTGTTTCAGCAGCTGCATCAAATACTTGTTGAATACGATGTACATTCGATGCAAATGAAGCAACGATAATGCGACCTTCTGCGCCGTAGAACACTTTAGAGATTTCTACACCAACTTCTTTTTCTGAACCTGTATAGCCTGGGCGCTCTGCATTTGTACTATCAGATAATAAGCAAAGTACGCCTTCATTTCCGATTTGTGCCATTTTACCAAGGTCTGCTCCACTATTTCCAATTGGAGTTTGATCGAATTTAAAGTCTCCCGTATATACGACTGCACCTTTTGATGTATGGAAACAAACGCCAACAGAATCCGGAATACTATGTGTCGTTCCGAAGAATGACACCGTTGTAGTGTTAAATTCTACTGTTGAATTTGAATCGATTGTTTTTAGGTCTACACGGCCTAACATGCCCGCTTCACCAAGTTTTTCTTGTATAAGTCCTACTGTTAATTTCGTTGCATAGACTGGAATAGATAATTTACGAAGTACATACACAATTCCACCAATATGATCTTCATGACCGTGAGTAATAAATAAACCTTTTACTCGCTCTTGATTTTCCACTAAATATGTAATATCAGGAATAACGATATCAATTCCAAACATTTCATCTCCCGGGAACATTAACCCTGCATCTACGATAAAGATTTCAGAATCAATTTCAACACAGTACATGTTTTTCCCGATTTCACCTACTCCACCAAGAGCAAATACTTTAACAGACTCATTCTCTTTTCTCTTCATGTTGTTGCCTGGTTTAAAAATCTTTCAAACACTGATTTCACTAAAATTGCAGAGACACCAGGGGAAACTCTACAACCACCATATATTCACCGTCCAAGACGAATGTCCTTACCGTTATGCGATATCATGTCCTTGTTTATTTTTTAAACCAGGTTTCACCTCTCTTTCATTATATAAATCAAATATCTTATTCGATATGATATGAAAATGTAATCAAATTATAATTTTTACCAATTTTGCTAAGCATACCCGTACTAAGCTACTTAGCCATATTATACCTGATACAAGAAATAGAACACAAGTTAAATCGTGCGAAAGAAAGAGTAAAAGAACGGAATGACAATAAAAGTATCGAACGTATTTCCTTTATATTTACTCCGATTTTATACTCCATATTATTTTGAAGAACTAGCCATACATACGCTAAATTCATTTCATAATAGGGAGTTTCAAGATTTATTTTTCTAGAATCCAACAAAAACACTTACAAAATGGAGTTTTTTTATGAATTACGTCACATTTTAGGGGATTTCTCTAAAAACAGACACCGTGGTTTATTACGTTTATTCCATAATATCTATCATTTTTTGACTCAGTTAAAGGGGGATGATTATTTTCTTATACATATAATGAAGAAGCGATTAATGTTCTTATAAAAACACATATAGGTGAAAAAAAGAGGAAAAGATTTGCATATAATAAAAAATGACCTAGTTCTACACTAGGTCATTTTTTATTAACGAGGGATAGATTGCATAACAGATTGTAACGTTACTCTTTCCTCTTCTGTTAATGGAAGAAGTGGTAAACGTACAGAACCTACATCTAATCCAACCATTTGTAACGCTGTTTTTACTGGAGTTGGACTTGGCGCCATAAATAATGAATCAGTTACTCTTACAAGTAATTGATGTAATTTTTGTGCCTTCTTAAACTCTCCTACTTGAAATGCTGTAATCATCTCTTGCATTTCGTTTCCGATAACATGAGATGCTACCGAAACGATACCTTTCGCTCCAACTGCCATAGCTGGTAACGTTAAACCGTCATCACCGCTGTATACCGCAAAGTCGTCCGCTGTTTTTTCAATGATTTCTGTCATTGTTAACACATCGCCGCCGGCATCTTTAATAGCAACAATGTTTTCTATTTCTGATAAACGAACAACTGTATCAACGGAGATTTGTACAATAGATCGTCCTGGAACGTTATATAGCATAACCGGAAGCGGCGTGCTTTCAGCAATTGCTTTAAAATGCTGATACATTCCTTCTTGACTCGGTTTGTTATAATACGGTGCTACTAGCATTACTGCATCCACACCAACTTCTGTTGCCTTTTTAGTTAAGTCAATAGAAGCATGCGTATTATTGCTACCTGTTCCAGCGATTACGGGCACTCTTTTATCGACAACAGATACGACATGGCGATATAACGCTACTTTCTCTTCTGAAGTTAATGTAGGAGATTCTCCTGTCGTTCCTCCTACCACGATTGCTGTTGTACCGTTATCAATTAAATAATTTACCAATTTCGTTGTCTTTGCAAAATCGATATTCCCGTTTATATCAAACGGTGTTACCATCGCGGTTGCAATTGTCCCAAAATCTATCATGGTCTCACTCCTTATTGTTCCAGTTGCTTTTCTTTTGAAAGCTCAAACGCACTATGTAATGCATTTACAGCCTCCACTAAATCAGTTTCTTTTACAAGAACCCAAATTGTTGTATGACTATCTGCCGATTGCAGGATTTGAATACCTTTTTCCGCTAAAGCTGTAACGATTTTCGCAGTAACCCCTGGGTATCCTGCCATTCCAGCCCCAACGATAGATACTTTCGCACAATGTTCTGTCACAATTGGCTCATATCCAAGGTTCTGTAATAATTTAACTGCATGACTTGATACATTATCACTCACTGTATATGCTACGCCAGTAGGTGAAATATTAATTAAATCAACACTTATTCCTTCGTTCGCCATCTCTTTAAACACATGTTGTTGCAAATCATATGCCGTTTCTTTTGCAAGCACTTTAATTTGCGTTACGTTTGATACGTGGGCAATGCCTGTAACAGGACGTTCTTCTACATCACGACCTCTTGTAGCACCGTCATATGCTGAAATAAGCGTACCTTCACTATCAGAATACGTAGAACGTACACGAAGTGGCACTTTTGCATGCATCGCAATTTCAACTGCACGTGGATGAACGACTTTCGCACCTTGATAAGCCATGTTACAAATTTCGTTATACGTTACAGTTTGAAGATGACGTGCATCTTTTACAATACGAGGATCCGCAGTCATAACACCTTCTACATCAGTGAATATATCGATGTATTCAGCATGAAGTGCAACACCTAATGCTGAAGCTGAAGTATCACTACCTCCGCGTCCAAGTGTTGTCGTATCACCTTTTTTCGTTTGTCCCTGGAATCCTGTAACGACGATTACATCTACATTTTCTAACTCTTCATGTATACGATCGCAATTCATTTCAATAATCTTTGCATTCGTAAAGTCATCATTCGTTACAAAACCAGCTTGTGCACCATTTAATGCTGCTGCTTTTATACCGTTCTCATTCAACATATTAGAGAAAACAATTGCAGAGATTAACTCTCCACACGATAATAATAAATCTTGCTCACGCTTAGAAATAGTAGATTCCTCTTGATTTACAAGACTTAATAACGTATCCGTTGCATATGGTTCACCTTTACGGCCCATAGCAGATACGACAGTAACTACTTTATAACCAGCAGCTAATGATTTTTTTATATGATGAAGCGCATGCTTACGTCCATTGTCATCACGTACTGATGTGCCACCAAATTTTTGAACAATTATTTTCATATTTTGCACCTTCTCTTAGCCGTTTACACTAATTGTAATTTTACTAAGCTCTCTGCAATTTGAACAGAATTCCATGCAGCGCCTTTTAATAAGTTATCAGATACGACCCAAAGATGGAATCCTTTATCGTTATTTAAATCTTTACGGATTCTTCCAACGAATACTTCGTTTTTACCTACTGCAGTAGCTGGCATTGGATATAACTGCTCTTCTGGATTATCTTGTAGAACAATACCTTCCGCATTTGCAAGTAAGCTCTTTAATTCTGCTACTGTTACGCCTTCTTTTTCTACTTCGATGTAAACAGACTCAGAGTGTCCTGATACAACTGGTAAACGTACACATGTTGCCGCTACTTCTAATTCAGGCATATGCATAATTTTTTTCGTTTCGTTAATCATTTTCATTTCTTCAAACGTAAATCCATTATCTTGGAATTTATCAATCTGTGGAATCGCATTAAAAGCAATTGGGAAATGCTTCTTATCACCTGATACAGGAAGAACATTTGCCTTAACTTCTTCGCCATTTAAGATTGCTTGTGATTGTTCATGCAGTTCTTCAATAGCTGCCGCACCAGCACCTGATACAGCTTGATATGTGGAAACGATTACTCGTTTTAAACCATATTGCTGACGAACTGGCTCAAGAGCTACTACCATTTGAATTGTAGAACAGTTTGGATTTGCAATAATACCATTATGTTCTTTTAAGTCGTTTTCATTTACTTCAGGTACAACAAGTGGCACGTTTTCTGTCATACGGAATGCACTTGTATTATCAACAACAATCGCACCGCGTTTTGCTGCTTCTGGCGCTAATTGTTTCGATACAGATCCACCAGCACTAAATAGTGCAATATCTACTCCTTCAAAGCTTTCAGGAGTTGCCTCTTGAACTGTAAATTCTTCGCCTTTAAATACAAGTTTCTTACCTGCAGATCGTTTAGATGAAAGTAACGTTAATTTCCCGATTGGAAATTCTCGTTTCTCTAAAGTATTTAACATTTGTTCACCAACTGCGCCGGTTGCTCCAACTACAGCGACATGAAAAGTTTTTTGCTTTTCCATCACTATGCCCCTTTCTAGATACCAATCCTTCTATAACTTAGAATCAGAAGGAGTATACAATACCCCTTCTAATCTTAATAACGTTAATTTTATCATATTCTACAGTAAGAATGATGGTTTCATCAAAAATTGTCCGTTTTTTTTCGTTTTTTAATTCATATATCTGAATTTTTCTACGACCACCGGTTGCAATTGCTTCCCTTGCAGCGCTTCTAATACTGTATCTTCCAGTAACTCCATACGAGCTACCATTGAGTTCGGTTTTTTCTCTGGCGCATCTTGACCGAATGGGACGAAGTAGATGTTTTTCGTTGCCATTAGGCGCATGAGGTTGACACCAACAGGGTGATAACAAAAGTAGGATTTTTTATTTCTTCTATTATATATAGAAATCATGTTTTGTTAAATTGTTATAATTTTATATGGAAGAAAAATTTTCTAAGCATAAAGTATTCATTTTATTATTTCATAAACAATCTCTACATCTTTGTTTTTTGATATAATAATACAGTTATTAACATCAACTAGGAGGAACATTCTTTGAAAAAACTAATTATTGCAGGACTATCAATAGGACTTTTAGCTGGATGTGGTTCTACAGATAGCAAGAGTGAAGCTAAAGACAATACAGCACAAAGTAGCACATCAGAAACTAATAATAAAAAAACAAGTAAGCATCCTTTCCCTAAAGATGCCACACCAGTTGGAGAAGGAAAGATAAAAGTTAGTACACCAGCAGGAAACTCTGAAAATGGAAATGCACCAGTTTTATTTGCAAATAATAATGATTTAATGCTGCATCTTGGTATAGATTATGCTAACTTCCAAGGAGACAAACAAACATTTGTTTATGTTGATAAGATTTTCAAAGAAACATTACAAGTCGCAGAATTAACTCAAACGTCAATTATTTTAAGTGAAGATACATTAAAACCAGGGGTACATACAGTTACAGCAGTTCAATTTGAAAATGATGATCCAAAAGGTAAAGTATTAAATTTCATTGAGGCTAAATACGAAGTTAAAGAAAAGAAATAATACATACTTAATATATAATTTCTTTTAGGGGGCATCTTCATGAAAGTTGTACGCTCTATATTTAAAGGCTTTCGTTTAATGGGTTTAATTGTAAAGCCAGTACTTAAAGCATTATCTAAAAGTAAATTTTAAATCTCATAAATATTAAAATCCCCTTCTGCATATAGGTGCAAAAGGGGATTTTTTCAAATTATTCTATTCGTTCTACAGACAGTACTCATAGATAAATAAGAAACGGTGTATATTTACCGTAACATTTATAAAGATGAAAATCAATATATAATTATCTACATATAGAACCAGATAATAATTCTTGTTCATAAAACTATTCTTTTGTTTTATTTTTTAATGTACTCGTACCACCAGTTTCTTTCATCCATCCAAGCTGTAATCTGATCAAGTTCGCCATTAGGTAGTACTTCAGTTTGTAAGTACGCTAATCCAGTTAATGGATCAGAGACAACCTTCCCTTTTGTTCCACGCTCATTCATAGCGTTTACGACTTCCTGAACCAATGAAATACCAAAACCACCAGATTTAACATATTGATAGCCGCCATTGGCAATAGCTTGTTCTGGTTGTTTTTCTCCTGTAAACCAAGATAATGATTTACTGCCAATCAATTGGTTCAAATCACACTTACCGATACCAGGTACATTACCTGTCTCTGTGTATTGCCAAATATCGCATGGATAAGCTGGCTTATTACTGCCATAACGAGGAATCCAAACAAAGTCAGATTTTACATTTGCCATACCAAACGGAGCATACATATGATGACCAACGTATAAGCCAACTTTCTGAGCACCTAATCGGCGTAGTTCATCAATAAATGCTTGTGCGCCCGCTCTCATATCATTCATTGTTTTTACTTCAACATCTGCAACCCAGACTGTCGCGCTCTTGTCTCCACGGTTCCAGAAGTCACGAGCTTCTATTCGTGCATCATTTTCAGAAACGAAACGACAGAATGCATAGTTACCAAAAGGAATACCATGTTGCTTCATGGCTTGTACATATCCTTTATACAATGGATCTACATAATTTGAACCATCTTGTACACGAGCGATGATGAAATCAATGTATTGCTTTGCTATAGGCCAGTTAATGTCACCATTCCATTTTGAAATATCAATAATTTGTCCCATTACTTAACATCTCCTTTTCTATCTTCTTGTTTTTGTTTACCGCCTAAAATCTCAACTGCATTTGTTAAAGCTTGTGGAAGCGGAATACCCATTCGTCCGGCATTTTCTAAAAGTGAAAGTAATTCATTACCCATGAAGAAGAAAATTGTCGCTTCACGAATAGCACTATTACTTCCTAACGCTGCATCTAATTGAGCTGCCGCTCCGACCAAAAGAAAAAGCACCACCTTTTTGGCGATGCCTTTGAAACCAACTTTACTTTTTAATTCTCCGTTATACCCTGCTGCAATCATGCCAGTTAGATAATCAATAACTGCCATCGTCACTAAGATTTTCAATGTTGCATCCCATCCTCCCAAGAAATACCCACAAAAGCCGCCAAATGTAGCGATAAATGCTTTCATTAATACATCAATACGATCCATCTTTCCATCTCCTTATTTATAATAAAAAAGAGAGACGCTTGTCCCTCTTTTCTCAAAAACCATTCAATTGTATTAATCCAATTAAGTTTATTTATCTGTTTTATCAAGATCATCCGATAATTTCTTTAAAATATCACGTGCTTCTTTCTTCTCTTCATCTGTTAATTTAGCATTCTTACTTTTTGCTTCCAACGATTTTAGTACTTCCATGTATGTACTATCTTTAGTGCATACAGTGTCTGTATAAGAATCGCCAATAGCTACTACTGAATAATACGTTTCTTTATTCTCCTTAGGCACATGCCCTAGAATATACAAAACTCCATCTTTACCAATGCTTATAGAGTTATTTGAAGTACCACCATGGAAAATAGGAGATGACCATTCGGTCTTCCATTTCAGTGTACCATCTGGGTTTAATGCATATAATTGTTGAGATGAATGAACATAAATCACACCATTTTTATCGATTACCGGTGAGTTAATAATAACCTGAGTACCCGTTTCATATTTCCATTTCAGTGTATAGTCTGGATTATATGCATATACACCACCACTTTTAGCTATATAAATGGTTCCATCTTTTGAATATATTGTAGGAGCAGATTTTGAACTAATCTCATCCTGTTCCCATTGTTTCATTATATTTCCATCTTTATCTAAAACGTATATAATAGACCCACCATTTATATATAATTCGCTATTTAAACCTAAAGAAAAACCAGGATTACCTCCATTCCCCTTAATCTTTTTATTCCATAATTCTTTACCGTCTTTGTCATGAGCATATAGATAATAATTTTCACCACTTGAAGATACAGTATAAATAATTCCATCCTTTGACATAAGCATAGAATTAGTTCCCGTTGTCGTTCCTTTAAACAGTTCACTTGATACCCATTTTTTTGATCCATTTGGATTATATGCGTGTATTGTTCTCTTATCATAAGCAGCATAGCGTACATAAAGTGTACCTTCACTATCTAGAATAGGAGTATCAACATAACCATTATCTGTAGTTTGCCATTTTATTGAACCATCTGGATTTAAAGCTGTTAATTTTCCTCCTACAACATAAATAGTTCCATCTGCCGCTATAACAGGTGAAGTGTAAATATTCGCTATACCATCTTTAACCCATTTAACTGAACCATCTTTATTAAATGCATACAGTTTTTGGTTTGCATTTCCTATATAAATCGTCCCATCACTTCCAATTGCTGGTTGACTGTAGAATGTTTGAATACCACCTTCTTTGTAAAAAACCTTATACTCCCATTTCACTTTAGGTGTTTCTGGTCCAACGTAAGGTGAATTTTTATTCCAATTCTGACCAAAAGAAAACTCAGCTTGTAAATCATACTTCCCTTGTTCGAATTGTTCACCTTGTACGCTCGTAGTTTCGGCTTTGGTCATTGAATTAGGGTGTACCCCTACCATTAATGCAAACAGAAGCATCATTAACATAAATTTCTTTTTCATAATATACCTCCTAAATGAAACCTTAAATTATACGATAATAAAATCATATTTATTATATATTATAATTAATAATTTAAATACTTAAAAACTAATATAAACAGAAATAAAAAAAAACCAGCTAATACTGCTCCTGCTCTGTTTGCGTATTATTTTCATTAGTTGGTTTTAGTGGTTCTTTTGGTGGATAAGAACTGGTAAGCGATGTATAACACTCCATACAAATGTACTTTTTTGCAAATCCCATATCTAGTTCATATAGACGTGCTCCACGTTTACAGATTTCGCATCTTGTTGCGATTCTAAAGCTTATAGTTCCATCAAGTTCCCTCCATACCTCGACTTTATTCATGCCATTTGAAAGCCCTGCATTATTTAATACATTAATAGGGATGTTTACAAAAACTCCAGTTTCAGATCTTTCCAGCTCTACTAAATATCCCATAAACGGTGTTACATCCCCAGGTTGTGGAGGTGCAACAGCTGAATTTTGATTCTGATTCATATACTATTACTCCTTTCTTCTTTATCCCAAACTATTAAAGTGCCATCCATTTGAGTTACAGACATAGAATCCTAATCCTCGGTTTCCTTCTACAAAACGAATATGTCCCCATTGTTGGAATCCACCGCCGCCTAAATTAATTCCTTGCATCGCCCTTATATTAGAAAAAACTTTTACATCCTTTTCTGTACTTATATCAAACGTTTGTCCGTCTGCTGCTGGTTTTATATTATTATTCACACCACCTACAGCAAGTGCGTTAAACGGCTGAATGCCATCCGCTCTTTCTGCTGCAGCACGATTCCAATTATACATAGATGCATATTTGCCACTGTATAGCGTTACACCACTTACACAAAGTGCTGTCCCTTGTCTCATGTCAGCACTTCCAGAACAAACTTTAATAATCAATGCATGTTGTTGTGGAATATAGTTTTTCGGCACTTTGAAGGTAAATGAATATCTTCTAATTTCTCCATAAAATGTAGACGGCTCAGGAAAGTCCATTTTTTGTTCATTCCATATATCGTAACTTACATTGTCTCGGAATTTAACACAACATACATGCAAGCGTGGTTTCCCTGTTTTACGTACACCATTTATCATAGATGCTCTAAAGTGAGCAGATACTGTGTATTCATTTCCGGGATGTATGCCATTATTCACGATTGCTTCTGGATAGTTATACATGTCTACCCTTGTAGCATTCACCATTTGCTCGTAATCGAATATATGTGTATTCTTTTCTATTACGACATTTCCCCATGACCTCCAAGTAAGACCGTATCCACCTTCAAACCCATAATAATCGTTATGTCCAATGTTTTTCTTTGTAACACTAGAAAAGTCGGGATCTGCTATTAGGTTTCGTCTTGATACCGCAGTTGTTTTTGTTCCCCATTCGTCTTGGAATAGAAAATCTAGCATTTTAACAGTTACACCATCTTTATCAATAGTTATCTTGTCACCGTTAATTCTAATAAGATTCGTATCAATGCCTTTTGCTGTTAGCCATTTGACCATTGTATCTGCATTAATATCCAGTTTTGCAGCATTGATTGTAATTTTCCCAGGAGACATATTGATGGCAGTGACAATTCCGTCCTTTAAAATCTGCGCTAAAATCCCTTCATCTAAAACTTCTAACCTAGATTCCGTTTTCCTTGCATAGGCATTATAAGTCTCATTTATAAACGTTTCTTGTTTTCTAGAAACGATTGTAATACCTTTTTCATTTGCGCCAATACTTCTTTCTAACTCTGTAACTTTCTGATTGTATTTCTCAGTAGCTACTCTATTAGCTATATCTTCTAGCATTTTATCAACATCGGTTTGATCTTTCGGATGTAACCAAAATTCTGTAGCTATCGTGCCACGTTGTAACATAGGTGCAGCACACCATAAACGCCCATTTCTTGTAACGTAATAACGCCATCTCACAAACGCTGCATTGGCTGGTGCTTTATCTGTACATACAGCACGAATCCATGTATGATTTACAACCTTGATATTCGTTCTAGCTGTTTTAATGCGAGTTTTTTTGTCAGCAGTCCACCATTCAATTTCAATAAATGCGCCGCCACTATCAATAGGTGTTTTCCCATCAGTATTGAAATAACCTGATGCAACAAATTCTTCGTTAACCTGACACTCAATGAATTGACTTGTAAGTCCCCACCAACGATCTTGAGTCTGGCCAGTAACGGTAATTGCAAATGTATTCATACCCTTGTATTTTAAATTCGTATCAACAGAACCAATTGCCCCATTACTGCTATTCCAAAACCAATATTTCTGTCCTAACTTAAAATCAGCATCACGCAACTCGTTGACAGTACCTAAACCGCCTACATAATCCTCAACATCTTTCTTTTTCATTGTTAATTTCAATGCTTCAGAGTGTTGCTGTATCGTTGTGGCCGCCTGAGTTAATGTTTTCCCTTGCTCAGTTTGTGTTTCCTGTAATTTCCTAACACTTGCAGTTGTTCCTTCTGCATTCTTTTCTACAGTGTTAACACGTTCATTAAAAGAGGTTTGTGTTTTTTCTACCGTTTTTATACTTTCTTTAATACCATCCACACTTTTTTCAATCTCGGTTGTTTTCTTAGTGAATTCATCACTCGTTACTTGATTTTCTGGAGCTGGTGTCCAATCCTGTGGCTTATTACCTTTATATAAAGCAACCCATTCTACAATGGCTTTTGTAGTGTTACTTGGAAAGTTATACAGACTCAGCTTTCTTTCATTTCCACTCGTTGCTGCTACAGCTTTAAAAGTTACATAAGTAATTCCATTTGCATAAACACTTGTTGCATATCCAACATTATTCGAACCGCCATTTTGCCAAATCCCGAACTTCTGCCCCTTCGGAACGCTACCTTTAATTACAAATGTATATTCTTCACCTGTAGAGAAATTTTCGGTTAGAGAATATGGATTGATTAGATAATCTGTTTTTTCGTATTTAGCATTTGAATCTAATAACAGATTACGTCCTCCAGCTTTATCGTTATTAACTTTCTTTTCTACGACCTCCAACTTCTCACTAATCCGGCCAGCCTTTTCTGTAATTTCAGTTGTGGTTTTCTTTAGATCATTAGTTATTTGCTGCACCTCAGAGATTGTCTTTTTTGTACCTTTGAAAGTCTCTTCTACTGTATTAAACTTTTCAGTGATTTCACCGTCTTTTTTTGTTAAAGATTCAATAGATTTAGTAAACCCCTCATTAGTTTGTTTCATTTCAGAAACTGTTTTATTAATTTCACCTTGAGAGTTTTGTACATTTTTAATAGTTTGCGAAACTTCTTGGAGACTATTTTTAACTTCCTTGAATTGTCCTGAAGCTTCTTTTTGCGCTTCTTCCACTTTTTTATTTAATTCTTCTTTTGTAAGTTTAATATCCTTATTAACCTGCTCCATTGTTTCTTTCTTGATAGTTTCCACATCAGGAATAAGAAGCTCCCAACCTTTACCGTTCCACACTTTTAAAATACCTGGTTTACCGTCACTAATATCTCGCCATAGCGTCTTGCCTATTATAAGGTTATCGGTCGGTGGATTTTTAGCTTCAATTATATTTAACATATTATTTTTAAGATTCTCTTGAACTTTTTCAGCCAGTGTTTTTGCTACTTCTGATTCTTTCTTAGCATTATTAGCTGTTTCATTTGCATTTTTCACTAATTCATCTAACTGATCTATCAGTTCTTGCTTACTTCCTAGTGAACTAAGAATACGATTGTATATCTTTCGTAGTTCTTCATTTGAATCTGTAATCTCACGATAATCACCAAATGCGTATTTATCTTGCGAAGGATCAGTATGTGATTCATCACCAGCGATTGCCCTTGCTTCTAAATAAAGCTTAGGTGTGAATCCAACATCTTTAATTCGGATTGTATCTCCTTCATTGATTAACTCGTGAACCAATCCAAATACACGCCCTATACTTTGTGCTTGAACATCATAAGAAATAGAGGTATTCACACGTTTTGCTAACTCTGTTTTCATAAGAGTCAACAATCGTTCTGGTGTTATATCTTGTTCTGTTTCTGGAGTGTAAAATCCAAATTTATGTTTGCCTTTTTCATTCCAACGTTGAAAAGCATCGTTATCCACAATATATGGCATACCTTTGTTTATATCTGCGATGGTGAGAACTTCTCCACCTTCTTTTTTGATAAAGCCAATTAGAGCTGTACAAATGTTTTGTGAGTTTTCAATACGTTTAATTCCAACTAAATCTTTACCTAACGTGACTTCCTTTCCTGTTTCTCTTCCTCTTTTTTTCACCATGTCTACATACCAACCTGCAATTCGAGAACCAACCACTTCAACACGGTATATAATTTCTAGTTCAAATAGGGAGGCAATCTTTTTTAAGAAACTCAATGGATCTATAAATTCATCAATAGTCATAGAATGAAATCCAGCATACTCCGTCTTACCACGCTTCCATTTTGTACCTACAAGAGCAATATCCATAAATTCATTTACTGTCTTACCTTCAATTTTCTGCGGACGAATATAGTCATCTTTAGCAAGATTAATCCATGCACCTGATGCATAAGTAATGACGGATCTATCGTCAGGGTCTTTTTCTACCTCAGTGATTACATACGGAACAATACGCCCATCCCTTACTTCTTTTAATACTAAGTTTTGTTGCATAAGTGTTGCTACATATTTCGTGTTATCAAATACTTTAAACTCTAAAGTATCGATATTATTCTTGATTTCCCAATGACGTTTATCATCCCAATAATCTTTTGGTTGTATAGCTGAAACAATTTGGCTAGTTTTAAAATCAATAATATGTAAGACTCCACTTGGCGTCCTCATCTAAATCGCTCCCTATATTTAACCTTTGCTGTTCCGATATCAGAAGGCCTGATTTCTAGTGTATTCATACCTTTATTAATGATAGGAAAATTACTGAAAATGTCCTTAATATTAATCGCATCCTTCCCTTCAATCGTTACATGACTATTTTCTGTATCAATTACGACTTTATCGCCAACATCTACTATATAAGGCGGTGTATTTTTCGTATTTAAATTTACTTTCCAAAACTTTAAATCACTAACTGACATCGCTTCTACTGGCGGTACATCTTGCCATTGCATAATGCTAATCTGTATTTGAGCTGCTTTTTCCATGTGATAGTTATTTTCATCTGTCCACCGTGCAAAACGCTCTGAATCATCTTTTTCTGTCCCAGGAAGAAATTTCGAAATATACGCTTCCCATACATTTCCTGTTCTAGCTATCCACAATCGTCCAAAATATTGATTCCATGTATTCGGATAATCACCACTCTCATAAATCAGCCCTGTTTTCCCTGGCTTGTTATCGTATCCAATAACCATCGTTCCAAAATTTTGTTCAGCTTGCCAAAAGAGATCATTCATAGCAACTTTCGAAAGTACCTTACTATTTTCATCGAGTATTGCTATCTCAACTCGTCCCATTTCATTGATTTTCTTACTCTTACAAGTAACGTAGGCTTGCATAATAAAATCTTGTACTGGACCACCAGGTATACTCTTTTTGACAGCTGCACCGTGCCACCCTTTTCCCGTTCCAGCTCCAAAATCAGAACAATAGAATTGGTATTTATCTGATTTCATTTCACCAACCGGTTCACCATCTTCCATTGAACTGACTTTACTCCATCCAACAGTAGTGGCCATTTCATCCCATACTATACGTTGATTCCTTTCCACAGGCTTTTCTACAGTTTTGAGTGGCATACCGATACGAAAATAATCTCGATTACTTAAAGATATCCCACCAAACCATACATCTAAAAAAGTGTTTGGTTTTTTAATGTCAATCTCAATAATAGGATTAGAATGAACGGTTCCTTTGTTTTGAACATTTGCCGTTAACCCAAGCGCACCTGTTTGAAAATCTACTGTTCGAGTAGGTCCTAATTTATAAGGAATCGGACAAATAAATTTCAAAGTTCCTTTACCTAACGTAACGAAATCATCAGGATTAAAATCTTCATCAATCACAGCTAAATATGTTCTATCAGGAGTTGCATCAAAAACTAACTCAACTGCTTCTTCTGTAATTAACCAACCCGCTATTTCTTCTTTTAACGTTTCTAAATTCGTTCCATCTGGAACAATGATTCCCACAGGGACAGGGAGTGGACGAGGATCCGTTTCTGTTCCTAATAATCTTGCACCAGGGTATCCAGGTGTTTTTAAGAAATTACGTTTTAGAGGTGCCCATGTTGGTGGACTCCATCCCTTTTCTATTTGAATGTACTCCTTTCGTTGGTTGTTAAAAGTAAAAGAACTCATGCCAACACCTCATTTCTTTATAAAATAAAAGAAACCCAAACCTAAAAGGCTGAGTTTCTTTTTGCTTCTCTTTCTTGATACTCGGTTGTATAGCGATAAGTACCGCGTGCCACGTCTCTTCCTTCTAAATTAACAGGCACTTCAATAACTAAATCTCCCCCAAGCATTGGAATAACTTCACCACTAGAAGATGAACCAGATCCGTAATTAATCACTTGATTTGATACGCTGCTTGCCATAGCTTGTCTACTATTTGACATACTTCCATACACACCACTCATGACACTCTTTAATCCTGATAATTGACTCACAGAACTAGCCATCATACGGCTCATGTCACCCATTAGTTGATTTATTTCTCTCGGCATTGCAAATTGTTGTCTTGGCATGGCTGCCACAATTCCTGCACCAATATCTCCAAGTGTCTTTTTATTCAGAGGAAGCACTGCTTCTCGCCCCGCTTCTCCTGCACCTTGCAAGTTTCCGCCATTCATTCCAAAGATAGTTGGTTTAGTAAAGATACCGCCTTTTGCACGCCAATCAATATTAATTCCTGACGGAAATGTAATATCTTTACCTAAAACATTTTTCGTGCTTGTTTGTAAGCTGAAGTGTGGAAGAGGTGGCATTTCTGGTTTTGGAATTTTCAACTTCAAGTCACTAAAGAATCCTTTAATCTTTCCAATGAATTTTTCTATACTGTCAACTGCATCTTTAATTGGATCTATAATGAAATGTTTTGCCGCTTCAAATTTTTCTTGAGCTGCATTCTTAACAGAATCAAATTTTTCCCGTGCTGTATTGTACATATCATTGAATTTCTCTTTTGCAGAATTATAAGCTGAAATAACTGGTTGAACGATGTATGTGTAAACCATCTTCCACGCTTCAAGTGTATAGCCTTTTATTTTCGCCCAAATTCCTAACATCCAATTGGATAAATCACTAAACTTTTCTTTTACTAAATTCCAAGTATCTTGTACAGGTTTTATAATATATTGTTTAAATAACCCCCATGCTGCTGATGTATATGATTTAACTGTCTCCCATTGTGAATTTAGCCAAGAAACTAAATCACTGAACTTTTCTTTTACTAAGCTCCAAATGTCTAGAACAGGTTGAATAATATATTGCTTAAATAGTCCCCAAGCAATTTGTGCCATAGCTTTTGCAATTTCCCATTGTGTACCAAGCCAAGTGACCATTTCACCGATTTGTGTACTTACCCAGTCGTAAGCTTCCTGAATCGGTTGAATAATATATTGACAGATTGCCGCCCATGCAATTTGTGCACCTGCCTGTATTAACAACCAACCAGCTTCTAAAACGGTGGAAACTGCCGAAATAATTGGATCTAAAACAGTAAGAATTGTATCCCATGTTTCTTGCCATGCTTGCGTTAATGTTCCCCACAATTCAGATGCTGTTTCAACTAAAGAGGACCACCAGGAGGAAGCAGTTTCAACAATCCCAGACCATAAACTACTAAAGAATTCACCTATCGGATCAAAGAAACTATGCATCATTTCTATGAAAGAAGACCATGCTTCAGAAAAGAATTCAACAGTAGAATTCCATGCATCGCTACACGCCTGCTTCACACCCTCCCATAAATCACTAAAAAATTGACCTATCGGATCAAAAAATTCATGCATTGCTTCTAAAAATGAAGACCATGCTTCACTACAGGACTGGGATATCCCGTCCCAAAGCTCTACTAAGTACTCTTTAATAGAATCCCATGCTTCTATTGTCCAATTTTTAATATCATCTCAGTTTTTATAAATAGCCACTCCTAGAGCAACTATAGCCGCTATGATAATAGGAACTATTGCAACTATGCCTAGTGCGGCGGCGGCTCCGATTTCAAATACACCCATGACCGCCATAACTATTGGCGCAATTGCCATAAGTGCCCCTGAAATTACCCCAATAGCCGTTGCAACTGCTGCTAATGTCGCTGCTAATTCTGGATTATTAGAAATCCAATCAGCAATACTAGCAACAACATCAGCAATCACTCCTAGTATAGGTTCAAGAGCCATTTTTAAATCTTCCATTGCCTTTTGAAACTTAACTGCTGGATTTGCATCCATTTTTTTTATGGATTCATTCAATTTCTCCTGATTCTTTTGGAAGTCTACGGTTTTTTCCGAAGCTCTTATTAAAGTATTAGTTAAATTTTGCCCTTGGTCCTCAAACATAGTGGCTAGAACTTTAACCCCTACTTGATTCTTTTTAACAGGATCTTCTATTCCTTCTATCGCTTTAGCTACTTCTACCATAGCTTTTGAACCATCACTTCCACCTTTAGCGACAGCTGCACCCCATTTTTCTATTTGTTCAGTTGCAATACCAGAACCATCAAGTGCTTCTTTTAAAGCTTTGTCAGCTCCTTGTGCGAATTCATTTAATTGAATCCTACCTTCTTTAAGCCCATCTAAAAGATTATCAATCATTTATATTCAACGTGATGCGCAACGTCACGCACGTTCTCTTATGAACTGCTATACGTCACCGTATAGATTAGACTATATCTTCAACTACTTGAGTTGCTCCCCGTTTCGAGTGTCATTTGCTTACACCCTACGTCTTCCGACTAGTCGTTGCACGTTCCTTAATAAAAAGGCTTCGCTCAGTATTGTCTCATTTGAGAGTTTCACTGAATTAAAGGAGTTTTTCATTGTACGTCACCATACAAGGGAACTATAATCTAATTCCAACTACCAGTTTCAACACCAGCTTCCATAATTGCTTGGACTTCTTCAGCTTTAAATCCTGCACGAGTCAACTGACTCCCATATTCGGCAATGATATCTAATTGTTCCGGTGGAAATCCCATTTTTAACAACGCATCTGTCATAGATAGAGCGTGTTCTTGAGATATTCCTAATTCATTACCTATTTCATAGGTTTCTTGAATTAATTCAGTAAAATCAATCCCTTCATAGGATTGAGCTATAACTGCTGCACTTTTTGCCATTGATGCATTTGCTTGGTCACTTATATCTTTATTTAAAGCCCATTGTCTTCTAATACCTTCTAAAGCCGCTGCTCCATCCACACCATATGCCGTAATTACTCTTACAGCTTCTTCAACTGATTTTTTCGAAGACTCTGGGACCTCAAAAGTAATATCAATCTTTGTCTTTAACTTTGACATATCCATCGCTTGTTCTACTGCGCTTGCAATACCACCACCAGCCGCTATACCACCAATGACGTTTTCGAGTCCTACTTTGAGTCCTTCAAACTTCTTCTCTGTTCTGCCAGCTTCTTGTTGTAAATCTCTTAACTCATTTTGTACTTGTTGTATAGAGTTTCCGGCATCCACAGATCGAAGGGCACGTTGTAATTTTTCAATATCAGCTTCAGTTCCTAATGCTTCACGACCAATAAGACCAATTGCTTGTTCTAACTGTCGACTTGTAGCCGATCCACTTTTAATTGCATTTACAAGACGATTACCTAATGCCCTCGCAAAATCATCAACACTTTTTCCTGTAGCACTAAATAAAGTTTCTAATTGTCGTGTTGAACTTGCTACATTTTCTTGTTCGGCTTTCATATTACCGAGCTTGTTTTTCAGACCATCAAGTGACCCTTGTGTAAATTCAATTTCACGCCTAAATGCGCGGTACTGCTCTTCTGAAATTTTCCCATTCTGAAATTGCTCTTGAACCTGTTGCTCCGCTTCTTTTAATTTATCGAGCTTTTGTGTAGTTTTTTCAATTTGTTGTGTAAGCAACTGTTGCTTTTGAGCAAGTGCCTCAACGTTACCGGGATCAAACTTTAATAAACGTTCAACATCTTTTAACTCTTTAGTCAAAGAATCACTTTGCTTATTCACGTCTTTTAAGGCATTTTGTAACGGCTGCGTATTCCCTCCAATTTCAATCGTAATTCCTTTAATTTTTCCTCCTGCCATTATCTCACCCCTTTTTCTTAGAAAGCATTAAAGTCTTCTTGAGTTGCTTTTCGAACTTTTTCTTTTCCTGGATTTTTCATTTCAGCATACTCAGCGATATAATCAAAACAATCACCAATCGTCATCACTTCCAAGTCCCAATATGTGAGCTTTGCTTCATAACAAAGAGCAAGGAACAATTCAGTGCTTAATTCTTCATCACCGAAAGTCCCTTGCTCTTCATTAATTTTCTTTACTTTTTTTTTGCTCCCATTGTTTTTTGAACCATCTCATTAATTTCCGGCATTATATCGTAAATAGGAAACTCATCAAACCCTTCTAACCAAGTCATCGGGTCTGGAATTTCAGGTTCAGCTGTTTTAGCGTATAACCAAACTAAATCGTAACAAACTTCAAAATCTACTTTATCGAAATCTAAGTTAGAAAAATCAATGGTGCCTTCTGTTGCATCTTGCGAAGCGAATGTACCTATAGCTCCTAATTTAAACATATCGGCAAATAAATCCCGTCTAAATTGCGCCTTATATCGCTTGGCTGATGCTGCGTTAGCTTTTAATTTGACCTGTTTTCCGTCTATTGTAATTGTCTTTTCCATCTACTTACGCTCCTTTTGGTAATGCAGGTACTTTTGTATACACTTTTTTGTACCAATTATTATAAATATCTGTTTTTGATTTAGTAGTAGTTTTCGTTTTAACCATACGTTTTCCATTAATATCAATAGGGCTGGATACAAATTTAAGTTCATTTGTATTTGGCTCCGCTGAATTTGTTTTCGTTTTAGATGCAAGTGTTGGACGACTTGCAGAACAGTTAAACATAACGTGGCGAGTTGCTCGTACATCGCCATCAAATTCAAATAATAATGCAAATGATTTTCCTTTCGCATCCGCTAACTCATTTAACACACCATCTTCTTCGTCTAATTCCTCTCCTAGTGCATCAATTGCAAATTGTTCCGGAATAGTCGCAATAGAAAGCGTTCCATCATACCCTTGGTTATTACTTGCAGCGTAATAAAGCATGTCATCAGCGTAGAATTCAATTAAATCCCCTCGTGGATCAAACGTTAATTCAACCGCACCAGGTAATGGAATTGGTGTATTAAATGTAACTACACCATCTTTAATATCGAAAAGCGCATAATGGACATTCTTTAAACCAAATGCTACTTTATTTTCATTCATTTATATCAACCTCGTTTCATAAAATTTTTGATACATATTTTCAGATTCAATAAAAGTCCCATACGAGTCATAAGGAATCTCGTAATCATCTAGAACTTGTTCTAGCTTGGCTTCCGCAACTACATCTTTCTTAGTTGTATAAAGCTCAATATTTACATCATTAATCTTGTGATACACCTTGTTATCAGCCATTAAATTTGCTGATCCATCCACAAGAAAACAGATATACGGTGGCGCTGGAACTGGATTATTTGGTGTTGCTATGAAATGCGAATAGGCCACAGGATAGCCTGTAGCTTCAAGAATTTTTATAAATTCTCCTAATGTTAATGTCATGATTCAATTGCCCTTTCAATACGTTTTGGCAATTCATCAATTACATACTCTTCAACGGGACGAATATGCACTTTCTCCGGTACTCGGCCACCACTAGCTTTCGCATGGCCATTTTCTAAAAGATGCGTTAATTGCCCTTTTGTATTATGGATAACAACGGCTTTACCTACTTTTTTCTTACGCCAACCTTTACGATAACCACCTGTTTTTTTAGGGCTATTTTGTCTTAACTTACTTACAGCAATATCAGCTACATCTTCTTGTGCATTTGTTAACTCTTCTTCCACAACATTTGCATATCTTTGTAATTCTCTAGCAATCTCACTCGCAAAATCATTCATATTAAGTATGCTCCTTTGCGATAATAGTCAATGTTTGATACGTTTCATCATCATTCATTGGCGGTTCGATAATATCAAAGATACGACCTTTCATATTGATTCGCATTTCTTCTGTAATATCAGAAGCATAAGGAATCACAAAGCGATAAACCCGTGTAGCTTGCGAAGCAGAAGCTTCAATGTACTCGGAACCTTTCACCGTTTTTATCATTGACCAGGCTTTCTTTAATTCTTGCCAAGATGTTTGGATTACTTGGTTTAATTCATCTTTTATTATTACAGGCTGTTCAATGCTAATCCGATTTCTAAAATCACCTGTATTCAGTGGTTTTTTATACTGAAAAGGACGCATATTACTCACCGTCCAGTTTAATTTCTTCTAATGCTTTATCAATACCTAAACTATTAATCTGACTTGAAAAATTCTTGTCAAAATACTCTAATGCATCGTTATAAACATAACGAGAGCGTTCAAAGACTAATTCTTTGAACTCCTCGTCTTTATTTAAATCATAATTCCCACAAACCCTAATTAATACCTTGTTAGACGTAAAAAGGATGCGTTTTAAGTTATCATCTTCCTCATCTCCTAAGTGCATCCTCTCTTTAAATTCTTGCAATATTTCATCTGAAATTGTTGCGTTTCTCATTCACTTCACCCTTTATTTAGTTTTTGTTTCTGTAGATGGTGTAAATGAAATTTCTAAATCGTAAACAAGAGCCGCTTTATTATCTTTCGGTTTCCCATTAGCAAATTGTTTAATTGTATAAAGGGTAGCATCTTCGAAAGCTAATGTTTGATCAAATTCTTTTAGCTTGTATCCACCTGCGATTGCAGCAATATATTGTCCTTTTACAAAGAATAATGCTTTACCAACAGGAACTTCCTCACACTCGACAGGTTTAATGTTATAAGGCAATGCCATTACCCATTGACCTGTTGCGGTCTGGATTGTATTACGTGCTTGTACGCCAATCGCATCAATCGGGTTAACTACCATTACAATTTTATTTAATACTTTTCTGGATTTCCCTTTTGCATCAACAGATAAAGCTTTTACTACTTCATAAAGTTCGCCTGCTACAATTACCCCTTTATCAGACGGAGCAAATGTTAGTTTACCAGAAGATTTTTTATCAGTAACAGCGCCTGTTTCTGGATTTACATCTTTCATTAAACCAACTGGTTGATGTGCTACAGATCCGCCACCATTAATAAAGCCAAATTCTAGACCGACTGAATATGTTTCTACTAAAACAGTTCGAACATAACGTTCAATCCATTCCGGGCCAAGTTCCTTCATATCATTTGGAATTGCTGCAAATGCAGTTAATTTAAGTTGACCAATTTTTTCTTGTTTGAAGATAGCATCAATTTGCCCACGGATTTCCCCGAATAATTCGCCCCATACATACGCCTTCGTTGCATCAGAGTAAATAAACTTCGTAACTGCTCCTAAATCTTGCAAACCAATTTCAGCTAATAAGGGATGTTCTGTAACTAAATCTTCAAACACACGCTCTTGAGTCGTTACAGGAAGGATTGAGCCATCTGTAAATCCACCTTCTTTAACAACTGCATTGAAGAATTTTGTTTCTGCTGAAGTTAAAACATTTTGACCACGTTGCTGTAAAATTGAACGATCAAGCATATCGTTATTTACTTGTTCACGGACCGTATTTGCTACATCTGTTTGTAGTGCATCAAAGAAACCTTCAAACGCTGACGTTTGTTCTTGTTCTGTACTTTCCGCGTTAGTTAAAGTGTCCGTCAATTTTGCTTTTGCTTTATTAAATGCTTCAGATTTATTAAATTTAATCGTCATTATGTGTTTCCCCCAATTTTTATAATTTTAAAAGGAGCCCTTTAATCCCACTGTTTTTTACAGGTTTAGGATGCGGCTCCTTTGGTTCTTCTATATTGTTTTGTAAATCATTCAGGATTTCATTTTTTAATCCTGATAATGCTGCATTTAAATCTTCTTTTGTAATCCCTTGGCCTTTGTTCATTGTTCCATTTCTAAAGCCATCGATTACTTTCTGCGGAAGCATGGTGGCAGTAGCAGTTGAAGCTGTCATTTTAACCTGATTATCCATAAACATAATTTCATCCACAAAATTATTTTCTAATGCTTGTTGCGGCCCCATCCAAGTCTCTTCAGCCATCATATTAAGTAGTTCCTTTTCTGATTTACCGCTTTTAATGACATAAGCATTTACAATTGCTCTATCTGTTGTTTTCAACATTTCAGCTGCCTTTTCCATGTCACGATGATCTCCACCATTCCACATTGAAGCATTATGAATCATAATTTGTGCTGTAGGTGAAATTCGGACTTTATCACCAGCCATCGCAATAACAGAAGCTGCACTTGCAGCCAAACCAACAATTTGAACTTCCACATTACCAGGATAATTTTTTAATGCTGTATAAATTTCTGATCCTTCGTGCACATAACCACCAGGACTGTTAATCGATACAATTAAATCATCACCATTGGCATTAGTTAGTTCTTTTGAAATTTTACCTGGGCTTGCAGCATCCATTTCAAACCAATCATAAATCCAAGCTTCATCATTTGAAATAATTGGTCCTTTAACGTCAATTTTCACCGTCATTTGTATTCTCACCTCCTTCAGATTCAGTTAGTTTCGTATAGTTTTTCGTAATATGATGTGTATTTAAGTTAGGATCATCAGAAACTTCATATCCTACTTCTAATCGAATCTCATTCCCTGTAAATGCACTTGAAGAAATGAGTTTATCGATGCTTGTTGCAAGATCAAATATACTTTGATAAGAAACAGCTTTAACTTCAATTTTTTGACCTGAAAGATACTCTTCTTCTTCAAAAAATTTAACGTTTGCTTCATCAGAAATCTTTTTTAATAAAGGTTTCACTGTGAAAAGCATATAATTTTTCGTTTGCTTCTCAACGTCAGCCATTTCGCCATATATCAAAGCAGTTGGAATACCAAAAGCCATTGCTACTTGATTTAAGAAGCCATTTGTTACTTTATTAATTTCCTCCACACTCTGCCCAGAATTTGCTCCACCTGACGTTTCAGCATACTTAAAACCTGGTTGTTGTGGAATGATAGCGACATCTTTTTCTCCAATCGCTTTGTACATGTTATCAATGAACTCTTGCAGTTTTGATTGGTGTTCTTTGCTCTTTGCAGCGAGCATGTCCATATCAACTGTTCCACGAATTTGATTCTTACGTTTTTGAGAACTTAATATTCTACCGAATAAATCACCATAATCAGTAAACAAACCATCGATAAGAGGTGATAACTTATCATTCCTGTATCTTAAATGAATGACTTCACTTTGTTTAAAACTTCTCTTAAACTGATAATCTTTTACAGTGACATTTGTAAAAGTATCTTCAAACACAGCATATTCGTTATGTTCAAAGTCATCAGCAATAAGTAGATCACCATCATCCGCTTGGACAATCAAAGCTTCATTATCATAAATAAGTTTATAAATGAAACTCTCCCAAAAGGTACTTGCTGTCATATTCTTATTTGGTCTAACATTTAATCGGTAATAAAGCTCATCCTTTTCAAATTCTTCACCGTTTTTCACTCTGAATTCCGACTGACTTATTGTTCTTCCTAAAAAAGAAATACATGTATCAATCGCTAGTCGCTTCATATGGACTCTATTTGCCTTTTCGATAAACATTTCCACATCAAACATAAATCCTACTTCACTATTTCTTTTAAATACTGCGTCCAACCATCCAATGATTATCACCCCCCTTATTAGAATTTAATACCGTCTAACATAAAGTCGAATTCATCCACAAGAATGTTATCCGCTTGCCATAATGCATGGATAAAGGCTTGGAATCCATCTGTTTTTCTCTTAAATTCATCTTTCTTCAAATATTCTTTGTTGCCGTCTTTTTTGATGTGGACGTAGACGTTATTGGTGTACCAACGCATTAATGGATTATCACCAAAAATAATACGATTGTTTGCAAATAACGTTTCTACCCTTGGCGCTAATAAAGAATGAATAGCTTTTGGGTTACGAATGTATAACAATATGAAGCCTTCAGCTTCAAGTGCTGTTTTAACAAGATCAAGACGGAATGTATCAGCTACTATTGTGTTAAATCCGTATATCTCACGCATTTTTACAAACCAATCCACAATATGAGAGATATTAATAACCGGCTCATCCACAATAGTTAGTAAGCCATTTTCAGCCCATTCATAAATAGGCGCTTTTAATTTCACCTTGTCCAAGAATCCTTTACGTACAAATGAATGACCTTTCCATATATAATCTTCACCATGTTTAAATAGCAAGCCGACTGCTGCGAAGTCTTTGATGCTGGCGAAGTCGAGACCGCCTACAGCTACTTTGTGCTTTAAATCCGGAACTTCTCTCAGTGTTTCTCCATCTTCTTCAAAACCAGTACGCATGATTTCTTCCCATGAAGCTACAGACTTTGTTAAATCTACTTCCGGTATATTCATCCTCTTAGTCATGAAATTTTCTCTATTAGACGGATCGTTTTCTAGATTTTTATACTGACGCATAACTTTCTTAAACAATCCTCTAGCGTATTGACTCATTGGCTTACTAAACATCGGATTTGCTTTTTCCCACATATCAGGATTATCTACTTCTTCAGCGTTATCAAGCTTACAAATAAAAGGAAACAATCTATCTTCTTTTTCTTTCCCTTTCAGGATATTCATAGCTCGCTCTTTCATTTTGTCAAGATACCCCTCACGAACAAATCCATCTGTGGTAATAAAAAATTCCCTAGAGTTAGGAACTTTACCTAAACCGCTAGAGAACACTTCTACAACATCGCTATTTTCATATCTATGTATCTCATCGTAAATAACACACCCGTCCCTTAACGAGTCTTTACTCCCAGCATTAGACGTATGAAATTCAAAAGTCGAACGAGTAGCTTTATTTGTTATCAATTGTTTTGTTGATACAAATAACTCGTCTAATATTTCATGTTTTTTATTCTTTTCATAAACATCTATAAAAGAAGTTTTAGCCTGTCTTTCTGTATTAGCAACTACTGATACATTGTAATGCTCAATACCGTGCAACTCGCTAATAAAGAAGTGTGTCAATGCACTAATCAATCCGTTTTTACCAGCACCCCTTGCCATCATCCAGAAGTGTTGATCAAAATAAACATCCTCATATTCATCAAACAAAAACACAAATGCTATTAAAAATTTCTGAAAGGAATTTAATTTGAAATGCCACTTTTCTATGAAAGTTACACATTTATGAATTAAATCCACATCAAAATGTAAATCATTACGGGTTAATATATCTTGCTTTAAATAATTTATAAGCATGATACGTTCTTTATTTAATACCACTGTTCCTATTTCATATAGTTCTATATATTCACTTACATACTTATGAACAATCATATTAAATCACTTGCCGAATATTTCTTAATTTCTTTTTTATTATTTCCTTCTGGCAACAAATCCGTTAGTTGTTTAATGACCCTTTGATATGATTGATCACGGGTATTATATAACCGGGCAACAGGTCGTTCTCTTTCATACGGCTCTGTTTTATCAGATTGTGAGAACATTTCATAGTCACCATTCTCAGATATATCCATCCACATCTCATTTAATAAAACTCGTAATCTTGCTGCCTGAATAATTAATCCTTCAACCACTTTTAACTTACTAGGTGGGATGTCTTTAAATAATTTTTTCAAACGATTTTTTTCTTTGTTAACTAGCACCTCACGCTCATCAATATCCGCCATAATATCACCTCGATTCAATCATATTTTCATACTGGGTAGGGGTCCTATACGAAACAACTTAAAAATCTGGAAAAACGACCCCCTCCTCCGGTGCCCCTTAGAGCATTTTTTGATGAAATATTTTAAGGGGGGGACTGTTTTCGAATCATTTTTACCACTTTTCATCGTGTTCCCATTTATTCTGTTTCTTTTTGAATGTTCTACCGTGTTCTTTATTGTGGCAATCCACACATACTGTTTCTAAATTGTTTATTTCTAACGCAAGTTCTGGATGATGTTCTAGTTCTTTTATATGATGGACAACGAGTTGTATCTTTTTACGCTTGGCACTCTCACTGTATTCATTATTGTCTGTTTGAACACGACCATTCCGTTTACATTCCTGACATTCATAGTTGTCACGCTTCTTTACTTGCTCGCGTATACTCTTCCACTCACCACTGTCATAGAACTTACGCTTCTCTTGTTTGGTTTTATATTCTTTCATCTGTCTTTACCCAGCGTGTTTGATTTCCTCTATCTCTTTCCAATAAATCTTTTATTGGTGTTTGCGTGAGATATTCTACAGAGTAAAACATCGGCTTCTGTTCATACAGCTTATAATACTTAAATCGATTAACATCAATCCCAACCTTCTTATACGCCTTCTCATTAGGCTTAAGGTATTTGATGTATGCTTTCTTATCGATGGGTATAAGACCAAGTGCAGCGATTCTACCATTTAAAAAGCTATCCAATTCCCCTCACTCCTTAACCAAAATAAAAAGCACCCGAATGGATGCTTAGATTAAACTTATTCATTATTACTTTCTCTACTTTCATCATCATCTTCTGATTTCGGGTCTAACATACTTTCTATATCAGGCGGCAAAGTTAACTCTATGCCAGCTACTGGCTGATTATCCTCATTAAAATAATACTTCTTCACCTTATTCAATTCTTTACTTTTCTTATTTTCACTCATATTACCCCGCCTTTTATGTATGATATTAAATACTTTACTTAATATGTACATCGAGAAAGATAATATACTATTCTTTTAATCCTCACATTACTCATGCAATTTTTGCATAATGAAAGAGCAACCGTGCACCAGTTGCTCTTTCGTCAAAATCTTTTGTTATTACTATATAAATACGGTATTTATTCTTGTTTCAATCACTTAATACCGTTACATTCATTCACTCCCACAATATTAAGTAACTGGAAGAAGAGCAAAAGCCCTTCTCCATCTACACAATGTGAATTGCAATTGAATGTAAAAACAAGAAACAATTGTTCATCCAATCTACAACCACCGCCACCGGCCATGACGATCCATTTTCAATTATCAGGCATCTTGTGAGCGTTATTTTCCGCCACTACTCACAATACAAATATAACATGCTAATTCCAAAACAATCGGCACATTTACTGCCAAAAAGCGGTCATGACTCTGCCACTTATTTTAATTCGCTAATAACCTTTATTTCCTTAGACTAGCTCACTGCAACAGCCATAAAGAATAGATTAAATTTTATTTTTGTTATTATGCTTGATCTGATTGTAGAACATGTAATGGAGGTGGAATAATCCAACCTTTTTTCTTATTCAGACGAAGCAATATAGCTCCAGCTTGTGCTTTTTTCATATGAAATTGACCAAACATCATTCCAACATCTTCTCGAAGAGATTGTCCCATAGCTTGACTACATGCTACTAGCCCAGCAGCAAGATCCATAGAAACTTTAGCTGCAATTTCCGCATCATTAATACGAGCACCAGGAGGAATCGTTTCAATAGATGCAACTGGTCTTTCTGGAGGTGCTGGTGGTAATGCAACTCCATTTAATTTTAATAAGTTTTTTAATTCTTCAACCTCTGATTGGATATCATTCTCTACAAGGTTTTCTAAAAATTTCTTTAAGTCCTCATCTCCTGTGTGGTTAATAAGAACTTGATATCCAGCAATTGTGCCTTGTGCTCCTGCAAGATAACTCCAAATCCCAAAGACTTCCCCGTAGTGCATTGGTTCATTTTGTGGATTTCCACTTAAAATACCCATAAAAATATTCCTCCTTAAAGAAATTAAACTTTTAGCAACAATACTTACTATAGAAAAAATTTTCCTAACCATGTTCTGGATTAAAGAAAATAAGTTCTTATAACTCATACGGAACACCTTACCCAAATATAGTAATTTTCCCTCATAGAATGTACCGTTACTAAAAATTTATTCTTATAAATAATAAATACATTTCAATTAACTTAATCCATTATTATAAGTACTTTTAATAATAAAAATTAAAGATGTTTATCATAATTTCAATTCAAATGGTTTTATATATTTTCAAACGAATATTGTCTAAAAAAACTGGAGACATTACTGAATATGAAAGGAGGGAAAACTATGAAGAAAAAATTCTCATCTATTTTAAGTGCTCTATTACTAACTATTATGGTTTTTGGTACCAATGTTCATGCTGAATACGATGGAAATAATATGGATAGAGTTAATAATAATATTACAACTCGAGTTAATGACAATAACATGAATAGAGTTAATAATGATACTAGAACTCGAAATGTGAATACAACAAATGATTTGAACAATGATCGTGACAATAATAATAATTGGGCGTGGCTTGGTTTATTAGGACTAGCAGGTTTATTTGGTCTTAGAAGAAAAGAAAAAGAACCAGAAAGACGTTAATATAGAACATTGTATTTAAAAGATACTTACTTATCAAAAGAATGCAAAATGAATAAACTATGAATCGCCTTTAATGAGGCGATTTTTTATTTTTTCAAAATCAATAACAACTACATAAAAATGGATACTATTAATTGGAAACAATGAATTTCTTAACTTGATGATAATGAAGCTTTACGTCCATTTGGTAAACCGTGCTTTTGTTTTATGCCGTTGCTTCACTTACCCATATCTTATATTGTGTGTAACTGGTCCTATCGTGAAATCCCTTGGTATCATTGATTTCATTTAACTTTCTCTTTTGAGTTATACATTACAAAAATTATGAGTAACTGTATAGGGATACCACCAACATTTTTCAAAATAACCTACGCTATGCGGAAAAATAAAATAAGCTGCCCATATGGACAGCTTATTTACATAATTATCGTTATCAGAAGTAAAATTTAACTCGAAAATAGCTAATTTTATCAGTTGTTGAATGTCTGAAAAAAATCAAACCAAGGATATTGTTGAGATCCTTTGGCAATTTCTTGCTGTGATGACTATCATAGTGACTTTTTCTCCAACAACAACTATTAGTAGCTAATTACCATAAGGACTTACTTTTGAAATTTGCTATTTTTTAGAAAGTATGTTAATTTAAGAAAGACCTATTTTTGTTCGGTTTGAGATTAAGAATAAATTTTGTTTTTCGTCTAAGGTATTTGAACAAGGGTAGTAACATATGTGTGGGTATCCACACTAGGAGGCAACAATTATGGAACAAGGTAAAGTAAAATGGTTTAATGCAGACAAAGGTTTTGGATTCATCGAGCGTGAAGGTGGAGAAGACGTATTCGTACATTTCTCAGCTATCCAAATCGACGGTTACAAATCTTTAGACGAAGGACAAAGTGTAACGTTTGAAGTAGAACAAGGACAACGTGGCCTACAAGCTACTAATGTTCAAAAAGCTTAATATTAGCTGATGAAAGACTCTCTTGTAGGGTCTTTTTTTTATTTTGTTACAATATTCCGAATACAAATTTTTTAAGGGGATTTGGGGTGCTTAACTTTTAATGAAAAAGAAATAAGCAATAATTAGATTTTAAACCTAGTCATTGCTTTATCCATTGCATCTTGGTTTACACCTATATAACGTAACGTGACCTTCTCTGACGAGTGATTGAATATCTCCATGAGTAATGCTATGTTTTTCGTTTGCATGTACATGTGATACCCGTATGTTTTTCTTAACGTATGTGTTCCTATTTCATCTAACCCAAACTCTGCCGCTGCCCCGCTTAATATCTTATATGCCATGCTACGACCAATTGGACGATTCTTACCTTGTCTGCTTTGCAATAAATACTCATTGTCTTCTCTCTCTATAATAAACCATTTTAGTTCTCTTTTCAGTGCTGCAGTAATTTGTATTCGTTTCTGTTTCCCTGTTTTCTTTTCCCGCATAGATATATGACTGCCTTTAACATCCCCTACTTTCAATTTCAAAATATCTGAGATTCTGAGACCTGTATTAATACCCATAATGAAGAGAATGTAATTACGTAAGCTCTTTTCCTTAAAATACTCTTTTAAATGCTGTATTTGCTCTGGATCACGTATTGGTTGAACAAAATTCATTATTCATTACCTCCAGTTTCTTCTGCCTCATATACTTCTAATCTGAGAGCAAAAGCTAATTTATAAAAAGCATTAGATTTATTTCGTCTATATGTACGCTCACTCATACCAATTTCGTTATAAACCATATAATCAAAGACTTCTTCATCTTCTAAATATCTTTTTACAATAATATCCCTTTGGTTTTTACTAAAACGACTTAACGCCTTATCAACTTGAAAAGACAAACGTTGTAATTTCACTTCTCTTTCACTCATAGCAACATTTGCTAAAGCAATATCTTCAGCTGGCTTCCCTACTATATTTCTTGGACCGTGATATCTTACCTCGCTAGATGCTGTAACCTTCATCTCATGTCTAATCATCCCAAATTGTCTATAAATACGAACATTTTCAAGAATCTCTTCTAAACGAACCTGAGTTGCTTTGCGATCAATTTTAGGTAAGAAAGTTAATTGCGTCATATATATAAACACTCCTTATATATTTTGTTAATAAAAACAAAAAAGCGGACACCAACTACAGAGCAATATCAATAATGCTCTTCATAGTTCAGTGTCCGCTGGTTCTTCCAGTAGGACTAAATGTGTAATTTGGATTATTATATCATTTTCTCATATTTTAGTAACCTTTTATTAGAAAAGGATTATTTTGTTAAGTTTCTACAAAATGGTAATTGTTATATAATTAAATTATTAAAATATTAGGTGGTGTTGTAGATGACTGAAACAATCCGAATTGCTCTTTTCATTCTTGTAGGAATCAGTGCTTTATTCTCTGTAATTAAAGAATTTCAAAAACCAGAAAAAAGAAAATTTTGGATTACATTTGAAACTTTAGTTCTAATCGGGGCAGCCTGGATGTTAATAGGACTTCTCATGTAACCTACATAATTAGTAACCCCCTGAATAAAACTCAATATTCCGTTAATACTGTAGACAACCCATTTCGAACCATATTCTATTACCCGGGCAGTTAGCTTTTGCTAGCTGCTCTTTTATTTCGTTCCTGCTCTTGCTTTTTAAAAAATTCTTTAACTGCGTTTTCCCAATAAGTGCACATTATCCATTCCTCCTCGAATAAATTTCTAAATCTTGTCCATACTATAAATACACTTGAGTTCTGAACTTCCTTCTTAATGCTTTTCTGGAGAGCAGTTAGCTTTTGCTAGCTGCTCTTTTTACGTTTTAAGTAAATAAAATTCTAAACATTGTCTAACACTATAGACAAGACTTTAAAAAGTCGATTTCTCCCACTCTAGCTTTCTTGGTCGAGAGCCGAGCGGTTAGCAAAAGCTAACTGCTCTTTTTTTAATTGAAGGTTTTCTATAACATAATTTATCTGTTTTATGATTAAACTTTCATGATTCTATCTATACTAAACTTGGGCTTTATAGCTCAAATAATCTTTCATTCACTTGGCGGACAGTTTATTTAATAAATTGTCTGCCTAAGCCATTTAATAATTCTGCTTTATATTAAAATGAAAGTTTTATTAAGATCATTATTATTTTCACATAATACTTTTAATTCTGCTTATACTATAGCTGTAACTTAAAGTTACATATCATTTACTTGTAGGGCCTAGTTTCTTTTGTACAGCAGGTAGTTAGCTCATTAAGCTAGCTACTTTGTTGTGCAAAAGAAAGTTTTTATTTAGTTTACTTTCCTGCATAACATTTTCAAATCTGTTTATACTATAAATGTAACTTGTGGTTACAATTTGCGTATCCATGTGGAATAGTATTTACAGCAGGCAGTTAGCTACTTTAGCTAGCTGCTTTGTTGTGCAAAATAGCGTTTTTGTTCAAATACTTCACGCCCATGAAAAAATTACATATGATATCACGTACCCTTTTACATTAAGAGTTTTGGTCCGAAGAGCACTTATATATGGTGCTCTTTTTGGTATGGAATTTAAAATAGAGGCTTGCTCTTAAAACCTATTATGTAATTTTCATAGGTTTTTTCCTTACACCCGTGTGTCTGTTTACTCATAAGTTGTTAAAGTATAAATATAAATTGTTAGTTAATTTATAAGGGAGGTGTAAAAATGAGTAAATTTAAAAAGAATTGTCACATACCCTTTCCATGTGCCTTTCCTTTACCTCAAATCGGGTCTACTGGATTAACCGGTGCTACTGGACCTTCGGGACCTACTGGAGCTACCGGACCTTCAGGTGGACCTCGGGGACCTACCGGGCCTACTGGAATTCAAGGTAGCCTGGGACCTACTGGGCCTCAAGGTATTTCTGGACCTCAAGGGATTCCTGGGATTTCTGGATCTATTGGTCCAACTGGACCTTCTGGAATTCAAGGTATCCAAGGTATCCAAGGCATTCCTGGCATTCAAGGTCCTATTGGACCCACTGGAATAACAGGGGTCACTGGAATTCAAGGGATTCCTGGCATTCAAGGGATTCCTGGCATTCAAGGGATTCAAGGGATTCCTGGTCCGACCGGCCCTCAAGGGATTCCTGGCATTCCTGGTTCTGTAGGTCCAACTGGACCTTCTGGAGCTGTTGGACCTACCGGCCCTTCCGGGGGACCGCCAGGACCAACGGGCCCGACTGGACCTTCTGGGGGACCGCCAGGACCAACCGGAGTGACTGGCCCCACTGGACCTTCTGGGTCACCAGGACCAACCGGACTTCAAGGTATCCAAGGTATCCAAGGCATTCCTGGCCCCACTGGACCTCAAGGAAGTCAAGGGATTCAGGGGATTCAAGGTAATCCGGGGCCTATTGGTCCTATTGGACCCACTGGAATAACTGGGGCGACTGGAATTCAGGGTATCCAAGGTATTCAAGGTAATCCGGGACTTATTGGACCTATCGGCCCGACTGGCCCAACTGGGCTTCAAGGTATCCAAGGCATCCAAGGCATTCCTGGGCCTACTGGATTACCAGGAACCGCTGGAGCTACCGGACCTACTGGGCCTACCGGTCTTACAGTATCTGGGTTATCTCATTATGCTTATGTTTTCAATACAGCAGCTCAAGTTGTTGCCTTAGAAGCACCTATTCTTTTTAATTCACATGGTAGAATGACATCTGGTTTTACTCATACACTGGGAACTTCTCAATTAATGGTTCTTAATGCAGGAGATTATAAAATTTCTTTTTCTGTATCAGGAGTTGAGCCTAATCAATTCACACTTTTTTTAAATGGTGCTCCGGTTACCAGCGCAGTTTATGGATCAGGTGCAGGAACTCAACCAAACAACGGCCAAACAATCCTCGCTTTAGCTGCAGGTGATATTATTACCCTTAATAATCATACTTCCGCTGCTGCAGTTACTTTGCAAACTTTAGCAGGTGGAACACAAACAAATATAAATGCTTCGATTGTAATTGAAAAGTTAAATTAATTTAATCATTTATTTCTTGAAACTCTGCCAGTAAATAACCTGGGGTGGATTCTTTTTTCAACAAGCAGTTAGCTTTTGCTAGCTGCTCTTTTAATTAAAATAACGATTTTGTTTTAAATCCTTACATTCCTAAAAAACATACATACAGTATCATGAGGTATTCTTTTTTATTTTTCTTAAGGAGCGCTTTAAAAAGCGCTCTTTAGTTTTTAAATAAAGATTTTGTTTTACTTTTGCTAGCTACCCTTCCCTTGTATAAATGCACCTTTTTTACATACGATATTAAAATCCAAATAACCCTCTTTTAGGACGGTACTAATATGAACAAGACATTAAAATACATTTTAATCTTCTTTTGTGCGGTATTTTATATTGTAATTATGGGCTCGATTGTCTATCTAAACTTTGTTTAAGAGCATTTTATTTCTCCAAGTAAGAAATTAATCTAAGATCGAACATAAGTATTTATAATTAGGCATAAGGAGCGCTCTACAAGGTGCTCTTTAACTTTAAAATAAGGATTTTGTTTAAAATTCATTAACCTTATTGATTCCTTTGCATACATTACAATCACAAGGGATTCTACAGGTTTCCCTAGGCCAGTTACCTTGTATTCCTTGCACACCTTAAGGGAAGAATCCGTTTATAACAAACGGGTTCTTTTATTTTTGGTTATAAAATAACTATTTTGATCATATCCTTTTGGGACATACATATACTAAGGTATACGATATGCGAAAATATTCGCGTGGCCCTCTTGCAGGGCTCTTTTATTTTTATTTGGTACAAAATAACGCTTTTGTTCGAAAATTAATTAACGCTTATTAAGTTCTTTTATCAACTTTTCTCGTTTCTTCAACCCTGCGAGCTTCCTGCGTTAATTGCAGGGCTTTTGTTCGGAGTTTTCCAGCCCTATCATAGTCTCCCTTTAAAGATGCTTGCTTTGATCTTGTCTCCCAAAGGCTGGCTCTATTTAACAATGTTTCTATTTTTCGGCTCACAGTCACATTCACCTACTTCTATACAAAATTCAAATTTTATTAAATCAACTGTGTTTTTCGTTCTTCCATACGAATTACTTTTCCGCTTTGATATATAAATGATTGTTCACCAAATCCACCTTGAGGTGGTTCTATTAGTTGCACCTGACCATTTTTAACAATATATATTCCATTTGTTTTCAAATCTATTTCAGCTGTCATTTCAACAAGATTTTCTTTTCTAATTCCCACCAAGATCACTCCCATATGTTATAATTACTTTGTCGAAGTAAGTTGAGAGTAATCTCAGCTTTTTTTTATTTATCTATAGATATCGCACAACATTTTCCGGAACAAATGCTTGTTCCAGTGATAGATGAAGCCGTATTGGAATCGGCTTTTTTTCATCCCTTGCTCGCTTACACATTTCTTCAGCTTCTTCCCATACAAATTGTTTATCCTCCACTCGCTTATAACGCCAAATCCCAATTGTGTAATCTTCAAACAACTCATAACGTTCATCAGGCGCTGTTGTTGGTTTTAATTCATCAATCGCTTTGGCTTGACGTGGGATTTGTACAACCACATCTGTATACCGTAATCTTGAATTCAAACGGTGAATATGAGCTTTCTTAAGATCAAATGATACAACTGGTTCTACATCAAAAATTGTTAATTGCTTTGGCATTGTTTTCCCCCTCCAAAACCTGCAAGCTTGCAATTAAAATTCCTTCAAGCTGCGTTAATGTTAGTTGATCCAATGTTTGTCCGTTAATTTCAGTTAAACCTAACCCCAATAATTTACGAATGATTATTAGTTTTCTACGTTCTACTTCCTGACGTAACAACATGATTAAGCCTCCTGTTGGTGGTTGAACTTTCTTTCTAAATTTACAAACTTACTAAATTCTTTAATGAATGCTAATTCAACTACACCAACTGGCCCATTCCTCTGTTTCGCTAAAATAATTTCGGTTATATTTTTATTTTCTGTCTCGCGGTCATAGTAGTCTTCACGGTATAAGAACGCTATTAAATCTGCATCTTGCTCAATTTGACCATTCTCACGTAAATCTGATAGCAATGGCCTCTTATCTTGCCTACTTTCTACAGCACGACTTAACTGTGATAATGCAACTACACATACATTTAATTCTCTTGCCATCAATTTTAACTTACGACTAATCTCACCGATTTCTTGCATACGGTTCCCTTTATGCTTTGGATCTCCCACAATAAGTTGCAAATAATCAATTGCAATTAAAACCTTTTTATCAGGGTACTTACGCTTTAATTTCCTAGCCTTTGCATAAATCTCTTGCATCGTTACATTTGCTTTATCGTAAATTTCTAATGGCAAATCATTAATTAATCCCATCGCTTGACTAATTTTTTCCCAATCCTTTAAATTACATAGTTTCTTAGGATTCTTTAATTTTGTAGCATCAATATTTCCAGTACTTGAAATCATCCTCTTAAGTAGCTGTTCCTCCCCCATCTCGAGCGAAAAGATTCCTGTTGCTGTATGAGCACTTGCTGCATGAAAAGCAACGTTTAATACAAATGCCGTTTTCCCCATTGAAGGCCGGGCACCAACAATGATTAAATCGCCTTCTTGTAAACCTGCTGTCATTCTGTTCAAGTCGTCATAACCAGTTGGTATACCGGTTAAATCTCCTACATCAATTTGCATGTTCTTATACAAATCAACAAGCGTATCTTTCAAGTTAAATTCATCTGAGTAACCCGTTTCTTCAATGGCGCTTAATTCATCAATTGATGTACTAATAGCACTCATATCCCTATCTTGCTGAAGGCGATTATATAAGTTACCAGCAACCTCTTGAGCATGTCTCATCTTCCAAGCTTCAATCACTAAACCTTCGTGATACGAGAAGTTCTTAGTTGTTGTTACAACTTCTGTTAGGTTTACAAAGAATTCAATTCCGCCAATTTGATGCATAAAGCTTTCATCGAATTTTCCAATGAGAGCAACAAGATCTATCGGAACCTCAGCACCCTCTAATTCCCTCATTGCCTTAAAAATCACTTGGTGCGTTGGTAAAGAAAACTGTTTTACCTTTAGCTGACAATCTTTAATTAAATCGCCTTCTTGGATAATGCTACCTAAAACACTTTGTTCAGCTTCTACATTACGAATCATATCGTTACTCATTGGGCCAACCACGCATTCTGTCGGTTAAGTACTGCAAGTTCTTCTTCTGTTGGAATGTTCTGCTCCCATGCTTGTTGCTGTTGTATTACGTTTTTAGTAGTTTCCGATAACCCTTTTTGTTGATAAGGAGCTTGTGTCTGTTGCTGCGATTTTGTTAATCGTTGAGCACGGAATGCTTTATCAGCTGCCTCAACATCAGTTACTGTTTTAAAACCTTTAAGATGCCAATCTCTTAAGATTGTATTTACGTAAGACATGTTTCTCGTATTCTTCTCTAAAGCAATCTCCATAGCCTTAATAACTAGCTCTGCATTTAAATCATCTATCCAAGCATAAATACCATCTGCGATAAAAGGTGTAATGAATCCAAAGTTTTGCTCGTAAAAAGAAATTGGATTAACCTCAACAACTTCTTCCGCGCCTGCGCGTTCTTCTTGTTGTTGTTCTTTTTCTTTTTCTTTTTCTTCTTCCTTGCTAGGGTCTTGGAAGCCCCTTATAAGCCCCTCCAAACGGACTGATAAATACTCCTTAATACGAGGGATTTTAAAATCTTGTTCTCGTTCTAATTGCAAGCAAGTTTCATAGAAATCAACTAAAAAATCCTGGTCCTTTACAGATTGAATTTCTTTTAAAACACACTTTTCAATGTTTACATTTTTAATTGGATTAAATTTCAACCAGTTGATTAAGAACAATTCTTTTGTTTTTTGGTTGTAATTAATTTTTCCGTATTCAGCAAAACGTTCTAATAGCTTCATAACAGTTTCACGGTTATATCCTGTATCCGTTTCAATGATACGAAGTGGAAGCTCATAGATTCCTGATTGAGATGTCTTACTATTTGTCATCAAATATAAGTAGAAATACTTCTCCTCCGGTGTAAGATCTAAAACAAATGAATCCTGCCAAAATGAAACATGTACTGGTCTATAAACTGCCATATTATTCATCCTCCCGTTTACATATCGCGAATCCGTCCTCTACACGTAATAAGCGATAATTCTTGTATCCTATTTTGAGATATTGTTTTACTAAGTAAATTAGGTGTTGCTCTGATGTTGCTTGTTGAAGCACTTTAGGATTCAGCAACACTCTATGTAACGATTTGTCTAAAAGCATGTAGCACACTCCGTTGTTATACGAATGCTAATTTGATATAATTAATCCCAAGATCTTTTGCAAGACCGTTTGTCTATCACTCTGCCAAGTGATAGATCTTTTTATTTTCTACGTGTTACTAACGAAGCGTTAACTCCTCTTGCTCTTAAATCTTTAATTACTACACGATAACTCATCGATGCCTCATGTTCCTCTTTTGTATCACGAAGCATTTTAAATTCCCTTATACATCGCTCCAGCTCTTCTTCCCAGTGATTTGATTCTTCGGTTGATTCTGCATTAAACATGTTATGAATACATTCACTCATACAGTTACGAAGTTTATTCGCAAATGAAAAATCTCCAGGAAGAACTAAATCATGAAGACGATTGTTTTTATCGTTCATGAATTACATCTCCTTTCTAATTAATTTGATGCTGTACGCATCGTTACAACCAGAAAGGAACATTGTAGAGGTATGGGAGGAACAATCCCTTTCTGGTCATAACGACAAGCACAGTGGCTTGTCCAAATGATTTATATAATGTTATAATTGCTTTACGATATTTTTCAGAGCTACTGTTGTCTAGGCGGTAGCTTTTTTATTTACCCATTTATGCTTCAAAATAAATGATGCTTCTATAATTTTGATTCGAATCCCCAACAATTTCTTCTCTTGCTTTAACTCAACTGTTTTTAAATCCTCATTAAGTAATTCTGCTATTTTAATTTCACCAGTTAGTTTTGCATCATAACGAATTAATTCCTTATATTCTTTTAAGCTAGGTTTCTTATAATCTACTGTCATTTTTATCCCTCCTTTACAGCATCTTCGTTAAAGTCATTAAGCTATCCACCGATTGAATAATAACGTTTTCCGCCATAGCCTTTTGCAACCAACTTCTTTGTATTTGTTCCATAATGCCAAAGTGAACTTGTTCAAGGGCTTGTACTACACATTGAGTAGCTTGGATTGTATCGAAGATTTCTTTTGCATGAACTGCATATTCATGTTTCTTTTTTTCATCATGCTTCCATGACCTTGTTGTAACTTGTAAGTTCATGATTTCCTTTGCTGCCGCAATCCCCTCTTCGGCCTGTTTAATGTAGTTCATCAATTGTAGATTTAAATCTTGAGTTAAACGTGGATCTGTAGGCGGTAATCCAACACCATAAATATGTTTAATCGCTTGTTGATTTAACTTTGCTCCTGTTGCATGGCACCAATCCATCGCAAGTTCAAATTCTGGTTTAGAAAGTCCGGATTCAATACGGGTTAATCTTTCATGTGTAATACCAAGGTACTTAGATAGCCCTTTCTTCGTTTTCAGCTGAACATTGTCACAACATTCTCTAGCATTTTGTAATAATTCTCCTATTGCTGAATTGCAGTATATGCTTGTTCCCATATCTGTTCGCCTCCATATTTAGTTTTCAAATAGTTACAATGAACTTAATACATATGTAACTTGTCTACTTTTCGTATAAAAAGAGAGGAACTACTCCTCAACGTTTTCTTTTACTTGTATTTCTTTGATGATAGCCCAACCAGCCTTGTAATATGCTTGACGGATTTTATCAATATCCTTTTGTGATTTTGGCTCAGGAGCCACAACATGGACTTTCGTTTTTCCAAATTCATAAGTCGCCGCATATTCTTCTTGTTGGCTCATGGTGTCACCTCTTGAAGTGCTTTTTATATGTTTATGCGACGGTTCTGTTGGTACTGCCATGTTAGTTGATGGCATTTTCTCACCTACTTTTACACAAGTTTCACAACAAATTCCACTTTACGTGTAATATTTATTCAAAAAAAATTGATGGATGTTCATTTAGTGCCTTTGCAACACACTTTAATTCTTGTGCTTTAAACGAACGTTTCCCTGCTTCTTTCATGTTATAAGCTGATACAGAAATACTAAGTTCTTTTGCCATAAATACTTGTGAAATACCCTTAGAAATTCTTAATTCCCGTATCTTTTGATTAATCTCCATTTAACACCACCTCATTCCACGTAACGTGAACCTTATATATCAATAATAATTACACGTAACGTGAAAGTCAATGTTATTTTTAACTTTTAGTGAATAAAGTTTCACATAACGTGAAATATTGTTAAAATAATTAACGAAAAGACAAATGGAAGAATGGAAGGATAAACTATGACTTTAGGCTATAGATTAAAAAAAGAAAGAGAAAGACGCAAATGGTCTCAAAAGTTTGTCGCCGAAAAAATCGGTATTACAAATACTGTCCTTTCAAATTATGAGCGCGACTATCGTGATCCCGATACAACAACATTAGGCAAATTAGCTGATTTATATGAAATATCTACAGACGAATTATTGGGTAGGTCTAACAAACTTTCTAAAAAGGAAGAACGCGATATTGCACGTGATTTAGAAAAAACATTAGAAGAATTAGAAAATAGCGAAGATGCTTTAATGTTTGACGGCGAACCAATAGACGAACACACAAAAGAAATGATTCGTATTTCTCTAGAAAACTCTATGCGCATGGCAAAACAATTAGCAAAACAAAAATTCACTCCAAACAAGTACAAAAAAGATTGAACGGAGCGAGAAATGAAAATTAAAGACTACGTAATGAAAATCGTAAAAAAACACGGCACAACAAACCCCTTTGAAATCGCTAAACGAAAAGATATTATAGTGTTGTTTGAAGACCTAGGGAATACTCTTGGTTTTTACAACACTTATAAACGCTTTAAATTCATTCATATTAATAATAGGATTGACGAAACTACACAACGCTTTGTGTGTGCCCACGAACTAGGACATGCCCTATTACACCCAAAAGCTAATACTCCATTTTTACGAAATAAAACCTTTTTTTCTGTAGATCGATTAGAGATCGAAGCAAATACATTTGCAGTCGAACTCTTATTACCTGATGAAATGATTTCTGAATATCAAGATACAAATCTATCAATTCAAGAAATAGCTGAAATCTATGGAATTCCAGAAAGTTTTGCTCGTTTAAAAAGCTATTAATATGAATTTTAAATACAACTTTATAAGTTAGGAGCTACATAAATGAAAATATTTTTCTCATTTCTATTTGCAATAGCAATGCTGGCCACGTTTATTTTATTAATCACATCTTTGGTATTTCGTTTAAAAAAGAAACCAAACACTAAGAAATATTTTAAGTTTACAGGAATAGCTTTTATTTTATCTATTATTTCATTAATTGTAGTTAACATGAACATGACACCACAGGAAAAACAAGAAATTCTCGCTAAACAAAAGGCTGAAGAAAAGTTAAAAGCCGAAGAAAAGCAAAAGGATAAAGAGCAAAAAGAGGCTGAAGAAAAGCTAAAAGCCAAAGAGAAACAAAAAGCTAAAGAGCAAAAAGAAGATGAAGAAAAGCTAAAAGCCGAAGAGAAACAAAAAGCTAAAGAACAAAAAGAGGCTGAGGAGAAACAAAAAGCTGAAGAGAAGAAATTAGCTGAGGAACAAAAAAAGGCTGAAGAAAAACAAAAAGAATTTACTTCCTATGCCCAAAACATTAGAGGCGGAAATTTTATTAAGGATATGAAACTTAATAATAAAGATGCTGAAATTACATTCCATGATTCATTTGCATCTTATAAATCAGCAAAACCAGATAGCAACGTTACTGAAGAACAATATAAACAATATTTTTCAACAGGGGATGCTATTGAAAAAATGTTTGTAAGCGAACCTGCGAGATTACTAAGACAATTTCCAGATTTGAATGCTGTAAAAATGACTCTTCCATTTGAAGGAAAAACATACAATATCAACTTAGATAGAAAATCATTAAATTCACACTTAGAATTTAAAATTGAGGATTTAAAAGTTGAAGATAAATCTTGGGTCAAGAAATTTAATGATCCATACGTATATAATAAAGCAAAACGTAAAGCGTTCTTTACAAAGTTTGTTATTGTTCAATGATTTTTAAGTTCATGCTATAATGATGAACTTTTCTCTTTCAATATTTAAAGGAGTATTTTTATGTCTGTAGAAAAAATTTATGATTTATTAAAAATTATAGCTCCACTTCTTGTGTTTCTATGTACTGTAATTGGTTTCTTTTATAATATGTATTTTAAAGTAAAAGTTATTAAAGATTATGATAAAATCTTTTTAAAAAAAGATGAAGTTCAAAAAATTAATTTTATGGATTCTCTTTTTAATTATTTTTTATTTGTTATTGGTATGTATGTAGCACCTGCTACAGGAATTAGTATGTATGTTACAGAAAGAACCGAAGATATTTCCCAGCTTTCCAAAAATATTTTACTTTCATTTTTATTTTTATTGCTAATTATATTTATCATTTCCATAGCAATTTACGCCTATATCTTTTTCTTTTCTAATATTCGTAAAAAACTTAAACATAAAAAAAGAAACCTAATAATTACTTTTATAAGTATAATCTCTAGTAGTATTTTATATAGTTCTATGCTTACCACTATATTTTTTGAAAAACAAAGTGAAGAATTCATGCTTAGCATTATATTATGGCCTATTATTTTAAGCCTTGTTTATTCTTCCATACTAAACTTTTATAATAACAAAGCAGTTAACACGTATCTGGTAAGCACAATAGAAAAAAAAGAACTTGATAAATTAAGCTTAATTCAAAGTCACATGCTGGATAATGATAAAATTGTATTATATGAAAGAAATACATCTATAGAAGATACATTTTATATGTGTGACTATTCCTCCGAAGTTTATTTAAAGTACCAGAAGCAAAACATATATAAACCTGACGTAATACGAAAGAACCCCAAAAATAAATTTTAGAAATAGCTCCAGAATGGGGCTTTTCTTTTGTTATTAACTATCTTTACTTCTTATGCCTATATACCTATCGTATAATAAACCATAACAAGGAGGTTTCCACAATGAAAACCGCACTCTACCTAAGAAAATCCCGTGCCGATTTAGAAGCCGAAGCACGTGGCGAAGGCGAAACTTTAGCAAAGCACCGGTCTACCCTACTGAAAATTGCCAAGGAAATGAACCTAAATGTTTTATCTGTTCGTGAGGAAATCGTTTCTGGTGAGAGCTTAGTGAAACGCCCTGAGATGTTAGCGCTACTTGAAGAGATTGAAGATAATAAATATGATGTTGTTCTTTGTATGGATATGGACCGTTTAGGTCGTGGTGGTATGAAAGAGCAAGGAATCATTTTAGAGACGTTTAAACGCTCGAATACGAAGATTATGACACCTAGGAAGACTTATGACCTTAATGATGAGTGGGATGAAGAATATAGCGAATTTGAAGCGTTTATGGCTCGTAAGGAGTTAAAGATTATTACACGACGTATGCAACGAGGTCGTGTCGCTAGTGTAGAGGCTGGGAATTACCTTGGTACACATGCACCATTCGGATATGATATACATCGTTTAAATAAGCGAGAGCGTACTTTAACGATTAATTCAGAAGAAGCTTCTGTTGTAAGGATGATATTTGATTGGTATGCAAATGAGGATATGGGCGCTAACGCAATCCGAAGCAAGTTAAATGATCTTGGTTACAAAAGTAAGTTAGGGAATGAATGGAACCCCTACAGCATCTTAGATATATTAAAAAACAATGTGTACATCGGAAAAGTAACATGGCAAAAGCGAAAAGAAGTAAAACGTCCTGACGCTGTAAAAAGAAGTTGTGCACGACAAGATAAATCGGATTGGATTATTGCAGATGGCAAACATGAGCCAATCATACCTGAAAGTTTATTTGAACAAGTACAAGAAAAATTAAACTCAAGATATCACGTTCCTTACAATACGAACGGAATTAAAAATCCTCTAGCTGGCATTATTAAATGTAGTAAATGTGGTTATAGCATGGTCCAACGTTATCCAAAGAATCGAAAAGAAACGATGGATTGTAAACACCGTGGCTGTGAAAACAAATCAAGTTATACTGAATTAATTGAGAAGCGTTTACTCGAGGCATTAAAAGAATGGTACATCAATTATAAAGCTAATTTTGAAAAACATAAGCAAGATAACAAATTAAAAGAAACACAAGTTATTCAAATGAATGAAGCTGCATTACGCAAGCTTGATAAAGAATTAGTAGATGTCCAAAAACAAAAAAATAATTTACATGATTTATTGGAGCGTGGTGTTTACACAGTCGATATGTTTTTAGAACGTTCGAATGTAATTTCTAATCGCATTACTGAAATTACTTCCACGATGGAAAACTTAAAGAAAGAAATTAAAACCGAAATTAAGAAGGAAAAAGTCAAGAAAGATACAATACCTCAAGTGGAGCATGTTCTTGATCTATACTTTAAGACAGATGATCCCAAAAAGAAAAATAGCCTCCTAAAATCGGTTTTAGAAAAGGCTGTTTATAAAAAGGAAAAGTGGCAGAGGCTCGATGATTTCGAACTTGTGCTTTACCCTAAGCTCCCTCAAGATGGCGACATATAAGCGTTTATGCTTTGTCGTCACCTTGTTGGTGTAATTAGATTTACCCCATTTAATCCTAAAGCATCATTCGTCGAAACCGCCAATACGACAGGCTTGCCATTTCTTAGCGTCGCTTTTGCTGCCATTAGTACTGGAGAATCTGTCATTGCATTTGCAAATTTACTCATAGAATTTCCTGTTAAAGGAGCGATTACCATGCAGTCTAATGGAATTTTAGGTCCAAGTGGCTCTGCTCCAACAATTGAATTAATTGCTTTAAAACCTGTTATTTCTTCAATCTTCTTAATCCACTCTGCTCCTTCTCCAAATCTAGTATTTGTTGATTGAACAGTGTATGAAACAACAGGACGTACTTCTGCTCCTTCAGCAATTAATTTTTCTAAGTGCGGCATAACTTCCTCATACGTACAATGTGAACCTGTAAATCCGAAACCAATTCGTTTCCCCTTCAAACTCATTTCTTTTCCTCCTCCTTTGCGATTGCATCTGCTGCTAATAACTGAGAAAGAACATTTGCTAAGATTTGCCCAGCCGTTTTTGGGGCAACAATACCTGGTAATCCAGGTGCTAGCAATGCTTTGACTCCTCTTTTTTCCGCATATCTAAAGTCGGTACCGCCTGGTTTAGAAGCTAAATCAATCACTAACGTATGAGCTGGCATTTTTGCAATAACATTCGCTGTTACAACGAGGTGCGGAATCGTATTAATTACAATATCGATATTTCCTACTTCTTTCTCTATGTCTTGCATATGAAAAGGAGAAAACATCATTTCTGTAATACGTGCAATATGTTCAGATCGTCTTGCTCCAACTTTGACATGGGCTCCTAATGATTGAAATGCTCTCGCAACACTCATTCCTGTTCTACCAAATCCTAGAACCATTACATTGGACCCATGAATTGTATAGTCGGTATGTTGAATTACCATCATTAATGTACCTTCTACCGTTGGAATAGAATTGTATATTGCTACATCATCACGATCAAATAATTTAACAAGTTTTCGGTTCGTAGTAGATACGAGATTTTCCAAGTAAGGTGTACCAATACCTGAATATATAGTAAAGTGTTCTGGTGTATTTTCAATTTGTTCTTTCGTTATTGAAACTTTTTCATTTGAAAAAATAGTATCTACTTCTCCTTTGGCATTTGTACCGGCAACCGGCAAAATAATTGCGTCTACAGAAGTGAAATCTAAATTTTGTATACTTTCTTTTGCTGCCCCTGTGAAACCATGATCTAACTGATCAAAACCTATCAAAGAAAGTTTCGCATCCAATTCAACTAGCTTACGAATTACTTCTAGCTGTCTTGCATCTCCTCCTATGACAGCAATATGCATCTCAGTCAACATTCCCTAATTCACCTTCTTTTTCTGTCATTTATAAGAAAAGTGCCTACTTTTTCTTTTTCCTCCACATCATATGTAATGTACGAGTTTATGGTGATTGAAAATCCAAATGCACATATGATTTATCAGGTTTCTATGTAGATACAAAAAAAGATGACCAAAATGGCCATCCTTCACTCCGAATTTGAACGATCTATACTATCACAAAGAAGCATATCGTGTCCGACTTTCTTTATTTGACTCCATGCCACCCTTACTTCTTGTGGTTCCTTTTTAAAACCTCCCCACTTCCCTACAGGTATTATAAGTGTTTGTATTTGCCCGTCTTTCTCATTAATCTCTAAATCCATATAACCTAAGACTCCCATTTTTTCCGCTTTTTCTATATCTACAACCTCTTTACCACTTAATTCACTTAATCGCATACACACTCCACTCCCCTAATGAATTTTTCATTTGCATTGTCTATAATTAGTACCTATTCTATATGTATAAAAAAAATAACCTTCTCTCATTTAAAAAGAGAGAAGGTTATTTTTTTTACATCGTAAAAATTGATTATAGTTTTATTCCTTTTGGAAGTTTTCCGTCTGGACTAATAAGTGCCGCAGAGAACTCGTCAGTAAACATATTGCGAATTAATCCGTCCACATTTTCTTTTGTTACAGTGTTTACACTTTCAATAATCTCATCAAGTGAACGATGTTTACGAAGAAGCAATTCATTTTTACCGTTACGGCTCATACGGCTATTTGTACTTTCTAAACTTAACATTAAGTTTCCTTTTAATTGCTCTTTACTATTCATAAGCTCTTTTTCTGTAATACCTGTATTTTTCAATGTCTCTAATGTTTCTTGCATTGTTTCATACAATGTATCTAATTGTTGGCTACCTGTTCCACCGTAAAGTGTTAACATGCCTGTATCTTCATAAGAAGAGTGGTAAGAAAATACTGAGTAAGCTAATCCACGTTGCTCACGTACTTCTTGGAATAAACGGCTACTCATGCTACCGCCTAAAACATTATTTAATACAATTAAGTTATAAATATCTTCGTGTCCCATTTGTAAGCCTTTATATCCTAGACATAAATGAGCTTGTTCCGTTTCTTTTTTACGGGCTACCTTATTGAAATGGAAAATTGGGCTATGTACTTGTTCACGGTTTGTTGTTCCTTCATAACTACCGAAATATTGCTCCACTGTTTGTAAAAATGCTTCATCAATATTTCCTGCGATTGATACAACTACATTTTCAGGTGTGTAATGATCTTTTATATATTGACGTAACGTATCACCTGTAAACGTATTAAGCGTTTCTTCTGTTCCTAAAATAGGATATCCAAGTGGATGCGTTTCATATGTTGCTTTCGTTAACATATCATGCACAATATCATCTGGAGCATCTTCGTACATTTTAATTTCTTCACATACGACATTCTTCTCTTTTTTCAATTCTTCTTCATCAAATGTTGAATTAAAGAACATGTCAGCTAATACATCTAAAGCATATTTAGCATGTTCATCTAGTACTTTTGCATAGTAACAAGTGTATTCTTTTGAAGTAAAAGCATTCACTTGTCCACCAATGCTATCAAATGATTCTGCAATTTCGCGTGCACTACGTGTTTCTGTCCCTTTAAAGAACATATGCTCTAAAAAGTGAGAAATCCCGTTATTTTTTTCATTTTCATTTCTTGATCCCGCATGGATCCAAATACCAATCGCAACCGATCTTACAGTTGGTATATTCTCCATAACTATTCTTACACCATTTTTACAAGTATATTTTTTAATCAAAAACTTTCCTCCTACTGCCAGTTTCTCTAAATAAGTGCTATTATTTAATGATAACAAGTTTAAGGATGAATGTCATGCAAATGTATTTAATCCACACGTTTTTCATCCAGTAATTCTGTTATATTCCCCACTTTATATCCTTGTTCCTTCAATTTTTTAATCATTGTATCTAATGCTTCTGCCGTTGACGAAGTAGGATGCATTAATACGATAGCACCTGGGTGTATTTTTCTCATTACTCTCTGCAATAGTACATCTGGCTCAGGTCGCTTCCAATCGATTGTATCGACAGTCCACATAATCGTTCCCATTTGGAAATCATCAGCGATTTTCACGACTTCATCCCGAAAACTTCCACTCGGCGGGGCAAACCATCTTACTTTTTGATTCGTTACTACTTCTATCATTCGATTTGTTTTTTGTAACTGCTCTCGTATTTCATCAGACGATAGCGTTTTCATATTAGGGTGCGTATAAGAATGATTTCCGACTTCTTGATTTGCATCGACAATCATTTTTGCAAATCGTAAATTTTCTTTCACCCAACGTCCTTCTAAAAAGAAAGTCGCCTTCACATCATGCTTTTTCAATATTTCTAATATACGAGGCAAATACTCATTTCCCCATGCCACATTTATTGTTAATCCTACCATTTTTTTATTCGGATGGCCTCTATAAATTGGAGCGGGTGATAAATCTTCTAAATGGACACTCGGTGATACTTCCTTGAATTCAAGGTGTTTTTGATCAAATTCCTTTAGCTTCTTCATATTGTTATAGGATGCTTCCATATCAACTTGTCTTCCATTATATCCTGGTGTTGCTTTCCATATTTTATCAATCATCGCATTTTGAGGTGCAATCTCATATTGTTTTGCATGCTTTTGAATTTCTTCATATAAGTTATCCTGTGCAAAAACAGAATAAGAGCCTAAGCTGACATATAAAGAAAATATACATATGTATGCCAATATACGAACTTTCATATAAACCCTCCCAATTTAACTATATAAAAAACATTTTTCTTCTTATCTTTGTTAATTTGAGCGTTATAATGAAAACTATACCTATGCTGACATAAAAATATATATAAATCATATTTTTACATAACAAAAAAGCCAGTTAAACTGGCTTTTACTTATTGCTGCTCTTGTTTGTTTTCTTCTTTAGCAGCTTCTTTTTCTTGCTCTTCTTTTAGCAATACTTTTCTAGATAGATTTACGCGACCTTGCTTGTCAATCTCGATAACTTTAACCGTAATTACATCACCGATTTTTACAACGTCTTCTACTTTACCTACACGCTCAAGTGCAAGTTCAGAAATGTGAACTAATCCATCTTTACCGCTGAATAATTCAACGAAAGCACCGAATTTCTCAACACGTTTCACTTTTCCTTCGTAGATTTCACCTACTTGTACTTCGCGAACGATATCTTCGATAATTTTCTTAGCTTTGTCGTTCATTTCTTGGTTTATTGAAGAAATGAATACTGTGCCATCTTGCTCGATGTCAATTTTAACGCCAGTTTCTTCAATAATTTTATTGATTTGTTTACCGCTCGGTCCGATAACGTCACGGATTTTATCTGGATTAATTGTCATTGTAATAATCTTTGGAGCGTACGCTGATAATTCAGTGCGTGGCTCTGGAATAACAGATAACATATGATTTAGAATGTGCACACGACCAACTTTCGCTTGTTGTAATGCCTCTTCTAAAATTTCACGAGATAGACCATCGATTTTAATGTCCATTTGTAGTGCAGTTACACCTTGTGCTGTACCTGCTACTTTAAAGTCCATATCACCTAAATGATCTTCCATACCTTGAATATCAGATAAAATTGTGTAATGCTCACCAGTTTTAACTAGACCCATTGCAATACCTGCAACTGGAGCTTTAAGTGGAACACCAGCATCCATCATTGCTAAAGTACTACCACAAATACTTGCTTGTGAAGTAGAACCATTTGATTCTAAAACTTCAGATACAAGACGTACTGTGTATGGGAAATCTTTTTCAGATGGAATTACAGGCTCAAGTGCGCGTTCTCCTAGTGCACCGTGACCGATTTCACGACGACCTGGTCCACGCATTGGTCTTGTTTCACCAACACTAAATGATGGGAAATTGTAATGGTGCATAAAGCGTTTTGATTCTTCTACGCCAAGACCATCTAAAATTTGCACATCGCCTAATGCACCTAATGTACAAATACTTAATGCTTGTGTTTGTCCACGAGTGAACAAACCAGAACCGTGTGTACGAGATAAAATACCAACCTCTGATGCTAATGGGCGGATTTCGTCACCTTTACGGCCATCTGGACGGATTTTTTCAACTGTAATAAGACGACGTACTTCTTCTTTTACAATTTTATATAAAATCTCATTTACTTGTCCTAATGTATCAGCGTCAGCTTCCTGCGCTTCGTAATGCTCAATAACACGCTTTTTCACTTCGTTAATTGCATCTTCACGTGCATGTTTCTCATGTACTTGAATTGCTGAATGCATATCTTCTTCAGCCATTTCACGTACAGCTTGGTTAAGATCAGCGTCAACTTCATAAAGTTTCACTTCTGATTTCTCTTTACCTACAGCTTGTACAATCTCTTCTTGGAATGCAATTAGACGTTTAATTTCGTCATGACCAAACATAATTGCTTCTAACATTGTTTCTTCAGGTACTTGATCTGCTCCTGCTTCAACCATGTTAATCGCATCTTTCGTACCAGCTACAACTAAGTGGATATCACTTTGTTCTTGCTGTTCTACTGTTGGGTTAATAACGAATTCGCCATTAATACGGCCAACTGTCGCACCAGCGATTGGACCTTCAAATGGAATATCTGAAATCGATAACGCTAATGAAGAACCAAGCATAGCTGCCATTTCAGAAGAACAATCTTGATCAACACTCATTACAATGCTGACAACTTGTACTTCATTACGGAAGCCATCTGCGAATAGCGGACGAATTGGACGGTCGATTAAACGACTTGCCAAAATTGCTTTTTCACTTGGACGACCTTCACGCTTAATAAAACCGCCAGGAATTTTTCCGACTGCATATAAACGCTCTTCATAGTTTACTGTAAGTGGGAAGAAATCTACATTTTTTGCTTCTTTTGATGCAGTTGCTGTAGATAGAACCGCTGTATCGCCATATCTTACTAATACTGCTCCGTTCGCTTGTTTTGCAAGCTGACCAGTTTCAACTGTTAGCTGGCGACCAGCTAAATCTATCGAGAAGACTTGCTTTTCTTGACTCATTTAAGTACCCCTCTCAATTTAAAGTATTCAATTCTTCTATGTAAATGGATAGTATATCACAATATTCTACCTCTAGTATTGCCTAAAATTAAGTAAGCTATAAAGCGTAGAAGATATATTTTTACCTAACAAAAAAGCGGGAATATTCCCGCTTCTTTGACTATCGACGTAAGCCAAGCTTTGTGATTAATTCACGGTAACGTGTGATATCGCTATTACGAAGGTAAGTTAGTAAGTTACGACGTTTACCAACCATCTTTAATAGACCACGACGTGAATGATGATCTTTCTTGTGAGTACGTAAGTGCTCGTTTAGAGTGTTAATTTGCTCCGTTAGGACAGCAATTTGAACCTCTGGAGAACCAGTATCAGTCTCATGAGTTCTAAATTGTGCAATGATTTCATTTTTACGTTCTTGTGTTAAAGCCATCCTATTTCACCTCCTATTAATTAAACCCCCAATTACCTAGCAAGCGTCGGTGAGTCGCAATGCCAAGCAATGGTTGTCATAAAGTACATAACATAGAATACTACTTTTCATTTGAAAAAGCAAGTATATTCTTCTCGCTCATAAAATATTCTTGTGCTGTTTTCTTATCTTTTGCGATTTGTTCAACTAACTCATCAATACCGTTGAATTTCTTTTCTGATCTTATACGCATATGCCACTCTACTGTAACATTTTGATCGTATATATCTTTGTTAAATTCAAATAAGTGCACTTCAATTGATAATTGACGCTCATCTTCTTTAAAAGTCGGTTTATATCCAATATTACATACACCATCGTACCATTCATCGTGAACTTTTAATCTCACTGCATAAACACCTACAGGTGGCAATAAATACTCATCACTTAAACCTACATTAGCTGTTGGGAAACCAATTTGACGCCCACGTTTGTCGCCGTGTATAACTGTTCCCGCTACAGTATAGGCTCTACCTAAAATAGATGGAATTTGCTCCATTTCGCCATTTCGAATTAACTTTCGTAATGCTGTAGAACTTACTTTCTCTTCTTGAAATTCAACTTTTTCAATCACAGTCTGTGTAAACTCCCCTCTTGCATGAAATGGTAAAGTCTCCATCTTTCCCTTTCCTAAACGTCCATATGAATAATCAAACCCTGCTACTACATGCTTTACATTTAAACCAATAATATAATCATCTACAAATTGTTGCGGTAATAACCCTGCAAATGATTCATCAAATTTAATCACATATAATATATCGATTCCTAAGCTTTCGACTATTTTTTCTTTATCGCGCATTGGTGTAATATACTCCACATGCGCATCCTTTTTCCCTAAAACAACAGATGGATGAGGATGAAATGTCATAACTGCACTTTTATATCCTCGTTCGTCCGCTATTTTTTTCGCAGTTCGAATTACACATTGATGTCCTAAATGAATGCCATCAAAAAATCCTAATGCCATTACAGTAGGTGGTAATTCTAATTTATTTTGTTCATGTGGATGAGTTAAATGAATAAGTTTCACGCTTGAATTCACCTTTTTCTGTAATAATCCTTCCAATAATTCATTATAGCTTTAGTTCTTGATTATTCACAAGTACTTTCATCGGCTTTAACATCCCAGGATGTTTCGGATGATGTTCATAAATTGCTAAGCAACGATCATTTTTATCAAACACTGTAATAAATGGTGCTGTTATTTCTAATTCATTCTTTAAGAACATACCATTCTTTATTTTCTCTGCTTGCTTTTCATCTACAACCATTTTTGGAAACTTGCTTAATGCTTGATCAATTGAAATGAAGATAGACTCTACTGTTCCATTTTGCACGTTTTCTTCAATTTCTTCAAATGATATGCAATCTTCTAATAAAAATTCACCAGATGCCGTTCTTACAAGATGAGACATATGTGATGGGAAACCAAGTTTCTCCCCGATCATTACAGCTAACGTTCTTACATATGTTCCTTTACTACACGTTACACGGAAACGGAATGAAATATTTTCTCCTTCAAAAACTTCACGATCATCAAGTAATACGAATTCATGAATTGTAATTGTACGAACTGGACGTTCCACCTCTTGTCCTGCTCTTGCATATTCGTATAATTTTTTCCCGTTTACTTTTACAGCCGAGAACATTGGTGGCATTTGTTCAATCGTGCCTGTTAATTCCGCAAGGACTTTCTCTACTTCCTTACGAGTAATAGTACGATTTACATTTTTCGTTTCAACAACCTCACCAGAAGCATCTTCAGTTGTCGTTGAAAACCCTAATGTTACTTCACCTTCATATGTTTTCGTTTCACTTGTTAAAAATTGTGCAATTTTCGTTGCTCTTCCAACGCAAATTGGTAATACTCCTGTTACATCTGGGTCTAATGTTCCCGTATGACCAATTCTCTTTTCTCGCAATATCTTTCTTAATTTAAATACACAATCATGTGATGTCATGCCTTTTGGCTTATGTAATAATACTACACCTTCCATATATGTTCACCTCATCATAATTCTTTCGTATTAAATATCCAAAACTTATTTTGCATTGAAAAAATGGATAGACAAATGTCTATCCATTATTCTTCACGTTTACCGTCTTTATTAATTTCATGTAAAAGTGTATCAATTCGATGACCATATCCGATAGACTCATCAAACTCAAAGGTAATTTCCGGTGTTTTACGAAGACGAATACGTTGGCCAATCTCTGAACGAATAAAGCCTTTTGCCTTCGCTAAACCTTTTAAAGTATTTTCTTTCTGTTCTTCGTCACCTAAAACAGAAATATATACTTTAGCAATTTGTAAATCACCACTCACTTGTACATCTGTTACTGTAACAAATCCAATACGTGGGTCTTTAATTTTACGACTGATAATGTCGCCTAATTCTTTTTTCATTTGCTCGCCCACACGGTTCGCACGTAATTTCATAACTCTTCACCTCATTCAATACCATTCCAAATGTGTTATTGTACGTTCAATTTCAGGAAATGAATCGATGTACTCAAGTACACGATTCATTTCTTTTTCACAGATAACACGATTTGAGGATACGGAAACAATTGCAATTTCTGTACGTTGCCATACATCTTGGTGCCCAACTTCAGAAACAGCTACATTATAGCGCTGTTTCACACGAGTTAACACACGTTGTAAAATTGCACGTTTCTCTTTTAAAGAATGCACATCGTAAATCATACACTCGAATGAGAGTGAAGCGATAATCATCGCTTCACTTCTTCCATAATGTACGCTTCAATGATGTCCCCTTCTTTAAGATCATTATATCTCTCAATTGTAATACCACACTCATAGTTTTGTGCAACTTCTTTTACGTCGTCTTTGAAACGTTTTAACGTATCAAGTTGTCCTTCGAAAATTACTACGCCGTCACGGATAATACGTACGCCACTATCACGCGTAATTTTACCGTCTGTTACGTAACAACCTGCGATTGTTCCAACTTTTGTTACTTTAAACGTTTGACGAACTTCTGCTTGACCGATTACTTTTTCTTCGAATTCTGGATCAAGCATACCTTGCATAGCTGCTTCAATCTCTTCGATTACTTTATAAATAATACGGTGTAAACGAATATCAACGTTCTCTAATTCAGCTGTACGCTTCGCGTTCACATCTGGACGTACGTTAAATCCAATTACAATTGCATTAGATGCAGAAGCTAAAATGATATCAGATTCTGTAATCGCACCTACACCAGTGTGAATGATTTTAACTTTTACGCCTTCAACATCAATTTTACGAAGTGATGCTGCCATCGCTTCAACAGAACCTTGTACGTCTGCTTTTACGATTAAGTTAATTTCTTTTACATCGCCCTCTTGGATTTGTTGGAATAAATCTTCAAGGCTTAATTTAGATTTCTCACCACGTTGTGCAACTAACGCTTCTTGTGCACGTGATTCACCAATTTGACGAGCTTTCTTCTCATCAGCGAATGCCATGAAACGATCTCCAGCTTGTGGTACTTCGTTTAAACCAGTAATTTCAACAGGAGTTGATGGACCAGCAACTTTTACACGACGACCAATATCACTTACCATTGCACGAACACGTCCGAATGAAGTTCCAACAACGATTGGATCTCCAACTCGAAGCGTACCGTTTTGAACAAGTAATGTCGCGATAGTTCCTTTACCTTTATCAAGCTGTGCTTCGATTACTGTACCAGTTGCATAGCGGTTTGGATTTGCTTTATATTCTTCTACTTCACTTACAAGAAGGATCATTTCTAGTAAGTTGTCAATGCCTTCGCCTTGAATTGCAGAAATTGGTACGAAAATAGTATCTCCGCCCCAAGCTTCTGGAACTAATTCATATTCAGTTAGTTCTTGCATTACGCGATCAGGGTTTGCAGCTGGTTTATCCATTTTATTCACAGCAACAATAATTGGTACTCCTGCTGCCTTCGCATGGTTAATTGCTTCAACCGTTTGTGGCATAACACCGTCATCCGCTGCAACAACAAGGATTGTAATATCCGTTACTTGTGCACCACGAGCACGCATCGTTGTAAATGCTGCGTGACCAGGTGTATCTAAGAATGTGATCTTCTTATCGTTTACTTCAACTTGATATGCACCGATATGCTGAGTAATTCCACCCGCTTCGCCTGCAGTTACTTTTGAGTTACGAATAGAATCCAGTAATGTTGTTTTACCGTGGTCAACGTGTCCCATGATTGTAACTACAGCTGGACGTTCTTTTAAGTTCTCTTCATCATCTTGCTCATCAATGAATGTTTCAAACTCAGTCTCGCTCACAATTACTTCTTCTTCTACTTCAATACCGTAGTCGTTAGCAATTAACTCAATTGTATCTTTATCCAAGTCTTGGTTAATTGTTGCCATAATTCCAAGCATGAAGAGCTTCTTAATAATTTCAGATGGCTCTTTGCTTAATTTTTTAGCAAGATCTCCTACTGTAAGGCTTCCAGAGAAAGTAATTTTATCTGGTGTTTCTACAATTTGAGTTTGTTGTCTACCAGCAAAGTTTTCTTGACGTTTGTCTTCGTTTCCTTTGCCTTTTTTCTTTTTCTTATTGCTGTTCTTTTTACTGCGAACAACTTTTTCTTCTACTTCAAACTCATCTGCAACAGAAGGTTTTTCAGTTTGATATTCATTATCTAATTTATTTACTACTTCATCGTCTAACATTGTCATATGATTCGAAACCTCGATATTCATTTCTTTTAGTTTTGTCATAAGATCTTTACTTGAGATATTATGTTTTTTTGCATATTCATGCACTCGAATTTTACTCATACCTTCACCCCCGGTAATTTGTATCGAGCATGCTACGCAGCTTTTTCGCAAAGCCTTCATCTAACACAGCTACAACGACTCGCTCATCTCTCCCAATCGCATGCCCTAATTGTTGTCGATTTTCGACCTTTCTCATTGGTACGTTGTAGTACGTAGTTTTATCTGTGATGCGTTTTGTAGTATTTACTGACGCATCTTCAGATAGCAATACAAGTTTTGCTTTGCCACTTCGTACTTCTTTTAAAACGAGTTCTTCACCCGAAATAATTTTCCGAGCCCGGTTTGCTAGTCCTAAAAACGATTTCCAATCGGACACTTATTTCGACTCCTTCTCAACAAGCTCAAGAAGCTCTTCATATAAAGAACCGTCGATTTTCGCTTTTAGATGATGTTCCAAAACATTTTTCTTTTGAGCTTGAAGAATGCTCTCCTTGTCCTTCGACAAGTAAGCACCTCGTCCTGATTTTTTCCCAGTTAAATCAATGGACACTTCTCCCTCTTTGGAACGAACAATGCGAACGAGCTCTCGTTTTGATTTCATTTCTTGCGTTGCAACACATTTTCGTAACGGAACTTTTCGATTGCTCATACTCATCACCTCTATTCGATTTCGTCTTCCACTGAATCGAATCCAAATGCGATTACGCTATCTTCTTCTGTTACAATACCAAGTTGTTTCGCATCAGACTCACTCTTAATGTCAATTTTCCAGCCTGTTAATTTAGCTGCAAGACGTGCATTTTGTCCACGCTTACCGATAGCTAATGATAGCTGGTGGTCTGGAACAACTACTGTTGTCGCTTTTTCTTCTTCATCTACAAGTACTTTAACAACTTGTGATGGGCTTAATGCATTTGCAACATATTCAACTGGATCATTTGACCAGCGAACGATGTCAATTTTTTCACCTTTTAATTCGTCTACAATGCGTTGTACACGTTGCCCTTTTGGTCCTACACAAGAACCAACTGGATCAACATCAGTGTTCTCTGCATATACAGAGATTTTAGAGCGATCGCCAGCTTCACGTGCTACAGAACGAATTTCTACAGTTCCATCATAGATTTCAGGAACTTCCATTTCGAATAAACGTTTTAAAAGACCAGGATGTGTACGTGATACGTAAATTTGTGGTCCTTTTGTCGTTTTTTCTACTTTCGTAATGAATACGCGAATACGATCATGTGGTTTGTATTGCTCATTAGGCATTTGCTCACTTACAGGTAATAAAGCTTCTACTTTTCCTAAGCTTACATAGATAAAACGAGCATCTTGACGTTGTACAATACCTACCATAATATCTTCTTCACGATCACTAAACTCAGAGTAAATAACACCGCGCTCTGCTTCACGCACTCGTTGTGTTACAACTTGTTTTGCAGTTTGTGCTGCAATACGTCCAAAGTCTTTTGGTGTTACTTCAATTTCTAGTACGTCACCATCTTGGTAGTTTGGATTAATTTGTCTTGCTTCCTCTACAGAAATTTCAAGACGTGGATCAAACACATTGTCTACTACGTCTTTACGTGCTAAAACTTGAATTGTTCCCACTTCTGGGTTAAAGCTCACACGAACGTTTTGTGCTTGATTAAAATTGCGCTTATAAGCAGAGATTAAAGCTGCTTCAATCGCATCAATAATAATGTCTTTGCTAATGCCTTTTTCAGATTCTAATACGAGCAAAGCATCTAATAACTCAGTGCTCATGAAGATCCCCCTTCTAACTAAAACGTAACAGCAAGTCGCGCATTTGCGACTTTATCCATCGAAATTTGGATTTCTTTTTTACGTGTTTTAATTGTTAATAATAATGTTATTGTTGTACCATCGTAAGAAAGCAGTTTTCCTTCAAACATCTTTTCACCATCAATCGGCTCATATGTTTTAATTGCCACTTGTTTTCCTACCGCTTGCTGGAAGTCTTTTTCTTTCTTTAATGGGCGTTCCGCTCCAGGAGATGATACATCCAAAAAGTAAAGATGAGGAATTGGGTCCTCTTTATCTAAAGCTTCGCTTAAACGTTCACTTACCGCACCGCATTCTTCAATGTCGACTCCCTTTTCAGAATCGATGAATACGCGTAAGAACCAGTCTTGTCCTTCTTTCACATACTCTACATCTACAAGTTCAAGATTTAACTCTTCAACGATCGGCTGCGCAAATGCTTCTACAACTTCTGTGACTTTCTTATCCATAAACAGCCTCCTTCCTGCCGTCATGTACCATTTAAAAGAAGAAGACCCCGCCAATTTAAAAACGGTCTATCTTATTCTTTCTCGTTAGCTAACAAAAGCCCCTGCTGTTCAGCAGGGATTATCTGTCTTAGTATTACCAAATTTAAGAAGTAAAACTTGTAACAAAATATGTATATACGACAGAAATCTTTTACCTATCTACGTAGATAAAACATAGATAGTAACACGAAAGAGTGGGTTTCCCCACTCTTTTCTTTACACAATATACATGACATGGTTATCTCGGTTAATAGTATATCATAGGAAATGTTGATTTGCAAAGACTTTTCCTACCTACTAGAACAGTGATAACTGGTTTTGATCTGGTAAGTCTCCTAAACAACCTTGGCTATCTAAATACTCAATAATTGTTTTCGAAACCTTACTTCGCTGTTGCAAGTCTTCTTTTGATAAGAAGTCTCCATTTTTACGTGCTTCTACAATACTTAAAGCTGCGTTTGTGCCAAGACCAGGTACTGCATTAAATGGAGGGATTAATGTATCTCCATCAATAATAAATTCTGTTGCATGTGAGCGGTATAAATCCACCTTTTGGAATGAGTATCCACGCTCACACATTTCAAGTGTCATTTCTAGTACCGTTAATAAACTCTTCTCTTTCGGCGCAGCATCGAGTCCCTTTTGAGCAATTTCATCAATTCTTGCACGTATAGATGCTGAACCTTTCGCCATTGCCTCTACATCAAAATCATCTGCACGAACTGTAAAATATGCGGCATAGAATAACAGTGCAAAATGTACTTTAAAGTATGCGATACGTACAGCCATAAGTACGTAAGCAGCCGCATGGGCTTTAGGGAACATGTATTTAATCTTCTTACATGAATCAATATACCAACCTGGTACATTATTATTTTTCATGTCTTCTTCCCATTCTTCCGGTACACCTTTACCTTTACGAACTGACTCCATGATTTTGAAGGCTAATGATGGATCTAGACCTTGATAGATTAAATATACCATGATGTCATCACGACAACCGATAACTTCGCTCAGCGTACATGTACCGTTATAAATTAACTCGTTTGCATTACCAAGCCATACGTCGGTACCATGTGATAGTCCAGAAATTTGGACTAACTCTGAGAATGTCGTCGGTTTTGTCTCTTCTAACATCTGTCTTACGAATTTTGTACCAAACTCTGGTATACCAAGTGTACCTGTTTTACAGTTAATTTGTTCTTCCGTTACCCCTAACGATTCTGGACCAGAGAAAATTTTCATTACTTCTGGATCATCCGTTGGGATTGTTTTCGGATCAATACCACTTAAATCTTGTAACATACGAATAACGGTCGGATCATCGTGTCCTAGTATATCAAGTTTCAATAAATTATCATGAATCGAGTGGAAATCAAAATGCGTTGTTCTCCATTCAGCACCAATTGAATCAGCTGGATACTGTATTGGTGAGAAATCAAAGATATCCATGTAATCTGGCACAACGATAATACCGCCTGGATGCTGTCCTGTTGTACGTTTTACACCGGTACACCCTGCTACTAAGCGATCAATCTCTGCATTTCGAATCGTTAAGTTATGATCATTTGCATAACCTTTTACATATCCGTAAGCAGTTTTTTCCGCAACTGTACCAATCGTTCCTGCACGATATACATAGTCTTCACCGAACAGTACTTTCGTATAGTTATGGGCACGTGGTTGGTATTCCCCGGAGAAGTTCAAATCGATATCGGGTACCTTATCTCCTTTAAATCCAAGGAATGTTTCGAACGGAATGTCATGTCCATCTTTTACATATGGAATATTACAAGCAGGACATTCTTTATCTGGTAAGTCAAAACCAGAGCCTACAGAACCATCATTAAAGAATTCTGATTGCTTACACTTCGGACATACATAGTGTGGTGGTAATGGGTTTACTTCTGTAATTTCCATCATCGTTGCAACAAATGATGATCCTACCGATCCACGCGAACCTACTAGATATCCGTCTACTAACGATTTTTTCACAAGCTTATGTGAAATTAAATAAATTACGGCGAATCCATGCCCAATAATACTTTTTAATTCTTTTTCTAAACGTGCTTCTACAATTTCCGGTAGCTCTTCACCATAAATGCTACGCGCCATTTTATAACTCATATCACGCGTTTCATCATCAGCACCTTCAATTTTCGGTGTGTATAAATCGTCTTTTACTGGATGCACATCACCAATTAATGACGCAATCTTTTGTGTATTTGTTACAACAACTTCTTTCGCTTTATCTTCACCTAAGAATGAAAAACATTCTAACATTTCATCAGTTGTACGGAAATGTACTGGCGGTAATGAATGTCGATTTAACGGATTGGCTCCGCCCTGCGAACTGACTAAAATTTTACGATACATTGCATCCTCAGGGTCTAAATAATGCACGTTTCCTGTAGCAACAACTGGTTTATCTAACGTCTCACCTAGTTTTACTAAGTTAGAAATAATTGTTTTTAATTGACCTTCGTCTCGAACAAGTTCACGTTCTACTAAATGACGCAACACCTCTGGAGGCATTACTTCAATGTAATCATAGAACTGGGCAATTTCTTCTACCTCTTCAGGTGCCTTTTGCATCATTGCCTCGAAAACTTCACCTTTATCACAAGCCGTTCCTACTAAAATTCCTTCACGGTATTTTTTTAATAGTGACCTCGGCACACGTGGTACACGGTAAAAGTAATTAAGGTGAGAATATGAAACAAGTTTATATAAATTTTTCAATCCAACATCTGATGTGGCAAGTAACGTCATATGACTTGGACGGCCACGCTTATACGCATCCCCTTGTCCCATGCTATCATTTAATTGATCGTGATATTCAAATCCCTTTTCAATTACGTCTTTCAACATTTTCACAAGTAAATATCCCGTCGCTTCTGTATCATAAATCGCACGGTGATGTTGTGTTAATTCAATATCAAGTTTTTTACACATCGTATTTAATCGATGATTTTTCATTTCTGGGAATAAGAATCGTGCAAGTTCTAACGTATCAATAACGGGGTTATTCGTTTTTTCTAGTCCAGCCTTTTTAAAACCTACGTTAATAAAGCCCATATCAAAGCTCGCGTTATGGGCAACAAGTGTATGGTCGCCCATCCATTCCTCAAACTTTTTAAACACTTCGTCCACTTCAGGTGCATCAGTTAACATATCATCTGTAATACCTGTTAATTCAATGATCGTCGCCGATAATGGTTGATGCGGATTTGCAAAAGATTCAAAGCGGTCAATAATTTCGCCACCCTTTACTTTTACAGCAGCCAACTCAATAACTGTATCGTATACAGCTGATAAACCTGTCGTCTCAACGTCGAAAACAACATACGTTTCCTCTGCAAGTAAACGATGCGCTTCGTTATATGCTATCGGTACACCATCATTAACTAAATTTGCTTCTACACCATATATAACTTTAACTCCAGCCTTCTTCCCCGCAGAATACGCCTCTGGGAAAGACTGAGCCACGGCATGGTCTGTAACCGCAATAGCCTCATGTCCCCATTTACCAGCTTGAGCAACAAGCTTAGAAACTGGAGTGACAGCGTCCATTTGACTCATCGGAGTATGGAGATGCAGCTCTACTCGTTTTTCGCCTTCTGGTGCTTTATCTTTACGAGACGGTCCTGTTATTTCATTAATATCATTTGCAATCATTACTAAATCTCGAACGAATGTATCGTTTTGAACAGAACCACGCGCTTTCACCCACATTCCTTTTTTCAAGGATTGCAGCATTGGAATATCTTCTTTGTCACGCGAGAACATTTTGATCATAATAGAATCCGTATAATCCGTTATTTTTAAAGTTAATAACGTACGTCCACTACGAAGCTCTTTTGTTTCTACATGGAAGACATATCCTTGAACCGTTTTTCTTCTTTCTTCATCTTGAATTTCTCGCATCGGTGTAATCTCTTCATCTGGCTTAATAAGATACCCGAGTGTAATCGGTCCTTCATACACAACGCTGCTTTCCTCAGCTTGCTTCTTCGCCATTTCTTCCATAGCTTGTATAACACGCTCGCGGTCTTCTTGCTGCGTTTGTTCACGAAACTTTTGCATTTCTTCTGTATTTTGCTGTATATGTGTGTCTAACTGAAAACGCGGGAATCCAAAAATTTCGTATTGATCCCCTACTGGTTTCGCAACGTTTTTCTTTAAAGCAGTAGACTCCAACTCGTTATTCACATTTATTAGCAACTTCACTCCATTCACCTGTGGAAGCTGCTTCTTTAAGTATGCGAACATAGGTGAAAATGTAATTCGTTCCGTACAAAGCGGCCAATACGCCCTCACTTCTTCTTCTGTAAATTGTTTATTCTCTGTTTCTAATGCAAATGTTGTTCTTGCAATATGAGAAAATGATTGCTTAAGCTTTGTTTCTAGCAATTCATATAATTCTGTAGGCAAAATACGTGGCACTTGTAAATCAAAATGCCAACTTTTATTCGCTTTATCAATAACGAGCCTTTCAATACCACCGCCTTGTAAATATTGATTTATAAGGTCGTCTGGTATTTGCAACTGCTGGAGCAAAATTTGAAATCGCTCTTGTTGTTCATTTGTTAAAGACATAAGCACTCTCCTTCCATTTGCTATTATAAATTGAAACGTACCACAAAGAAAGATTTCTCACCTCTTCTTTTACAAAATACGTTTACAAAGAAAGAGAAGGTACCCCATTACGAGGTACCTCTTCTTATTTTAAAATATTTGCAATATATGTTTGAAGTTCTTCTACTTTTACTTCTTCAGACTCACCTGTAGCACGTACTTTCACTTCTACAATACCTTCGTCTGCTTTTTTACCAACTGTAACACGAACTGGAAGACCGAATAAATCTGCATCTGCAAATTTAACTCCTGCACGTTCTGCACGATCGTCTAATAACACTTCATAGCCTTGTTCTTGTAATGAGTTGTAGATATTTTCACCCATTTCACGTTGTGCATCCGATTTCATATTTACTGGAATTACATGCACATGGAACGGTGCTACAGCTTTTGGCCAAACTAAGCCGTTCTCATCGTTAAACTGCTCTGCAATTGCTGCCACTGTACGAGATACCCCGATACCGTAACAACCCATAATAAGTGGTTGTGTTTTTCCGTTTTCATCCAGGAATGTTGCGTTCATTGCTTCACTATAACGAGTTCCTAATTTGAATACATGACCAACTTCAATTCCGCGTGCAAAAAGAATTGTTCCATTTCCGTCTGGAGATTGGTCTCCTTCTTGAATGAAGCGTAAATCTGTATATTGACTTACTTTAAAGTCACGTTCTGGATTTACATTTACATAATGGAATCCTTCTTCATTCGCTCCTGAACATCCGTTAACAATTGATGCTACAGCATGATCAGCAATAATTTCGATATCACCTGTTACATTAATCGGCCCTAATGAACCAACTTCACAATTTAATAATGCTTTTACTTCTTCATGAGAAGCAAGCTCAACAACTGAAGCGCCGTATACATTTTTCACTTTCACATCGTTTACTTCGTGATCACCACGAACAAGTACCACTACTAATTTCTCATCTACTTTAAACACCATAGACTTAATGCACTTGTCAGCTTCGATGTTTAAGAATGCAGATACTTCTTCAATTGCTTTTTGGTCTGGTGTTGCTACTTTTTCAAGTGCTTTTTCTGCTTCGTCACTCTTCGTATACGTAGCTACAACAGGAGCCATTTCGATGTTTGCTGCATAATCAGATGTGTCAGAGTATGCAATTGTATCTTCACCAACATCAGATAATACCATAAATTCATGTGTATCTTTTCCGCCCATTGCTCCAGAATCAGCAATAACTGCACGGAAATTCAAGCCACAGCGAGCAAAAATGTTAGAGTATGCTTTATATAAACGATCGTATACTTCATCTAAGCTCTCTTGTGTAGCATGGAAAGAGTATGCATCTTTCATTAGAAACTCTCTTCCACGTAATAAGCCGAAACGAGGTCTTTGCTCATCACGGAATTTTGTTTGAATTTGGTATAATGTTAACGGTAATTTTTTATATGATTTCACTTCATCACGCACAAGATCCGTAATTACTTCCTCATGTGTCGCTCCTAATGCGAATTCACGAGCATTACGATCTTTCATACGCATTAATTCAGATCCGTAAGAATACCAACGACCTGATTCTTGCCATAATTCCGCAGCTTGCATAGCTGGCATTAATAATTCTACAGCTCCTGCGCGCTCCATTTCTTCTCGAACGATACGTTCTACTTTGTGTAATACTTTTAATCCAAATGGTAGAAAGCTATAAATACCAGAAGCATTTTGACGCATAAAACCTGCACGAAGTAATAGCTGATGACTCTTAATTTCAGCATCAGCTGGAACTTCACGTAATGTAGGACTGAATACCATACTTTGTTTCATTTATTTGCACCTCTTCATTTTACTCTTACACGCAGTAAAACCCCTCACCTCGAGTTAGGTGAGGGATTTTATTCTACGAGCTCTATTTCATTATAAGTTTCACTTTATTTTACAAGAAAAACTTACGAATGTCATTCCAAGTTACAACTAACATAAGTAACATTAATAATGCAAAACCAATAAAGTGAACCATTCCTTCTTTTTGGCGATCAATTGGTTTCCCTCGTAACGCTTCAATTAAGAAGAAGAATAAACGGCCACCATCTAAAGCAGGAACTGGTAATAAATTAAATAAACCAAGATTAATGCTTAGAACTGCAGCTAAACTTAGTACACGCGTAAACCCATAATCTACAACTTGATCTGTTAGATTATAAATTCCTACTGGACCTGATAACTCATTAATAGAAAATTGACCAGTTACTAATTTAACAAGAGATTCAAAAATTAGTTTCGTCCATTGGTACGTTTGTTCAAATCCTGATTTAATAGAACCCATTACTGTTTTCTCTACAGGAGAATACACACCGATTCTACCAACTTCGTCTTTTCCTTCTTTATCGAGTGTTGGCGTTACTTTCACATTAAACTGTTCATTATCACGCTTTACTTGTAACGTAATTTCTTTATTTGGGTTTTCACGTACAATAGTAACAACATCTTTCCATGTACTTGTGTTTTTCCCATCAATAGCTTGAATTGTATCATTCTCTTTCAATCCAGCTTGCTGTGCTGCACTGTTATCCATCACTTTTCCAACCATTGGTTTGTCAATAGGAACCCCTTGTACAAATCCAAGAATCACAAAAATAACAAATGCTAAAATGAAGTTCATTGCAGGACCCGCAAAGATTGTTAAAGCGCGTTGCCCTAGTTTTTTCGAGCCAAATTGTCTATTATACGGAGCAATTTGAATTTCTTCCCCCGCAGTAATAATACGAGCCTTTTCATTCACTCGGAATGTTTGAAGCTCTTCCTCGTACTCTTCATAGCCCGAAATTGTTAAATTATGCTCCAAATCAGCTTGTTCGACTTCAATAACACGAACATTTGGATACTTTTCATATCCATCAAAAACTAATTTCACAACTTCGTCTTTTTCATTTAATACAAGGCCAACCTTTTTCCCAGGCTTTAACTCAACTGTGTCCGCATCCTCGCCGGCCATTCTTACATAGCCACCAAGGGGCAGTAATCGAATCGTATACACCGTTTCATTCTTTTCAAATGAGAATATTTTCGGACCAAAACCAATCGCAAACTCGCGGCATAAAATACCTGCTCTTTTTGCGAAATATAGATGCCCTAGCTCATGGAAAAATACGAGTGCACCGAAAATTAATATAAAGGCAATCGCTGTATTCAATTCCATAACCACCTTTGCTAAATTTGTTCCATCACAAACCGTCTTGTGGCCGCATCAATTTCCAAAATTTCCTCTAAGCTCGGTCGTGCAATGACATTGTGATGGTTCATTGCTTTTTCAATGAGGTCTTCCACTGTTAAGAAACCAATTCTCTTTTGTAAAAAGGCTTCAACAGCTACTTCATTCGCTGCGTTCATTACAGCTGGCATACTTCCACCTGCTTTTCCAGCTTCATACGCAAAACGTAAACAACGGAATCGTTCTTGGTCCATTTTCTCAAAATGCAACGTCCCTATTTCCCATAAGTTTAACTGTTTTGTGTCTGAAAGAGGCAATCTATCAGGATATGTAAGTGCGTATTGAATTGGTACTCGCATATCAGGTGAACCAAGCTGCGCCATTACACTACGATCTTCAAATTCAACCATAGAATGGATAATACTTTCTTTATGTAAAACAACATCGATTTGCTCATAAGGGATACCAAAAAGCCAATGTGCTTCAATTACTTCTAGTCCCTTATTCATCATTGTAGCAGAATCAATTGTAATTTTCGAACCCATTGACCAGTTTGGATGTCGAAGCGCATCTTCTACGGTCACATGATGCAATTCATCCCTCGTTTTATCACGGAAACTTCCACCAGAAGCCGTTATAATAAGACGAGAAATTCTTTTTTCATTTTCACCATTCAAGCACTGAAAAATAGCCGAATGTTCACTATCTACTGGAAGTAACGAAACATTATGTTTTCGTGCTGCTTCCATTACAAGATGTCCTGCAGTTACTAACGTTTCTTTATTTGCAATTCCAATTGTTTTTTTCGCCTCAATTGCACGAAGTGTTGGTAACAACCCTACGCTACCTACAACAGCATTTACTACAATCTCCGCATCTGGATGTAATGCTACTTCTAAAAGTCCTTCACTACCATATACAATTTTTGTATTACCAGAAACAGATTGTAATTTTAAAACATCTTCCTCTCTTTGCACAGAGACGATTTGCGGAGAAAATTCTTGAATTACCTTTACTGCGTAGTCAATATTTTTCCCTACAGAAAAAGCAACGAGACGGAATTGGTCTGGGTGCGAGCGTAATACATCTAAAGTTTGTGTACCAATTGATCCGCTTGCACCTAATAAACTAATGTTTTTCATGACTCCAACCCCTCGTTCATTTATTAATTGTATTGTAATAAGAAGTAGAGAATTGGTAAAACGAATAACCAACTATCTGTTCGGTCTAATATACCACCATGCCCAGGTAAAATTGTACCTGAATCCTTTACGCCATAATGACGTTTAAAAGCAGATTGTACTAAATCACCAATTTGTCCAAAAATAGAAATGATAATTGTCAGCACAATTAAAATTACTACATTCGATTCGACTGGGAAGAACACGTTGTAAACAAGTGCCACAATAATTCCACAAACGATACCGCCTAATGAACCTTCAATCGTTTTATTCGGACTAATTTCTGGCCACAATTTTCTCTTGCCCAATGCTTTTCCTACGAAATATGCGCCTGAATCAGTAGCCCATATAACAAATAATGCGCAAAATACATATTTAATTCCTAATATTCTCGTTTCATTTAAATATAAGAATCCCATTGCCACATATGTCGTTGCCATCAGTAAAAACGAAGCATTATCAAAAGTAAATGTATTCTTAGAAAGGACTGTATATGATAAAAGTAATAAAACAATCACAAATGTGATTTCCAATTTACCTAATCCAATCCATGCAAACAGTTCTGATGCACTACTTGGAATTAAAAGAATCCACAATAATACTGCAGCTAAAACTGTCGGTACTGAAATAAGCGTAAGCTTATTCATACGAATTAATTCATATAAACCTATAGAAGCAAGTGCATACACTAAAACCGTAAAAGGCACGCCACCGTATATTACGATGGGAATGAATAGCGCGGCAGCAACCACTCCAGTAATAATTCTCTGTTTCACTACCAAACCCTCTCTTTCTACACGCCTCCGAATCTGCGCCCTCTATGTTGAAAGTCAGTAATCGCATTTAGCAAATGTTCTTCTTTGAAGTCTGGCCAATACACGTCTGTAAACCAAAACTCCGAATATGCAATTTGCCATAACATGAAATTACTAATACGTAGCTCTCCGCTTGTTCGGATTAACAACTCTGGATCAGGTAAAGAACTCGTCATTAAGTAGGAGGAAAGCATTTCTTCACTTACCTCTTCAGAACGAATTTTTCCTTCCTCATTATCTTTCATCATATGTTGCACAGCAGAAACGATTTCATCTCGACTTCCATAGTTTAACGCGAAATTAAGAATTAATCCCGTATTCTCTTTCGTATCTTCCATGGCTTTCTCCATCGCTCTGCGTGTATGCGTAGGAAGACGATCTTTTTGCCCTATTACTCGGACTTGTACGTTTTCTTCAATCAATTCTGGTAAAAATGTACCTAGAAATTCTTCTGGAAGCCTCATTAAATAATCAACTTCCTTTTTCGGTCTTTTCCAGTTCTCAGTTGAAAAAGCATAGAGAGTTAACACTTTCACATTAAGTTTACTTGCAAATTTTGTAATTTTCTTTACAACTTGCATACCTTCATGATGTCCCGCAATACGAGGCATTGCTCTCCTCTTTGCCCATCTTCCATTCCCATCCATAATGATGGCAATATGTTCTGGGATATATCCTTTTTTCACTTCTTCAACGAGATGATCAAACGATGTGTCCTTTTTACCTTTAAAAAAAGGAAAGTTTTTAAACATCATTCATACCCTCCAGCAAGCAGACGTATGCCTAAAAGTGTAAAAAGACCCCCTTAAGAAGAGGGTCATATTTGCGAAGTTATCGCTATTACACTTCCATGATTTCTTTTTCTTTGTTTTTTGCGATTTCGTCAACTTTTGCAATATATTTATCTGTTTCTTTTTGGATATCTTCAGTATATCCTCTTAAATCATCTTCTGTAATCTCGCCAGCTTTTTCAAGCTTCTTAAGATCATCATTTCCGTCACGACGTACGTTACGAACAGCAACTTTTGCTTCTTCAGCATATTTTTTCACAACTTTTACAAGATCACGACGACGCTCTTCTGTTAGTGCAGGGAATGCAATACGAATTACAGTTCCATCATTAGAAGGGTTTAAGCCTAAATCTGCTTTTAAAATTGCTTTTTCAATATCACCGATAGAAGTTTTATCATAAGGTTGAATTACTAGTAAACGCGCTTCTGGAACTGTAATGTTCGCTAATTGCACAACTGGTGTTGGTGCACCATAGTAATCAACTTGTACCTTATCTAATACAGACGCGTTTGCACGGCCAGCACGAACTGTTGCTAATTCACGAGAATAAGCAGCAACTGCTTTTTCCATTTTTTCATTTGAAGACTTCAATACTTGTTGTCCCATATTTATTTCCCCCTTACCACTGTTCCGATATTTTCGCCTAAAACGGCACGTTTAATATTACCTTTTTCCATAACTGAGAATACAATTAATGGAATATCATTATCCATACATAGAGAAGAAGCTGTAGAATCCATTACACCTAAACCTTCTTTTAATACGTCTAAGTAAGTAAGCGTTTCGTATTTCGTAGCTGTTGGATCAATAGATGGATCTGCATTATATACACCATCTACATTGTTTTTCGCCATTAAAATTACATCTGCTTCAATTTCTGCCGCACGTAATGCTGCTGTTGTATCTGTAGAGAAGTATGGGTTACCTGTACCTGCTGCAAAGATAACAACACGTTTTTTCTCTAAGTGACGAACTGCTTTACGACGAATGTAAGGTTCTGCAACTTGACGCATCTCAATTGAAGTTTGTACACGAGTTTGAATTCCGATATTCTCCAAGCTATCTTGAAGAGCTAATGAATTCATAACTGTCGCTAACATGCCCATGTAATCTGCCCCTGCACGATCCATGCCCATTTCACTTCCAATTTTCCCGCGCCAAATGTTACCGCCACCAACAACAACAGCAACCTCTACATCAAGTTCTGCAATTTCTTTTACTTGTTCCGCAACTGACTTAATAACAGTTGGGTTAATTCCAAATCCTTGCTCTCCAGCTAAAGCTTCTCCACTTAGCTTTAAAACGACACGATTATATTTCGGTTTACTCATAATGAACCTCCAATTGCTTACATCTTTATTTTAAAAAAGGGAACACAATGTGTTCCCTAATCTGTATTAGTTACTACCTTTTACTTGGTTCATTACTTCTTCAGCAAAGTTGTCTTCGCGTTTTTCGATACCTTCACCAACAGCGTAGCGAACGAATCCTTTTAATGTTCCGCCTTTAGACTCAACGAACTGACGAACTTTCATATCAGGGTTTTTAACGAATGCTTGGTCAAGTAAGCAAATCTCTTCGAAGAATTTGCCTAGACGGCCTTCAACCATTTTCGCAACAATTTTCTCAGGCTTGCCTTCGTTTAATGCTTGTTGTGTTAATACTTGACGCTCATGCTCAACTTCTTCAGCTGTTACAGCATCGCGGTCGATGTATTTAGGGTTAACTGCAGCGATGTGCATTGCAACATCTTTAGCAGCAGCTTCATCAGTAGAACCTTCAAGAACTGTTAATACACCAATGCGTCCACCCATGTGTAGGTAAGCGCCGAATGCATCTGCATCAGTTTTTGATACGATTTCGAAACGACGAAGTGTAAGTTTTTCACCAATTTTAGCGATTGCTTCGTTGATGTGCTCTTCAACTTTTTTACCGTTTTCCATTGTTTGAGCCATAGCTTCTTCAACGTTAGCTGGTTTGTTAGTTAATAAGTGAGCAGCTAATTCTTTAATTAGTGTTTGGAAACCTTCGTTTTTCGCAACGAAATCAGTTTCAGAGTTTAATTCTAAGATTAAAGCGTCGTTACCGTTTGTTTCGATGAAAGTTAAACCTTCAGCAGCAATGCGGTCTGCTTTTTTAGCAGCTTTCGCAATACCTTTTTCACGTAAGAAGTCAATTGCCTTCTCCATGTCGCCGTTAGTTTCTGTTAAAGCTTTTTTGCAGTCCATCATACCTGCGCCAGTTTTTTCACGTAATTCTTTTACCATTTGAGCAGTGATTGCCATACTTTTCATCCTCCTAAAATATGTATTTATACCTTTTATAAAGGTGTTTATACCTTAAAAAAGGTGATAAAAGGCCGAACCCCTTATCACCTTTCCAACTTTGTTACGCAGTAACAGTTTCTTCACCTTGTTTTGCTTCAAGGATCGCGTCTGCCATTTTAGATGTAAGAAGTTTTACAGCACGAATTGCATCATCGTTTGCTGGGATAACGTGATCGATTTCGTCTGGATCACAGTTTGTATCAACGATACCGATGATTGGAATGTGTAATTTGCGTGCTTCAGCAACTGCAATACGCTCTTTACGAGGGTCTACTACGAATAATGCACTTGGAAGACCTTTCATATCTTTAATACCGCCTAAGAATTTCTCAAGACGCTCTAACTCTTTTTTAAGTTGAACAACTTCTTTCTTAGGAAGTACTTCGAAAGTACCATCTTCTTGCATTCTTTCGATGTCTTTAAGACGCTTGATACGCTTTTGGATTGTTTGGAAGTTTGTTAAAGTTCCGCCTAACCAACGTTGGTTAACGAAGTACATACCAGCACGAGTTGCTTCTTCTTTAATAGCTTCTTGTGCTTGTTTTTTAGTACCTACGAATAAGATGTCTCCGCCTTCAGCAGCGATGTCGCGCATCGTTCTGTAAGCTTCCTCAACTTTTTTCACAGTTTTTTGTAAGTCGATGATGTAGATACCGTTACGCTCTGTGAAAATGTAACGCTTCATTTTTGGGTTCCAACGACGAGTTTGATGTCCGAAATGAACACCAGCTTCAAGCAATTGCTTCATAGAAATTACTGACATAATATAGTTCCTCCTAAATGGTTTTTGATATCCTCCGTTTACTTCATCTCTAAGCGAAACTACAAACGTAGCACCAACACTTAAATCAGTAAACGTGTGTACTTTGTACTGACACCACTGCTTACTATATCATACTGAAATATTTCAATCAAGTCGAAAATGCGAACAATGTAAAACTTTCTTTGTTCATACTCGAATTCTAGTATTACCAACCTTCATTTCTTTTAAGCAAAAAAGTAAATACAATTAATAGTTTTCCCAGAAAACACACTTATGACACTTTTCACAAGCATCATCTATCCATTGCACAAAAAAACTCTCCTCAATTGAGGAGAGTTTTTTATAAATTAGTTTGTTTTTAATTTAGCAAGTTCTTGTAGAAACTTGTCGTTTAGCACTTTAATGTATGTTCCTTTCATACCTAAAGAGCGAGACTCAATAACACCAGCACTTTCTAATTTACGTAGTGCATTTACGATTACAGAGCGAGTAATTCCTACGCGATCAGCAATTTTACTTGCAACAAGTAAACCTTCTGTTCCATTTAATTCTTCGAAGATATGCTCAATTGCTTCTAACTCACTGTAAGATAATGAGCTGATTGCCATTTGAACAACAGCTTTACTACGCGCTTCCTCTTCGATTTCTTCTGCTTTTTCACGTAAGATTTCCATACCTACAACAGTTGAGCTGTACTCAGCAAGGATTAAATCATCATCTAAGAACTCTTGACCAAGACGAGCTAATACTAATGTACCTAGACGCTCACCGCCACCAACGATTGGTACGATTGTAGTTAAACCTTGACCGAATAATTCTCTGTTTTCTACTGGGAATGCTGTGTAAGCACTGTTCACATCTAAGTTTGAAGATGTTTCTGTAATGTTGAATAAGCTTTGTGTATATTCTTCTGGGAATTGACGTTCTGCAAGCATTTGCTTCATGCGTTCGTTTTCGATTTGTTGGTGAATTGCATAACCTAGTAATTTACCACGACGGCTAACTACGAATACGTTTGCTTCGATTACTTCACACATTGTGTCAGACATTTCTCTAAAGTTTACAGGCTTCCCTGCTGCGCTCTGTAATAACGCATTTAATTTTCTCGTTTTTGCTAATAATTCCATTTCAAAAGTTCCTCCTACATGTTACTCACATATTTTTTCATCACTTGGAAACTAGGGCGAGTCACCTGATGACACTATTACAAAATAAACTGGCTCACATCTTTATTTTTAGCAATTGTTGCTAATTTCTCCTCAACGTATTGAGGTGTTATCGTTATTTTCTCTAACGTAATTTCAGATGCTTCAAACGATAAATCTTCAAGGAGCTTCTCCATAATCGTATGAAGTCTTCTTGCTCCAATATTATCTGTATCCTGATTAACTTGATAAGCAATCTCAGCAATCTTACGAATAGCTTCGTCTGAAAATTCAATTTCTATACCTTCAGTCGCTAATAATGCCATATATTGTTTAATTAACGCATTGTCAGGCTCGATTAATATTTTAACAAAATCGTCTGTCGATAATTTTGTTAATTCTACTCGAATCGGAAATCTCCCTTGCAATTCCGGAATTAAATCCGACGGTTTAGACATATGGAACGCTCCAGCTGCAACGAATAAAATATAATCCGTTTTTACTGATCCGTATTTTGTCGCAACATTCGACCCTTCTACAATTGGCAGAATGTCACGTTGCACACCTTCACGTGATACATCTACGCTATTCGACTGCTTACCAGCAATTTTGTCAATTTCATCGATAAAAATAATCCCGAGCTGTTCAGCACGATAAACAGCCTCTTGTGTAACTTCATCCATATCAATTAAGCGCTGTGCCTCTTCATTTGTCAAGAGTTTTCTTGCTTCTTTTACAGAAAGTTTACGTTTTTTCGTTTTTTTCGGCATAAAACTTCCTAGCGCATCTTGGAAATTCATTCCCATTTGTTCCATGCCAGTTCCTTGTAACATATCAAACATGGAAGACTGTTGTTCAGTCACTTCAATCGATACAATTTCTTCTTCAAGAAGCCCTGCAGCAAGCTTTCTCTCCACATCTTGACGTTTCTTTTCGATTTCAACATCTTCTTGTGTATCAGACGTTTGATTCGAATTTTGAGCGCCTCCAAAAAGCATCTCTAATGGATTTTTGAATCCAGATTGCTTCTCCGGACTCGGCACTAAAATTTCAACAAGACGTTGATTCGCTTGCTCTTCTGCTTTATCTTGAACTTTCACTACCATTTCTTCTTTTACGATACGAACCGATGTTTCCACCAAGTCACGTACCATCGACTCTACATCTCTACCCACATATCCAACTTCTGTGAATTTTGTAGCCTCAACCTTAATAAAAGGTGCTCCAACGAGTTTCGCCATTCGTCGTGCTACCTCTGTTTTCCCAACACCTGTCGGTCCAATCATTAAAATATTTTTAGGTGCAATTTCGTCACGTAAATTTTCAGCTAATTTACTGCGGCGATATCGATTTCTCAACGCTACAGCAACCGCTTTCTTTGCGTCTTTTTGACCGATGATGTATTGATCTAATTTTTCCACAATTTGGCGCGGAGTAAAATGTAAATGCATATAAAATGCCTCCCTTACGATTCTACAATTCTTCAACAATTATGTTGTGATTCGTATAAACACAAATATCGCCAGCAATCTCTAAACTCGCTTTCGCAATTTGCTTCGCTGTTAAGTGTTCACTTGCATATTGCTTTAAAGCACGACCTGCAGAAAGTGCATAATTCCCACCAGATCCAATTGCTAAAATACCATCATCCGGTTCAATCACTTCTCCTGTACCTGAAACAAGGAGCATAGTTGTTTTATCCATGACAATGAGCATCGCTTCTAGCTGACGTAACATTTTATCGCCACGCCATTGTTTTGCCATTTCAACAGCAGCACGCTGCAAGTTGCCATTATACTCTTCTAATTTCCCTTCAAACATTTCAAAAAGAGTAAATGCGTCAGCAACTGATCCTGCGAAACCAGCTAAAACTTTACCTTGGAAAAGTTTACGAACTTTACGAGCTGTATGTTTCATTACAACAGCATTTCCCATTGTCACTTGGCCATCTCCAGCCATTGCACATTCTCCATTATGATGAACTGCAAATATCGTTGTAGCGTGGAAATTTCCCATAGAAAAAACTCCTTTATTTGTTTTTATAGCTTTTAAAGCAATTTATGCCCGCGGGTGATGCTTCATGTAAACAGAACGCAATCTTTCTTTAGAGACATGCGTATAAATTTGTGTCGTCGACAAATTTTCATGGCCTAATAGCTCCTGTACAGTACGTAAATCCGCCCCTTCATCTAGCATATGTGTAGCAAATGTATGCCTTAACATATGGGGACTTATCCGCATTGTCAGCGAAGCCTTTTTAATGAGTTCATTTAAAACATAACGAACCCCACGACTTGTTAGCGGTGTACCTTTCGCATTTAAAAATACCATATGAGAATCTTCGTCAGTCTTATTAACTAACTGTTTTCTCCCATTCTCTATATAAGTAATTAAAGAATCTTGCGCATAGCTTCCGAACGGAATATACCTTTGTTTTTTTCCTTTTCCCATTACTAAAATTGTTCCCACCGCAAAGTCAATATCGGTAAGTTGTAAATTGACACATTCACTCACACGGATCCCAGTCGCATACATCAACTCTAATAAAGCTTGATTCCTTTGACCTAATGGCGTTTCCGTGTCAGAAACTTCAAATAATTCCTCTAACTCTTCAGCATATAAAAACTTTGGGATTGACAATTCTTTTTTGGGGAGTGACGCAAGTGCAAACGGATTATCCTTTCGATAACCTTCACGCATCAAAAAACGATATAAACTTCGTAAGCTTGATACTTTTCTTGCGACAGATTTACGGGCTAACTTTTCATCGTGCAACGTCGTTAAGTACAAACGAACATCCGCGTATGTAACGTCTAAAAAAGAGGATATGCCTTCTCGTTCCATAAATTGCACAAAATGTTCTAAATCATTTTGATAACTTGCAATTGTATATTTTGAATAATTTCTTTCAATTTGTAAATATCCAACGAATAATTGTAACAATTTCTTCACATTCACACAACTCACCTCAATAAAGGCTACTAAATCGTATCACAACTTAGTAGCCTTTGCAAGAAATTTAACTAAATATTTACAAAATTTCGAATCGTTTCTAAAGCGCGTGCTGCGTACGCTTCATTTCGTTCTGCTTTCTTTTTAATCTTCTTCTCTAACGGTGCAAATAGACCGAAGTTCGCATTCATCGGCTGGAAGTTTTTAGCGTTCGTTGCCGTAATGTAATTTGCCATGCTACCCATCGCAGTTACTGGCGGTAATACAACTGGCTCTTCACCTTGCACAAGACGCGCAGCATTAATTCCTGCTAATAATCCTGATGCTGCTGATTCAACATATCCCTCTACTCCAGTCATTTGACCAGCGAAGAATAAATCATCACGTTGTTTATATTGATATGTTGGACGAAGCAAATTAGGTGAATTAATAAACGTATTACGATGCATTACACCATAACGTACAATCTCTGCATTTTCCAATCCCGGAATTAACTGTAGCACTTCTTTTTGCGGTCCCCACTTTAAATGAGTTTGGAAACCTACGATATTGTATAAAGTTCCCGCTGCATCATCTTGACGTAACTGAACAACAGCATATGGCGTTTTCCCTGTTTTTGGATCTTCCAATCCAACAGGTTTCATAGGTCCAAATACTAACGTCTGTCTCCCTCTACTTGCCATAACTTCTACTGGCATACAACCTTCAAAGAAAATTTCTTTTTCAAACTCTTTTAAAGGCACTGTCTCAGCAGCAATTAGAGCCTCATAAAAACGATCAAACTCTTCTTCTGTCATTGGGCAATTTAAATATGCAGCTTCACCTTTGTCATAACGCGATTTCAAATACACTTTATTCATATCAATGCTGTCTTTTTCTACGATTGGGGCTGCAGCATCATAGAAGTAGAAATAATCTTCTCCTGTTAATTCTTTCAATTTTGCAGAAAGATCAGGAGATGTTAATGGACCTGTAGCAATAATTGTCGGTCCCTCTGGAATATCTGTAATTTCTTCATTCATTACAGTTACATTTGGATGGTTCTTTACGTATTCTGTTACTTTAGCTGCGAACTCATGACGATCTACAGCTAAAGCACCTCCAGCTGGTACAGAGCACTCATCCGCCGCACGAATAATTACAGAATCCATTAAGCGCATTTCCTCTTTAATAACTCCAACTGCATTTGTTAAAGTGTTTGCACGAAGTGAGTTACTACATACTAATTCAGCGAATTTATCTGTGTGATGAGCTGGCGTTTGCCTTACCGGTCTCATTTCATATAATCTAACTTGGACACCACGTTTTGCAATTTGGTAAGCTGCTTCACTTCCTGCAAGACCTGCGCCAATGACGTTTACTACTTGTGTTGTCATTTATATCACCTTTCCTTTTCTTCTCGAAAAAAATGTGAGCAGTTACGCTCACATTTGTTGTTCTTCTTCATAATCGCACGAAATACATTGTACTTGCACGCCTTTTTTCAACTTTTTCTCTACAAGCATGCCTTCGCACTTCGGACACTTACGACCAATTGGCTTATCCCAAGATACAAAGTCGCATTCCGGATACGTACCGCACCCATAGAAAAGACGTTTCTTTTTATTACTACGGCGTTCAATAATTTGACCCTTATCACACTTTGGACAAGTAACACCGATTTCTTTCACAATCGGCTTTGTATTACGACAATCTGGGAAATTCGAGCAAGCCATAAATTTCCCGTATTTACCCATTTTAAAGACCATTGGGTGATTACATAATTCACAATCTTCCCCAGCTGGTTCATCTTTAATTTCCACTTCACGCATTTCTTTTTCCGCTTTTTCTAAACGCGGTTCAAAACCTACGTAGAAATCATCAACAATTTTTACCCAATTCGCATTTCCTTCTTCTACTTCATCAAGGCTTTGCTCCATATTGGCAGTAAATTCAATGTTAATAATTTCTGGGAAAAACTCTAAAATAAGTTCAATTACTATTTCACCAAGTTCAGTCGGAACGAAGCGTTTATTATCCAAACCTACATACCCACGCTTTTGAATTGTTTCAAGTGTAGGTACATATGTTGACGGTCTTCCAATTCCAAGTTCTTCAAGTGTTCTTACTAGGCGAGCCTCTGTATAGCGCGGAGGAGGTTGTGTAAAATGTTGCTTTGGTTCTAAATCCTTTGAAAATACAGTTTCCCCTACTTCTAAAGGTGGCAACATCTTATCCTTTTCTTCAGCACCATCATCTTTTGACTCTACATACACTTTCATAAATCCTGGGAACTTTACAACCGATCCACTTGCACGGAACTGAACATTGTTATTAATGAGTCTCGCTGTCACAGTATCCATTATAGCAGACGCCATTTGACTTGCAACAAATCGCTCCCAAATCAATTTATATAATCGAAGTTGATCACGACCTAAGAAACTTTTTAGTTCCTCTGGCTTTCTCATTACTGAAGTAGGACGAATTGCCTCATGCGCATCTTGTGCATTTGACTTTTTCGTTTCTTTCTTCTTTTCTGTTCCTATGTATTCCGTACCATACGCTTCAGTGATGTAAGTACGAGCCTCTGTTTGAGCTGTTTCTGAGATACGTGTTGAATCAGTTCTCATATACGTAATAAGACCTACAGTTCCTTGTTTTCCAAGATCTATCCCTTCATACAATTGCTGTGCAAGCATCATTGTTTTCTTTGCTCGCATGTTTAACTTACGTGCTGCTTCTTGTTGCAAGGAAGATGTTGTAAACGGTAATGCAGGATTACGTTTTCGCTCTTTGCGCGTTACATTTTCAACTGAAAACGCATTGTCTTTCATCTGTTCAATTATTTCATTCACTTGCGTTTCATTTGTTAATTGAACTTTTTCACCATCTACACCGTAAAAGCTTGCTTCAAATGTGTCTTTTCCTTTTACAAATTCTGTTTTAATTGTCCAGAATTCTTCAGGTTCAAAGTTTTGAATTTCCCTTTCACGCTCGATGATTAAACGAACTGCTACAGATTGTACACGTCCTGCACTTAATCCTTTTTTTACTTTCTTCCATAATAAAGGACTAATATTGTAACCAACAAGACGATCAAGTATACGTCTTGCTTGTTGTGCATCCACTAAATCCATATTAATTGCACGAGGATGTTTAAATGATTCTTTGATTGCATCTTTCGTAATCTCATTAAACACAACCCGACAATCTGATTCAACGTCCACATTTAACGTATTCGCTAAATGCCAAGCAATCGCTTCCCCTTCACGGTCTGGATCGGCCGCGAGATAGACTTTCTTTGCTTTTTTCGCCGCTGATTTTAAATCTTTTAAGACGGGACCTTTACCACGAATGGTAATATACTTCGGGGTGAAGTTGTTCTTTACTTCTATCCCCATTTGACTTTTTGGCAAATCGCGAACATGTCCCATAGACGCGACAACTTTGTATTTTTTTCCTAAATATTTCTCAATGGTCTTCGCCTTAGAAGGCGACTCCACGATTACGAGGTAATCTGACATGCTAGTGCCTCCTTAAGAGGTGGATTCAAGTCTTCATTAATCTTATTGATTTCTCTTGTTTTTGTCAATCAAGAATGAATATACCATACAGTGCCAATCTACCATTTGTCAATAATTGTTTAATAAAAACATAAAAATATAAGGTTAATTTAAAATCTCTTCCAAGATATCTTCTGCATTTCTTACTAGTTTTGCTCCTTGCTGAATAAGATGATTCGTTCCCGATGCCCCCTCTACAAATATAGGTCCAGGAAGCGCAAACACCTCTCTATTTTGCTCTAACGCAAGGTCTGCAGTAATAAGTGTTCCACTTCTCGATTTCGCTTCTACAACTAAAACACCTTTACTTATACCACTAATAATCCGGTTCCTTTTTGGAAAATACCATTTTTTCGGTGCATAGTGCGGCGGATACTCTGTCAATAACAATATATATTCCTTCCACATTTCATATAAATGTCTATTTTCTTTCGGATACATAAAAGACAATCCATGCCCTAATATCGCAATAGTCGGGCAATGATGCCTTACTGTAATCTCATGAGACATTGTATCTATCCCTTTTGCAAACCCACTGACAATAAGCCACTCTCTTTCTAATAAAGGGTGTAAAATAAACTTCAAACTCTCATGACCATATAATGATGGTTCTCTCGTTCCAACAACTGCTAATTTATTTACTTTATTCAGGAAATCTTTCTCTCCTTTTCCATATAAAACGAAGGGAGGGTCTTGTATTTCACGTAATAATTGCGGATAATCTTCATCCCATATCGTTATATAAAAAATACGATTTCTCTCTAAATAAGATATATATTGCGGAAGATTTGAACTTTGAAGAAATTTTACTAGTTCTGAAGATTTTTTCGAGGATATTCCAGTGTAGTGTTCCATTTGTTTTTCGTTAAAATTATATATGTTCTTTAATTCTGGATCGACATATAGTAGCCTCTCCATCGCTTTCCAATAATCTGCTAGCAAGTAATGAAGATGTAATAATCTCTCTCTTTTCATCTTAATTCTCCTTACCCATAATTTTTATTATGTAAACAGAAAAAAGTGTAAAAAGACACCCTCAAGTAAGAAGGTGTCTTTCAACAGATTAATAGTTTTTACAAGTCTCAAATAAACCTTTTTCTTTTAAAACAGAGATTAGCGTTTCTCCCATAACTGCTGGAGTTTCAGCTACTTTAATGCCACAAGCTTCCATTGTTTTAATCTTTTCAGCAGCAGTTCCTTTACCGCCAGAAATGATTGCACCAGCATGGCCCATACGTTTGCCAGCAGGCGCTGTTTGACCACCAATGAAGCCTACAACAGGTTTTGTCATATTAGCTTTTACCCATTCAGCTGCCTCTTCTTCTGCTGTACCGCCGATTTCACCAATCATAATTACAGCATGTGTTTCTTCATCTTCATTAAATGCTTTTAACGCATCAATAAAGTCTGTACCGTTAACAGGGTCTCCGCCGATACCTACAGCAGTAGATTGGCCAATACCTTCTTGTGTTAACTGATGTACAGCTTCATAAGTTAATGTACCAGAGCGAGATACGATACCAACATGACCTTTTTTATGAATATATCCTGGCATAATACCAATCTTACATTCATCTGGTGTGATTACACCTGGGCAGTTTGGTCCAAGTAAACGTGTATGTTTACCCGCCATATATCTCTTTACGTTTACCATATCTAATACAGGAATCCCTTCAGTAATACATACTACTAAATCAATTTCTGCATCAACAGCTTCCATAATTGCATCTGCCGCAAAAGCGGGTGGAACGTATACAACTGAAGCGTTTGCGCCTGTTGCTTTCACTGCATCTTCTACTGTATCAAATACTGGTACACCTTCAATATCAGTGCCGCCCTTACCTGGTGTTACACCACCGACAATTTTCGTACCGTATTCAATCATTTGTTTTGTATGGAATAAACCTTGAGAACCTGTAATACCTTGAACAATAACTTTTGTATCTTTATTAACTAATACGCTCATTTTTCTCCCCCGCTTTCTATTAGCCCACTAGTGAAACAATTTTTTGTGCACCGTCTGCCATAGATTCTGCTGCAACAATATTTAAGCCAGACTCATTTAAAATTTTCTTACCTAGTTCTACGTTTGTACCTTCAAGACGTACAACTAAAGGTAACTCAAGACCTACTTGTTTCGTTGCTTCAATAACACCTTCTGCAATAACATCACACTTCATAATGCCACCAAAAATGTTAACGAAGATACCTTTTACATTTTTGTCAGAAAGGATAATTTTGAATGCTTCTGTAACTTTTTCTGCAGTTGCACCGCCACCAACATCTAAGAAGTTAGCTGGGTCACCGTGGTAATGTTTAATGATATCCATTGTAGCCATCGCTAAACCTGCACCATTAACCATACAACCGATATTTCCATCTAAAGGAATGTAGTTTAAGTCGTATTTTGAAGCTTCAATTTCTTTTGAATCCTCTTCATCAAGATCACGAAGCTCTAAAATGTCTTTATGGCGATATAACGCATTAGAATCAAAGTTTAATTTTGCATCTAATGCCATAACTTTACCTTCACCTGTTGTAACAAGTGGATTAATCTCAGCGATAGAGCAATCTTTTTCGATAAACGCACGATATAAGCCCATCATAAACTTCACAGCTTGTCCTACAAGCTCTTTTGGAATATTGATGTTAAATGCAATTCGGCGCGCTTGGAAACCTTGTAAGCCTACTGCTGGATCAATATATTCTTTAAAGATTTTTTCAGGTGTTTTTTCTGCTACTTCTTCAATTTCTGTTCCGCCTTCTTCAGACGCCATTAAAACAACTTGAGAAGTTGCACGATCTAAAACTAGACCTACATAATATTCTTTTTTAATATCGCAACCTTCTTCGATAAGTAAGCGTTTTACTTCCTTACCTTCAGGACCTGTTTGATGTGTCACAAGTGTAGTTCCTAAAATGCTTTCTGCATATGTACGAACTTCATCTAAATTTTTTGCAACTTTTACTCCGCCAGCTTTGCCGCGTCCACCAGCGTGAATTTGTGCTTTCACTACACATACATCTGTTCCTAATTCTTTCGCTGCTTCTACAGCTTCTTCTACTGTAAACGCAACCTTCCCGTTCGGAACGCTAACCCCATAGCTTCTAAGGACTGCCTTACCTTGGTACTCATGGATATTCATGGTCCCATCCTCCCCTGTTTTCCTGTTTTACTCGAAAAGTTTTTTAATGTTTAAAAAACATTACATTGCCATTGTATAAGATGATTGGCACGCTGTCTACAATAAAGTGTCAGAAAACTGAAATCGCTTTATTCTTTTTCAAAAATAGTAATGTTTATATCCCAAAATAAAAAAATAAGCTGTATATTTACAGCTTATTTTTGAATCATATCTTTAATTGGCGCGAATGACTTTCGGTGTTCATCTAATACTCCATGCACTTCAATTGCCTCTAAATGTTGCTTTGTGCCATAACCCATATGTTGCTCAAATCCATATTGAGGATACTTCTCTCCCAGTTCTTTCATCATACGATCTCTCGTTACTTTTGCGATAATGGATGCGGCTGAAATCGAAACACTTTTCGCATCACCTTTAATAATTGATGTTTGCGGAATTGGTGTAGGAAGCTTCATCGCATCAATTAATAAATGTTGGGGTGTACAAGATAAATTTGCAACTGCATCTAACATCGCTTGTTTCGTTGCTTGGTAAATATTAATGTCATCAATAACTTGCGGTGATACAATTCCTACTCCAATTGCAATTGCTTGTACTTTTATTTCATCATAAAAACGCTCACGTTTCGCTTCACTCAACTTTTTCGAGTCATTTAACCCTGGAATATAAAAATCCTCAGGAAGAACGACAGCTGCCGTCACAACAGGCCCAGCCAACGGACCGCGCCCTACTTCATCAATACCCGCGATATATGTGACCCCTTTTTCACGCAAAGCATTTTCATACTTGGACATTTCAAAAAACTTCTCTTTTTCTTTCTGTTCTAACTCTTTTTGTTTATACCACTTCAAAACGAGCTTTTGAACACCTTTTCGCTCATCTTTCATTAATAGTTGAAAGCGATCATCTTCTTCATTCATAATTTCTTTCAATACATTTTCCGCTTCTTTTATCGTCATAGTTTGCATTTATACAAGCTCCTTTTTAAACATATCCAAAAAGAAAAGACGCACAAACGCACGTCTTATACTTCTTCTATTTTTTCCACATCTTCCACTTGCTCTCCAAACTCTTCCGGTGTTTCAAACGTCATTTTTCCAAGTTTGCCACCACGAAGCTCACGAAGCACAAGCTCAGATGTCTTATCATAATCAATCATTCCGCCGCCCATTAAGCAACCTCTATTTTTTCCAATTGCATCGAATAATTCCACAATATCTTCTGGAATCTCATTTAAATTATAGCGTTCTTTCAAGCGTTCTGGATAATGTTTCTCCATAAAACGTAATGCGTAAACAGCTACATCTTGTAAATTTAAAATTGAATCTTTAATTGCACCCGTTGTCGCTAAACGAAGACCCACTAATTGATCTTCAAATTTAGGCCACAGAATACCTGGTGTATCTAACAATTCCATTTCCTTCCCAACTTTAATCCATTGTTGAGCTGTTGTCACACCTGGACGATCTCCTGTTTTAGCAATATTTTTCTTTGCCAATTTATTAATCAATGTAGATTTACCAACATTTGGTATACCTACAATTAATGCACGAATCGCTCTCGGTCTAATACCTTTTGCAACCATTTTATCAAATTTTTCTTTAACAAGCACTTTACAAGCTGCTGCAATTTCCTTCATACCTTGTCCAGCTTGCGCGTTAATCGAAATTGCCATATGGCCGTTTTCTTTAAAATATGCGATCCATTGTTTTGTTAAACGATCATCCGCCATATCCGCTTTATTTAAAACAACAAGCCTTGGCTTATGTGTAATGATTTCATCAATCATTGGGTTTCGAGATGATAATGGTAATCGAGCATCTACAAGTTCAATTACAACATCAATTAATTTTAATTTCTCCGTTACTTGGCGTCTAGCCTTCGCCATATGCCCTGGAAACCATTGAATTACCATGTTGCCACCTTCTTTTTCATTTATTTCACAATACGTGCGTCTTCTAACGGCCAATATAACATATTAGCTTTACCAATTACTTGATCCATTGAAATCGTACCGATTGAACGGCTATCTTTACTAAAACGACGATTATCACCTAAAACAAATAATTGATCTTTTGGAACGGTTTTCTTGCCTGTCATTTCTTCAAGATTAAAATCATATGTAAGCGGTCCGTCAGCAATTTGCTTTTTCTGCTTGTCTAAATACGGCTCCTCATAAGCTTTTCCGTTAACATACAGTTTATCATTACGATACTCTATTTCATCGCCTGGCAGGCCTATAATGCGCTTAATGTAATCTTTATCTTCTGTTGCTCGAAATACGATAATATCAAAGCGTTTTGGATCTCCAATGTGATAACCAATTTTATTCACAATCATTCGATCACGATCATGTAAAGTAGGTGCCATCGATACCCCGTCTACGAGAATTGGCGCAAAGAAAAACTGTCTAATAACACCAGCTAATACAACAGCAATCAAAATTGCTTTAATCCATTCCCAAAGTGAACTCTTCTCTTTTTTCATGCATTTCCCCTCCACGGTTATGTAAACTGCTCGTATTATACCAAAATTTCATATAGATTGGAAAAAGGGAGCTTGTGCATTTACAAGCTCCCATACATGTCTTATCGAATTTCTTTAATACGTGCTTTTTTACCGCGAAGGTTACGTAAGTAGTATAACTTAGCACGACGTACTTTACCACGGCGAAGTACTTCGATTTTCGCGATTCTTGGCGTGTGAACTGGGAATGTACGCTCAACACCTACACCGTAAGAAATCTTACGAACTGTGAATGTTTCACTGATTCCGCCACCACGACGTTTAATTACAACACCTTCGAAAAGCTGAATTCTTTCACGAGTTCCCTCAACAACTTTTACGTGTACACGTAAAGTGTCACCAGGACGGAATGAAGGAAGGTCAGTTTTTAATTGGCCTTTTGTAATTTCTGCGATTAATTGTTGCATATTAAATTCTCTCCTTTAAACAGATGCTCTTATAAAGTCTTAATAAATTACAGCGGAACATCGTTAATACGGCTACTGATTTCAGTAGCACAAATGTTATAATAGCATATTACTAGGCCTGTTGCAATAGCAAATATATGAAGTTATTACTGCTCTCGCTTTATTTCCTCAAGCCATTTTTTCTCTTGTTTAGATAACTCTCTCTCATCTAATAAATCAGGTCTACGCGTATACGTTCGGCGCAAAGATTCCTTATGTCGCCATTCATCAATATTTTTATGATTCCCTGACATTAATACATCCGGTACCTTCATACCACGAAAATCAGCCGGACGTGTATAATGAGGATGCTCTAATAAACCTGTACTAAACGAATCCTCTACTTGTGAAGCATGATTTCCTAACACACCTGGCAAGAGACGTACCACACTATCAGTAATAACCATAGAGGCTAATTCGCCGCCCGTTAATACATAGTCACCAATAGAAATCTCATCCGTTACGAGATGCTCACGAATTCGTTCGTCATATCCTTCATAATGCCCACATACGAAGATTAAATGTTCTTCCCCTGCAAGCTCTTCCGCTTTCTTCTGCGTAAACCTTTCGCCCTGCGGACACATTAAGACAACTCTCGGCTTACGCTCTGTTTCTTTCGTCAAATCTTCTACAGCATCAAAAATAGGCTGAGGAGTAAGCACCATACCAGCTCCTCCGCCGTAAGGATAATCGTCTACGCTATTATGCTTACTTGTTGTATAATCACGAAAGTTAACAACACGAAGGTTTACCGCTTCTTTTTCTTGCGCCTTCTTTAATATAGAAGATCCAAATACACCGGTAAACATGTCTGGGAACAACGTTAAAATATCAATTTTCATTATAGCAGCCCTTCCATTACATGAATGGTTACTAATTTATTTTCAATATTAACTTGAAGTACAACGTCATCGATATAAGGAATTAAGAGATCTTGACCCTTCGGGCGTTTAATTACCCAAACATCATTTGCACCAGGAGATAGAATCTCTTTGATTGTCCCTAGCGCTTCTCCTTCTTCCGTTACAACACTGCAACCAATAATTTCATGATAGTAGTATTCACCTTCAGCAAGTTCACCTAACTGCTCTTCTGGTACTTTTATTAAAGAACCTTTAAACTTCTCTACTTCATCTACATTGTTATATCCTTCAAATGTTAATAAATCGAATGTCTTATGTTGGCGATGAGAAGTTACCTTCACCGGAAGGTAGTCTGTGCCTTTCTCATTCGATATGTATAACGTGTTTCCTACTTTATATCGCTCTTCTGGAAAATCAGTACGAGAAATAACACGGATTTCTCCTCTTACGCCATGAGTATTTACAATTTTCCCTACGTTAAACCATTTTGTCATAAATAGTATGTCACCCCTGGTTTCTATATAAATTAAGCATCTCCATTTCACAGATGGAACATGCACTCTCTATTTAAATGTTAAAAAAGGGAGAGGAATAACTCCTCGCCCTTTTTTACGTTTATTGAATTTCCAGTGTTACTTTTTCATCATTATGATGTCCCACTGAATACAAGAGCATTCGAATCGCTTTCGCAACTCTCCCTTGCTTTCCAATGACTTTCCCAACATCCTCAGGATGTACAGTTAATCGATACTTTATCTCTCCGTTGCAAAGTTCCTGTGTAACTTTTACATCTTCAGGATAATCGACAAGAGGCTTGACAATCGTCTCGACTAACTTCTTCATAGTCATTGCCTCAATTACTTACCTTGTTTAGATAAGTGGAATTTCTCCATGATACCTTGGTTAGAGAATAAGTTACGAACTGTATCAGATGGTTTAGCACCATTTCCTAACCATTTTAATGCTGCTTCTTCGTTGATCTTAACTTCAGCTGGTTGAGCAACTGGATTGTAAGTTCCGATTTCCTCAATGAAACGTCCGTCACGAGGAGAACGAGAATCTGCAACAACTACACGATAGAAAGGAGTTTTTTTAGCTCCCATACGTTTTAAACGAATTTTAACTGCCATTTATAAAGCACCTCCGAATTTATTTCACACAGATAATTATATTAGCAAAAAGACTATTGCTTTGTAAAGTATTTTTTCTTAACAGAGCCATCTTTTTTTCCTTACATGAATGGAAACTTCAATCCACCTAGTCCTTTTTTCTTACCTTTTTGCATTCCCGTCATCGTCTTCATCATTTTTTTCATGTCATCGAATTGTTTAATTAGACGATTGATTTCTTGTACAGTTGTACCGCTACCTTTGGCAATGCGCTTTTTGCGACTAGCATTGATTATTTCCGGTTGTTCTCGTTCTAATTTAGTCATAGAACGAATAATTGCCTCAATATGCCCAATTTGTTTTTCATCAACTTGCGCGTTTTTCAGCCCTTTAATTTTATTTGCACCAGGAAGCATTCCTAACAATTCATCAAGCGGCCCAAGTTGACGCACTTGTCCAAGTTGTTCTAGGAAATCGTCAAGCGTAAACGAAAGCGTACGCATTTTTTGCTCAAGTTCTTTTGCTTTCTCTTCATCAACTGTAGCTTGCGCTTTTTCAATCAATGTTAAGACATCGCCCATCCCTAAAATACGGGATGCCATACGCTCTGGATGGAACGCTTCAATTGCATCTAGTTTTTCACCCATACCAGCAAATTTAATCGGCGTGTTTGTTACAGCCTTAATAGATAATGCAGCACCACCGCGCGTATCACCATCTAATTTCGTTAATACAACACCTGTTAAACCTAACTGTTCATGGAAACTTTGCGCAACATTTACCGCGTCTTGTCCCGTCATCGCATCGACAACAAGGAAAATTTCATCCGGTTTCGCAACTTCTTTAACTTTCGCTAATTCATCCATTAGTTCTTCATCAATATGCAGGCGACCCGCTGTATCGATTAAAACATAATCGTGATGATCTTCTTTTGCTTTTGCAATCGCTTGTTTCGCAATTTCAACAGGACTTACTTGATCTCCTAAAGAGAATACAGGCATGTCCAATTGCTTCCCTAATGTTTCAAGCTGTTTAATCGCTGCTGGACGGTAAATATCCGCTGCAACAAGCATCGGTTTACGGTTATGCTTTTTACGAAGCAAATTCGCAAGCTTACCTGTCGTCGTTGTTTTACCCGCACCTTGCAGACCAACCATCATAATAACAGTCGGTGGCTTATTAGCAACAGCAATTTTGCTTTGCTCTCCGCCCATAAGTTCTGTAAGTTCTTCCTGTACAACTTTAATTACTTGTTGTCCAGGTGTCAAACTTTTCATTACATCTTGTCCGACAGCACGTTCAGACACACGCTTCACAAAATCTTTTACTACTTTAAAGTTAACATCTGCTTCTAAAAGAGCTAGACGAACTTCTCTCATCATTTCTTTCACATCGGCTTCAGAAACTTTTCCTTTGCCGCGGATTTTTTGCATTGTCTGTTGAAGTCGGTCGGCTAATCCTTCAAATGCCATATTGCCGCCCTCCTAATCTAATTTTTCGATAGCTTCAACAACTTGTTTCATTTCTTCATTTACATGCTCTTCTTCGCTGATTAGCTGTTTTAGCTTTGCAACAAGTCGCTGTCGCTCTTGAAACTTTTGAAGTAATACTAATTTTTCTTCATATTCTTCAAGCATCGCTTCAGTCCGTTTAATGTTATCATACACGGCTTGGCGACTTACATCAAATTCTTCCGCAATTTCACCAAGAGATAAATCATCTAGATAATAAAGCGACATATAACTTCTTTGTTTTTGCGTTAACAACGATTGATAAAAATCAAATAAATAGTTCATTCTCGTTGTTTTTTCGAGCATGTTGGATCATCCTTTGTTAAGTGATTTCCCTTTACATGAATTAGTTTACATGTAGTCCAAAAGAGTGTCAAGTTTTTTTCTTAACATCATATATTTTTTATAGAAAAAGAAGCGGAAATACCGCTCCTTTCACTTATGCTTCTTCTGTTTCTACTAAGTTCGCAAATAAACCATACACATATTGTTCTGGATCAAACTGTTGCAAGTCATCCATTTGCTCTCCTAATCCAACAAACTTCACTGGTACATCCATTTCGTTACGAATCGCTAATACAATACCACCTTTAGCAGTTCCATCTAACTTCGTTAAAACAATACCAGTTACATTCGTTGCTTCACGGAATGTTTTCGCTTGGCTTAAACCGTTTTGTCCTGTTGTTGCATCAATAACAAGTAATACTTCATGAGGAGCACCTGGTACTTCACGCTCAATTACACGCTTCACCTTCTCTAATTCTTTCATTAAATTTACTTTATTTTGCAAGCGTCCTGCTGTGTCACATAGTAATACATCTACCTTACGTGCTTTCGCAGCTTGTACAGCGTCATACATAACCGCCGCTGGATCAGATCCAGATCCTTGTTTAATCACTTCTACGCCAACGCGATCGCCCCATACTTCTAATTGTTCAATCGCTCCAGCACGGAATGTGTCTCCTGCCGCTAATAGGACTGACTTACCTTCTGATTTAAACTTATGCGCCAGTTTACCAATTGTCGTCGTTTTTCCTACACCATTAACACCAACAAATAAAACAACCGTTAATTGGTCCTCTTGCATATTAATTTCGTTACTAAAATCGCTGTCGCCTTTGTAAATTCCTACTAGTTTTTCTGAAATAACAGCTTGTACTTCTTTTGGATCTTGAATGTTACGACGTTGTACTTCTTCTTTCAATTGGTCAATTAATTCCATTACCGTCGCAACGCCAACGTCTGCACCGATTAAGATCTCTTCTAACTCTTCGAAAAAATCTTCGTCCACTTTACGGTAACGATAAACTAAATCATTCACTTTATCCGCAAATGAATTTCTCGTTTTTTCTAATCCTTGTTTAAATTTCTCTGTAACTGTATCCGTTTGTTTTGAAATTTTTTCTTTTAGTTTTTTAAAAAAACTCATACTTTCCCATCCTTCCTATTCACTTGCAATAAGTTCTTCTCCGGCGTCTAAACGAACCGAAACAAGTTTAGATACCCCTGATTCTTGCATTGTTACACCGTACAACACATCAGACTCTTCCATTGTACCTTTTCTATGTGTAATTACAATAAACTGCGTCTCATTACTGAATTTCTTTAAATACTGTGCAAAACGAGCTACATTCGCCTCATCAAGGGCTGCCTCTACCTCATCTAGTACACAGAATGGTACTGGGCGTACTTTTAAAATACCAAATAAAAGCGCAATTGCTGTTAAAGCACGCTCTCCACCTGAAAGTAAACCTAAGTTCTGCAGTTTCTTCCCTGGCGGTTGTGCTACAATATCAATACCCGTATTTAGTAAATCCTCTGGATTAGTCATTACTAAATCCGCTCTACCGCCTCCAAATAATTCAGAGAATACCGATTGAAACTCCATTCTAATGCCTTCAAACGTAGTAGAAAAGCGTTTTTTCATTTCTTCATCCATTTCGGTAATAAGCTGGTGCAATGTCGCTTTCGCTTCTTCTAGGTCGTCTCTCTGCTCTAGTAAGAATGTATGACGCTCCGCTACACGTTCATATTCATCAATTGCCCCTAGGTTCACTGTACCTAACTCTTCTATAGATAATTTGATTAATTTTACTTTCTTACGCGCATCTTCTGCAGGCATTGTCATTGTATATTTTAGTTTTGCCGCTTCAAATGAAATCGTATATGTTTCACGTAAATGTTGTAATCTATTTTCCAACTCTACATCAAGTCGATTTATTCTCACTTCTTGATCTTTCAACATTTCAAGAATATATTTATGTTTACCTGTCGTTTCTTTCAAATTGTGCTCTAAATGTTCTACCCTCTCTTGCAACGATACACGTTGTTCACGACGAGAGCGAATTAATTCTGAAGTTTGATTACGATCATATGCTTTCTTCTCAATCATATTCGTAATTTGCTCTTCACCACTTGAATTAGATGTCATTTCTTGTTTTAAGAACGCTAAATCCTCTTTCGTTTTTACAAGTGTCGCATCCGTTTCTTCTTTTTCCTTCGTCAATCGTTCAACTTTTTCTTTTTGATTAAATAAGCGTTGTTGCTTTTCAGCTACCAGCACTTTTAACTCCGTCATTTCTTTTTGAACTTTTTCTTTCGAAGAATGTTGCTCACTTTTTTGTTTTGTTAAAGCTACAATTTTACTATCTAACTTAGTGATATCAGCTTGAAGATTCGTTAAAATCCCTTCTAACTCCTCTTTACGCCCTTGCATTTTTACTCGATCTTGTAAAAACCCTTCAATCTCTAAATCATAAATAGACAATCGATCATTAATACGATGTTCTTCTAATTCTAGACGATTAATCTCTTCTCTTAATTTCTGCTCATCTACACGATCTACTTCTACAGTTTGCCTTAGTTCGCGTATTTTCACTTCTTTTTCTTGAATCTCTTGTTTTACTGCTTTAACAAAGTTTTCTAACTTCATTGTTTTTTCTTCCATATCAGTTAACTTGCGAGTCCACTCTTCCAGTTCACGTTGGCGTCCTAATAAAGAAGATTTCGCTTGCTTTACCGCCCCACCAGTCATAGAACCGCCAGGATTCACTACATCACCTTCGATTGTTACAATGCGATAACGGTATTGCAGTTGTTTCGCCAACTCATTTGCTCCGCGTAAATCTTTCGCAACAATAACCGTACCTAATAAATTTGAAACTACATTTTCATATTTATTGTTGTACTGCACAAGTTCTGCCGCCACACCTACAAACGATGGGTGTTGATTTGCAATGCGTAATTGCTCAAATGATAAAGACCTGCTTTTAATAACAGCTTGCGGTAAAAACGTTGCACGTCCATGTTTATTTTGCTTTAAAAATGCTATCGCATTACGAGCATGCTCCTCTGTTTGTACAACAATATGCTGCATCGCTGCACCTAGAGCAATTTCCATTGCAACTTCGTATTCTTTCGGTACCGTTAACAGTTCCGCAACAGCACCCTCGATACCTTGCAACCTATTTTCTCTAGCTTTCAATACTTCACGTACACCTTGATAGAATCCAGAATAATCTTCTTGCATCTCTTCAAGCATTTCTTTTCGAGAACGTGCCTGTTGCACAAATTGATATGCTTGATACAGTTTTGTTTCATTTTCACTATACTGCGTCTTACATTTCCCAAGCGCCGCCTCTGTCTTCTGTATGTTTGAGAGAATGCCAGCTACTTTTTCTTTCGCTTGTTCGTAACTTTCTACAAGTTTCGTCTTTTTCGCTGTAATTTCCATACGCATTTCTACATATTTCGCATTCTCTTCATCTAGACGCTCGTTTTTAGACGTTTGCTGTTTAGATTGTTCTTCAATCATAGATAATTCATTACGATGACTAGCTTGTTGATTTAAAAGCTCAATATAGTCACCTTTTAAATTCTCAATCTGTTCCTCTAAATTGTCAGCAAAAGTAGCAAGCAGTTGCTCATTATCATGCAATTTTTGCTCCAACTCTTTTACTTCATTCACAAATTGCATTAAAGCTTCTGTACTTGACTCAATCTCACCATCGTAACTTTTAGCTTTCTCTGTTAATTCAACAATTAACTGCTCAAGTTGCGCACAATGCGTCGTAGCATTTTGCTTTCTCTCTTTTAACAACTCGCGCTGCCCTTCAAGTTTTTCTAGCTCTTTACTAGAAAGAAGAAGTACTTCTTGCAACGAGTCTACAGACTCATCTACCGCTTGTAATTGTCCTCGTAATTCCTCAAGCTCTTCTTCACTTTTTTGTAAATTCGTTGACATTTTAGCTTCTTCGTTTTTATTATGCCCAAACTGATTTCGAAGCGCTTCCCATTTCTCGTGCAATTCTTCAATTTCATGGACAATAAGCGCAGCTTCTACTTTCTCTAATTCTTCTTTATTCTCAAGATAATCTTTCGCAATAGAAGCTTGTCTTTCTAAAGGTTCTACTTGACTACTTAATTCATGAATTATATCTTGTACACGATTTAAGTTTTCTTGTGTTTCTGCTAATTTCCCTTCAGCTTTCTTTTTGCGAAGTTTGTATTTTAGTACGCCTGCCGCTTCTTCAAATACACCTCGACGCTCTTCTGACTTACTACTTAAAATCTCTTCCACTTTCCCCTGGCTAATAATTGAAAAAGCTTCTCTTCCCATACCAGAGTCCATAAATAAATCGATAATATCTTTCAATCTACATGATTGTTTATTAATATAAAAATCACTATCACCTGAACGAGATACACGACGTGTTACACACACCTCATTGTATTCAATTGGTAAACGTTGATCTTCATTATTTAAAGTTAATGTTACTTCAGCAACATTAACCGCTCTCCTCGTATCACTGCCTGCAAAAATAATATCCTCCATCTTTGCACCACGTAATGATTTTGCAGATTGTTCACCAAGTACCCAGCGAATTGCATCAGTAATATTACTTTTCCCGCTTCCATTAGGTCCTACTACAGAAGTTACACCTGGGACAAAATCAACAGATACACGCTCAGCAAAAGACTTAAACCCTGCTATTTCTAATCTTTTTAAAAACACGAAAGGCCTTCCTCCTATTCTCCGTCGTTATAAATGTTCTCTATACAAAAACAAGTATTATACGGATTTACCTTCTTTTTCATTATAAACAAAAAGAAAGTTTCATTCTATGCACAAGGAATCCCCCTCATTCAAAGGGGGATTCCTTATAGTTGTTCTTTTAATTTTTTCAATGCTTCTGCAGCAGCTTGTTGCTCTGCTTCTTTTTTCGACTTACCACTACCAAGACCTAAAGCTACGTTATTTAACGTAACACGTGACACAAATTCTCGATTGTGAGCTGGTCCTTTTTCTTGCAAAATTTGATACTCAACATTGCCACTGCCATCACGCTGAATCAATTCTTGCAACTGACTCTTATAATCCATCACATGAGAAAAAGCACCCTCATTAATTTTCGGATATACAATTTCTTTTAAGAATTCCCAAACTGTTTCTAGCCCTTGATCAAGATAAAGGGCACCAATAAACGCTTCAAAGACATCCGCTAATAAAGCTGGTCGTTCACGTCCACCTGTCATTTCTTCACCTTTTCCTAATAAAACAAGGCTACCAAATGACAATTCGTTCGCAAAACGAACAAGAGATGGCTCACATACAATAGCTGCACGTAGTTTTGTTAACTCTCCTTCGCTCATTGTCGGATATTTTTGAAACAGATACTGCGATACAGTCAGTTCCAATACTGCATCTCCAAGAAATTCAAGACGCTCATTATCTTCATGCGGTTTTTTTCGATGCTCATTCACATACGATGAATGCGTAAATGCTTGAATCAATAATTTTTCATCTGTAAACGTAATACCTATCTTTTCTTGAAACACTTTAAATGCTTCACGATATTTTGTTTCGTATTTTTTTTCTCTATATTTTCGGTACGGCATAGGTCCCTCCAGATATAAGCCAGAAAGCCCCGCTAAAAAACGGGACTTCACTTAAGCATTATAGATGACTCTCTATGTAAGTCACAGCATCGCCAACAGTAGCAATCTTTTCAGCATCTTCATCAGAAATTTCCATTTCGAATTCATCTTCTAATTGCATTACAAGTTCTACTACATCTAGGGAGTCTGCTCCTAAATCTTCCTTGAAGCTTGCAGCTGGTACTACCTCAGTCTCTTCTACTCCTAAACGATCAACGATGATTTTTGTTACGCGCTCTAAAACATCTGCCATTCCATTCACCTCCCCTCAAATATTATATTAAATATTGACCAAAAAAACTAGGTGAAATCGATTCTTTTATTACATTACCATACCGCCATCAACATTTAACGTTTGACCTGTAACATATTTGCTTTGATCAGAAGCAAAAAACGTTACAGCATTCGCGATATCTTTCGCTTCACCAAATTGAGCAGCTGGAATAACTTTTAACATTTCGGCTTTAATATTCTCATCTAGTACATCCGTCATATCAGTCGCAATAAAGCCCGGCGCAATTGCATTCACTGTAATATTTCGACTTGCTAACTCTTTTGCAGATGTTTTTGTTAATCCAATAACACCCGCTTTAGCAGCAACATAGTTAGCTTGTCCTGGGTTTCCTATAACACCAACAACCGAAGCGATGTTTATAATTCTACCGTGACGTTGACGCATCATATAACGAGATACTGCTTTTGTACATAAGAATACACCTTTTAAGTTTGTATTAATAACTGTATCCCATTCTTCTTCTTTCATACGCATTAATAAATTATCTTTCGTTACACCAGCATTATTTACAAGAATATCAACTTGTCCAAATGTATCTACTGTTTGTTTCACCATATTTGTAACATCATCAGCATTTGCAACATCTGCTCTTACCGCAATTGCATCAGAACCTAATTTTTTAATTTCATCTACTACTTCATTTGCTTTTTGTTCATTACCAGCATAATTTACTACTACATTTGCCCCTTGTTTCGCTAAATCAATCGCAATCGCGCGACCAATTCCACGTGAAGCGCCAGTTACTAATGCTACCTTCCCTTTTAACATCAGTTTTCTCCTCTCAAATTTGAAATGGTATCTTTTAATGTCTCTTCATCGTATATCGCATATGCTTTTACTGATGAATCAATTGACTTCATAAGTCCAGCAAGTACTTTTCCAGGTCCAATTTCAATAAATGTATCTACTCCCTGGTTCACCATATATTCAATAGACGGGTACCATAATACAGGCGAATAAAGCTGTTCGATTAACTTTTCTTGAATGTCTGCACCACGTGTAATAACTTCCGCCGTAACATTTGCAATAACAGGAATATTCGTGTCATGAATTGTAATTTCATTTAAAACACTTTGGAACTTCTCAGCTGCCGGCTTCATAAGTGAAGAATGGAATGGCCCACTTACTTTTAGTGGAATCGCTCTCTTTGCACCATTTTCTTTCGCTCTTTGAGAAGCAACCTCTACGCCTTGCTTCGTTCCAGAAATCACAATTTGCTTCGTACTATTCATATTAGCGATTTGCACTGCATATCCTTCACTTGTTACTTCTTCTGTAACTTGTTTCAGCATATGTGGGTCAGCACCTAATATAGCTGCCATTGCGCCTTCCCCGCCCGGAACAGCTTCTTCCATATATTCCCCGCGTTTCCTTACAGCATATACAGCATCTTCAAAAGTTAATGCACCAGCTGCTACAAGAGCACTATATTCACCTAAACTATGACCAGCGACAAAGTCAGGTGTAATGTCATACTCTTTCAAAGCTGTCAAAATAGCAAAACTCGTTGTTAATAATGCAGGCTGCGCATTTGTTGTTAATGTAAGCTTTTCCTGCGGTCCTTCAAAAATCACTTCTGAAAGTGAATCTTCCAACACCTCATCTGCTTTTGCAAACACTTTTGCAACCTCTTTATTATTCTCTGCTAATTGTTTACCCATTCCAACTGCCTGTGAACCTTGGCCCGGAAAAAGAAATGCTATTTTTCCCATTTCAAATCCTCCTCTTATTGGAGTGACTCTTTCTCCATTACGCTTGAAATCGTAGGAATTACTTCTTTCGCTACCATTTCTCTCGTTTGACGAATCGCACTAAATATCGACTGGTCATTAGAAGAACCGTGAGCCTTAATGACAGGTGCTTTCAATCCAAATAATGCAGCTCCTCCATACTCCGAATAATCCATTTTATCTTTTAATACCATAAGTTTTGGCTTTAATACCGCCGCTGCTAATTTGCTCGTAAATGAACTCATTAACTGTTCTTTCAACATAGAGAATAGCGCAAGTGCTGTTCCCTCTAATGATTTCAACGCTACATTCCCTGTAAAACCATCACATACAACAACATCTGCTACACCTTGCAATAAATCTCTTGATTCAACGTTCCCCACGAAATTAATTGGCGCATCTTTAAGCATTGCAAATACTTGCTTTGAAAGCTCGTTTCCTTTTCCATCCTCTGTTCCAACGTTTAATAGTCCAACGCGAGGATTTTCAATTCCTCTTACCTTCTCAGCATAAACAGATCCCATTACTGCATATTGATATAAATGAATTGGTTTTGCATCAACATTTGCTCCAACATCTAACATAACAAAACCTTTTCCATCTACAGTTGGCATTGTAGGCGATAAAGCTGGTCGCTCAATTCCTTCCATACGACCGACTACAAATAATCCAGCTGCCATTAAAGCTCCTGTACTACCTGCGGATATACAAGCGTCTGCTTCTCCATCCTTTACTTGTTGTGCCGCAAGCACCATTGAAGCTTGTTTTTTTCGACGAACCGCTCTTACTGGTTCCTCCGTTGATTCTATTTTTTCGTCTGTATGAAGAATAGTAATTCGTTCATCACTCGTTAAGTATTGACGAATTTCCTCTTCTTTCCCTACTAACGTAATATGTAAATCAGAATATTCCTTAATAGCTTTCATTGCCCCTAATACTACAGCCTTTGGAGCGTAATCTCCGCCCATTGCATCTATTGCGATTTTCATAAGTTGTTACCTTCCTCACTATAATTACTAGATCGATACATTTCAAAAGTGCCTGTAAAAACAAGTTCTTCTCCAACGAAGCTACGCACTTTGACAACCGTCCGTCCTTTATCATTCTCTACATCTTCAACGCGCGCTTTTGCAACAACACGCTCTCCTAATTTTACAGGGCGAATGTATCGAATGGTAGACTTTGCAGTTAAAGCTAATTCTTCATCAATAACCGCAACAGCTAGTGAGTTTGCTTGCGCAAACAGATGATGCCCACGAGCGATTTGATTTCTTTTAAATACATGTTCTATCTTTACTTCAAAGATAGAGATTGCATGTCTATCTAATTCAATATCAATAATTTCTCCAACAACCTCTTCTAACGGTAAAGATTTCACATCTTCTTCATGTTGCTTTGTAGCTACATGTTTAATTCTCTCTCTTAATTCAGGAATAGACAATTCCATACGATCAAGTCGTACCGTTTGTATACTCACTTGAAATTTTTCCGCTAAATCTTCATCCGTAATAAAAGGATTTGATTCGATTGTTTGTTGTAATAACTCTTGTCTTTCTTTTTTACTTCTTCTTTTTTTCATACCGCACCATCCATTTTTATGACTAGGTACTAACAGTAGTATATAATCATTAAAAGTAGAATGCAACAAAAACTTTTGTTGACTCCCTTTAATCGAGCTTCTCTCCTTGGAACACACCTGTCCCATCAAGATACGTACGCAAGGCAGCATACTGATCATTGTGCCAAAACGCTTCTGAATCTACTAGTATCGCCGCATCTTGCCTTGCCGTTTCTAACGCTCGATAATCATGTACCATGTCAGCAACCTTAAATTCTGGTAAGCCACTTTGCTTACTCCCAAAGAAATCTCCAGGACCTCGTAATTCTAAATCTTTTTCTGACAATACAAATCCATCATTTGTTTCAGTCATTATGCGCATTCTTTCTTTCCCTGTTTCTGATTTAGGGTCTGCTATTAATAAACAATATGATTGTTCACTACCACGGCCGACACGCCCTCTAAGCTGATGAAGCTGCGATAAACCGAAACGTTCTGCATCATAAATAACCATTACAGTCGCATTCGGTACGTTCACACCTACTTCAACAACTGTTGTCGATACAAGAATTTGTACTTTATTTTCACTAAACTGTCCCATTATCTCTTCTTTTTCCTGAGACGATAATCTCCCATGCATCAATCCAACTTGGCATTTCCCTTGGTAATGATGCGTCAGCATACTATGTAAGTCGATAGCATTTTGCACATCAAGTTTCTCAGATTCTTCAATTAGAGGACAAATAACGTATGCCTGTCTTCCTTTTTTTATCTCCTTTTCAACGAAACCGAGAACGCGATCTAACATATCATGTTTTGCCCAGTATGTTTCAATCACCTTTCTACCTGCTGGCATCTCATCGATTATCGAAACATCCATCTCTCCAAATGCAGTAATTGCAAGCGTACGCGGAATTGGTGTCGCTGTCATAAATAATACATCTGGACTTTCACCTTTCTCCCGTAAAACTCGGCGCTGCGCTACACCAAATCGATGCTGTTCATCTGTAATAACGAGACCCAACCTATGAAATATAACTTCATCTTGAATTAAGGCATGCGTTCCAACAAGAATATCTATTTCTCCTTGTTCTAACTTCGCTAAAATTTCTCGACGTCTCGCTCCTTTAACAGAACTTGTTAACAGTTCCACCTTCATACCAAAATGCGAAAACGTTTCAGCAAGCGACTGATAATGTTGCTCAGCTAAAATTTCTGTAGGAACCATTAAAGCACCTTGATAATGAGCTAATTTCGATGCATAAAGACCAATCGCAGCAACAACTGTTTTCCCAGAACCAACGTCACCTTGCAATAGTCGGTTCATCCGATAAGGAGATGTCATATCTTTCAAAATTTCATCTACAACTCGGCGCTGCGCACCCGTTAATGGAAACGGCAGTGCATCGATAAATTCTTGTAATTCTGCTGACGGAATCTCTTTCTTCGTCCCTTTTGAATTTTCCCTCTCCATTTTCCGGAGCGTTTGCATTTTCAGCTGAAATAAGAAAAATTCTTCATATACAAAACGGCGACGCGCTTGCTTCAAATCTTCCTGTCCTACCGGAAAATGCAATGCCCTGAGCGCTTCATATCTTGGTAATAATTTATATCGCCCTAACAAACCATCCGGTAACACTTCGACTATAGAATCTCCATATTCCTTTAACGCTTGAGCAATAAAACGACGCATCTGTTTTACTGTAAGTTTCCCCTTTACTGAATAAACAGGTTCCACTTCTTGTTGACGTACAACCGGTCCAAAATGAAGTTCTGATACAGCAATTGTTTGACGATGTTGATCCCATTTACCAGTAATCGTTATCGTTTCATCTAACTTTAATTTTTGCTTATAGTAAGGCCTATTAAAACATACCGCCGTAATTAAATAACGACCGACGAGAACACGAACTGTTAAACGCGATTTCTTCTTACCATAATATTGCAGCAAAGGAGCACTATGAACCTTCCCTTCAACTGTTACACGTTCATCATGCTTTACTTCAGCAAGATCTTTCATCGCATAATCTTCATAACGGTACGGAAAATGTTCTAATAGATGAGAAACTGTATAAATACCCATCTCATGTAGTAACTCAGATGTTTCTCCTCCGATCCCCTTTACATCCGTAACAGGAACTTGTACAACATCATTCAAGATTCTCACACCCCGTCACATTATTTTCTTTATTGCATTTTATTTGAGTACCAATTAGCATCTGTAATCGCTCTCTTTCACCTTATATATTCTATCATAGGCATTCTAAGAGAAACTACTCAAATCCCTTATATAAAACAAGTAAAAAAGAGCCTCACTATTAGCAGCAAGGCTCTTTTCTCTCTTCAATATGCTAGCCTTTTGAATAAAAACTAGTAATAAACTTCATATTACTACTTCTTATCCATTAGCAAGTAAGTAATCCATTTATTTTCAAAACGAATCTTATCTTATTCTACAGAGAAGATGAAAGAATACACTGGTTGGTTTCCAGCATGTACTTCTACTTCTGCATCTTCAAATTTCTCTTCTACAAATTCAACTAACTCCGCTACTTCTTCATCAGTTGCATCTTCCCCTTGTAGAATCGTTACGATTTCAGAATCTTCATCAATAAGCGCTTCTAGTAATTGCTTCGCAGCTCCTACCTTTTCAGCATTTGTAGATACAATTTTCCCATCTGCAATACACATGAAATCATCTTTTTGAATTGCTACACCATCAATTTCCGTATCACGTACAGCATACGTAATTTGACCTGTTTTCACATGAGATAAAGCTTCTTGCATGTTTTCTTCATTCTCTTCTAACGTTCCAACTGGGTTAAATGCTAACATTGCTGCCATACCTTGAGGAACTGTTTTCGAACGAACAACAATAACTTCTTGATCTACAACTGATGCCGCTTGTTCTGCTGCCATTACAATATTTCCGTTATTCGGTAAAATAATGATTTTTTCAGCATTTGCTTCTTCAATTGCCTTCACGATATCCTCCGTACTTGGATTCATCGTTTGACCACCTTCGATAACTTTCGTTGCGCCGATGCTCTCAAATAAAGTTTTAATACCAGAACCCATAGCTACAGTTACGATACCATATGGTTGTTTTTCTTTCGATTGAGCTGGTTGCTCAGGAACCATAGTAGGTTCATCTAACAAAGCAGTATGCTGTTCACGCATATTTTCTACTTTAATCTTAATTAAACTACCGTATTTTTGCCCGTAGTTCATAGCGTCTCCAGGATGTTCTGCATGGATATGAACTTTTACAATTTCATCATCAGACACAACTAGTAGAGAATCACCATATACACTAATATCTTCACGGAATTTTTGTTCAGAGAAATTATGCTCTTTCACCTTTTCAGCCTCTAATTTCACCATGAACTCCGTACAATATCCATACTTAATATCTTCTGTACTCAATTGGCTTTGTACACTACGGTGATGTTCTGCGCGTACCATTTCATTCATAGATGGTTGCGTCGGTGCATCAGAAGAAATCGTTTCTCCTTTTAAGTCAGCTAAAAACCCTTCGTATACCACTACAAGACCTTTACCACCGCTATCTACAACGCCAACTTGTTTTAATACAGGTAATAAATCTGGCGTACGATTTAACGATGCGTTTGCTTCTTTCACAACGTCTTCCATAAACAAAACAAAGTCGCGCTGTTTTTTCGCAACTGTTACTGCATATTTACCCGTTTCTCTTGCAACCGTTAAAATCGTTCCTTCAATCGGTTTCATAACCGCTTTATAAGCCGCCTCTACTCCAGCTTCTAGTGCTGCAGCAAAATCAACTGTTGTTAATTCTTCTTTTTGTTCAATGGATTTAGAGAAACCACGGAACAACTGAGATAAAATAACTCCAGAGTTACCACGAGCTCCCATTAATAATCCTTTGGCTAAACTTACGCCGACTTTACCAGCATGCTGTGAAGGATTTGCTTTCACTTCACGCGCACCTGAAGTCATAGATAAGTTCATGTTTGTACCGGTATCGCCATCTGGAACTGGAAATACGTTTAATGCATCAACAAGCTGAACATTATTTGTTAAATTATTCGCTCCTTGCATGATCATTTGTGATAAACGTTTTCCATCAATTTTTTGAATTGACACAGATTTTCCTCCTTAATGCACATTACAAGTTTATTACTTTAACTCCTTGTACGTAGATGTTTACAGAATCTACTGCTAGTCCTACAGTTTGATCTAATGTATATTTCACTTTCGTCTGCACATTATGTGCCACTTCTGAAATTTTCGTACCATAGCTCACAATAATATACATATCAATATGCACTTCATCTTCATCTTTACGAACAATAACACCTCTAGTGAAGTTTTCTTTTCGTAAAATGTCTGTTAATCCATCTTTTAACTGATTTTTTGATGCCATACCTACGATACCGTAGCAATCTACCGCGGCACCTCCAGCAATTGTTGCAATTACATCTGTACTAATATCAATTTGACCGTACTTCGTTTTAATTTCAATTGACATCTCGTTTCCCCCTTCATAAATGGTGAAAGTGAGCTAGACTACTTTAGTTACTATCATATAATCTTTTTAAAGAAAATTCCATCGTTCTTTCTTTTCACTCTCATATTTTATGTTTTAAATTACACTTTTTTATGATGAGCAAAATAGTCCATTGTTATTATACAACATGTACCACTATAATATGTCAAGCAATTTTTATGGATTTCAACTTTTCTTCATTGACATATAGTGTCAAGTAAATTTTCTTGATTTCTTTTTTCTACGGTGTTGCATTCTCTTTTTAGTTGTGTTAAATTATAGTAGTGTTTTTAGCATCGCATAAAAGACTAACATTGAAAAATTACGTATGGTAAGGTATCAAGGGAGGGAAATATAAATGGCTCGTGTTTGTGCTATTACTGGAAGAAAAGCTCGTTCTGGTAACTCTCGTTCTCACGCAATGAACGCTACAAAACGTAAGTGGGGCGCTAACCTTCAAAAAGTTCGCGTACGCATCGACGGAAAAGTTCAACGTGTTTACGTTTCTGCTAGAGCATTAAAATCTGGCAAAATCGAACGTGTTTAATAATAAAAAAAAGAGCCGATAGGCTCTTTTTTTACTATAACAATGGAAAAAGCACCGGTGATAGGTGCTTTTTTTAATCTTTTTTGAAGGTATTTAACATTGCACGAACAATTCCACCAAGAAATTTAGGTAACTTAATTGTATAAAATCTCATGGTTTCCCTCCTAATCCCCATTACTCCACTTGGTCACTATATGATGTAAGGAGCAAAATTGTTTCTTCAATCAGTGCTTCTTATCAACATTAATATGCCAGAAGTAAATGAAAAAGTACCTTTTTCCTCAACGAGTTCGTTACTAATACAAAGTGTTGATCCCCACTCTATTGTTTTATTAGTAAGCGGGTACTTAAAACCAAACAATGTAATCCCTTCCACTATTTCAGTAACTGGTACAAAAGATACATAAGGAAAATTTTTATTTTCTTCAATTATATGTGTACCCACTTTTTTAACTGTTATTTCATTTTTATTGTCCACAATACACATTTCTATCTCTACTTCTAACCCTTTTAAAAGCATCTGTATATTTGCCAAACCGTGATCAAGCCTTCCACCGGTAGCACCAAAAATACGAATTAGTGCCGGCTTCTGTCCTAATGCCCAGTTAATTGCAATTTCTAAATCCGTTTGATCTTTTTCTCGCGGAACAATATGTAATTCGTTCGTTTGCTGTCCCATCCATACTAATTCTTCTTCGGTAACTGAATCGTAATCTCCAAACGCAACAGCCGGTGTAATCCCTTTCTTTAATAGACGGTATACTCCCCTATCAACCGCTGCCCACACTACTTCCTCATCCTCATATCGAGCAAAATCTGCACAATATTCCGAAGGTCCTCCTGCCAAAATATGAATAATCATTTTTTCTTCCCCTTCCATTGTAAAAAGGCAATCTGCCATTCGGTAGATTGCCTTTTTACATATTTTTACGCTATCCTATGAATACCTTACTAGGATAAAGTTCATCACTACCCACGAATTACGCGAATTGCTTCACCGCGGTCTTTTTGATTGTATACTGCTGATCCAGCTACAAGTACATTTGCTCCTGCTTCCACACAAAGTCTTGCTGTTTCAGCATTTACACCACCATCAACTTCAATTTCTACTTCTAGATTGCGCTCTTTCACCATGTCTGCAACTTGTTTAATTTTCGGTAATACAGAATGGATAAACTTCTGTCCACCAAATCCAGGGTTTACTGTCATAAGTAATACCATATCTATATCTTCTAATACATGCTCAATTACTGAAACTGGCGTATGTGGATTTAATACAACGCCCGCTTTAATACCATGAGATTTAATTAACTGAATTGTACGATGTAGATGTGGACACGCCTCTACGTGAACAGTAATAATATCCGCTCCCGCTTGTGCGAAAGTCGGGATATAGTTATCAGGATTTTCAATCATTAAATGTACATCTAATGGTAATGATGTAATTGGACGGATAGCTTCTACAATTAACGGTCCAATCGTAATATTTGGTACGAAATGTCCATCCATTACGTCAACGTGAATGTAATCCGCTCCGCCCTTTTCTACATCTTTAATCTCTTCCCCTAATTTTGAAAAATCTGCTGATAAAATCGATGGTGCAATTTTAATCATAACTAATACCTCGGCTTTCTCTCTCTAATTTCTTCTACGAATTGTTTATAGTTCTTATAGCGATATTCTGTAATCTTCCCTTCTTCAACCGCAGCTTTCACCGCACATTTCGGTTCAGAAAGATGTGTACACCCTCTAAATTTACAGTATTGGCTCGCTTCTTTCAACTCTGGAAAACAATATGTAAGATCTTCTACTTCTATATCAATGAAATCTAGTGAACTAAAACCCGGTGTATCTGCTACTAGTCCACTCCCAATTGCAATTAATTCTACGTGTCTTGTCGTATGCTTCCCGCGTCCTAAATGGGAGGAAATATCATTTGTTTTCAGCTCTAATTCTGGACGTAGCACATTAAGTATTGAAGATTTCCCCACACCAGATTGACCCGCAACGACAGAAACACAATTTTCTAAGTATGGTTTTAATATATCAATACTTTCTGACGTATTAATAGAAGTAAATAAAACATCATAACCCATCTCACGATAATCATTCGCATAAGCTTCAACAGTTGCTTTCATCTTTTCATCTACTAAATCCATCTTGCTAATACAAATAATTGGCTTAATGTTATGATATTCAATCAGCACTAAAAATCGATCTAACAGTCCAGGATTAAAATCTGGTTCTACTGCAGAGAACACAAGAATCGCTTGATCGACATTAGCAATAGGAGGTCTAACAAGTTCATTTTTTCGATCAAACACTTCAAGCACATAACCTTCAGTTGGATTATCTGCCTGAAAAACAACTTGGTCTCCTACAAGTGGTGTAATTTTATTTTTTCTAAATACACCTCGTCCACGACATTGCGTAACCCCTTCTTCATGCTGCACGTAATAAAACCCACTTAAAGCTTTTATAATTTTTCCTTCTGGCATAGAATTCTCCTTTTTTGTATAAGGTGATGCTGAATTTAAAAATGAATGGATTTAAATTTTCTAAATAACGATTTCAAAACCTACCATATATACTTTCGCTAATATACATTAAATTTCCCATTAAATGCAAAAAAATATTTACAGCTGCATCACGTTACTAGCTTTTTGAATCATATATTTTTGCCTGCTATACCGTCCACTTTGTAGACAGCATAACAGGCAATAATAATAAGTAGACTTTCACTATTATTGAGTTGGATATGGTACTTCTTTATCAATAATCGTTACTCCATCTCGTACAATTTTATAGTGTCCCTTTGAACCTTCTTGAATTACAAATTCTAAAGAAATAGTCGCTGATTCAGTAATTGTTCTCGTTTCAACCGGTCTATCCATTTTTTGCTGCATGTCTTCTTTATAAATTTCTATTGTTTGCGGCTTTTTTTCACCTGTTACAGCAGGCTCATATGGGATAGAGATATTGTCCAATTTTACCGTTTTAGTCACTTTAGGCTTTTGACCATCAGAGATAATAATAGTTACTTTATCTCCCTCTTTTAATGGTGTACCTGGTTTTGGAAATTGCGAAATTACAAGTCCTTTTTCGATTGTATCTGAATACTCTCGTTTTATATCTGACGTTAGTTTTCTCTCATTCAAATAACCAGTTACACTATTTTCAGTCCACCCCGAAAAGTCACCTGGTCTAATTTGATAAGGACCTTTACTTACCCAGATTTTCAGTTCTTGCTCCGCTTCTATAACCATTTGATCAGGCGTCGGAATTTGCTCTACAATTTCACCTTTCGGCTTATCATTTTCAATATAATTTACTGTAACTTGTTTATATTTTTCTTCTAACTCAGCTTTTACACTCTCAAAGTTTTGCCCTGTGAAATTCGCCATCTTACTTTTCTTTTTCCCACCTGATTGATAGATAGTAATTTTAGCGTTTTCTTTTACGACTCTTCCTGCTACAGGGTCCGTTTTTATTACATCCCCAACTTCAACATCATCTGTATATACAATATTAGGCTCCGTCACCTCAAAGCCCTTTTCTACTAATGTATTTACAGCTGTCGTGTATTTCATACCAGCCACATCAGGAACTTTCACATCTTTCGGAATAAATAATCCTGGAATAACCGTAAGCGCTAATGTTATTCCTATTGCTAAAAATAAAAATGTTGAAATTAAAACTTTAAGCCACTTGTTACTCCGTTTTTTCTTCTTATCTAACTCAGCTGCTTCTGCTCTTATCGGTTCTTCCACCTTACTCCCTTTTAAAACAATCGTTTCATCACTTACATTTTCAAATAATTGTTCTTGTTGAATAATCGGAATCGCTTTCGTCGCTTCCATATCTTCTGGTATGTAAAACGGTTGCTCATTTATCCTCTCTGGATATAGCGCAGTTTCAATATCTCGCTTCATCGCATTGGCAGATTGATATCGATGGAACGGATCTTTTGCAGTTGCTTTTAATATAATATTTTCAACACTTTGCGGAATATTTTCATTCCATCTTTTTGGTGATGGGATTTCACTTTGTAAATGTTTTAAAGCTATAGCAACAGCAGATTCGCCAGAAAACGGTTGTCTTCCTGTTAACAATTCAAACATAACTATCCCAAGAGAATAGATATCTGATTGTTTATTTGCTATTCCGCCACGTGCCTGTTCTGGTGATAAATAATGGACTGAACCGAGCACTGAATTTGTATGTGTAATTGTTGTTGCACTTGTAGCTGTCGCAATTCCAAAATCTGTTACTTTTATTATTCCATCAGCTCGAATTAAAATATTGTGCGGCTTTATATCACGATGCACAATTTCAAAATGATGGGCGTGTGCCATAGCGGATGTTAACTGCTCCATAATATCAAGAGCTTCTCCTATAGGTAACATCCCTCGCTCAATTATGTATTGCTTCAATGTTTGTCCTGGTACATATTCCATGACAAGATAGTATATACCATCTTCTTCTCCGACATCATACATATTCACAATATTTGGATGCGACAACGTTGTAACAGACTGCGCTTCTCGATGGAAACGTTTAATAAACTCTTCGTTATTTGAGTAGTCGAGTCTTAATATTTTTACCGCTACATCTCGGCCAAGTATATCATCATGAGCTAAATATACATTGGCCATTCCGCCACCACCAATCATTTTCAGCAGCTTATAACGGTCATTTAAGCGTTTTCCAATCAGCACGTTGTACTTCACCTACTTTCGTTTGTCGAACCCGCATAATCAATAAGAACAAGTGTGATATTATCTTCTCCACCGCGATCATTTGCCAATTGAATGAGACACTGCCCTTTACCTTCAAGCTGTTCATTTAACTGTAAAATTTGTCGCATATCATCAATAGAAACTTTGTTTGATAACCCATCAGAGCAAAGAAGTAATTGATCATCTTCCTCAATCACCAACGTTTTAACATCTAACCCAACTTTTTCTTCTGTTCCTAATGCTCTTAATAACACATTCTTTTTCGGATGATACTCTGCGTCTTCCTTTGAAATTTCACCATGTTTCACAAGCTCATTTACAAGCGAATGATCTTCCGTTACTAGCGTCATTTCTCCTTCTGATACCATATAGCAACGACTATCTCCTATATGCCCTATTGTCACAAAGCTTGGTGTACAAACAGCTATTATAAGCGTTGTTCCCATACCATTACATTCTGCATTTTGCTGAGCATATTCATATATACGCTCATTAATAATCCCAACACTAGTATGTAACCATTGTTCTACTTTTTTCGGCTCATTCATATTATGTGTTTGCTTCCAATAATCATGGAATAATTGAATGGCCATCGAGCTAGCTACATCACCAGCTCGATGACCTCCCATTCCATCTGCTACTACCGCTAATACATTTCCATCTAAATTGTGAAAAACTCCTGCACTATCTTCATTATGTTGACGAACTTTTCCTTTATCCGATAGAAATACGGCTTTCATCTCGTCACCTCGTCTCTTCTTTGCGCTCCTTCGCACGCAACTGACCGCAGGCTGCATCAATATCATGACCTTGTTCACGGCGAATCGTTACATTCACTCCACGATCTTTTAACGTTTTTTCGAACAAGAAAATTTGTTCACGTGGCGTACGTACATAATCACGTTCAGGTACGTAGTTTACCGGAATCAAGTTCACATGACATTTTACACCTTTTAAGAGCGCAGCAAGCTCTTCAGCATGCTCTACTTGGTCATTTTCTCCTCCAAATAATCCATATTCAAAAGTAATACGACGCCCTGTTCTATTTACATAGTATTTAATAGCTTCCATTAAATCTGGTAATTTATAAGCACGGTTAATCGGCATTAATTTTGAACGTAATTCTGAGTTTGGAGCATGCAATGAAATCGCAAAATTAATTTGTAGATCTTCTTCAGCAAACTTATAAATTTTCGGGATAATTCCACTCGTCGAAACAGTCATATGTCTCGCACCAATATGAAGTCCTTTTTCATGGTTAATGATGCGTAAGAATCCCATTAAATTATCATAGTTATCAAATGGTTCTCCAATCCCCATAACAACAAGAGAACTTACACGTTCTTCTGTTTCATCAAGCGCACGCTGAACTTCTACTACTTGCGCTACGATTTCTCCAGCTTCTAGGTTTCGCTTTAATCCACCAAGTGTCGAAGCACAGAACGTACACCCAATACGACAACCAACTTGCGTTGTTACACAAATGGAATTTCCATATTCGTGTCGCATTAATACCGTTTCAATAGAATATCCGTCATATAATTGGAATAAGAATTTAATTGTTCCATCCGAAGACGTTTGTTTTACTAACGTTTTTAAAGTAGTAATATCAAAGGAATTCGACAATTTATCACGCAATCCTTTAGAAAGGTTTGACATATCCTCATAATTTTTTACACGTTTTTTATATAACCAATCAAAAATTTGTCCAGCACGGAACTTCGGTTCTCCTTGTTCCTTTAACCAATCTTGCATTTCATGAAGTTGTAAAGAGTAAATTGATGGTTTCTTCGTTTCTAAATTTTTCTTTTGTTTTCTTACAGTCGTTTCCATGATGCTACACCTTCTTCCTTAAACAAGCAATATAAAAGCCATCCGTCGCAAAATAATGCGGTAAAATTTGCACTTGACCTTCATCAATATACGGAGTTAATTTTTCTGGCATACGCTCTTTAAGCGTAGTATCCCATTCAAATTCAGGATGTTCTTGTAAAAATTTCTCTATTACTTGTTCATTTTCTATTTTCTCAATTGTGCACGTACTATAAACAAGACGACCGCCTTGTTTTAATAATGGTGCTATTTTTTCTAGTATTGCAATTTGAATCGTCGATAATCTTTCACTATCGCCTTTATCTTTTCCTAACTTAATATCAGGTTTACGTCTAATTACACCAAATCCAGAACACGGTGCATCTACCAATATTTTATCAAACGTTTCATTTGCAAAGTGCTCTTGCACTTTTCTAGCATCTAGCGCTTTAGTTTCGACATTTTCTAGACCAAGTCGCTCTGCTTGCTGTTTAATTAAACGTACTTTGTGTGCATGTAAATCAAGGGACATGACCTTACCAGTTCCCTTTAATCGTTCCGCGATATGCGTTGTTTTTCCGCCTGGAGCAGCACAACTATCAAGAACTGCATCTCCCGTACTCGGTTCTAAAGCGCGTGCTACAAGCATAGAACTTTCATCTTGAATAGAAAGAAATCCTTTTTTAAACGCTTCTGTATGCGCTACATTTCCTCTTTCAATCTGAATAGCATCATCTGATAAGTCACCACGTTTTGCTTCTATACCTTCACTTGCTAACAACTCAATCGCTTCTTCTACAGTTACCTTATCAACATTCACACGCGCTGTTGGTACAGGGGGTAACATGTTTACTTCGCACATTTTTTCTGCAGTTTCTAAACCGTATTCTGAAGTCCACTCTTGGACAAGCCAAACTGGATGACTTGTTGTAATTGCAAGACGTTCTACTGGATCCTTGATTTCATCTACAGAAGGTACACCTTCTCTCTGAATCGAACGTAATACACCGTTCACCATACCAGCAATTCCTTTATGCCCGCGACGCTTTGCAATCTCAACCGCTTCATGAATAGCCGCTCTTTCTGGCACTCGGTCTAAATAAATCATTTGATATAAAGATAAGCGAAGCAATACTCTTACCCACGCCTCAACCTTCTTTTTTAAAAAAGGCTGTAAATAATAATCTAATGTGTCACGACGTTGAATCGTTCCATATACAATTTCAGTTAATAAACCAATATCTTTTCTATCAATTGCACTTTTTTCAATTAGATTATTTAAAAGTAAGTTGCTATATGCACCACTTTTTTCCACTTGAATTAAACCATCAAGAGCTAATTCACGAACATTTTGTCTCATGCATTTTCTCCTAACTTCGTTCCAATTTCAGGTTTTGTTCCACGTAAAAATTGTGAACAACTCATACGCTTTTTACCAGAAGGTTGCAATTCAGTAATTTTAACACCTGTTTCATTACTCGTTGCTACAACAAAACCATCTTCTTCGATTGCAACAATCGTACCTGCTTCAGCCGGTTCAGTTATAGGCACTTTTTCCCCCCACCATACTTTAACAACTTGTCCTGCTAAAGTTGTATAAGCAACTGGCCATGGATTCAATCCGCGAATGTGATTGTATACTTCTTCACCTGTTTTTGTCCAATCAATTTTCTCTTGCTCACGTTTTATATTGTACGCAAACGTTACTTCTTCTTCGTTTTGTTTAATCGGTTCTAACTTACCTTGAATTAATAAAGGCACTGTTTTAGATAGAAGGTGTGCTCCTGCTTCACTTAATTTATCAAATAATGAGCCTGTCGTTTCACGCTCTTCAATTTCAACTTCCACTTGCGTTAAGATATCACCAGCATCCAATTTTTCTACCATATACATAATTGTAATACCTGTTTTTTCTTTACCTTCCATAATTGCATAATGAATTGGTGCACCACCACGAAGTTCAGGAAGTAAAGAAGCGTGAACATTAATACACCCATACTTTGGTGCTTCTAAAATTTCATTTGGTACAATCTGCCCAAATGCAGCTGTTACAATTAAATCTGGCTCTAATGCCAATACTTTTTCATATTCATCTTTTTCACGAATTTTTAACGGCTGTAACACAGGGATACCATGTTTTTCCGCTTCAACTTTAACAGGTGTAGGTGTTAATACTTTTTTTCTACCTACTGGACGATCAGGTTGCGTCACAACACCTACTACCTCATAGCCATCTTCAATAAGACGACGAAGCACCGGCACTGAAAAGTCCGGTGTTCCCATAAACACTACTTTTATCATTTAAAAACCGCTCCTTTTAACACCTATTCTAGTTCGTTTTCTTCATAATATCTTGTCACTTTCGATGTAAATAAAACACCGTGTAAATGATCAATTTCATGTTGAATTGCACGCGCTAAAAATCCTTCCGCTTCTAATAAGAATACTTTCCCACGGCGATTTTGCGCTCTTACTTTAATATAATCGGCACGTTCTACTTCACCATAAAGTCCCGGGAAGCTTAAACAGCCTTCGGGACCTACTTGTTCACCACGTTTTTCTAATATTGATGGATTGATTAACTCGATTTTCCCAGTATCATCATCGACATCAACAACCGCTACTTGCAAGCTTACACCTACTTGAGGCGCAGCTAAACCGACTCCGTCCGCAATTAACATTGTTTCATGCATATCTTTCAACAATTTCACTAACTTTTTATCAAAGTTAATTACTCTTTCGCATGGTGTTTCTAACACTTCATTTGGATGCTTTATTATTTCTAAAACTGCCATATTTCCCTCCGCTACATTAACATTGTTGGATTAAAATCAATTGAGATTTGTAGCTCTTTTTGCATTTCTGCTTGATAATGTTCATTTACCATTTTGAGCACGTTCTTTAAGTTTGGTTCCCGTTTGTATTTTATCATGCATTGATAACGATATCTATCTTTTATCCTTGGAATCGCTGAAGCAACTGGTCCTAGCACCATTGTTTGCTGTGAGCAATGCGTTCGTAAATACGAGGCAATTTTTTCCGTCACTTGTACCGCTTTTAATAATTCTGGATGAGATACAGTTACGAGTACAACATAGTAATATGGGGGATATTGTCTTGTTCGTCTCATTTGCATTTCTTGGTCAAAAAACACATCATATTGTTGGTTCTTCGCTAACTCTATACTGTAATGTTCTGGCGTATACGTTTGAATCACAACTTCCCCTGGCAATTCATGTCTACCCGCTCGTCCACTTACTTGCGTCAATAACTGATATGTCTTTTCACTCGCCCGAAAATCAGGTAAGTGAAGCATCGTATCTGCAGTTAAAACCCCAACGAGCGTTACTTTCGGAAAATCTAATCCTTTAGCAATCATTTGTGTTCCAAGTAATATATCTGCTTTTTCTTCCCCAAACGCCTTTAATAATTTTTCATGCATTCCTTTTCGACTTGTCGTATCTACATCCATTCGAATGACTCGCGCCTCTGGAAATAGTTTTGTAATTTCTTCTTCTACCTTTTGTGTACCTGTACCAAAGAAACGAATGTATGTACTTTGACAAGCTGGACACTCAGTTGGCATATTCTCTTCGTAACTACAATAATGACATTTTAAACGATGATTCATTTTATGATATGTCAATGAAATATCACAATGCGGACATTGGACAACATACCCACAATCACGGCACATAACAAATGTAGAATGACCTCTTCTATTTAAAAAGAGTACCATTTGTTCTTTCTTTTCTAATCGATCTGCTATTTTTTCATGCAGCGCCTTAGAAAACATTGATCGATTCCCGTCACGAAGTTCTTCTCGCATGTCAACAATCTCTACCGTTGGTAAAGCTTGTTCATTCATACGTTTTTCCATTGTTAATAGTTCATAAACACCTTTTTTCGCCCTTGCAAACGATTCAAGTGTTGGTGTCGCACTACCAAGAACGATAGGACATTTATGATATTGTCCTCTCCAGACAGCTACATCTCTTGCATGATACCTCGGATTATCTTCTTGTTTGTAACTTGATTCATGCTCTTCATCAATAATAATAATCCCTAAATTCTCAAAAGGCGCAAAAACAGCTGAACGCGCACCAACTACAACTTTCACTTCTTTTCTTAAAATCTTACGCCACTCGTCATACTTTTCTCCAACAGACAACGCACTATGAAGAACTGCAACTTGCGAGCCAAACCTACCTTTAAAACGATCCACCATTTGGGGCGTTAGTGCAATTTCAGGAACAAGAACGATAGCTTCTTTTCCTTTCTTGAGCACTGCTGCTATAGATTGTAAATATACTTCTGTCTTTCCACTTCCTGTAACACCATATAGTAAAAATGGATTATAAGTTTCATTTGTAATTGATGATAAAATCGGTGTAATAACTTGTTTTTGTTCCTCCGTAAGTGGAAATGGTTTTGTTTGTTCAAAATCATCATCGTCATACGGATTTCGGTATACTTCCACATACTTTTCTGAAATGAATCCCTTTTTAACAAGTGCTTTTATTGGAGCATCTGTTATTTGTAACTCTTCTGTAATTACTTTCAACGGTGTACTTTTATAATTTTCCACAAAATAATACAGTACATCTTGTTGTTTTTTACTTTTCAGTTCAAATGCCGCTAATTCCAATTTATCTTCTGGCAACTCCGGCTGAACCACTCTTTGCTTCTTCTTTTGTACTTTATCTTTCACCTGATAAACGACTTCAACCGTACCATTTTTAATTTCTTGTTGAATAGTTCGGTATAAATGTGGCTGTTGCTCGATTACTTCAAAATCAATTGCTTCTTTATCCTGAAATAAATATAGTATTTCAGGTGCTATTTCTTCCTGTTTACAAAGTTGTAGACGTTTTTTATACGTTGCTTTTATCGCAGTTGGAAGCATCACTTGAAAAGCTGAAATCATGTAGCATAACGTTTCACTTGTAAGCCAATATCCAAGCTTTAATAATTCATCATTTAAAACCGGTGTTACATCTAATATTTCATGGATTGTCTTTAACTTCTTACTTTCTACATCCACCGAATCTTTAATCCCAATAATAAAACCTTGCAATTTTCTTGGCCCAAACGGAACTACTACACGCATTCCTGTCTGTACAATATCTTCCCATTTTTTAGGAATAATGTAATCAAATGGTCGATCTGTCTGACGGGCAGGTACATCAACAATTACACTTGCAAATTTCATAAACGATCATCTTCTAACATCATTTCAATTTGCTTCAATATTTCACGAGCTACCTCTTTTTTCATTAAAAGTGGCAACTCAATAACTTTTCCATCTTTTCTATACATTGTTACAATATTCGTATCCGTGCCAAATCCAGCTCCTTGCGCTTTTACATCATTCGCGACAATCATATCTGCATTTTTCTCACGTAGTTTTTTCGTTGCATATTCCTCTACATTTGTCGTTTCAGCAGCAAAACCGATAAGTAACTGTTTATCCTTTTTCTGACCTAATGTTTTTAAAATATCCACCGTTCTTTCAAGTTCAATGACAGCATCACCATTTTGCTTTTTCATTTTATTCTCATGCACATATTTCGGACGATAATCTGCAACTGCTGCTGTTTTAATGACAACGTCTACGTTTTGATAATGTTGAAGAACTGCTTCTAACATATCTTGTGCAGATTCCACTTGCACTGTCGTTACATGTAACGGTGGATTTAATGCTGTCGGTCCTGAAACGAGTATAACATCAGCGCCTAAATTCGCTGCCACTTCCGCAATCGCATACCCCATTTTCCCAGAAGAAAAATTCGTCATAAAACGAACTGGATCAACCTTTTCACGTGTTGGGCCAGCAGTTATTAATATTCTTTTTCCCTGCAATGGTTTGTGTTCTGAGAAAGCTTCCTCTAACCGTGCAATAATTGCTTCAGGTTCTTCTAGTCGTCCCTTCGCTACATATCCACATGCTAAAAAGCCTTCCCCAGGCTCAATAAATGTATATCCTAGCGTTTTCAATGTCATCATATTTTTTTGAACTATTTTATTTTCATACATATGCACATTCATAGCAGGCGCAATCCATACCGGAGCTGTAGTAGCTAACAAAGTAGTTGTAATCATATCATCTGCAATACCACCAGCTAACTTTCCAATACAATTGGCAGTAGCAGGTGCGACAAGTACAACATCCGCCCAATCTGCTAAATCAATATGAGCAATAACAGCTGAGTCTTTCTCATCGAATGTATCCGTATATACATCATGGCGAGAAAGCGCTTGGAATGTAAGAGGCGTAACAAACTTCATTGCCGACTCACTCATCATTACTTTGACAATTGCGCCAGATTGTGTCAATTTACTCGTTAACGCAGCTGCTTTAAAAACCGCAATGCCTCCTGTTACACATAAAAGTATCTTTTTCCCTTTTAGCATATGACTCGTCCTCTTTCTTTTTCAAACTTATAATACTGAAATAGAATTCTCAGCTCGTCAGTACCGATATTTCATTCCTTTCGTAAAAAAATAACAACCTACTTGTAAATAGGTTGTTACCGTTACATAGAAAATTATAAAGTCTATGTTTTATTTTGTCGAAGGCAAAGGCTTATTCAGCTACTTTATCTTCACTTGGTACGTAGCTTAATGCTTCTGCATCGATTTCTTCTAATGCTTTACCTACACATTTATGAGAAACAGGTTTTTCTACAACACAGTTATTAGCAAGTTGCATTTCACGTGCGCGTTTTGCAGCCACTGTTACTAAAGTGTACTTAGAATCGATTTTTTGTAGTAATGAGTCAATTGATGGATTTAACATAATTATAGACCCTCCGTCATTTCTTTATAATATTTTGCTACCCTTTCGCGGCGGCAATGTTCGCCAACCACAATTGCTTTAATTCTATCACAAGCTAATTCAACTTGATCGTTTTCTACTACATAGTCGTAAGCGTCCATCATCTCGATTTCTTCTTTCGCTACAGTTAAACGATTTTCAATAACATCTTCAGTCTCTGTACCACGTCCGACAATACGGCTCTTTAGTTCAGATAAACTTGGAGGTGCTAAGAAAATAAATACACCTTCTGGGAAAGCTTTCTTAACTTGAATTGCTCCTTGCACTTCAATTTCTAAGAATACATCTTTTCCTTCTTGTAATGTTTTTTCAACATAGTCAATCGGTGTTCCGTAATAATTACCTACGAACTCAGCCCACTCAAGTAATTTTTCATTACGAATCATTTCCTCGAATTCTTCTCTTTCTTTAAAGAAATAATCCACACCATCTACTTCACCTTCACGCGGCTTACGTGTCGTTACTGAAATAGAGTACTGAAAACGTGTATCCTCATGGCTAAACAGCTCTTTACGAACCGTCCCTTTTCCAACCCCAGAAGGCCCTGAAAGAACGATGAGCAATCCTCTTCTACTTCTCATAAATATGTAAAACCTACCCTTCCTCACTTAAATCTTCTTTATTATTCAAACGATGTGCAATCGTCTCTGGTTGAATTGGACTTAATACAACATGCCCATCATCCATAACAATAACCGCCCTTGTTTTTCTCCCATACGTAGCATCAAGCAAAGCATTATGTTCGCGTGCTTCTTGTACTGTTCGTTTAATAGGAGCTGACTCCGGACTTACAATAGCAATAATTCGATGAGCAGATACAATATTTCCGTATCCAATATTTAAAAACCGCATGGCCATAGTTTGCGCCTCCTAGTAAGTCTATCCGATTTCTCCACCACGTATAACTTTATATATTTTTTGAAAGCTACTCAATATTTTGTACTTGTTCACGAATTTTTTCAAGGTTATTTTTCATTTCTACAACATATTTTGAAATTGTTAAGTCATTTGCCTTAGAACCAATCGTATTAATTTCTCTATGCATCTCTTGCACGATGAAATCCATTTTCCTTCCAACAGGCTCTTCAATCTGCAATGTTTCACGAAATTGCTCTAAATGACTTTGCAAACGAACTAACTCTTCATGAATATCACAACGCTCTGCAAAGATTGCGACTTCTGTTAGCAATCTTTGTTCATCTAGATCTTGATTATGTAATTCTTTTAAGCGATTTTCTAATCGTTCACGATATTTTTGTGTAACAATTGGTGCATGTGGAATAATCGCATTTACACAATTGCTAATCTCTTGTAAACGATACGCTATATCTTTATGTAATCGTTCTCCTTCGCCATCTCTCATCGTTTTCAACATATGAGCAGCTTGACGAACAGCCTCATATAAACTGTTCTCAAAATGTTCATTTACATTTTCTATTTCTTCAATTGCTGTTACTTCTGGCATTGCCATTAATTGTTCGAGTGTAATAGAATCTTGTAATTGAAATTTCCCTTTTATATCTTCCATCATCGATTGGTACTGCTCAAGAAGTGACCAATTCACACTTAATTTTCTTTCAACAAGTCCTTCACCTGCTATACTAATAGACACTTCGATGCGCCCACGTCGAACTTGCTGTGCAATTATTTTACGAATTTTGTCCTCAAATACCATCATTTGCTTAGGAAGTCGAATACTCATCTCTAAAAAACGGTGGTTCACCGATTTCATTTCTACTGTAATTTGAAAAGTATCACTTTCTACTTTCGATCTTCCAAACCCTGTCATACTAGAAATCATTTTTATCACATCCAAGCCATAAAATAACTCAATGAAAAAGGTAATAGAGACAAGGCTCTACTACCTTCTGTAAATTATATCACATTTTCATAACATTGACTATTTCAAGTTTAATCCCTTCTTATATAACATCGGCTTTTTCTTCTTAGCCTTTTTCCCTGTTAATAAAGAACCTACTAGTAAGAAAGTCGGAATTGATGACAAACCTCCAATTAATAACCAATCTCTTGCTTGTATCGGCATTGTGCTAAAGATCGGTTGTAACGGTGGATAATATATAACCACTAGCATAAGTAGTAACGAAATAATAACCGCCCCTACTAAATACACGTTCCCAAATGGATTACGGTGAAAGACAGAATGCTCACTACGACAATCAAATACATGAATAAGCTGTGCAAGTACCAACGTCGCGAACGCTACAGTTTGTGCATATTTCAGTTCATTTGGATGTTGGTTATACGCAATAATAAACGCCACTAACGTCACTGCTCCAATTAAAAACCCTCGACTTATTATTTTCCACGCAAGCCCTCTAGCGAATACCCCTTCTTTCGGGTGACGCGGTGTTCTCTTCATCACATCTCCTTCAGCCTTATCCAAACCTAATGCCATCGCTGGTAAACCATCAGTAACTAAGTTCACCCATAAAATTTGAATAGGAACCATCGGCAGTGGTAATGCAAGTAACATCGCAAATAACATAACTAAAATTTCTCCAACATTTGACGCCAATAAGTAGCGAATGAACTTACGTATGTTCTCGTATATATTTCTTCCTTCTTTAATCGCTGACTTAATTGTAGCAAAATTATCATCTAGTAAAACAAGTGAAGAGGCTTCTTTTGCAACATCTGTCCCTGTAATCCCCATCGCTATCCCAATATCCGCTGTTTTTATAGCTGGAGCATCGTTCACTCCATCACCTGTCATCGCTACTATATGTCCTTGATTTTGCAATGCTTTAACAATTTTCAATTTATGCTCAGGTGATACACGAGCGAATACATACGTATCTTCTACAACATTTTCTAATTCCTCCACATCCATATTCGCGAGTTCTACTCCTTCAACAACGCGTCCATCTGGTGGTAAAACTCCTAATTGTTCAGCAATCGCCATTGCTGTCACTTTATGATCACCTGTAATCATTACTGTTCGAATACCAGCTTCTTTACACTCTTTTACCGCCTGCGCGACTTCTGGCCTTGGCGGGTCAATCATACCTTGTATCCCAACCAACATAAAATCTTTTTCAACGTCTCTTTCATGTTCAATAGAATCCGTGACTTTTAAAGGTTTAAACGCAACTGCAATTGTTCGAAGCGCTTGACTACCTAAGCTATGAATAGCCGCCTGTACTTCTTTTCTATATAGCTCACTTAACGGCTGCTGCTTATCCCCCCATAAGATTGTTTGACTCATTTGCAAAAGAACATCCGGTGCTCCTTTCGTAACAATAAACTTTTTCCCCTCTCGATCTCGTACAATAACACTCATCATTTTTCGAGTTGAATCAAATGGAAATTCACGAATAATTTCAAATTTCCCTTTCAATGCCTCACGTGTTATCCCAGCTTTCATTGCTGCAGCTACAAGCGCTCCCTCTGTTGGATCCCCATCTAATACGTACGCCTTTTTCTTTTGAATAATATTTGCATTGTTACATAGTGAACCAAATGTAAGTAGCTGATAAAGTGATTTTGTCTTAGCTGGATTCACTTCTTTTTCACCTTTCATAAAAGAGCCATTAGGTTCATATCCTTGCCCTGTCACTTTCCACAATTCTCCGCCTGACCACATATGTGTTACCATCATTTTGTTTTGTGTCATTGTTCCCGTTTTATCAGAGCATATAACAGAAGCGCAGCCTAACGTTTCTACGGCCGGTAACTTCCTTACAATTGCTCTCTTTTTTATCATACGCTGTACACCAAGTGATAAAGCTACTGTAACAATTGCTGGCAATCCTTCTGGAATAGCCGCAACAGCTAGCGATACGCCAGCTAAAAACATATGATATACTTCATTCCCTTGATACACACCAGCCAATACAACGAGCGCTGTCAAAATAAGAGCTACAATAATTAATATTTTTCCGAGCTGTTCTAACCTTCTTTGCAGTGGCGTTTCCATTTGCTCTGCATTTTGCAACATATTTGCAATTTGCCCCATCGCTGTATTCATACCAGTTGCTACAACGACTCCTGTACCAGATCCTCGCGTAATCATTGTCCCCATAAAAGCCATATTTTTTTGATCCCCAATTGCAACATCTTGCCCTTGCAGTGCTTCTACCTTCTTTTGTACAGGTACGGACTCCCCTGTCAAAGCAGACTCTTCAATATATAAACTTGATGCCTCAACAAGACGCACATCAGCCCCAATACGATCACCACTGGAAAACTTAATAATATCACCTAAAACAAGTGCTTTAGATGGTGCTTTTACCCACTTTCCATTCCGCATTACAGTAACTTGCGGGGCAGCTAGTTCCTTTAAAGCTTCCAATGATTTTTCAGCTTTTCTTTCTTGAAAAAAGCCGAGAATACCGTTGATAATAACAATGGCAACAATAGCAATAGAATCAATGTATTCACCTAAAAACGCAGAAACAATTGTTGCTCCAAACAAAACGAGTACCATGAAATCTTTAAACTGTGCTAAAAATACCATTAGTGCAGAAGGCCTTTTTGCTTCTTCTAATTCATTAGTACCAAATTTCTTTACTCGCCCTTCTGCTTCTTTCTCTGTAAGTCCAACCTTTACATTCGTATTCGTTCTTTCTTCCACTTCATGTGCTCGCATTCCATACCAGTTCATCCTGCTATCGACCTCCTGATTCCAGACATACTCTATTGAAAGCTTATTCAGCCTCGTCCAAAAAAATGCTATAATTAACATTTAGTTAGAAAGGAGTGTTCATTTATGGCATTCGATGGATTATTTACAAGAGCGATTACACATGAAATTGAAAATTCTCTTTACACAGGAAGAATTTCCAAAATATATCAACCTTCAAAATACGAGATTTTATTACATATTCGAGCGAATGGAAAGAACCAAAAACTAATTCTTTCATCTCATCCTACATATGCTCGTATGCACTTAACGAATCAAAACTACGATTCGCCAGCAATACCGCCGATGTTCTGTATGCTTCTTCGCAAACATTTAGAAGGTGGATTTATTGAAAAAATTGAACAAATCGACTTAGAACGCATTATTCAAATTACAGTTCGCAGTCGTAATGAAATCGGAGACGAATCATTAAAAACATTAGTAATTGAAATAATGGGACGACATAGTAACATTATCTTATTAGATACGAAAACAAACGTGATTTTAGATAGCTTAAAACACGTTTCATTAGCCGTAAACCGTCACCGAACTGTATATGCTGGTGCTGAGTACGTCGCGCCACCAGCCCAACATAAAATCAATCCTCTGCAAATTGAAACCGCAGATGATTTTATTAGACCGCTAGACTTTCTATCTGGAAATATGGATAAACAACTCGTCGGTGCTTTCATGGGAATATCCCCATTATTTGCAAAAGAAGTAGTAAAGAAAGCCGGTATGGTAAACGAGAAAGCATTATCAGAAGCATTTTTCTCTATACAAACACCATTACTATCTCATGCATATACACCTACAATGATTACTGCAAATGGAAAAGAATTCTTTTATCTTTTCCCTCTTACACACTTGCAAGGAGAAGAAAAAACATTCTCATCAGTAAGCGAATTGTTAGATCGTTTCTTCTTTGGCAAAGCAGAACGTGATCGTGTAAAACAACAAGCTCATGATTTAGAACGCTTTATGCAAAACGAAAAAAATAAAAACGAGAAAAAACTCATTAAACTCGAAAAAACACTGCAAGATGCTGAAAAAGCAGATAAATATCAACTATTTGGAGAGCTACTTACAGCCAATATGTACGCTTTAAAAAAGGGCGATAAAGATATTGAGGTCGTTAATTATTACGATGAGGATGGTGGAACTGTAAAAATCACATTAGATCCTTTAAAAACACCATCTGAAAATGCACAACGCTATTTCCAAAAGTATCAAAAAGCAAAAAATTCGGTTGCTGTTGTAGAAGAACAAATCGAAAAAACAAATGAAGAAATTCTTTATTTTGATAGCTTACTTCAACAAATGGAAGCTGCTTCTTCAAAAGATATTGAAGAAATTCGTGAGGAATTAGCTGAAGAAGGTTATGTGCGCAATCGCAAAACGAAAAACGCAAAGAAAAAGCCTACTAAACCAGTATTAGATAAATATGTAGCAAGTGATGGCACAGAGATTTTCGTTGGTAAAAACAATAAACAAAATGATTATTTAACAACGAAGTTTGCCCGCCGTGATGAAATTTGGTTACATACGAAAGACATACCTGGCTCTCACGTTGTCATTCGTTCTTTAGAGCCTGCTGAAGAAACTTTACTAGAAGCTGCCAAAATTGCTGCCTATTACAGTAAAGCGAAAGAGTCTAGCTCTGTACCTGTTGATTTCACCAAAATACGCCATGTCAAAAAACCGAGTGGTGCAAAACTTGGTTTTGTTACGTACGACAATCAGCAAACCGTATATGTAACACCAGATGCTGATATTGTAATGAAATTAAAAGCGTAAATACAAAAATGCGTTGCTTATAAGCAACGCATTTTTTATATTCGTTCACACTAGTTCATATACCCATTTACTAATTCATAACATCTTGCTTTTGTCATCTTATATTTCTCTTCTGAAGCTTCTATACGCCTCATCGTTCCGTTATTTGTATCAGTACCAATTGCTTTAACTTTACTTTCTTTTTCTTTAACCCACGCAATTTGTTTCGTTTTTAACGACTGAAACGCATCAGGTGACATCGTACTTTTTAATGTACTGTAAATTTCATTTAGTTTATTATCCCACAGTTCATAATTTCCTTCTATTTCATTTACTATATCATTGGTTGACATAGCATTCGTATGTTTTTCTTGTTTATCTATAGCAGCTAATTCACTTAAAACATTTGCTCTATCTATCTTTGAAGAAGATTCTTTTTGCGATTGTTTCTCTTCTTTTGAGCCTGTATACGCACTCGAATCCTTTCTCTGTACTTGTTCTGTTTCTTGAATATTTCTTTCTTTCGTTACCTTTTCATACCTATTTTTATCTACATTGTATGAAATAAGAGATGTTTTCGCATTTACAGTAATTAATCCGTTACTATCTTTGAATATGTATTTCTTATCGCCACTATTTTCTTCACTTACAAATGACACATTCTTATCGTCTGGCATTTTTAAAATTCTATTTGCTTCTTCTTTTGTAAGTTTTAAATCTTCAGGAAAAACGAATGACCATTTATCCATTAACCATCCCCCTTCTTTATACACCAAATGAAATTCCCAATCTTGGGCCGCATGACCTATTTCATCTTCTAAACTTAATGTATGTACCGTTAAATTTTCTTTATCTTGTGAAGAAGAAAATCTTATTTCAGTTTGAAAATAATTTGGGAATGGTAACATATCAGTCTCTCTCGATCTATTAAAGTTAGCAAGCAATTCAGGAAGCTGATTCTCTACAAACTTTTCTGAAACCAATCCTTTAACTCCTTTTTTAGCTGTCTCTAAATCCCCAGGATTATTTCGGCTCCATCCATTTTCTTTTTCCATCTCACTAAACGCATTTGCTATTCCATCTACACTCTTTCTTACAATCTTTTTCGCTTCTTTTTCTGTCACTTCTGGCGCTTCATCAAGCTGTTCAATCGTTTCATTTACTTGAACTTTGTGTTCACTTGTTTCACACCCCGTTATAACAAGCATACTAGCGGCAAACAAAATGACATTACTTTACTTAATTTCTTCATACACTCACATTCCTTAACCCAGTTTTTTTCGTTACATCTCTTTACCTATAAAAAACGTAACAATCCCTTATTATACCAATTAAATTAATCCATTTATACAAAAAATATAATATTTAAATTAAAAAGATTTTCGTTTGCGAGTTTATATTATTGTTCAGTCACATAAAAACTTACTGTAAAAATTTTATATATATTTATTTTACATTCGTCTAATTTTTTTGACACACAGCTACCCTCTTCTCTTTTATTCTAAATAAATATACTGGCACAATTCTTGCTTTATTAATGTAAAAAGGAGGAATTAAAATGAATGTAAGAATAACTAACATCCAAAAACAACTACATAATTACGGAATCGACGGGTTACTTATTACAAAAAAAGAAAACCGTCAATACGCAACAAACTTTACAGGTAGCGCAGGCGTTGTCTTAATCGCTGCGCATAAAGCTATTTTCATTACTGATTTCCGTTACATAGATCAAGCAAAAACGGAAATAAAAGCAGCAGAAATTATTATGCATAAAGGAAATTTAGAAGAAGAAGTTGCAAATCAAGTATCAAAATTAAAAATTCAAAAACTTGGTATAGAAGACAATAATATGACTTTGCAACAATTTAAGAAACTACAAAAATATATACATACAGAAATGGTTCCAGTGTGTGAGATTATTGAAGATATTCGACTTATTAAAGACACATCTGAAATAGAAACAATGAAAATCGCAGCTACGATCGCTGACGAAGCATTTCACCATATTGTTACATTTCTAAAGCCTGGAATAAGCGAGACTGACGTTCGAGATGAGTTAGAATTTTTCATGCGAAAAAAAGGAGCCACATCTTCTTCATTCCAAATCATTGTAGCCTCAGGCGTTCGTTCTTCACTTCCCCATGGAGTTGCATCAAATAAAATAATCGAACGAGGCGATATCGTTACATTAGACTTCGGTGCACTTTACGACGGATATTGTTCCGATATAACACGTACCGTAGCAATCGGGGAACCATCGGAAGAATTCCAAAAAATATACAATGTTGTACGAGAAGCGTTAAAGCGTGGGACTGAAGCAATTAAGCCTGGAGAAACTGCGAAAAGTATCGATGATATAACGAGGAATTACATTACAGAACATGGATACGGTCAATACTTTGGCCACTCTACCGGGCACGGTCTTGGGTTAGAAATACATGAACCACTTCGCTTATCCCAAGAAAGCAAGGCAACTTTACAAGAAGGTATGGTTGTTACAGTTGAGCCGGGCATTTACATACCGAACTGGGGCGGTTGTAGAATCGAAGATGATATTGTCATCACCAAAGATGGTTATGACGTTATTACAAAATCAAATAGAGAACTAATTATAATCCCTTGTTAATATTATGAAGGTTTAAACAAAACTTTTTTTGCACATAGAATTCCTTCTCTGGAGTATTCATTTAAAGAGGGGGAATTTTAATTGAATTTTGTAATTGATAAATTGGAGGGTTTACATGTAGAATTTTCAAAGCTTGTTTCCATGATGAATTACGCTCGCTATACAACAATGCAAGCAGTGGAAAGTTTAACAATTGAAGAACTTGATTATTTATATGATAAGGAAGCAAATTCAATTGGCATGTTATTGTATCATATGGCTGCTATTGAATTTTACTACCAAATTCATACTTTTGAAGACCGTGAACCAACGGAGGCTGAATTAGAACGCTGGTTACCTGGCATTGAATTAGGCGATCTTGGGCGTGAAAAAATAAAAGGAAACGCTATAGAATTTTACATAAATACATTACAAGAAGTACGTTCCAAAACAATCGAGACTTTTCAATCGTTACCTGATGAATGGTTATTTAAAACGACAGACTTTTGGTATGACAAACCAGCAAATAACTATTTTAAGTGGTTTCACGTTTTTGAAGATGAAATCAATCATCGTGGACAAATTCGTTTAATTAAAAAGATGCAAAAAGCTCATGCAGTAAAATGAGGAAATGCCACCGAATAAGGTGGCATTTTCTTTTATTCATTAACGAATAGCTTTTCGTTTACTATTTTAGCGACTACCACTACCAACATTAAAATGCATATTAAATATAGCATTTTCGCAATAAACAACCACCCTTGAAACATTACAATTCCATCTATTATCTCATTTCCTTTCCATAACAAAAACGGAATTGTGCTGATTATAATGACAAATTCGATACTGAAAACCATTTTCTTTTTTCGACTATATGCTTTCCATTCATTCCAGTGATACATAGGAGCAAAAATCAATACTCCTATACATAATATAACTGGTACCCATTCACTGTTAAGAAATTGTCCTGAAATAATTGATAATAGTAAACAAACTAGCACACCATAATATCCTATTTTTTCTCTCATTCGTACTCCCCCATTCTACTTCTCCTTTAATATGTAACTTGCTATACTTATAACAATTCTTAGAAAAATAACAACTATAATTACAAGATAAAGAACGTTTGCCGAAGACATCCATTCTTGAAAAATAGACATTTTCTCCATTTGTTTCTGATCCTCTATTAAAATACCCCCTGCGAACAATGAGCAAACAACGATGATACCTATCATAATTCCCATACTTTTTACTGTATTGTTTCATACCATCCCAGTTATATAAAAGTATAAATACAAACCCGAAAACAGGTATAATACTTATCCATTCATTGTTTGTAAATAGCTTTAAAATGATTAATAGACTACAAGATATGATAAATCCCAAAAATCCAATTTTTTTGTGCATAAGCCCTCCTCGAATTCCATTTTTAGGATTAATTGTATTGTAACATCCATTTTTTATCCTTACCATTGCAGTACATGAAATTTTACCTTTTTTTCTGTTTCTTATACTCACATACTTTCCCTACTTTCATACAATAAACTACACGATTGCCTAAGGATGTGAATGTTATGGGAGTTGAATTAACGCTATTACACGCTCTCTATGTTATTTGTTTACTCACTATTATTACCTTTTTTATTCTCCGGAAAGATACTACAATTATTTGTATCGTTTTTATCTTTTTATTAGCATTAATTGCTACAAGTTCTATCCCTCTTGCCGTTAGCGGCATTTTTCAAAGTTTTATTTACGCCATTACTGAGCTATTACCAACTATATTAATCATTTCTATTATTGTATCCATGAGCAATTTACTCGTTCATACCGGTATAAATGATACAATGATTTCACCATTTACAAAGATGATCCGTACCCCTACCCTCGCCTACTGGATTATTGGCCTTTTGATGATGACAATTTCTTTCTTCTTTTGGCCTTCTCCCGCTGTCGCCTTAATGGGAGCTATTTTATTACCGGTTGCTGTACGTGTCGGTCTCCCCCCAATTGGAGTAGCAATTGCTATGAACTTATTCGGTCATGGGATTGCTTTATCCGGCGACTTCGTTATACAAGGCGCACCAAAATTAACCGCAGACGCTGCTGGTCTCCCTGTTTCCAGCGTCGTATCTGCAAGTGTTCCACTCGTTATCGTTATGGGCGTTGTGACAACTTCCGTCGCTTTTTTCTTCTTACGAAAAGAGTTTCATACAGGCTTAGCTATACAAGAATCTATTCTATCAACTGAGTCTTCTAAAACGCTCACTTCATTATCTCCTCGCACAAAGAAATGGCTCGCTATTTGTATCCCTATCGTATATATCATTGATATCCTTTGCATGATTCAATTTCAACTACAAGGAAGCGACGCAACTGCACTTATCGGCGGAACAACTGTTATTATGATTATCATCATTTCTCTCATCGCCTACAAAGGTAATGGACTGAATAAAACGACCGATTATTTCATAGAAGGGCTCCAATTTGGCTTTAAAATTTTCGGACCAGTTATTCCTATCGCTGCACTCTTTTATTTAGGAGATAGTGGCTTTGTGAAAATTATCGGAGACTATTTACCGAAAGGTTCACACGGAATCATTAACGACTTAGGCATCGCTTTATCTCAAACTGTTCCTTTAAATCAATATGTATCGGCAGGGACATTAACCATCGTGGGTGTCATTACCGGCTTAGATGGATCAGGTTTTTCAGGTATATCACTTGCTGGTTCCATTGCCAATCTTTTTGGAACAGCACTTGGTCATGGAACAGCTACATTAACAGCACTCGGGCAAATTGCAGCTATATGGACCGGGGGCGGGACGTTAATTCCTTGGGCACTTATTCCTGCTGCTGCGATTTGTAAAGTCGATCCATTTGAACTTGCACGCCGAAACTTTTTACCGGTTGTTATCGGTTTAATTGTCACCACGATCGTTGCGATGTTTATCCTATAACGTAAGCAAGTGTTCTCTTGCTTACGTTTTTTCTTGTAAAATTCATCATGAATTACTGGTTTTCAACAGGGATTCGTTATCCCTTAGCGAAATTATATTAGGAGAGTAATTTTTTCAAAACGTTTACGAGAAACAGATTACTGCAATTAGAAAAGGGGACATACCTATGAATGAATTGATTTTCGTCTTATTAATTTGTCCGTTACTTATCTTTATCGTTTCTGTTATTGGAACGCGCAAGACGAAAACGTATTACGTAATGCCGATTGTAACGTTTGCTAGTTTTTTAATAATAGGTGTTATCGCCTTTACTCCAAAATTTTTCTTTTGGGTCGGCATGTATAGCATTTTCTCATTTATTGTTTCTTATGTGACTCTATTGTTTGTAAAAGGATATAAACTTGCAGAAAGCACTAAGTAGTTAAGGAGATTGTAATATGATTTTCTTTGATATTGATGGAACTTTACTTGATTATGAGGCTGCTGAAAGAAATGGTATTATAGATTTTTTTCAAATATATATTTACTTCTAGTGAACTTGGTATATCGAAACAGATCCTGAAATTTTTCACAGAACCGTATTATAATCGAACCTTGAAATGAAAGATTGCTATTATATTGGCGATTGATTAGAGACTGATGCGATTAGTAGTACAGCAGCTGGGATGCAAGGGATATGGTTAAATCGAGATAACTCACAACTCAAGTATGATTTTCCTACTATCTGTTCTTTACATGAAGTTTTAACAATAATATAAAAAACGACCGCGTTCCCCCGCGGTCGTTTTTTCATGTTACGCTGTGATCCAAGCTTCGTTAGCTGGATTTTTACGCCACTCTTGTAATTTTTTCGTTTCAGCTTGTCCAATCATACCTTTTTCTGCTGCAACTTCAGTTAATGCACTGTAATCACTTAAAGAATATGATGCTACGTTAGCTGCTTCTAGTTTTTCTTTTCCTGCTTCTAACTCATATGTGAAGATTGATACGATTCCTAATACTTCACATCCAGCTTCGCGAAGTGCTTCTACACATGTAATTGCACTACCACCAGTTGAAATTAAGTCTTCTACTACTACGACTTTTTGACCTTTTTCAGCTTTTCCTTCGATTTGGTTCCCTTTACCGTGACCTTTTGCTTTACTACGTACGTAGCACATTGGTAAATCCATACGATCGCTTACCCATGCAGCGTGCGCAATACCAGCAGTTGCTGTTCCTGCAATAATTTCTACAGTTGGGAAGTGCTCTTTAATTAACTCTTCTAATCCAGCTGCAATCGCTTGACGTACTTTTGGATAAGATAAAGTTAAACGGTTATCACAATAAATTGGTGATTTCATACCTGAAGACCAAGTGAATGGATCATTCGGTTGTAAAAATACTGCTCCAATTTCTAATAAATGCGATGCGATTTCTTTTTTCATACTGTTACACCTTCCCACTGTTGTTTTACTGTTTTATACGCTTCAAGCGGATTTTCTGCTTTTGTAATACTACGTCCAACTACGATGTAGCTTGAGCCAAGTTCCCTCGCACGTTTCGGTGTTGCTACGCGCACTTGGTCATTTACATCATCGCTTGCAAGACGAATCCCCGGTGTTACTGTTACAAATTCATTTCCGCATACTTCACGTAATTTTGGAACTTCAAGTGTTGAACAAACAACGCCATCAAGTCCACTTTCTTTCGTTAATTTTGCATAATGAGCAACCGCTTCTTCTAACGTTTTCTCAATGCCGATCTCTTTTTTCATCATAGCTTCCGAAGTGCTTGTTAGTTGTGTAACTGCAATACAAATCGGTCTCTCTTTTCCTTCTTGCTTACCTTCCTCTAATCCCTCAATCGCAGCTTTCATCATGCTGCTTCCCCCAGCAGCATGAACATTTACCATATCAACATCTAGACTAGCTAGGCTACGCATAGCGCTTTTTACTGTATTCGGAATATCATGAAGTTTTAAATCTAAGAAGATCTTATGTCCTTTTTCTTTTAAGTACGTAATAATCGCAGGGCCTTCTTTGTAAAATAACTCCATACCTACTTTGACAAATAACTCTTCCCCTTCAAAGTGGTGTAAGAATTGTTCTACTTCTTGTTTCCCTGGAAAATCTAGTGCAACGATTAACGACTGTGACATGTTTGCTTCCAGCTCCTTCCTTGACATTCCGAAATGTGATCAAATCCTAATTCATCTAATAATGCTGGTAACTCTTCAATAATTGTCGGACATACGAACGGATCGATAAAGTTCGCTGTACCTACTGCAACTGCGCTTGCGCCAGCATAGAAGAATTCAATTACATCTTCAGCTGTTTCAATACCACCCATTCCGATAATTGGAATGTTAACCGCTTGGCTTACTTCATGTACCATGCGAATTGCTACTGGCTTAATCGCAGGACCTGATAATCCGCCTGTACGGTTTGCTAAAATTGGTTTAGCTGTTTTTAAATCTAGACGCATACCAAGCAATGTATTAATCATCGTTAAACCATCTGCACCTGCATTTTCAATCGCTTTTGCAATTTCTACTATGTTTGCCACGTTCGGTGACAATTTCACGTATACAGGTACTTCAGAAACCTCTTTTACTCGCTTCGTTAAATCAGCAGCAATTTCAGGATTTGTACCAAAGGCGATACCACCTGTTTTTACGTTCGGACAAGAAATGTTTAATTCTAGTGCATGGACATTAGGCGCTTTAGAAATTTCCTTCGCAACCGCTACGTAATCCTCAGCTTGTGAGCCTGCAACGTTTGCAATAATTGGAAGGTCAAATTGTTCTAACCATGGTAATTCCGAATTCATTACTTTGTCTAATCCCGGGTTTTGAAGTCCGATTGCATTTAGCATGCCCCCTGGTGTTTCAGCAACACGAGGCGTTGGATTTCCATAACGTGGTTGTTCTGTCGTCGCTTTAATCATGATTGATCCTAGTACACTTAAATCGTAAAACTGTGCATATTCACGACCAAACCCAAAGCATCCAGATGCCGGTATAATTGGATTTTTTAATGATAATCCTGGTAATTCAACTTGCAATCTGTTCATAGTACAACCTCCCCGATTGGAAATACTGGTCCGTCGCTACACACCTTCTTGTAAGAATGTCCACTTGGATCTTCTTGTAAGTGGCATACACATGCGAAACAAGCTCCAATACCACAGCCCATACGTTCTTCTAATGAAATATAGGCTTTTTTCTCTTTGTAACGTCCTTCTAATGCACGAAGCATCGCTAGCGGACCACATGAATAAAGAATATCAAAGTCAATTCCGTAATTATCAATTACATCTGTGACAAATCCTTTTGTACCGTGTGTACCGTCTACTGTCGCAACGTACGTATCACCAAGTTCTGCAAATTTTTCTTCATAGAAAACTACATCTTTCGTTTGAAAGCCTAAGATGTGAATAACACGTACACCTTTTGCAACGAGGCGCTGTGATAATTCATAAAGTGGTGGTACACCAATTCCCCCACCTACTAGTAAAGCTGTTTGACCAGCTTCTGCTTCTTCTACAGGAAAACCGTGTCCTAATGGTCCTAGTACATCTACCATTTCACCTTGTTTTCTAGTTGCTAATGTTTTTGTCCCTTGTCCTTCGGCACGATATAGCATTGTAAATTCGTTCTTCTCTTGATCTACATTACAAATACTAATTGGGCGGCGCAGAAGGGGCGCAATGCCCTCTGCTACCTTAATGTGTACAAACTGCCCTGGTTCGTTCATTTGCTGTACTAACGTTCCTTGAAGCACTAATTCGTAAATATTTTTTGCGATTTCTTTTTGGTTAACGACGATCATATTTTGCTTTTGCATCATGCATGTACCACCTCGTGACGCTTTGTTTGCGTAATTTCTTTCATTGAATGAGCTGAGAATGTCATAGATTCTAATACTCGTAAGATTGCTCTTGTTGTATCAAGTGATGTTAAGCAAGCCACACCATTTTCTACTGATTCACGGCGAATGCGGAAACCATCACGCGCTGGTTGTTTACCTTTTGTTAATGTGTTAATTACAAACTGTGCTTTTCCTTGACGGATAATATCTAGTAAGTTGTAGTCTTCAGAATCAATTTTGTTTACAACTTGTACTGGGATATTTTGCTCTTCTAATGATTGTGCTGTTCCAGCTGTTGCTAATAAGTTATAGCCGATTTCGTGGAAACGTTTTGCAATTTCCATCGCCTCTTCTTTATCTTTATCCGCTACAGTAATGATTACTGAGCCGTGCGTTGGGATGTTAATTCCAGAAGCAACTAACCCTTTATATAATGCTTTTTCAAGCGTTAAGTCTTTACCCATTACTTCCCCTGTTGATTTCATTTCAGGTCCTAATGTTGTATCAACTGAGCGTAGTTTCGCGAATGAGAATACCGGAGCTTTTACATATACTTCTTTCTCTTCTGGGTGATAGCCAGTTCCGTATCCTTGCTCTACTAGGTCTTGCCCTAAAATAACTTTCGTTGCAACATTCGCCATCGGTACGCCTGTAATTTTACTTAAGAACGGTACTGTACGGCTTGCACGTGGATTTACTTCAATTACGTACACTTGATCTTTGAATACTACAAACTGGATATTTAGTAATCCAACAATGTTTAATCCTTTTCCAAGTGCAATTGTATGTTCAATGATTTGTTCTTTTAGTTTTTCAGATAAACTTTGTGGTGGATATACTCCAATTGAGTCACCAGAGTGAACTCCAGCGCGTTCAATATGTTCCATAATACCTGGAATGAATACATTCTCACCATCGGAAATTGCATCTACTTCAATTTCTTTACCAACCATGTAACGGTCGATTAATACTGGGTGATCTGCATGAACTTTAACTGCATTTTTCATGTAGTGCAGTAGTTCTTCTTGACGATATACGATTTCCATCGCACGTCCACCTAGTACGTAAGATGGTCTTACTAATACTGGGTAACCAATTTCTTCTGCGATTGCTACCGCTTGTTCTACAGTCGTTGCTGTTTTACCAACTGGTTGCGGGATGCCAAGTTTTGTTAAAGCAGCTTCGAATTTATCACGATCTTCTGCACGGTCTAAGTCTTCAAGTGATGTTCCTAAAATTTTCACACCGTGTTCTTCTAGTTTCGCTGCTAAGTTAATTGCCGTTTGTCCACCGAACTGAACGATAACACCTTCTGGTTTTTCTAAATCGATAATATGCATTACATCTTCAATCGTTAATGGTTCAAAGTATAATTTGTCAGAAATACTGAAGTCTGTTGAAACTGTTTCTGGGTTGTTGTTAATGATAATTGCTTCATATCCAGCTTCTTTAATTGCCCATACTGAGTGAACTGTTGCGTAATCAAACTCAACACCTTGACCAATACGGATCGGACCAGATCCTAGAACTACTACACTCTTACGATCTGTTACAATCGATTCATTTTCGTCCGCATATGTGCTGTAGTAATATGGCGTTGCAGATTCAAACTCTGCCGCACAAGTATCTACCATTTTGAATACTGGCATCATATTATTTTCTTTACGCATATCGTAAATTTCGCGCTCCGTTTTGTTCCAAGCTGCTGCAATGTAGTGATCGCTGAAGCCCATTTCTTTTGCAGTTTGTAGTACTTCCATATTTCCTACATTCGCTTTTACTTCACGTTCCATATTTACGATGTTTTCAACTTTTTGTAAGAAGAAGAAGTCCATTTCACACCATTCATTGATTTCTTCTTTCGTTACACCTTGGCGAATTGCTTCTGCTACAATAAACAGTCGTTCATCATCCGCTTTAATGATACGTTTTTTCATCGTTTCTTTATCAAGTTCTTTTAAGTGGTCTAATTCTAAGTGATAAATGCCAAGCTCTAAAGAACGAACTGCTTTTAGTAATGATTCTTCTAAGTTACGTCCGATTGACATAACTTCACCAGTTGCTTTCATTTGTGTTCCAAGCGTTCTGTTCGCTGATTCAAACTTATCAAACGGCCAACGTGGAATTTTTGAAACAACATAGTCTAACGCTGGCTCGAAGCAAGCGTAAGTTTTTTGTGTTACTGGGTTTACGATTTCATCTAACGTTAAGCCGACTGCAATTTTTGCTGCTAATTTCGCAATTGGATATCCAGTTGCTTTAGATGCTAGTGCAGATGAACGACTTACACGTGGATTTACTTCGATTACATAGTATTGGAAGCTATATGGATCTAGTGCAAGCTGAACGTTACATCCACCTTCAATTCCTAGTGCACGAATAATTCGTAATGACGTGTTACGTAACATTTGGTATTCACGGTCGCTTAGCGTTTGGCTCGGTGCTACAACGATTGAATCACCTGTATGAACACCAACTGGATCGATATTTTCCATGTTACACACTACAATCGCGTTATCATTTGAATCACGCATTACTTCGTATTCAATTTCTTTACAGCCAGCAATACTTTTCTCTAATAAACATTGTGTTACTGGGCTATGTTTTAAACCACTTGTTACGATTTCAATTAGCTCTTCTTCGTTATGACAAATTCCGCCGCCCGTTCCTCCTAATGTGAACGCTGGTCGAACGATTACTGGGTAACCAATTTCGTTTACAAATCCATATGCTTCATCAAGGTTATGAATAATTTCACTTGGTGGTGTTGGTTCATTTAAATCTTGCATTAATGTACGGAATAAATCACGATCTTCCGCTTGCTCGATTGCTGATAATTTTGTTCCTAAAATTTCAACTCCACACTCGTCAAGTACGCCTGATTTTGCAAGTTCAACAGCCATGTTTAAACCTGTTTGACCACCTAATGTTGGTAGGATTGCATCAGGACGTTCTTTACGAATAATACGGCTTACGAATTCTAATGTTAATGGCTCGATGTATACTTTATCTGCTGTTGCAGTATCCGTCATAATTGTTGCTGGGTTAGAGTTAACAAGGATTACTTTGTAACCTTCCTCTTTAAGAGATTGACAAGCTTGAGTACCAGAGTAGTCAAACTCCGCTGCCTGCCCAATTACAATTGGTCCTGATCCGATTACTAAAATTGTGTTAATGTCTAGGCGTTTTGGCATAACTCTTCCCCTTCTTTCTTGAAGTTTTCAATCATTGTTAAGAAATCTTCGAATAAATCATTTGCATCTTCTGGTCCCGCTGAAGCTTCTGGATGGTATTGTACTGTAAATGCCGGGAACTTCTTATGACGAAGACCTTCTACCGTTCCATCGTTTAAAGCAACATGTGTAATTTCAAGATCTGTATTTTCAACTGATTCTTCTTCTACTGCGTATCCGTGGTTTTGAGATGTAATTGCTACTTTTCCAGTTGCAAGATTTTTTACTGGATGGTTTAAACCACGGTGACCAAATTTCAACTTACTTGTATTTGCACCTGATGCTAGAGCGAACAATTGATGTCCTAGGCAAATTCCGAATAAAGGAACTTTACCGATAATGTCTTTTAACATTTCAATTGCTTCTGGTACATCTTTCGGATCTCCAGGTCCATTACTTAACATAATTCCATCTGGGCTAAGGCGTAAAATTTCTTCCGCTGTTGTGTTGTAAGGAACTACAATTACATCACAGTCACGCTTATTTAATTCTCGTAAAATACCATGTTTCATACCGAAGTCTACTAGTACAACTCGGTGACCACGACCTGGGCTTGGGTATGGATCTTTCGTTGATACGCGTTTTACATGATCTGTAAATACTGTCGCTTTTAATTGGCTTACAATGTACTCTACATCTGCATCCATGTTACAAAGGCGTCCACGTAATGTACCGTATTGACGAATTTTTCTCGTTAATTTTCTCGTATCAATCCCTGCTAATCCTGGGATATTTCTTTCTTTCAAGTAATCATTTAACGAAATTTCATTACGGAAGTTTGATGGGTGATCACAAATTTCGTTTACGATTAAACCATTTACAGATGGGTGAATGGATTCAAAATCGTCACGGTTAATGCCGTAGTTTCCGATTAATGGGTACGTGAATGTTACGATTTGACCGCAATATGATGGATCAGATAATGTTTCTTGATATCCAGTCATTCCTGTTGTAAATACAACCTCACCTGACTTTTCGATTTCGCCTCCGAAACCTGTTCCAATTAATACTGTTCCATCTTCTAAGATAAGTTGTCTTTTCATACTAATGCACTCTCCTTTTGCCATGCGATCTTACCACCAACGATTGTCATTACCGGCCATCCTTGGCATTTCCAACCTGCGAATGGTGTATTTTTTCCTTTTGATAAGAATGTTGTTGGGTCAATCTCTTCTTCTTGTTCTAAATCAATGATTGTAATATCAGCTGCTCTACCTTCTTTTAGGCGACCTGCTTCTAAGCCGAATGTATCAGCTGGCTTTTCTGTTAAGAATTGAATTAACTGTTCTAGCGTAATAACTCCCTTTTTCACAAGGTTTGTGTATAGAAGCGGGAATGCTGTTTCAAAACCAGTAATTCCAAACGGTGCTCTTTCAATTCCTTGTGCTTTCTCTTCCGCTGTATGCGGTGCATGGTCAGTTGCGATCATATCGATCGTTCCATCTAATAAACCTTCAATTAATGCTGCATGGTCTTCTTTTCCACGAAGCGGTGGGTTCATTTTAAAGTTAGGATCAGCTGATGGGATATCATCTTCACATAACACTAGGTGATGCGGTGTTACTTCTGCTGTTATTTTAATTCCAGCGCGTTTCGCATCACGGATTACACGTACAGAACCTTTCGTACTTACATGACATACGTGATAGTGGCAATCTGCTGCTTCAGCAAGCAGTATATCCCTTGCAATATGTACAGATTCACATACTGATGGGATACCGTTTAATCCGTGTTTCTCAGAAAACTTCCCTTCATGTACACAACCTTTATTAATAAGCGTATTCTCTTCACAGTGCGCAACTACTGCCATATCTAATTTTGCTGCACGTTTCATAGCCGCTAACATCATGCTCGCATCTTGTACGCCTACGCCGTCATCTGTGAAAGCAAATGCTCCAAGTTCTTTTAATGTTTCGAAATCTGTCATTTCAGAACCAGCTTGACGTACTGTAATTGCTCCGTATGGTAGTACGTTAACATGAGCTTTTTCTTCAATACGTTTTTGCAAGTCTTCCATATGTTCTCTGCAATCTGGTACCGGGCGTGTATTTGGCATTGCGCAAATTGTAGTGAATCCACCTTTTGCCGCTGCTAGTGTACCTGTTTCAATTGTTTCTTTATGTTCACCACCTGGTTCACGAAGATGTACGTGTACATCTACTAATCCAGGTGCGATTAACTTTCCGTTCACATCGATTACTTCAGCATTATCTGCCGTAATATTTTCTGCTACCTTAGCGATTTTACCGTCTTGTACGAGAAGATCCGTTGCTACGATTTTTCCTTCTTCATTCATATAACGACCATTTTTAAACAAATAATTCATGTTTCATTCCTCCTAATACATTTGGTAAGGCGCGTTTTAGTACAGCCATTCTTACGTAAACTCCATTTTCCATTTGTTTAAATATACGTGAACGCTCACACTCAACAAGTTCACTTGCAATTTCAACATCACGGTTTACAGGAGCTGGATGCATAATAATGCTTCCTTCTTTCATACGCTTTTCTCTTTCTACTGTTAATCCGTGTTTCTCATGATATTCTTTCATAATGTCTGTTTCATAATGATCATGACGCTCATGTTGTACACGGAGTAACATCATTACATCAACTTCTGGAACAAGTTCATCTAATGGTTTGTATGTTCCAAATGTGTTGTCTTCATCTTTCCACTCTTCTGGACTTGCAAAGTAAATTGTTGCACCAAGCTTCGTTAATGCTTCTGCATTAGAACGTGCTACTCGGCTATGACGAACATCTCCTACTATTGCAATCTTCAAACCTTCAAATCTTCCAAACTCTTGTTTAATTGTAAGAAGGTCCAGTAGGCACTGTGTTGGGTGGTTTCCGCATCCATCTCCAGCATTTAAGATTGGAATATTCACCTGATCTTTTAGTTCATCGAAGTAGCGATCTTGCTCGTGGCGGATGACCACTGCTTTTGTTCCGATTGATTCTAGTGTTCTTATCGTATCGTATAGAGTTTCTCCTTTTTGTACGCTAGATGCATCAGCTGAAAAGTTTAAAACATCAAGTCCTAATCTCTTCTCAGCAACTTCAAAGCTAAATCTCGTTCTCGTACTATTCTCAAAGAACAAGTTCGCAACAAAAGTTTGCTCTGTCGTTTTGCTCTCTTTTCCATTCGCAAAATCTTCTGCATCTTTTAGGATTTCTGAAATTTCTACTTCCGATAATTCACTCATCGTTAACAAATGGCTCATCGTCATCCCTCATCTTTCTGATTTTTATGTTACCACTTTTGAATTTTTATAACAACCTTTGCATAAAAATACCCTAATCGTGTGAGACTAGGGTGCAAGAAAGAAGCCACCCTTTCCGGTCTCACAGGACTGAATTAAAAGGTTATTATTATGAAGCAATCTGCTTAGATTGTTTTATTTGTTTCGTTTCCGGTAGTAGTAGATTTAACAGTACACCTACAATTGCTGCTAGTGCCATTCCTTCTACTTGGAATGATTCTCCTACGTGAAGTACCGCTCCACCAATACCGATTACTAATATTACTGATGCAATCATTAAGTTTCGTTTGTCACTTAAATCTGTTTTATCATCTACCATCATGCGTAATCCGCTTGATGCGATTACACCGAATAGTAAGATTGATACACCACCCATAACTGGTGTTGGGATCGAATGAATCAGTGCAGAAATCTTACCGATAAATCCGAACATGATTGCGAATACTGCTGAACCGATGAATAAGTATACACTGTATGCTCTCGTAATTGCTAGCACACCGATGTTTTCACCATACGTTGTATTCGGTGGCCCACCGATTAGTGACGCGATTAATGTTGCTACTCCGTCACCGAAGATTGAACGGTGTAAACCTGGTTTTTCAATTAAATCTCTTTTAATAACATTTCCAAGAACAATTTGATGTCCGATATGTTCTGATATTGTTACTAGTGCAACTGGTACCATCAAGAGTACAATCTTCCATGAAAACTCTGGTGTGTATGTTACAAATGGTACTGTGAAATCTGGTACAACAAACCATTTTGCCTCAGCTACCGGCTTTAAGTCTACTAGCCCTTGGAAGTAAGCGAAGATATATCCGCCGATAATGCCAAGTAACACTGGTATGATACTGAAAAATCCTCTTCCAAATATCGAGCATATAATTGTAATTGCTAATGTTACTAACGCTACTGAAAAGTGTGTAAAGCTATATTTGCCATCCGCACCGTTCATCGCCATGTTAACTGCTGTATGTGCTAAAGCTAGACCGATTACCATTACTACTGGACCAACTACGATTGGTGGTAGTAATTTCATAATCCACTCTGATCCTGATTTCTTAATTCCGAGTGAGATTAAGATGTACACAAGTCCTGCTAGCAAACCACCAAGCATTGCCGCTCCCGGTCCACCTGCCGTTTTCGCTGTTATAATCGGTGCGATAAAGGCGAATGATGATCCTAGATAAGCAGGTACTTGACCTTTCGTTATAAGAAGGAATGCTAACGTTCCTAATCCACTTGATATTAATGCTACTGATGGATTCAATCCTGTTAAAAACGGAACAAGCACTGTTGATCCAAACATCGCGAACAAATGTTGTATACTTAAAAATAACCATTTTCCCGGTTTCGGTACTTCATTAACGTCTAACACTGGCTTTTGTTCCATTGTTACATCCTCCTTCAGTTTAAATCTTTGCAATAAAAAAACTCTTTGTGCCTGTGCACAAAGAGTCCTACACTTTCGTATGCCAAATTTGACATATGAAAGCCAAGACCCTTTGGCAGCCTCACAGGACTACATTTAAAAGGGCTTTACTTATCGTATATGCTTACTCGATCTTGTTGATCTGTCTCTTGCAAATCAACTTCGATACGCTCTTCACTTGATGTTGGAATATTCTTCCCTACATAATCAGCGCGAATTGGTAATTCGCGATGACCTCTATCAACAAGAACCGCCAATTGGATTTGAGATGGTCTACCTAAATCCATAAGAGCATCCATTGCTGCTCGAACTGTTCTTCCTGTATATAATACGTCATCCACAAGGATAACTTTTTTCTTCGTAATATCTACAGGGATATCAGAACCTTTTACAAGTGGTTCTTTATTTTTCGATTGTAGTGTTAAATCATCACGATATAACGTAATGTCTAACTCTCCAACTTCCATTTCTTTTCCTTCAATTTGACCAATTCGTTCTGCCAAACGTTGTGCAATAAAAATTCCACGAGTTTTAATTCCGACAAGAACACAATTATCGACACCTTTATTTCGTTCCACGATTTCATGACTAATTCGTGTTAAAGCGCGGCGAATCATTTGGTCATCTAAAACGACAGCTTTCTCTTGCATGCTCTACACCTCCAAGCTTTTTTCTTGCGTGAGAGTAATGGTATAAAAAAAGTCCTCTCAACGTGTGCGAGAGGACTTTTGAAAAAAGGGTACAACATACCCTAAGTATTTCAAACCGTTACCTTCTCAACCTCACGGGGCTGTGTTAAAGGATCATTATTTAACTGTTGTCAGTATCTCAATTTTCTTATGATTTGTCAATACTATTTTCGTAAAATATTTAATGCGTCTTCAAACACTTCTGGAATCGGTGCCTCAAACTGAATATATTCACCCGTACGAGGATGATCAAAGCCTAAAATACCCGCATGAAGTGCTTGTCCATTCATATCTAACGTTTTCTTCGGACCATACTTCGGATCTCCTGCAAGTGGATAGCCAATATATTTCATATGAACACGAATTTGGTGCGTACGTCCCGTTTCTAAGCGACATTCTACAAGTGTAAAGTCTTTAAAGCGTTCTAACACTTGGAAGTGCGTAACAGCGTTCTTACCATTTTCATCAACTGTCATACTTTGACGCTCTTTCTTATCACGAGCAATCGGAGCATCAATCGTTCCCTTATCATGCGGAATCACACCGTGTACAATCGCTTTGTAACGTCTCGTTACTGTTTTTGCTACAAGCTGATTCACAAGCGATTCATGTGCCATATCATTTTTAGCAACCATTAATAGTCCAGATGTATCTTTATCAATACGATGCACGATACCTGGACGCATTACACCGTTAATGCCTGATAAGTCTGTACAATGATGCATAAGGCCATTTACAAGTGTACCACTTGTATGCCCTGGTGCTGGATGTACAACCATACCACGTGGCTTATTTACAACAAGCACATCTGCATCTTCATAATAAATTTCTAAATTTAAATCCTCTGGTTGAATATCTAACTCTTCTGGTTCAGGAATTGTTACTGTAATTTCATCTTCTTCTTTTACTTTATAATTCCCTTTTACCGCTTTCCCGTTTACTGTCACAACGTCATCTTTAATCCATTGCTGCACTTGCGTACGTGACCATTCGTTATTTATCCCTGCAACGAATTTATCAATTCGCTCATTTTTTTGCTCTGCTGCAACTGTTACTTGTACTACTTCACTCATTCAATTACTCCTTCGCTTTCTTGCCTTCTAATAATGTTTGAATAATAATTAATACAACACCAATACATAATGCTGAATCAGCTATATTGAATACTGGATAGTTGTACGAGAAAATATACACGTGAATGAAATCCACTACTTCTTGTCTAAATACACGATCAATAAAGTTACCAATTGCCCCGCCCAAAATTAGGCCTAACGAAATACCTAGAAGTTTGTCTGTTTTCGCATACTTTTTCATATAAAATACAATAAACACTACAAAAACAACTGTAATAATGTAGAAGAACCACATTTTATTTTCTAAAATACCCCAAGCAGCGCCTCTATTTCGATGTGATGTTATGTATAATACATTGTCGATAATCGGAATACTCGTACCCAATTCCATGTTCTTTACAATTAACCACTTCGATATTTGATCGATAGCAATGACGAATAACGCTATTACATAATATATCATTTTCATTTCCCCCACAAAGACAGTGTACCTCAAAATTTTAGCATAGCTGCTACCTTTTCACAATGAACCTTTATAGAAGAATAAAATAAATTAAAAAAAGGTAATATAATATCGTTGTGCGTATTCATACATTTACCTTTTCATAAAAGAATTCATGAATCGTACGGGCAGTCGGCATTGTCTTCATTTGCTTTGTCGAAATTAATCTCCCCGTCTCTTCACAAATACCATACATGTCTATTTCCATTTTAAATAATGCGCGTTCTACATCCTTTAAATCCTCTTTTATATCATGTAATAGCAATTTTTTCTTTATCTCTTCCTTAATTTCATATCCAAGCTCTTGGCTGAACTCGACATCATATTTGTGCATTACTTCTTTAGCTAGTCTCTCTTGCAACTCTTTTCTCATCAATTGCAATTCTTCTTTTATTTCCATGTAAATTTCATTCACGTGTACATTCCTCCTAGCTGTAATGTACAGTTAGTGTGTCCGAAATTTATTTGCTTACCTCACACACATTTTTCCTTCACAGGAAAGAGTCTGAAAGTGATTTTGATATGCCATAAACAAAAAAACTGACTGCATCAATAGCAGTCAGCTTTTTTGTTTATTTTACATAGTTTTCTTTAACAACTGTTGCACAACGCTCACATAATGTTTCATGTTCAGCATCTTTACCAATTGTTTCTGAAACTACCCAACAACGTTCACATGTTTCACCAGTTGCTTGAGCAACAACAACCGCTGTATGTTCATACTTCGGTGCATCTGCTGGCGCTTCATCCATCATACCACCAAGTTTATACTCAGAAACGATGAATAATTGCTTTAAGTCTTCGCTAATAGACTCTAACATAGCTTTCATTTCTGCAGTTGGATATAGCGTAATGCTTGCATTTAATGACTTACCGATTACTTTTTCATTACGAGCTACTTCTAGTGCTTTTAACACGTCATCACGTAATGTCATAAATGCATCCCATTTTGTTTTTAACGCTTCCGCATCATCTAATTGTACAGCTTCTGGCATATCAGTTAATTGTACACTTTCTTCTGTTACGCCTGGAATGTATGGCCATACTTCATCAGCTGTATGCGGTAAGATTGGTGTTACAAGTTTCGTTAACGCAACAAGAACATCATATAATACAGTTTGAATCGCACGACGATCTTCGTGGTTTGCACCTTCAATATATAAAATGTCTTTTGCAAAGTCTAAATAGAATGAACTTAAATCAATTGTACAGAAGTTATGAATTGCATGATACACAGCAGCGAAGTCGTATGTCTCATATGCTTCTTTAACTTTTGTAATTAAGTCATTTAATTTCACTAACATGTAACGATCTACTTCACGAAGTTCAGCTACAGCTACTGCATTTTCACTTGGCTTAAAGTCGTCTAAGTTTCCTAATAAGAAACGGAATGTGTTACGGATTTTACGATACACTTCTGCTACTTGTTTTAAAATATCATCTGAAATACGTACGTCAGATTGATAGTCAACAGAAGATACCCATAAGCGTAAAATGTCTCCGCCTAATTGATCCATAATTTTCTTCGGTACGACAATGTTTCCAATCGACTTACTCATCTTACGTCCTTCACCATCTAGTACGAAACCGTGACTTAGTACGCCTTTATATGGAGCTTTACCTGTTACAGCAACTGCTGTTGATAATGAAGAGTTAAACCAACCACGATACTGGTCAGATCCTTCTAAATATAAATCAGCTGGACGCTGTAAATCTTCGCGCTCTTCTAATACCGCTTGGTGAGAAGAACCTGAATCGAACCATACATCCATGATGTCTGTTTCTTTACGGAATTCGCCATTTGGGCTACCTGGATGTGTAAATCCTTCTGGTAATAGATCTTTCGCTTCACGCTCGAACCATACGTTAGAACCGTGTTCACGGAATAAATCTGCTACATGGTTAATTGTTTCATCCGTAATAATTGGATCACCATTCTCAGCATAGAATACCGGAATTGGCACACCCCATGCACGCTGACGAGAAATACACCAGTCACCACGGTCACGAACCATATTATGAAGACGAGTTTCTCCCCATGCTGGTACCCATTTTGTTTCTGCTACAGCTTCTATTAATTCTTTACGGAATGCTTCAATAGATGCAAACCACTGTGCTGTCGCACGGAAAATAATTGGTTTTTTCGTTCTCCAATCATGTGGGTATGAATGTGTAATGAATGTTAGTTTCAGTAACGCGCCTACTTCTTCTAATTTTTCTGTAATTGGTTTATTAGCTTTATCATAGAATAAGCCTTCAAATCCAGGTGCCTCATTTGTTAATACACCTTTATCATCGACTGGGCAAAGTACTTCTAATCCATACTTTTTACCAACAACGAAGTCATCTTCCCCGTGTCCTGGTGCTGTATGAACACAACCTGTACCTGCATCTGTTGTTACGTGGTCTCCTAGCATAACTAATGAATCACGATCGTAGAATGGATGTTTTGCAACTGTGTACTCAAGTTCGCTACCTTTTACTGTTTTCACAACTTCAGCATTTTCCCACTCTAACGTTTTTGCAACTGTCTCAAACAGCTCAGAAGCAATGATATATTTCTCATCGTTTACTTTTACAATGCTATATTCAAGCTCTGGGTGAACAGAAATACCTAAGTTTGCAGGTAATGTCCAAGGTGTCGTTGTCCAAATGATGTACTTTTCATCACCTTCTAATACGTTCTTTCCATCTTTTACAGGGAATGCTACGTAAATAGATGCTGATTTTTTATCTTGATATTCAATTTCAGCTTCCGCTAAAGCAGATTCACTCGTTGGAGACCAGTAAACTGGTTTTTGACCTTTATAGATATAACCTTTTTTCGCCATGTCACCAAACACTTTAATTTGTTGTGCTTCATAAGCTGGCTCTAAAGTAATATATGGATTATCCCAATCTGCACGTACACCTAGACGCTTAAATTGTTCACGTTGACGTTCTACTTGTTCATATGCATACTCTGCACATAACTTACGGAACTCAGCAACTGTCATTTCTTTACGTTTTACACCTTTATTTGTTAAAGCTTGTTCAATTGGTAAACCGTGCGTATCCCATCCTGGAACATATGGCGCACTAAAACCAGTCATTGATTTATAACGAACAATAAAGTCTTTTAATACTTTATTTAATGCATGTCCCATATGAATGTCACCATTCGCATATGGAGGTCCATCATGCAATACAAATAAAGGACGTCCTTTTGTATGTTCTTGTACTTTTTCGTAAATATTCATTTCAGCCCATTTTTCTTGCATTGCAGGCTCACGTTTTGGTAAATTCCCACGCATTGGGAACTCTGTTTTTGGCATCAGTAATGTATTTTTGTACTCCATGCTCAATTCCTCCTTACATGTATAAAAGAAACACTTAAAAAACGGAATAAAAAAGAGACCTTCTCATCCCAAAAAGGGACGAGAAAGTCTCCCGCGGTACCACCCTAGTAGATCATATACATATGTATAGAATCCTCTTTATATTCTTAACGCGAATACACGCCTACGCTTACTCTATTTGTTCAGCGCGGAACTCCAGGGTGATATTCCCACTATCTCCTTATCCTGAGCTTACACCATCCTCAGTTCGCTATATAAGGTTTGAAAAGGTACTTATCCCTATCTTCGTTTTTCTTAATAAATATGTTGTTTAAAATTATATGTAATAATGAGAAAAACGTCAAGCTTACACTGTTTCTTCTTTTTTCAACAGTTCATCTACTTCGTCTTCTAATTCAATTAGTTTATCCCAATCATCGTTGTTTAACATCTCAAGCTGTGTTTCTAATAACATACGGAAACGAGTTCGGAATACTTTCGCTTGTTTCTTTAGCTCTTCAATATCAAAAGCAACTTTTCTTGATTTTACTAATGCTTCGTTAATAATACGATCAGCATTCTTTTCAGCTTCACGCACAATTAATTTCGCTTCTTTTTGCGCATTACGTTTTACTTCTTCCGCTGCTTCTTGTGCAACGACGATAGATTTGTTTAACGTATCTTCAATATTAGAGAAATGATCTAACTTCCCTTCTAACTGCGCAACTTTTTCTTCTAAAGCTTTTTTCTCACGAATGACCAATTCATAATCTTTGATAATTTGATCAAGAAACTCATTTACTTGATCTTCATCATAGCCACGGAATCCGCGACCAAATTCTTTGTTATGAATATCTAATGGTGTTAACGGCACAACGCCACCTCCAAGTAGTTATCTAAATTTCCTCTTTCAATTATATCTTTTCTTCGACAAAATAGGAGGATTTCCTTCTAAAAAACCAATCATTTTAGTATACCATACAAAATTCTCCATTTGTCGCGTTTTGTTCTACCTTCTACAGAAAATAATTTACTTCGGCCATATCCTCTAACAGAAAAAACATCTCCTGGATAGCATTCATAAGAAGTTTGCTCCACTGTTTTCCAATTGACTTTTACTAAACCATTTTTTATGAAAGGTTGTACTTTCTGTCTAGATAAATGTAACATTTCAGCTAACATAACATCTAAACGAAGTGAAGAAACCGTTCCAGATTTCTCTCCCCACGTTTCATCTATCTGTAGAATTTGTTCTCCTTGCACTGACGCTAAAGAGACTTTTACTTTCCCTATTGATTGTAAGTTCATCTCAATATACGATACAATTTCTTTCGCAACTACAATTTGGGCACGATTTTCTTGCAGCAAAATATCACCACATTTTTCTCTTGTTAAACCAAGAGACATAAATGTACCTAATATTTGCCTATGTTCTAGCGTATAAAACTTGGAAGGATAGTCAATTTCTAATACTTCTACTTGAAATTCTTCTTCATTTAATTCTAGATAGTCTGGATAAATAAGTGCTCTTTTACGCTCTGCATTAGGCGTTGCACCACCAAATTGTACAGCAACATCACCTTGTCCTATTACCATAGAAACAATTTGTTGTTGCCTAGGATCAAGAAAATCCGTTAACTTCACTTGATGGTACTCCGCCGCTCGCTTCCACTCTAGCACTTTGTCCACAAAGACCTCCTCATCAGGCCTAAAATGTTCGTAGATGCTCATGTATTTACCTTCTTACTATAAGAAATAGCTTAATAAACTGAACAAACCAGTTTTAGCAAGTTTCAACGCAAAGATCGCAACGATTGGAGAAATATCAATCATTCCAAGCGGCGGAATAAAGCGGCGGAATGGTTCTAAATACGGTTCACAAATACGTGCCAGGAACTCTCCAAAAGATGATTCCTTTGCACCAGGAAACCATGATAGGAGAATGTAAATAATAAGTGCCCACGAGTAAATCTCGATAGCATAACTTAACACTATAAAAACTGTTGTCATGGCGTATTACCACCTCTTTATATTTGTTTCTTCTTCTTCACCGAATAACTCTGAAATCGCACCAACAATATCTACATTTTCAGGTGTACACATAAATGTTTTCGGCCCTATTTTTTGAATGTCCCCGCCTATAGCGTATACAGTACCACTTAAAAAGTCAACGATACGTACCGCTTGATCAGTAGACATTCTCTGCAAATTAATTACAACAGCTCGTCTACCTTTTAAGTGGTCCGCAATCCCTTGTGCTTCCGAATATGTGCGTGGTTCTAATAAAACAACTTTTGAAGATTGTTTTGCTGTTTCAATACTCACAACATTTTGCTTCGGTTGCGCTTTCGGAAACGTAACGTCTTGTTGTTCTGGTGGATCTTGCTGCTTTTTCATGTCTGTTTGCTCCTTTTCATAACCATATTGAGCTGCTTCTTTTTCTTCCGGTGTATCAAAAAAGAAGTATTTTACTTTTGACCAACTCATAATAAGATTCTCCTTCCTTTTACGCTTTTCCTACTAAAATCGTTCCCAAACGAATATATGTAGCCCCTTCTTCAATTGCAATTGTGTAATCGTTGGACATTCCCATTGATAATTCTTTACATGGCGCATGTAATAACTCTAGCTCCTGCACCTCTGTTTGCAGCATACGTAATTCCTTAAAACAGCGTCTGATTTCTTCCTCTTCTTCTGTAAATGGAGCCATCGTCATTAGTCCAACCACTTCAATTTTATCGAATTCTTGCAAACTTTGAATAAAAGAAACAACCTCTTCTATTGCCAATCCTTGCTTCGATTCTTCAGATGAGGTTTTCACTTGAATAAAGCATTTCACTTTCTTATCAGCACGTTTCTGAATTTCTTTCGCCAGCGAAAGACGATCTAACGAATGTAAATAATCAATTTCATTAATGATTTCTTTTACTTTTCTCGTTTGTAATGAGCCAATAAAGTGCCAATTAACTTTTGAACCGAAATGCTCGTATTTCTGTAAGAAACCTTCATTTCTATTTTCACCTAAATCGATAATTCCAGCTTCAATTACTTCGTTTGTTTTTTCAATCCCTACAGTTTTTGTAACTGCAACAAGTTTAATATCTTGCAACGAACGTCCAGCTCGAGCGCAAGATTCTTTAATAGCTTCATTTACAATTACTAAATTTTCTTGTACTGTCACTTGCTTCCTTCCTCCTTAAAACCTATGAAACTCAACATTCTTCCTGTCTTACCTTGATCACGACGATGAGAGAAAAATAGTTGCTCTTCACAGCTTGTACAAAGAGATGACATTACAATATGCTCTTCTTTTATGCCTGCTTGTACACATAATATACGATTAATTTCTTTTAAATTAATTGCGTACTGCCCGTCAGAAATTTTTTGATGAGGAACAGCACCGCTAACTACTTCCTGTGCTGCTGTTAATACACGATCATCCACAACATAACAACAAGATCCGATCGACGGCCCAATTGCAACATGAATTTCATCACTTGAAATACCTTCTGCATTCCACTTTTGAATCATTTCCTTTGCAATCTCTTGTACAGTGCCTTTCCATCCAGCATGCGCAAGTCCTATCATACCATGTGATGGTGCATAAAAATAGAGCGGAACACAATCCGCGTAACAAGACGTTAACAGAACATCTTCATTACTCGTATAAATGCCATCTGTTTTTGAAATGCCGTCCTCATATGAATAGACACCACTTCCCTTTTCCTGTTGCCCTACTTTTTCAACATGATGAGCATGAACTTGTTCAGAGCAAATCCAGTTTTCTAATGGTTTTTGTAACTTATTTGCTAAAATGCGTCTGTTTTCATGAACGTTCTCCACGATATCATTCACATGTAATCCTAAATTCATCGCATGAAAGGAGCCCGTACTTATCCCACCATCTTTTGTCGTAAATCCAGCAGTAATGTTTCCAAGTTCTTTCCACGCTTGTAAATACAGTATACCGTCCACATATTTAAATGGTTCTCTCATAATAAAGCGGCTCCTTTTAATTAAAATAACAGAAAAAAGCATGGTACTTCCTGTCTATTTTACCATACTTTTATTTTTTCATAATCCTAACAGAAAAAAAAGAGGAATTTGTAATATTCTTTATGAAATTGTCGGTGTTTGTATTGATTCTGTTACAGAATTAACAGGATTTACTCTTACAAGTATGACATCTTCCCCAATTTTCACAATTTCCTTCCAAGGAATTACAATCTCAACATCTTTTCCAAAAATACCTAGCATACGTGTCTGTTTGGAAATAATGACAGAACAAATTTTCCCTGTGTTCATATCAATTTCAATATCTCCAATATTCCCAATCCTTTTTCCATCTGAAATATTTATAACATCCTTCATCTGTAACTCTGAAATTCGTATCACCATTTTTATCCTCTCCCTTATATGACAAATTGGAAACTGTTTCTCATATTTACAGGAAGCCATCTATACGAAACACCATGCTAGTTTCATTATATGAACACTAATCCCCTACTATGAGCACAAACCATATTACATATAAAAAGGTCTCACCATAATTGGTGAGACCTTATCCTTGAATCGTTTTATTCATTTGTTTAATGGCTGACTTCTCTAAACGTGATACTTGCGCTTGGGAAATCCCAATTTCTTCTGCAACTTCCATCTGTGTCTTTCCTTGGAAGAAACGTTTTCTAATAATCATTTTCTCTCTATCATTTAAACGCTTCATTCCTTCTTTCAATGCTAATTCTTCAACCCACTGCTCGTCCTTTTGTTTTTCATCACTTAACTGATCCATAACAAAGATAGGATCTCCCCCATCATTATAAATCGGTTCAAATAATGAAACTGGATCTTGAATCGCATCTAAAGCAAATACTATCTCTTCATGAGTTACTTCTAGCACTTTTGCAATATCCATTGCTGTTGGTTCTTTTGAATTTTCTGCAATCAATTTTTCTCTTACTTGCAAAGCTTTATACGCAATATCTCGCAATGAGCGCGATACGCGAATCGGATTATTATCACGCAAATATCTGCGTATTTCCCCAATAATCATCGGCACAGCATACGTTGAAAATTTTACATTTTGGCCTAAATCAAAATTATCAATTGATTTCATAAGTCCGATGCAACCAACTTGAAATAAATCGTCAACATATTCTCCTCTGTTATTAAATCTTTGGATGACGCTCAGTACAAGACGTAAGTTTCCATTCACTAATTTTTCTCTTGCGCTTATCTCTCCACTTTGCATTTCACGAAATAATTTACGCATCTCTTCATTTTTTAATACTGGAAGTTTAGCTGTATCAACACCGCAAATTTCTACTTTGTTTCTCGTCAAAGTGTTCCCTCCTATCGGGAGTTGCTGTACAGTGTAAAGTATTTCCTTTGAAGGGGATTTTATGCATGTGGTTTTTTCACGATTTATTATTTAAATTATCTTTCCTAATACAACTAAATAGAATAAGACCAGCCTACATAACGGCTGGTCTTATTCTTTACACCATTTTATTAAATTCTTTTCGTAATCTTTTTATAATTCTTTTTTCTAAACGCGAAATGTATGACTGTGAAATCCCAAGCATATCAGCCACATCTTTTTGCGTCTTTTCCTCTCCTCCAGCAAGCCCAAACCGAAGTTCCATAATTTGTTTTTCACGATCATTTAATTGGTGTAATGCTTTCATTAAAAGGTGACGATCTACAGTAGCTTCTAAATCTTTTGTAATAATATCATCATCTGTACCTAACACGTCAGACAATAACAGTTCATTCCCATCCCAATCAATGTTTAGTGGTTCATCAAAAGAAACTTCCGAACGATTTTTGTTATTTCGACGTAAATGCATTAAAATTTCATTTTCTATACAACGCGATGCATATGTTGCTAATTTTATTTTCTTTTCTGGATTAAATGTATTTACCGCTTTAATAAGGCCGATTGTTCCTATACTAATCAAATCTTCAATATTTATCCCTGTATTTTCAAACTTTCTTGCTATATATACAACGAGCCTTAAGTTACGTTCAATAAGTAATGACCTTGCTGCCTGATCTCCTTTTGGCAATTTATTCAAAAGAACTTCCTCTTCTTCTTTTGTTAACGGTGGTGGCAACGCTTCACTTCCACCAATATAATAAATTTCATCGGTCTTAATTCCTAATTTCAGCAATACTTTATACCAAAGGTATACTAAATAAAATTTTAATTTCATCATATTATCCCGCCTCTCATTTATTAAGCAATCACCATTTTTTGCGAAATCAACATTTTTGGATGCACAATACATTGATACTCCCCATTAGTAGACAGCTGTTGTGTATTTAATCCAATTAATACTTTGTTTACAACAATAGAACTACCTTCATGGTCAACTTGCACACTGTCAGGCTTAATTGCCCACAAAAATTGACTCTCTACTCCTACTGCACGGAAAGGAATTAAGCGTAATTTGGTCGCCCAACCAGAATCATTTTCTGGTATTTGAGGAATTTCTGTTTTGGAATAAATTTGTTCTGTTAACCAAGATGGTAAGCAATGTTCTAATGATGAAACATGCATAATCATAACAGGTGTTTTTGTTAATGGGTCATAAAGTTGGTTCCCACTGTCAATAAGACCTGCGAGTTCTAGTTCTTCTTCGGCTAATTGAATTTTTACTTTCACAATTTGATCATAGTGTATTTTCGTGACCTCTACGCTTTCAATACGCTTTTTAGAAAAATAATAAATTACTGGAAAACCAAAAATAACAAATAACCAACTAATTGGATCACCGTAAGAAATTGACTGAGATTGAACCAATCCATTTACCATTTCATTCGTTTGCAAAAAGAAATGAGTTCCAATTAATCCTCCGCCAACCATAAAGGTTACAAAGTAAAAAGTAAAAACAGTTTGTGCATAATTTCTAAATGTCGTAAACCCAAATGCTGTATACACAATAAGTAACGAGTACAGTAGTTTCATAATTGGATGTGTCATCATAGAAGCAAAAGGAGTAAAGGCAAAAATAACAATAGTTGAACCTATAAATGCCCCTAACACAAGCCTCCATCTTTTGATTTTCTTTTTTAACACGGTAGCTGTTAATAAAAGCAAAAGAAAATCAATGCAGGCGTTTAACAACCAAACAACGTCGGCGTAAACAACCAAACAATTCACCTCTTTTTTCAAGTTGAGACTAGTATAATGCATATCCAATAGGAAAGTGTGTCAATTTGCGGAGGTGTTTTTTTGTTATTTTGTGATTTCTAGACATAATCTGTCGGTAAAAAATAAAAGTACAAATTCATAGAATGATATACTCTTATTTTCACAAACAAAATATATTGAAATATACGAAATAAAAAAAGACCTGCTTAGCAGGTCTTTTCCATAAAAAATAAAAAGGAGCATGAAAGCTCCTTTTTTTATCGTCTACGACGGTTACGTAAAAATGCTGGAATATCGATATCATCTGAATCTGAATGACGCTCATGTACAACTGGCTCTTCACGCTTCATTTCACGTTTTACTTCACGCTGTTTTGAAGGTTGAGCTACTGGTTGTTGCTGTTGTTGCGTGTGGTTCGCATTCGGACGAATAATTGGTTTTGGTGGTTGAGTTGCAATGCTATCATCAAAACCAGTTGCAATTACAGTTACAACGATATCATCTTTTAATCCTTCGTTAATAACAGAACCGAAGATCATATTTACTTCTGGATCTGAAGCTGAAGCTACGATGTCTGCCGCTTCTTGTACTTCATATAAGCTTAAGTTAGCGCCACCCGTAATGTTCATGATAACACCTTGAGCTCCATCAATAGATGTTTCTAGTAATGGGCTAGAAATCGCTTTTTTCGCAGCTTCTGCAGCACGATTTTCCCCATTACCAGAACCAATACCCATTAAAGCAGAACCTCTATTAGACATAATTGTCTTTACGTCTGCAAAGTCTAAGTTAATTAAACCTGGCGTTGCAATTAAATCCGAAATACCTTGAACACCTTGACGTAATACGTTATCAGCTTCACGGAATGCTTCTAACATTGGCGTATTTTTATCAACAATCTCTAATAAGCGATCGTTTGGAATTACAATAAGAGTATCTACATTTTCTTTAAATGCTGCAATACCAGATGCTGCTTGCGTCGCACGCTTACGTCCTTCAAAAGTAAATGGACGTGTTACAACACCTACTGTTAAAGCACCTAATTCTTTTGCAACTTGAGCAACAACTGGAGCTGCACCAGTTCCAGTTCCACCGCCCATACCGGCAGTTACGAAGACCATATCCGCACCACGAAGTGCTTCTTGGATCTGTTCTTTACTTTCTTCTGCAGCTTTTTTCCCTACTTCAGGGTTTGCGCCTGCACCAAGTCCACGCGTTAATTTTCCACCAATTTGCATTTTTGTTTCAGCTTTTGATAGATTTAATGCTTGTGCATCAGTGTTCACAGCGATAAAGTCTACACCTTGTACACCGTGTTCAATCATACGGTTTACAGCATTGTTTCCGCCACCGCCGACACCGATAACTTTTATATTCGCTAATTGATCTTGAGTAGTATCAAACTCTAACATGTCGAAATCCCCCTAGAACCTCATTTTTCGTGTCCAATTTTAATCCCATAAATAACGGAATACACGTTTTACTTTTGACATCATGCGGTCATCATTTTGATTATTATTGTTTTGATTACGAGTTTTTTGTTTCGTGGGTTGCTGTTGTACCGGCGTTGGTGCTGGTGCTGGTACTGGTTCAAAATGCTCTTGCTTTTCCTGCACATTTTTCCCACGTAATTTAGCTTTTTGATAAGAATGTTTAATTAATCCAACTCCACTTGTATATTGGGGCTCACGCACACCAATATAATCAGGAGTTGCTACACGAACATTTTCATGTAAAATATCATATGCAAGATCAAGAACACCTGGCATAGAAGCAATTCCGCCAGTTAGTACATAACCAGAAGCCACTTGCTTTACTCCTAACTTACGCACTTCATCTTGAACAAACATTAAAATTTCCTCTACACGAGCCTCTATTATATCCGATAATTCCAACTGAGAATATTGTTCTGTTTGATCACTTCCCATAATAGGAACCGTAAACATCTCTTCTTCAGATGCTGTATCATAAAAAGCATGTCCATATTTCAACTTAATTTGATCTGCATTTTCTGTTGAAGTTTTCAACCCAATCGCAATATCTTTCGTTATATGGTCTCCACCTAATGGTAATACGCTTGTCGCTTGTAACTCTCCATCTTTAAAAATAGATAAAGTTGTAGATCCTCCCCCCATATCAACAAGGGCTACTCCTCTATTTTTTTCATCTGAAGATATTGCAACTGTTGCAGCCGCTAAAGGTTGAAGACAAATATCAACAATTTCAAGACCTGCTTTTTCTACACAACGAAGTAGGTTATGTAGTAAAGTTCTCGAGCCTGTAATAAGTGTACCTTCCATTTCTAATCTTACACCGATCATCCCGCGTGGATCGTTAATCTCGTCAAGACCGTCTACGATGAACTGTCGAGGTACCACATCAATAAACTCACGTTCTGGAGCAATTGACACAACTTGTGCTGCATCTAGAACGCGTAAGACATCTTCATTCCCGATTTCACGATCTTCATTTGAAACAGCGACTACTCCGTGACAAGGAAGTAGCTGTACCTGGTTTGCATTGACACCTACTACAACTTGCTCAATGTGGATCCCCACCATGCGCTCAGCTTGTTCAATTGCTTTTTTAATTGATCGAACAGTCTCGTCTATATCAACTATCGATCCCTTCTTTAAACCATTTGATTTTACATTTCCAACACCAATAATGTTTAAGCTGTCATTAACCATTTCACCAATGATGACTTTAACATTGGATGTACCGATGTCAAGACTAACATATATTTCATTGCTGTTCATTCTTTGGCACCTCCTTCTTTATTTATACCATACAACTCAATATATGGAACAACAATCGCAACTTTACTATTTATAAGAAAAATATTCAACGTCTTTATACGTTTCCCTTTTTTAACCCTATATTTTTCTTATTTTTATTTAGCATTCAATTAAGAATATCGCAGTAAACTATGAATAACTGCTTATCTTGAAATAATTCTATTTCGAGTGTAAAGTTTACCGCCAAGTATAAGTCTACACTAAGATGTACTCATAGAAAAGTGAAACTTGTACCAATACTAGTATGAATCTAAGAATTTTTACATATTTTTCATCAAATGAACCATTCTTCTAAATTCGTATACACATAATAGAACGTTCGTTTCGTTTTTTCTGCTATAAGTAACGAAAACTACCATTCTATTCTTTTTTTTCTTCCGCACCTAATTCTTTCGTATATGCACCTACTTCTAAGTCAATTAATACCTTCTTACCTGGCTCAATTGTTTTTAAAATAAGCGGATAGGCTTCCATACGTTTTGCGAAATTTTGAATTGTAGTGCTCACTTCATAACCTTCATTCATATATAAAGTAAGATGATCTTCATTCGCATTCGTTGGTGAATAGCGAATCTCCGAAATAGATTTTAAAATAGCTGGTGTTAATTTTTCTAGTTCAGCGATTAACTCCTTCATTTTCTCTTCTTTAAAAGGTTCGAAAATCGGTGCTGCAACAGGAAGTTTTCCATTAGGTAGTACATCAAGCGTTTTTCCATTCTCTAATAACGGTTGTAATTTTCCCTCTTTATTTATATAACCAATCGTTAAATATTCTTCGATATGAATATCAATATTGTTTGGAAAACGTTTTTTTACATTTACTGCTTTAATTTCTTTTCGCTTCGTTAAGTTTTCTTCAGCTTTATGTGCTGTCACTCGGAAATAACTTGTATCATATGTTACGCCTGAATCCTTCATTACTTGTTCATCCGTCATATAGTGATTTCCAAACACACTAATCTTTTTTATATTACTAAGCGGAGACCGAAAATAAATTAAAAAGAGCACTAATAAAAATAAAATTGATATGTATAAAATCAATCGATGATTAACATTTTTTTTGTTTTTTTTCTTTTGATTTTTCAATTTTGGTACACGATCTTGTAGTTTAATCACTTTACTATTATTCATGTACGATCCCCCTATGTAACATAAAGAACGGCATGTTCCTCATGCCGTTCTTATCTTCTTATTATAACATAAATGATAATGAGCGGAACGAATAACCGTTATCTTCCAATGATTTCTACTTCTGTGTGCATATCTACATCAAATTTATCCTTAATTGTATGTTTTATTAATTCAATTAAAGACAATACATCTTGCGCTGAAGCTCCCCCAGTATTAACAATAAAATTGCCATGCATTTCAGAAATTTGAGCTCCACCAATCCTATAGCCACGAAGCCCTGCTTTTTCTACTAAATCTCCTGCAAAATGTGGGATTGGATTCCGAAATACACTTCCTGCACACGGGTGATTCCATGGTTGCGTTTCACGGCGGTAATCTTTATTATTTTGCATGCTACGTACAATTTCTTCACGTTTCCCCGCCTGTAATTGAAACACCGCCTCTAAAACAATACCAGGACGTTTCGTTTGCAATACAGATGCCCGATAAGAAAACTCCAGTTCTTTATTCGTTAACCAGTCAATTGCACCGTCTTCAAACAGAATGAGAGCCTTCGATAATACACTCGATATATCCGATTTATGTGCACCTGCATTCATATATACTGCACCACCGACACTTCCTGGAATACCGCTTGCAAACTCCAATCCAGCTAACCCTTGACGACTAAGTAAAGTTGACAATTTAATAAGAGGATACCCACTACCAACTCTTACCTTATGTTTTTCGACCTCTAAGTGATCTAATCCTTCTCCTAAACGAATAACAACACCTTCTATACCTTGATCAGATACAAGAAGGTTTGAACCGCGACCAATTACAGTCCACTTCGCTTTGTATTGCTTTACTAACTGTAATGTTTTTTCAATACCGGCTACATGCTTTGGCACAATTAAAATATCCGCTGGGCCACCTATTTTCATAGTTGTATAACGTGCTAACGGCTCGTTAACCAAAACACGACCAACGTCTGCTTCTATAAGCTCATTTACTAATTGTTCCATAGACAATCTCCCCCATATTAAGTCTCCTTATGACAATAATATGCAGGGCGTTCACCTAACGTTATCCCTCTATTTACGGGCAGTACAGCTCCTAAATCAAAATTAGGTGATAACAAAGAAATTAGGCGGAATGAGGATACCAGTAAACATCCGATTAGTGAAAGGTAATAATCAAAGAGAGAGAATCACTCCCCACTGATTAAAGCCTCACTTTATTTTTTTACAAGTTTATTCATTACTTCATACAGCTTATTTGCTGCATCTGGAATACCTAGTTGCTTAGCAGCTAGCTTCATATTTTGTAATGTTTGTGCATCTAATAAAATCTCATCAATATCACGAATAAGCGTTTCAGCTGTTAAATCTTTTTCAAGTAACATTTTTGCCGCTCCTTTATCAACAACTGAACGTGCATTCTTTTCCTGATGATTATTTGTTACATACGGACTCGGTATTAACACACTTGGTTTTCCTAACGCTGTTAATTCTGCAAGTGTTGTTGCCCCAGCCCTTGAAACAACAAGGTCTACACCAGTTAGTACCTCTGGCATATTATGAATGAACGGCTTAATAATAACATTGCTTGGGTTCCCTTTTTGCTTCACGGCTTCCATCACTTTGTCATAATGTACTTCACCTGTTACATATAGTATTTCGTAGCTTTTGTTCCCAAACTGTTCAATTGCTTCAACGAAGGCATCGTTAATCGGTCTAGCCCCACGACTTCCACCAAATATAAGTACAGACTTTTTAGGAAGAGAAAGCCCAACTGAACGTTTCCCCTTCATTCCATTTTGTTCCATTACCTCTGATGCTCGTGGATTACCTGTCATTACCACTTTTGACTCCGGAAAATGCTCTATAGCTGCTTCAAAACAAACAGCAACTTTATCAACATAACGGCTTAAAAACTTGTTCGTTACACCTGGTACACTATTTTGTTCATGTACAATAGTTGGAATACCTAATTTGGCTGCAGCGTATACAACTGGTCCACATACATATCCACCCGTTCCAATTACGATATCCGGATTAAAACGACGAATATATCGTTTACTATCCTGTACACCTTTTAGAAAACGCATTACTGTTTTCACATTATCTAATGATATTTTTCGTTTAAATCCACTTATAACAATAGATTGAAATGGTATACCTGCTTTTGGAACGATTGTACTCTCTAGTCCATTTTCCGTACCAATATATAAAAATCTTGCTTCTGGATTTAACTTTTTTATTTCTCTAATTAAAGCAAGAGCTGGATAAATATGACCACCAGTACCCCCACCACTCACTAATACACGCACTACTAACTCCTCCGCTTCTCTTTTCTTATTTCCATTATATTTATTTCTATATACATATTGCATTTTTACACACATACGAAAAACCCTGTCTTATAAACAGGGTTTAGTAGCGAGAATGGCGACTTATATTTAATAATACACCTACTGCCATTAACATTAATGTCAAACTTGATCCACCATAACTTAAAAACGGTAAGGTAATACCCGTAACAGGCATTAGTCCTGTTACAACACCAACATTAATCATTACTTGAATCGCAATCATCGCCACAATACCTACTGCTAAAAACGTACCATATAAATCTGGCGCTCCTAATGCGATACGAATCCCGCGCCATAATAATAGACTAAATAATAATAACACAAATGAACCACCAATAAAACCTAATTCCTCGGATAAGATCGCAAATATAAAGTCAGTTTGTGGTTCAGGTAAATAAAGAAATTTTTGTCTACTTTGTCCAAGTCCAAGCCCAAATAATCCACCAGGTCCAATTGCAAGTAATGATTGGATAATTTGAAATCCACTCCCGAGCGGATCTGACCACGGATCTAAATATGATGTAATGCGTTTCATTCGATACGGTGCTGATGCAATTAACCCTACAAATCCTGCTACACCAATCAAACCAAACATTGCAAAGTGAAAAACTCTCGCTCCCGAAATGAATATCATAATGATACATGTCCCAACCATTACCGTTCCTGTCCCAAGGTCTGGCTGTAACATAATCATCCCAAAAGCAAGAAACACAAAACTAAGAGCCGGTAATAAACCACGTTTAAAAGATGTAATCAATTTTTGCCGTTCTGCTAAAAACTTTGCCAAGAAAATAATCATCGCAAACTTCATAAATTCTGACGGCTGAATCGAAAATGCTCCGATTCCAATCCAACTTCGTGCTCCTCCTCGAACAAGACCTACTCCAGGAATAAGAACGAGAATAAGAAGAATGAAGCAAACTAGCAAAATCACTTTTGAATACGTACGCCACACCCAATAATCAATTTTCATAATAAAAAACATAGCTACTACACCAAGACCCGCAAACAGTAATTGTCTTTTTGCAAAAAAGAATGAGTCCCCCATTTTATAAGAGGCCCAAACTGCACTCGCACTATAAACCATAATCATTCCGATTGTCAACAATGAAAGTGTTACGATGATGAGAATAAAATCAGGCGTTTTCTTCATTACCCACAAACACCACCTCTTTAGGCACAACCTTTTGCCCTATGTAACAAAACATCAGTAGGTGTTAGCCTACTGATGTTTTGATTTACTTTATATAAGTTTATGCACAGCTTGTATAAAAATGTCTCCTCTTTCTTCAAATGTTTTAAATTGATCCCAGCTTGCACACGCTGGAGAAAGAAGAACGACATCACCATCTTTAGAATGAGCATAAGCTTTCACCACTGCTTCATCTAAAGTATCGACACTTTCAATTATATCTAATCCCGCTTTTTCTGCCGCTCTTACTAGTTTAGGAGCTGTTTGTCCAAATGTTACAATCGCTTTTACATTTTTGAAATACGGAATTAAATCATCGAATTCATTTCCGCGATCAAGCCCACCTGCTAGTAACACAATCGGTTGTGTAAACGCAGATAGTGCTTTCTCAGTCGCTAACATATTCGTTGCTTTTGAATCATTATAAAACTTACGGTTGTTAATCGTTGTTACATATTCTAAACGATGTTTTACACCCGTAAAACGTTTTAACACGACCGTAATTGCTTCATTAGAAGTACCTAATAATTTCGCAATACTCATCGCAGCTAAAATATTTTCTAGATTATGTTGACCAGGTAAAACGATATCGCTTACTTCAATAACTTTTTCACCTTTGAAATAAAGAGCGTTATCTTTTATACACGCACCATCTTCAATTTCTTTCGTTGTCGAAAACAGGATTTTTTGACCTTTAGAATACGCAGACAAAGCCATCACATCTGCATCATCCGCATTTATTACACTATAATCATTTTCTGTTTGGTTTTTAAAAATATTTGCTTTTGCTAAACCATATTCTTTCTTCGTCCCATGATAATCTAAGTGGGCCTCAAATAAATTTAAAAACGCAGCAATTTTAGGTTGGAACAATTCTACTCCCATCAATTGAAACGATGAAAGTTCTGTAACTACAACTTCATTTTCTTTTGCATCCTGTGCTACTTCACACGCTACAGTTCCAATGTTCCCTGCAATTACAGGATGCTTTTGTCCTTCTTTTAGCATTTCAAATGTCAGCATTGTCGTCGTCGTTTTACCGTTAGACCCCGTAATCCCAACAAATGGTGCTTCTGAAATACGATATGCTAATTCAACTTCCGTAACAATCGGAATTTGCTTTTCTTTCGCAGCAACTAATATTGGATTAGAATACGGGATTCCTGGATTTTTTACTACAAGAGAAATATTTCTCTCTAATAATTCTAAAGGATGACCACCGCATACAACGTCCATTCCTTTTGCTTGTAATTCTGCAGCAAGTACATTCTCTGCTAAAGGCTTTCCGTCATTTACAATAACATTTGCCCCTAACTTTTGTAACAATGTAGCTGCTGCATAACCACTTTTTGCAATGCCCAATACAAGAATATTCTTATTTTGAAATTCAGTTACAGTTTTCAATTACATCCACACCCCGATATAAATTCCTAACACAGCTAATAAAAATCCTGCAGACCAAAACGTCACAACAACACGCCACTCTGACCAACCACATAATTCATAGTGATGGTGTAATGGACTCATTTTAAAGACACGTTTTCCTGTTGTTTTAAATGAAATGACCTGAATGATAACCGATAAAGTTTCCATTACGAATACTCCGCCAATAATTACAAGTAGCAATTCTTGTTTTAATAAAATCGCTACAGCTGCAATGGCTCCACCTAAAGCTAATGAACCTGTATCTCCCATAAACACTTTTGCTGGATTCGCATTGAATACTAAAAATCCAAGTACAGCTCCTACAACTGCCATACAGAATATCGCTACTCCAAATTGCTCTTGTGCCACAGCAATAATACTAAATGCTCCAAATGCAATAGCAGCTGTTCCTGATAATAAACCATCTAAACCGTCAGTTAAGTTAACTGCATTTGATCCACCAATAAGCATAAATAGTACAAGTACGAAATACGCCCAACCTAATTCAAACTTAACATCCGTTCCCGGAATCATGATGTATGTGTGGAACGCTTGCCCTTTTCCAATTAAAAAGAATGCAATAGCAATAACAAGCTGACCTACTAATTTTTGCTTTGATGTTAAACCAAGATTTCTCTTCTTAACTACCTTTATGTAGTCATCTAAAAATCCAATCAATCCGTAACCAAACGTCACTAATAGTAATAACGAAACCTCTGCACCTAAATAATTAAACTTAATCGCCATAATAAGTGAAGTTACCATCATAGATACGTATATGACGATACCACCCATTGTCGGTGTCCCTGATTTTTTTTGATGTGACTTTGGTCCCTCATCACGAATACTCTGTCCGAACTTTAATTTTCTTAAAAATGGAATAAACAATGGCGAAAGGGCAACAGAAATTAAGAATGCTACCCCAGCCGTTACTAATAAACCTTGCTCAAGCACATGTAGTCCTCCTCTCACGTTGTTACTCTTCGTTGTTTAAACGCCCTGTAATTGCTTCTTTAGCAACTTCACGATCATCGAAATGATGAACTTCTTTACCAATAATTTGATACGTTTCATGCCCCTTACCAGCAATAATAATGATATCATCTGCTTTCGCTTTAGCGATTGCATGGTGTATTGCTTCTTTTCTATCAATGATCATTTCATAATTTTTCCCGCTTGCACCATGTACCATATCATCTAAAATAGCCGCTGGATCTTCACTTCTTGGATTATCTGATGTATAAATTGCATGAGTTGCATATTTTGTTGCAACACTTGCCATTATCGGTCTCTTCGTTCGGTCCCTATCGCCACCACAACCAACGATACAATACACATCACCTTTTGCAAATTGTTTGGCAGTTTTTAATACATTTTCTAAACTATCTGGCGTATGTGCGTAATCAACAATAACTGTATAATTTTGCCCTCCATCAACAACTTCAAAACGTCCTGGAACCCCAGCTAAATCCTTTATAACAGCAATGATTGTTTCTAATTTCACACCCGAAACAAGTCCTGCTGCTGTTGCTGCAAGTACGTTATATACATTAAATTTACCTATTAATTTCATCGTAACATTTACACTTTCATATGGTGTGACAAGCGTAAATGTAGTCCCGCCACTCGTCATAACGATATTTTTTGCCATAATATCACTTGTTGTATCAATACCATATGTTACAACTGTTGCTGCAGTACTTCTCATATACTCTTCTGTTACATTATCATCGCTATTCAGCACAGCGTACTTTTCACGATTATGATTATAACTATTGCCAAGCTGTGCAAATAGTAACCCTTTTGCATGTTTATATTCTTCCATCGTTTTATGATAGTCTAAATGATCTTGTGTTAAATTCGTAAACACCGCTACATCATAATCACATCCGTGTACACGACCAAGATCTAACGCATGTGACGAAACTTCCATTACCGTGCTGTCCACACCTTGTTCAACCATTTTTGAAAACGTCTGTTGAAGTGTTAGTGCATCTGGTGTTGTATTTTTCACCTCAAATGTTTCATCACCGATTTTCATATTAATCGTTCCAATTAGCCCTGTTTTATGACCATGTGCTCGCATAATCTCATCCATAATATGCGATGTTGTTGTCTTTCCATTTGTACCTGTAATTCCGATTAAATGTAACTTGTGTGTCGGTTGACCATAAAAATAATCAGCTAAAACCGCTAACGAACGAAAAGTATTTTTCACAAGTACAACTGGAACGTCAACATCAATTGGTCTTTCCGCAACAATAGCAGCCGCTCCTTGTGCCGCTGCTTGCTTAGCAAAATCATGGCTATCAACCGTATATCCTTTCATACATACAAATAAGCTTCCCTCTTTCACTTTACGTGAATCAGCTTCTATAGATGTGATTTCTGGATTTTCTTTTGGAACAACTGGAAAATCATGCAAACATGATACAAGTGTATGCAACTTCATTTCACTAAACCCTCTCTACATTGTTTATTTATCTTTTTTCAGTAAGCAACACATTACCTCCTATATAAGGAGGTAAGTGCTACTGACCTATTTATGAATGAGACACTTACTGTCTCAAATTAAGTAACTGTTCTATAAAGAACTCACTTCCACCAATTGTACCATAAAACGTACTATGTTACCTTTAATTCCCGAAGTAAATTCTAATTTTTGAGCCTTCTTTTACTTTAGCTCCCGCTTCTGGTGATTGTTTAATTACTTTCTCTCCATCTCCACTTATATCAAGCTTCAAATCGACGAGTTGTGTTTGTAAGTCTTTCTTTTTCATTCCAATTAAATTCGGAACTTCCACAGTTGGTGTATCGCCCCATTTATATTCTTTCTCAACTTGTTCTTTTCTCGGTTTCACTCCCATAACAGGAAGCGCATCTCGAAGGATATTCCCGACAATCGGAGCTGCTACCACTCCACCAAACTGTGTAACCCCTTTTGGATTATCAACAGCAACATACACAACAATCTCTGGATCATCCGCTGGAGCAAATCCGATAAAAGATACTATATAATTATTCTCTAAATATTTACCATCTTTCACCTTTTGAGCAGTACCCGTTTTTCCACCTACACGATATCCATCAATATAAGCACCTTTACCAGAACCTTTCGCTACAACATTCTCTAATGCATAACGAACTTTTTCTGAAGTTTCCTTGGAAATAACTTTTCTTTTCTCAACAGGTGTCTTTTTACTAACAACTTGATTATTTTTCGGATCAATAAACTCCTTAGCTATATACGGCTGATACAATGTTCCACCATTTACAGCCGCCGCTACAGCTGCTACTTGTTGAATCGGTGTAACAGAAACCCCTTGGCCGAATGAAGTTGTTGCTTGCTCTACTGGACCAACTTTATCTAAATTAAATAAAATCCCACTGCCTTCACCTTGCAAGTCAATTCCAGTCTTCTGCCCAAAACCAAAATTACGAATGTATTTAAATAATCGGTCTTTACCAAGGCGATCACCAAGTTCAATAAATCCCGGGTTACATGAGTTTTGAACGACTTCTAAAAACGTTTGACTGCCATGACCTCCTGCTTTCCAGCATTTCAATCTAGCTCCACCTACTTCAGCTGCTCCATCATCATAAAACGTATCCTTCTCTAAGTCTACTAAATTTTCATTCAATGCTGCAGCTAATGTAATGATCTTAAATGTTGAACCAGGCTCATACGTACTCCATACAGGTAGATTTCTGTTATACACTTCTGGAGAGACACTTTGAAAATCCGCTGGGTCAAAACTCGGTCGACTAGACATACCTAAAATTTCACCATTTTTAGGATTCATTGCAATCGCAATCATACCGTCAGGATTATAAGTTGACTCCGCAATATTCATTTCTCTTTCCATAATCCTTGTAATACGCGCATCGATTGTTAATCCTAAATTTAAACCAGCTTCTGGCTTTTTGAAATCATCACCAACATTAGGCATCCTTTGTCCTTTCGCATCTGCAAAAAAACGCACATGACCTTTGTCCCCATTTAGCTCTTTATCATAATATTTTTCTAGTCCCATAAGACCTTGGTTATCGCTACCTGCAAAACCTAATACATGTGATAAAAAGTTTCCAAATGGATAGTACCGGATAGAATCCTCTGCGATATACACGCCCTTCAAACTTAATCCTCGTACTTCTTTCGCTTTGTCATGTGATATTTTCCTTCCGCCTTTATCTAACCTTACAATCGATTCTTTTTTTGTAATCCTTTTATAAATCTCATCTTTTTCCACACCTAATACTGCAGCTAACTTCTCTGCAGTCTCTGCTGGTTTTTCAATTTGCCTCGGTACAACAAAGACAGTTGGAGCACTTTTATTCGTGGCAAGTTCCACACCATTTCGGTCTAAAATTTTCCCACGTTCGGGTTCAAAAGTAATATTACGACTCCATGAATCTTTCGCACGATCCGTTAACATATTCCCAAGAAAAAATTGCACATATCCAAGACGAATATCGATAATAGTGAAAATAAGTATACCTGATATAAGTATAAAAATAAGTCGTTTTCTAACTGTTACATTTGATACACGCATATCGGAACAAGCCTCCCTTACGCCTAGCTTGTTCCAATATATGCTTGTACTTATTTAATTAGAACTTATTCTCTTTTACCATTACGGCTTTTCTGCTTCTTGCTGTGGTTCGAGTGGCGGTACGAGTGTGACACCTAATTCTGTACCAGGTTGTAATAATGTTCCTTCCGCCACACTTTGTTCTGTTACGTATCCTGTACCAGAAGGTTTCAAGTTAAGCTGTAATGTCTTCGCTAAATTCATAACATCACGCAGTGCCCATCCTTGTATATTTGGCATTGTAGGCTTATCTCCTACCAAGAAGACTCGGTCGCCTTTTAATGTTTGTTCAGTCGCTTTTGGTACTTGTTGCTGTACTTTCCCTTCACCTAGTACGATTGGACGAAGTTTTGCTTTATCAATCGCTTTCCCCGCTTCAGCCATCGTTTTACCAGTTACATCTGGAACAGTAGTTTGTTGTTCTTTCAGATGTTTTTTCGGATCTTTCACTTCATTTGGCTTAATCTTTAAATACTCTAAACTATTTTTTGTTACATATTTAAAAATATCAGCTAAAGGTTGTGCGCCGTTCTCATCATCTTTTAATTTCGGCTGTTTAACAGCTACATACACGACAAGTTGTGGATCGTCCATTGGTGCCATACCTAAGAATGAGAATATATAATTCTGTCTTCCTGTCATATAGCCGCCTTTTCCATCCGGAATTTGCGCTGTACCTGTTTTACCACCAACTGAATATCCATCAATTTTATAAGCTGTCCCTGTACCTTTCGGAGATGTAACAACACGTTCTAATAACTGTCTTACTTGCGCTGCTGTTTCCTTTGTAACAGGTTTTCCTACCTCTTCTGGCTTATGTTCTAATTTTACTTTGTCTGTTATCGGATCTACAATTTTATCAATTGCATAAGGTTTCATCATTTTCCCATCATTTGCAATGGCCGTTGCAGCTTGTACAAGCTGAATTGGTGTTACAGTGGAACCTTGTCCAAAAGCTGTTGTCACTTGTTGTATTTGCTGATCAAATAAAATTGTATTCGATCCTTCACCTGATAAATCAATGTTCGTTTTTTCATCTAATCCAAAACTATGAATATATTTTCGGAAACGTTCTGGACCAAGTTTTTGATCTCCTAAAATTGCAAACGCTACGTTTGAAGAACGCTCTACCCCTTCATCAAACGTGATAGAGCCCCAACCAGCACCGCCATTATGATCTTTTATTTTCCTATTTCCGACTTGATATGTCCCGGATTGATAATAATCTTGTCCTTTGTACACACCTTCATTAATAGCTGCCGCTAACGTAAAAATTTTCATTGTCGATCCAGGTTCAAATGCATTGGCAATCGCGTCATTGAAGAAATATTTAATTTGGCGATCATTAGGGTCATAACTAGGTTTAGTAGACATCGCTAATATTTTCCCAGTTTTCGGATCTGCAACAATCCCTATTAAACTTTCTGGCTCATATTGCTTACTTGCTGCTTTCATCGCGTCTTCTAAATAACTTTGGACACGTTGATCAATTGTTAAATAAGCATTATCTCCATTTTTAGGTGCCTTTACATTAACTTTTCCCCCATCAAGGGACACACCTTTACGATCACCTGTATATGCTACTTCTCCGTTCGAAGCACTTAAGTATTTATCCAAGCTTTTCTCTATGCCAAATTGACCTACCGAGGTTCCATTCTCATTTGGTTTTGCATGACCTATAACGTAAGATGCAAAATCACCGTTTGGATACACCCTTGCATTTTCTGTAATAAAAGATATTCCCGGCAACTTCAACGCTTCTATTTGTTCCTTCTTTTCTTTCGTCAAATCCTTGCCTAACGTTCCAAATTCGACTTGACTTCTACCTTCCTTGTTTAAAGAAGCTAAAATATCCTCTTCGCCTTTTCCAAGTACTCCTGCAATTTTCTTTGCAGTATCTTCTTTATTCTCAACTGAGTTAGCACCTTTTAGTGCAGCTACCATTTTGTAAGAGTTTGCGTCTTGCGCTAACACATGACCGTTTTGATCATAAATGGTTCCTCGGTTCGCTTCAAGAACTCCTTTTTTACTATGCTTTTGTTTAGCAAGTGCATCTAAATCCTGATTATGAACGGTTCCTGTTGATTGTATGTAAAAAAATCGGGCTAATAACAGCAAAAAGAGCAGGAGGAAAAATATCATAAAATAACCTGCTCCCTTATTGGTATGAAATTTAGTCATATTCTTCTTCATCGTTCCTTCACACCTATTGCCTTATTTGAGGCCTTTCACATTATTCGCATTAATTTCTAGCCCATGTTTTTTTGCAACTTCAGCGATTCGTTCATAGCGACTTAACTTCTCTACTTCAGCTTGTAATTCTTGATTTTCTTTTTGCTGCTGTACAATTTTTTCTTCTATCGTCGCTGCTTCTACATTAACTTGATAAAGGCCTGCTTTATTTCCAATAAACGCGACACAGGCATACAATAAAAAGCCAATAAACGCTACATACAACAGTTTTTCGATTCTTGTAATTTTCGCTTTAACCTTCGGCTTAGCCATCTGCTGTGGGGGCGTTTGAATTTGCACCTCTTCTTGCGCTTGTTGTTTGTACTTTACAGCTAAATTAGTCATACCTCTCTCTCCCTTTTATCGTTTTTCAGCGATTCTCAACTTCGCAGAACGCGCACGATTATTTTCTTCTAGCTCTATATCAGAAGGTAAAATTGGTTTTCTTGTAATAAGCTTTAATTTCGGCTTAAATTCATCAGGAATAATCGGTAATCCTGGCGGCAATTGTGGCGTTGTACTATTTCGCTTAAACGTTGTTTTACAAATACGATCTTCTAATGAATGGAATGTTATAACACTAACCCTTCCACCTGGCTTAACCATCTCAATAGCAGATTCCAATGCTTCTTCAAATACTTTTAATTCATCGTTTACAGCTATACGAATTGCCTGAAACACTCGCTTAGCAGGATGCCCACCCGTTCTACGAGCAGGAGCCGGAATACCTTCTTTAATTAGCTCTACTAATTCTCCTGTCGTTTCAATAGCTTTATTCTCACGATAAGCTTCAATTTTTCTTGCAATTTGTTTTGAAAATTTCTCTTCACCGTATTGGAAGAAAATCCTTACAAGTTGTTCATATGACCAGCTATTTACAACATCGTACGCTGTTAATGGGGCATCTTGATCCATCCGCATATCTAGCGGTGCATCATGATGATAACTAAAGCCTCGTTCTGGTGTATCTAATTGTGGGGATGAAACACCTAAATCAAATAAAATACCGTCTACTTCTGTTATACCTATTTCCTGCAGTTTTTCAGCTAAATAACGGAAGTTACTCTTTACTGTTATAAACTGTTCACCGTATGAAGAGAACTTTTCTTTCGCGTTTTGAATCGCTATCTCATCTTGATCAAACGCTATTAATTTTCCACCTTCAGTTAATTGGGATAATAAATAAGAACTATGTCCTCCTCCCCCCAGTGTACAATCTACATATGTACCATCTGGCTTTATATCTAAGCCGTCTACTGTTTCCTTTAAAAGCACTGTTACGTGTTTAAACATTGTTGCACCTACTCTTTTTCCAATTAATTATGTTGAATGTATCCCTTCCTCTAAACACATATTTCACGCTTAGAGAATGAAATAATACGAAAGAACGACTCATTTAACTTACCAACAAAGGCAACATACTATACAAATCGCTATTTTCTTTTATTATATACTAAATTTTATCATCTTTTGCGGGAATTTAAATAAAAAACTGTCGAAAAAGCGAATAATACGTTTACATTTTGTGCTATTTTGTCATATATTTAAGTATCCAACACAATTGCCATATTTAACACTTTTTGATTGATAATTCAGAAAAAAAATCACTTCACAGTAAATTCAACGGAATAAAAATAAAATCCTGCTCCAAAGAGCAAGATTTTATAGTTTTATAACATGATGTTTTCCGTCCCAAGAAAAAGGGTTTTCCATTACACGATCAACGAAATCCAAACCAAACTGATTTAAATAATAACATACATTCCACACACGTTCTTGCGGTGCACCTAATGGACGAAGTGCGAATTGTATACGGCGGAATTTATTTAGCTGAACCTCATACTTTTTCTCAACATTTCTTTTCAACATTCTTTCCAGCAGTTCAATTTGTTCATTAATTTTCAATTCGTTTTTCCCTGCAAACGCACCTAACCCTGGCTCTATTTTCTTTACAAATTGCTGTAAAGATGTATGAATATCGGCAATTTCTTTTTTCGCCTTTTCAAAATGATCATCAATCGGTTCCTCTATTTGATTAGACAACCAGTTTTCACGCAATTTATCGACATCATTTAAAAACGGATCACTTTCTCTCAATTGCAAATCAAATAAATCCGTCGCTATATCTCTCTCCACATAAGTAATTGTAAGACGAGGAACGACAGGTGGCATTTGAAAACCGACAGTATGGAATACTTGTTGTAATTCACTCCAATAAGCTAATTCTCCTGGACCTCCAATAAATGCGAGCGTAGGAAATACATACTCTTGCATAAGAGGACGTGTTACAACATTATTACTAAAACGTGCCGGATTTCTCTCCATCTCTTCAATCAACTCTTCGTATGAAAAGGAATGCGCCCCATCCTTTCCAACAAACTTACCTTGTTGATCTTCAAGCAATACTCGTTCATTATCTATTTCCATGAATATATGCACTGCATGAGACTTCGTTTCAATAATCGGTTTGTATCCTAGTTCTTTAATTACTTCTTGCTGATTACGAAGCCCCTCTTGTACCTCTTTATACTTACTTATAATTCGCTTGAAAAATGGAATTTCTAACTTTCTTAATTCAGGATGATGTGAATCAACAAGGATTAAACCAGAATTAGCAAAGATTTTCGTAATAAGATGAGCAAAGAAATCTACATACGTATTCGATTTTTTCAAAGCATCATCAACAAATTTTAATACATCCTTTGTAAAATTTGTTTCTGGGTATGTTTTAAAAATCTCTTCAATCCAATTTCTACAATCTTCAACAGAAAGTTCAGACTCAGAAGCACTCGCCTTTTTCGGATTACGGTCATAAAAAATAGTTTTTTTCATCTTTTTATTTTTCGCTACAAAAGTATGGTTAATCTCATCCATATCATGGTCTTCACCCGCAATCCAGAAGACAGGGACAACTTTAACTCCTAAACTTTCTTCCTTTTCCTTTGCAAGCTGTAAAATTGAAATAACTTTATGAATTGTATAAAGCGGTCCAGTTAATAACCCTGCTTGTTGTCCAGCTATAACAACATATGTATTTTCATCTCCAAGCGCTTTTACATTTTGAAGTGTAGATTCTCCCGCTTGTAATTTTGTATTATATTCTAATAAATGCGCTACTAAATCTCGGCGGAAAAACTCCCTTTCACGCAAATCATGTAAACGTTGTTTAAAAGCATCTTCTGTTAACATATAATCAAAACATGACTGTATCTCTTTTTTACCGTTCATATAGTCCGCTACAACACCTTGTTGCGGAACAGAGATTTCTTTTATCTCCATATAATTCTTCCTTTCGTATCCAGTTCTCTCACCAATCCACATTGTAGTCAATGTTTCACGTAAAAGCAAAGAATAACACTTATACTCTTGTTTCTAACCCTTTTATTGCATCGAACAAAAATTGAAGTGTCGGAACTGGTAGTTGCTGTTTCTTAGCTTCTTCTAATACATATCCAACAATCGCATTAATTTCCGTCTGTCTATTCGCTCTTACATCCGCTAACATAGAGGATGTATTACGAGACGTTCCTTCACACACATTTCGTACCATTTGCCATACCATTTCTTTTTCTCCTCTAATAAGAAATGCGACCTCCTGAAACACTTGCTCCATCATTTGATAAAAAAAACGATTCGTGATTAATTCACCATTCTTAACTCCCAATAGTGCTGTCAATGGATTGATACATACATTTACTACTAATTTTTTGTGCATAATCTCTTCCCAATCCGTTTCTATTTGAACTGGAAAATAAGTAACAGGAAAATAACGGAATATTTTTTTAAAATGTATAGATTGACCACAAACCACTCCAAATTTTGTTACCCCTATCCCAGTATGATGAACGATATGCCCTCCCTCTTTTTTCGCACCATGTTCTACAATACCAACAGCTATATTTTCACTCCCTATTTTCAGCATCTTTTGAAGATGCGACATTCCGTTTTGCAAAAAGATTAATGATGATGCCCCTTCCACAAACGGTAGTACGTCATCTATATGATATTGCTTCACAGAAATAAATATATAATCTAAATTTTGCGCTATCATACTTTCTATCGGTAAAACAGATGGATATACTGTTTCACATCTTCCATCTCTAATACAAGTTACACCTGTTTCATTCAACTCTTCAGCCTGCTTAGCCGTTCTTGTAAACAACGTAACATCTTGGTTACTTTTTTGTAAATAAAATGTATACAATAGACCAATAGCACCTGGTCCGACAATTCCAATTTTCATTTTCACACAAGGGATTCACATTAAGCGCCCTTGCCTCCCCTCCTTTTTATATCTTTTTAAAGTACATGAGCACGCCCTATAATTTCGTTGTCCTCTGCCAAACAAATACACTCTCTTTTTTCGCTATGTATAATACTACCTATTAATACACTTATACTCTTAGTTTAGCAAATCCTCAAAAAAATAATAAAAGAAATATACTATCTTCTTCATAAAAATAAAAAAATGAGTTATACTATTATTGTAAATATTTTTACTTTTCTGCATTCAACAAGATAACAAAAGGATGTGATGTAATGGGATTCCCAAAAGTTGAGCGCTTGCTCATCAATTATAAAACATTAGATGAATTCAAAAAATTTAAAGGGTGCGGAGCCCAGGAACTATCTATGCTGGAAGAATTGCAAGCAAACATCATTGAAAACGACAGTGAATCTCCATTTTATGGCATTTATTATGGTGGATCACTAATCGCACGTATGAGTCTATATATGAAAAGAAACGGCGGAGAACCATTCGAAATTACAGGTCCTTACCTAGAACTTTATAAACTTGAAGTATTACCAACTTTTCAAAAACAAGGATTCGGGCAAATGCTTGTAAATCATGCGAAACAAATGCAATTTCCTATTAAAACGATAGCACGTATTCATTCAGCTGGTTTTTGGGATAAATTAAATTTCACCCCCGTATCAGTAACTGATGGTGATTTTTATATTTGGCATCCAGAAACAAATTTGAATGCGGTTACAAACGAAGAATCCGCTTAAGAAATAAAAAAACAGCTGTATAACAGCTGTTTTTTATTTCTTAAGCTTCTCTAACTTCTCATTCGAGCGAGCATTGTTTCTTTCCGCTACCATTACACTTCTTTTTTGATCGATATAATCAAGTAATGTTCTATACTCTTCTTCATATACTGATAATCGCTCCAGAAGACGCTCTCTTTCTGTTTGTAATGATTCAACTTGTTGTTGCAACACCGTTAAAGAGTTTTCATCTTTATAATTTTGCAAGAAATCAATAACATCATTCAACGTAATTGACGTAGGTTCTAACACCTTTGTCTCTTTCACTTCATAATGTTCTACTTTACGAAGTTGCTTTGCTTCCTCAATACGTTCTTTATATTGCTTTCTTACGTAAGAATTCCATCTAAACCCACATGCTGCTGGTGTACGAGATAAATTTTTCCCCACTTCCTTAAAGGCAGAAAGTTGTGTTCCACCTTCTCGAATATGCCGGAGTACTACTTCTGCCAGAAGCAAATCTTCATCATCAGTCCAAGCATCTTGTCTTGTTGTCGCCATCTCTCTAGTCCTCCCTATGCATTTTTTATTAAGCATATGCAGTTACTAGAAAAGATAGAATACAACAACTAAAGATTAAGGCAAAAAAAATAAACGCAGAAGATATCTTCTGCGTTTATTTTCCCGCAATTACTTGCTGATTACTTCTTTACCTTTGTAAGTACCGCATGCTTTACATACACGGTGAGCTAATTTCGCTTCACCACAGCTTGGGCACTCTACCATACCAGGTACTGATAATTTGAAATGCGTACGACGCTTTCTTTTTACTGTTTTAGAAGTTCTTCTAAAAGGTACAGCCATTCTTCCCACCTCCTTAAAAGAAATAGTTATTTTCATATGAAGGCCTGAACCAGTCTTCCGATTATTTGTCAAAAAACTTTGCAAGTCCTGCCAATCTTGGATCAACAGTCTTTTCTTTGTCTTCTTCCGAAATCACTTGCCAGTCTTGACCTTGCGTCGGTGCTCCACCAGAAACATCATCACTGAAAATTTGCATTGGAATCTCCAAAAGTATATTTTCCTTGATTACGGGCAGTAAGTCAAGTACTTCTCCTTCTAAAGAATGAATTTCAGCTTCAGTTTCAAATTCTTCTTGTGAAGTTTGGAACACCTCAGTTGTTTTAATGTCAAATGGTAATGTCACATCTACTAAAGAGCGAGAACATGGTAAAACCATGCTTCCAGTTATATGTAGATGAAACGTAAACTTACCGGAGCCAAAATCAACTCTTCCCGTTACATGAACAGGATTAATTTCACGAATATCTTTCTCGACCTCTTTTAGCTCACTTACATCTACCATCTCATCCAATGTCAATCCTTTATTTCTCAATTTATTCAATTGATGGATGGACCATTTCATATCATATCACCTCAAGGCAACAAACAAAATTATAGCTAGCCATTTTATATTTGTCAATGTTTTTTCTTTACACTATAATGAAGTCATCATAGTAAATAATATATAGAGTATCACGTTTTTCAAAAAGATGCTACATCGAAAGGAGAGATTACCATAAAAGCTGGTGGTATTGTTGTTGAATATAACCCTTTTCATAACGGTCATCTTTATCATGTGCAACAGACAAAAAAGTTAACACAATCCGATATAATAATTGCCGTTATGAGTGGTCCTTTTTTACAGCGTGGTGAGCCCGCACTCATTTCCAAATGGTATCGCACTAAAATGGCCTTAGCAAACGGCGTAGACCTTGTTGTAGAGCTTCCATACGTCTTTGCAACACAAAAGGCTGAAACCTTCGCAAATGGTGCTATTTCCATTTTAAATGCCCTACGTGTTTCCGAAATTTGTTTCGGTAGTGAGGATGGACAAATCGAAAATTTTTATAATACCATCTCCATACAAAAAAACGAAGAAGAGACTTTTAACTGCCTTGTAAAACAATTCATGGACGCTGGTAATAGTTATGCAAAAGCAACATCGGATGCTTTCTCACACATTTTAACATCTGAAAAAAACATAGATATGTCACAACCAAATAATATTTTAGGCTTCCAATATATGAAAGCAATTCTGTCACAAAATAGCTCTATACAAGCTCAAACTATAAAAAGATTTGCCTCTCATTATCATGATGAAACATTTAATGACCAACATATTGCAAGCGCGACAAGCATCCGAAAACAACTCTTTAGCGAAGAAGGATCATTTACAACAATTGAACCTTTTCTCCCACAGGCAACCACTTCGCTTTTAGCAAATTACAAACAAAACTACGGGATATTACATAATTGGGAACAATACTTTTCATTTTTTAAATATAGACTCATGACGATGTCTCCAGGGGACTTACGACATATATATGAAATAGAAGAAGGTTTAGAGCATCGTATTTTATCAAAAATACAAAACAGTTCCTCCTTCTATTCATTCATGGAAGCATTAAAAACAAAACGTTATACATGGACTAGATTACAAAGAGCTTGTACACACATTTTAACAAACACAACAAAAGAGGATATACGTAGTGCAAATATAGAACAACACGCACCATATATTCGCCTGCTAGGCATGTCACAAAAAGGACAAACTTACCTTTCAAAAAATAAGAAAAAAATCGAACTTCCAATCCTTACTCATACAAAAACATTCGACCATGCCGCTTTAGATATAGAGAAAAAAGCAAACTCTGTATATTTCTCCATCATGCACGAACCGTTACGCACACAACTATTAAAACAGGATATAACACACCATCCTATTCGCTATGATGAAACAACTACAAAATTCCTATAAAAAACCTCTCTATTTCAGAGAGGTTTTTTCCTTATCCATCTTTTCTAAATATGTTAACGCATCATCCAGCGTATCCACTGGTACAATTTTCATTTTTGTTTTAATATCCTTTGCAGTCTCAAGTGCATCTTTATAGTTCGATTTCTCCGCACCTTTTTCATTTGGCGCAAAGAACACTTCAGCCCCAGCATCGCTAGCAGCCACCACTTTTTGATTTATACCACCAATCGGGCCCACTTCTCCTTTTTCATTAATTGTACCTGTTCCAGCTATTTCATGTCCTTTCGTTAAGTCTTCTTCCACAAGTTGATTATATATTTCTAATGTGAACATTAAACCTGCGGATGGTCCACCAATTTCATGAGAATTAATTTTCACTTTCGGATCGACCACCAATTCTCTTTCCGTAACGATAGAAACACCTATACCGACACGTCCATTCCCATTAGGAATCGTCTTTACATTTAAATTCTCTTTCAATTGTTTTCCATTTCTCATGTACTCAATACTTACAGCATCGTTTTCTTTTTTCCCTGTCATATATTCAATAAATTGCTCCGTCTTTTCAAACGTTTTTCCGTCAACAGCTATAATAACATCACCAAGCTTAAGCTTTCCTTCTGACGGCATTCCTTTTGCCACACCAGCAACTAATACACCTTTATTTTCAAAAGATACTGAGCGATTTGCACGTTTATATGCATTATAAATTGCTGCATTTTGTGAATCTTTCATCGCATAATTTTGGCGAAATTGATATTCTTCATCACTCTCACCTTTTTGCAATATTTCTTCCGCTTTCGAAATATGTGTATATTTATTAAACTGTGCCGCTATTAAATTCACCACATTTGCTGGTCCCATTGAAACCGTAACAAGCATAAAATCACCAGATTCTTTCGTTCCACCCTCAACTTGAACATAAGGCTCTAATTTGGCAGCCATTCCTGGTTTTGTTATATAATACGGTAAACGTACGTAAACAAGTAACATCGCCAATATAACCCCTATTAAGATTGCATATATAAACCGAAAACGCTTAAACATTATGTTTCTCCTTCCACTGCTCAATTAATAAATAAATATTTGAAATATGTTTTTCTGCTTCTACTTCTCCAACTCGAATAATGTCTTCAATGTTTGTAAAAGCACGTGAACTAAATTGCTCTACAGCTGGTCGCATCATTAAATCCGATGCAATTTGCCGATTCATTACAAGCTCATGCTGCATAATTTCAATACTTTGCATGATTACGTCATAAATGGACGTAACATCGCCATTTACCTTAATTGGAGATACATCAACAGCGATAACAATATCGGCCCCTAACTCTTTCACAACCGATACTGGGATGCGATCAATGACTCCACCATCCACTAATAATCTTCCATCTATTTTTTCTGGTACAAACACTCCAGGAACAGATATACTAGCCCTCACCGCATCTGCAACTGGCCCACTTGTAAAAACCACTTTTTCCCCCTTCAATATGTCAGTAGCCACAACAGCCGTCGGGATATCTAACTCTTCTAAATTTTTATTATATGTAAACATTTTAATCATATCTTTGACACGTTTTCCAGCAATAAATCCCATTTTCGGTACCGTGAAATCTAAATAATACTTCCGCTTAAAAACAGATGCCAATTTATACAATCTTTCAACGTTACTACTTGCCGCATAAAACGTACCTATTAGCGCCCCCATACTACTTCCTGCAATCATGTGAATAGGGATACCCGCTTCCCTTAAAACCTTTATTACACCAATATGAGCAAACCCTTTCGCTCCTCCAGACCCAAGTGCTAAACCAATCTTTGGTTCTTTCATTTTTCTCACCCTTTAATTTTTTTCATTCCTTTTTCATACTTATGGTCTAAATTCACTACGTATCCACGTATACTGAAATGAACGTTTTTTGGGACAAAGGGGGATTTACTTACATGTATGAAAAATGGAAAACCGCTTTCCTTACCATATCAACGCTATTTTTAACCTTTTCTCTTGTACTCCACCCCCAAGCCGCTTTGCAAGCTTCTATTCGCGGGTTAAATATATGGTGGGAAGTTGTATTCCCTTCACTACTACCGTTTTTCATCATTGCGGAACTTCTAATTAGTATCGGTGTTGTAAAATTTATTGGCGTTATATTAGAACCACTCATGCGCCCACTTTTTCGCGTTCCAGGGATAGGCGGATTTGTTTGGGCGATGGGAATGGCTTCTGGTTTCCCTGCAGGCGCCAAATTAAGCGCTAGACTACGAAAAAGCAATCTTTTAACTCAGATTGAAGCGGAGCGCCTCGTTTCTTTCACAAATTCTTCTAATCCACTTTTTATTTTCGGTGCTGTGTCTATCGGTTTTTTTAATAATCCGAAATTAGGAATTATATTAGCCGCTGCCCATTATTTCAGTAACTTTGCTGTCGGATTAATTATGCGTTTTTACGGCGATAATACCGCTTACAAAATTAATACACACACTACAAAAAAACGTCGCTTTCAAAACCCTTTTTTAATCCTTCACGAGACACGCTTACAAGAAAAAAGACCAATTGGTAAATTACTTGGGGATGCCATTGTTTCTTCTATTCAAACATTACTTATGATTGGCGGATTTATTATTTTATTCTCTGTGTTAAATAAAATGATTACTGTATTTCACATTACAGCAGCTCTTTCTTTTATTATGCAACATATTTTATCATTCTTCCAACTAAGTACAGATTTTAGTATACCTATATTATCAGGTATTTTCGAAATGACACTCGGAAGCCAAATGATTAGTCAAATAAATGAAACACCGCTCTTACAACAAGCTATGGTAACAAGCTTCATTTTAGCATTTAGTGGTCTTTCTATTCAGGCACAAGTTGCTAGCATATTAGCTGAAACAGATATCCGATTTAAACCCTATTTTTTCGCACGAATTATTCAAAGTATTCTTGCCCCTATTTTTACATTTGTATTTTGGACACCATTTTATGAGAAAGTGAGTTCTTTCTCGCCTATGCCAAAAGATATCCCTGTATTTTTATCCGAGCATCCTTCTATACTACATGAAATTTGGACATCTTTTATACATTATGGACCAATTTTCACATTATTTTGTCTATACTTATATGTTATTTTATTATTTTTGCGCACATATAAAGAAAAACCCCGTTCACTTTAACGGGGTTTGAAACTTTTCTTTTAAAGCACGTTCTACAATAGGAGGTACAAGATCTACTACACTTCCTCCATACCTCGCAACTTCTTTTACAATACTCGAGCTTAAAAATGAATATTGATTGTTTGTCATAATAAAAAATGTTTCAATATTTTCATCTAATTTTCGATTCATAGAAGTAATTTGCATCTCATATTCAAAATCAGAAACTGCTCGTAAACCACGTAATATTGCATTTGCATTACGCATTTTTGCATACTCTACTAATAGCCCACTATGCGAATCTACTTTTACATTCGGGATATCCTTTGTCGCTTCTCGAATTAATTCTAATCGCTCTTCAACTGAAAAGAATGGTTTTTTTGATGAATTGTTTAAAACGACTACGTACACCTCATCAAATACTTTTGCTCCCCTTTTAATAATATCCAGATGCCCAAGGGTAATTGGATCAAAACTTCCTGAAGAAATAGCTATACTTGTCATTCTGTCCCCTCACCTTCATACTTATAAATCGATATTGCAGTAATCCCATAATTCTCAGCTCGTACTTTTACAAGCCTTCCTATTGAATTAGGTAAAACTACATCATTACCATGCTCTGCCATAATTAATCCATCACTATGTAGCAATCCATGTTGATCCATTATACTAATTAAAGATACAATTTTTTGCTCTTTATATGGAGGATCTATCAATATAAGATCGAATGACATTTCACGTTTTATTAGCGCCTTTACTGCACGTTCAGCATCATTTCGATATACTTCAGCTTGTTCCTGTACTCTACAACTTTCTAAATTTTGATGAATTACTTTTATCGCTTTACTATCCCGATCAACAAAAATTGCTTTATCAATCCCTCTGCTCAATGCCTCAATTCCAAGACCACCACTACCACCAAATAAATCAAGGGCGATACCACCATCAAAATAAGGACCTATCATATTAAAAATAGATTCTTTTACTTTATCTGTCGTTGGACGTGTTGTATTACCAGGAACCGCTTTAAGTGGGTGTCCTTTACATTTTCCTGAAACTACTCTCATCTGTTGTCACTACCTTTATTTCAATCTATCGAGCGATTATAGAAAGCCATTCCCACTTCGGTAACCGTTAACAAACCACATTCACCTAACTATAGGAAAACTCGGCCTCAAATAACCTCTCGTTATTTTTATGTATTCATCTCATCATTCACTAATATGAACCCAATATGTATATTAGTTCCACTTTATCTTTTTTATCCTATCACAAAATAAAAAAAAGAAAAATAAAAAGCCCAACATAAAATTTAATTTCATTATGTATATCTTCATTTAGATTGGACATAAATAATTATAACAACATCACCTTCGATGTTGTTGCCAACCGCGGAGAAGACTTACGTTTCCCCATAAGTTCTTCCTCCGGTTTCTCCTCTCCCTTTGCCTTCTTACTAGTACATGCTAGTATAAGAAGGGCCCTGCTATGCAGGGTTTTTTTTCTTTGTGTGCTTTTCATTTAAAAAGTGAAATGGTACAGTAAAAGAAAGAGGAGGAAAAGATATGATTCAACGCTTTATAGAACTTGGAGAAGGCTACTCTGATTTATATGAATTACTTGAAATTGCCAAAACAAATCAAGAACGTATAGCACATATGTTACAATTTGAAACGATAAAAAACGATAAAAAAGTATGTTCGCTTGTTGTAATATTAAAACCAACTACTACTGGTGATTTCCAACCATTATACATATGTCGTGAAGGCATTCCTGTATTTGAAAATAAAAAAAGTAAACGTGTCATTTTATTTGAAGAAACGGCAGAACAACTCGGAAAAAAAGTGACTACCTTTACTGTAAAACCATCTACAACTTTCCCAGAAAAAGAACTATTTTTTAATCATTTAATTGGTATTTTACGAATGAACAATTTCATTCCTCCGATGAAATAACACGTTATTTCAAGTGAAAAACCCCCGGCTAAATTTAGCCGGGGATTTTTTCTATTAGCTATAATCGTATTCTTTTGCTCGATCAGGACGGGAATTTTCAAATTCCGTTTTTAAATACGGGCGATACGACTGTTCTATCTTTTTCACAAAAGGAAGTTTGTTCAACTTATGCATCATATGCTCAATTTGTTCCATATCACAATATACTACAGCATATTTCAATCGTTTTGATATGTAATGTATGTTACCATATTTCCTTAAAATCTTGGCATGTTTCAATGAATGTAAATAAACAATCATACTTTGTCGTTGCCCGAACATAATCTTCTCCATCTTCTCCTTTTAAAAACATATATTTTATATTCTATGAAAACCAATCAGAAATTTATAACATTACAGGACAAACTCTGTATACGTTTTCTTCCAACTTCTAAAAAACGGGGCACATCACCCCGTTTTTTTACAACCACAACCTCCGCCAGTACCACAACCTCCACCACAGCCACCAGCATCAAAGAATGGATTTCCTGTTGGCACTTTAATGGAAGAAGACACTTCCGAACCGATTGCTACACTAACTTCGTCTAATAACTTCTGCAAAGCAGTTTCTGCTCTTTTAAAAGCTGCAACCTTATCATGTAAGTCCACAGAACGCTTTAATTCTCTCATTTTCATTGACACGGTAGTATAGTCAGGATGGTATTTTCCAAAACGCTGTACTTCCTCATACCGTTCTTTCATCGCTGTAAATTGCTGAATGAGCGTCTGAAGTTCCATATCTTCATGTAATTCTCTATAATACTTACGATAATCTTCTGCTATATCTGAACAGATAATCGCTTTTGCAAGCTGCTCTGCCTTATCTAATATTAATACGCTTTCTAGCGTCGCTACAATCATGAGAGACACCTCCGAGTATCCATCATACCACATTTAGATTAGAACTACTAATTGAAGTGACTTACTCAAAAGAAAGATATAATGAAACTATTTTTACACTATATCCGTACACACTTATACATTAATATGTTCCGCTATATTATATTTAAGAACATCCCACTTTCCACTATTTTGTTTCACATAACTAATACACGCATTTTTTAATGGTGTCTTAAATGTAATTTCATCTGGTTCAATGGCATGTAAAATCGCTTTTATCGCGTGTGAGTGAGCAACAATAATAATACGTTTGCCAAAATGAGTTGTCGCAACATCTTCTAAAGCAGCAAAGCAACGAGCTACAATCTCTTCATCTCGCTCCATACCTTCTACTTTACCTTCAGCAATCAACTCTCTAACAGCCGCAACCGGCTTCCCTGAAGCTTCTCCAAAATTCCGTTCAACAAATCGCTCATCTAATAAAATCGATTGTAATCCAACTGTCTTTGCAATTTCATTAGCCGTTTCTTGCGCTCTAATTAACGGGCTACTTATAATGATATCCCACGTTTCTTCTTGTAAAGCAGCTGCACTCTGACTCGCTTGCTTCTTACCAACTTCATTAAGCGGAATATCTTCTCGCCCCTGAATAATTTCTTGAAAATTCCAATCAGTTTGTCCATGTCGTACTAAACAAATTTCCGTCATGCTGCAACTCCTTTTTAAATAATCAACCTCTATTGTAACAAAAGTTCTGCATGACGGACATATTTTTCACTTCCAATTAGGTTGCATTTTGTTGCTTCATATACTGAAACATATCAATCATGATCGAAGCAACGGCCAATTGATTTTGAAACTTTTCCACTTTATCTGGTATTGTTTTTTTGAAATGTTGCATCGCCGCTAACTCAAAAGCCTCTTTTTCTTCAGGATTTCTTGTTAATTTTCTATACCAGTACGGTTGCTCTCTAATATAGCGAGATAAATCCTCATCAGCCTTTATAAACTCCATAATTTCTGCTCTCATCATCCTTCCCCCTAATCCTTTTGAAAGAAAAACGGGTTATTTTCTGAAGTACTTTGCTCTTGCTGCGTACGGTTACCTTGAAATTGCTGAATAACTTGTTGCACGCTCCCAATTGCACTCGTCACATTGGCTAAATGGTTCTGCATTTGTTCCACGTCCAACTTTTTAAAAAAAGAAAGCATTTGCCCCATAACATCAGCAGTTTTTTCCTCTTCAGTTCGATTATCTTTTTCTTTTTTATTTTCTTTTACCGAAGAAAACGCAGGCGCTCCATCCGGTCTATAAGTTGCCCATATTGGATCTTCTTCACCAAGTAAGTACCATTCTTCATAAAATTGTTGCCATGTTTTATGACCACTTCTAACCTCATGAACCATTTTAGGGTGATGGTTTACAAATTCTTTAAACTGTTGAACCGATGGATGTAACGGTCCTTTTGTTGTTGGCATAATCCTCACCTCTCCATGTATATCTACTATATAGTAAGAAAAAAAAGGCGCATGGTTCGCCTATTTTTAGACGATTCATGCACCTTTTTTTCTGCTATTTGCATACGGTCAGATTCCCACCTACAATTCAGTGAATACGAAGTAACTAATTTGGTGATGTTAACACCCCACCGCTTACAATTTCACTTTATTTTCGAATAAAGTTTTGTGTATAAAATTTATCGTATACACCCACACCTAATCCTGTAAATTGTTCATTTAATAAATTCTTTCTATGCCCCTCACTATTTAACCAACCTTGCACTGCCGCAATTCCATCACTATGTTGCGCCGCTATGTTCTCACCAGCAAGTTGAAATCCTACTTTCCCGCGCTGCAAACGATCTCCTAGTGTACCTAATGTAGGTGAGTCATGAGAAAAATAATTATTGTCTTTCATATCTTTACTGTGACCAACAGCAACATCTGCTGTTTCCTGATCCCATATTAATAATGGTAATTTATGACGACTTCGAATGATATTTGTTAAATCAAAAATTTGTTGCATATTCCCATTTTCTACTTGTTTTATTTTTTCTGGAGTCAATGGTTGTTCTGCTATTAATTCACCTGAATAAACGAGCTGATACGGTCTTTGGCGTAATAAAGTTTCATCATCCATATAACGAACACCAACAAGCTCATGTGTAAATTGATCAAAATACAATTGCGCCCATCCATCTTCTACAGGTATTAACGGTTGTTCCATGACTTCGGTATCAGATAGCTCAAATTGATAACTATTTTTCCCTCTTTTTAATGAAATTTCATGCGAAAGCGGACTTTTTTTATATACTTCTTCATATTTTTCATTTATATAATAAGGTGGAACCTTAACTTGTTCACCAGCTGCGTATGCCGTTACAACTTTACGTTCAGAAACTCCAAATTGAACATACTGAGTTAAATCCTGGTTGTATACCCACCATTCATATCCGTATGCAGATGGCTCTATTCGAGAGGGTTCTCCCCACTTCGCTAATAAGTTTTCAGAGTCTTCACCAATCATATTTAAAACAGTGTCTGAGGAGTCTTCCTTAATTTGCTTTTTCTTTTTCACAATTTTATTTTCTTGCTTTGATTGAGATGGGGTTAATATATATTGTGAAACGAGTAATTTCCCGTATAAATCAACAGCTAAAATTAAAAATGTAATCATTACGATACGCAATAATTTCTTCAAACGATATACCTCCTGAACAAAACATAAAATTGAGATATACACAAATCCTTTTCTTTCTTTTTGTGTGTACCGTACTCTTTTCACTATATCATATTTTTGTGAAAAAAGTCTGGATTATCCCTTTTCTCTCAATATGAATTGCACTTTCTTATTATTCATACTATTATAAAAATAATGATGTAACATTAAACAAGGAGGTATTATATGCAATTTACAAATACGAAATTTAATGGAGCCGTCGTTGAATTAACTCTTTTAACTGAAATCATGGAAAACAACCACTTCGTACTTGCCGGACAGTGGGATTATGAGCGAGTTACATACGATTATAAATTTGAAATATTAAAGGATGTTTATTATTTACGAGTGCAAGGAGTTGCTGTTGAAGGTGACATTGGCAGTAGACACGCTGAAGTAAAACTACTTCCCCCCTTATTAGGAAAACATTATTATCCTCACGGCGTTGAATATGGTGATGATGAGACTTTCCCAACGAATGTACTTCAAAAAAGCGAACAACTCCTACAAAATGTCGAAAAAGAGTTAAAAGAATTTCAAATTATTGATTAACAAAAACAAGCGCATCAATATGATGCGCTTGTTTTATTTCCCTTCCCTAAGAATGAATCGTTTTTTTTACTGGATATCCATAAATAGATCCATCTTTTACTTTAATCTCATCTTCCCAAGGAACCTTATATTTACCTTCAGCTAAATCTTTTACAAACGTATATGGATTTTCTTTCACCCCACCAGGAGTTGCTACATATCCTCTTGAACCTAGATTATATATATTATTTTCCAATCCCCATCCTAATCTAGCCTGATCTGCTAGTTCTGGATATACTTCAGCAGTAACAATCTCCCAAGGATTTCGATGTCCCTGTACTAAAGTAGTCCCATCAAAATTACATACTTGTCCTTCACCAAAGTAATAAAATACGCCATCATAACCCGCTAAGTTTACCGACAATGTATACATTAAATTCTGCCATGCATTTGAACGATTGGTTAGCATCCATTGTTCACTAACTTGTGTACTATATCCAGAAATACGAATTAAGACATTTGCACCTTTATAGGCCGCTTCACGAGCTACTTCAGGGAACATGCCATCATGACAAATACAAACAGCTAATTTACTTCCTCCAGGTCCATCACAAACAGGTAAGCCTAAATCTCCAGCTTTCCAAGGCTCGACTGGCACCCAAGGATTTAGCTTACGATACTTCAAAATCATTTCACCTTGTGGATCAATAATAACTGCTGTATTATATGGCTCTCCACCATCAGGATTTTTCTCCATTATTGAAAAAACACCATATACTTTAGATTCTTTACATGCCTCAGCAAATAAGTCTGTTTCTGGCCCAGGCACTGTGCATAAAAATTCTTCTGTAGTCCATTTTTTTGTATTGAGCCCTTGTGTACTATATTCAGGAAATACTATCAATTCTAAACCAGGGTAACCTGATTTGGTCGAATGAATTGTTTTTATGATTTGTTGAATTTGTTTATCAATGTCTGCACGCGATTCTACTACTGGTACTGGATATTGAATTAGTGCTGTCAAAAAACCACTAATCGGCTTTACCATACTTCCACTACTACCCATTTAAACTCCCCCTTAAAATAGTTCGTGTTTATTAAAGATAACAATATATATTTGTAACTCTCTAAAAAACTTGCACTACATATGGAATTATTACGCATGAAAGCTAGTAGTAAATTTTATCTCCACTTTTAGTACACGCCTACACTAACTTAACATAAAAAGTTAGAAAATTCAATCTTTTAAAGGTAGCTAAAACTAAGTAAAAAAAGCGCATGGAATCCCATACACTTTTTTTACTTAGTCTGTAAATAAGGCGGCAATTGTTGCAACTGCTCCTTATCCTTTTCACGTTCTCTACGTGCCCATCTAAAGAATACATAGCCTATAATTGTACCGTACACTATTTCCTGGACAATTTTCATTATGATACCACCAGTTTGCTGGTCTTGTACAACTGGCATCCAGTGCAAAAATTCTGGTCCCGTTATATTTAAATCTGATAAAGTGCCCGCTGGTACACATAGTTCCATCGCTTTCATCCAAGCAGCCGGATCCGTATACGTTGCAAATAACGGCGCTGTCGCAAAAATGATTAACGCACAAGCAGGCGTTAATAATATACCGTTAGCAAACATATAACCAAGTTTCTTTATATCACTTAATGTTTGATATTCTGGTAATGGATTTAACATCGGCCACCACATCATGATTGCTGTAAAAAACAATATAGCGAGACAAATAGGATGAGCTATTTGACTTTGTTTTACCGTATCAAAAACAACTGGTAAATGATAAAAAGAAAACAGGCCGTTAAATACAAATAACGCAATAAGTGGTTTAGCAAATACCTTTAATATAATTTGAACAAACTTAAAAGAAGTAATGTAACGATATAACCAAATTGGTATACCAAGCAACAGTAACGGTGGAACTGCAATATACATGACTGCCATTTCAAACATATGAGCACTAAATATAATATGGCCAATTAAATCAATAGGCCCTCCCTTTACAAAATACAAAAGAACAATACCAGTCGTAAAATAAAAAATTTGCTTCTTACTTACCTTCGTCGCATTTTCAAATCGCATTCTATATGGCCCAATAATTAAGAAGTACCCAATAAGAATCGAAAGCATAAATAATAAAAAGATCGGACTCCATAAAGCCTGAAAACCAAATATCCACAAGTTACTCATTTTCACACCTACCTTCGTAAGGTTATCTCATAATATGAAGAGGGAGCTGTGACAACACAAGCTCCCTTATTTTTCACTTTTCAAATCCACACGATTGTCATAAAAGCTAAAATTGTAATTAACCCTATTAGCAGACCAGAGTAAAGAAAGAAACTTGCTGCTTCATGTCCTTTATGACTCATATGCATAAAATAATACAATTGAAAAATTACTTGTACCACTGCTAATAGTAAAATAAACGGTACAGAGAAAATCGGACTAAAAGTTTTTTGATACGCCACCGCTACAAATGCAACTAATGTTAAAAAAATCATTAATGCAAACGTAATAACTTGATGCCTCATTTCCTCCGCACTTTTTCTCTTCCGATAAACAAGATCAACTTTAGGATTATTCGTTTGCTTTATCGCCATTGTTTATCCCACCATTCCCATTAAATATACTACAGTGAAAATAAACACCCAAACTACGTCAATAAAGTGCCAATAAATCGATGCAACATAAAACTTCGGTGCATTGTATAAATTTAGACCTCTCTTCGCATTTCTAAAGATTAATGTTAGAATCCAACATAACCCAAACAATACGTGGAGTCCATGTGTACCAACAAGAGCATAAAACGCAGAGCCAAACGCACTACTTCTCATAGTATGCTTAAATTCATGTGTATAATGATAAAACTCATATATCTCAAACCCTAAAAACCCTAAACCTAGCAATACTGTTACTAGTAACCAAAGCTGCATTTTCTTAAAGTTAAAGTTTTTCATGTGATACATCGCATATACACTCGTTAAGCTACTCGTTAATAAAAGCATCGTCATAATGAAAACGAGTGGCATTTGGAACATCTCTTGAGATGTTGGTCCACCATTTGTAGAATTCTTTAACGCTAAATATGTTCCGAATAAGGAAGCGAACAACACTGTTTCGCCTCCAAGAAATAACCAAAAACCGACAAACTTATTTTTCCCTTCAAGGGTTGCTTTTTCAGGCTCTGCTGGAAATGTTTCATTCGTTAATTTTTCATCTACATGCATTATGCCTTGCCCCCCTTATCCTCTAAATCTTCTTTATGAATATGATACCCATGATCATCAATTACTGAACGTAGGAACATTGCGCCAAATGTAATGATTAAACCAATAATTGCTACTAATAACCAGAACTTATCTTTTCCGCCCTGCATATACATCGCACCAAATGCCGCTATAAACAATCCGAAAGAAATGACAAATGGTGAAAACGAAGGATTTGGCATATGAATATCACCAACTGGTTCCGCTGCTGTCATCTCTTTATTACCTTCACGTTTTTCAATCCAAAACGGATCTAATCCGCGAACAAATGGTAATTGTTTAAAGTTATATTCTGGTGTCGGTGCTGGCATTGTCCATTCTAATGTACGTGCATCCCACGGATCACGACCAGCTTTTTCTTTTGATACTGTCGTTTTAATTACATTGAATAGAAGAACAATCGTTCCAAGAGCCATAAACACCGCTCCGATGGAACTAATCATATTCCCCATTTCCAACCCTTGCCCTTCAAGATATGTGTAGTAACGGCGTGGCATACCAATCAAGCCAAGGAAATGCTGAATAAAGAACGTTAAATGGAAGCCGATAAAGAATAGCCAGAACGTTATCTTTCCTAATGTTTCATTTAATACTTTATTAAACATCAGTGGCCAATAATAATGAGCTCCTGCAAGTAAACCAAATACAACACCGCCAACGATTACATAATGAAAATGCGCTACTACGAAATAGTTATCATGAAATTGATAATCAGCTGGTGCAGATGCTAGCATAACCCCTGTAACTCCACCCATTACGAATGATGGAATGAAAGCTACTGCCCACATCATTGGTGTCGTAAAACGAATACTTCCGCCCCACATTGTAAAGAGCCAGTTGAATATTTTGATACCAGTTGGAACCGCAATCGCCATTGTTGCGACCGAGAAAATAGCATTAGCAACTGGACCAAGTCCAACAGTAAACATATGGTGCGCCCATACCATAAATCCTAAAAATCCAATTAATACAGTCGCAAACACCATCGATGAATAACCAAACAATCGTTTTTTCGAAAATGTCGCGAAGATTTCTGAGAATATTCCGAAAGCTGGGAGTATAAGAATGTATACTTCTGGATGACCGAAAATCCAGAATAAATGCTCCCATATAATTGTATTCCCGCCCAATGCCGGATTAAAGAAACTTGTTCCAAATAAACGATCTAACATTAAAAGTCCTAATCCTACAGTTAACGGCGGAAAAGCGAATAATATAAGCGAAGATGTTACAAATGTCGTCCATGTAAACATCGGCATACGCATGTACGTCATTCCTGGCGCCCGCATATTAATAATGGTTACAAGGAAGTTAATACCTCCAATTAATGTACCAATACCTGAGATTTGCAAGCCGAGTACATAGAAATCAACACCATGACCTTTAGAGGCTAAAGCTAAAGATGCATAAGATGTCCATCCTGCATCAGGTGCTCCACCTAAAAACCAACTTAAATTTAAAAATACTCCACCAAAGAAAAATAACCAAAATCCGAGTGAATTCAAAAACGGGAACGCTACATCACGTGCACCAATTTGAAGTGGTACAGCGGCGTTCATAAATGCAAACACGAGTGGCATAGCTGCGAGGAAAATCATTGTTGTACCGTGCATCGTTAATACTTGATTATAAGCATCCCCAACAAGAAAAGCGTTGTTAGGAATCGCTAATTGAAGGCGAATAAATAGAGCTTCTATTCCGCCTATTACAAAAAACAATCCACCTGCAATTAAATAGAGAATGGCAATCTTTTTATGGTCTACTGTCGTTAAATAATCCCATATGACAGCACCCATCCCCTGTTTTTTTGCTACAGAACTCACGTTTTCAACCTCCCCTTCGCGAATAATCCCTCTTTACTTTTCAACTTTTAACGTTTGTAAGTATGCATTTAATGCATCAATTTGATCATCCGTTAAGTTGCCATATTTGCCAGTCATTTTGTTTCCTGGCTTCATATTTTCAGGATCTTTCAGCCATTTTTTTAAGTTTTCTTCATTGTTTTCGGCAATACCGGCAACCATATCGCGATCCGCAAAGTTGGCTAAGTTTGGTGCGATACGAGCGGAAGGTGGTCTACTATCATTAGATCCAACTGCATGACAACCAATACAGCTTTTATTAAATATTTCTTGGCCCTCTTGCGCCTTTGTTGAAGCTACTTCTTTCTTCCCATCAATCTTCTTCATATCAGCAAGCCACTTTTTGTACTCGCTTTCATCTAAAGCTTTCACTTTAAATTGCATTAAAGAATGTGATGGGCCGCAAAATTCTGTACAAAAACCATTATAAGTGCCCGATTTATCTGCCTTTAACCACATTTTGTTCACATTGTCTGTATTTGTATCCATTTTCCCTGCTAAAGATGGAACCCAAAATGAGTGTTTAATATCGGCACCCTTCAAATTTAAATACACTTTCTTACCTGTGGGGATGACCAAATCTTGCGAAGTTACTATCTTTTCTGATTTATAAGAAAATTCCCACCAATAAAGATTCGCTGTTACATCAACAACGATAGTATCTTTATCAATATTCTTTTTCTCCATCGCACTTACATCAGCAAGTTTGAATGTATATGTAACTGTTGGAACAGCTAAGATTAGTAAAAGAATAATCGGAATAACTGTCCATATAATTTCTAGCTTGTGATTCCCTTCAACTTGCTCTGGAATATAATCTTCCTGACCTTTCTTTTGTCGGAAACGCACAATTACATATAAGAAAATAATAGTAACTACTAGTACTACTCCTACCATGATTGCACTCGCCAGTAGAAGTAAATCATATTGCATTTTTGCTACTTCTCCTTGCGGAATTAAAGTAGATTGAAAGGCTTTACCGCATCCCCCTAACAGTAAAGCCAGCAGTGAAACGAACGAAAGCAGTCGCCACTGTTTCTTCATACAAACAACCCCCACTTTCCTTGTGAATTAGATTGTACTTTATAGTTAAGTAAAGTAAATCTCAACGTAAAGAAATCCAATTATGTCGTTGTCTTAGAAGAATGTAACTACAATCATTGATACAAATAAGATTGTTAAATAATTTAGGGAATAAACAAACATTTGCACGGACCATTTGATGTCATCTTTCTTACGGAAGCCATAAAATCCTAAAACGATCCATCCGATGTTAAGCAGTGTTGCAATTACCATAAATGTTATCCCTAGTCCACTCATATAAAATGGTAGTGGTAATAAACATACTGTCCAAATCATAATTTGGCGTTTCGTAATTTCAAATCCATGAACTACAGGAAGCATTGGAATTCCTGCATTTCGATATTCATCAACACGTTTCATTGCTAATGCAAGGAAATGTGGGATTTGCCAAATAAACATAATTAAAAATAACATCCAAGCAATTGGATGGCCTAAAGATGGATCAATTGCTGCCCATCCAATTAAAGGAGGAACTGCACCAGATATACTACCTACAACAGTATTTAGTGTATACTTTCTCTTTGTCCATAAACTATATAGAACAACATATGTGAAAGCACCAATAAATCCCATTAAGACTGCCATTGGTGTTGTTAATAATAAAAATACAAAACCAAGAAGTAATATGACTAGTCCAAATGTAAGTGCAAATCCTGGTTTATACTTTCCAGTAACCGTTGGACGGGTCTTTGTTCTTTCCATTAATGGATCGATGTCTCGATCAATGTAGTTGTTTAAACAACATACCCCTGCCATAACTAATCCAGAACCAACGATTGTAAAGAATAACTTATCCAGATTGTCCATTACACTTAATCCATTAAAGTGTAATGCCAACCAAAATCCTGTAAATACAGTAAGTGTATTTGAGTTTACAATCCCCATTTTAACGAGTGCTTTTAAATCTTGTAACCGAGTTGTTTCCGGTACACTTGTAACAGCGGACTCATCATGCAGCTCACTTGTTGCATGGTTCATCACTCTAACCCCCTCTTAAAACTTTCATCTTTCTTTTTGCGCATATTTCAAATGAAATAATTCGCTTCTATATAGCAATATTATTACAGTAGAAACATTGTTAACCCATTCTACTACTAATCTACGCTCATACTCCAATATATTAAATCATATTTCCCGAACATTTTGTGAAGAAAACATGAACTTTTTGTGTCGAATATAAAAAACTTCATTCTGACTTGTCCTTATCATAACATGATGTTACCTTCTATAATAAACTATTTTGTCCTATTTAACACGTATTCTCCCCATTTCTTTTCAAAATAGCCTATTTTTCACCTAAAATTTTCCTTAAGAACCCTGTTTTTACACCTATTTTCTCCCCATTTCCTTCCTCCTCCATTTCTTTGCTATTTTATTATTTTTTATATATCATAGGAACTAGCGCGTTTTATTCTATACATAATGGAATGAAAATATTTCGCAATAACTTCATAGCAGAAAGATGGTGAAAGAGATTGCAACGCTTTATTAAATGGTTAGCAGTCATTACAAGCCTTGATTTATTAATAGTTTTATTAGGAGGCGCTTTAGTTACAAAAACAGGTTCTGGTCAAGGTTGTGGTAAATCATGGCCACTTTGTAACGGTGAATTTGTTCCATCTAATTTATCAATGGAAACTATTATTGAACTTAGCCACCGATTAACATCAGGATCAGCTGGAATTCTTGTCACTCTCCTTTGTATTTTGTCCTGGAAATATTATAAACATGTGCGTGAAACAAAAACGTTAGCAATTTTATCCTTCGTATTTTTAGTTGCACAAGCATTAATGGGAGCAGCAGCAGTTGTTTGGGGACAAATGCCAGCTGTACTTGCTATTCATTTTGGTATTTCCTTAATTTCATTTGCTTCTGTCATTTTATTAACGTGTCTTATCTTTGAAATTGACCAAAAGTTTGATGCACGTTCACTTATTATGGACAAAAAAATGAAATTCCATATCTATGGTGTAACAATTTACAGTTATATCGTCGTCTACACAGGCGCTTTAGTACGTCACGAACGAGCTAGCTTAGCCTGTCCAGACTTTCCTTTATGTAGCAAAAACAGACCTATGCCAACTCAACTACATGAATGGGTTCAAATGGGCCATAGAGTTGCAGCGATGTTAATTTTCGCTTGGATACTATACGCGATGATTCTCGCTATTCGCCATTACAAACAGCAACCTGTCGTATATTGGGGATGGATCATTTCATTTATCCTTGTTACACTTCAAGCTGTAGTAGGAGTTTTAGTTGTATTTACAAACGCTAGTTTAGCAATGGCATTGTTACATTCTCTATTTATTTCTTGCTTGTTTGCCGTACTATGCTATTTAGTTATGTTAGGAACAAGAAGTAAAGTGAATGCAAAAGAAGCTGAATCAACTTCTAAACAAACAAAATAATATAAAACTAAAATCCCTTGCCAATTCGGCAAGGGATTTTTTTGCAATAAAAAAAGAGCTGTATTTACACAGCCCTTTTTTTATTTTAGTGATCTAATTCAATAAGTAAATCACCCGTTTGAATCGCATCACCATCGTTAACATATACTTTCTTCACTTTACCATTGAACGGCGCTTGAACTGTCGTTTCCATTTTCATCGCTTCTGTAATTGCCATAGAATCGCCTTTTTTCACTTCATCGCCTTCTTTTACAACTACTTTAATTACCGTTCCTGGCATCGTTGCACTAATATGATTTGGATTCTCACGGTTTCCTTTCACACGTTGTGCAACTGTTGCTTTTACACTCTCGTCTTTCACGATAATTTCACGTGGTTGACCGTTAAATTCCAAGTAAAGGACACGATTTCCATCCGGCTGAGGTTCTCCAATTGATACTAGTTTAACCATCAATGTTTTACCCTGTTCAATTTCTACATCAATTTCTTCACCTAGTCTCATACCATAGAAGAACGTCGGTGTATCAAGTACAGATACATTTCCATAAAGCTCAGCAACTTTTTCATAATCCATAAATACTTTTGGATATAAAGCATATGCAACTACATCAAAAATCGTTACTTCGCGTCCGAGTTTATGGAATAATTCTTCTTTTAATGCTTCGAAATCTACTGGCTCTAGTAATTCACCTGGTCTTACTGTTAACGGCTCTTTCCCTTTTAAAATAATCTTTTGTAATTCTTTCGGGAAACCACCGTACGGTTGACCTAAATCACCAGAGAACATTTCAACAACAGACCCTGGGAAGTCCATCGCATGTCCACGCTCTAAAACATCTTGTTCTGTCAGATGGTTCTGAACCATAAATAATGCCATATCCCCAACAACTTTTGATGATGGCGTTACTTTTACAATATCTCCAAACATGTCATTCACACGGCGGTACATTACTTTCACTTCATCGAAGCGATCTCCTAAACCAACCGCCTTCGCTTGTTGCTGAAGATTACTATACTGCCCACCCGGCATTTCATGCATATACACCTCTGTATGAGGCGCATTCATACCACTTTCAAACGGTGCATAGTATTTGCGTACATCTTCCCAATAATGAGATAGTTTTTCTAAAGAATCTATATTAACATCTGGTTGTCTTTCGTTTCCACCTAACGCATAGTATAGCGTGTTCGCACTTGGTTGTGACGTTTGACCAGCCATAGAACTCACTGCTACATCGACGATATCAACACCCGCTTCAATTGCCTTCGTATACGTTAATATACCATTTCCACTCGTATCGTGCGTGTGCAGATGAATTGGAATCGACACTGTCTCTTTTAATGCAGAAACTAAATCATATGCTGCATTTGGTTTTAGTAAGCCCGCCATATCTTTAATACCTAAAATGTGAGCTCCTGATGCTTCTAACTCTTTTGCTAAATTTTTATAGTAATTTAAATCATATTTACTACGCAGTGGATCATGAATATCCCCTGTGTAGCACATTGTTGCTTCTGCAATTTTACCAGTGTCTCGTACAGCGTCAATTGCAACTCTCATGCCTTCCACCCAGTTTAAGCTATCAAAAATACGAAATACATCAATGCCTGCTTGAGCAGAACATTCCACAAATTTTTGAATTAAATTATCTGGATAGTTTTTGTATCCAACTGCGTTTGAAGAACGAAGTAACATTTGGAATAACACGTTCGGCATTTTTTCACGAAGATCTAGTAATCGTTCCCATGGATCTTCTTTTAAGAAACGATACGCAACGTCAAATGTTGCACCGCCCCACATTTCCGCTGAGAATAGGTTCGGTAACATTCTCGCTGTTGGCTCCGCAATTTGATGTAAATCTTTTGTACGAATACGAGTTGCAAGTAATGACTGGTGTGCATCACGGAATGTTGTATCCGTTAAAAGTACACGTTTTTGATCCTGTACCCATTTTACTAATCCGTCCGCTCCACGCTCGTCCAAAATTTGTTTCGTTCCATTTTGGATTGGCTCTGAATGTTTTAAACATGGAATACGAGCATCTGGGAATATTGGTTTTTCTTTTTTACCTACTCCTGGGAAACCATTTACTGTTACTGTACCAATGTAATTTAACATTTTCGTTCCACGGTCTTTACGTTTCGGGAACAAGAACAATTCAGGTGACGCATCGATAAATGAAGTATCATATTCTCCTGATAAGAAGTTTTTATGTTTTACTACATTCTCTAGGAATGGAATATTTGTTTTAATACCACGAATACGGAATTCTTTTAAGTTACGTTCCATTTTTGCAGCAGCTTGCTCAAAAGTAAGTGCCCAAGTTGTAACTTTTACAAGTAAAGAATCGTAGTACGGTGTAATAACTGCACCTTGGAAGCTATTTCCTGTATCAAGACGTACACCAAAACCACCGCCTGATCGATATGCCATAATTTTTCCTGTATCTGGCATAAAATTATTTAGCGGATCTTCAGTTGTTACACGAGATTGAATTGCAAATCCATGTACAACTACTTCCTCTTGCTTCGGAACACCTACCATTTTGCTATGTAATGAATGTCCATCAGCTATTAAAATTTGTGATTGAACAATATCTACTCCCGTAATCATTTCTGTAATCGTATGTTCTACTTGAACACGTGGATTTACTTCAATAAAGTAAAACTCATCATCTTTTACAAGGAATTCTACTGTTCCTGCATTTAAATAATTTACATTTTTCGTTAACTTCACAGCAGCATCACAAATACGCTGACGCAGATCATCTGAAAGTGATACACTCGGTGCAATTTCTACAACTTTTTGATGACGACGTTGTACAGAACAGTCACGCTCGTATAAATGAACAACATTGCCTTCTTCATCTGCTAAAATTTGTACTTCTATATGTTTAGGTTTTTCAACGAATTTTTCGACGTAAACTTCATCATTACCAAAGGCTGCTTTCGCTTCTGATTTCGCTCGATTATATGATTCTCCTAATTCCTCACTAGTACGCACAATACGCATACCACGACCGCCACCCCCAAGGGATGCTTTAATAATAATCGGGTAATCATACTTTTCAGCAAATTTTTCGACTTCTTCTAATGAATTTACTGGACCATCACTACCAGGTATAACTGGAATTTGTGCTAGCTGCGCTTGTGTTCTTGCTTTCACTTTATCTCCAAACATATCTAAATGCTTACTTTTCGGACCGATAAAGATAATTCCTTCTTCTTCACAACGTTTAGCGAATTGAATATTTTCTGACAAGAAACCATATCCAGGGTGGATTGCATCTACATGATTACTTTTTGCAATCTCAATAATGCCTTCAATATCTAGATAAGCATCAATTGGTTTTTTTCCTTCCCCAACTAAATAGGACTCATCAGCTTTATAGCGATGATAAGAACCACTATCCTCTTTAGAATAGATTGCAACTGTTTTTAATCCAAGTTCCGAACACGCTCGAAACACACGAATTGCAATCTCTCCACGGTTAGCTACCAATACTTTTTGAATACGTTGCAGCTTTGTCATGATTTTCCCCCTCTACTTTCCTACCACTCTAGAGATAAAATATATACACACCTTAAAAAGCGTGAAGTTCTTCACTTTCCACATTATATTATACTTAGAAAGCTTCACTTTATTTTTATCCATCATACCTTATTTTTTAACAAATGATAAGTTTTCTGTGCAATTTGTTTCACAAAAATAGTATAGCATACCTCTTCCTTTTCTAACAACTTAATTGTATATCACATTAAACCGAATGTGATATATTGTTTAACCGAAAGATATATTAATACATCACATTTAAAACTACTTAAAAATAAAAACACATCATGCTCTAAAGCACAATGTGTTTTTATTTTACAACTACAAGATGTGGTCCATTTTGTTCTTTTTCTTTCATTAATCCATTCTGTTGTTTCTCTTGTCGTTTCACGTGACTAGCAATATTGAGTAGTATCCCCATCGCAAGTAGATTAGCTAATAAAGAACTACCACCGTAACTGACAAACGGTAATGGTACTCCGGTAAGTGGTATTACTCCAGACATACCACCAACATTAATAAACGTTTGAACTCCAAACAAGCTTGCAATTCCGATAGCTATTAAACTTCCAAATGGATCTGTACACTTTTGTGCGACTCTAAATGATCGAATAATTATAAGCAATAAACAAATCAAAATGATTGCTACGCCTATAAAACCAAGTTCTTCCGATATAATTGCCATAATAAAATCCGTTTGTGGTTCTGGTAAATAACCATACTTTTGCACACTATTTCCTAATCCCCTACCATTAAGCCCTCCAGAAGCAATTCCAATAAATGAATTCACCAATTGGAATCCATCCTTTTGAGGATCATTAAACGGATCAAGGAAAACAGAAAAACGTGCCTTTTGATATGGATTTAATGCATAATTGCCAAGAAGATATAGTGCCGGAATCCATACTATAGAAGTTAAAGCAATTCGTTTAATCCATAAGTTAACCTGTACTCCCGAACAAAGGAACATAATTCCTACTGTTCCTGCAATTAACAAATCAGTACCTAAATCATTTTGCTTTAATATTAAAAACATGATTATACCTACACCAATGAGTACTGGACCTGACCCTTTGAAAACAGGTGTATTCGTTTCTTGTCTTTTCGCAAAAAAATGAGCTAATATGAGGATAACCGTTATCTTTACAAATTCCGCAGGCTGTATTCCAAATATCCATCCGTTTGCACCGTTTACTGACTTAGTGAAAAAGGCAGCTGCAGCTAATAAAGCAACACTAGCACCGTAACTCCCCAACAAAAAAATTCGTTTTCTCCAAACTTTATATGGGATAGTAGCAATAATTATTAATACTATTGTCCCAACAACTAAAGTAATTAATTGTCTTTTAAAAAAGAAATTTGCTGGTTTATCAAATCGCGAAATCGCAACAATGGAACTAGAACTATATACCATTATTACCCCCAGCACACATAAGATAACAAGAGGAAGTAACAATGAATAATCCATTGATTTCCATACTTTTTTCATTTCATTTCCTCTTTCTGTTTCAATTTAATTATTGTTGTATTCCATATGTACATTCATTCTTCCTGCTTTATTATACAAATAAAAAGCTCAAACTAATTTAGTTTGAGCCCCCTTATTTGAACCCGTTATTGTTGTTTGTTTGTAAATGCTTCATGAAGTGCAGATAACTCACGTTCGAGCTCACCTAACATTGCTTTCCCTTGTTCTTCTGCAATAAGACCAAGGCGAACTGCAAAATCGACCTCGCGGGATAGTCCAAACATTTGTGTGTCTAACACTTCTTCATATAATGGACATTGCGGCATTGTAAGATGGTCCATTTGCACCTTAATAAGTCTTAAAATCTTCTCTGCATCCGCTTGTAGAAGGGCTAGTGCCTTTTCCTGATGATTTGCTACTGTCTCAGACGCCAAATTGATTCCCTCCGTTTCCGTCCTACTCTCCTCTATCCTATCTATTAATATTAGCGATAGTTTTAATAAATTGCAATAGAAACATTTTTTGTGACAACAGTGTCTAATACTATTATACTGAAAAGTGGGAGTATAACACAAATGGGGGAACAACAATGAGCGAAATTTTATTTATTAACGGAAAAGTACGTTTTCCAATCACTATTGATCCAACTGTTTGGATCTTTGATGATCGAAAAGTAGATTTGACAACTTACTTTGATGAAACTAGAGAAAACACGTCTGAACTAGAAACTTATTTAAAAAACACTTCAGAACATTGGGATCGCGAAATCCGTGATGGTGCCGCTTTTCCTCCAATACAACAAAGTGTGAAGAAATATAAAAAAGAACAGCTGATTACTGGAACATTTGGTATACCATTTCATCCATTCCTTGCTAACGCTGAAATTTTAGAGGACGCTACGCAAGTTGAAATTGAAACGGTAGATCATACAATGACACTTCCATTAGAAACTGTCAAAAATGCTATACTAGGCTTTTCAAAAGAAGGAAAACCATTAAAAGAAGACGGGCCTGTTCATCTCTATTTCAACGATGGATCTAATCAACAAAATCCAATCCGTAACATCCGTAAATTTACAATTATTTAAAGAAAAGGAGTGAGCTTAAGCTCACTCCTTTTTTACAATAAATCTGCTGCTAGTTGAGCTAAATTAGATCGCTCCCCTTTAACAAACTTCACATGACCACTAATACGCTGTTCTTTAAACTTCTCTACAACATACGTTAAGCCATTATTATATTCATCTAAATATGGGTGATCAATTTGCTGAGGATCTCCCATCAATACAATCTTACTCTTTTCCCCTACCCTAGTTAATATCGTCTTCACTTCATGCTTTGTTAAATTTTGTGCTTCGTCAATGATAATGAACTGATCTGGAATACTTCTCCCGCGTATATAAGTAAGGGCTTCTACTTCAATCGAACCCATTCCAGCTAAAATAGCATCTAACTCTCCTGGCTTTTTCGTATTAAATAAATACTCTAGGTTATCAAAAATTGGCTGCATCCATGGTCTTAATTTTTCTTCTTTTTCTCCTGGTAAATAACCGATATCTTTTCCGACTGGAACAATTGGTCTTGCCACAAGTAATTTTTTATATAACCCTAAGTCTTCTGTTTGCATAAGTCCCGAAGCTAACGCAAGTAACGTTTTTCCTGTGCCGGCTTTCCCCGTTAACGTTACAAGCGGAATATCTTCACGAAGCAACAATTCTAATCCCATAATTTGCTGCACGTTTCGTGGTCGTATCCCCCACACTTGTTCATTGTGAAAAATAAGTTTCTTTACCTTCTTCCCTAAGTGATCCACAATGCCAAGCGCAGAACTAGAGCCCCCTAATGCATCTTTCATTACTACAAATTGATTTGGGTAAAAAGGATGATTCGCAATTTCAGATAGAGGCAATTCACCTTTCTCATAAAAATAATCCAATTGTTCTTTTGATATATATCCTTCTAAAAAACCAGAATATATATTTTCTACTTCAATTACGCGATCACTTAAATAATCTTCAGCCTTCAAACCAATTGCATCAGCTTTTACCCTTACGAGTACATCTTTACTTACTAAAATAACAGACTTCCCGTCCTCTTTTTCCTGTTCTTCTAAAGATAGATTTTTTGCTACAGCTAAAATTCGATTATCATTTGTTTTTTCTACAAAAATATCTTGTAGTTGCACAAATGAACGATGGTTCAATTCAATACGAAATGTTCCGCCGTTTTCTAGCGGGATACTTTCATGCAGCTTTCCTATTTCACGAAACTTATCTATTAACTTAGATACATAACGAGCGTTTCTTCCTACTTCATCCATATAACGTTTTTTCGAATCAACCTCTTCTAATACAACTGCTGGAATCACTACTTCATTGGTTTCAAATGAAAAAATAGATAAAGGATCCTGCAAAAGTACATTCGTATCTAACACATAAATTTTATCCAACCTGTTACCCCCTGACTCCACTTTTAAATTTGTAGAACAAGGGTTTCATCCATAAAATATGGACGAACCATTGTTATAATTATATGTACCGTGTAAACGAGGTAGAATCGAAAATCATAGTCATTAAACCTTTTATTTATTCTTTATTCATTTCTATTCAATATATTACTTTTTATTATAATTATTAACGTTAAATCACAATAACCGACTACAAAAGTGAATAAACGAATTTCTTATTTAGCATCTTTATAATTCTCTTATCCCTACTAACACTTCGTTATCCAGCTTTTTCGCTGCCCGAAGATCATATGTTTTTTCATATGTTGGTTCAATTGCAAGTTTCGCTCCATAAAACATAACATCACGCACTTCTTGCACCTTTACTTCTATTACAGTTAATTTTAGAGAAATACCTTCCATTCTATCTGTCAAAATTTCACCTGCACCACTTATAGAAAATACGGATTCATTCGCCATTATAGTCAATACCACACCTGTATTATGACGTATATTTTCCACAATACGTGAACGTTGATCTACTGCAAATCGAATACTAGTTTCACTCACTGCATACACCCAAGAAATAGCACTTACGTTAGGAACTTGTTTTTCGAAATCTGTCGTTGCTATCATAACAATACACTCTTTACGCAACGTTTGTACTAAATCCTCTGTTAAGGTAGGCTCTACTACATTCGCCATATTTTCACCTCCAAATATACTTGGTATATCCTTATCATAACTTATTTTTTGAATTGCGAAAATATTATTTTTTCCCACTATTATTCAAAAACATTATACTTCCATGATATACTTATACTGATAGAATTCGTATTGAGGTGACGAAATGAGAGTCAAATGTATGATTTGTGATAAAAAAGATATGTTAGATGATGAAAATCCTATGGCAAAAAAACTGCGTAATCGCCCTATTCATACATATATGTGCATGGAATGTTCGGAACGAATTGCAGAGCGTACAATGGAACGTCATGCAAGTGGTAATTTCCGATTATATCGTGATAAAAAAATCGAAGATGATTGGTAAAATGTAAATAAGTCCTTACTCATATAGATAAGGACTTATTTATATTTTTCTGGTTCACGATTCATCTGATCCAAAAAACAATCAATGGCTTCTAACGGAAACCTTGCAGATTTCCGTTCTCCATTTATTTCATATGTAATTAAATACATTTCCTCGTTCTTTTCGACTTCCACATTTCTTAATTTATGTTCTTCATATACCATATTTTGAAATAACAAATATGTTTCTTTTGCAGCACTATCATCTGGACGTGCTTTCGCAACTGTTTTAATTGTTAACCAATTATATAGTGCATCTTGTACTGAACGCATGAAAACTCCCCTTTCTTATCCTGCTTTTTGTTGTTTCGCTTGACGCAAACGCAGTCTATAAATTCCAAGTACAATTGCCGCTACAACAAGTCCTTCTCCAACAGGTAAAAACACAGCAAAAAAGGTTAATACTGTGCATCCAATTGCTAATGATATGTATATCACAATATTTTTTAGTACAGACAACTTTCTAGCAAACCCTAAATTATAAACGAGAGCACTTAATATAATAATCGTCCCATAAAGTAACCACATTCCTAACTCTGGATTTTCATCTACCTTACACAATTTTGCAAAAAAAGACATCCTTTCTAACACACTCTTCCCCCCCTAGCAGTAAAATGCAATTTTCTTTATACACTTAATACAAGAGTAACTCGCAAAAAAAATACTGTCCACAAAAAAGAGTAAATATTCTAAAAAATAAACAAAATAAAAAAACAACGCCCTTTATAAAGGGCGTTGTTTTTTTTATTTTTACGCTTCAACAGATTTCTTTTTCTTAGCAGCTCTTTCGCGCTCACTCTTATCAAGAATCTTTTTACGTAGACGAATTGATTCTGGAGTTACTTCACAGAACTCGTCATCGTTTAAGTACTCTAATGATTCTTCTAAAGTCATTAGGCGTGGTTTCTTCATTGTTGAAGTTTGATCTTTCGTCGCAGAACGAATGTTAGTTTGTTGTTTCATTTTCACAACGTTAACTGTTAAGTCGTTCTCACGAGTGTGTTCTCCGACAATCATACCAGCATATACTTCTGTACCTGGTTCAACGAAGATTACACCACGGTCTTCAACTTGCATAATACCGTATTGTGATGCTTTTCCTGTTTCAAGTGAAACTAGAACACCTTGGCGACGTCCACCAACTTGTCCAGCGTGTACTGGTTGGTAGCAATCGAATGTATGGTTTAAAATACCGTAACCACGAGTTAATGTTAAGAATTCTGTTGTGTAACCAATTAAACCACGTGCTGGAACCATGAAAGTAAGACGAACTTGACCGTTTCCGTTATTCACCATATCTAACATTTCACCTTTACGTGCACCCATAGATTCCATAATAGAACCAGTGTATTCTTCAGGTACATCGATTTGTACGCGCTCTACAGGCTCACATCTTACGCCATCAACTTCTTTAATGATTACTTCTGGCTTAGATACTTGTAATTCATAACCTTCACGACGCATGTTTTCAATTAAGATAGATAAATGTAGTTCCCCACGTCCAGATACGATCCACGCATCAGGAGAATCTGTATTATCTACACGTAAACTTACATCTGTTTCTAATTGTGAACGAAGACGCTCTTCAATTTTACGAGATGTAATGTATTTACCTTCACGACCTGCAAATGGGCTGTTATTTACAAGGAATGTCATTTGTAGTGTTGGCTCATCAATACGTAATAATGGTAACGCATCTTGATGTTCAACTGGACATACTGTTTCACCTACGTTAATGTCTTCCATACCAGAAACGGCTACTAAGTCCCCTGCTTTTGCTTCTTCAATTTCTTGACGTTTTAATCCCATGTAACCGAATAATTTCGTTACGCGGAATTGCTTCACGCTTCCGTCTACTTTCATTAAAGCAACTTGTTGTCCAACCTTCATTGTACCGCGGAATACGCGACCAACTCCAATACGTCCAACGTAGTCGTTGTAATCAAGAAGTGCTACTTGGAATTGAAGTGGCTCTTCGCTGTTATCAATTGGTGCTGGAATATGTTCGATAATTGTATCGAATAATGATTTCATATTCTCTTCTTGATTTGCTGGATTTGAATCTAAGCTTGCTGTTCCGTTCATTGCTGATGCAAATACAACTGGGAACTCTAATTGATCTTCGTTTGCACCAAGCTCAATGAATAAGTCGATTACTTCATCAACTACTTCATCTGGACGAGCGAAGTCACGGTCAATTTTGTTTACAACTACGATTGGAGTTAAGTTTTGCTCAAGAGCTTTCTTTAAAACAAATCGTGTTTGTGGCATACAACCTTCATATGCATCAACAACAAGTAAAACACCATCAACCATTTTCATGATACGTTCTACTTCTCCACCGAAGTCAGCGTGACCAGGTGTATCTAAAATGTTAATTCTTTTATCTTCATAGTGAATCGCTGTATTTTTCGCTAAAATTGTAATACCGCGTTCTCTTTCTAGATCATTTGAATCCATTGCGCGTTCTTCAACGTGTTCGTTCGCACGGAAAGTCCCCGCTTGACGTAATAACTGGTCAACAAGTGTTGTTTTACCATGGTCAACGTGGGCAATAATTGCTATATTACGTAAATCTTGTCGTTTTTTCAACATGTCCAACTCCTAATGTCTTTTTAATCCTTCTCTATTATAAGAGCGAAGGGGATACAATAGCAATTAAAATAAAAGCAAGAATGAAAATATAGTTGTATTCTTACTTTTGTGAAAGTAAAATGAGATTGGAGGGTGAAGAAATGGAACACATTCAATATCGCTTTTTATTAACTGCAATTATCGGTGTTATTTTCTTAATCGGTATCGGCATTATGATTGCTGAAAATAGTCCAATCGGTATTATTATTTGCATTATCGGCACATTTGTTACAGTTGGATACGGTTTTGTAACAAAAAGAAAAATGCGCAAATCACAATAACGCTAAAAAGTAAGAAGCTTATACACAGCCTCTTACTTTTTTTGTTGCTCTCATATAAACGATAACACTTCTTCATACACTCCTGGTTTTGCAACTAACACACTGCTCTTCTCTATGATAGAAAGTGGCGCTCCAGAGAATGTCGTCACCTTACCTCCAACTTCTTCTACAATTATCTGCCCTCCGCCAAAATCCCATGGTGATAATCTCGGCGTTACATATGCATCTATTCTTCCTGTTGCAACGTATACCATCTCTAATGCTGCACAGCCATATGACCTTGTGCCCCTTGCTTTCTTAACAAGTGCCATCATACTTTCCATATTAAGCAATGGATTATCTGTAAGCCATATCGCATTTAAAGCTACAATACCTTGCTCTACAGTTCCTTTTTCCAATGGAGGAATTGATATATCATTACAAAAAGCTCCAGATCCCTTGACTGCATGATATAGTTCATCATGCACTGGATCATATATAAGTCCAATCTTTCCGATACCGTTCTCATAAATCCCAATTGAAATCGCAAAATTTCTTTTTTGATGAACAAAGTTCATCGTGCCGTCAATTGGATCAATTAACCAAACAACCCCGTCAGAAGACGTTATCTCGTCTCCATAACCCTCTTCTCCTAAAATATTATGATTCGGGAATGTTTCTTTAATTTTCCCAATTAAAAACTGTTCTATCTCTCGGTCCATATTTGTAACTAAGTCAGCTGCATTTGATTTTGTTTCTATAATAAGTGCTTTTTTCATTGATGCCATTAAATGCTCTCCTGCATCCCGAATCCACCGTTTGGCGTGTGCATCGATGTCTTTCCATACTTCTTGCATGTTTAAACACTCCGATCTATACTGTTCACAGAAAAAACGAACCCTTTATAAGGTTCGCACCAACTAATTTTTTATACATATACTATTATTACGCTTCTAAACGAATCATTTCAAGTCTTAACACTTCTAACTTTTGTACACACTCTTCTTTTTTCTGGTTATCATCTTCCATCATCGCATCATATAAAGTTGCTAATTCATAATCTAGCTCCAAACGTAGCACCGGTATTCTCTTTTCAGCATCTGTTCTCTTTAACGCATTAATCACCTGTCTCATATTATTTGCCTCCTCCCAATATTCGTCTGCCCTCGGACTAGAATTAATTAAATTTTCTGATTTTTTGTTTTATACTATACTATGTTGGATAAATCATCTATGCAACAAAATTATATTTTTTTATTTAAATTTTTTTGTGCTGTTTTTTTTATGAATAGTACAAGCTATGCTAAAATAAAAGCAAAATAGGAGTTGGAGGAACAATCATGACAATACAAACATTCAAGTCAACTGATTTTGATGTCTTTACAGTTGATGGTCTCGAAGAACGAATGAGTGCAATTAAAACGAACATTCATCCTAAGCTAGAAGCTTTAGGGGAACAATTTGCAGAATACTTATCCAAACAAACTGATGAGAACTTTTTTTATCATGTTGCAAAACACGCACGCCGCAAAGTCAATCCACCAAACGATACTTGGGTTGCTTTTTCAACAAATAAACGAGGATATAAAATGCTACCGCATTTCCAAATCGGCTTATGGGGTACTCATGCCTTCATATACTTTGGTTTAATCTATGAGTGTCCACAAAAAGTTGAGACGGCTCATGCCTTCTTAGAACATTTAAATGATTTAAAAACAAATATTCCAAATGACTTCGTTTGGTCCATTGACCATACTAAACCAAGTGTGAAATTACATAAAACACTTGAAACCGAAGACTTACAAAAGATGATTGAACGATTAGCTACTGTAAAAAAAGCAGAATTATTAGTTGGTATTCATATATCACCAGAGGAGTTTTCAGCAATGACCAACGAACAATTCCTTGCTAAGATTGAATCTACGATGCAATCACTCCTTCCTTTATATGCACTTTGTAATCGATAGTAGAAAACGGACAATTTATATTGTCCGTTTTTAGTTGTTATCACATTATATCACTTCAGTTTTTATTTTTCAAAATATTTTTTACATTTTTACAAGCTTTTGTTCTTCGACTTCTTTTGCCCTTTGAATAGCACGATATATAGAGTATCCACTTACCTCTTGAAATTCTTTATCAATTTTCTTTTCTTCTGCTTTCGATGGAACAATCTCTTTAAAACGACGATATAAACCCATTAACTCTTCTCTTATAATTCCTTTTTCATAAGCTTTCTCAATCGCTTCATAAAACTTCACCATTGTAACCATTTCCTCATTTGACCAATCATAATCTAACGGATATTGATATTCCATTTTGCACCTCATTTATCATTTCTTCTTGTTTCATTATGCTATCTTAAAGAGAATATTTTATTCTTCATTATAGCCACTCTGCATTATACACTATTTATTCATTTTAATGGAATTGTCTTCCTCTATTCATTAGTTGAGGCTAACTATTAAACATACTCACCTTAAAAAGATTTTTTTCTATACATCTATAATTATTGGTGATATAATGCTTTTGTTTTATAGAAAATAAAGTGAAGCTACCATCTCAAAAACGATTTTTTGAATGGCAGAAAAACAAGCCTTATTCTAAAAAGGGCTACACTTTTTTAGAGCAGGATTATATAAAACAAATTACACTAAATATTATGAAGAAGAAGGGGTGTATAGATTGTCCCAATACGAAACACCATTGTTTACCGCTTTAGTTGAGCACAGTAAGCGAAATCCAATTCAATTCCATATTCCTGGTCATAAAAAAGGACAGGGCATGGATCCTACATTTCGCGAATTTATTGGGCATAATGCATTAGCAATTGATTTAATTAATATTGCGCCACTCGATGATTTACATCATCCAAAAGGTATGATTAAAGAAGCACAAGATTTAGCAGCAGCCGCATTCGGTGCAGATCATACTTTCTTTTCTATTCAAGGTACAAGTGGCGCTATTATGACAATGGTGATGAGCGTTTGCGGTCCTGGTGACAAAATCCTAGTACCACGAAACGTGCATAAATCAGTAATGTCAGCTATTATTTTCTCAGGTGCAAAACCGATTTTCATGCATCCTGAAATCGATCCGAAGCTCGGTATTTCTCATGGAATCACAATTCAATCTGTCAAAAAAGCACTTGAAGAGCACTCAGATGCAAAGGGCTTACTTGTTATTAACCCAACGTACTTTGGGTTTGCTGCAGACTTAGAACAGATTGTACAATTAGCACATTCTTATGACATCCCTGTACTAGTCGACGAAGCTCATGGTGTTCATATTCATTTTCACGATGAATTACCTATGTCAGCGATGCAAGCTGGTGCGGATATGGCAGCAACAAGTGTTCACAAATTAGGAGGCTCTTTAACTCAAAGTTCTATTCTTAATGTGAAAGAAGGCTTAGTGAATGTAAAGCATGTCCAATCTATTATTAGCATGCTTACAACCACATCAACTTCTTACATCTTGTTAGCATCCCTTGATGTTGCGAGAAAACGTCTTGCTACAGAAGGAACAGCACTCATAGAACAAACAATACAATTAGCTGAGCATGTTCGTGATGCTATAAATTCTATTGAGCATCTTTACTGTCCTGGAAAAGAAATGTTAGGTACAGATGCTACCTTTAACTATGATCCTACAAAGATAATTGTATCTGTAAAAGATTTAGGTATTACCGGCCACCAAGCTGAAGTATGGCTTAGAGAGCAATATAACATTGAAGTAGAACTCTCAGATCTATACAACATACTATGTCTTATCACTTTGGGAGATACAGAAAGTGATACAAATACACTTATTGCAGCATTACAAGATTTAGCAGCAACATTTAGAAATAGGGCAGATAAAGGTGTTCAAGTACAAGTAGAGATTCCAGAAATTCCAGTGCTAGCACTTTCTCCTCGAGATGCTTTTTATTCGGAAACAGAAGTCATTCCATTTGAAAATGCAGCGGGTCGTATTATAGCTGATTTTGTTATGGTTTATCCGCCAGGGATTCCAATCTTTACTCCGGGGGAAATTATTACACAAGAAAACTTAGAGTATATTCGTAAAAACTTAGAAGCAGGTTTACCTGTACAAGGTCCTGAAGATATGACATTACAAACATTACGTGTTATTAAAGAGTACAAGCCTATCAGTTGATAGGCTTTTTTTTCACCTTTTTTCCTTTTCTTCATACGATACTTAAGAATGTAACGTATAGGTGGGGATACTATTATGATTGTAATAGGCCGTTCTATTGTACATCCTTATATTACAAATGAATACGAGCCATTTGCAGCAGAGAAACAACAAATTTTATCAATAATGGCAGGAAATCAAGAAGTTTATTCCTTCCGAACAGCTGATGAACTCAGCTTTGATCTCAATTTACGAGTTAATATTATTATCTCTGCACTAGAGCTTTTTCAAAGTGGATTTCAGTTTCGTACATTTCAGCAATCCTTTTGCAACCCCCAGTATTGGAAAAGAACGTCTCTTGGGGGATTCGAGCTTCTTCCAAACATACCACCTTCTATTGCCATACAGGATATTTTCAAAAACGGAAAACTATATGGAACTGAATGCGCAACCGCTATGATCATTATTTTTTATAAAGCTTTACTATCATTGTATGAGGAAGAAACTTTCAATCGTCTATTTGCAAACCTTTTACTTTATACATGGGACTACGACCAAGATCTAAGGCTCATAACAAAAAACGGTGGCGATCTTGTTCCAGGTGACCTCGTTTACTTTAAAAACCCACAAGTAAATCCAGCTACGATTGAATGGCAAGGAGAAAATACAATCTATTTAGGAAATTTCTTTTTTTACGGGCATGGCGTAGGTGTAAAAACAAAAGAAGAAATTATTTATTCATTAAATGAACGACGAGTCCCTTACGCTTTTATTTCAGCTTTCTTGACCGATACTATTACCCGTATCGATAGTCGTATAATGAGCCAATACGCTTCTTCTAGTACACCACAGACCTCCATAAGCTTTATTCCGATTAGGGATGATGCAATCGTTGCAACAGTTGGTCATACAACTACAATTTATTAAAAAAGCGCCTACACATGTAGGCGCTTTTTCTTATTATTAAGCTTTTGTATGTTCTTTATGGTCACATTCGCAATGAGATCCACATTTCCCGTATAGTACTGTTGATTTTTCATCTTCAAAATGTCCAATTGTTCCTTCACATACTTGGCATACGATTGTTCCCATTTTCATTTCCCCCTGAGTTTCAATAGTAATCTATTTATTTATCATTAAGCTTTCGCATTATCTTTTCTAGCACAGTCACAATTTGTTCCGCATTTTCCGTAAAGTACCGTCGTTTTCTCATCTTCAAAATGTCCGATTGTTCCTTCACATACTTGGCATACGATTGTTCCCATTTTTCATTTCCCCCTAAGTTTATGGTCCTAAAAACTTTTAGCTGTCCATTTCCTATCAATTATTGGGCTTTTGTATGCTCTGTGTGATCACATCCGCAAGATCCACATTTCCCGTAAAGTACCGTTACTTTCTCATCTTCGAAGTGTGCAATTGTACCTTCACAATCTTGACATACGATTGTTCCCATTTTTCATTTCCCCCTAAGTTTATAATCCCAAAAACTTTTTGTAACCGCTTAACTTTCTGTCTTTATTTTAATATGTTATACTTTTTACGTCAATAGGTTTTTAGTATAACACATTAAATATTTTAAATTTAAATTAGTATGCGATATTCAAATAAAAAACAGCCATATTTATAAGTACGACTGTTTCACATTAATTATTCTTCATATTCCGCATGTAAAGAAGTTGACGGAACTAGAAATTTGAAAAACTGAGCTAACTCCTTTGCTTCCTCTTCTGATCCTAATTTAAAAATCTCCTGTATATATTGAACATTCTCTACATCATCTCGTCCGAGTAAAGTAGACCTTCCTGTTTGCATACAAACAATGAGCGGCTTTCCAAAAAACATATTTGTATAAATAACACCAAAATCATAACGTGTATCATGTGTCATAAACCCTAAAAATCGTACCTTCACACTTTCATGCTCATCATACAATTTTTCAAACATTGGTTTCCACCTTTCTACATCACGTTTCATTAATAGTATATTAAACAAAACATGTAATACTCCTTTTAATTGTCAAAAAATTCAGTAGGATGTAGAATGATAGTATTCTACTAAGTTAGGGGGAACTTATATGCAACACGCCTTTATTACGCTTGTACCGAAATCCAACCAACAATCAGTTTCAATAGATGATATAAAACAACTTTTTCATTATTATAAAACAGTTACTTCTAAAACTGGTGCCCAAATTAATTACACGTATACAAATACCGCTTTTCCTTATGAAATTTTAGATACATCTACAACAACATTAAAACTTCAATCCAATCACGACCGGTATGACTCAATTTATATTGGTGTTGGTATAGAAAATGAACAATCTTTCATCCAAGTTTCTTTACCACCTAATGCAACATTTGGTGACAAAGGGAAAGCAAATGAATTTTGCCGTTTTTTAGCGAAGAAATTAGAAGGAGAGTTACAATTATTTAATGGAAGAACAATGTATTTTTATAAACGCTAATTTAAAAAATAGATAATATGATTAAAAATAATATACAATTCGAACATGTAAGAAATAAAGCTTGCTTTCTTACGTGCAATACAAAATATGCTATTACATAGGCTAAATATAGAAATACGAAAAAAAGAATAACTTTATAATGAAACTTATCACCATTCGATAATGTTAATACAGTGGAAAAACCACTCCATAGTAGTAAATGATAAAATATAACATGTAATATTTTCATGGAACCTTCTCCTTTGACATGCTCTATTTTATTAATATATGGGGGTACGTTTGAATCAATTACATATTATAGGATGATATATATTACCTTTGAAGTAAGTTAAGCCGGAATCATTTGTTAAAGTATTATATATTCATTCGACAAGTACGTTTAAAGACCTTGCAAGTCATTTGATGAAAATAAAAATAGCCCCTCTCTTACAATAAGAGAAGGGCTATTTACATTACTTAAATTATTTTACAATGTGAATTGGCATTCCAAGAGCAACTTCAGCTGCTTCCATTGTGATTTCACCTAATGTTGGGTGAGCATGGATTGTTTGAGCGATATCTTCAGCTGTCATTCCAGCTTCGATAGCTAAACCAATCTCAGAGATAATATCAGAAGCACCTGCACCTGCAACTTGAGCACCTACAAGAAGACCATCTTCTTTACGTGTTACAAGTTGTAAGAAACCGTCAGTGCTGTTTAATGATAATGCACGACCGTTAGCAGCGAATGGGAACTTAGATACAGTTACAGTCATTCCAGCTTCTTCAGCTTGTTTTTTAGTGTAACCAACAGATGCTAATTCTGGATCAGTGAAGCATACTGCAGGAATTCCGATGTAATCGATAGCTGATGCATGGCCACTAATTGCTTCTACAGCTACTTTACCTTCGTAAGAAGCTTTGTGAGCTAATGGTGGTCCAGGAACGATATCACCGATTGCATAGATGTTTGGTACATTTGTACGACATTGCTCATCGATTTCGATGATGCCGCGGTCAGTCATTTTAACTCCAACTTGCTCAAGACCGATTTCTTGAGTGTTTGGACGACGACCTACAGTTACTAATACGTAATCTGCTTCTACAGTTTGGATTTCACCTTTAACTTCAAAGCTAACTTTTACGCCAGTTTCTGTTTCTTCAACGCCTTTAGCCATAGCTTTTGTATGGATATTTACGTTACCTTTTTTCTGTAGAGCACGTTTAACAACAGAGCTCATAGCTTTTTCGAAACCAGCTAAGATTTCGTCGCCAGCTTCTACTACAGTAACTTCTGTACCGAAGTTAGCATATGCAGTACCTAATTCCATACCGATGTAACCGCCGCCGATTACAACAAGTTTTTTAGGAATTTCAGGTAAGCTTAAAGCACCTGTAGAGTTGATAACACGTTTAGAGTATTTGAATCCTGGAATTTCGATTGGTGTAGAACCAGTTGCAAGAACAGCATTTTTAAACGTATAAGTTTGAGCTGCATCTTCAGTCATAACGCGTAATGTATTAGCATCTACGAAGTAAGCTTCACCGCGAATGATTTCAACTTTGTTGCCTTTAAGAAGGCCTTCAACACCGCCAGTTAATTTCTTAACTACGCCGTTTTTCCATTCTTGAACTTTTGTAAAGTCAACTTTTACGTTTTCTGCAGTAATACCCATGTCATCAGAATGCATTGCATTCTCATAACGATGACCTGCATTGATTAACGCTTTTGAAGGAATACATCCAACGTTTAAGCATACGCCACCAAGGTTAGCTTTTTCAATGATTGCTACCTTTTGACCTAATTGTGCTGCACGAATTGCCGCAACGTATCCACCAGGACCTGCACCAACAACGACTGTATCTAATTCAATTGGGAAATCTCCTACTACCATTGTTATTACGCCTCCATTACTAATAATTGTGGGTCATTCAATAGACGTTTAATTTGGTTTAACGCTTTTTGAGCAGTTGCACCGTCAATTAAACGATGGTCAAAGCTTAGAGATAATGCTAATACTGGAGCTGCAACGATCTCACCGTTTTTCACAACTGGTTTTTCAGCGATACGGCCGATACCAAGGATTGCTACTTCTGGGTGGTTGATAACTGGAGTGAACCATTGTCCACCTGCAGAACCAATGTTTGTAATTGTGCAAGAAGCACCTTTCATTTCTGCTGGAGCTAGACGACCTTCACGTGCTTTACCAGCAAGATCATTGATCTCGTTAGAGATTGTGAAGATAGACTTACGATCTGTATCTTTAACAACTGGTACTAATAGACCTTTGTCTGTATCAGCTGCGATACCGATATTGAAGTAATGTTTATGAACTACTTCTTGAGATGCATCGTCTAAAGAAGTGTTTAACATTGGGTATTCACGTAATGCAGATGTTAAAGCTTTAACAACGTACGGAAGGTAAGTTAATTTAATACCTTTGTCAGCTGCTACTGCTTTGAACTTCTTACGGTGAGCAACAAGTTCTGTTACATCTACTTCGTCCATTAATGTTACGTGAGGAGCTGTGTGTTTAGAGTTAACCATTGCTTTCGCAATCGCTTTACGGATACCACTCATTTTCTCACGAGTTTCTGGATATTCACCAGCTGGGATTGGTTGTGCTTTTGGTGCTTCTTCTTTCGCTGCTGCTGGAGTAGCTTCTACTGCTGCTGGAGCCTCAGTTGCTGCTACAGTTTGTCCACCATTTGCAAATGCATCGATGTCAGCTTTTACGATACGGCCATTCTTACCAGTACCAGCTACTTTATGAATGTCTACACCTTTTTCACGAGCGTATTTACGAACAGATGGCATAGCGATTACGCGCTCATTTACTACTTCTGCAGTTGCTGCTGGAGTAGCTTCCGCTGCTGGAGCTTCTACTGCTGCTTCTTCAGCTTTTGGAGCTTCATCATGATCGTCACCTTTAAATTTAAGGTTTTCGTATCCAGGAGCATCAAATTTAATTAATGTATCTCCTACGATTGCAACTGTTCCTTCTTCTACAAGTACTTCAAGTACTTTACCTTTAACAGGAGAAGGGATTTCTACTACTGCTTTATCATTTTGTACTTCAAGAAGTACATCGTCTTCGTTTACTTCATCGCCTGGTTTAATAAACCATTTTACGATTTCACCTTCGTGGATACCTTCACCGATATCTGGTAGTTTAAATTCAAATGCCACGGAATTCAGCCCCCTGATTCATTTCATTATTATGGAATATGTACAAAAGAAACCAGCATGTGCTGATTTCTTTTGCACATGAAAAGCTAAAAATTAGAAGTTCATTACTTTGTTTACAGCTTCAACAATATCTTTGTGGTTTGGTAACCATACGCTCTCTGCTTGAGAGAATGGGAATACTGTATCAGCAGCTGCAACACGTACAACTGGAGCTTCTAAGTTTAAGATTGCACGGTCGTTAATTTCCGCTACAACGTTAGCTGCAATACCAGCTTGTTTTTGAGCTTCTTGAACTACAACTACGCGACCTGTTTTTTCAACAGAAGCGATGATTGTTTCGATATCTAATGGTTGAACTGTACGTAAGTCAACAACCTCTAAAGAGATACCTTCTTTTTCAAGTTCTTCAGCAGCTTTTAATGCAGCGTGAACCATAGCACCGTAAGCGATAACAGATACATCTGTACCTTCACGTTTGATATCAGCTTTACCTAAATCAATTGTGTAATCACCTTCTGGTACCTCTTGACGGAATGAACGGTACAATTTCATATGCTCTAAGTAGATAACTGGATCGTTGTCACGAATCGCAGAGATTAAAAGACCTTTAGCATCGTATGGAGTAGATGGAATAACAACTTTTAGACCAGGTTGTTGAGCCACTAATCCTTCTAAGCTATCAGCATGAAGTTCAGGAGTATGAACACCACCACCGAATGGAGAACGAACTGTTACTGGAGCAGTCCAACGTCCACCAGAGCGGTAACGCATACGAGCTAATTGACCAGAAATTGAATCCATTACTTCATAAACGAAACCGAAGAATTGGATTTCTGGAACTGGACGGAATCCTTCAAGTGCAAGACCAACTGCAAGTCCACCAATACCAGACTCTGCAAGTGGAGTATCCATTACACGATCTTCACCAAATTCAGCTTGTAAACCTTCAGTAGCACGGAATACACCGCCGTTTACACCAACGTCTTCACCAAATACAAGTACGTTAGGGTCATTTTTCATTTCAACGCGTAAAGCATCAGTGATTGCTTGAATCATTGTCATTTGAGCCATGGCTTACTTCGACTCCTTTTCTTTGTAGATTTCATATTGTTCAGCTAAGTTGTAAGGCATTTTTTCGTACATGATTTCCATTAAATCAGTTACTTTTTGTTTTGGAGCTTGGTCAGCCTTAGCAATTGCTTGTTTGATATCTTCTTTTGCTTCTTCGATTACTGTCTCTTCAACTTCTTGAGACCATAGGCCTTTAGCTTCTAAGAACTTACGGAAGCGTACGATTGGGTCTTTTTGTTCCCATTCGTTTTCGATATCTTTTGTACGATAACGAGTTGGGTCATCACCAGCCATTGTATGTGGACCGTAACGGAATGTTAAAGTCTCGATTAAAGTAGGGCCTTCGCCATTTACTGCGCGCTCACGAGCGAAAGCAGTTGCTGCGTATACAGCTAATGGATCCATACCGTCTACTTGAATTCCGTAAATACCTGCTGCTACTGCTTTTTGTGCTACAGTTTTAGCTGCAGATTGCTTTTCTACTGGAGTAGAGATTGCATAACGGTTGTTTTGAACAACGAAGATTGCTGGAGCTTTGAATGCACCTGCAAAGTTCATACCTTCGTAGAAGTCACCTTGTGAAGCACCACCGTCACCAGTGTAAGTAATTGCAACAGATTTTTTACCACGTAGTTTCATACCTAACGCAACACCAGCAGTTTGGATGATTTGCGCACCGATAATGATCTGTGGAGCTAATGCATTTACATTCTCAGGCATTTGGTTACCCATGAAGTGTCCACGAGAGAATAAGAATGCTTGGTATAATGGTAATCCGTGCCATACTAATTGTGGTACATCACGGTATCCTGGTAAGATGAAGTCTTCTGCTTCAAGTGCGAAATGACTTGCTAATTGAGAAGCTTCTTGTCCAGCTGTAGGTGCGTAGAAACCTAAACGTCCTTGACGGTTTAAAGAAATAGAACGTTGATCTAATACGCGAGTATACACCATACGACGCATTAATTCTTTTAATTGATCATCAGATAATTCAGGCATAGCTGCTTCATTCACAACTTCACCGTTTTCATTTAAAATTTGTAATGTTTCAAATTGAGCTGCGATAGCTTTCATTTGCTCATCAACATTAAATAGGGTCTTTTTTGTTTTAGTACCCATTCCGTTCACCTCTTCCTCTCTTGAACCATATTCTGAAACGCTTTCACTGGCTATTTTCCAGTTTAAAAAGCGCAACGATGTAAACCAACATGTTTGTATGTCGGTTGAGAATAATTTTGTGTACCTAACAATCTGTACTAATGTTTTTTCAGAAACATATTAATACAATCTTGATCACGTTTTTTAGTTTACAACTATTCTAATTACGATGTCAATTACTTTGAATACGTTTTTTTATAAATAATATGCAGGTTTCTACTACACAAACGTGTTTTTATTTTTTACATCTGTATTAGTAAGCATTGACCTACTGTTATATTATTCCCTTTTTCACTTATTTTTTCTCTTAGAATAATATGTAAACGATTTAATTCTCTTTAGTTTTTCTCTCTTCGTAACAAAAATATACAAACTACTCTTCCTTTTTTAGGTAAATACCTATACATTTCTACCCTCTCTTCCATACATTATAGTAACCGCAGTATTAGCGGGAAATGATAAAGGAGGTCATCTCATGTACGGATACTCATATTGCTATCCAACTTGTTCATATCCTTCCTACGGTTATGGCGGTTCTTGTGGCGGGTCTGGACGCGGCTTCGCCTTAATCGTTGTGTTGTTTATTCTTTTAATTATCGTTGGTGCTGCTTGCATTCGCTAATTGTAAAACGAAACAACTATGGAAAGAAAAAGACGGCTTTGCCGTCTTTTTCTGTTTATCACATACATAACTACTCTATAATAGAACGAGTTCCAAAATGCCTTCCCTTTCTTGCCGATGACTTTTTCCATCTCCTTTGGTAGACTAAAGAGGAAAGGAGAGATTACATATGCTTACAATGAAAGATGTTATTCGCGAAGGAGATCCTATTTTGCGCAACGTTGCAGAAGAGGTGTCCTTACCGGCAAGCGAAGAAGATACAACTACCTTAAAAGAAATGATTGAATTCGTAATAAATAGCCAAGATCCTGAAATGGCTGAAAAATATAGTTTACGCCCTGGAATCGGATTAGCGGCTCCGCAAATCGGTGTTTCAAAAAAAATGATTGCAGTTCATGTAACCGATGCGGATGGTACATTATATAGCCATGCATTATTCAATCCAAAAATCATTAGCCATTCTGTTGAACGTACATATTTACAGGGTGGTGAAGGCTGTCTATCTGTAGACCGCGAAGTACCTGGTTATGTTCCTCGTTATACAAGAATTACAGTAAAAGCAACTTCTATTAACGGAGAAGAAGTAAAATTACGTTTAAAAGGTTTACCAGCAATCGTATTTCAGCACGAGATTGACCATTTAAATGGCGTTATGTTCTATGACCATATCAATAAAGAAAATCCTTTTGCCGCTCCTGATGATTCCAAACCTCTAGAGCGATAATAATAAAAAGGCGGAAGTTAATCTTCCGCCTTTTTATTATGAAATGGGTTCCATATTCACTTATAGCAATCCAGCCCACTTTAGTCCATGATATATACCGTCTTCATTAACATCCTTTGTCACATGATTTGCAAGTTTTTTCAAGTCTTCATGGCCATTTCCCATCACAATACCTGTGCCAACGGCTTCGATCATTTCTAAATCATTTAAGCCATCTCCAAATGCATACACTTGATCACGATTAAAACCTAACTTTTCAATGTATTTCTCAATTCCTTTTGCCTTAGAACCACCATGCGGAATGATATCCATTGAATATGCATGCCAACGAATAAAATGAAAATCTGGATAATGATTAATAAACTTTTCCTCTTCATTTACTTCACAAAAAAGTAGTGTTTGATAAATATTACGTTCCTCATAAAAATTAGGCTCATATGCTGGATGCTCAAAGTTTAAGCTTCCAAAGCCTTCTTTCACATAATCATGATATTCCACTGATGCTCTCATATCTTGATGGTCAAGATATACAAGTGGATATCCTTCTTGTTTTGCAAACTGAGTAAACTTATGTAAAGCATCTGGATGTAACGGATTATTAAATATTACCTCATCTTCAAAGACAACATATTGTCCATTAAAACTAACATAATTATGTATATCAAGTTCCTTACGAATATCTTCGAACATAAATGGCGCGCGCCCTGTCGCAATTGCTACATGCACACCTTTTTCTTGTAACTGTTTTACTGCATCTCGTGTAGATTGCGGAATTTTTTTATCATGATCTAATAATGTTCCATCAATATCAAAAAAGACAATTTTATCATTCATTTGTCAAAATCCTTTCTGGCACTCTATATTCCTATTTTGAATATCACTTTTCAAATTCTAAAAAAAAGTATAACATATTAAACATCTGTGAAGAAAGCGTTCCCTTTCTGACCTTATTTGTAAACTTTGCATATATATATTAGTAAAACATGTGGATACTTGTTCGTATGAATTTTCTTTTCCATTCTTCCTCATACTATACCTATAACTAACGGCTACTAATCGTTACTATAGAATAACTTCCACTGTATGGGAAAGGACAAGATTCACCATTCACTTTTGTCCTATCTCTTATATCAGAGATAGAGTTTTCACTAGTAATAGGCATGTTTAAAATAAGGAAAGGAAGGAGTAATCATGCTGAAGAAGCTGAAGAAAAAGCTCAAGCGTTATTTAAATGGTCTAGTCCGTAAAAAGACAGTCGCTTAAATTGTGCCCATTTCGGGCTTTTTCTTCATTCTCATTCGAAAAAACATGAAAATCGTGACTGTTTGCTTTATAATAAGTAACAGATAATGCAAAACATAGACAAGGAGAGGTTTTCCAAATGATTTTTAAAGTATTTTATCAAGAAAAATTAACTGAGGTTCCAGTACGTGAAAATACAAAAGTTTTATATTTAGAGGCTACGTCTGAAAAGGATGTTCGTACAAAATTAAATAAGTTCGCATATAATATCGAGTTTGTTCAGTCTGTTACTGGCGCTCATCTTGAATATGAAAAAGAAAACGCTGATTTAACATTAGCGGAAATCGTATAGCGATATGAAATTTCTAAAAAACGACCAAGTTGCTGTATTTGCTCTCGGTGGGCTTGGTGAAATCGGTAAAAATACATACGCTGTTCAATTTCAAGATGAAATTATTATAATTGATGCTGGAATTAAATTTCCAGAGGACGAACTTCTCGGAATCGATTATGTAATACCAGACTACACTTATTTTGTGCGAAACGAAGATAAAATTAAAGGGTTATTCATTACACATGGTCACGAAGATCATATCGGCGGAATCCCTTACCTATTACGTCAAGTGAACATTCCAATTTACGGCGGAAAATTAGCAATTGCACTCATCAAAAACAAACTAGAAGAACACGGCTTACTTCGTAAAGCAAAACTTTACGAGATTCAAGAAGATGACGTTATTAAATTCAAAAAAACGTCTGTATCCTTCTTCCGTACAACTCACAGTATTCCAGATTCGTACGGCGTTGTTGTGAAAACACCTCAAGGTCAAGTCGTTCATACAGGTGACTTCAAATTTGACTTCACACCAGTTGGTGAACCAGCTGATTTAACAAAAATGGCTGAAATCGGTAAAGATGGCGTACTATGTCTATTATCTGATAGTACGAACAGTGAAGTTCCAAACTTTACTATGTCTGAGCGTCGCGTTGGTGATAGCATTCAAGACATTTTCCGTAAAGTAGAAGGACGGATTATATTCGCAACCTTTGCATCAAATATTCACCGCTTACAACAAGTTGTTGAAGCTGCTGTTGAAAACAACCGTAAAGTAGCTGTGTTTGGTCGAAGTATGGAAGCAGCGATTGAAATTGGACAAAACCTTGGTTATATTCGTTGCCCGAAAGATACATTCATAGATGCATCTCAACTAAACCGCTTACCAGCTAATAAAGTTGTTATTTTATGTACAGGTAGTCAAGGTGAACCGATGGCAGCACTTTCACGTATTGCAAACGGTACACACCGCCAAATTCAAATTATTCCTGGAGATACAGTTGTTTTCTCTTCTTCACCAATTCCAGGAAATACAATTAGCGTAAGTCGTACAATTAACATGTTGTACCGCGCTGGCGCTGATGTAATTCATGGGAAACTTTCAAATATCCATACAAGTGGACACGGTGGACAAGAAGAACAAAAGTTAATGTTACGTCTAATTAAACCGAAGTACTTCATGCCAATTCATGGTGAATATCGTATGCAGCGTATGCACATGAACATAGCAAATGATTGTGGCATCCCTGAAGAAAATTGCTTCATTATGGATAATGGCGATGTTCTTGCTTTACGTTCGGATGAAGCTAGCGTAGCTGGAAAAATCCCATCTGGTTCGGTCTACATTGATGGAAACGGTATTGGAGATATTGGCAATATCGTATTACGCGATCGTCGTATCCTTTCTGAAGAAGGACTTGTAATTGTAGTTGTAAGCATTGATATGAAAGAATTTAAAGTTGCAGCAGGACCTGATATCATCTCACGCGGTTTCGTTTACATGCGTGAAAGTAGCGATTTAATCAATGATGCACAAACATTAATTACAACTCATTTAGAAAAAGTAATGGAGCGTAAAACAACACAATGGTCTGAAATTAAAAATGAAATTACAGACACATTAGCTCCATTCCTATATGAGAAAACGAAACGCCGTCCAATGATTTTACCAATCATTATGGAAATATAAGAAAAGGACAATGCCATGAAGGCATTGTCCTTTTCTTTTCTCTTATCTTAAAAAGTGTTTAAATCGATCCACTTCATCGTCATGACCAATGACAATTAATATATCTCCTGCTTGAATATTCTCCGTAGCTCGAGGGGATACGATAACTTCTTTGCCTCGTTTAATTGCTACAATATTCAATCCAAACTTCGCACGAATATCTAATTCAATTAAAGAGTGCCCATCAATTTTTTTATTCGCAATAATCTCTACAATACTATGCTCATCTGAAAGCTCAAGGTAGTCTAACACATTGCTTGATGCAATATTATTAGCAATCCTTTTTCCCATATCACGTTCTGGATGCACAATATGATCTGCACCTATTTTACTTAACACTTTTTCATGATAATCATTTTGAGCTTTTACAGTAATATTTTTTACACCCAACTCTTTCAAAATCAAAGTCGTTAAAATACTTGAATTTAAATTATCTCCAATAGCAACGACTACGTGATCAAAATTTCGAATACCAAGGCTTTTTAATACCATCTCATCTGTTGAATCTGCAATTACAGCATGCGAAGCTATATTTGCAAATTCATTAATTTTATCCTCATCTGAATCGATTGCCATTACTTCCATACCTAATTGAGCTAGTTCTCGGCAAATACTTCCACCAAAGCGACCAAGTCCAATGACAGCAAATTCTTTTTCTTTCTCACCCACAGGAATTCCTCCAATAACTTCAAGTACTATTTATTTTCAGTGTAACACACTTTATATGCGTCACAAAAACTGTAATTAGCTCTTATTTTTGTTTTTGTATATAAAAATATTGTTGTAAGTAAAAAGCGATACCAACAAGTAGCATAGCAAATACAAATATATTTCCAAAAGAACTAAATGTTTCAAAAACGAATAATAATGTTTCTTGACCAAAAAAGGCAAATAGAAGCTGTGTGAATGCAAATAACAACGCCCATATGTAATGATGTTGATGGAATAAATAATGCGTTGCACCTAAAAAAGCAATAAACGAAAAGATAAAGATCCACCAATTTTCTAAAAATAGTTGCCAATTAGAAAATTGATATCCATTTACTAATATCGCAATAAGCGCGATAACTACCATCGTCGGCACACTCCAAAATAATGCCCGTCCTCTAAAGAAACGAGTGCCTTTAACATCTCCTTTTTCATGTGCAATATATGTTAGTACTACTGTGCTTATATACAAAACAGAAAGAATTGTTAAAACGATAATAAGCCAAAAATGTAATTGATAATATTCATGCTCTATATTTGTCACGATTGCAGCTAACATGCACGGAATTAACATTCCCGTCCAACCATCTACTTTTCTTTCATTCCAAAAGACCGTATTACCAATCCTTATTCCTAACAACATAAAAATAATGATACCCAATACAAATAACGTAGTTTTATTCCCTACTAAACTCGTTGAAAAAGCAATTAATCCAATAAATAAAAAGAGCACAAACCCATTCATAATTTCTAGTACAGGTGATAAATATCTCTTCACCCATTTGTATGTTTCGTCATATTCATTATTATCTACTAGACGATAGGCATAAAAACTTATCCCAAAATAAACCGCCGCAATAATAACATACGCATATAAGACGAAACATAAAATCGCACTGCTAATTTGCACGTAATTCCCCACCCTTTTTTCTATGTTTCACATTGATTTTACACACTTTTCATACTAAAAGTAAACATATATAAGTTAGTCAAATAATTAATAATGAGCAGTGGCTAAACCCCCTGCTCATTATTAAAACAGTACAATTAACTTTAATTCTTCCATTTGTATGTAAATGTCTAAAATCAATCTATACGAGCGTTACTTACACCTCAGAACAAAAAGTTTTTTGGAACCTTCAAGAAAGTGGAAGTTTTATTTTCTATTCCCTTTCCACTTTACATATTGGCTTAAAAATGTAATTGCCTTTTCAATCACTTCTTCGTCTGGTTTTAATTTTGCATGATGTAAACCATATTCTGAATTTACTCCAAGCCAAAACATAAATCCAGGGATTTCTCGAAGCATATAACCAAAATCTTCACCCGTCATTGCCTCAGTACATGTAATAACATTCATATCAGTTTGTTTATGTACAAATTCCATAAACTCTCTCGTTAACTCTTCATGGTTATATACTTGATGATACATTGCTCCGTAATCTATAATCGCCTCACACTGGAAAGAAGCTTCGATACCTGCAACAATTGACTCAATTCTGCTTTTCACACGCTTCATTGATTCCACTGATAATGTTCGAATCGTTCCTTCTAAACGAGATTTTTCTGCAATAATATTTTGAACCGTACCACCAGTAATTTTCCCGATTGTAATTACTGCACTATCAAGAGGATTTACATTGCGACTAATAACGGATTGAAGCTGTGTAACAAGATGACTCGCTGCAACAATCATGTCATTTGCAGTATGTGGATAGGCAGCATGGCCACCTTTCCCTTTTAAATCAATATATAATTCTGAAGTATTGGCAAATAACAGTCCTTCTTTCGTTGCAATTGTCCCCACAGCGTATTCTGGTGCAATATGAAGACCAAGAATTATATTTGGTTTCCATTCTTTTAACTCTTCACTTTCTAACATAGGAAGAGCACCGCCTGGTCCTTCTTCTGCTGGCTGGAATAGAAATACAAGGTCATCATCTATTCTTTCGCTCACAGCTTTCGTTAGAAGGCCTAAACCGATTGTTGTATGTACATCATGGCCACATGCATGCATCATTCCTTCATGAATAGAAGCAAACTCGTATCCAGTTTCCTCTGTAATTGGTAAACCGTCTATATCTGCACGATAACCTATTATTTTTTCGGGATTTTTTCCATTTACTTTAACGATTACACCCGTTTTCCATGTCTTCACTTCCACAAATTCATGAGAAAGTGTTCCTATATAATCTAAAATATACTGTTGTGTTTTCCATTCCTTAAATCCGATTTCTGGAATTCTATGTAGATCTCTACGAATTTGGACAAATTTGCTTACTGTCATTTTTGCACCTCTATCTATAAAAAGCGTAAGAGCCCATTTACGCTCTTACGCTTTTTTTACTTTTTATTTCTCTGGGTTTAATTGACGAAGCTCTTGTTTAATTTCTGTTTTTGCTTTTGTCTTCTCATCAATTTCTTTAATTACACGTGCTGGAGTACCTGCAACAACTGTGTATGGAGGCACATCTTCTGTTACAACAGCTCCCGCTGCTACAACTGCACCTTTACCTACTGTAACACCCTCTAAAACAACTACATTTGCACCGATTACTACATCATCTTCAACGATAACTGGTTTTGCAGAAGGTGGCTCAATAACACCTGCAAGTACAGCACCTGCACCTACGTGACAGTTTTTACCGACTGTTGCACGTCCACCAAGTACTGCGTTCATGTCGATCATAGAACCTTCACCAATTACAGCACCAATGTTAATTGTTGCATTCATCATAATTACAGCGTTGTCACCAATTTCAACATGGTCACGAATAATAGCACCTGGCTCGATGCGAGCTTTAATACCTTTTAAATCAAGCATTGGGATTGCAGAATTACGACGATCGTTTTCTACAACGTAGTCAACGATGTGCTTATTATTCTCATCAAGAATTGTCTTAATTTCAGACCATTCTCCGAATAATACACCTGATTTTTTATTCACAAATGCTTGTACTGTTTCAGGGAATGTTACTTCTTTTAAATCCCCTTTTATGTATACCTTTACAGGAGTTTTCTTTTCACTTTTTTGAATAAACGAAATAATTTCGTTAGCGTCCATCATTTTCATTCTTGTTGCCTCCTAAATCCATTTATAATGTTACTCTACCAAACGAAAGAGCGAGTAGCAAGATAATAATCTTATTTTCCCCTTTGAATTTCTTCTATAATTTCTAAAAATGCTTGTACTTGCTTCAACTGCCTTGCCGAGTCACTTGTTAACAACCATGTTTCTCTCGTCAGTTGAACAGGTGTTTTATACATATTTTCCTGTACTTCCTTTAAAACAGTAGAAGGTAAAAGGGCATAACCTATACCATTTAAAACAAGTTGTTTACATGTTTCAATTTGGTCAACTACAATCGTTCGCTTAGGCGGATTAGAAAATAAACCATACCACCAATTTTGTATTTGTCCATAATAAGTCGAGTCACTTTTAAATTGAATGAACGGCCTATTTGTTTCTTTTAACATCGAAATATCTTTTATTTCTTTATCAACTAAATACAGTTCATCTTCAAATAATTGTTGCTTCTGACCTTTATATTCTTGTGTTCCCCTCAGTATAGCAACATGCACGTCTCCTTCATAAAACTGCTTTTGCACTTCACTACTCCATCCAGTAAACAGCGATATCTTTACAGAAGGATATTTATGCACAAACTTTTTCAAAACAGGTGGGAGCCAATATTGACCAATAACTGATGCAACAGCTATTTTTAACGTTCCATGAGTTTCCGTTCTGAAAACAGCCAGCTCACTTTTTATATCTTCTTCCCTTTGCAACATTTCTTTGGCATAATTTGCAACTTTTTCCCCTTCAGGTGTAATTGTCAATCCTTTTTGTGAGCGAATAAAAAACTTCATTCCCCATTGTTTCTCCATAGATTGTAATCGTTGACTCAGCGCAGGTTGGGAAACAAATAAACGTTCCGCCGCTTTTCTCATATTTGATTCCTGAGCTAACACAACCATCATTTGAAAATCATCAATTTGCAACTTTCTCCCTCTTTCCTTAGCTTCCATACACCTTATTTCAATAAGCTTTTCATCCTTAATTTACCCGAATGCTTTCATTCAGAAAATACAATTGTCCAGCACAAACTTTCCTTATGTTTTATGTCTTTTTAAATATAATACATACACAAGTGATATGCACGAAAAAAAAGTGACTTCTTCGTTTCTATGAAGTCACTTTTTTCACTTTATCGATTATGTTGCCTTACTTTCTTATTCAACAATTTTAAAATAGCCCGACGTGTTAAAATCCCCTCAAAATAGCCTTCTTCATTAACAGCGCAAATAAAAGGATGATCAATTGTCATTTCTAAAGCTTTTGCAAATGAATCGTCTAATTTAAGAACAGGTATATCTTCTTTCATCACCTGCTCTACTTTCATATCATCGAGCCTTTCAAACTCAATACGTTCTAATCCTAACATACCATCTAATATCATGGCAGTACTAATCAAACCATGTAGTTTATACATTGGATCTAAGACAGGTATCGCTGAATATCCAGATTTTACAAGAACGAGTAAAGCATGTTCTAAACTATTTCCAATTTGGACATGAGCTACTTTTTCCGATGAAATCATTAAATCCTTCACAAGAATTTGTTGAAATTCGTCTTTCGGAATACTAATCATATTACATCCCCCATTTTCCCTTTTTCCTGCTTATGTTCACAACTCTATTCACATTTTATGACAGCGTTTTCATATTATTATTTTGTCCTAAATTTATTTCAATAAAAATACAATCACACAGCTATTTTAGCATACCGCACAAAAAAAAGACTACCATTCCGGTAGCGCTTAATACCCTTTATTTTTTAATCTGTAAAATAACCTTGTGATTTTTTTATATTGCATCACATCTGTCTGTTTCAAACCATTCTCAATATCTGTAAGTTCCACAGCTAAAATTTCACTTGCGTAATTTTGCTGAAATAAAATATCTAGTAGTAAACTTTCTTCTTCCTTCGTTAAAACAACTTCCCTTTGCATATACCCCTCTCCTTACACTCGCATCGTTACTCTTATTATATAAAAAATTCAACCTATTTAATAGATGTAATATTCAGTTTTTATTAAAAGATATGTAACAATCGTACACATACAAAAAAATCATTTCGTATATCGATTTGCATAGCTAAACGCCGCATAAGCATCCGGCTTAATTTTTGCAGTTAATCCCATCGCTCGAATTTTTTCTGTCATATCTAAAATAAATTCTTTTGTTAAGCCATCATTCCCAATGTCTAAATGAATTTCCATTATGAATCCAGCCCCATCTTGAGCATAAGGATGCAATAACTCCCATATTGTTTGTATATGAGTAGGCGTAAATAGACATGCGATTTCTTGACTAAACTGCGTTTCTAAATATATTTTCTCACGTAAGGTCGCTGGCTTATCTTTTACTGATCTATGGTGTAAACAACCCCAGGCACCTTTTCCAACACGATGAATATGGATTGCTGTAATAAACCTCGTATCCTTTTGATGCGCTTGCGAGTCTGTCCCAATGGATAATCGATACAAATTTCGCGGATCCTTTTCAATGAAACTACAAATACGGTTAAAGACCATATCAAAATTTAAATGTCTCTCTGAAACATTGTAAAATTTATGTGCACCGTCCACAGAGTCACGTCCTTTCAATTAGACAGACTTTTCGTATTCTCATTGTATGGGACAAAAACTAAAATTATAACTTCCTATCCTTTATTCGTTTCAATATTTCGAATTACAAAGTGACAAACTTGGCACGTATAAATTACATTTTGATTAGATTGAGCCGTTAATACATGAATAATCTCAGCAGAACTTTGACAATTAGGACAAATCACAACTGGTAAACGTTCCATACGATAACCTCCTAGTTATATTTCTCCCGCTATTTGCAAAACCCAGCGATAGTGAGAAGTTTAGCTTCACATATTCACCCGGTTGACGGGACTAATTATCCACATGGATAAGCAAACTTGCACGGATTAAATTTTCATTTTAATACCATTGTAGGAAAAATAAAAAACTTCTATACATTATGCTAGAAAGTAATAGAACTAAAAAAGGTACTGCCATGTGGCAGTACCTTTTTTATATGTATCAAGAAATGATATCGTAAATCTCAATTGCAACCATGTCGATATTATCGAATTGATATACTTGAGGTTTTTCACCTTGTTGATACACTTCTAACTCATACATTTCACTTTTATCGAAAAATTTCACGCTACATTTGCGCTCACCGTTCACTTCAAAATAGCGTTGTGCTACTTCACCGCTTTCAGCTTGTTCTTGTAGACTAACAAGTCGAGTTAAAATTCCTTGGAGTAGAGACATGAAATCTCTCCTTTCTCTGATCTTCCTACCAATAGGTTTTACAGCTATACTCATTCTATCCGTCATAACAGAAAAAATGTTCCACACTCTAGGATAAAGGTTATTGGCCAGAAACTCAACTAAAAATTTGTCGAAATGCGAAGGAAAAAACAGAAAGAACATATTTCTCCTTCATTATTGCGGTTTTTATACTGGAAGAATATAATAAAAAACAGAAAAAAGGAGGAATTACAATGAAAAAAATTGAGGTTTATACACAACCCGATTGTCCGCCATGTGTTATTGTAAAAGAATTTTTGAAGCATAATAACGTTGCATATGAAGAATTTGACGTAAAAAAAGACGCTGCTGCTCGCAATCGTCTTTTAAACGACTATGATTCCTATTCAACTCCAACAGTCGTAATTGATGGCGAAGTAGTTGCAGGTTTTCAAATTGAAAAGTTACAACAACTACTCAATATAGAATAGGAATAGGTAAATACCTATTCCTATTCTTATCCCGCTGTTTGTAGGTAGTAAAACTCCCACTAATTAAAAGTTTCACTTTATAATTGTTGCAACCTTTTTATTTCAGTTAAAAGTTCCTGACTTTCATGATATCCTGCTAACTTCCATTTATCTTGATCCCTTTTCAATGTTACAATTTGATATTGTCCACTTTTTGTCCGCTCATATACATATAAATTTTTATGCTCTTGATCATACGACATTTTCGTTTCTGAATTAAAAGAAAACGGTGCTTCTTTTGCCGGAAGTAAATATTCACCACTTTGTTTATCACTTCTGCTATTTTCATCTGTAAATACTTGAAGGAAATTATCTGTAAAATACGGTGATAACGTCTCTATCATCTTATTCATCGGCAAATGCTTCCCACGAATTGAAAACTGGGTTTCATAGCCTTTTTGTATCGTTGTAAATACTTCTTTCCGATCGACTTCCACTTCCTCTTTTCCTAAAACAGTGGTAACACTATAACCAACTAGAAAGGCAACACATACAAATAGAACAAGCCATATTCCATATTTCCTCATTTTTTCACCTTCCTTTAAAAAAACTTGTCTTTGTAGTATTCATTGTAACAATGATTATGCAAAGAAAGGACAGATTTCGTTCGTAAAATCTTTACAACGATAGACAGCATTTTCATCACCATTTTCACTATTACCAATTTATGATAAAAACAAACAAAAAATGCACGAATCTCTTCGTGCATTAAAATAAAACATCTTCTTCATATAAATATTCATAAGATAAATCTATAAATAAAAAGTTGTCATCATCAATCGGGAAAGAAAATGTTCGTACCATTTCTCCCGTTTCAATATCTGCATATAAATCTGAAAGCCTCGCCTTATTCTCAAAACGCATTTTCATTATATTCTCGAGAAAATACGGGCGCCAGCTCCAGTTCTTCATATAATAATCTGGCATCACAATCCATTCTCCATCTTTTTTCATAACATTTCCTGATTGTTGGAAACCATCTTCATTACAAATAAATATACGAAAACTACACTGTGATACACTTTGACTAAATTGTAATAACCAATCATTTATATCTTCATTCTTTTTTTGTTTTGATAAAACATCGCCAATGCGATCGCGTAACATCTCTGTTAAATTATAAATTTTTTGTAACTTCTTCTTTTCATGCTGAATAAACTGATGACATTCATTACCTAGTCGCTCTTTCAAAACATTCGTTTCAATAAAATCAGGTAAACATTCTTTTAAATAATTACCTTGATAATATCTTCCGCCGTTCTTCCAAGCATATTGCAGTTGATAAAAAGCATCTATTTCTTCATATAATAAAGTTGCACCAATTCTTCTAGCAAGTAATGATAAAGAATATAAAATATCTTGATAAGATTGTAAAAGTGCTGTTTGCCTTAAGTTCGTTAAATCTACTTTTAAAATATCAGGTGCTAACACGCTAATACGCTCTAAATTACTTGTACCCGTTCCGACTTTATTAATCGAAATTTGAATACCATATGTACGATAATACATAAGCAAATGATTAAATTGCTCTATATCTTCTTTACATTCATGCTCTGTAATCTCTAAAACAATTTGTTTTAAATTTAAACCTTGTTCTTCATACCTCAATAAAAGTTGAAGCAAGCTTTCATCATCATCATTCATTAATACATTAGCATTCCGATGTATAAATAATAATAATTTTTGATCGCTTTCTAAATAACGATTTAAAGCTTTTTCTACTATAATATTATCCGCTTCCAGTTGAAATTCACTTGGAATCGAATCATCGTGAAAGAAAGAAGCTAAACTTTGTATGCCCTCTTCTGTTTGAATACGTCCTACTACTTCATATCCAATTACAGTATGCTCATCAGCACTAAAAATAGCTTGATAATAAGGAAGGACTTTATCCAAGTTACTCATTACATCTAATGCATCTATCAACGTGCTTCCCTCCCTTTACTTTTCAAAAATTATAACATGATATTTACGGAAAAATAATAAAAAATCCCTTCAGTTTTCCTGAAGGGATTAGAGGGGTAAAATGCTAAGGGGAATTAGCAATTCTACTATGAAGAAAAAAGAGGTCTTAAATATAACGTATATATGACCTCTTGTAAACACTTTTCTTTCATATGTCACAATTCCGTCACATTTAACCGTAAAAAAATGAATCAAACATTCATTTTTTTATCCCTTTTAAAATGGATATTGATGTAAATGTTGTCCTCCATCCATTGTCATGCAAGTTCCATTTATGTACGCAGCTTCATCTGAGCATAAATAATAAGCTAGACCAGCGATTTCTTCTGGCGTACCCAGCCTTCCAAGCGGAACACTTTGTATCGTACGCTTAGCCATTTCTTCTGAAATCCATAATTTATCAGCACCGCCCGTACGTTCAATTGGTCCTGGAGCGATAGCGTTAACTCGTATTCCATATTTACGTCCCCACTCAACAGCGAGCGTCTTCGTCATCGCTAATACTCCTGCCTTCGCTGCAGCCGAATGAATAACTCCTGGACCTGCATCCCATGCATATGTTGCTACCATGTTAATGATATTCCCTTTTATACCTTTTTCAATCCAATATTTTCCGACAGCATGGCTACAGTAAAATGTACCGTTTAATACAATATTAATGACCGAATTCCAGCCATTCACGGATAAATCTTCTGCTGGACAAATAAAGTTTCCAGCGGCATTATTTATTAAAACATCAATTCGACCAAACTTCTCATCAATCTGTTCAATCATTTTCTGAATGTCATCCGTATTTCTTACATCCATTTGTACAGGTAATACTTGCCCTGGAAATTGTTCAATTTCCAACTTTGTTTCCTCTAGTTTTTCTTTTGTACGTCCTGTAATAACAACTCGTGCCCCTTCTTTTGCAAAGCGAGTCGCCATTCCTTTTCCCATTCCACTCGATCCACCTGTTATAATAACTACCTTTTCTTTCACATACATCCCCTCCAAAAAATGAATACACATTCATTTTATCACTTTATTTGATAGAAATCTTTATATTTTTAAACTTTTCTGATATTTTAATGTAAAGAACTTTCTTTTTATTCATTTTTTTCGTAATCTATACTAATTTTTTATTATGTAAAGTATATTTTTAAATAAACTGAAAGGAGATTTGAGTAGCCTGTAAATGGAATAAAAACATTGAGGTATACTCATATTTTTATGACGCACATTACAAGAAGAAATTTTTTAAAAATTGGTATGCGTACTTGTCTCTATTCATTTATAACCAGTGGCATCGGATACTACTATGCTAAATATATAGAACCCCATTTCATTTCTTTTACACAGCACACATTAAAATCACAACTCATCCCAAAAAGTTTTCATGGTATGAAAATTCTTCAATTCAGCGATTTACATCTCGGATACTATTTCTCGCTTCAACATTTATCTCAAGTTGTTTCTAAAATTAATACTGTAAATCCAGATATTGTCCTTTTTACCGGAGATCTCATTGATAATTATCAAACGTATACTGACACTCCTTTCGTCGCATCCATTTTAAAAAATATACAAGCCCCCTTCGGTAAATTCGCTATTTATGGTAACCATGATCACGGTGGATATGGAACTGAATACTATGAGCACATCATGCGTGAATCAGGATTTGAACTATTGCTAAATAGTGAAAAAAGAATTCGTCTAATGGATAATAGTGAAATTTCTATTTTCGGTCTCGATGATATACTACTAGGCAAACCAAAAATAGAGAAAACATTACAACATGCGCGGCAAAATACTTATAACATCGTTCTTGTTCACGAGCCAGATATCGCGCCGCAAATTTCCAAATATCCAATCAACTTGCAACTTTCTGGTCATAGCCATGGCGGACAAGTACAAATTCCTTTTTTAGGGGCTATTATTACACCATCACTCGCCAAAGACTATATTGAAGGCTTCTATACGATGCAGGATTTAACTCTCTATGTCAATCGAGGCCTCGGAAGAACACGTGTCCCATTTCGTTTTATGTCAAAACCTGAAATCACAATTCTCACACTCCAACATTCGTAATAATTCGCCTATTTTCTTACATATCCTTTCTTGTACGCGCTCATCCATGTTTCGTTTACCATATGATAAAAGTGAGTCCAATAAAGGAGGTATGTTCATGTATCCATATTATCAACCAATTCCAGTCCGTTCAGCACCTATTGGTCCAGTAGGCGACTCACGCTTCTTCCCGTTTTTTGGCGTTCCCTTTCTAGCTGGAATTGCTGGTGGATTGCTCGGCGGAGCATTAGCTTTCGGCCCTCGACCATTTTATCCACCTTATCCACCACCTTTCCCGCCGCCAGCACCTTATCCTTGTTACGGTGGACCATGTCAGCAACCATACTATTACTAGGTTAAAGTAACGATTCTTTCAAATATTATTCTCTCAACGAGCCATCTCATTACACGCTTATAATAAAACTATTGTTTCTACTCATCCTTCCATTTTTGGAGCATATGAGTAGAAAAAAGTAAAAACCTCTTATGTCCATAAGAGGTTTTTACTTTTTTCATTATTCAGCGTCTGTATTTTGATACGCCATCTTAAACAACTTCACTTGGCTATCAATTTCTTCTGTACTACCATTAATAACATAATAGTAATCACCATCTTTATTTTGTTCACGTGTTTTCACATTATCAGCTAATATAAGCTGTAAAATCGCCTTAATTCGTGCCTTCATTTCAATATCTAATATCGGGAAAGATATTTCCACTCGCTTCTCCATATTTCGCGTCATCAAATCAGCTGAAGATAAATATATTTTCTCCTCTCCATTATGATGGAAATAATAAATACGGCTATGTTCTAAATATCTTCCAACAACACTAACTACACGAATATTTTCACTTACATTTGGAATACCAGGTCGTAGGCAACATGTTCCTCGAACAATGAGCTCTACCTTTACTCCAGCTTGTGATGCTTCGTACATTTTTTTTATTAACGGTTTATCTGTTAATGAATTCATCTTAGCGATAATATATCCATTTCCATATTGCCTATGATAACGGATTTCTTCATCTATTAAATCCATAAATTGCTCTCTTATATCAAATGGAGCAACCGATAAATGATGAAAATGTGGCTTTGTTGTATAACCACTTAAATAATTAAAGAAATTGGTTGCATCGACCCCAAAATCTTTTCTTGATGTAATATATCCAAAATCAGTATATAACTTCGCTGTTGCATCATTATAGTTCCCAGTTCCGAGATGTACGAACCTTTCGATTTTTCCGTTTTTTCTCCTTACAACTAGCGTAATTTTACTATGTGTTTTCAAGTGACTGACACCGTAAATAACATGACAGCCTGCCTGTTCCAATTCTTTAGCCCAGTGAACATTGTTTTCTTCATCAAACCTTGCCTTTAATTCAACTAATACCGTCACTTGTTTTCCCTTTTCAGCCGCTATCTTTAACGCCTGAATAATCGGTGAATCACCACTTACACGATATAACGTTTGTTTAATCGCAAGTACATTCGGATCGTCTGCCGCATCACGGACAAAATCAACTACCGGCTGAAATGATTCAAAAGGATGATGTAATAAAATATCATGCTCAATTGCTTTTTCAAATACATCTTCTTCATCACCTAAATCTTGAGGCGGTTGCGGAATAAGAGCTGGATATACAAGATGTTCATATAAAGGAGCTAGTTTTTTATATAAAGAAAACAAACATGTTAAATCTAATGGGCCATCCATTATATATACATCTTCATCTTTTACTTCCAGAACCTCATATAATAACGCTAATACTCTTTCATCAATGTGTTCTTTCCCAACTTCTAAACGTACAGCAGCCCCCCACTTACGCTTTTTTAATTCTTTTTCAATTACCTTTAATAAATCTCTCGCACCTTCTTCATGAATCGTTAAATCTGCATTGCGTGTAATACGGAAACGAGTAACAGATGATACTGTATATCCCGTAAATAATTTATGAGTAAAGCTACTAATTACGTCTTCTAATAAAATAAATTTATGCTTTTGCCCTTCACTCGGTAAAATTATGAAGCGCTCAAGTAATGAAGGAACTTGTACAATCCCTAACTTCGTCCTGTTTTCTTCTTCTGCTTGCTTCTCATCATATAAAAGAGTAGCCAAATTCAAACTTTTGTTTAATAACATTGGAAATGGGCGATATGCATCAATAGCTACAGGAGTTAACACCGGAAAAATTTGCTCGTCAAAATACTCTTCTATAAATTCTCGCTGCTCTTTCGTCAAATCATTGAATGTTAAACGTTCAATTCCCTCTAACTCAAGCGCTGGTAATACATAATTTTTAAATGTATCATATTGTACTGTCATTAGTGCATGGGCTTTTATCGCAATTTTATTTAATTGCTTTTTCGGTGTTAAGCCAGCTTTATTTTCTGGTTGATTAAATCCAGCACTCACTTGATCCTTTAATCCCGCTACACGTACCATAAAAAATTCATCTAAATTCGAACTAAAAATACTAATAAATTTCAATCTTTCCAAAAGTGGATTATTTGCATCTTGCGCTTCTTGTAAGACACGTTCATTAAATGCTAACCAACTTAACTCTCGATTATTGTAATAAGCTGTATCATTTAAATTTACTGCATTCCCCTTCGATAATTCCATTCTCTTCACACTTCCCCTTGAAACTTTTTTACTATAATTTAGTTAATTTCATTTTATCAAATTACAATATTACAAAGTGTAAATTTTTCGTAAAGACATCCGTACAACCTAATGTTTTAGTTCAAATAATAAATTAATATTCGTTTTTAATACTCTTTCTAACTGTTTTTTTTGTTTTTCAGCTTGCACTTTTTCTGCTAAGGCAGACTGTTCACATAAAACTTTAAACGTTAATCCCTCTTCGCTTTCTGTTATAGATATGGTATCAACAAGCGATCGTTGCCTTACATTTAAAGCAGCTGAAAATTGTAAAACAGCTCCTAATAGGCGGATTTTTTTTTGTTCACTTTTATCAAACCAACCTTCAAATGGAGATAAATATTGTTTAAATAGCATTTTTGATTTATAAGATGCAATAAGTGCTAACCTCACTCTATCTTTATGCATCATGCCATCAATTGTCTTATTCGCTAATAAATAAAACGTATGTAAACGGCTCGCTTCTTCGTCTATATATTTGCCTATATTAAATACTTTCGCTGCTTGATGGAACACTTCCCAGTCTTTTACTGACATAGAAATAAGCCCTATTTCCTCAAGTTGTTTGCAAATTAGTCTTCCATGTTTAATAAGTTGAATAACAAATTCCATGTCCATTTCGTATTCATGTGATAGTAAATACAAACTTTCTTCAACTACGTTCGGATAATATGAAATCCCCAAATCTTTTGTCAACTCTTCATAGAAAACACCTTCTCTTAACCCTTTTCTACTTAATACAAATGCCGGTGCCTCTATAACATGAACAAGTGTATGAAATACTTCAACCGCTGGAATAATCGTATCTGCTCGATCTTTTGCCAATCCTTCCAATTTCTGAAGTTCTATGAACGACAATTTTTCCAATTCCTCTTTTACACTTTCAATATCTTCTTCTTTCATCTTGTATAAATGTAATCCTGCTATAGGATAACATATTAAATTTTGATGGATTTTTACTAAGTTCCTAGCACTACCACCAATTGCAATAAGAGGCAATTTCTTATTGATTAACCATGGTAACGTTCGAAATTGAGACTCTAAATACTGTTGCATTCCCTCTAACTCATCTTTAGTAGGAATATCACCTTTAATAAATTGTTGCTTTAAAGAAAGTGCCCCAAAAGGAAAACTATGGTACTCTAAAATCTCTCTATTTCTAAAGTATGTAACTTCCGTACTTCCCCCACCAATATCTACCGTTATTCCTTCTGAAAACGATGTAGAATTCATAACCGCCAAGTATCCGTAACGCGCTTCCTCATACTCTGATAATACTCTAAGAGTAAAGTCCGTTTGTCCTTCAACAAGCTTTTTAATTTCCTCTTGATTCTCCGACTGTCTAATTGTTGCTGTTGCAACACAAAGTACATGATGCAACTGATGGAATCTTGTACTTTCTTGAAATTGAAATAATGTCTGTAATAATACTTCTATTCCCTCTTCATTCAACACACCATCAATTAAGTAATTCCTTAACCTAGCAACAACTTTCGTATTTTCAATCTCTTTATAAAAACCTCCATTTTGCTTTTCATAAATAACTAAACGCATTGTATTAGATCCAATATCTATAATGGCATACTGTTGTTTTAATATTGCTTTCAAACTTCTCACTCTTTCATTATCAAATTTCAAAAACATATTCTATTACTATTATACAAAATAGTTGTTTTTTGTAACAATATTGCTTTAATATTGAAAATATATACAATCACTTTTTGCGTATAATAAATACCTATTTTATTTATGGTATAATAATGAAAAATTGAAAGGAGATTCAATATGAAACCTTCACAACCACAATCTCAATTACAAAACCAACATTCTATTAATCGACTAGCTCAATCTATTTTCGTTGTGAATCGTCATGCTAAAGCAGCTACTAATCCTAAATATTTATACTGGTTAAAAAAGACAACTTTAGAACGTTTGATTGCTGAAAAAAAAGCAATTAAAGAAGGATTGCATTTTTCTAGAAACCCACGTTTTAGCCAACAACAATCTGATGTCCTTATACGTTTAGGCGATTATTTTTTCCACATCCCTCCTACGAAAGAAGATTTTCGAATTCTACCGCATCTTGGTCATCTTGAATCCTCCTATCGAAATCCGAAAACAACCTTATCTTTAACAGTAGCAAAAAAAACACTTCAAGATTATATTGGTCCTGAAGCATTAAAACAAGAAAAAAAATTAAGTGAGCCTGTTCCATGGTATAGTCGTACTTATACAAAAAAATAAAACAGTTTGGCCAAGTGTAGGCCAAACTGTTTTATTTTTTCTCTTCTTTAATTTTAATATTTGCTTGTTTATAAAAAGCTACTTTTTCTGTATTATAAGACTTTGTAAATTCATTAAATTTATCTTTTTCTGACTCAATATCCTTATAAGATTGATTTACTACTTTTACTTTTTCACTAATATCTTTTAATTTAGTACCTTTATCTTGTAACATTGTATATAACTCTTTTTCTTGTTTTAAAGATTTGTTATAGCTGTCATACATTTTATTAAATGAATCGTGGCGTTTCTCATACGTGCTTTTCACTTTATCAGCTTGATCTTTCAATTTCTTATCTTCAATTTTCTTCACATACTTATCAGCTGACTTCACTTCTTCTTGCGCTTTATTTAAAACTTCTTTTTCTTTTGTAAGCACTTTTTCTCGTTCAGTTGTATTTTTCACTGCTTGATTCAGTTTTTCTTTAACAGTTTGATTATTATCTTTTCCTTCTTGCACAATCTGGTTATATAATTCTTGTCCTTCTTTCTCTAAAGTCTCAAGTTTTTTTGCATCTTCAAACATTGTTTTTTCTTGTTTAGCAGCGTTTTCAAACGCTACATATAATTCTTCTTCTGGTTTCGGACCGAAACAACCGGCTAATAAAATCATTGATAATGTAGTTACAATTGCTAATTTACTATATTTCAACATCTCTTCCTCCTACTTATAAACGACCATCGTGTAATATAAAAAAGTTATAAAATATGTAATTGTTCTATACACTCGCATCTTTTTTACGAAGATCATTAATATTGTTTGTACAAATTATTACTTGATATTACATTATTCTTTTTGAATTATTTAGCAATTCCATATCCATCTTTAAGTATACTACTTCGTGTTTTTTAAGGCCTGTTCACACTATGTATTACTTTCATATCCACGGAATTTCACCTCAGTCTTAATAAGACTATAATAGTTCACCTGATAAAAGGTGATCGCTCCGCTCTCACGTCTATCATTCCCTTTCCAGCTTTCTATCAATTAATCTCTTTGTTCATTTTACACAGTACAATCGATATCTCGCAACAACTTACAAATATTCTTTTCATTTCCTAAAAAGGAAAAGTGTAGAGCTTGCTTTCCTCTACACTTTTAAAATAAAACACACTGTGCAAATTGCATTGGCACTACCATCATAATTATATGCTTATTTCATATATTTTTAAAGACTTTTATTACAAACGTGGCGTTTTTTGTAATAAAAGTCAAAAAAATGTTACAAATAAAACATCTTCCTATCATATATCTTCAAATCAAAGCTTCACTCATTTTCTTGCAAATTTCTATACTGGTACAATTGATTTTGCGACTTTCTCAACAGTTCTTCAAACGTTTTTCCTTCTACTGGATAGCTAGCTGCTCCAAATAAAAGAGTGACACTGAGTAAATCACCTTCTATTTCACTTTCAATATTTTTCATTAATCGTTTTGTTATTGTTGATGTTTCATGACCATTATCAATTGCTACAATAACGTACTTATTTTCATCCCACTTTGTAACAACATCGCCCTTCCGAATTGTCTTTACAATGGTACTCTCTAATTTTTGTACTAACACTCCCAACTTTTTTTCTTGCAACGTGTCTTTTAATCCTTCCCATTCTTTTACAGAAAGAATGTACACTGTAATATTACGAGAATCTCTTTCAGATAAAGCAGCTACTTTCCCAAAAAAATCAACAACAAAATCATTGCTTGCCATTCCTCCTACTTCCATACCCATACGCTCGTTTGTTCTTTTATCGTACCAATGTCCAAAATAATAACTTAGTATCATTTGCAATATATAAATAATAAAGACGGTATAAAATGATCGTGAATCCAGTTTTGCAATTACATCCTGAAGTGCAATCCATTCTGTAACTGCCACAGTATTGCCAAGCAATAATCCACTAATTTTTCCTTTATGTTTCATACTTTTCCCCCTTTTATACCAATATATGTTTCTATATCAATAATGTTTTTCTACAAAATAAAAAATGTACATATGCAATGTACATTTCTGCTTAAGCTTGTATACCTTTTCTACTCTATTTCATATATATAATATATAACTTTTATAGAAAGGAGTAATCTATATGCTACAAAAAGAGAATCTATCAGATGCTATGCGTTTACTAGCTGGTTTTCTATTATCATTAAAATTATTATTTACCTCTTTCGGGATACACTTTATTACAAACGATCAAATCGACGCTATTGTTAATGTTGTTTCATTTTTATTTATTCTATACTTTGGCTACAAAAATAACTATGTAGGAAAAAAAGGAATGGAGCAAAAGAAAATACTCAAAAAACACAACCTTCACTAAAAAAGGAACCTTTTGTACAGGTTCCTTTTTATCATTGACGCACAACAACTTCATTTGTTTGCAGTGGGCCATATGATATCTCTTTATCTTGAAATGTATATGTAGCCTGAAAGAATGTTTGTTTAAGAGCTTTATCTTTATTAGCTTTTATTTTACAACGTAGTTCCACCTTCTCATTTGGTAACAAATCATCAATTCGCCATCTAACAAGCTGGAATAAAAACTCACTTATCCCCTTATCAACTTTTAAAGAATTAGGAATATAAGCAAAGTAATCTCGAATCATATGACTTACAACAACTCTCGAAATCATTTCTACCCCTTTATTTTCCACTTCAATTCTCATAATAAGTATGTCGTTTACATCGTAGGTCAATTCATACGAAAATTGTTCTGTATACATACTACCAATTTGTAATGTAACGGCTACTTGAGGAAATTCGTTTTCCTTTTTCGATCCGTCAATCCACAATACTGGTTGTAGCGGTATTGAATACTTTCCTGTATCCGAAATTCGTCCCCATATTTTCATAATATATATTCACCTCATTTCAGATGTAACATACACACAATGAATTCCCCAAATTACTAAAGCTTGCTACAAGCAATGTTTAATATTTCTCTTCCTTTTATCCTATTCGACAATATGAAGAAAAAACCATTTTTCATCTATTAACAGAAGGTGTTCTTTATGAAATTTTTTTACAATTTACTTCATTCCCTTCATAGCAATATTCAGTATGGCTCACTCGTTCTCTACTCATACGAAAGAATATTTTGACGTAAGAAAAAGTTTGCCTTATAGTCAAATTTGACTATAATATTCTTTATGGCATATCAGTGCACTTATGGAAAAGAAATTAAAATCAACTATACATTAAAATTTTTTATCCACTGCACTCAAAACTTAATATAGTTTACTTATTTCTAAAGGAGGGTTATATTTGGAAACTCAACCATTAAAAAAAGAAGCCAACAAGACAAAATTTGTTGTTGCTGGTTTACTGCTTGGTATATTAATGGCCGCAATGGATAATACAATCGTTGCAACCGCAATGGCAACAATCGTTGGAGACCTGGGAGGATTTGATAAGTTTGTTTGGGTCACATCAGCTTATATGGTAGCAACAATGGCAGGGATGCCTATCTTCGGGAAACTTTCTGATATGTACGGGCGGAAACGTTTTTATATTGGTGGCCTCATTCTTTTCTTATTCGGTTCTGCGCTCTGCGGAACAGCTTCAAGCATTGAGCAATTAAGTATTTATAGAGCTATTCAAGGGATCGGTGGTGGTGCCCTTATGCCTATCGCCTTCACAATTATGTACGATATCTTCCCACCAGAAAAACGCGGGAAGATGACAGGACTATTCGGTGCTGTTTTCGGGACATCTAGTGTATTCGGTCCTTTATTAGGTGCTTATATTACAGACTATATAAGTTGGCATTGGGTCTTCTATATCAATATTCCATTAGGACTTATCTCCTTTTTCTTCATTACTAAATACTACAGTGAGTCTCTAGAATTTAGAAAACAAAAAATTGATTGGGCTGGTGCTATTACACTTGTCATAAGTATCGTTTGCTTAATGTTCGCATTAGAACTTGGTGGTAAGGAATATGCCTGGAATTCTACTGTAATTATTGGCTTATTTACAACAGTAGTTATTACGCTTATTATTTTCTTTTTTGTAGAACGAAAAGCAACCGAGCCTATTATTTCATTCCATCTATTTAAAAAACCTTTATTCGCAGCTAGTCAAGGAGTTGCCTTTTTCTATGGTGCCGCTTTCATTATCTGTACAGTTTATATTCCAATCTTCATTCAAGGCGTCCTTGGAGGTTCCGCCTCTAATGCTGGATTAATTTTAACACCAATGATGGTTGGTTCTGTAATTGGAAGTCAAACGGGAGGACAATTAGCTTCTCGAACAAGCTATCGTAACATTATGATGGTATCTGGTGTCTTCTTCGTTCTTGGTATTTATTTATTAAGTACTTTAACAATGGACACACCTCGTTTACTCGTAACACTATTTATGATTCTCGCTGGGCTTGGTGTTGGTTTCTCATTCTCAGTATTAAGTATGTCTTCTATTCACAAGTTGGAAATGCGGGACCGTGGTTCGGCGACATCAACAAACTCATTCTTCCGATCACTCGGTATGACTCTTGGTGTAACGATTTTTGGTACAATTCAAAATCATATTTTTACAGATAAACTAAACTCTGTATTCCCCCCTGAACTAGCAAAATTAGCTCCAAAAGGCGGAGACACAAGTTTCTTATTATCACCAGGCGCTACCGCAAAAATTCCTGCTGAAATATTAGCGGGTATTAAGGAAGCTCTCGCTACATCTATTGCGAACACATTCTTCTGGGCACTCATCCCGGCTGTACTAAGTATTATTTGTATTTTACTTATGGGAAATGAACGCCTCTTTACAGGCCCTAAAAAGAAAGAAAAACAAAAGCAAGTTAGTTAATATAAAAAAGAAGCGGCATATCCCTTTATGAAAAAGGATATGCCGTTTATAATATGTATAAAGTGAAACTTTAATCAGTGGGGGGTCATCCCCCACTGATTAAATCGGGTTTTTACAGGCAGTTAATCCCCACCTAACTTCTTTGCTTCCGCTGAATTTTTGGGTGGGAATCTTACTGCCCACAAATAGCGGGATAAAGTTTTTATATACAGGAGTTGAGACAGCATGAGCATGAAATTAGTCATTCTCGGCTTGCTACTTGAAGGAGATAAACATCCATATGAAGTGCAGCATATTATGAAAGAACGACAAATGGATTGTTACATTAAATATGCTAAAGGATCACTTTATTACGCCTTCGAGCAATTAGAAAAGCAAGGCGCAATTCATATTACAAATGTAATTAGAGACACAAATCGACCTGACAAAACAATTTTTCATATAACAGAAGAAGGTAAAAAACTATTCCACACTTTACTATTAAAACAATTCGAAGCCAAAAACCAAATATATAAACCTATTTATTCAGCTTTATCTTTCGCTCACTTTAGCAATGATCACGAATTAGTTCCTATTTTAGAAAAAAAGAAGAACGATACTCTTCAATATTTACATACTATGCAAACGATATATGATTGTAATAAAGGAAAGGTTCCACGTGCACAACTATATATTTTGCAAAGTGTAATTGAGCATATTACAGTTGAATTACAATGGCTAAACACTCTCCTTAAAGATGCTATAGCAGGTCGACTTTCAGAGGTTGCTATAGATGAAAATTGAGCTATGAAAGAAGACATCCCTACTTCTTTCATAGCTCAATTTCTCTTTTCATACTGTAATATTATTAGTTACTCCAGAATATAAAAAGTAAGAATAATAAGAAATAAAAACTTTTGAATTTTCTTATTTTAAAACAGTAGACAAAATTCCAAAAATTGTGTTAGAATTTGTTTCAATATCATATCGCTTGTTAAATTCCTTTCAAAAGGAAAATAGGTACACGAAAGTTTCGTTTCGTGTTTAAAAGGGAAGCTTGGTGAAACTCCAACACGGTCCCGCCACTGTAAATGCTGAGATTTCTTTTTGGTGCCACTGTGAAAACGGGAAGGTGAAAGAAATTATATGAAGCATAAGTCAGGAGACCTGCCTGTTTTAACAACACTGATAGATTCACGGATGATGATGAGGTGTTAAAACAAAAAGGAAGGCTTATTTTCTATGTCTTTGTACTTTTTGTTATAGGTATTTCCTAGTAAACGGAAATGCTTACTTTCAATTAGGGAGGAATTTAAAATGGCAATTCAAACAAGTAACTTAGGTTATCCACGTATCGGACTACAACGAGAGTGGAAAAAAACATTGGAAGCTTTTTGGTCCAATAAAATCGATGAAGAACAATTTTTAACAACAATGAAAGAAATTCGCCTTCAACACGTAAAAGTACAGCAAGAAAAAGGGATTGAACTCATTCCAATTGGCGACTTTACATATTATGATCACGTTTTGGATACTGCCTATATGCTAGGATTTATTCCATCACGTTTTTCTGAGTTTACATCTTACCTTGATGTATATTTCGCAATGGCGCGTGGCTCTAAAGATCACGTAGCTTCCGAAATGACAAAATGGTTTAACACAAACTATCACTATATCGTTCCTGAATATGAAGAGGGATTACAAATCTCTTTAAAAGATAATCGTCCACTTCGCTTATACGAAGAGGCAAAACAAGAATTAGGAGTAGATGGAAAGCCTGTTATTTTAGGACCATATACTTTCTTAAAATTAGCTAAAGGCTATACACAAGAACAATTTCCTACCATTTTAAAACAATTAGTTGCACCTTACGTACAACTGCTTTCAGAACTACATGCAGCTGGTGCACCAGCCATTCAAGTTGATGAACCGATTTTCGCTTCTTTAACTAAAAAAGAAGTTCAACAAGCAAAAGAAATTTATGAAGCTATTCGTAAAGAAGTTCCAAATGCGACTCTTCTTTTACAAACATATTTTGATAGCGTAGAAGAAAACTATGAAGAAATTATTACATTCCCGGTATCCGGTATTGGATTAGATTTCATTCATGGTAAAGAAGGTAATCTAAATGCTATTTCAAAATATGGATTCCCAGCTGATAAAACTTTAGCTGTCGGTTGTATAGATGGCCGTAACATTTGGAGAGCTGACCTTGATGAAGTTCTTGAGTTATTTACAACGTTACAAAAACAAGTCCAAACGAAAGATATCATCGTTCAGCCTTCTTGTAGCTTATTGCATACACCAATCGATAAAACAGAAGAAACTCACTTATCGACTGAGCTGTTTGATGCGTTAGCATTTGCAAATCAAAAATTAGAAGAATTAGTTCTTATTCATTCCGCTCTCACTCAAGGTACAGAAAGCATTAGTAATGAGCTGGAAACATATCGAAACGTACATCATACAATTCGTTCATCTGCTGCACGTAACCGAGAAGATGTCAAAGCAGCACGAACAGCACTAAAAGAAGAAGATTTTTCACGTCCTCTTCCATTTGAAAAACGATACGAATTACAACAAGTTGCTCTAGAGTTACCGCTATTACCAACAACGACTATTGGTAGCTTCCCGCAAACAACTGAAGTTCGTCAAACGCGAAAAGAATGGCGTAACGGTGTTATTTCAAATGAACAATATGAACAATTTATTGAAAAAGAGACAGAAAAATGGATTCGTTACCAAGAAGAAATTGGGCTTGATGTCCTTGTACATGGTGAATTTGAAAGAACTGACATGGTCGAATATTTTGGTGAGCGCCTTGCTGGTTTCTCATTCACTAAAAACGGTTGGGTACAATCATACGGTTCCCGCTGCGTAAAACCACCTGTTATTTATGGTGATGTAGCCTTTATTAACGGCATGACTATTAAGGAAACAGTTTATGCGCAAAGCTTAACAGAGAAAGTTGTAAAAGGAATGTTAACCGGACCTGTTACAATTTTAAATTGGTCCTTCGTTCGAAATGATATTCCAAGAAAAGAAGTTTCGTATCAAATTGCACTAGCTCTTCGTCACGAAATTGAACTACTTGAATCTTCCGGAATTAGAGTAATCCAAGTCGATGAGCCCGCACTTCGTGAAGGAATGCCACTAAAAGAAAAAGATTGGGATACTTATATTACATGGGCAGTACAATCCTTCCTTTTAGCAACTTCTTCTGTAGCAAATGAAACACAAATTCATACTCATATGTGTTACAGTAACTTCGAAGATATTGTTGACGCGATTCGCGCATTAGATGCAGATGTAATTTCTATCGAAACATCAAGAAGTCACGGAGAATTTATTGATACATTAAAACATACAACATATGAAAAAGGCATCGGCCTAGGTGTATATGATATTCATAGCCCACGTGTACCGAGTAAAGATGAAATGTATAAAATCGTAGAACAATCTTTAGAAGTATGTGATCCTAAATATTTCTGGATTAATCCTGATTGTGGTTTAAAAACGAGAAGAACAGAAGAAGTTATTCCAGCTTTAGAACATATGGTGCAAGCAGCGAAAGATGCTCGTTCCCTTTTAAAAACAAACGCATAACAAAAATGGGTTATCCTTTTCTCAGGATAACCCATTTTTTATTCTTTACTTTCAAAAAAGAATTCATATTGTATTTTATATAATTCATCATCCGTTGGCTCTTCAAGAGGAATTGCTTGTAATACAACTGTATACTCACCATTTGGAATAGGTATTTGAAATTTATTAGAAAGAATACTCGTTATAACGATACTTTCATTTTCAACTGTAAAAGGAACCGTAATCGTTCTAACTACTTCTTCTTTTTCAATATGTTTCCCTGGGGTCACTTTCACTTCACAAGTATAATCAGAAAGTGCTTCAAAAATAACAGTTCCATCTGCCTTAGCATAACCTCTTTCAAAATCTTCATCAGTCCAATCTACATAAGGCTGCTCACCGTCATAATTCATCAACATTAATTGCGAATAAGAAATCGTTAACTCCATAGTTCCCCTTCTCCTTCATTATGAAATATACAACTACTACTTCACTTCAAATTTTACTCGCGTACCATCTGGGTATTTATCTAACTTATTCCCTACCCAAGAGCCTGCTCCGCGGTTATCCGCCGGACTTATATATTCAATATGTGCTCCTTTTCCGCCTTCCTTGCACATCGCCATTGGCCATTCATCACGATCATACCCTTTTTTTGATGGATATGGTGCTAACGACAATTTCCTTCTATCTGCAGCACCACCACGATCGATTGTACAAACTTCTGAATGCCCTTCTTTTATAGCATCCGTAATATGTTTTCCTGTCTCTGGATAACGTTCTTTCGGAAATTCTAACACTTGATCATACGTATTCGTTTTCTTTACACTTGTTTCCTCTGGCACAAGTACTTCATAAACTGCTACTAAAATAGACAGAATTGCGATAATTGAAATGATAATACCTTTTAATTGCTTCATGTATACCTCCATGTTTCTACCAGTTTCTTTTCCTCCGTTATTATAACAAACTTCTCCTGTATATGTTTTCAGACATTATTTTAGTTATTCCTTGCCATTCCGCCAAAAATTTTCATTTTTTCACTAATGCTGTAGAAAACTAATAGCCTTCCGACATTCTTTTTCAAAGGAAGTCCTCATAAAAGATTGAAATGATATATACGATACTTTTTGGGGAGGAAATATGATGGAAGCTACCTATAAAACGAAAGATGTCACGAATAAAACAGGCATCCCAAAACATATAGTTCGCAAATATAGTCAACTGTTAGAAGAACATGGTTATATGATTTCCAAAACAGCTGATGCTCGTATTTATAAACTTGATGATTTAAAATTATTGAAATCTATACACGAAAGAGCTGCTACATTACAAGAAGATATTTCAGAAACGATACCGATTATTTTAAAAGAAAAAGAGGCCCCACCTGTACCAGTTATACAAGATAAGCAAGAGATACAAACGAAAGAAAAAGAAGATGGGCGTAACTTTGAGGAGTTCATGTTAAAACTTGAAATGCTAGCTCAATTAAATGAGGCAATTATTCATCAAAATTCTACTTTAATTACACAAAATCGTTTAAAGGATGAGAAACTAGACGAATTGATGCAACAAGTTTATGTAAAAGAAGGCTCTCAAGAAAAAATGCTTCAAGAGTTAGTCGATCACGCCGCTCAAACAGATGCACTGCAAAAAGAAAAGATGGACTTATTAATGAATCATATGTATAAACGAGAATCCAAACAGGAAGAAAAAATGAATAAACTTGTTAGTCAAATTTATAATAAAGACAGTAACCGTGATGCACAGCTTATGCAAGTTATTCGAGAAATTCAAGAAACAAAAAGAATGGTTGCTGCCTCAAAAGAGCAAAGCTTCTTTCAATCATTTAAAAGTTTATTTAGCCGAGCAAAACAAGAAAAAACAAATGAATAAACAATATAAAATAAAAAGTTACCTTTCATCGGTAACTTTTATTCCTTATTTTGTACAGCTGGTAATATAATAATTGCTTCAGTGCCTTTTCCACTTTCACTCTTATATTCCAATGTACCATTATGCGCTTGTAAAATACTAAATGTTACCATAAGTCCTAATCCTGTCCCTTTTTCTTTTAAAGAATAATATGGTTGCCCAAGCCTTGCTAACTGTTCATTCGTCATACCAACACCACTATCTTTAACTCTTATTATGATTGTTTCGTCTTTTTGAATAGCTGTTACTTTTAAATATCCTTTATTTCCTTGAATTGCTTCAATACCATTTTTAACAACATTCATAATAGCTTGCTTCAATTTTGTCTTATCACCAATCGTATAAAGACTTTCTGAAATTTCAACTTGTAAATATACACCTTGCATCGCTGCAAATGACGACATGAGAGTGGTCATTTCTATTAATTGGGCTGATAAACAAATGTGTTCTTTTTTCTCAATTTGCGGCCTTGCTAAATTTAAGTAATCTGAAATAATTTGTTCCGCCCGATCCAATTCAGCTAATACGAGACGCATATAATCCTTATTCTTCACATCTTCCGTACTTTCTAGCAATTGGATAAATCCACGAACAACAGTTAGTGGATTTCGAACTTCATGTGCCACACTTGCTGCTAACTCACTTACAATATTAAGCTTTTCTGATTTTTGCATCTCTGTACGTAGCAATGCATTTTCATTTAAATATTCAGTTAAATACACCTGAAATACCATTGTCATGACCATGATAAGCGAGGCAAATATAAATCCGCTATATATTTGCGAAATATACGGTGTAAATCCTGTTTCCAAAAGAACATTAATCATGCCTAATACTAAAGAAACAAGCACATAAAATGATGAAATCATAAATGCTAAAATTAATTTCTTATCCCTTGAAAAAAGAGACCATTTCTTTGATAAAAATAGCGGAACTATCAATAAAAATATTACTTCTAAAACTGGAAGAAAGCTCATTCCCTTTAGTAACCATTCGTATGCAACAAAAATAACCGCTGGGATTAAACCAACAATCCCACCATATAAAAAACCACTGACAATTGGAATGGGGTGAAAGTTATACCCACACACATTGCCAAAACAAATAGAGTATGTCATGGAGAGAACGAGCGTAACGCTAGATAAAAACATAATAAAGTAACGATTTGGCTTCGGAGGCATTTCTTGATAGCGATTTAAACGAATCGCTTCATATAAAAATAGTGGCAAAATTATGATGGCAATTTGAATCAATAAATCACGGATAAGCTCCATAACCTCTCATCCCCTATATGTATTTTGATATGATTATATCATTTTATAGGTGTATTTGTTTTAAAATTTTGATTTTTCTTAACATATTTGTTAATTCTTTGTTAACAACTCATAATAATTGTTACAGATTTTCGAAATGATTGTAAACCCTGTACCAAATTTCTTTCGTGCAGTATACAATGAATACGGATTACAAAGAAAATATAAAAATACTTTTTTAGACGGACAACTATAGCAAAATACAGCATATAATCCATACTATCTATGTTTACAAATAAGTGATCATTACTTTAGTAGGAGGAAGATAAATATGGCGGGTACTACGCTTGTTTTAAAAGAAGAAAATTTGGTTGTTCTAGAAAATGTTGAAAAATCAGTATATGAAGAGTTACAGCATAAAGCGGGAGAAGAAAACTGCACATGTGCTGTGAACGAATCAGTTGTTCACCTTGGCAAGGTATCCTCTGTACTCTGGAATGAAGATGAAATAGATTGGGAATACGGATATTAAAAAGTCGCTTATAGCGGCTTTTTTTCTCTTTTCTCTCTCTTTCTAAATAACATATACAAAGCGTAATCATAGAAAATATGATAAAATGAACTTAATTTTCAAACGGAAGAAAGGGAGATACAATGGAACAATTCATTAACCCTAGAGTGAAGGATATCCAAATTTCTGGAATCCGTCAATTCTCTAACATGATTCAAAACTATGATAATTTGATTTCTTTAACAATTGGACAACCCGATTTCCCTACACCTTCTCTCGTAAAAGAAGCGGCAAAACGGGCGATTACAGAAAACTATACAAGCTATACACATAACGCTGGTTTACTAGAATTACGTAAGGCAGCTTGTAACTTCGTAAAAGATAACTACGATTTACATTACTCACCTGAAAACGAAACCATCGTTACAATCGGTGCTAGCGAAGCAATTGATGTTGCATTCCGAACGATTTTAGAGCCAGGAACAGAAGTAATTTTACCTGCTCCTATTTATCCAGGTTACGAACCCATTATTCGATTATGCGGTGCAACGCCTGTTTTTGTAGATGTTCGTGAAACTGGATTTCGTTTAACAGCTGAAGCGCTTAAAAATGCTATTACAGAAAAAACAAGATGTATCGTACTACCGTATCCTTCTAATCCAACTGGTGTAACTTTATCAACAGAAGAGCTAAAAGATATTGTAGATGTTTTAAAAGATAAAAATATTTTCGTCCTTTCAGATGAAATTTATAGCGAGCTTGTATATGAACAAAAGCATACATCTATCGCTCATTTCCCAGAAATGCGTGAAAAGACAATTGTCATTAACGGTTTATCTAAATCACATTCTATGACTGGCTGGCGTGTTGGACTTTTATTTGCACCAAGCTATTTAGCAGGACACATATTAAAAGTTCATCAATATAATGTAACGTGTGCTACTTCAATCGCTCAATACGCTGCAATTGAAGCATTAACAGCAGCTAAAGACGCACCAAAAATGATGCGCCACCAATATAAAAAACGCCGTGATTACGTATATAATAGACTCACTCAAATGGGATTAACAGTTGAAAAGCCAACAGGTGCATTTTACTTATTCCCATATGTTGGTCATTTGACATCTTCATCATTTGATTTTGCACTTGATCTTGTCAAAGAAGCGGGACTAGCTGTAGTTCCTGGAACAGCATTCTCTGAATACGGTGAAGGCTACCTTCGCTTGTCCTATGCGTATAGTATCGAAACTTTAAAAGAAGGCTGCGACCGATTAGAAGCCTTTCTAATGAAAAAAGCTAAGAGTTAAACTCTTAGCTTTTTTATGCATAATGATCACAAGTTTGACGTTTTAGTAATTTATGAGGAATAATGATACACTTTGCAGTGGATTCTGCATTCTCTACTTTATCAACTAAAGCTTTTGCTGCCTCATATCCTAGCTGATAAATATTCACATCAACTGTCGAAAGTGGAGGGCTCGCAATTTCTGATAATAAAGCATTATTAAAGCTTACAATAGAAACATCTTTCGGTACAACAAATCCTTTTTTAGAAAGAGCACTTAACACACCAAGTCCAATTAAGTCATCCGTCGCCATAATTGCCGTTGGCGGTTGCTGCAGTCCCATTAATTCCTCAACAGCTTGTTGACCACTTTCCCTCGAAAAATCAAAATGTAAAATATATTCTTTTGGTAATACAATGTCTGCTAATTTCAAGGCATCACTCATACCAGCTAAACGATCTCTCGTTACAAGTAAATCTGACCCACCACCAATGAACGCGATTTGCTTATGCCCTAATGAAATTAAATATTCTGCCACTTCTCTTGCAGCTGTATAATTGTCATTATCTACATATGTAATTTCATCTTTTCGATCATATGGTTTTCCTATTAAAACAAACGGGAAATTTTGTTCATGTAAATATTGAATAATCCGATCATTCTCCCTTGAATATAAAAGAATAATGCCACCAATTTGGCGTCCCTGTACCATCTTTACGACACCATTAAAAATTTCTTCTTCCGTTTCACCTGTCGACATGTAAAGCGCATAACCTTCTACGTGTGCAAATGAACTAATCCCTCTTATAACTTCTGGGAAAAATGGATTTTGAAAAGCTTTACTTGCAGAACTTGGCATAACAAGACCAAGTGTTTTCGTCGTTTGGTTCGCAAGATTTCTCGCATTTAAATTGGGATGATACCCTAATTCACTCATCACTTTCCTAACACGGCGCTTTGTCTTTTCACTTATACTTGGATTATCAGCAATTACACGAGAAACTGTTGATGGTGCCACATTCGCTTGCTTCGCCACATCTTTAATTGTAACTGTCATAAAAATCCCCCTCCTCTCATTTCTCTGCCATTTTTCATATATTTTATCTCGCACTCATTGCAAGTCATAAACTTTCATTTCTTATATCTTGCAAAACTAATCCTATTCTCCCTCTTCATGTATTGTAAGGGATATAGCTATTTTTTCCTATACTATAATATACTATTTATTTCACTTCTTTTCACATGTGATGTCAAATCTCTTTTCATCTCCCTATAAACTTATTTATAGGGAGATGAAAAGAAAAATGGGACGTAATGTCCCATTTTTCATCCTTTTGTACCTCCAGCTGTTAAACCGGAAACAAAATATTTTTGTAGTGATAGGAATAAAATTGAAATCGGGATCGCAATTAACACAGAACCCGCTGCAAACGTTGTAAATTCATTACCGAATTTTTTCGCAACCATTTCATATAATCCAACTGCTAAAGTATAATTTTCTGGTGTTCGCAAAATGATACTCGCTAAAATGAAATCTGTAAATGGACCAATGAAAGTAAATAATGCTACAACCGCTACGATTGGCTTTGCAAGTGGCATAATGATTTGCCAGAAAATACGGAAATGCCCTGCTCCATCCATTCGAGCTGATTCATCTAGTTCTTTCGGAATCGTATCAAAATACCCTTTCATAAGCCATGTATTCATCGGAATTGCTCCGCCCACATAAATTAAAATTAATGCAAGATGTGTATCAAGTAATCCTGTTAACTGAGCTAATATATATAGTGCGATTAACGCTGCAAAATTCGGGATCATTTGCAGAATTAAAAATGTTAATAAACCATTCTTTCTTCCAACAAAACGATATCTCGAAAATGCATAAGCAGTAAAACTAATGGCTAGTACAGAGAAAATCATCGTCATTACGCTAACTTTCAAAGTATTTTTATACCAAAGTAAGTAATTACTTGAATCGAGATCAAGTAGCTTGCGATAATGATCTAATGTGGCATTTTTTGGAATGATACTTGACCCAGATAAACTATCTCCTGGATTAAACGATGAGCCAATTATCCATAGTAATGGATAGAAAACAATCGCACACATTATGAAGATAACTAAATAACTTAATGAAAGACGTAGCATCTTTTGTCGTTTAATATTCATTTACATCATATCCTCTTCTTGGAATGATTTTGTTCTCTTAAATTGCCATAACGCAACTGTAATAACGATTAACGATAAAATCATTGTAAGAGCTGCTGCTTTGCCGTATTGAGCCGAAGTCATCGTTAACTTATAGATCCATGAAATTAAAATATCCGTTCCACCTGCATTTTGTCCAGACACAGCAGGTCCCCCGTTATTAAATAGATAAATAATACTAAAATTATTAAAGTTAAACGTATATTGCGTAATTAATATTGGCGCTGTTGCGTATAACACTAGTGGCAATGTAATTTTGCAGAACTGTTGCCAAGCAGTTGCTCCATCTACTGTAGCCGCTTCATATAATTCTCCTGGAATCGATTGCAGTATACCTGTTGTCATCGCAAAGACGAACGGGAAACCAAGCCACGTTTGAATCATAATTAAAGCAATCTTTGACCAAAACGGGTCTGTCATCCAAGCAATCTTTTCAATTCCGAATAAAGCTAATACTTGGTTATTAATTGCTCCAAATGTTTCATTAAACATACCAGCAAATACAAGAATAGATACGAATGCTGGAACAGCCCACGGTAAAATAAAGATTGTTCGAATAATTGCCTTACCTTTAATACCAGGCTGATTTACGATAATCGCTAAAAAAATACCAAGTGCAACTTGTAATGTTGTTGCAACGAATGTCCAAATGACAGTCCAAGAAAATACACTTAAAAATGTATCTCTCCACATCGGTAATGTGAAAATATCAATAAAGTTTTTAAAGCCCACCCAATCTACTAATTTAGCTGGAGGAGAATGATATAAATCATAGTTTGTAAATCCAATTAAAATTACGAAGATGATTGGAAATACGACAACAAAGATAAGTAGTAGAAAACCTGGTGAAACCATTAAATAAGGAAAGCCTTGATCTAACAAATTACGGTATTGCTCTTTTACAGAATTTAACGGTGTTCCAATATCACGTTTCTTCCCATTTTGATATGCATCATATAAGTTAAATGCATATATGCCAAGCCCAAAAGCGATAACGATAAGCGCCAAAATCCCTTCTACTAATAGAAAGACGGAATGGTCACGTGGAACTTCTGTACCGAGCGTTACAATGCCCCATAATCCCATATTTAATAAATCAGCAAAGGCTACAATAAATGAACCTGTTAATACTAGAAAAATAAGACCTTTTACAAATTGTTTATTATACATTTGGCCCACGCCTGGAATGATTGATAACATGGTTGCCACTTTCCTATGCTTTGAATCATTTAACCCTTTTGCAGGTTCCATAGATGTTTGCATGTTCCTTCCCCCTTTTTTCTTCCCACATGGAAGGGAGAGAATTCGTGCCCCTCATATTAGAGGCACGAATTTCACCTTATTTTTTCTTACTATGATTTGCCTCAATATTACCTTTAATTTGTTTCACTGCACTATCAAGTGCGGATTTTGGTGCTTCTTTATCTGATACAACTAATTGAAGCGCATCTCCAGCTGGTTTCCAAACTTCTTGCATTTCTGGAATATTTGGCATTGGAATTCCATTTTCAGATTGCGTCGCAACCGCTTTTGCAGCCTCATTTTCTTTAATGATTGGATCTTCCATTACTGATTTTACTGGTGGAATTTCTTTCGTTTTCTCAAAGCGAATTTTAGCATTTTCTTCATTTGTAACCCACTCAGTAAATTTTGTAGCTAAATCATTTTGTTTAGAGAAGCTTGTTACATGCCATCCTTTTACGCCAACGAACGTTTTCATCGGTTGACCATTTGGTAATTTAGGCATTGGAGCAACACCATAGTCTATTCCAGCCTTTTCCATCGCTTGGAATGCCCATGGACCATTCATAATAGATGCTGCTTTTCCTTCATTAAATAATCCATCTGCAGCTGAACCACCAGATTCACCGATAATACCTTTCGGGAATAACTTTTCTTTATACCATTTTTGAATATATTCAGCACCTTGTACCGCACCGCTATTATTTAATCCAATATCATTTGCATTTGGCTTTCCATCTTTTTCACCAAATACATAACCACCCATACCTGCCATAAATGCATTAGCAAAGTAGAAGTTATCTCCTAATGCTAAAAATCCATATTTTCCATCTTTCGTAAAGTCTTTTGAGAAGTTAAACAGTTCATCCATCGTTTCTGGCGCTTTTTGCATCATTTTTTTATTATAAATAAAGACTGGTGTCTCAATTGCTTTTGGTAAACCATATATTTTTCCGTTATATGTTTGTGCTTCTATTGATAAATTAGTAAATTTACTTTTTACTGTATCATCTACTTTCACTTCTGAAAGTAGCCCTTCTGTTACCGCATTACCAATATGATCATGTGGCAATGTTACAACATCTGGCCCTGTGCCAGCTGGACCGTCGAGACGAAGTTTTTCTATTTGTTTCGTCATCTGAACCTCTTCAACTTTTACTTTCACATTATATTTCTTTTCAAAACTTTTCACCGCTGGCTCTAGACCCACACCTTTTTTCTCATCTTCCCAAACAAGAAGATCATAGTCTTTTTTCGCTTTACTTTCCTCTTTTTCCCCTGAATCTTTCGGTCCACATGCAGATAACATACCAATAGATAATGCTGAAACCGTTAATAATGATAATGCTTTCTTCATCCCAAAAACCTCCCTAATTTGTCTATGTACCTTAGTAACTGAAAACGTTTGCATTTAATAGTTTAATTGAAGCGCAAACAATATCTCAAGTTTATGAAAACGTTTGCGCTATTTGTCTATCATTATACATTCTTTTATTCATTTTGCAAATATTAATTTAAAAATTATGTCATTATACTCTTTATACATTGACTTTATATGAAATGAATACTACTCTTATAAGCAATATTAAAGCTATAAGAAAGGCAATCGTTTGCAATATAGGCTTTATTATTACACTTAAGGGAATACTATGTATAGAGATATTGAAGGGGGGATTTTCTATATGTTTAAAGAAGCCATTTATCATAGGCCGAAAGATAATTATGCATACGCTTACGATGAACAAACAATTCACATCCGAATACGTACTAAGAGAGATGATGTTCAAAGCGCCGATCTTATTTACGGTGATCCTTACGAATGGAAAGACGGGAAATGGATATCAGCAAGTACACCGATGAAAAAAACGGGTTCTACTGCATTATTTGATTATTGGTCCATTGCAATCGAACCAAAATTTAAGCGCTTACGTTATGGGTTTGAATTAAAATCTGAAACAGACACTCTTATTTATACAGAGCGAGGATTCTTTTCTAACATTCCAAATGATGATGTTGGTAACTTTTTTTGTTTTCCATTTATTCATGCAGATGATGTATTCAAAGCACCATCGTGGATTAAAGACACCATTTGGTATCAGATTTTCCCTGAGCGATTCGCTAATGGCGATAGTACGCTGAATCCAGAAAACACCCTTCCTTGGGGAAGTGCGAATCCAACTCCAACTAATTTTTTCGGCGGAGATTTTTCTGGTGTTATTCAAAACCTTGATTACCTTGTTAAGCTTGGCATTTCCGGAATATATTTCACACCTATTTTCAAAGCTCATTCAAACCATAAATATGACACAATTGACTATATGGAAATTGACCCACAATTTGGGACGAAAGAAACTTTTAAAGAGCTCGTTGAAGAATGTCATAAGCACGGTATAAAAGTAATGCTCGATGCTGTGTTTAATCATAGTGGATACTTTTTCGAGAAATTTCAAGACGTACTAGAGAATGGTGAGAAGTCCGCATATAAAGAGTGGTTCCACATTCATGAATTTCCGATTATAACCGAACCACTTCCAAATTATGATACTTTCGCCTTTACACCGTATATGCCTAAATTAAATACAGCTCATCTAGATGTAAAAGAATACTTACTTGAAGTAGGACGTTATTGGGTACGAGAATTCAATATAGATGGCTGGCGCCTTGATGTCGCCAATGAAGTCGATCACAACTTTTGGAGAGAATTCCGAACTGAAATAAAGACACTAAATCCTGAAGTATATATTTTGGGAGAAATTTGGCACGATGCCCTTCCGTGGCTACAAGGCGATCAATTTGATGCTGTCATGAGCTATCCTGTTACAAACGCTCTACTTTCTTACTTTGCTAACGATTCCATTAAAGCAAGTGAATTCATGAAGCAAATTACAGAATCTCTACATTCCTACTCTATGAATGTAAATGAAGCAGCATTTCATTTATTAGATAGCCATGATACTCCAAGAATTTTAACAACATGCAACGGAGATAAAAATAAGTTGAAATTGCTCTATGTATTCCATCTTTCTTTCATCGGCTCTCCTTGTATTTATTACGGAGATGAAATCGGTATGGATGGCGGCATGGACCCTGATTGCCGTAAATGTATGATTTGGGATACTAAAGAACAAGATCATGCATTATTTACCCATATACAAACATTGATTTTATTACGGAAACAACATAAAGCATTTGGAGGACATGGTACTTTTCAATTCATCGAAGCAAATGATGAACATAATTATATTTCTTATACGAAAACATATGAGGATGAAACTATCTTTTTCGTTTTAAACCCTACTAATAGTGAAGTTACAGTTTCACTCCCTCTTCATGTTACTGGTAAGAAAATAATTAACATTTATACAAACGAAGAATTTTCAGCAGAAGCAAGTGTATTACAAGTTACACTTCCTCCATATGGATTCTCCATATTAAAATGGTAATCCAAAAAAGCCTTATGCCAAGTTTGAAGTGGCATAAGGCTTTTTCTTATTTCAATTTGAACACTATCGCTTCATACGGACGTAATGGAATGTTATCTATTGATCCGATTTCTACATCGTAATTGTGTATAAATAACTCTGATTCACTATAACTAATATCCTTAGGCATTTCAAATACACTTTCATCCGCAGTAAAGTTTGCAATGACAAGTAGTTTTTCATCTCCATATGTTCTTACATAAGCAAAAATAGAAGGGTCATTATTTAATATTAAATCATATGATCCATACACAACTATTTCATTATTTTTGCGTAGTTCAATTAATTTCTTATAGTAATAAAAAATTGAACCTTCATCTTGGATTGCTTGTTTCACATTAATCTCTTTATAGTTAGGATTTACAGTAATCCAAGGTTCACCTTTTGTAAATCCAGCGTGATTCTGATCATTCCACTGCATCGGAGTTCTAGCATTATCACGACCCTTTATATAAATAGATTCCATTACTTTTTCTATATCTTCACCATGGTCTATCACTTTTTCTTTATACATATTTAACGTTTCAATATCTCGATATTCATCAATCGACTCAAATCGGACGTTCGTCATTCCGATTTCCTCTCCTTGATAAATATATGGCGTTCCTTTCATCATATGAAGAACTGTCGCTAACATTTTTGCTGATTCAATGCGATACATTCCATCATTACCAAAACGAGATACAACGCGAGGCTGATCATGATTATTCCAATAAAGGCTATTCCATCCGGTATGCTCTAATGCTTTTTGCCACTTTGTTAAATTCTCTTTTAAAGTAAGAAGTGAGCATGGTTTTACATCCCACTTTCCACCTTCTCCTGAATCTAAATCCATATGTTCAAATTGGAATACCATTTGCAATTCTTTTCGTTCTTCTCCAGTATACAATTTCGCTTCTTCTGTCGTTACACCAGGCATTTCACCAACCGTCATAATATCATAATGCGATAATACTTCCTCATTCATTTCATGTAAATATTTATGAATGTTTGGACCGTTCATAAAATGCTTATGACCTGAAACATACCCCTCTTCTTCTGTTTCAACAGCTGGTAATCCCTCTTCTTTAGAAATAAAATTAATAACATCCATACGGAAGCCATCAATTCCTTTTTCTAACCAAAACTTCATCATTTCATAAACATCTTGTCTTACCTTTTCATTATCCCAATTTAAATCTGGCTGTTTTTTAGAAAACAGATGTAAATAATATTCATCTGTCATTTCATCATACTGCCATGCTGATCCACTAAACGCTGCTCCCCAGTTATTCGGCTCTTTTCCTTCTTTTCCAGGGCGCCATATATAGTAATCTCTATATTTATTATCTTTTGATTTACGTGATTCAATAAACCAATTATGTTCATCCGAAGTATGATTAACAACTAAGTCCATCATAAGTTTCATATTACGTTCATGCATTTCATGTAATAGCTCATCCCAATCTTCCATTGTTCCGAACTCGTTCATAATTTTACAATAATCGCTTATATCATAACCATTATCATCATTTGGAGATTCATAGACTGGTGATAACCAAATCACATCAATCCCTAACTCTTTTAAGTAATCTAGCTTTGAAATAATCCCTTGAAGATCTCCTATACCATCACCATTACTATCCATAAAGCTACGAGGATAAATTTGATATACTACACTTTCTTTCCACCATTGTTTTTCCATTATGCTACCCCATTTCATTCATCATTCATTTTTCTCTTTTTTAAGGCGCAAACGTTTTCATTAATGAATGATAACAGATTCTATCTCAATTTAAAATAGCGCTTACAATTTTTATTGTTCTTTTTCTAAGAAAACATATGAAAACCACTAATAAATCTCCAATAAATGAAAACGTTTTATTTTTTTATTTATTTTTTGAATCTATTCGTTTATAATGAATTCAAAGAAAACGTTTGCATAATTATTTCTAGGGGGAAATACCATGGCAGAACTTAAATTAGAAAACATTTATAAAATATATGATAATAACGTAACAGCTGTAACTGATTTTAATTTACACATTCAAGATAAAGAATTTATTGTATTTGTCGGTCCTTCTGGATGCGGAAAATCTACAACATTACGAATGGTAGCTGGACTTGAAGATATTTCAAAAGGCGAGTTTTCAATTGATGGTAAACTAATGAATGATGTTCCTCCAAAAGATCGAGATATCGCTATGGTATTCCAAAACTACGCTCTTTATCCACATATGAGTGTATATGATAATATGGCATTTGGATTAAAACTTCGAAAAATACCAAAAGATGAAATCGATCGTCGTGTGAAAGATGCAGCAAAAATTTTAGGACTTGAACAATATTTAGATAGAAAACCGAAAGCATTATCAGGTGGACAGCGCCAACGTGTTGCGTTAGGTAGAGCAATCGTTCGAGATGCAAAAGTTTTCTTAATGGATGAACCATTATCAAACTTAGATGCTAAACTCCGTGTTGCAATGCGCTCAGAAATTTCTAAGCTACATCATCGCCTTGGAACAACAACAATTTATGTAACACATGACCAAACAGAAGCAATGACTATGGCTTCGCGTCTTGTCGTTATGAAGGATGGAAAGATTCAACAAATTGGAACACCAAAAGAAGTATATGAAACACCAGAAAACATTTTCGTGGGTGGATTTATCGGGTCACCAGCGATGAACTTCTTCCGTGGTAAATTGACTGAAACCGATTTCGTTATAGACAATACTATAAAAATCAAAGTATCTGAAGGAAAAATGAAGATGCTACGTGAACAAGGCTATGTAAATAAGGAAATTGTTTTAGGTATTCGTCCAGAGGACATTCATGATGAACTACTATTTTTAGAAGCTTCACAATCTACTGCCTTCACAACAAAAATTGAAGTCGCTGAGTTATTAGGTGCTGAATCCATTTTATATATGAAACTTGGGAATCAAGATTTTGCGGCACGTGTAGATGCAAGACATACGTTTTCACCTGGTGACCAAATTAAATTAGCATTTGATATGAATAAAGCGCATTTCTTTGATAACCAAACTGAACAACGTATTCGCTAAAAAATTTATCTTTACTATACACATACAAAAAACCGTCCACATATATTGAGGGCGGTTTTCATTATTATACTAGGGCTTCTACTGTATGAAATGATTGTCCTTTCGTGCTAATAATACCGAAAATCGGTAAATCACTAAGCACCACTTCTTCTTGCTGTTTCATAAAAGATGACGTTAATTGTTTTATCTCTATCCAAACGTCATTAATACAAAGTACATTGGAATCGTTCTCTTGTTGGCGAGAAAAAATAGAATCTATTTTATATAAACCAGCATTTTGAAAAAGCATATCAATGCGACTGAATGCATTCAAAGTAATGCTAATAACGCGTTGCCAATCTCCTTGCTTTCCCATATCATAGGATACAAAAAGTGCTTCTCCGCCTAGATTCATAATTTCCTCCACTGTTGCTTGTCCACTCTCTTGATCAATGTCCGTCACAATAACTTTTGCGCCTTGTTTAGCCAACAAAAGAGCTGTATTACGTCCAATACCGATGCCACCGCCAGTTACGATAGCAACTTTTCCTGCAAGCTTCATTTTCATTACCCCTTCTATAAGTCTTACCGTCATTCAGTATACTCCTTTATAAGATTAATCTGCAAGCAAGAAAAATTGCTATTTAATTTGTAAACGTTTACTTTTTATCCTTCTTTTTTCTTATTATTACGCTGATCGAAAACTAGACCGATAAAAATGAGAATACCCCAAAAAATTATGCTACCTCCTGTCATTTTAACTTCCCCCTTATTATATAAAATGAAATTTTACTCAGCCCCAATATGGCGGAATAAAGATATTATTTTTAATCATTATATCATTTTCTTAATTTTCAATCTATTATAAATGGAAATAACACATTTTGGCTTTTCCTTACTGTAAACATTCCCCATATACTTATAAAATCAAAAAGACCCTTTTATATATAAAAAGGTCTTTTTTTCATTATACAAGACTTATTACTTTCGTTTTTGTAATTAAATCCTGAAAACCACAATTATCTTTGCGGAACAACATCATATATACATTACATATTAATGGAATTCCTAATAGCAATACGTTCGGTAATAACACTACAAAAAATCTTATAATTAATGTTTGCAACGTTAGCTTTTCACTCTTCAATGAAATTAATTTTATTCTCGTTACCTTTTTGCCAAGTGTAACACCGTTCCAAATAAAGGGTAATACAATAAAATATATCGCCATTAATATGAAAACTACTGCGAAATCATATCTAAAATCACCTAAGCTTATATTAAAGCGCTTAAACATAGCACTATAGTTTCCGGTCATAATAGCTACTACTGCACCATACATAACCGAGATTAAAAACATGTCAATTAGGGAAGCACCTATGCGATTCATTACAAGCGCTGGACGATGCATCTTTAACTTCATTTTATGTCGACTCCTTCATATCCTTCTTTACCCGTCTCATCGTACCACTTCTAAAAAACATTGTAAACTAGCGTTTCTCTTACTTTTCTTGTACAATTTGTTACAATAGCATTATAAAGGAGGTTCCCATATTGAAAAAATGGATAATCCTATTCGTCGCCTTCCTATTAACTGGTTGTGCAGGAAACACAAGTCACTTAACTTATACGGTTAACGATGAATACGAACTCATACGTACTTCTGGAAATGCATTTGAACTTTTCCCCTCGCAAGATGCTGTATATGCCACACAATACATCCCTGCAAAAATTACAGACATTGCTTGGGATGATAAATACATTATTGCAAAACAAACTGAGGAAAAATCAGATCCAAATAACCCTGACGCAGCAATTGCAAATAAAAAAAGTGAACATTATTGGATTATTGATGTAAAGCACAATAAACGTTTCGGTCCCTACAATGAAAAGCAATTTAATGAACAAAAAGATGCGTTTAAAATTAAGGTGCCTTTTCAAAATGTAGATTCATACATAAAAGAAATAAAAAAACAGTCAGCATAATATTTGTATGCTGACTGTTTTGTCTTACATTATTTTAGTGAGATGTTAAACGTTTGTGGCTCTTTTACAACATCTTGTGTTTCTGAATCTCCTGCAAGTAAATCATCAGTTGTAAACTGAATATCCTTTACCTTGTCTTTTCCATCGTCAAGTATTAAACCAATAATACCATCTCTTATTTCACCAGGCTTATAGTCTTCTCTTGATACATTTTTTGTACCAACTAACGTATCTTCGTCATATAAAAAGTTTTGAGTGGCTACTTTAAAATGTTGCTTACCATTAATCATAACATCATTCATAGAAAAAAATTGCATATTTTTATTTCCGCTATTCTCCACTTTATATGTAATCTCAACGTAACGAATTGTATTACTAATCTCTGTTCCACTTAGCGATGCATATAATTCTGCATCTTCTTGGCTTACTTTATCCCCTAATCTACGTTTTACTTCTTCAGGAGTTAGTGCCGTGTATACTTTCAATGTATTTTTTGCCTTTTCACTCATTTGTGATAAAGAGATTACTTTCACATCTTGTACGTGAATTTTCATTGGCGCTACTTCAAATGTTTGATTCACAGAATGCATCTGCTCTAACTTGAAAGTACCCCATCCTGTTTCTTTCACTTTTTGTCCTACTTTTTTCAGCTCACGCCCACCATATTCTTTCGTTTCAGGAATAGATTCTTTCTTCTTCGGTTCAGCTTTCTTTTCTTCTTGATGGAAGCAACCACTTAACATAAGAAGAAAACTACATAAAACAAAAATACTTTTCCATGCTTTCATCATTTCATTTCTCCTAACGCTATCATTCATGAATATAAAATTAGTCCCTTGCTTTGTAAACTATAGAAACAATGACAATTCCACAAAATGAACTTGTCAGTCCAGATACTATTATACCTCCAATTTGGAAAATATGAAAATAGGGATCTAGGAACGCATGCACGATAAATATAAAAGCTGTCACAATGATTATCGAAACCCAATACTTTCTTTTTTCTAAAGCTACAATCATATCTTTCCCTGTTTCATCTTTATACTTCCATAGTACGTATAATAGCAATAATAAGCCAACACATGTACTCCCATGTTGCATATATTTATACAATGGAATACTGCGTAATTCAATTTGTAACAATGCTATTTTCATAACGAAATAGCCTGTATTATGAGTAAATGCATCCCAAACGACATGCGTGAGCATACCGAATAATGCAGAATAGCAAAATACAAAGAATTCTTTCCAGGTATGTAGCCCCCACCTCTCATCTATTGCATATGAATAATAACCAGCAAACGGTTTAGGCAAATGCGTTATAAACGGCTTTTTTAAAATGTAATGATATATGTATGCGATTAGAAATACAAGCGGTAAATTTAAATATAAGAACCCAAGCCATGTATGGCCAATAACACCATAGGGTCTAAAGTGCAAAAAATATTCAAAGTCAGGCGCCATACTACCTAATATAAGAGCCGTTACTGAAATATGTTTAGAGTGCTTTTTCGCAAAAGGAAGAACTGCTGCTGGATGTGCAAATGTAAACGGCATACTTTAACTCCTTCTCACATTTTCAATAGAATACCATATATCATAACGAGAGAATGGATCTTCATGCAATATTTATTTTCACATTGGAATATGATAGTTTAAATGATATAATCCACATGAAATATTCAGAAAACAAGAAGGGATTCAGGTGTCATTAACACTTGTATTTGCTGCCTTTTTAAATTCAAAATCCGTTATGAATTGAGGTTTATATATTGATTGACGTACCCTTTTTACAAAATGTCACATTAAAAAAAGAAAATATCCCTAGTTTTTCCGCATATCCTTACTGCTTACCCGCTATTCGAACATTACAATCACTAGCTTTCCATCCAAATGTAACATTCATTATTGGAGAAAACGGAACAGGTAAATCAACATTACTTGAAGGAATTGCAATTGCGTTAGGTTTTAATGCAGAAGGTGGAACGAAGAACTTCCGCTTTAGCACAAACGATTCCCATTCATCTTTACATGAATACCTTCGAATTTCAAAAAGTTTCAATACACCAAACGACGGTTTCTTTCTTCGCGCTGAATCATTTTATAACGTTGCTTCTTATATTGATGAAATAGATGCTGATAGAGAAGCACGTGGGAATCCGGTTATCAACTCTTATGGTGGTATCTCACTACACAAACAATCACACGGTGAATCATTCTTCTCATTATTTATGAACCGTTTTTCAGGACAAGGTTTATACATTTTAGATGAGCCTGAGGCAGCTTTATCACCAATGAGACAACTTTCCATGCTCATTCGAATGCACGAACTAGCTGAACAAGGTTCACAATTTGTTATCGCGACGCATTCTCCTATTTTAATGGCTTATCCTGAATCCACTATATATTCTTTAACACAAGAGGGAATTCACGAATCCACATTAGAAGAAACTGAGCATTACCAAACGACGAAACTTTTCTTTGAAAATCGCGATCGATTATTCCATCATCTATTTGAGGCGTAAAAAAAGAAGCAGCAATAGCTGCTTCTTTTTTATAATGCTTCTATAAATAAGGCAACCCCGATACCGCCACCGACGCATAAAGAGGCAATTCCTTTTTCTAACCCACGTCTTTTTAATTCGTGAATTAAACTTACTGTAATACGAGCCCCTGTACAACCAATTGGATGCCCAAGTCCTACGCCACTACCGTTTACGTTCACTTTTTCACGGTCTAAGCCTAACTCTTTCTCTACAGCTAAATATTGAGCCGCGAAAGCTTCATTAATTTCAAGTAAATCTGCATCTTCCAATGACCAATCTACTTTTTCTAAACCTTTACGAATTGCTGGTGCTGGTCCAATACCCATAATTTTCGGGTCTACTCCAGCTACTGAATATCCAACAATTCTAGCTAACGGTTGTAAGCCTTTTTCTTTTGCTTTTTCTTCGCTCATTAATACTAGAACTGCACTTCCGTCATTCAGGCCAGATGCATTACCTGCAGTTACAGACCCATCTTTACGGAATGCTGGTTTTAACCCTGCTAATTTTTCCGCTGTAATATCTGCACGTGGATGCTCATCCTTCGAAAATATAACTTCTTTTCTACGCTCTTTTATTGTAATAGGAACAATTTGATCGTCAAAGTATCCAGACTCGATTGCCTTCAGTGCCAATGTATGACTGCGAAGAGCAACTTCATCTTGTTCCTCTCTTGTAATTTCATATTGTTCAACTAAATTTTCCGCTGTTTCACCCATCATAATATGGTGAATCGGATCTTCTAACACTTCCCACACCGTATCACGAATTTCTCCGTGCTGTAGACGTTGTCCCCAGCGGTGCTGTTTCAATGCATAAGGGCTCGAACTCATCGCTTCTACCCCACCTGCAACAACAACATCACTTACACCTAATTGGATTTGCATTGCAGCTGACATAATTGCTTGCATACCTGAAGAACATTGACGTTGGATTGTATATCCCGTAACTGTATCAGGAAATCCTGCCGCTAATGCAGCTGTTCTCGCTGTATTTGCTTCATCAGTTCTTTGAATACAATGACCTAAAATTACTTCATCAACTTCATGTGGTTCTACCCCGCCTCGTTTTACAGCTTCCTGAAGTACAGGAACAGCTAATTCTACTGGCGTTACATTTTTTAGCGCTCCTCCAAAAGTTCCAATTGGCGAACGAACTGCAGCTGTAATAACAACATTATGCATTTTGCACTTGCCCCTCTCTTATGTACCCTAGTCAGTTTTTAGGTGAAATTCCATAAGATGTATATCTATAACTATCATACTATAAACATACTAAAAAATCAAAATATTTAATATAATAAAAATAGAAGGAATTAACCTTCTATTCTGTCAGCGCATATAAAAACTTTTGTAAAATTTTCTCTGTCGTTTCATTCAATTTTGGCAACTTATCTACTGGAAAATATTGAAGTTTTAACCCTTCATGATCGAGCTTTAATTCCCCGCTCACATGATGTGCCTGATACAGATGAATAACATTGAAAATTTCATCGCCATTCGGATAACGGAAATATACTTCTTTTCCTGATAGAACACCAAGAAATTGCATTATTTTTGCAGTTAACCCCGTTTCCTCAAATAACTCTCTACGTGCAGTTTCTTCTGTCGTTTCGCCCAGTTCCATCGCCCCACCAGGTACACCCCAATCATATGTATCTGAACGATATTGAAGCAATACTTCTTGATTATCGTTTAATATAATAATTGCTGATCCTACGAGAATAAGCGGCCTTGTACCAACGACTTTTCGTAACTCTTCAATATACCCCATATGTAAATTCCCCTTTCCCTAACCTCCCTTATCATAACAAAATTTTGCTCTTTTTGTTCATGTAATTTTAAAGAAAAAAAGAAGCTTTCGCCTCCTTTTTTTCACCTTTATTTCTTAAAACTTTCATATTTTACAGCTTCAAAAGCTTCCTCAATTTCATCATTACGATAATGGACATATGTAAAACGCCCCAATTCTACTAATCTTGCTATTTCCTGTAACGCTTTATGCTGCTCATATGTTTCTTTCAGCTTAATATGTACATAAAACTTCATTAACGGATGTTCATATAAAGGTTCTCCCACCTCTACATATACATCTTCCACCCCTTGTACAACTCTTACATAACTTGCAAATTGATAAAGAGCTTCTCTGTCTGAAACGATTTTTAATGTATACATATATTCTCCCCCTTTTCTTTACTATATCAAAAAGATGATCACACTACGTTATAGAACTATGAAATTTTTTCGACTTGTCATCTATATATTCAATAAAGAAGGCGTTTATCCATACATGACATCTTTTCCCCACATATATTATAGGAAGAACTTTTTTTCAGTTGAGGTGTTCCTTATGGATCCATACGTCAATATATGTATTTGTATTACTCCCGGCGCCGATATTTCTGATGACCGCATCGCAAAAGATTTAGCTGTTGCAGAATCAATTTGGCACCCCATTACATTTCAAATTCAAGAAGTAATTGTATTAAATGAACTTTTCCGTTTTTTTGACCGTGAAATCAGTTATAAAAATTCCATTCAAAGTCAAGAAAAGCTGGCATCCTTTTTCCAAACATGTGTAAATGAAGCTCCTGAATGCGACCTTTATATTTGTTATATTGGCAGTGATTATTTCAAAGAAACAGCAGTAATTGCCTGCGCTTACTCTTTAGCAAAACAGCAACAACTTACCGGATATATCGTTTTAACAAACTCGGCTGCTCCTATGAAAAATATATATACGCTTGCTCACGAAATCGGTCATATTTTATTTACAAGACGTGTTCACGGAAAACTTACTCACGCAGATCCTCATTCCCCAACTGGCTCGGAGCACCATCCTTCTCCAACCAATCTTATGTATCCGATAGTCCCGCGCCCTGAAAATGTTCCTATTCAGTCTCTATTGACGAACGAACAAAAAACACTCTCTTTACAAAGCTCTTTATTGCAAAGAAAAAAACAGTAACCCTCATGTTACTGTTTAAAACAACTTGTTCCAATCAACAAACAAAATTCCGGCTGCTAGAAATAAAAATAGACAACTAAATGTAAATGTAATCCCTCTAAAAATCCCTATATAATATTTCTTTGGAAATAATTTTTGGTATATCCAGAGCAGCCCTTTTCCAATAAAACCGAAGAACAAAACATATCCAGATGTATAATCTATTACAGTATTAAAATAGCCAACATGTATCCTTTTTATAAAAGAGGTATAGTTAGGTTAACCTTAGAAAACTACTACTCAATTTACCTATAAATAATACTGTCTCTCTTTTTATTCTTATACTTTCCTTTTTTCTAATTTTATATGAATTTTCAAAAGCATGTAAATAACAATGAAAAGAATTATTTGTTGTACATACATTCCAATAATACTTGGTACATCTATCATTACAAATACATATTCTAATACAATTGGAACCAGTAAATATGACAGAGTAAACCAACCACCAAATTTAATATTTGTACCAGCCGCTAAAAGAACTACTATACCAACAAGAATGAAGCTTTCTGTACTAGTAAATTTAATAAAAGTTGTACCATAAAAATTATTTAATAATGCAATACTGAAAACTAATAAAAACCACATTGCACCACTTATATACATAATTAAAAATTCAGTTCTTTTCCGCTTAAATGAGGCTGTTCTCATGCCCCATATTAATACACTAATTCCTACAAAAATCATAATCGGATAGCCAATTAATTCAATTAAAGAATAAGACAAACGATGGTCGACTTCACTAAAAAATACACTCTTCATCATCGTGAATGCTAATAAATTTATAATGAAATAAAGCAATAATTTATAATTCCCTTTTTTATCAACTTCCATCTCTTTGGCAAGTTGATTTGCATACTCTTTTGGAGCATGTCCGAATATATCATTTACACTCTTCCCTCTCTTTTCTCCTTCTATTAAATGAACTTCCCCATCTTCTATAAAGGAAATAATATCAGCTTCTCTAATGCCCTTTGTTCGTAAATACCCTTGGGTATCATCTAAAAATTTTTGCCCTTCATTTGATAGCATTTTATCACTCCCTTATTTAACCATTTCTCTTCTATTCGCCTTCATCATAATTTCAACAAAAATTAAAATAAATAAACTTCCGTATAAACATATAATTTGAAATAACATTGGAACAAGGTCTTCCGTTGTAAATGTTTTAAACACTAACATAATTGAAAGTGGAATGATTAAATATAAGTTTTTAAACCATCCTTCAAAATATATATTTATAGCTACTGTGATGATAAAAATCCCACCAGCCACTATATAACTTTGCACTTCGGTGAATGTGAGCATTTTTGTCGGATATATCACGTCTAATATCGTAACAGCTCCTAATAAAAACATTGGAGCGATCATAACTAAAGACCACATAGAAAACCATGTTTTTGTAAAACTTGTGACGAAGGCCATTTTGCGAAGTAGAAAATTAGGACCTATAACAACTAAAATCAATGAAAAACTATAACCGATACACTGAATAAGTGAAATCTGTAACATTCCATGATTCACTATTAAGATAGAAGCAATAATCCAAAACGATACGATATTCATTACTGTAAAACCAATTTGCTTCCACGTTTCCTGTCTATCTCTTTCCATTACTTTGACAAGTTCATTTGCATATTCTTTCGGTGAGCTTCCGAAAATATCTTCTACACTTTTCCCATCACTCTCACCCTCAATTAAATGGAGTTCCGCATCTTCTATAAAATTTTCAATATCGCTTTCTTTCACACTCTTTGCCGTCAAAAATAATCTCATATCTAACAAAAACTTTCGCGCTTCACTTGATAGCATTATTTTCTCCTTCCCTTCCCTTCAAGTAGACGTTCTACACTACTTTGCATCGTTTCCCAGCGATCCATAAATTCATCAAGTGCTTCCTCGCCTTTTTCTGTTAATGTATAATATTTTCTCTTTGGACCAGATGGAGATTCCTTCATTACGCTTGTTATTAGTCCTTCTTTTTGCATTCGTATTAATAACGGATAAATACTTCCCTCACTCGCCATTGTAAAACCATACTTTGCTAGCTTCTCACTCATTTCATAACCGTATATTTCGCCTTCAGAAATAATAGCAAGTAAGCATCCTTCTAAAATCCCTTTCAGCATTTGACTTGTCGACATAATTCAAATCCTCCTACTATCTTGCTTTACAAGATAGATAAGCGTAAGTATCTTGCTTTACAAAATAGTATAGCAAAGACTATTTTGCAAAACAAGATAGCTAACGATATTTTTCCAAATGTTTGCAGGAATTTCATTATAGCTTCTCTAAATAGAGCACTATGAAAACTTTATTATGAAGGGATGTTTTTCATCATGGTTACAAATCGAGTTGTCTTTTTAACAGGTGCTGCAAGTGGTATTGGTTATGAAATGGGAAAGGCTTTTGCAAAAGAAGGTGCAAAAGTTGTGATTACCGATCGGCTTGAAGAACGTGCAAAAGAAGCTGCTGAACAATTACAAAATGAAGGTTTTCAAGCTATCGGTTTAAAATGTGACGTTACATCTGAAGAGGAAATTACAGCAGCAATTTCTCAAACAGTTGATCATTTCGGTTCATTACATATATTAATTAACAACGCAGGAATGCAACACGTTTCACCCATTGAAGACTTTCCAACTGAAAAGTTCGAGCTACTAATTCAAATTATGCAAATTGCTCCGTTTATTGCAATTAAGCATGCCTTTCCGATTATGAAACAACAAAAATATGGTCGTATTATTAATGTCGCTTCTATTAACGGCCTTGTCGGGTTTGCTGGAAAAGCTGCCTACAATAGTGCAAAACATGGCGTAATTGGATTAACAAAAGTTGCCGCTTTAGAAGGTGCTACGCATGGTATTACTGTTAATGCCCTTTGCCCTGGTTATGTTGATACCCCCCTTGTACGTAATCAACTACAAGACTTAGCTACTACACGAAATGTACCACTTGAAAATGTTTTAGAAGATGTTATTTATCCACTCGTTCCACAAAAGCGCTTATTACAAGTACAAGAAATTGCAGATTATGCGATGTTTTTAGCGAGTGAAAAAGCTAAAGGTATAACTGGTCAAGCTGTCGTTATCGATGGTGGTTATACCGCTCAATAAAAATAAAGTTTGCTCAAGAAGAGCAAACTTTATTTTTTATCCCGAGGATCTTCGTACTTTAGTAATTGCCGCGGGAGCTTCTCAATTGCAACAATTACCCCCTCTAATTTACTTTCAATACGGTGGAGTAAATATAATGTTACAACAATCGGAAACCCTACATTACCTATCATCTTGATCCACTCTTCCACCCTCTTCCCCTCCTTTCATTATATAAGTAAGAGAAAACACTGCATTTAGGCATAAAAAAACAAGCTATTATGTATTAGCTTGTTTTTCAAATAATGATGCAATTTCTCGTTTATAGTCCCCGCGTATAATACCTTTCTCAGTAATAATTCCTGTAATTAATTCATTCGGCGTTATGTCAAATGCTGGATTATAAACATCCGTTCCAATTGGTGCTACTTGTTTTCCAAAGATTTTCGTAACTTCTGTTTCATCTCTTTCTTCAATAATAATTTCGGCTCCAGTTTCTTTCGTAACATCAAATGTTGACAGTGGCGCAGCAACGTAAAATGGGATATTAAAGTACTTTGCTAAAATAGCTAAATTCATTGTCCCTATTTTATTGGCTGTATCTCCATTTGCGACAATTCGATCCGCCCCCACAATAATTGCGTTTATTTCTTTCGTTTGAATAGCATGAGCTGCAGTATTATCTGTTATAAGGGTCACATCAATATTTGCTTGCTTCAATTCCCACGTCGTTAAGCGACCACCTTGTAAAACTGGTCTCGTTTCACACGCATATGCATGTAAACGCACACCTTTCTCTTTTCCAATATAAAAGGGAGCTAATGCAGTTCCATATCTGGCAGTTGCGATACTTCCAGCGTTACAGATTGTTAAAATATTATCGCCATCTTTAAAACATGTTAACGCATATTCCCCAATATTTCGACACACCTCTTCATCTTCCTGTTGAATGCGAAGCGCTTCTTCTTCTAATATTTTTTGTGCTTCTTTTATTGTAGTAATCTCTCGAATAGATTCTCTCATACGATCAATTGCCCAAAATAAATTTACTGCCGTTGGGCGCGATGTCCCTAAATAGTTACAGTCTCTATTAAACTTCTTTTGAAATTCTTCGATATGTAAAGTATTATATTTTTTCGCTGCAAGCGCCAAGCCAAATGCAGCTACAATTCCAATTGCAGGCGCTCCGCGTACTTCTAACATTATGATACTTTTCCAAACCTCTTCAATAGTCGTTAATGTTTTGTATTCTGTGCTATGTGGCAATTTCGTTTGATTTAATACCGCAATTGCATCCCCTTTCCAACTTACAGATCTCGGAACAGTAACGATTGTACTCATGCTTTTACACCCCTTGAAACTGTCTGTTGAAATAATGTTCGAAACAGTTGAATATCAGCACTTTTAGATTCATATTTTATTAGTTCTTTTCCTAAGGATAGCGCTTGTTTCTTAGCTTGAATTCTTGTTTCTTTATTTTCTATTTCATCTAAATCTGCTACATGAGCTAAACCAATTGTTCTACGAATTAGTTCACATCCGGCAAATCCAACAGCATCAGTAAAGATATTTTGCAAAATAATTGGTAACCATTGTTTTTCTTTCGTATATGCTTCTACACCTTCTCCAATCCATAACTTTGTAAAAGTCTCTACAAAATAACTCCACGTCTTTTCTATATGGAAAAATAGTACACTTCTCTTTTCTTCTTCTCTAGATAACGCATTTAATAATAGATTTGCAATAAATTGACCTATGTCAAACCCAAATGGGCCATATGCCGCAAATTCTGGATCAATCACTTTCGTTTCAGAAGGTGACGAAAAAATACTACCAGTATGTAAATCACCATGAATAAGAGTTTCTTTTCTTGTTAAGAACTTATATTTATATTGTGCTACTTTTAGTTTTAAAGTTTTATCACTCCAAAGTTCATCAACCACGAGCTGTAAATCTCGCTCATAATCATTTGTATCATAATGTCCAAACGGATCTGTAAACACTAAATCCTCTGTAATTTTACAAAGGTCCGGATTTACAAAGGTACCTTCTAGTACCCTTTTCTCTTTTGACTGTAAACCAAAATCTGAAGTGTAAAATAAAACATGTGCTAGAAAACGACCAATATGCTGGGATAAAAGCGGATATTCTTCTCCGTCTATTAATCCTTTTCTTGTAATTGTTAGTCTTGATAAGTCTTCTATTACCGTTATCGCTAACTCTTCGTCATGACTGTACACTACTGGAACATAATCCGGTACATACTGCGCAAAAATTTGTAATGCCTTGCTTTCAATCGTTGCTCTTTTTATAGACAATGGCCAGCTTTCACCAACTACTTTCGCATAAGGCAGTGCTTGTTTTATTATAATGGATTTCTCTCCATCATCTAATTTAAACACGTAATTTAAGTTTCCATCTCCAATTTCATGACAAATGACATTTGCCTTCTCTTCAAAATAGCCATGATCTTTCGCATATTGTACAGCTGTTATTTCTGTTAATAAATAATATCCCATCTTCTTCTCCCCCTTTTTAAATTCAGAGGTTTTTCTAACATAGAAAAACCTCTTTCCACTAAGAAAGAGGTTTGAAGTTTATCTTCTCCCCTCTTATCTGCCAGAAAGTTTTACTTTCTGCTGGAATTAGCACCGTGCCTTTTGGCGTAATAAACGCCCCATTTCACAATGGTATTACGGTCGGTTGCTGGGCTTCATCGGGCCAAATCCCTCCACCTGCTCTTGATAAGAGTTGTATAATTTTTTGAATTTTTAACTTTATGTTGAAGACTATACCAAGAATAAAAATCACTTGTCAACATTTTATTTGTATAATTCTGGACGGCGATCCGCAAAAACTGGAATTCCTTTACGTACTTCTTTAATTTTCTCGAATTCAAGCTCTCCAAATAAAATTGATTCCTCTTCATTCGCCTCTACTACAACTTCACCCCAAGGATCCACAATTAAAGAATGACCTGCAAACACATTATTCGGATCCTTCCCTGCTCTATTACACGCAACAACATAACACTGATTTTCAACTGCTCTTGCTTGCAATAGCAAACGCCAATGTGCTAAACGAACTAATGGCCATTCAGCTACAACAAATAATACTTTTGCACCTTTCGCAGTATGAACGCGCATCCACTCCGGAAAACGAATATCATAACAAATTGCGCCGGCGCACTCTACATCATCTAACTTAAATTCACCTGTACTATTTCCAGCGATTAAATATTTATGTTCATCCATAAGCTGAAATAAGTGCACTTTACTATATTCATTAACTAGTTCTCCTTTATTAGTTACAACATACATTGTATTTGTAACACCTTGCTCTGTTTGCTTCGCTATAGAACCACCGACAATATGTACACCATATTGCTTCGACCATTCTTTCAACTTTTCTTTCGTTTCCAATCCATCCCTATCTGCAATTTCAGAGAGCCTAGTTAAATCATATCCTGTTGTCCAAAGTTCTGGTAAGACAATAACATCTGGTCTTTCCTTCACCGCTTCACTTATTTTATTTTTAGCATTCTCAATATTTTTTTCTACATCTCCAAAGACAATGTCCATTTGAATACATGCGACTTTCATTTTGTCAGCCCCATTCATAATTTTTTCTTTACAAAATACTGGAAAGATTATATCATTTGTCACTAGAATTGTAACAACTTTCAAAAGAGGTGGAAAGTATGAAATTATTTCAACCTTCTGAGATAGTAACATCATTGCCGACACAATTTTTCGCTTCACTTGTTGCAAAAGTTAACAAAGTCGTAGCAGCTGGTCACGATGTTATTAATCTAGGTCAAGGTAATCCAGATCAACCAACACCGCAGCATATCGTAAAAGCTTTACAAGATGCTGCAGAAAAGACCATTCATCATAAATATCCGCCATTTCGCGGACATGAAAGTTTAAAAGAAGCCGTGGCAACATTCTATCAACGTGAATATGATGTAGTAGTAAATCCAAAAACAGAAGTTGCTATTTTGTTTGGCGGAAAGGCTGGATTAGTAGAATTACCAGTTTGTTTTACAAACCCTGGTGATACGATTCTCGTTCCAGATCCAGGCTATCCAGATTATTTATCAGGAGTTGCTTTAGCAAAAGCACAATTTGAAACAATGCCACTTATTGCAGAAAATAATTTTTTACCAGATTATACGAACATTGATGACTCTATTGCCGAGCGTGCAAAATTAATGTTTTTAAACTATCCAAATAATCCGACCGGTGCTACTGCATCAAAAGATTTCTTTAATGAAACCATTCATTTTGCTAATAAACATAATATATTAGTCGTTCATGATTTTGCTTACGGTGCGATTGGATTCGATGGTCAAAAACCAGTTAGTTTCTTGCAAGCAGATGGCGCGAAAGATATAGGAATTGAAATTTACACGTTATCAAAAACTTTCAATATGGCCGGCTGGCGCATCGCTTTTGCTGTAGGGAATGAAAGTGTGATTGAAACAATTAACCTATTACAAGATCATATGTATGTTAGTATATTCGGTGCAGTTCAAGATGCTGCTCGAGAAGCGCTATTAAGTTCACAGTCTTGTGTAATAGACCTTGTAAATAGTTACGAATCTCGAAGAAATGCTCTTATTTCAGCCTGTCACTCAATTGGTTGGAATGTAGACATTCCAACAGGATCATTCTTTGCATGGCTTCCTGTTCCAAAAGGATATACCTCTGAACAATTTTCTGATATTTTACTAGAAAAAGTACATGTCGCAGTTGCTCCTGGTGTTGGATTTGGTGAGCATGGCGAAGGGTATGTCCGTGTTGGTCTCTTGCATACAGAAGATAGATTACGAGAAGCCATTAATCGAATTGATAAATTAAATTTTTTCAAAAAATAATTGACAACATGAAAAATATCTGACAAAATTCAGTTATCTTAAATTTTTAAACATTTCTAAATACTTCTTATCAAGAGCAGGTGGAGGGACGAGCCCGACGAAACCCGGCAACCGATCTACAATTGTAGACACGGTGCTAATTCTCGCAGCATTACGCTGACAGATAAGGAGCTGGTTGTAAAAAAACCTCTCCTTAGCTGAGAGGTTTTTTTATTTAACTAGGAGGTTATAACAATGAGCGGAATTATAGCGACGTATTTAATTCATGACGATTCACATAACTTAGAAAAAAAGGCGGAACAAATTGCACTCGGATTAACAATTGGTTCTTGGACTCATTTGCCACACTTATTGCAAGAACAATTAAAGCAGCATAAAGGCAACGTCATTCATGTTGAGGAATTAGCTGAACATGAACATACCAATTCGTATTTACGTAAGAAAGTAAAACGCGGAATTATTAAAATTGAATATCCGCTATTAAACTTCAGTCCAGATTTACCAGCGATTTTAACGACTACATTTGGAAAGCTATCACTTGATGGCGAAGTAAAATTAATTGATTTAACTTTTTCAGACGAGTTAAAAAAACATTTTCCTGGTCCAAAATTCGGGATTGATGGTATTCGAAACCTTTTACAAGTGCATGATCGTCCTCTTTTAATGAGTATTTTTAAAGGAATGATTGGACGAAACATTGGGTATTTAAAAACGCAATTACGCGATCAAGCAATTGGTGGTGTAGATATAGTAAAAGATGATGAAATATTATTTGAAAATGCATTAACACCACTTACGAAACGCATTGTATCTGGAAAAGAAGTTTTACAATCTGTTTACGAAACATACGGTCATAAAACGTTATATGCCGTAAATTTAACAGGACGAACTTTTGATTTAAAAGAAAATGCGAAACGTGCAGTGCAAGCTGGAGCTGATATTCTATTATTTAACGTATTTGCTTACGGACTAGATGTACTACAATCACTTGCAGAAGATGATGAAATCCCAGTTCCTATTATGGCACATCCTGCTGTAAGTGGTGCTTATTCAGCATCCAAGTTATATGGAGTTTCATCTCCATTATTACTTGGAAAGCTACTACGTTATGCTGGGGCTGACTTTTCATTATTCCCATCTCCATACGGAAGTGTTGCGCTAGAAAAAGAGGAGGCTCTTGCTATCTCAAAATATTTAACTGAAGACGATGCATTTTTCAAGAAGAGCTTTTCTGTTCCGTCTGCTGGTATTCATCCTGGTTTCGTTCCCTTTATTGTACGAGATTTCGGTAAAGATGTTGTTATTAATGCTGGCGGCGGGATACACGGACATCCAAATGGAGCGCAAGGCGGCGGTAAAGCTTTCCGTACTGCAATTGATGCTACTTTGCAAAATAAACCACTCCATGAAGTAGACGACATAAATTTGCATAGTGCACTACAAATATGGGGAAATCCCTCTTATGAGGTGAAATTATGAGTATTCAAGTATTTTGTGATTTCGATGGCACGATTACAAACAATGATAACATTATGTCCATTATGGAAAAATTCGCACCACCAGAAGCCGAAGAAGTAAAGAATAAAATTTTATCACAAGAACTATCCATTCAAGAAGGTGTTTCTCAATTATTTCAATTCATACCTACTAATCTGCACGATGATATTATTCAATTTTTAATAGAAACTGCTGAAATCCGTAGTGGTTTTCATGAGTTTATACAATTCGTAAAGGAAAATAACATTTCTTTTTACGTGATATCAGGTGGAATGGATTTCTTCGTCTATCCACTCTTACAAGGAATCATTCCAAAAGAGCAAATTTATTGTAATGAAACAGACTTTTCAGCAGAGTTTATTACAGTTAAATGGCCTCATTCTTGTGATGATCATTGTCAAAATCATTGCGGATTATGTAAATCATCATTAATCCGTAAATTAAGTGATACAGATGACTTTCATATTGTAATTGGAGATTCTATTACTGATTTACAAGCCGCGAAACAAGCTGATAAAGTATTCGCTCGCGATTTTCTTATTACAAAGTGTGAAGAAAATCATATTGCTTATACACCATTTGAAACATTTCAAGATGTGCAAGCTGAATTAAAACTTTTGTTGGAGGTGAAGGCATGAAACAACTTTTTCGTCAATGGTATGACTTAAGCGAGATAAAAAAAGAGTTAACAACACGAAATTGGTTCCCAGCAACAAGTGGTAATATTTCTATAAAGGTTAGTCATGAACCACTTACTTTTCTTATTACAGCAAGCGGTAAAGATAAAACAAAAACCACTCCAGATGATTTTCTATTAGTAGATCATGTAGGAGTTCCCGTTTTAGAGACTGAATTACGCCCTTCAGCAGAAACAATATTGCATACACACATTTATAACAATACGAATGCCGGGTGCGTACTTCATGTTCATACAACCGATAATAATGTCATCACAAATTTATATAGTGATGCAGTCACCTTTCAAAATCAAGAAATTATTAAAGCTCTCGATATTTGGGAAGAAGGTGCAACAATTCAAATTCCTATTATTGAAAACCATGCCCATATCCCAACGCTTGGAGAAAACTTCCGAAAGCATATACAAGGAGATTCGGGTGCAGTATTAATCCGTAACCACGGTATTACCGTATGGGGCCGAGATAGCTTTGATGCAAAGAAGAGATTAGAAGCTTATGAGTTTCTATTCCAATTTCATATAAAACTATTATCAATTCAAGGAGGCGTTTCTAATGGCGCAAATTCGTATTCATGAAGGAAATACTCGTATTGAAAATGAAGTGGAAGTATCTAAATTTCTACAAGAGGAAGGCGTTTTATATGAGAAATGGAATATTTCTAAACTTCCTACTCATTTAAATGAAAATTATTCGTTAACAGATGAAAACAAAGCTGAAATATTAGCTGTGTTTTCAAAAGAAATTGCTGATGTTTCAGCACGCCGTGGTTATAAAGCACATGATGTAATTTCACTTTCAAATAGCACCCCTAACCTTGACGAATTATTAATTAATTTCCAAAAGGAACACCATCATACAGATGACGAAGTTCGCTTTATCGTCAGTGGTCATGGCATTTTCGCTATTGAAGGAAAAGATGGGAAATTCTTTGATGTTGAACTTGAGCCAGGCGATTTAATATCTGTTCCTGAAAATGCAAGACATTATTTTACTTTGCAAGATGATCGCCAAGTTGTAGCTATTCGTATTTTTGTGACAACTGAAGGCTGGGTTCCAATCTATTAAGGTAGTTAGTTGAATAAAAGGACTTGGATCCCCTTTTCCAAACTTTTATTCACTCTACATATATACATCCTCCTATGGAACAGGCTTATTTCATTTTGAAATAAGCCTGATTTTTTATTTACTTGAAGTACCATTTCATCACAAATTTAACACCTTGATTTTTCAAGTGCATTTTTTGAACTTTTTTTGAACATTTATTGAATTTTTTCTGAAAATTCTGTTTTGTATGTGATATACTACAATTAACTGAGAAGGAAAATAATATCGCAAACAGAGGGGGATAATCATGAGCTTACTTATCGCACTTATACTTGGGGTTACATGTGGAGCATTTCCTGTTATTTTAGGAGCTATTATGGAAGAGTTAGAAATTGGTGTTTTAGGATTTGTCGCATCTTGTGTAAGCGCTTTATTATTTGGTTTATTCGGTGCTATTCCTGTTTCAATTCTGTGTGCTTTTTATATAATACGCCATGCTCGTACAAAACAATTTGGTCCTAATCACATCGCACAAATTATCCCATTCCCGGTTGAACGATGCCGCCGCGCTTCTAACTTATAATTATAAAAATTAAAGATGACTAAATAAATAAAAGTCCTCAAATGAGGACTTTTATTTATTTTCTTCTAGAAATTGAAACAATTCTTGTAGATGTAGGGCATCTTCACCATAGCTAACAGATACATGAAATATACCGTCAATCTCAGCTTGCATATAAAGATCCACTCCATCACGATCATATTTCAATGCCAAATAAAACTCCATTTCTTCTAACATCTTTTTTGAGGTTCGAATTACATAATGCCCCTTCTCATCTCTTCCATATTCAAATTTTGGTTCAAAATCATATTTTTGTTTAAAAGCTTCTTTTTGTTTCTCATTAATTTGCATACAAGTAGCTCGCTGTACAGTATCAATCATCTCATCAAACTTTTGAAGGTCCACCTCGTTTACCCCCTTATATATTTTTTATATAGTACTTGTGTTCCACTATTTTCTTCGCCATCCTTAATTAACTCTTCATACAATTCTTTCGCCAAACTTAAGCCTGGGACTGGTAATTGTAATTTTTCTGCTTCCTCTAAAGCAATTTTCATATCTTTCATAAAATGCTTCACATAAAATCCTGGCTCAAAGTCTCCTTTTAACATTCGAGGAGCTAAATTACTTAATGACCAGCTACCTGCTGCCCCTGTTGAAATACTCTCTAACACTTTATCTGGATTCAGTCCAGCCTTCTTCGCGTAAGCAACAGCTTCACATACTCCAATCATATTGGAAGCAATCGCAATTTGATTGCACATTTTTGTATGTTGTCCACTCCCAGCTGGTCCTTGTAATTGAATGTTTGTTCCTAACTTTTCAAGTAAAGGTAAGCATCTATCATATATTTCTTTCTCCCCACCTACCATAATTGCGAGTTTTGCTTCTTTCGCACCAACATCTCCTCCTGAGACAGGTGCATCTAACGTATATATATTTTTGCTTTTTGCAACTTCATTAATCCGTTTTGCTAAAGTAGGTGTAGATGTCGTAAAGTCAATTGCTATCGTACCTTCTTTTGCATGTTCTATAATTCCTTCTATACCAAAATACACTTCTTCTACATCATGTGGATATCCAACCATTGTCATTACAATATCAACTTGCTTTACTAACTCTTTTGGCGTATTACACCAATTTGCACCATCTTGCACTAAAGAATCTGTTTTTGCTTTCGTTCTATTATATACATATACTTTATGACCATCTTGCATTAAGTGATAAACCATACTTTTTCCCATTACGCCAATACCAATGAAACCTATTGATAAAGTTTTATGTTCCATTTTCTCATCCCCTTTGTTCTAATAAATCATTTACCATCTTTCGGAACTCTTTATTAAAGTCATCATCCATACTATTTTTCACATTTGAAAATAAAATAACAAAAGTTCCTTTTTCTTTATTAAAATTATTGAAAGTGTTCCAACCAGATAATACACCATGATTATGAAAATAATCTGGATATATATATAAACTAAATGCATATTTCCGTTCTGCTGAAGGTGAAAACATTGCTTGTATACTTTGTTCAGAAAGAAGTTTTCCATTTATAATTGCTTCGTCTAATTTCTTCATATCTCCAACTGTCGTATACATCTCACCACAACCATATAACCAATCCATACCTAACTTCTGCGCTGGTACAAGCTCTTGATCTTTTTTCACATAACCCTTTGTAAAATTTTTATCTCCAGGTACCATATTTCCCATACCGGATTCATGCATATCTGCTTTTACAAATATGTTTTCTTTTATGTAATCTCCTAAAGGTTTTTTCGATATATGTTCTATTATATAAGCAAGCACCATATAATTATAATCTGTATATCTCCAACCCGTTCCTGCAGGAAATTCTAAATTTTGACGTCCAATCCAATTCATTAACTGTAAGCGAGAAGCCGCATTAATATTGCCTTTTGCGTGTTCAGGTAAACCAGAGGTATGCGTTAATAAATGATATAGCGTAATATTTTTATTCTCCGGAAATGAAGGAATATATTTATTTACATTATCTTGAATATTCAATTTCCCTTGTTCTTGCAGCTGTAAAATAGATGTGGCAACGACTGTTTTCGTAATAGAACCGATACGATATTTTGTTTGAGGCGTATTTTCTATTTTATTTTGAACATCAGCATACCCATATCCTTTATTCAATATAACATGCTCTTTATCTGTTACCAAAACTGTTCCATTGAATTGCTTTCCGACTAAATATTGATCTAATTTTTGAGATATGCTAGCATAATCAATTTGTTGCTCTTCTTTTTCTTCTATATTCCCTTGTACTTCCGATTCAATAGTAGGATTCACTTTAGTTGTTAATACAGTGTTTTCCTTTATATTGGGGCTAACAAGAAAATAGTATACTCCGCCGCCAACTATAGCAGACAGTGAAGCCACCACCATTACTTTTTTTATCATATTGATCCTCCATAATTCCTTCGCTAAAAATTGTCCCCCTATTCTATTATCAAACAATAAAAAAAAATCGCAACAATTTGTTGCGAAAAATCACATTTTTTCTTTTCTATACACACATACTTGATTCTTTCCATTTTTTTTCGCTTCATATAATGCAATATCCGCTCGTTGCATTAATTCTTCTCTTGTAGTTCCTTGTTCATATAACGCAACTCCAAAGCTAGCTGTTAACTTCGAAATTCCAGTGAATTGCTTTGTTTCAATGAAGAATCGTAATGATTCCGCAACTTGAAATGCTTCCTTTTCTACTGTATTTGTCACTAATATAATGAATTCTTCCCCTCCCCATCTTGCAAATACATGTTGCTGCTCCACTTTAGATTTCATAAGCTCTGCAAGTTGTATTAATGCCAAATCGCCAAAATCATGACCATATGTGTCATTAACTGTTTTAAAATTATCTATATCAAATAAAATAATTGCTATTTTCTCATCATTACGTATTACCTTTTCCCATTCTACCTCTAGTATTTGTTGAAACTTTAAACGATTATAAATCTCTGTCAATGAATCTATCATAGCAAGTCTTTCTTGTTCTTGATAGATTTCATCTAATTCTGTAATTTCCGTGCACTTTACAATAAATCTTGATAAATCTTCTGGCAATGGTGTCGCACGTAATAGAAAAGTAGATACTGCCCCTTCATAATTTGACATCTTAATTCTTCTACCGCTTGATAAAGTATCGTCTAGCCATGTTATATCATGCGTCGTCGAGTAGTATCCATTTTCTCTAATAAAATGTTCAGCAAATACTAAATGTTGCTCGCGATAGGCAAACAAATTTTCATATCCGAAAAACGTTAAAAAATTTGTATTACAATCAACAATTTCATCATCTTCTACTATAAATAATAAATCATTTTGAAAATCAAACATCGTTTGAAGCAGTTCCTGTTGTAAACTAACTTGCCTTACTAAAGAAAGTTGATACAAACTCTTATTCACTTCTTCTAACACTGCTTGCGGAGTTACAGGGGCTATTACAATATTACGTATTCCTAATGCAAGTACATCTGTAAATTCCTTTGTTATTTGTTGATCCCAAATGACAATGAATGTACTTTGCGAGGTATACATATTCTTTATATATTTTATTTGAGAATAATCTGTTACATACATAATTATAATGTGCGGTTTCGTTCTTTGAAATAATAGTTCGCCCTCTTCAAAACTATTTGCTATAAACATACATTTTGGATGGATATTTTCTATCGTTTGTTGATGTTTACATCCATTTTCTATATAAAGGACATTTAACTGCAGATCTTGTAACACATTTTGGAAAACCGTATTCTCTAATAAAAAATGTAGTATGTTCATCACTAGTCTTCACTCACTTCATATATCTTGTTCTACTGAATTCCTCACAAACATTTTTAAAAGACTGTTCTCCAATAAACTTTAATTTGTGAGAAATACATATTAACAAGCTAATTGAGAATGTTATCTTCCCTTTTCACTCTATAAATTCCTTTTTTAGTGTATGATTATAGGAATTATATCGTTTGTATGAATGCCCTAGCTTATTTCTTAAAACTTGACAATTAAAATAAAGATATTATATTCTTAAATTCGATAACTTACAAAATGTAAGTAATATACATTGCGTTTTCCCGATAATTTTATATACAATTTGGAGGATATATTATGACAAACGACAACTTTTTTAACGTTCTATATGAACGCACATCTACACGTGCATTCAACCCAAATAAAGAAATCTCATCTACAGAATTACATGAGATTTTAAAAGCAGCAGCACAAGCACCTTCCGCTTGGAACTTACAACACTGGAAATTCCTTGTTTTTCAAGGTAAAGATGTACAAAAACGATTACACCCAATAGCTTATAACCAACAACAAATTCTTGATGCTTCTGCAGTAGTCGCTATTTTAGGTGATTTAGAAGCTTATAAAAATGTTGAGCCAGTATATGGTCCAATTGTAGAACAGGGATTTATGAAAGAAGAAGCAAAAGAACGCTTAGCTAAAAATATTGAATCTGCATATGCTCGTGAACAATTCCCAAGAGATGCTGCCTTTTCAAATGCATCTTTAGCAGCAATGCAACTTATGCTTGCAGCTAAAGCAACTGGTTGGGATACTTGTGCTATTGGTGGCTTCAATCCACAAGCACTGACAGACGAATTTAACGTTTCATCTCGTTACGTTCCAATTATGCTTATTACAATTGGTGAATCAACTTTAAAAGGCCACCCTGCACCTCGTATGAGCGTAGAGCAAATGAGCGAGTGGGCAAAATAATAAAAATCGAAGGTAACTACATTGCCTTCGTTTTTTTATTTCCTGTCATACTTTTGTAATATTACTACAAATCATTCGACATTTATACTTATGGAAAAGTATATTCTATTCCCTCTTCATAAATAAACGTGACGTTTCGTGTCGAATTTTGTTAAGGCGTTGAAATATACTCGTGTATTTTTGTTACAATTGTGATACAATGATAACAAATAGATAACAAGAGAGGGATTTTCATTGAGTTCATACGGAAGCTTTATCGCACTTTTATGTTACATAGTAACTGTACTGCTTCTATATTTTATTGGTGATGCCGCAAACATCTCCATTTTACAATTCCCAAAAGAAGAAGCATTCCAATTAGAATCAGAAAAACATACTGCACGATCCATTGTACCACTACTCCTAGCTCTTCCTGTATATATCATCGTTTTATATAAAAGTAAAAAAGTGTAAAGGCTACCCATTTCATTTATTTCGGTGGTTTTTACATTTTTTTGTTATATTTCCCCTATTTTAAACATCATTCCATACTAAACACCCAGCTAGTCATTTAAAATGAGAAAATCCCCTAGAAAAAATTCCACTCTCTGTCCAGTCACTAACTACCGAACTTACATAGATTATAAGTGTGAAGGGGGTGATGAGGATTATGTTTGGATCATTTGGATGCTGTGATAACTTTAGAGACTGTCATCATCATGAAAGAGAGCGCGACCATCGTGAGAAAGAGAGAGAGGTTAAACCACAACAACCAGCTGTATGTAACGTACTTGCTAGCATTTCAGTTGGAACAGAGCTTTCTCTATTAAGCGTTAAAGGTGTTGGATCTTTCAACAATGTAATTTTTGAAGGTTTCTGTAACGGTGTTGCTCTTTTCTCTGCTTTAGCTCGTAATGACAAAGATAACAAAGATAACAATAAAGACGATAAACACAATCAAAATCGAAATACTTTTACTGGTATTTTACGTGTATGCCCAACTGATATCGTTGCTATCGCTATCTAATTCTGTTCCTTATCTTTAAGAGTAAGAAAATAAGCTTTATTTTTCTCATAGAAAAAACCTGAGACCGATTTCAAATCGACTCAGGTTTTTTTATTGATTATATGCTTTTAACTAGTTCAACAACTTCTTCAGCAGTTGACATCATTAATGCTTTTTCTGCTAATGTTTCCATTTCTGCTTTTGACAACTTGCTTAGCTGTGTTCTTGCAGGAAGAATAGATGTTGCACTCATACTGAACTCATCTAAACCTAATCCTAATAATAATGGGATAGCAAGTGAATCGCCCGCCATCTCACCACACATACCAGCCCATTTGCCTTCTTTATGAGCAGCATCGATAACCATTTTTACAAGACGTAAAATAGATGGGTTATATGGTTGGTATAAGTAAGATACTTGTTCGTTCATACGGTCTGCAGCCATTGTGTATTGGATTAAATCATTTGTTCCGATAGAGAAGAAGTCAACTTCTTTCGCGAATTGATCTGCTAATACTGCTGAAGCTGGGATTTCAACCATCATACCAACTTCAATAGAATCAGAAACAGTTGTACCCGCTTCTACAAGTTTCGCTTTCTCTTCTAATAAAATCGCTTTCGCTTGACGGAACTCATCAAGAGTTGCAATCATTGGGAACATAATTTTTAAGTTACCGTATACGCTAGCACGAAGTAATGCACGAAGTTGTGTACGGAACACATCTTGCTCATCAAGACATAAGCGGATTGCACGGTATCCTAAGAATGGGTTCATTTCTTTTGGTAAATGTAAGTATGGAAGCTCTTTATCTCCACCGATGTCAAGTGTACGAACAACGACTGGTTGACCTTCTTTTACACCTTCAAGAACTGCTTTATATGCTTCGAACTGCTCTTCTTCTGTTGGAAGATTGTCACGGCCCATGTATAAGAATTCTGTACGGTATAAGCCAACGCCTTCTCCGCCATTATCGATAATACCTTGTACATCATTTGGTGTTCCGATATTTGCAACAAGCTCAACGTGATGTCCGTCACTTGTTACAGTAGCTTGGTCTTTTAATTTAGCCCATTCAGCTTTTTGCTCTTCAAATTTCGCTTTCTTTTCTTCAAACGAACGAAGAGTTTCTTCTGATGGGTTTACAATTACTTCTCCATCTAAACCGTCAATGATAACGATATCGCCATTTTGGATTTTCTCCATAACAACTTTTGTACCAACAACAGCTGGAATTTCCATAGAACGAGCCATAATTGCTGAGTGAGATGTACGTCCACCGATATCAGTAGTGAAACCTTTTGCATACTTACGGTTTAACTGAGCTGTATCAGATGGTGTTAAATCTTCAGCAATGATGATTACCTCTTCAGAAATTGTACCAGGATTTGAGAAGTTAATTCCTAGTAAATGTGCAAGAACGCGTTTTGTTACGTCACGAATGTCCGCAGCACGTTCTTTCATATATTCGTTATCCATGTTTTCAAACATAGAAATAAACATTGATGCAACTTCATCCATTGCAAATTCAGCATTTACTTTTTCGCTATTTACTTTATCTTTTACTGGGTTTACTAGTTCTGGATCATTTAACACTAATAAATGTGCTTCAAAGATTGCAGCTTTGTCAGCACCTAGCTCAGCAAATGCGTGGTCCTTAATAGCTTCTAATTCAGTTTTTGCTTTCTCAAGCGCAGCGTCTAAGCGTGCAATTTCTGCAGCTTCGTTTGTAATTGATTTCTTTTCGATGTTAAATTCAGGATTTTCAAGTCTGAAAGCCTTTGCAATAGCAATCCCACTTGATGCAGCGATCCCTTGAATGTTAAGAGTCATTATTCTCCTAATCCTTCGTTTTTCATAGTTTCTTCGATAGCTGCTAGTGCTTGAGCTGCATCATCACCATTTGCAGTGATTTTAATTTCTGCGTTTTGTTGAATGCCTAAAGACATAACGCCCATGATTGATTTTAAGTTAACGTTCTTTCCGTTATACTCTAAGTTAATATCAGAACCGAATTTGCTTGCAGTGTTTACAAGTAGAGTTGCTGGACGAGCATGAATTCCTGAGTCGCTAGTTACTTTAAAGATTTTTTCCATGATAATTTATCTCCTTTAAATTACAGTATTTTTTAGTTGTATAGACGTGAGTACTACATCATCTATTGTATATAATAGGCGATGTTCGGTCAACCACATCGCCTATTATAATTATAAACATTTTGCGTCAAATTCCTACTGAATGTCAATAATAGCGGTTTCGCCCTTCTTAACATTTCCATCTTTTTTCAATTCGACTTGTTGCCCTTGTTGTAAGTTTGTAAAGACAATTGGTGTAATGATAGATGGTGCATTTTCTTTTACAAATGCAAGATCTACTTTTAATAATGGTTGGCCTTGTTTCACCTTGTCGCCTTGTGCTACAAGCGCTTCAAAACCTTCACCATTTAATTTTACAGTATCAATACCGAAGTGAATTAAAATTTCTTTTCCGCCTTCAGATTGAATACCAATCGCATGTTTTGTAGGGAATACATTGACAATCTCACCGTTCACTGGAGAAACTACTGTTCCTTCAGTTGGCTCAATTGCAAATCCGTCTCCCATCATTTTTCCTGAGAATACTTGGTCAGGTACTTCTGTAATTGGTAAGATTTTTCCTTCGATTGGTGATACAATTGTTTCATTTTCATCAACTTTTTGAGGAGTTTCTTCCACTTTTACAGGTTCTTCTTTTTCAACATGAGGTGTACGACCTGACATAATATCATGAATTTGTGATTTTAATGTGTCAGATTTCGGTCCGAAAATAGCTTGAATGTTATTTCCAACTTCAAGTACACCAGCTGCTCCAAGTTCTTTTAAGCGGTCTTTGTTTACATTCTTTTGTTCGTTAACTTGAACACGTAAACGAGTAATACAAGCATCTAAAGAAGCAATGTTTTCTTTACCACCAAGTGCTACTAATACTTCACGAGGGAGTTCGCCTGCTTCTGCTTTTCCTGCGCCGTCATTTGCATTTGCCACTTCACGACCAGGTGTTTTTAGATTCCATTTACGAATTGCAAAGCGGAATCCGAAGTAGTAAATAACTGCTAGTACAAGACCAACAATAATTACCCACCACCATGCTGTACGGCCTGGTAGTACACCGAATAATAGGAAGTCAATTAAACCACCAGAGAATGTCATACCAATTTTAACACCTAAAATTTGCATTGTCATAAATGATAGACCAGCAAATACAGCGTGAATTCCGAATAATACTGGCGCTACGAATAAGAATGAAAATTCAAGTGGCTCTGTAATACCTGTTAAGAAAGATGTTAATGCTGCAGAACCTAAAATACCTGCTGCTAATTTTTTATTTTCTGGACGTGCTTCATGGTACATTGCTAAAGCTGCTGCTGGAAGACCGAACATCATGAACGGATACTTACCAGTTGTAAATGTCCCTGCTGTTAATTCTACACCGTCTTTTAACTGTGCCATAAAGATTTTTTGGTCACCACGGATTAATTCGCCAGCTGCATTTGTATACTGACCGAATTCGAACCAGAACGGTGAATAGAAAATGTGATGTAATCCAAATGGAATTAATGAACGTTCAATTAAACCGAATATAAATGCTGCAATTGTTCTATTTGCATCAATCATTTGATGTGAGAACGTGTTTAAGCCACCTTGAATGTATGGCCAAACGAAGCACATGATAATACCTACTATTAAAGAGAATGTTGCAGTTGCAATCGGTACGAAACGCTTACCTGCAAAGAAACCTAAGTATGATGGTAATTCAATATTGAAGTATTTATTATAGCAATATGCCGCTACTATACCGACGATAATACCACCAAATACCCCTGTTTGTAGCGTTGGAATACCTAATACGTTTGCATACGCTGGATCTGCAAATCCAATTTTTACTGGGTCTGCTCCAGAACTTGTTACTTTCACTAGCTTATCTACTTCTAAGAACACACTCATCGTTTTGTTCATAATTAAGTAGCCGACGAATGCTGCTAAACCAGCTACTCCGTCTCCACCAGCTAAACCAATTGCTACCCCAACTGCGAATAATAATGCAAGGTTAGCGAAAATAATATCACCAGATTGTTCCATAATTTTTGCAACCATTACGAACCAATCTGCTTTTAAAGCAGGAATAACATTTGTTAACTGTGGATTTTGAAATGCATTACCAAATCCAAGTAAAATACCTGCCGCCGGTAAAATCGCTACTGGAAGCATTAACGCTTTTCCGACTTTTTGAAGAACACCAAAGATCTTCTTAAACATGGAAACCCTTCCTCTCTTATCTATATTGATACCTTCCGACAAACGCCAAAAAGACATGAGGAAAAAAAGATAGAACGATAGCTATACAAAGGGTAGTATATCCCTTTCTCTAGCTTACATTCCTTACTTTTCTCCACTCATGCCTGATCGAATCAGTAACACGTGTCAAAAATAGGTTTACGTATAAGTTCACTATAATTAAGGCAAACGTTTTCGTTACTCACCTTAATGTGTTTGTCGAAATTTGTATAACTTTGCAATAGTTATTATACATAACTATTGTAAGCGATTCAATCATTTTTTTTAACGTTTTCATTTTAGACAAAAATATATGGCTTTTTACACATGCTCTGCCTTTACTAAGCGTTGCAAGTGCATCGTTAAATAAATACTTTCAGCTTCATATACAGGTAGTTGCAACTCTTTTTGCATGACCTTAACTAGCTTCCAAGCCAAGTTATAGCAAGCTGGATACTCCGCCTTTAATAAATCAGCAAAACTTTGCGATTCCTCTACTTTTTCTCCTTTTTTCACCCTCTCAATAGCATATTGAAGATGACGAATAAGACGTAAATAATGAATGCTCTCTTGATCTAATGTAATTTGTAAGTTTGTCTCAATTAAAGATACAAGTTGTGCAATGAGACGGGAGTTTTGATTAACTGAAGATAAATCAGAATTTGTAAGCGAACTGTAAATGTGAAGTGCAATAAAACCAATTTCTCCTTCTGGCAATGTAATTTGCAAACGAGAATTTAAAAGTTCTACAACACCTTCCGCAATTTCATATTCCTTTGGATAGAGCATTTTTGTTTCAACTAAAAAAGGGTTATCAATTGTAAGTCCTTGTTTTAACCTTTTAATCGCAAATGAAATATGATCTGTTAACGCAATATGAATATGTTCATTTAGTGGCGATTTCGCTTTCCCTTGAATGTACAGCATAATATCGTTCATCAATTCAATTAATTTTTCACTAATATGCGGCACTAATAATTTGTATTGTTCACGATCACGTTCATTTTTTAAGACAAACATCTTTTCGATTTGTTCTTGCTCCAATACATCTTTCGCTTTTTTCCCAAATCCAATTCCTTTACCAATCACTACTACTTCCTCGTGTTCCGGATGGCTAGCAATGATGACATTATTATTTAAAACTTTTTTAATTTCTAGATAATTACTCATATAACACCACCCTCGTACTTAAATAGCCTACTTTTATGTTACAGAATATTCTTCTTTGTCGTCAATGTAAAACATCTGCCATTTAATAAAAATTCATTTTTTAGACATGTTTATATATGATGCGTATAATGTAAGAGCAACTGTACATAGAAAGGAGATAACAGCATGATTAAAATGTTTGTAAGTGATATCGATGGTACAATGATGCAACACGGAGGTCTTATTGACGAACAAGATGTTGCGGCACTGCGCAGCCTTGCCCAGCAAAATGTTATTCTTTGCTTCGCTTCCGGAAGACTTGATAATGAAATTGCAGACTTAATGAAAGCTGTAAATACAAATTTTCATCGCATTAGTGTAAATGGTGTTTTTGTATATACACATGAAAATAAACAACTATTATCTGCAACTTTTGATTCCAGCATACTTCCCGATTTGTTAGCTATGACGAATGAAGATCCTTATTTCCGTTATGTAAGTGATGAGCATAATTATTACATTGAAGAGAAAACACCTTTCATTCAAGAACTTGAACAACAAGTAACTATGACTTCTGTTGAAGAACCAAACTTACTACAGAAGATTGATGATACAATTTTCCCAAATAAAATTTCTGTCGGTGGAACAAAGGAGAGCTTACAACTCCTTCAGAAAAAAATTGATGAAAAATTCCACGGGAAAGTTAGTACTTTCATCTCAGCAGAACAATGTTTAGATGTAATGCCACCGAATGTTAGTAAAGGCTCTGCCATTTCTGTTTTATTAAATGAGTTTCAAATAAAACCTGAGGAAATTGCTTGTATAGGGGATTCTTATAATGACATTCCTATGTTTTCTTTAACTCCTCACAGTTTTGCTATGTCGCAAGCAGATGATGCAGTAAAAAAACACGCTCACTATGTAGTAAATCACGTCAAAGATGCTGTTAACCACGTAATTGCTCATAATAAAAATACGACTCATTCCTTATAAGGATGAGTCGTATTTTTATTTCTTTACATGTTAACCATTTTCAATTCCACTGTACTTCACAAACTGAAATATACTATTTGTTACGTGCGATATTCGTAATAAATTTATAACGATCTCCACGATAAATACATTTCACGTACTCTAGCGGTATCTCACCTTCTGAATATGACCATTGACGCATTACAAGTACAGGCGCCTTTTTAGGAATATGCAGATGTTCAGCTTCATTTTCCGTCGCAACGGAAGCTTCAATTGACTGAGTAGCGCTAACAAGTTTAAAGCCCAGTTTTTTCTCTAAATGTTCATATAAAGATTGTTGCAATATCTCTTCGTTAATATCTTTTACAAGAGCTGGCGACAAATATGTCGTCTCAAAAGCAATCGGTTCATCATCAGCTAAGCGAATACGCCTCACTTCATAAACCGATTCCCCCTCCTGTATTCTCAACCGGTCTGCTATTTTAGCAGTAGCTGGAACTAGGCGGAAACTAAGTAATTGACTACTTGGGTTCATCCCACGAGAAATCATGTCTTCTGTGAATCCCGTCATTCCTTGCAATTTTTGTTCCACTTTCGGAAGTTGGACAAATGTTCCAATTCCACGCTTCCGATATAAATAGCCTTGTTCCACTAAATTATTAATCGCCTGTCTGATTGTCATTCGACTCACTTCGAACTTATCACAAAGTTCATTCTCAGATGGGATTTTATCTCCCGGCTTCCATTCGCCGTCCTCAATTAGCTGTTTCACCCACTCTTGAATCTGATAATAGATCGGAAATGGTGAATACTTGTCGATGTTCATCAGCAATCGCCTCACTGCATAAAGATAGAGCTTCTTGATCAGCGATTACGGTTACATTCGGATGACGTTGTAAAACTGTAGCCGGACACTCTTCACTATATTCACCTTGCAATAATTCTTTAACAGCTTCTGCCTTTTTAGAACCCATCGCAACAAGTAGAACTTGTTTCGCTTTCATAATGCTTCCAATTCCCATTGTAATCGCATGAGTTGGCACATCTTCTTCTTTTTCGAAGAATCGAAGGTTTGCTTGGCGTGTAGATTCTGTTAATTCAACAATGTTTGTTGGAGAATTAAACGGTGTTCCTGGCTCATTAAATCCGATGTGACCGTTTTCACCGATTCCAAGAATCTGTAGGTCAACTGGGTTAGCAGCTAGAATGCTCTCGTAACGTTTGCACTCTTCCTCTAAATCACTTGCCATCCCGTTTGGTACATAAGTTTGTTTAAATGGAAGATGATCAAACAACTGTTCTTGCATGAAATAGTGATAGCTGTTTTTATCTTCATGTGGTAAATTTACGTACTCATCTAAGTTTACAGTGGTTACACGGCTTGTATCAAGTTTATTTTTTCGCATTTCTGCATAAATACCTAATGGAGAGCTTCCTGTAGCCATTCCTAATGTTGGATTTTCTTTTGTTTTTACAACTTCTTCAATTAATTTATAACCTGCTTCTGCTAATTCTTCTGGAGTTTTTACAACAAGAATATTCATTTAATTACTTCCCTTCCTTCATATGAATTCCTAAACGAACCGTATCATATACATGTAAATCTTCATTCATCACAACAAAGTCTGCATCTTTTCCTACCGCTAATGCACCTTTATTATTTAATCCAAACTCTTCTGCTTGGTTAACTGATGTCATAAGTACTGCATCTTCGATTGAACAACCTGTAAATTCAATTACATTTCGGAAAGCTTGATCCATTTTTAGAATACTACCAGCTAACGTTCCATCTTCTAATCGAGCACTACCATCTTTTACATGTACTGGCTGTCCGCCAAGCTCATATAATCCATCTTCAAGACCTTTTGCACGCATTGCGTCAGTAATAACACTTACTTTTTTCGGTCCTTTTAACTTATATGCTAATTTCACCATATCAGGGTGAATATGAATACCATCTGTAATTACTTCAACCATTACATCTGGATTTAATAACACATGACCCACAACTCCTGGTTCACGGTGATGTAATCCACGCATTTGATTGTATAAATGTGTCGCATGTGTAATCTTTCTATTTTTTAGTTGCGCATCAATTGCATCTGTATGTCCCATTGTGCCAACTACACCAGTTTCAGCAAGATATTGTTCAAACTCTAATGCTCCCTCTTCTTCTGGTGCATATGTTACTAATTTAATTAAGTTCCCACTTGCTTCTTGCCATTGTTTAAATTGCTCAATATTTGCAGGAACGATATGTTCAAGTGGCTGTGCACCTGCACGTTTCTTTGAAACATAAGGTCCTTCTAAATGAATATATTCGAAATGCGCTCCTTTTTCTTTTGCTTCTTTCGCAGCAGTTAACGCTGCTTCAATTGCCTCTGGAGCTTGTGTCATTGTTGTTGGGAAGTAAGTTGTAACCCCTTCTTTTAACATTTCTTTACCTAGAGTTACTAACCCATCGCTATTTGCATCCATCGCATCAATATCGTATCCACCATGAATATGAACATCGATCATACCTGGAATTATAATCTTCCCTGTAGCATCAAAAACAGTTTCATTTTCTTGTGGTACATATTGAGCCATCAAACCAATTTCTTTAATGGTTTCTGCGTAACGAATAAATCCGTTTTCCACTATTTCTTGACCTGTGTAAATTTTGGCATTGATGACAATTTGCGTTTTCATTTTCATCGATCCTTTCCCATGAATTACCTACTTGTTATTATTACCTTATTCGCCTAGTTCCATCTTAATATACGCACGAGTAGTTGTCTATACATTCTAATGAAATTTCCTTTTTATTCAACAGAAAAGGAAATTTCTTACGTCTCTTATAATTATAATATATATTATTCATTTTTCCAAAAAGGGACAGTATCGCCCCCTAATATAGAAATCACTTCAACAATGGCATTAATCCGCTAGATTCTAACATAATATGTTCACCATCTGTTTCCATTTCTACTGTACGTTTATTCGTTCTATATACCATTATACCGTGCCTTTTTAAGCGTTTCACTACACTTTGGTGAGGATGTCCATACGGATTATTACTCCCGTACGATAGAATAGCAAACTGCGGTTCCACTTTTTTTATAAACGTTTCACTTGTTGAAGTATATGAGCCATGATGCCCCACTTTTAACACATCTGCATGGACATCAAATTGTTTTAATATTTCATGTTCTGTCCGTACATCCGCGTCACCCATTAATAAAAAATCCGCTTTTCCATATCGCACCTTTAAAACAATTGAGGATTCATTATTTTCATCTTTTGATTTCCCGTTGTTTAATACTTGTATAGAAACATGTGGATCCAGCGGTATATATTGTCCTTCCTTTACTGAAACGAAAGGTATCCCTCTTTTTTTTATATTATTCCGATACGTATGATAAGTAAGAGAACTATATGTTTTTCCGCTATCTAATATAAGCGATACCGGCATTTGCTCTACAATTGGAATTAACCCCCCTATATGATCCATATCGGGATGCGTACTGACAATTACATCTAAATGATTAATCCCTTTCTCAATTAATTTCTGAATAATAACCTCTCCTGCTTCATAAGGTCCTCCATCAATTAACATTGTTTGTCCATTTGGCATTATAATAAGTGTTGCGTCACCTTGCCCCACTTTTAAAAAGCTCACTTTCATTTTACTAAGATGTTGCCGATGCATATGTAAAGGAGACGTAGTATGAATGGACATCATATACCTTTTAGCTGATGCGCTATTTAAAGAAAAACATAATAAAACAGAAACTAATAATAAAATAATCCGCATACCTCTCATAACTCGTCTCCTTTTTTCATTTAGTATGGCACTGTAAATAATTGATATACAAAAAAAGCTTAGCAAAATGCTAAGCTTTTATTTCGATATCTCTTGTAAGGAACCGAAGAATAAATCTGCTTCATTCATTTGTTCATTCTCTTCAGAAAGCGGTGGTAAATCATCTAATGTTTTCAATCCAAATGTGTCTAAAAATTCTTTTGTTGTTCCGTATAAAATAGGACGCCCTGGTCCTTCTGCTCTTCCCATTTCTTTTATAAGTAAATGTGAAACCAACGTTTGTAACGCCTTATCAGTTTTAACTCCTCTAATCTCTTCCATTTCAGTCCTTGTGATTGGTTGGCGATATGCAACAATCGCTAACGTTTCGAGGGCAGCTTGTGAGAGTGAAGCAGCTGTTGGTGTATCTATTAATTTTTGATAATATGAAGCATGTTCTTTCTTTGTAGCAAAACGATATACTTTTGCATACTGTACAATTTGCAAACCACGGTTTGCACCTTCACATTCTTGTTGCATTTCTTCTAAAATATTAATTGCTTCATTCATTTCAATTTCAAGAACTTTCGCTATTTGTTCTGGATAAATCCCTTCATCACCAGAAACAAATAAAAGGCCTTCAATAATTGACTTTTGTTCTTTCCTATCCATTTCACGAGCTCCTTCCTTCTATTTTCTCATAAAAATACACATCAAAAAACCGAATCACAATTAATGCGTTCGGTTCAATATTTTTTCTCTTGTTCCAAACGATACATTAAAACATAGCATGAGATAAAATGTTGCTATCCCATTTTCACATACTTGCTCTATGCAGATTTATTAGAGCTTGATACGAAAATTTCATCAAAATTATGTTCTTGCTCAATTATGATTTGTTGGTTTTTCATAAGTTCCAGAACTGCTAAAAATGTTACAACCATTATTTCACGTTCATCATCAACAAACAAATCATAAAAACTTTGGCGACCACCCTTTATTTTTAACTGTTTTAAAATATCAGTCATTCGCTGTTCAATTGGTATTTCTTGACGAGTAATACGTGTTGTTACAGGTTTTTTTGCCTTTTTACGGCGCATTAATTTTTGAAATGCTGCTAGCATATCATATAACGTAACATCAAGAGGTAAGCTTGTCTCCTCTTCTTGTTGCAACGATGTAAAGTCAATTGGTGGACGTGTATATAGCTGTGCTCTTTCTTGTTCTCTTTCTTTTAACTCAGTAGCAACTTGCTTATATTTCTTATATTCAATTAACCTCTCCATCAATTCTTGACGAGGATCATCTATAAAATCATCACCGTTATCAAGTACATCTTCTTCATGTTTCGGCAACAACATCTTACTTTTAATTTGTAATAACGTTGCAGCCATTACTAAATACTCACTTGCAACATCTAATTGAAGTTCTTTCATCGTATGCACATAAGATAAATATTGCTCTGTAATATCTGCTACAGGAATATTATATATATCAATTTCATAACGATGTATTAAATGTAACAATAGATCTAACGGCCCTTCAAAAGCCTCTACTTTAAAATTATATTGCACAAAGCATCCCACCACATTTTTTCTATAACAACATAAGTATAGAGCATACTCATGTTCTATCCAACCTTTTTAAGAAATTTAATTAAAAATAGACCGATGCCTATGTCATCATGCCCACCACTTCATATGATAACAGTGTAGTAAGAACAATGTAGGAGGTCAAAAAACTATGGGTCACGTTGATTGTGGTTTTAGCGGTGGGTTCGCATTACTTGTTGTACTGTTTATTTTACTAATTATTGTAGGAGCAGCTTGCTTCTGCTAATATGAACAATAACGGCTAGGGGGAAACCTCCTAGTCGTTTATTGTTCATATTTCTATGATACACTTATATGTATAACCGTTAGATAGGAGCGAGAAAACATGTATCCTACCGAATACATACAATTTTTAATTCATTTCCATGGAGATTATGACTATTTTGAATGCCACGAAATACTAGAAGAGTATTGGAAGACAAAACCAAGAGGTAATCGTGATCATTACTTAGTTGGTCTCATTCAAATTGCAGTTTCTTTATACCACCAAAGACGTGCTAATTGGAATGGTTCTACAAAAATGATGAAAAGCGCAATTACAATTTTAGAAAAAAGCGGTGTGCCTTTACAACGTTTAGGAATTAATCAAGTACAACTTCTTTCCTTGCTCAATGAAAGATTGCAATCTATCCATAAAAAAGAACGTTTTGTACCTTTATTTTTACCCTTATCAGATTCATCGTTAGAGAAGCAGTGCATAGAGTTATGTCAAAAACAAAACCTCTCTTGGAAAGACTTGAATGCTATCCCAGGTGAATATATTATAAACAAGCACACTTTGCGTGATCGCACAGAGGTCATTACTGAACGAAACGAACAATTACAAAAAAGAAAGCAGAGATAATAAACTACTTATCTCTGCTTTCACGAATGTATATTTTGTTCTAGCCCTTTACATTTTTCGCAAAAACTTGCTGTTTGCTCATTTCCGCAAATTGTAAACTCAAGAAATTTACTCTTTAACTCTTGAACCATCTTCGTCCCAATCCCCACATGACGGTGAGACGGGTTCACACTCAAATGCTGAATTTCTAATACTTGATTCTCTTTTTTTACAATCCCCATTATTCCAACAAAATCTTCATTTTCTTTCCACAAATACAATTGCCAATCATCTTTTGCTTCATATTCTTTCATTGTCAATTGTAATGTTTTCACATCTTTTTCAGTTGGCATAAACGAAAGAAGCCCCATTGCAATTTTTTCATAACTTTTTTTAAAACGAATTAACATAACCCTTATCCCTTCTTACAAAAGTTACAAACTAGTAATCCCCTCAATCACTCTTTTCATATCACATTCATTTTACAATATTTTCAACAGAGTGAGAAGAGTCTAAAACAACTTGATAATCATACAAAGCGAAAAGAAGAAAGTCAAATCTATGTTTCAGCACTATTCCTTTAATAAATAGAGTTAAAAAAAGAAAATTTTATATGGAATGGAAAGAAACATATCATTCAACAGCACTTCATTTATAGTTACTCTAAAGCAGCACAATTCTAGCAAAATTAATATAACAAAAAATATTTATTGAAACATATAATGTAATGTATTCTATGTAATTGGTTAAAGGTTTGTTCTCACAAGCAATATATTTTAGCAACAATACTACTTGTATGATGAGCTGTAGAAGTAGTACTCAATCTCATTAAAAATAAAAAAGAGAGCAAAAGCTCTCTTTTTCCTTACCTTATTCTTCCCAAACTTTAACTTCTTTCATTACATCGCCTTGACGCATTTTTAATACTGTTTCAATACCGCTTGTTGCTTTACCGAATACAGTATGAACACCATCTAAATGCGGCTGTGGCTCATGAACGATAAAGAATTGGCTACCGCCTGTGTTACGGCCAGCGTGAGCCATAGAAAGTGATCCTACAAGGTGTCTATGAGGGTTTCCATCAGTTTCACATGGAATAGAGTAACCTGGGCCACCTGCACCTGTACCTGTTGGGTCTCCACCTTGGCTTACGAAGCCAGGAATAACACGGTGGAATGTAACACCGTCATAAAATCCTTGCTCTGCTAATTTTTTAAAGTTTTCTACTGTTTTCGGTGCTTCTTCTGGGAAAAATTCCAAGTCGATTTTTTCACCGTTTTCCATTAATATGTATCCTAAAGTTTTCATACGTATATGTCTCCTTTCAACTATCTCAGCACTATATTACCACATTCATGACTAGAAACAAAAAGAATCCGACAATCTAGATACTTCTTTTTTGAAATGTGGAAAAAGCTAGGTGACAAATAAGAAATATATACTATAATAACTTTGTTGCCCGAAAATTTTAGAAAGAGAAAGGGAGCGATTTTTCGTGAAAACGAAATTACTAGCTCTGCTATTAGCTGTAACGGTATTTATGATGCCAACAGCTTCGTTTGCAGACATCATCGAGGGAGAATCAATTGTTACATTAGGAGAGAACTTATCTGAACAACAAAAACAAGATCTGTTAAAAGAAATGAAAGCACCGAAAGATGCTACAATTATTACTGTATCTAATGCGGAAGAACATAAATTTCTAGAAGGCATTGTTCCAAAAGCACAAATTGGTACGAGAGCAATTTCTTCTTCTATGATTACATACACAAAACCAGGATCTGGTCTTATTGTACGATCAAAGAACATTAACTGGGTAACAGATGCAATGTACACTAACGCTTTAATTACAGCAGGTGTAAAAGATGCAGAAATTCAAATTACTGCACCTTTTAAAGTTTCAGGAACTGCAGCTTTAACTGGATTAATGAAAGCATACGAAACTGCGTCCAATAAACAAATTCCTGAAGAAGTTAAAAAAGTAGCGAATGAAGAAATGGTACAAACAGCCCAGCTTGGTGATAAAATTGGTGAAGAAAAAGCAGTTCAACTTGTTGCAAAAATTAAAGAAGAAATTGCAAAAGAACAGCCAAAAACAACAGAAGATTTACGTTCATTAATTAAAAAAATTGCTGATCAACTCGGCATTACATTGACAGATGAACAGTTAGATAACTTAGTATCGTTATTTGATAAAATGAAAAATCTTAATATCGATTGGAATCAAGTTGGTAGTCAATTAAACAAAGCAAAAGAACACGTTTCTGCCTTCTTAGGTTCTGAAGAAGGACAAAGTTTTCTAGATAAAGTGAAAGATTTCTTCTCAAGTATCATTGATTTTGTTAAATCTTTATTCAAGTAAAAAAGAAGCCCGCCAGTGACGGGCTTCTTTTTTATACAAGTAATGGTAATTTCATAACAGCCTCTTCAACCGAACGCACTATATGATTTGCTTTCTCCTTTACATATGGATGGGCATGATGAAGAGTAAATGAATGCGGGGTTACTTCAAACATAGAAATATCATTGAAAGAATCTCCAATACAAGCAACTTCATTTGCTTCAATTTGCAAATGGTCCATTAGTCGCTTTAGAGCACTCCCCTTACTCACGCCTCTTGGCATAATATCAACATAGCGTTTACCTGATATAAAAACTTCCGCTTCGCCTTGAAACGTATCTCGTAGCTCTTGATCTAACGTCACAATTTTCTCTTCTTCTCCAAAAACAAACAATTTTGCAGGGTGTACAGTCTTACCAAACTCTTCTTCTAACGCTTCAATTTCAGCGATATGCACGCCCATATACGCTTCAAAATTATGGTGATGTTCATTCTTCCTTTTTGTATATCGCTGCTCATTTGCACAAACAATATCCGCTAGTCCTTTTTTATGTATATATCGATATATTTCCTGGGCAACCACATTTTCAAAACTCGATTCATGAAATAAATTTCCATCCGGAAGCAACATTGTCGCTCCATTTAAGCCAGTTGTATAATATGGGAATGAAAACCTTTTTACAACTTCATCAATTCTGTGTGTAAAGCGGCCAGAGGCAAAACAAATATTTGTCCCTTTCTCAGCTAACCAACACAGCGCACGTTCATCTTCTTTTTGCATATGATTCACATCGTAAACGAGCGTGTCATCTAAATCACTTACAAATAATTTAATCATGTCCTCTTCCCCTTCCATACACAATATCTACTCTAAGTGTACACAAAAAATGTTTGATTTTTGTTAAAAAATAATAAATTTTCGCTAAAAAAAATAAACGGGTGTATAATCCCGTTTATTTTTGTCTTTTTACATTTTGAGGTCTTACAATACTTGGTCGTACTTTTAAACTAGACATCGTTGGACGGAGTAAAATTTTTGTTAATGCGCCCCAATCAAATGGTAAAAACGGCCATAAATAAGGTGTTTGTAAACTTTTTATAGACGTTAAAAATAAAATTAATATCGTCATACCAATTACAAATCCCATCTCATGGAAGAGGCCTGTTAAAATAATAACAAACAATTTCCCAACCTTATTCCCTAATCCTAATTCATAACTCGGTGTTGCATATGCACCAATCATCGAAACTGCTACATATAAAATTACTTCTGGCACAAACAAACCTACATCAATTGCAATTTGACCAATTAATATAGCGGAAATCAACCCTGCTGCAGACGATAACGGCGTTGGAGTATGAATGGCTGCCATCCTTAAAAACTCAAGTCCGACCTCTGCCATTAACACCTGTAATAAAATTGGTAAATGCGTCATCTTAGTCGGTCCAATAAAAGCAAGATTTGCTGGCAAAAGAGTTGGATCAAATACAAACACTAACCAAAATGGTAATAAAAATAACGAGAATATAACACCTAAAAAGCGCACCCAGCGTAAAAATGTACCGACAGCTGGATTTTGTCTAAACTCTTCCGCGTGCTGTAAATGATGAAAATATGTTGTCGGTGTAATCATAGCACTTGGCGATGTGTCAACAAGTACTAACACATGTCCTTCTAGTAGATGATTTGCTGCTACATCTGGCCTTTCTGTATATCGAATAAGTGGAAATGGGTTATAGCTTTGCTTTACAACAAATTCTTCTACTGTTTTATCCGCCATCGTAATTCCATCTACATCGATGTTATTTAATTCTTGTTTTATAATCTTTACTAAATCTGGATTTGCAACATCTTGAACGTATGTAATGCAAATATCCGTTTGTGATCTATCTCCTACTCGAACCATTTCATTTCGAAGACGTGGATCTCGAATTCTTCTACGGATTAATGCTGTATTTACAACGATATTTTCAACAAATCCATCCCTTGCACCGCGTACTACCTTTTCGGTATCTGGTTCTGTCGGCGTTCGCCCTGGATAACTACGAACATCGATTGCAAACGCTTCCGTTTCACCTTCCACAAATATCACGATGAGTCCTGATAATACTTGGAGCATTACCTCATCCATCGTTTTCACTTTACTTACTTGTTGATGGATTAAGCGATTCTCTAAAAGCTTCACTGTATCTTCTTCTACATCCCTTATCTCATTTGTATCCACCGCTTCTTCTAAAATAGGGATAATATAATTTGTATCACAAAGTCCGTTTACAAATAACACACCAATTTCTTTATTCAAAATTTGAAATTTACGAATGCCAACATCGTATGTAACGCCTAGCCCAACTGTCTGCTTTAAATAATTTTCATTGTCACTTATGAAAGTTGATATAGGGATATCCACTTTTTTAGGCTTCGTCATAAAAACCACTCCTTTCCAAAATTAATTGAATTGCTTTCTTCGTAATAGGTGATCCCCTCTCCCATTCATCATTTCCACACATCTTACCAATGTCACCGACTCCAACGATGACAGGAACATTCAAGTCATCTAAACAATAAATTGTATCTCCGCTAATTCTGCCAATTTCGCCATCTGGAAGTCCAAATTTATCAACACCGTATTCGGTTAAATTCCCGTTCCGATCTACACTTACATCTACACGTGCCCATTCCCAATGATGCGTATTAGACGCTACTGCTAAAATACCGAGCACATCAATTTGTTTATGGGCAGCCACATATTTTAAAGCCTTTTCACCAGATCCTTCTCCAATAAATCCACTGTCATCAAACATGACAAATACAGGGTCATATGGCGTTTGCATAATAAGCTCAACAACTTTTTTCCCTGTCAATTTGGTTGGATTACTTTGTGATGCTGAAATACACCTTCCCCCAAATTCCTTCGTTAAAAGCTCAATTGTCCGCTTTGCATATTCATCTCCATCTGTGACCAAAACAACCCTTCGTCTCATTTGATTTATCCTTTCGGTTTACATATAAGTGCTATAAAAAACGAAAACAATATCGCTGCGGAAATGCCCGCAGACGTTAAACTAAACATGCCAATACCAATTCCTAAATATCCATGTTTTTCTGCTGCATGCATTGCTCCGTGCAATAGTGAATGTCCAAAACTTGTAATAGGGACTGTTGCTCCAGCACCTGCAAACTTTATTAGTTTATCGTACAATCCAAATCCATCTAAAATTGCTCCGATGACTACAAAAGTTGCCATTAAATGAGCTGGTGTTAACTTTACGAAATCTAACAATAGTTGCCCAATTAAACAAATAACTCCACCTACAAGAAATGCATATATAAAATCCACAATTCACTCTCCTTTAACTCTCTCAAATACGACACCATGTGCAATTGTTGGAATCGTTTCCTTCTGTTGCATCATCATCGGGCTTAATAATGCACCAGTCGCAACGACAAAAATTCGTTGTAAATTCCCTTTTTGCATCTCGTGTAATAAATGACCATATGTGACAACTGCTGAACAAGCGCAACCACTACCACCTGCAAACACTTCTTCTTGACTTGATTCATAAATCATCAATCCACAATCATTGTATATATGCCCAAGATCATAACCTTCCTCAAGTAAAAGTTGTTTCGCAATCGGCGTCCCAACAGCTGATAAATCACCCGTAACAATCAAATCATAATCATCGGCACTTCTTCTTAAATCTTCAAAATGTTGTTGAATTGTATGAGCTGCTGCTGGAGCCATCGCTGCCCCCATATCCAAAGGATTTGTAATTCCTAAATCTTGCACTTTTCCAATTGTAGCCGACGTAATTTTAATTGCACTTTTTTCATTGCTAATTAATATAGATCCTGCACCAGTCACAGTTGAATTTGCTGTCCCTGGCTTTTGTCCACCGTACTCTGTTGGATAGCGAAATTGTCTTTCAGCCGTTGCATTATGACTACTTACTGTAGCTAAGACACGATTTGCAAATCCACCGTCTATAAAAGCTGAGCCAACTGCTAAAGTCTCCATAGACGTCGCACAAGCGCTAAACATTCCTAAAAAAGGAATGCCCCACTTACGCGCAACATAATTTGCTGTCACTGTTTGATTTAATAAATCTCCCGCTAAAAAGAAATCAATTTGCGATGTTTTTATATTCCCTTTTTGCACTGCTTGTTGAATTGAGTCTGACATTAATCTTCGTTCGGCAAGCTCCCAATTTTCTTCTCCACAATGCAAGTCACCATATGAAATATCAAATTTTTTCCCAAGAGGGCCCTCAGCTTCTTTCGGACCGACAGCAGTACCCGTTGCATTCACATATATATCATTTTGAAATACCCACGTTTGTTTTCCGGTCAACCTCATACTAGCCCTCCTTTAAGACATAAAAATTTTAAAGGTATACCTTATTAACCCAATGATATATGCACCAACAACCCCAAATACAATCACACTTCCTGCCAGTTTAAACATATTTGTAGCAATCCCTAGAACAACTCCTTCGCTCTTATGTTCTAAGGCAGCGCTCGCCATAGAATTTGCAAATCCTGTTACCGGTACCGCTGATCCTGCTCCAGCAAATTGACCGATTTTATCATATACACCACACCCTGTTAAAATCGCGGATAATAAAACAAGGGTTGCAACAGTTGGGTTTCCTGCCTCTTGTTCACTGAAGTGAAAATAATGTATATAAAATTTCATCAATACTTCTCCAACTGTGCAAATGAGTCCACCTACAAGAAATGCTTTGATACAATTTAGTAAATAGTTTGGCTTTGGATGATACTCCTTCACTTTATTTACGTAATCATCCTTCAATTTCTGACTTGTCATTTATATACTGCCTCCTACTTTACGAAATAAATCCAGTGAAACAACGAGCCTATTACTTTCCCAAGTACAAGAGCAACGAGTAAAACAATAATCTTCCCCTCTACCCCTACTCGTTTCGCTAAAATAGGTAGAACATTTAACACCTCTGTTAATGCCGCAGCAAGCATTCCAATGAACGTGCCACAAAATATCCCTAATATAACGAGCCAATATTGCGACGTTTGAAATGTAATGTTTTTCAAACTGCACCAAGCCCCTGTTAAAGTACCTGCAATGACTGCCCACTCAAAATATTGAATATGCTTTCCACTTCTCGTTAATTGGGCTAAACGGGGGATTATACCAAGTACAGCTAAAAATGCGACATATCCGCTACCTACCGCAATCCCTCCAGCTAAACCAATTAAAATAACAAATCCAGACTCAATCATCGGCAAGTTGTTTCATATTATCCTTGTTTTCATTAACGATTACATATTGATCAAGTGACTGTTGGTATTGAAACATCTCAACTTCTAACGGACTCGGCTCTTCATTAATTCGCTTTTGAAATACATGATTAAAAAATAAAACCATCCCTAAGCCAAGACCTAAAGAATAAGGAATTTGAAATAAAAGTGGTTGTGCATTAAATTCTCCAGTAATCATGTAATATAACCGTTGATGTACTTGTTGCATACTTACATCTTCATGGAAATAAATGATCGCAAGGGCCGCTCCAATGAACAGTAACAGCCATACAAGCCCGAAAAAAATTGGGTGTGTCTTCTTTTTTTCGTATATAATTTCAACAAGAGTTTGTCCAGAACCGAGTAAATTAATTTGTACATGAGATGCTTTCTGTTGAATAATCTCAATTACTTTCATAACATCAATTACAACATGCGTCTTATCATGCGCTGTTATTTTGTAAACTATCTCATTTTGTAACAACTCAACTACGGAAGAATCTCCGGCAAGTTGAGCAACATCGCCCAGCTTTACTTCATAAGTAGGAGAAACTTTTAAACGATTGCGCATTTTAATATAAATCGTTTGTTCCAACTTTCATTCACCCCTTCACTCTTCCTCGTAGTTGTAGTATGGTTATTGAATTTTTTTCTAATACAATTTTTTCATAAAAAAACATCTGCACCATTTCGGTACAGATGTTTTTTACTTATGCCTTTTTCTTAAATAAGTTTGCAATACTTAATGCAAGCCCTCCCCAAATGACTACTATTCCAATAACCATCATCATAATCGCTGATCCACTCATTATGAAACACCTCGATCTTTCCATTCTTTTTCAAGCTTGGCAGAATCCGAATGTATTTGTGCATTCCATTTCTTTAGACTAATAATTAGCGCAACGATAAGGAAGGCTGCTGCTATCGACCAACCATACGTTACAACAAACTCAGTCGGATAATCTCCATAATTCTTTTTAATATTTTGGATTGTACCATCAATTAGCATATACCCTAACATAAGCGGAGTAATAACGAGTAAACTCACTCTCCAAAACGTTCCTAATTTAATATCAGATACAAAGTTTGCATGATTTTGATAAACTGGTAAACGGCGTAAAATGAGCCCTATCGTAACTACTTCCGCAAGTGCAATTGTAATTAATCCGAAATTATTAGCGAAATAGTCGACAACATCTAAGAACATAAGTCCACCACGTGTTGCAAAAACAAGAGAAACTAACACGAGAAGGGTTCCCATAATTCCAATAGTTTTTTCCCGACTTAAACTGAATTTTTCAGATACAGCGGCAAAGCATACTTCCGCGAGTGAAATAAGTGATGTAATTCCAGCAACCGTTAACGATAAGAAAAATAAAACACCAAACAACGGTGACATCGGCAATTCATTAATAATTTGGGGAAATACTACGAACGCAAGCCCAACGCCAGCACTTGCTACTTTATCAACCGGTACTCCCATATTATTTGCCATAAATCCAAGAGCTGCAAAGACCCCAATACCTGCTAATAATTCAAATCCTGAGTTTGCAAATCCAGTAATAAAGGCATTATTTGTTGTATCCGAGTTTTTCGGTAAATAACTAGAATACGTAATCATAATTCCAAATGCTAAAGATAAACTAAAGAATATTTGACCGTAAGCAGCAAGCCATACTTTCCCATCAAAAATACGACTCCAATCTGGTTTAAAGAATGCATCTAGTCCTTGCATAGCACCTTCCATCGTCACTGCACGAACAACGATAATAAGGAACATAACAACTAATAAAGGAATAAATATACGGTTAACAACTTCGATTCCTTTTTTAACTCCTTTAAATGCAACGCCAAGCACAATAATCCAAACGAGAGCTAACGGAATTAATACTTCTGGTACAAGTCCTCCAAATTGTCCTGGCTTATCTGCAACATGTAAGTACTCTTTAAATAAAAATGATTGCGTGTCTTTTCCCCATGCTCCAGTAATTGCAAAGTATGTATACGATATAGACCAAGCAATAATCACTGCATAATATGTTGAAACAATAAATGTTACGCACATTTGCCACCATCCAATAAATTCTGCACGCGGGCTAATACGGAAAAATGTAAGTGGTGCTGAGCCACGATGACGATGACCAAGGGCAAACTCAAACGCTAACAATGAAATACCAGTCGTTAATAATGCAAATAAATACGGTAAAAAGAATGCTCCTCCTCCATTTTCATACGCTGTATAAGGAAAACGCCATATGTTTCCTAATCCAACGGCAGATCCGACCGCTGCGAAAATAAATCCAGCTCTCGTTCCCCATTGTTGCCTCGTTTCCATGTTTCCTTCCCCCTTTATGACAAGTTCATACTTGGATTATATTTTAAATTGACTAAATTATCAATAAATTCTGTTAATTTTTTCGAAAATTAACATCTCTCTCCTATTAACGGCATAAAAAAATCGAATAGACAATTATTCGTCTATTCGATCTTTCATCTGTTTTAATATTTTCTTTTCAAGTCTTGAAACTTGTACTTGCGAAATGCCTATGCGCTCGGCTACTTCTGACTGTGTTTGATCTTTATAGTAACGCAAGTATACAATTAAGCGCTCTCGTTCATCTAGTTCTCTAATCGCTTCTTTTAAAGCAATTTTATCGAACCATTTCGTTTCAGATTGATCTGCAATTTGATCTAAAATAGTGATTGGATCTCCATCGTTTTCATATACAGTTTCATGTATAGATGAAGGGGCCCGGCTCGCTTCTTGTGCTAGAACAACTTCCTCTGGCGTTAGTTCTAGTGCCTCTGCCACTTCATTAATCGTTGGAGCCCTTCCGAATTCTTTCGAAAGCTCATCTCTCATCTTTCGAATTTTGTTTCCTGTTTCTTTTAAAGACCTACTAACTTTCACTGATCCATCATCGCGTAAGAAACGTTGTATTTCACCAATAATCATTGGAACTGCATATGTTGAAAATTTCACGTCGAAAGATAAATCAAATTTATCTACCGATTTCAAGAGCCCAATACATCCAATTTGAAATAGGTCGTCTGGTTCGTATCCTCGATTAAGAAACCGCTGTACAACCGACCAAACGAGGCGCATATTACTTTGAACGATTGTATCTCTCGCTTGTTGATCTCCATCTTGACTTTTTTGAATTAACGCTTTTAGCTCGTGGTCCTTTAACTGAGGTTTCTTCTTCTCATTTTTGACCTCTATGTCCATAGGCTATTCTCCTTAATTGCATAGAGCGTTACTATTTGATAAGTATTTTGTCAAATGGATTGTTGTCCCGAAAGATTCGTTTGAAATAACTTCTACTTCATCCATAAAATTTTCCATGATAGTAAATCCCATTCCGGAACGCTCTAATTCAGGTTTAGTTGTAAAAAGGGGTTGTCTCGCTTCATCTAAGTTAAAGATTCCAATCCCTTCATCTCGAATCGTGAGTTTCACCATTGCTTCTTCCAAAATTACAGAAATATAAACAATACCTTCTGCATTTCCTTCGTATCCATGAATAATTGCATTTGTAACCGCTTCTGACACAACTGTTTTAATCTCCGTTAATTCTTCCATCGTTGGATCTAGTTGTGCAATGAAAGCCGCCACTGTAACGCGAGCGAATGATTCATTTTGACTTAATGCTGAAAATTGAAGGTTCATTTCATTTCTCATCTATGCCACCCCCAACGTCGCGAGCGCGTGCGCTTCACTTTCTTCTAAGCGAACGATTTTGAATAAGCCCGACATTTCAAATAAACGCTTAACAGGCGGTGAAATTGCACAAACAACCATTTCTCCACCTAATCCCTTTACGTGTTTATATCGGCCTAATATAACACCTAGACCAGAACTATCCATAAACGATAAGTTCTCTAGGCTCAAAACAATATGATGAACACCATGTGTCTCAATCATATCTGTTACTTTCGTTCGCAACTCTTCAGCCGTATGATGATCTAATTCACCCTCTAGTCTCACACATAGGACGTCACGTTTTACTTCTAATTGCATGGAAAGACTCACACGATTTCCTCCTTATGCTCAAACTTTACTTATTCACATACATAAAGATTTTCGTGATACAAAATAAGAATCCTTCCTGCTGACAAAAGAAGAACTATTTCGTCATAAAGTGAAACCTTTCAGCATTATTCACTTACATACGAATAGAAAAGCGGCAAAATATTTGCCGCTATTTTGATGTTGAAAACATCCCAAAACTTCTTTTAAATAACTCCCACCAGCTCGCTGCAGCAACATCTTCTTTTGCTACAATTGTTTGTTTTAATAAAACATCTTTATCTTTTTTAATAACAAGTGTACCAAGCGCGTCACCTTTTTTAATCGGTGCTTTTACTTTCTTTTCAGCAATTACTTCTTGTTTTACCTTGTCCATATTCTCGCCCTTCTTCATAAGAAGAGAAACATTATCTGACGCAACTAAATCTACTTTTTCTTTTTTCCCTTTTCCTACTTGAACTGTCTTAATTTTTTCGCCGCGCGTATACAATTTCTTTGTCATATATTGTCCAAATGCATAGTCAAGAAGCTTCGTCACTTGGTTGTTCCGTTCTTTTGATGTTGGTGCTCCCATGACAACTGAAATGACACGCATGCCATTTTTTTCAGCCGATGCTGTTAAACAATATTTCGCTTCTGTCGTAAAACCTGTTTTTACTCCATCTACGCCAGGATAAAAACGTACTAGTTTATTCGTATTAACGAGCCAAAACTTTTTATCCGTATCTTCACGTAAATAATCTTCGTACTTACCTGTGTATTTACGAATAAGTGGATACTTCATCAATTCTCTCGCCATTATAGCCATATCATTTGCTGTCGAATAATGGTCTTTGGCCGGAAGACCTGTTGGGTTTTGAAAATGTGTATTTTTCAGCCCTAAATCTTTCGCCTTTTTGTTCATCATATTTACAAATCCTTCTTCTGAACCTGCGATGTGCTCGGCTACTGCAACAGATGCGTCATTTCCAGATGCAATTGCAATACCCTTTAACATCTCATTTACAGTCATCTCTTCCCCAGGTTCTAAAAAGATTTGCGATCCACCCATTGAAGCTGCATGTTCACTCGCTCTAACTTTATCGGTCAGTTTTAGTTTTCCTTTTTCAACTTGTTCCATAATTAAAAGCATTGTCATAATCTTTGTCATACTAGCAGGTGGTAATTTTTCATTTGGGTTTTTATCAAATAAAACTTTACCTGTATCTTGCTCAATTACGATTGCTGACGACGCTTGTTCCGCTAACTTCGGCGTTGTTTCTTCTGTTTTCTCCTGCTTCGTTTTTTCAGATTGCGCAAAACTCACTGAAGTTCCAGAAAGCAATAACATGAAACAAACAAGTATTCCAAAAACTCGCTTCATGACTAACCCTCCATTCTATATCAGACCTATTTTTTCCAATTCCCCTTTTTTTAATACCAATTTTTTCTATTATTTTCAGTTGACAAATACATTCGTCCCCTATATTGTATTAAGTGTATTACACATAGTAGTACACTTAATACATATGAGGAAGGAGACATTGCTCTTGCATATTCAACTTGACCCAAGAAGCAACACTCCGATATGGGAACAAATTGTTCAAAATATAAAAGAACTCGTATTGAAAAACATGTTGGCTCCAAGTGATAAACTTCCTTCTGTACGCGAACTCGCTTCTTTACTCGTTATAAATCCAAATACAGTGAGTAAAGCGTATCAAGAGTTAGAGCGACAAGGAATTATTGAAACGTTACGAGGAAAAGGAACATTTGTATCCCAATCGATTACCCCAACATTAGACGAAAGGAAAATCGCTATGGTTGAAAAGCAATTTCATCAATTACTATTAGAAGCCTCTTATCTTGGTGTTACAAAAGATAAAATTCATGATTGGATAGATTCATACTATAAAGAGATTGGAGGAAATACAGATGCTGAAAGTGACAAGCCTGAAGAAAACAATTGATAATCAAACGATTTTAGACGATGTTTCTTTCACATTGCAAAGAGGGAGTATCATCGGATTACTTGGAAGAAACGGCGCGGGAAAAACAACTTTATTACGAACGATGGTCGGCATTTTAGACCCAGACGAGGGAACTGTTACATATGAGGATATCGACATCCATAAAAATCCTGAAACGAAACAAAAAATCGTATATGTTCCGGATTCTACTAACATACTGAACGGTTATACAGTAAAAGAAATCGTAAAGTTTTATAAAGAAGTTTATACCGCATTTGATGAAACACATTTCTATGAACTATTAGAACGTTTTAACTTACCAAACAAACGAATTCGTAGCTATTCAAAAGGCATGAAAGCACTGCTCGCCATCATTTTAGCTGTTTCTACAAAAGCAGAATATATTATTTTAGATGAACCGACAAATGGACTTGATCCTATCGTAAAAAGGAAAATTTTACAGTTTCTCGTTGGAGAAGTTGCAGAAAAAGAGATTACCATTTTCATATCTACCCATCATTTAGATGAAGTGGAACAAATTGCAGATACAATCATTATATTAAAAGGCCATACTATCTCGTCTATTACATCACTAGACGATGCAAAATCACGATTTGCAAAAATACAAGTAGCTTACGAGCGTTCATTACCTCAAAAACTAGAAAACTTAAGCAATATTAAAATATTAAATCAAACGGGAAAAGTATATACAATCTTAATTGAGGGAAATGTGGCTACAACACTCGAGAAGTTTTATAAAGAACAACCACTGCTCATTGAAGAATTAACAATGTCACTTGAAGATGTCTTCGTTACGACACTGGAGGAGGATGGGTATGTTTCATAAGGCGTTGTGGATGTGGAATTGGAAGCGTGGGAAATATGCTGCGTTACTATTCTTCTTTAGTTCGCTTTATCTTCTATCTCTCGGATACTATAGAAGTGCTCAGATGGAACTCGATAAATATTACGAATTACAAGAAAAAGGGGAACAGTATTATTATTTTTATACCTTTTCTGCACGAGATGGTAATAATTTTTGGTTAACTGTTCTTATCATTGCTTTAGCCTGCTTATTGATAGGATGGGAACGTAGCAACCAATCTAATACACTACTTATGACGATGCCATTTAAAAGAAAACATGTTTTCTTATCTAAATGGGCTTTCGGTTCCTTCTGTATTGTGAGCTCGTTACTTATAAATTGGATTATTATGTATGTTATTTATAGAACAACTATCCATTTTGATTATCAATCATTTAGTCCACTTCACCGATACTTTCTTTATGCGATAGTTTCTTATGCTGCAGTCTATACAGCTGCTCTATGTATCGGTACTTTTACTGGAAGTATTGTTTCACAGGTCATTTTTTGCATTCCATGGCTACTAATGGGCCTTACATTTATTCCACTAGTGTACACTTTTACACTAAACCATTTAGAGGCTACCGATACTAAAAATAATAAATTAGATCAACAACTATATGAAATCAATCAAAAAACAAATATAGTTGTACCAATATATCGCTTTTCTATTGATTATAACTATCAGCCAGATTCTCGGAAGAGGGACAACGATCCAACTACTTTAAGAAATCCAGCATCTCACGTATATTATTCAGCCAAATCAATGTTAGTCCCTATTTTCTATACAATATTTTATTTACTACTTGGGACATATTTATATGTGCGTTCACCAAATGAAAATAGTCAAAGGATATTTATTTTCCAAAAACATTTAAAAATATGTATATGGGGGACAACCATTTACTTTTCATTACTAGGTGGCTATAAAATCAATCAATTTTATTTCTTACCTAACTACTATATCAGTTTGTTTCTCGCTGGAATCATTACTTATGTTGTATTATCACGCCTAACAAATTATAAAGTTTTTTAAAGGAGAGATCCTATGTTTCAAAAAGCACTATGGCTAAGAACGTATCAACAAAGTAAATATGTTGTATGGTTATTTTGGCTCGTCAGCTTCTATAGTTTGTCATATAAATACTATATGACTTCTATTCAACAGCAACACTTTCTAAATGACAATAAAAAATGGAACTATGTATATCATTATCACTTTGATTTAACACTTTTAGATCCTATCATGCTGTTAGGTAGCATACTGACCATTCTAGCTTGTACGTTAATTGGATGGGAAAGACAAAATAACGCTAGCGACTTGTTATGGTCTATGCCCTTTAAACGTTCACACCTTTATATAACAAAGTGGTTGTTTGGAATCTGTAATATCGCCGCTGTTGTCATTTTAAACTGGGGGCTATTTGCTATTATGAAAAGGTTGACTTTTCATAATAAATATCAAGTATTTTCACCGTTTCATAGTTACTTTATATATATGTTAATTGTATTAATCGCTATTTATACACTTGCCTTATGTATAGGAACAATCGCTGGAAATGTGATATCGCAAGGATTTCTTACTGCAGCTATATTAATCTTCCCAGCGTTACTTCCATCTCTAATATCAGGAGTCATTGCTGTTCACTCGAGTGCCGACTTTCATGAGAACAATGGCATTATACATGATGTTATGGAAAACATACGTATTTCTAGTCCAGCAGAAGATTTTACTATTAACTTTAATTATGATCCACAAAGCGCTTATACTGATCAAAATGGAGTACGTCATAACGAACCAAACTTTACAAAGATTCCGCCGGCAAAAACATTGATTGCACCTATTGCACATATACTTATTTTATTACCACTCGGTATTTATTTATATGCCCGTTCAATCAATGAGCGAAATGGTAACTATCTATTATATCCAAAGTTACAAAAGTTAGTAATGGCATGCGCTATTTTCTTTGGTGGGATCGTTGGAGGTTTAATACTAAGTCGCGCGCACTCATTGTCCAGCTTTTACATCGGATTTTTAATAACTAGTTTCATTACGTATTTCTTCCTACCTAAAATATTAAAATGGAAAGTCTCTTGGAATTTCAAATAAAATAACCTCCTCTCGATGAGGAGGTTATTTCACATTCTCTCTCCTATCCCCATACACCATCTCTTCTTTCATCCCAAATCCATCACCATTTTGCACAATTTGCTCTGTCGGGGCAACTACACTTTCGGCAATTTTCCATTCCCCACGCTCTTTTACGAATACTTGTAGAAAATAGTTCATGCCATCTAATTGATATGCATTTTCTTTTTTCACATTATAGTGAATCGCAATGTAGTACACTTGAATGTTTTCTTTCCCTATTTTTGATACGTATTGCGATAGTCTCGGTATATAAAGTGCTCCTTTCTGAAAAGATAGTTGCTTCGCTTTAACAAGCGATGAACTTGTTACATTACGTAATGTGTCCCGATTACGAATATTATCGCTATGGTGGAATAATACTGCGTTTTGCATAGAACGAACCCATAATTTCGAATATAAGACTGTATTATCATTTTCAATGTACTTCACTTCTTTTCGCACTACTTGGATAGGCGTATCTGCGTACGTGAATGTTTGAAAACAGAAAAAACCACCAAATAAAATGGTAAGTGCAGCAATATATTTCATAATCTTTCCTCCGATCTTTTAATTAAAGTATCGGAGTTTCAAAATATTTTTATTCAAAAGAAAAAGGATAGGAATGCTTTCGCTTCCTATCCTCATTTATTATAATACGCGGCCAAATAGTTCTAAGACCATTTCTATTTCTTGGTCGCTCCAACCTTTAAATCTCTCTTTATAATATTCTTTACGCACAGCTTCAAGTTTTTCAGTTACTTCTCTTCCGTGCTCTGTAATTTCTAAGTACACGATTCGACGATCTGAATTAGAACGTTTTCTTTCTACTAATCCTTTTCGTACGAGACGATCTGTAACAGCTGTAATATGACTGGAGGTTACGTTTACTTCACTCGCAATTTGCGAAGCCATCTGTGGACTGTTTAAAAATAACGCACGTAATACAGAAAATTCATTATATGGCATATGTTCTGCAAAACGTGTATTAATATCATTTTGTAATAAACGTATCATTTTTCGAAATGATGCAGATAAATCTAAAATCAGCGTTTCTCTTTTTTCGTTCAATAGCCTCGTCCCTTTTTTATCATATTTACACATATTATAATCTATAAATACCTATGTTGTATATGCTTTCTTTCCTCAACATTCTCATTTATGTAACTTTTTTCATATAAATTTCTTTTTTGTTCACACATATACATATAAAAAGGATGGTGATGGAAAATGCAGGGTGGAATGAATCCTTATTTACACAACGTACGCACTGCTAATACTGGTAAAGAAGCTACTATTACTGTACAAGGAGAAGGTGTTGTAAAAGCAAAACCGAATGTTGTTATATTAACACTCGGCATTCGAACAGATGATAAAAATGTAAAACAGGCTCAAGAAGAAAATGCAGTGCAATCCAAACAATTGCTGGATGCACTTAAACAGCTTGGTATTGCCGATAAAGATATAGAGACGATTTCTTATACAATTACTCCTCAATACGAATATGTAAATGATAAAGCATTGCTGCAAGGATACCGCGTGGAGCATTTGTATGAAATTACCGTTTTAAATGTACAAAAAGCTGGGGAAGTATATGATATAGCCGTTTCAAATGGTGCAAATGTAGCAAAAGGTTTACGTTTCCGAGTATCTCATCCAAATAAATATTATGAGCAAGCTCTCATTCAAGCTCTGCACCAAGCAGTAGAAAAAGCTCGTGCTATTGCGAGTACATATAATTTAAATATTAATCCTGTTCCCCTCTCATTCGTTGAAGAATCTGCCCAATTACCAAGGGAGGTTACGTCTTATGCTACTTTACATGCGCAAGCAGCTCCACCCATTCAATCGGGAGAGTTAGAAATTATTTCAACAATACGGGCAATTTTTACGTATTTATAAATAATTTCATTTATAAGTAAACGTTATCATTTTCCTTGTTGTAAAAACATGATGTTCTGATATAATAAAGGACGGTGAGCTCTTACGAAAGAGATATCACGGGTGGGAGAGGGATATGAAAAAGAAGGTTTAACATGAAAGGAATACTTGAAAGAACATTTAAATTAGGTTTACACGAAACATCACCAAAACAAGAAGTTTTAGCTGGAGTTACGTCATTTTTCACGATCGTATATATTATGATTGTAAATGCATCAATTTTATCCGATGCTGGCATTCCTCTTGAAGCTGGAATTTTAGCAACTGTTTTCAGTTCATTTGTCGGATGTCTACTCATGGCATTTTGGGCAAATGCACCTGCTATTCTTGTCCCTGGTATGGGTGTAAATGCATTCTTCACGTACACAGCTGTGCATACGCTTGGACTAACTTGGCAAGAAGCATTGGCTGCTGTCTTTATCTCTGGTATTATTTTTGCAATTGCCGCTTTTACACCAATCGCTCGCGTGCTATCAGTATCAATTCCAAAGTCATTAAAGGAAGCAATTACTGTCGGCATCGGATTATTTTTAGCGTTTATCGGATTGCAAAAAGGTGGCTTAGTCGTTTCGAACCCAAATACTGCTGTTGCAATGGGTAAATTAAGTAACCCTGTCGTTCTTGCGACCGTGCTTACTCTTATCGTTGCACTTGTACTATTTATTCGTAACGTACGTGGAAACTTTTTATGGACGATTGCAATAGGAACTGGTATTGCATGGCTATTTGGCCTTGTTGATACAAGTCAAATCGGAAATAGTTCATTCTCATTCGCTAATTACGGCGATGTGTTTGGAGCTATGTCATTTGGCAAACTTTCTTCCTTACCGTTTTGGATTGCAACATTCTCCTTAAGCATGGTGCTTATTTTTGAGAACATGGGACTTCTGCACGGTTTATTAGAAGATGACCGTAAATTCCCACGTGCTTACCAAGCCAATGCAATTTCAGCAATGACATGTGGTCTATTTGGCACAAGCCCTACCGTATCAACAGTAGAGAGTGCCGCAGGTATTACTGCAGGCGGAAAGACAGGTCTGACGTCTATCGTTACGGGGTTGTTATTCTTTGCATCATTGTTTGCACTTCCGTTTGTCAAACTAATTCCTGATAGTGCCATTGCACCAATCTTAATTATTATTGGCGGCCTGATGATTACAAGCATTCAGCAAATTCCTCTGAACGATTTTTCAGAAGGATTTCCAGCGTTCTTAATTATCGTCATGATCCCGCTCACATATAGTATCGCTGATGGCATTGCGTTCGGATTTATTGCTTACCCTATCTTAAAAGTTGCTCTTGGAAAGCGTAAAGAAGTCGCACCATCTATGTATATCATTACATGCTTATTCTTAGCTATGTTTGTATTACATGCTATTGGTTGAAAAAAAACACCGAGGAAATCCTCGGTGTTTTTTTACTTAAACCATCCTTTTTTATAAAACCAGGCCATCATTCCGCCGCCAATTAATGCCATTAGAAGAAGACAAATAAAATAACTATATTGTCCACCAAGCTCTGGCATATGCGTAAAGTTCATTCCATATACTCCCGCAATAAATGTTAATGGCATGAAAATAGTCGAGAATACAGTTAATGTTTTCATAATGTTATTCATATGATGTGAGTTTAATGAAAAATAACTATCCCGAATATCCGCCGTTAACTCTCGACTTGCCTCAATCATTTCCGTAAGTTTAAGTAAATGATCATGTATATCTTTAAAATAAATCTCATGATCACTTATACCGTAAAAACGAGTGGAATTCAAAATACGATACAATAAATCACGCATTGGAATAATTGTACGTCTTAACTTAGATAAATCTGCCCTAATATCAAATACTTCTTCTAGTACGGCTCCTGCTGTCTCACCTGTTAAATTATCATCAATCGCATTTAAATGATCTTCAATGTAATATACAGGTGCGAAATAATCATCTACAATTTGATCAGTGATCGTATGTGCTACATGTAAAGGTCCTTTCTTAATCCGCCTCTTCTCACCAAGTGTTTTCCATACTCTTTCAATTGCATTATTATGAGAAAAATGGAAAGAAACAATATAGCGATCACTAACAAACAAATCAATTTCATGTGGTTCTAGCCCATCTTCTCCAAACGCGTGAAGAACTAAAAAGTTATATCCATCATAAAAATCAACTTTTGGCCTCTGTACGTATTCTAGACAGTCTTCAATTGCAAGGGGATGGAACTTAAAATGGTCTTGCAGAATATATGTATACTCTTCTTTCGTTGGCTTATATAAATCTAGCCAATACCATACAATATGGTCTTTCTTTGTTTCTTCTAGAGAAACATCATATAATACTTCATCTGTTTTTGTTACTGCACAAATTCTAATCATAATTTCACCCATTATTATTATAAACAAAAAATAGTAAAAAAAGCCAAGGAGAAATCTCCTCAGCTTTTTTTATTACTTCGTTACGATACCGTGTACTAAAGTTGGTGCATCTACGTGTTCTTTAGAGATCTTCATGTTCTCATAAATTTTCGCTTTTACATCTTCAACATTTTCGCGGTTTGCGTAAATTGTAACGAGAGATTCACCTTGCTTCACGCTATCGCCTACTTTTTTGCGCAGCATTAGACCAACTGCTAAATCAATTTCAGACTCTTTCGTTGCACGTCCTGCTCCTAAAAGCATTGCTGCTGTTCCGATTTCGTCTGCAACGATTTCTGATACATATCCGTCTTCTTTCGCTTCCACTTCAATTTTAAATTGTGCTTGTGGCAATTTAGAAGGGTCATCAACAACAGATGCGTCACCGCCTTGCGCTGATAAGAACGTTTTAAATGATTCTAGCGCTTTTCCGTTGTTCATTACTTCAATTAGCTTTTCACGTGCATCTTCTAAAGATGAAGCTTGTCCAGCAAGGTACACCATTTGACTTCCAAGTGTTAAACATAGCTCTTCTAAATCTTTCGGCCCTTTACCTTGTAATGTATCAATTGCTTCTTGAACTTCTAATGCGTTACCGATAGCTTCACCGAGTGGTTGACTCATATCAGAAATAACTGCCATCGTATTACGACCAACGTTATTACCGATACGTACCATTGCTTCTGCTAAACGTTTTGCATCTTCATCCGTTTTCATAAATGCACCTGCTCCAGTTTTTACATCAAGAACAATTGCATCTGCACCAGCAGCAATTTTTTTACTCATAATCGAACTTGCAATAAGCGGAATTGAGTTTACTGTTGCTGTTACATCACGAAGTGCATATAGCTTTTTATCAGCAGGTGTTAAGTTACCACTTTGGCCGATAACAGCGATTTTGTTTTCATTTACAAGACGCATGAATTCATCGTTTTCAATTTCCACATGGAATCCTGGAACTGCTTCTAATTTATCAATTGTACCACCAGTATGTCCTAAACCGCGTCCAGACATTTTCGCTACTGGTACATCTAAAGCAGCTACTAATGGACCTAATACAAGTGTCGTTGTATCACCAACACCACCTGTTGAATGCTTATCTACTTTTACACCTTCAATAGCCGATAAGTCGATTGTATCACCGCTATTTACCATTGCCATCGTTAAATCAGCACGCTCTTGATCGTTCATATCTTGGAAGAAAATTGCCATTGCAAGTGAACTTACTTGATAATCAGGAATATCACCATTCGTATATCCTTCAACAATAAAGTTAATTTCTTCTGTCGTTAATGCATGTCCGTCACGTTTTTTTGCAATTAGGTCCACCATTCTCATTGTGAAGTCACCCCTTCATTTGTTTTACGATTGCTTTTACTAATGCTAAGAAGTTAGCTTTAACACGTTCTGTCGTTTCAATTACTTCATCGTGGTGAAGTGGTTGATCTAAAATACCAGCTGCCATATTTGAAATACAAGAAATACCCAATACTTTCATACCAGCGTGACGCGCTACAATTACTTCAGGTACTGTTGACATACCAACTGCATCTCCGCCAAGTGTACGAAGCATACGAATTTCAGCAGGTGTTTCATATACAGGACCTGTCATTCCTACGTATACACCTTCTTGTACTTTAATATTTAAGTCTGCTGCAACTTGTTTCGCCATTTCGCGAAGTTCTACTGTATATGATGTAGACATATCAGGGAAACGTACGCCCATTTCAGAATCATTCGGTCCGATTAATGGATTCGTACCCATGAAGTTAATGTGGTCTGAAATTAACATAAGATCGCCTGGCTCAAATGATGTATTTACACCACCAGCTGCGTTTGTTACAACTACTGTTTCTACACCTAGTTCTTTCATAACACGAACTGGGAATGTTACTTTTTGCATGTCGTATCCTTCATAGAAGTGGAAACGTCCTTGCATTGCTACTACTGTTACACCTTGAAGTGTACCAAATACTAGTTGACCTGCATGGCCTTCTACAGTTGATACTGGGAATTCAGGGATTTCACTGTAAGGTACTGTTACTGCATTCTCAATTTCGTCTGCTAATACACCTAGTCCTGATCCAAGGATTAGTCCTACTTGTGGTGTCTCTTGAAATTTCTCTTTTAAGTATGAAGCTGATTTTGTAATAAGTTCACGATTCATTTGTTTATCCCCCTATTTCTTTAGCTCGTTTAAGAAGCTTGTTCCGTATTCTGGCATTTTCACACCGAAGTTTTCTGCTACTGTTGCACCAATATCAGCAAATGTTTGACGAAGTGGTAACTCTTGTCCGCCTTCTTTCATGCTTGGGCTATATGCTAATAATGGTACATATTCACGTGTATGGTCAGTACCAGGGTGAATTGGATCATTACCGTGGTCTGCTGTAATTAATAATAGATCATCTTCTTTTAGTTTTGCGAATACTTCTGGAAGACGTGCATCATATTCTTGCAGAGCTTCTCCGTATCCTTGTGGATCACGGCGGTGGCCGAATAATGCATCAAAGTCAACTAAGTTTAAGAAGCTAAGACCTGTAAAGTCCATATTTAATGTATCTACAAGCTTATCCATTCCATCCATGTTAGACTTCGTACGAAGTGATTCAGTTACCCCTTCACCATCATAAATATCAGAGATTTTACCAATAGCAATTACATCGTAGTCACTATCTTTTAATTCGTTCATTACTGTACGGCCGAATGGTTTTAATGCATAGTCATGACGATTTGGTGTACGTGTAAAGTTTCCAGGTTCACCAACGAATGGACGAGCAATAACACGACCTACCATGTATTTCTCATCTAATGTTAATTCACGTGCAATTTTACAGATTTTATATAACTCATCAAGTGGCACTACTTCTTCGTGTGCTGCAATTTGCAATACGCTATCAGCAGAAGTATAAACGATTAAAGAGCCTGTTTCCATTTGCTCTTGACCAAGTTCATCAAGAATCTCAGTTCCAGAAGCTGGCTTATTACCGATAATTTTACGGCCTGTTTTTTCTTCTAATTCATCAAGTAATTCTTTCGGGAATCCTTCTGGGAACACTTGGAATGGTGTATCAATGTAAAGGCCCATGATTTCCCAGTGACCTGTCATTGTATCTTTACCAGTAGATTTCTCTTGCATTTTTGTGTAATATCCAAGTGGTTTCTCTACTTTAGAGATACCTTTCATTTCTCGAATGTTACCAAGACCTAATTTCACCATGTTAGGCATTTGTAACCCATTCATATGTTCAGCAATGTGACCAATTGTGTCAGATCCTAGATCACCAAATTGCTCAGCATCTGGTGCTTCACCGATTCCCACAGAGTCCATTACGACTAGGAATATACGTTTATATTTATTCATAACTGCGACCTCCTATAAGTTCAGTTCTACTTCTTGTAGTATGTTCAAAACGCTATAAAGTGAAACTGTTATCCAAAAGAATTCTCATTGTCAAACAGTACTTCTTTAAATCATTTTCTAACCTATTTCGTTTACTTGAAACGATTCAAAAACATTTCTAGTTTTTTCTAAGTCAGATGTCAGACATCTGATACTGATATCATAACATGTTTACGCTTTCTTTTTAATACATTTTCGTAGAATTTCTCATTTTCTTCACACTTCTATTGTAATCCATTCTGCAACGAAGTGCTAATTTTTTTATGATTTATTTCTTCATATTAAAAATAAAAAGTAGCTCTAAAGAGCTACTTTTTATTTTACTTCTATTGTTTCTTCTTTATGTTCATGCAATTCGCCTTTTCTTACATGTACTTTCACTTTGTAAGCACCGTTCTCTTTGAAAGTATGTTTCGTTTCATACTCTCCTTTATTCCCTTCTTTCGCTGGAATAAATTCGTGTTTTTCAACACCATCTTTCCAAATCTCTAGTCGTACTTCAGCACCAGTTAATGCTTCTTCTTTTTGCTTTAAATGAACTTTCATTGTAGATTCAGCATTTGCCTTTATGTCTCCAGCCATAAGATGGATCATTGTGTCACTTTTATGATCTCCATGTCCTGCACTGTGATCACTATTTTCTTTTTTCGCATCTTCTACTTTCGCATTTCCTACAGCAACTTTCACTTCTGGCATAACGTGCATTTCACGTGCATTTGTGTGAGCAATAATATGGTATACTCCATCCGTTTCGAATGTTTTCTCTACTGCATAAACACCTTTTCCTTTATGCTTACCATCTAACATCTCGTGCTTTTCGTCGCCATCTTTCCAAATTTCAAACTTTACATCATCGGCATCCGTTACTTTTTCTTTCCCTTGTGTAACAAGTGCTTGTACTTCTGTTTTTTCACCTGGTTTAATTTCTTTCGGATTTGTTTGGACTGCTACTTTTACAGCTTCAAGTTTCTGTTCTTTTTTCGGTTCTTCTTTGTTTGTATTACAGCCAGCCAACGCTAGCATCGCGATAAATAAAGTTATAATCAGTTTTTTCATCATCATTTCCTCCTTTATACTTTATTTAGTATAGAGGAAATACATTGTAATATTCCAGTCTTCTGCTGAAAACAATATACGAAATGTTTGTGAAGTTTCTGTGAAACGGTCTTCCCCTCTTAATCTATGAAAAAAAGAGCATAGTAACTATGCTCTCGGATGAAACTGTTTATATACATCTTTTAATCTAGTTTTTGAAACGTGCGTATAGATTTGCGTAGTTGAAATATCTGCATGTCCAAGCATTTCTTGTACAGCACGTAAATCTGCTCCATTTTCTAATAAGTGCGTAGCAAACGAGTGACGCAACGTATGAGGTGTAAGTTCTTTTTCAATATTTGCCTCTTTCGCTAATCGTTTTAATATTTTCCAAAATCCTTGTCTTGATAATCGATTACCATGATGGTTTAAAAAGAGTGCATCTACTACTTTTTTCCCCATTAATTCTCTTCTTCCTTTTTCAATATACTTTTGAATCGCTTCCGTTGCTAAACTTCCTAGTGGAATAATTCTTTCTTTATTCCCTTTCCCTATGCAACGAACAAATCCCATCGTTAAATGTACATCTTCTAAATTGAGTGCAATCAATTCTGAAACACGAAGTCCTGTCGCATACAGTAACTCTAGCATCGCCTTATCACGAATACCAAAAGCACTTGTCATTTTTGGTGTTTGAAGTAACGCCTCTACTTCATCAACTGATAATACCTTTGGTAATTTCCGTTCCCCTTGTGGCGTTTCAATATGTACGGATGGATCGTGTTCTACCGCTCGTTCACGAAGTAAAAATTGGTGGAACGAACGAATTGATGCGATATGACGCGCCAATGTTTTCGAAGATTTTCCGTTCTCTTTTAAATACTGCAAAAAGTTAACAATGTGTAAACGGGTCACTTCATGAAAAGTTTTCGTCTGTTCCACATTTTGCAAATACTTTACGTAGCTTTTTAAATCCCGTTCATAAGATACTACTGTATTCTTTGCTAATCCTTTTTCGACAACCATATAATGAATAAAATCTTTTAATTGATCTTCCACTCTACACTACTCCCCATTTTCATAGAAAAACATCATTCTATTTACGAAAGCATCCTTTGCCGGTTCTTCATTCCCTGATACTTTTTCTACAGTCTCTTCTTTAGGTTTTTCATAACGATGATAGCTTTCATATTCTTCATTTATCCATAGTATAGCGAAATAAAACAAAATCGTACAACTTGTAAATAATAAAAATACTTTTATTCCATCAAAAGTTAATTTTAAAGCTCGGCGCATTGTAAATTCCTCCAAAATATAAGTTATTACAACATATGCCAAGCTTTCACCAATTTATACCTTATTCAAATAAAAAACCTCTTCCTAGATAAATAGGAAAAGGTTATTTTTCATCCGTTTCATTTTCTTGACAATTTTTACAAATCCCATGGAATGTTAAACGATGATCTTTCACCTTAAAGCTCCAGTCTCGTTCTACTTTCCTTTCCACTTCACCAAGTAAATCTTCTTGTATTTCTTGTACAGCACCACATTGTGTACAAATCAAATGATGGTGGAAACGCTGCGCACCTTCTTGGCGTAAGTCATAGCGTGAAACACCGTCTCCGAAGTTAATCTTATCGACAACTTTTAACTCAGATAATAGTTCTAAAGTTCGATAGACGGTTGCTAATCCGATCTCTGGCGACTTTTCTTTTACAAGGAGGTAAACATCTTCTGCGCTTAAATGATCTTCTTCATTTTCTAGCAGCACACGAACTGTTGCTTCACGTTGCGGTGTTAATTTGTAGCTCGCTGCATGTAATTGCTTCTTAATTCGTTCAATTCTTTCTTCCATTCGGTACTACTCCCTCCTCGCCACTCTTACACCATTATATCAGAAGAAGGGCTTCTGTCAAAAGAAAAAACAATAAAAACAAATTGATAATTATTCTCAAAAAGTATTTATTTTTTATTAATAGCCTCAACGACTTCTTTCATTAAAACTGGTGATGCGTAAGCCTCCACACTAGAAGCAAGTGCTAACACCACTCCAATTACGAGAAAGAAGCATGTATAACGGATTAATAATGGTAATAGTGGCTCGGTTATTTTTCTAATAAATTGATGCCTAATCATCCGTAAAGAAAAACTTGCAGCAATGGTTGTCATAACGAGAAAGACTGGAATGATAATTAAATTTTGTGGCAAAACAGATACAAATGCTAATAATAGTCCATTCCATCCATGCTGACTTACTAAAAAACCAACTGTAAATCCAACGACAACTCCTTTTACAAATAATAAAATAAAAATAAGTGGTAATCCAATAATTGAAATTCCTAAAATCCAAATAAATCCGATGTATTTTAATTGCGAAAAGTAACTTTCTCGAAACATTTCGCCCGCAATGGCAAATTCTCCTTTAGAGACTTGTCCAAAAAAACGTTGTAAATAAAATGATAAATCTTGTTTTTGATTGATTTGTAAACTATTCACGAGAATGGCTCCGAATATTACTCCCATCAATAATAAAACAGCGTTAAATATATATAATGAAGAGTTTTCCTGTATGTGAGACATTACACGGTCTTGCCAATTTTTTCGCCACATTTTTCTTCCCTCCGTTCACACTCTTATTAAAAATGTATGAAAGAAAGAAAAAAGTATGACGAATTAACATTGAAATTCCGCTCTACTTTGCTAAACTAAAAAGTAGAGAATAGGAGGGATTTCTCTTGAAACCATTATTATTAGATTTTCCAACATTATTTCAAACTGAACGCTTGCAAGTTCGTAAACCATTTCCAGGTGATGGTGCAGAAGTATATGAAGCAATCCAAGCTTCTCTAGAAGACTTAGTACCGTGGATACCAATTAACGCTGAAACAGAAGAGAGTGCTGAAGAAATTGTTCGCGAAGCTCACGGACAGTTTTTACTTCGTGAAACACTTGATTTTCACTTATACGATAAAGTATCTGGTACATTCATCGGAGCAATTACACTAAAGCCTGAAAACTGGGATATTCCAAAGTTTTCACTTCACTTCTGGCTACATAGTGCCTATACAAAACAAGGCTATATGACCGAAGCTGTTAAAGGTGCAATTCAGTTCGCCTTTGATAAACTAGGCGCTAGAAGAATTGAAATTCGTACTGATGCAACAAATATAAATGCATGTAGCTTAGCAGAACGTCTAGAATTCATTCTAGAAGGGACAATGGAAAATGATTTCCTAGCACCAGATGGTAGCTTACGTGATGCACGTGTATATGCAAAAATCAATTAAAAAACACTCGCCTTTGGCGAGTGTTTATTTTTGTAGTTGTAAATATTGTACTGCAAACATCGTCTTCGCATCATGAATACGAAGATCTTTCATAAGAGTAATCGCTTCTTCTAACGATACTTCCATTAATTCCACAAACTCATCTTCATCTAACTCAGCTTTATTTTCTTTTCTTGTCAAACCTGTCGCTTTATATACATATAAAATTTCATCTGCGAATCCTGGAGATGTATAGAAAGAAGTAATGAGCTCCATATTTTCACATACATATCCTGTTTCCTCTTCTAATTCACGAACTGCTGTTACCTCAGGTTTTTCACCAGGTTCTAACTTGCCAGCCGGAATTTCTATAATCGCCTTTTCAAGTGCTTTACGATACTGCTCAACAAGCACAATTTTCCCCTCATCAGTAATAGCAATAATAGCAACTGCACCAGGGTGATTTACAATTTCACGTTTACTCATTGCTCCATTTGGTAATACTACATCATCAACACGAACTTTTATAACTCTACCATCAAAAATTGGCTCAGTTTTTACTGTTCTCTCTGCAAGATTACTCATACTACTTCATCTCCCTGTTCTATTTCCTATTCTTTCCTCATACATTTTACCACATTGAAAGGAGCGTGATAGAAATGAAAGTTTATATTTTACCAAATCGCGTCACTTTAGTCGGAAAAGCATGGCAAATTCGCCATAAGCTAAAGCAATATAGCAAAGAGTATACAACTGTACAAGAGTGGATTACAGCAAATAAAGTGAAACATTAATCATGCTTTTACGGGCAGTTAATGCGAAGCGGAAAGTAAACGTTTGTCAACCTCTTTTCCCTCTCGTACAATAAAGGTAAGGAGGTTGACCTATGAAAAAACGTCAATTAGGAAACTCAGATTTGTTTGTTACAGAAATGGGCCTTGGCTGTATGTCTCTCGGTACATCTGAAACAGAAGCTATGCATATTATCGATGAAGCGATCGATTTAGGAATTAATTTTTTTGATACAGCAGATTTATATGATTACGGATTAAATGAAGAATTTGTTGGAAAAGCCTTGAAGGGAAGAAGAGACCAAATTGTACTTACAACGAAGGTTGGAAATCGTTGGACAGAAGAAAAAAATGGCTGGTCTTGGGATCCTTCTAAAGCTTACATAAAGACTGAAGTAAAGGAAAGTTTACGTAGACTTCAAACTGATTATATTGACCTTTACCAACTTCATGGCGGAACAATTGAAGATCCAATAGATGAAACAATTGAAGCTTTTGAAGAATTGAAAAAGGAAGGTATTATTCGCCATTACGGTATTTCTTCTATACGCCCAAATGTCGTTCGTGAATATGCAAAACGCTCAAACATCGTTAGTGTACTAATGGAATATAACCTTTTAAATCGTCGTCCAGAAGAATGGTTCCCCCTTCTAAATGAACACCAAATTAGCGTCATTGCCCGCGGGCCACTTGCAAAAGGAATTTTAACTGACAATAATGCAAGAAAGATAGAAAGAGTAAAGGAAAAGGATTATCTCTCTTATTCTTACGATGAATTACATGCAACTCTAGCAAGTGTAAAAGAAATGATTGGAGAACGCTCTTTAACAGGAACAGCTATTCAATATTGCTTACATAATAAGACTGTTGCAGCTGTTATACCTGGTGCAAGCTCTCTTCAACAATTACAGGAAAATATACGAGCTAGTCAACAGTTACCTTTAACGAAAGAAGAATATATACAACTTCAAAAGATTGTTAAATATGACACATATGCTTTGCATCGTTAAAAATATCGAATTACCGATAAAACAGAAAACTGTCTCCAGTATTAGGAGACAGTCTTTTTTATAACGTATCATATTTATCAGGATTCGTTCCTACATGTAAATCACGATTCAACGTGTTAATTTGACGTATCTCTTCTTCAGTTAGTGCAAAATCAGAAATAGTAAAGTTTTCTTTAATACGAGATGGTGTAACAGATTTAGGAATTGTAACAATCCCGCTTTGAATATCCCACCTTAATATAACTTGTGCAGGTGTTTTTTCATATTTGTTAGCAATAGCCTGAATGATTGGATGCTGGAATACTTCTCCGCCCCTCATTAACGGACTCCATGCTTCCATTTGAATTTGCTCATCTTGACAATAATTTCGCAACTCAAATTGCGTCAACATCGGATGAAGTTCCACTTGGTTTACCATCGGCTTCACTTTGCAATTTGGTAATAATAGTTCTAAATGATGTTTATGAAAATTAGAAACACCAATCGCACGCACTTTACCTTCTTCATACAATTTCTCTAAAGCTCGGTACGTATCAACATACTTCCCTCTTACCGGCCAATGTATTAAATATAAATCTACATAGTCCATTTGTAATTTTTTCAAACTCTTTTCAAACGCCTCGAGTGTCTCCTCATATCCTTGATCGTCGTTCCATACTTTTGTTGTAATAAATATATCTTCTCTTGGAATTCCTGATTCACGTATCGCCTCTCCGACACCGCTTTCATTTTCATATACAGTTGCTGTATCAATCGAACGGTATCCAACTTCTAACGCTGTTTTTACTGCTTGCTTTACTTCGTCTCCTTCTTTCGCTTTATATACGCCTAGACCAATCATCGGCATTTTCACGCCATTATGAAGTGTAGTTGTTGGAATATGCACAGTCGTCTCCCTTTCATTGTTACATTTTTTATAAGCCACAATTTTATTTCAACAAGATTCATCCCAAAAGTCAAAACATACGTACAGTTTACATAACACTTTTATATAGCTAAAAAATAGCGTGAACTCATTCATTCACGTTATTTTTTCTCCATTCTTTCGCTTTTTCATCCACATTGCGCACAAACTCATTTTTTCCTTCCGTATATAACGCGCCATCATATGTATACTTTTCGGCTAATTCTTTCTTTAAGGTTGCATATGCCTCTGCTTCTTCACAATGAGCCATCATATAATCACGAAATGCTAAATGCCTTACTATCTCTGGATTTCCTTTTTCAAACACGTGTAAATGATACGAGCGTTTTTCTTCAGTTCCATGAATAAAATATCGGCGTCTTGAAATACCATTTTCCCCTTTTACGATGTAACCAAGCTCTATAAATCGTTCATTCCACCCATCTACTCTTTCGATATTTTCTACTTCCATGATCATATCAATAATAGGTTTAGCTGCCAGTCCGGGAACTGACGTACTTCCAATATGATAAATTTTTACCGTTTCTGGCATCGCTGATTTTAATCTTTTAGCCTCCATTTGAAATTTTTCACTCCAATGGTTTTCATGTGGAACAACGACAATTTTTCTCATTCTAACTCCCCTTTTCTTACAAGCTCGTCAAAAAATGATCAGTGGTATTTCACTGATCATTTTTTTATTATTTAAAGTCTTTCCAAGTAAGGTTACTTTCACTTAGCAGTTCTTCAAATGATTTATTCTTTTCACGTTCTTTTTGTTCTTGGCGCTTTCTTTCCAGTTCAGCTGCCTCTTTTTCCTCTTCCCTCACTTGCAACTCTTTCTTCTTACTCTTTAATTGTTGCATGAGTGAATCATTTAATTGATCGCCTAATGTAAGTGTTTCTTTCTTTGGTTGATTCACTTGTGATTGTCTTTGCATTTGTCTTTGTTTCTTTTTCTTCATGCTACTCACCTTTTACTTTTTTCTCCATTATAGTAGATACACAATGAAATCGACAATAAAAAAGGGTCTTTACTCTATTATTCACTTTTTGTAAATATGTTAATTTTTCGAAAAGACTAAATTTTTATGTAGCTATAATCCTATGAATCTATTAAAATTATGTCGTATGATGTCAGATTATAAAAAAGGAGAATTATATTATGTGGAAAAAAATTATTCCTGCCGTTGCTGTTTTAAGCACCATTACTTTTTCAAGCGTATTTGCCGCTCCCCCATCTCAGAATCCAGCTGAACAAAACCGCTACATAGACGTACAAATGCTTGGTATTAATGATCTCCATGGACAACTAGATACTGTTAAAAAAATCAATAATAAAGAAGCTGGTGGCGCTGATTACTTAGCTACTTATTTAAAAGAACATAAAAACCAAAACCCTAATACACTTCTCGTACATGCTGGTGATATCGTCGGAGCTAGTCCACCAGTTTCAGCATTATTACAAGATGAACCGACGATTGAATTTTTAAATGACTTAAAATTTGATGTCGGTACAATCGGGAACCATGAATTTGATGAAGGCATTGATGAAATGAAACGCCTCATTTACGGTGGATATCATGAAAAAACAGGAAATTTCAAAGGGGCTAACTTCCCCTATGTAGCTGCTAATTTCTATAACAAATCAACTGGCCGCTTATTTTTACCACCATTTACCGTAAAAATGGTAGATGGTGTTCCTGTAGGATTCATTGGGGTTGTTACAACTGATACACCAAATGTCGTTATGCCTACGATGCTTAACAATGTACAAATTACTGATGAAGTAGAAGCAATTAATAAATCAACACAACAATTAAAACGCCTCGGCGTTAAATCTATCGTCGTTCTTGCTCATGTCGGTGGAACAACCGATGAGTCTGGGGTAACAAATGGCGATCTTACTCGAATTGCAAATGAAACAGACCCAGAAGTTGATGTTATTTTCGGTGGACATAGTCATACGTATGTAAATGGTACAGTAAATAATAAACTAATTGTCCAAGCAAATTCATACGGAATGGCTTTCTCAGACGTCGATGTAACAATTGATCGTAAAACAAAGGATATTGTAAAGAAAAAAGCTGAAGTTATTACAACGTATCATGAAGGTGTAGAACCTGATAAACAAGTAAAGAAAAAACTAGATCAATATAAAGAAAAAATCGCACCACTTGTAAATGAAGTGGTCGGAAAATCTACAGCACCTATCGACCGTAAACAAAATGATGCTGGTGAGTCCACTCTTGGAAATTTAGTTGCCGATGCTCAGCGTCAAACGATGCAAACTCAAATCTCCCTCATGAATCCTGGTGGCATTCGTAATGACTTAGATGCTGGTGATATTACGTGGGGTGAGTTATACGGCATTCAACCTTTTGGAAATCAATTGATTAAAGTAGATTTAACAGGTCAAGACATTCGCGATATTTTAAATCAGCAATGGCAAAAAGGAACAACAAGAATGCTTCAAATTTCAGGTATTCAATATACGTGGGATGCAAATAAACCAAACGGTGAAAAAGTTACAAATATACGTTTAACAAACGGAGAAGAATTATCTCCATCTACAACGTATAGCGTAGTTGCAAATGCCTTCTTAGCTTCTGGTGGTGATGGATTCGTATCATTTAAAAATGGTAAAAATGCAGAAACTGGGCCAAACGACTTTGAAGCGTTAGTCAATTACGTAAAACAATTAAAAGAACCAATTCAGCCAGTTATTGATGGAAGAATTCAAAAAGTAAATTAAGTGTTTCTCTAATAATAAATTTCATTTTTCACGTATAAAGGATTTGTACTGATCCTCTATTTTATACGTAATATACATCATAAAAAGGATACTCGTTCTTCTAATGAACATAGTATCCTTTTCTTTAGTTATCAAAATGTGATGTTTTGTCAACTTCATATTGCTGTAAAAATTGTTGCAACGCCTCTTCTACAAGTTTAGATTTTTGAATTCCTTTCGATTCTGATATAAGGTCCAATCTTGCTAATATTTCTGTATTAATAGAAAAGGTTCGTCTCTTTTTCTCTGTACTTTTACTCACAATTGGTGCAATTACTTCTTCTCTTTTTCTTAATAACTCATAAATGCTTTGTAATTGCTCATAAATTAATAATTGATAATCTGTTTTCTCATATTGAAGGGCGGTCGCTTCTTGGAGTTGTAAGTGACGTGGTTCTTCTCCATCTCCTACAAAAATACGTTTCTTCTGCTCTCCATCATATTCGTATCCAATCAATCTTAATTTCTTCGATAATGTATACGGGCTTATTTCAAGACGTTTTGCTATAATAGCGATGGATTCACGTCTATTTAAACCATCTATAATTTCTCCAATCGTCACAATTTCCCTCCTCCCGTGTTGAAATGACACTAGTATGGTATGTTACAATGATTTTCTAACAGTATATGCAAAATGAATAGCCTGTGCGATTCATACGATTTCACAAAAGGAGGTTTTCAATATGCTTTTTCGTAGCTACACCCCTCAGTTCTATAACGAAAACAAACAACTCATTCCTAATAGTATCGCTACGATAGAAAGCGTTATGATTAATAATCGAAAACAAACTCTCCTTATGCGTGGACAAAACGTAGAGCAACCTATTTTATTATGCTGTCACGGCGGACCTGGGATGGCACAAATCGGATTTATTCGCCATTTTCAAAAAGAATTAGAGAAGCAATTTATTGTTATTAATTGGGATCAGCGCGGGGCTGGTAAATCCTTTTCAATGAAAGATTTCGGAGCAAATTTCACAATCGAACAATTCGTTTCCGATGCAAAAGAAGTGATTCAATATGTACTTAAAAAGTTCAACAAACAAAAACTATTTCTCGCTGGTCATTCTTGGGGAAGTATTATTGGGCTTAACATAGCACATCAATATCCAAAGTATATCGAGGCTTACATCGGTATTGGGCAAATTGTACATATGAAACAAAATGAAGAATTGCTATATCAACATTTAATTCATTCTGCAAAAAAACATGATCATAAAAAAGCATTAGCTTCCCTTTTAAAATTAGGCAAACCACCATTTTTAGATACGAGACGTCTCATTATTCAAAGAAAGTGGCTTGGCACATTTGGAGGCGCAATCCAAAACGGATCTTCCTTTTCTTTCATACGAAAAGGTTTCTTTTCTCCCGAATATACGCTATTAGATTGGTTCAAGTTTCTCGCAGGAAATTTAAAATCCGGCATTTTATGGGAAGAAATGCTGACAATCGATTTCTTTTCTTCTATCTCAAGTTTATCTATTCCAGTTTATTTTTGTTCTGGTCGCTATGATTATCAAACTCCTTATGCACTCGTTCAGGAATATTGCGATATTATTGAAGCGCCTATAAAAAAGATGATTTGGTTCCCAAATTCAGCACATTCTCCTGATTTAGAAGAACCTGAATTATTCGCTAATTCTTTACAATCAATTAAACAAGAGCTAGCTTTTCAGCATTAGTAACAAAAGGCTCTTTTACATTTCATAGAAAACATTTTATAATAATATGTCGCAAGTATGTATAAACATAGCAAAATGTTTCATATTTACTTGTCTTAACAGAATAAAAATTTAGGGAGATTACATTTATTATGAACGCTGTACTCGTCGCAGTAGCAATTATGCTATTGCTTAGTTTGTTACGTGTCCAGGTCATTGTCGCCATCATTGTTGGAGCTTTAACAGGCGGACTTATCGGCGGACTCGGTATTTCAGAAACGATTAACACTTTTACAACTGGTCTTGGAAACAGTGCTCCAATCGCTTTAAGTTATGCAATGCTTGGTGGTTTCGCTATTTCCCTTTCCAAAACAGGACTTCCAGATGCTATGATTCAAACTGCATTAAAATGGATTGGCAATGAACAAGACACGAAAAAACAAGTTTATTCTAAAATACTTATTTTATTCATTATTTTAACGATGGCTTGTTTCTCACAAAATGTGATTCCTGTTCACATTGCTTTCATCCCCATCTTAATTCCAGCACTTTTAAAAGTATTAAATGAGCTGAGAGTGGATCGCAGACTTGTCACATGTATTATTACATTTGGATTGATTACTCCTTATATGTGGATCCCTGCAGGGTTCGGAAAAATTTATCATGACGTATTGCAAACCAACGCTGCGCAAAGCGGCCTTACATTTGATGTCACACTTATTCCAAAAGCAATGACTATTCCAGCAATCGGTATGATTATTGGATTATGTGTAGCGGTATTCATTACGTACCGAAAACCTCGTACGTATGAAACAGAACAAATTCATACTACCGAAAATGAAATCGTTCCCTATACAAAACGTAGCATTACTTTCGGGTTATTATCTATCATTGCTACATTAACTGTTCAATTAACAACAGAATCAATGATTTTCGGTGCTTTAGCAGGTATTATCGTCTTATCAGTTAGTGGCAGTCTACCACTTAAAGAAGCAGATGCGATATTAACAAGCGGAATGCGTATGATGTCCTTTATTGGCTTTGTTATGATTGCTGCCGCTGGATTCGGCGCTGTTCTTCGAAAAACAGGACATGTTGAATCTCTAGTGCAAACGAGTGCACATATAATCGGAAATAACAAACCACTCGCTGCATTTCTTATGCTCGTTATTGGACTTCTCGTTACGATGGGAATTGGTTCATCCTTTTCAACCATCCCTATCTTAACAACCATTTTTGTACCTCTTTGCATTCAGCTTGGATTTAGTCCAATGGCCACAATTGCAATTATCGGTACAGCCGGAGCACTAGGTGACGCAGGATCTCCAGCATCGGATAGTACCCTTGGACCAACATCCGGTTTAAATGCTGATGGTCAGCACCATCATATATGGGATACATGTGTACCCACTTTTCTACATTACAATATACCGTTACTTATATTTGGCTTTATTGCCGCAATTACATTATAAAAAGGTGCGTATAAAACGCACCTTTTACTTTTTTATTTTTCCTTTTAATTGTTGAAAAGCTACTTTTCCGTTATCTTTGACATAGCTTTCAATTGTCGGTAGTGATGAACCTATCCATTCACACTCTATACTCCCATTCGGTCCAACAATTTTTAATTTATCTGGTATATGTATATTTAGAAATCTCGCTGACCGAATTAACTCAATAGCAATCTGATCACTTGAGGCTACAATTCCATCTATATACGGATTGTTTTGCAATAATGTAATAAATTGTTTATTTGTATACCCTTGTACACATTCTTCTCGATAAGAGATTCCTTCATCCCAAACAGCGTCTAAAAACCCTGCTATATGATCTTCCATTTCTTCACTTTCTTCACTTTCTTCTCCCTCACCGAAATATGCAAGAAAGTGACACCCTTTCTCTTTTAATAAAGAAACAGCTCTCTGTCCACTTTCATAATAATTTCCATGTGATTGTTGCTCATCGATCACAACAAACGGAAATGGAATTTCTCCTACACTTTTAAAAACTGCTCTCGTCAAAATAACACCTGCAATGTTATTTTGCTTCAGCATATGTATGTATCTATCTTTATTCTCTATATTACAAATAATGATTTGATAGCCTTCTTTATATGCTATTTCCTCAATACAATGTAGCAAAGTGATGTTTGATTGGTTACATAAATTATCTACAAGTAATGCAATTATCGTTGAACTCTCTTTAAATAGTGGCTTCGCTGCACTGTTTGGCCTATAACGTAATTCTTCAATTGCTTCCTTTACTTGTTTTACTGTGTCCTCATGAACGTATCCTTTTTCATTAATAACTCGTGAAACGGTTGCGACTGAAACACCTGCCAATTTTGCAACATCACGTATAGTTGCCACATCGTCACCCCTTAATATGGTAATAGATTACAATTTTACGGTAACCTAAATTACACTATCCGTCAAGATTAATAACTCATATTTCTGAAAATTGTTACATCATTTCACTAAACGATACTCCAACTGAATTTCATGTAAAATTGGGATATTATCATATCCCATACGTGGAATTTCTTTCTTTATTTTTCGTGCCTCCTCTACCGCATTCACATATAAATTAGTCATTACAAAATTACGTTTTTGGTAAAATCGTAACGCATTCATATTATCATTTGTTGTAATAAGCCAAACCTGTCTGCACCGTTCTTCTTCTGCAACTTGTAATACACAATCCACAAGTTTCGTCCCTATTCCTTTTCTTTCTTCAAAGCTATCTAGCGATACAATTTCGCATATATTTCCGGTCACTTCATACGTTATAATTCCGATTATTCTGTCATCTGAGAGCGCAACAAATCCTGGCAACTCTTCTAACTGATGTCCCTTACCACGTGAAACCATCAATGAACTTCCCCAGTTCTCACACATGAACATTCGGATTGTTTCTTTCATCGCTGGCGTAATTTTTTGTATATGCAGCATTTCCTATTTCTCCCCTTTTATATCATTGTGATACAATATAAGTGTATCACATGTAACGGTATTTGGAGGATGAGGTAAAGTATGAAACGTTTTTTTGCAGCATTGTTTACTATACTAGGTGCAATAACTGCCCTTGGGATTTTCTTTACAAATAAAGTGATGTACTTAAAGAAAAAAACAGAGGAAGAAGTACTCGAAAGAGAAACGAAAAAACATTTTCGTATAGAGGATTTTGATGCTCTTCATAAAGAAGAAATTCATATCCCTTCACAATTCGGATACGACCTTCACGGATATTACATTCCTGCCGGTCATTCCACCAATAAGTTTATGGTTTTTTGCCACGGTGTAACTGTAAATAAAATAAACTCTGTAAAATATGCAAACTTATTCTTAAAAAGGGGATATAACGTCCTCATTTACGATCATCGTCGTCATGGTAAAACTGGCGGAAAAACAACAAGCTATGGATACTATGAAAAACATGATTTAAAATCCGTAGTTGACTGGCTAAAAAACCGTTTTGGCACCAATATTACACTTGGTATTCATGGTGAATCTATGGGAGCTGCAACACTTCTTCAATACGCAGGACTTGTAGAAGATGGTGCTGATTTCTATATTGCAGATTGTCCTTTCTCTGATTTTCAAGGACAATTACAGCACCGTTTAAAGGTTGAATTCCATTTACCAAAATGGCCTTTATTACCTTTAGCAAACGCATTTTTGAAAGTTCGTGACGGTTATACAATTCGTGAAGTTTCACCAATCGACTGTATAAAAAACATTAACAATCCCGTTCTCTTTATTCATAGTAAAGATGACGACTATATTTTAGCTGATATGACAAAAGCGTTATATGAAGCGAAAGAAAATAATAAGCAGCTTTATATTGCAGAACACGGTGCACACGCTTGCTCTTATAACGAAAATAAAGAAGAGTACGAAGCAGCCGTCGATCAATTTTTAAACACATATGTGAAAGAAACAAAAAACAGGCTTGCATAAGCCTGTTTTTTATTGCGCTAAAACGTCTGTAACTTGTTCCATATTTTCAGAAATCCATTGCATTGCATCATCTAACGTTGGGAATTCTGTCGTTTGAAATGTTACTTCATCTTGAAGTAACCAAACATCCTTTGCCTCTTGCCCTACACCTGCAATGGACCAATGTAACAAACTATATGGGTGATTATCATTCAAAAATGATGCCCACGTGCGCTCATTTGCAATGTTTCGTAATGTATGTAATTGTTTATCCATCTCTCGTCACCTTACTCTAGTCAGTTATGAAAACTATTATAACACTCTCTTCTTTCTCAAACAAAGTGCTCTTTTTATATTGTCAAGCACTTCCCTTGATTATATGATGAAATTAAGCGTTTGGGAAGGAGGGATAACGTTGGCAAAAGTACAAATTAAAGTAAATGATAATGGCTCTTTTCGCGTTACAGGGGACGTGGAATTAGTCGACTCACAAGGGAATGTATTCCCAGCAAAACCGGCATTTTCTTTATGCCGTTGTGGTTTATCAAAAAATATGCCTTATTGCGACGCTTCGCATAAAGGTAAATTCGAGTCTGTTGTTAGAGCACCAGAGGCAGAATAATTTTACATGTGACATGCACATTTTTTTGTGCATGTTTTTTCTTTTTAGCAACTCCGTTATATCCCTTCTCCTTACAACATTTCTAATACTTTTATTTCCATTCCAGCCTGCATATATTTTCACACAATTCTTCACATTCGAATATTTTTTACTAGCCTTTTATTTTTTTTGTGCTATAATTTGAGCAAACAGCATCCTTCGGGGTCGGGTGAAATTCCCAACCGGCGGTGATGAAGTGAAAACTTCTAAGTCCGTGACCCGTTTTCAACTCGAAAACGGTGGATCTAGTGAAACTCTAGGGCCGACAGTATAGTCTGGATGGGAGAAGGATATGTTTCTAGTTTTTTATATAGTGAATACACTTTTATTTCAGTATGCATATTTTTAAAGATTCATTTTGATTCTTTATATATGTTTAATTTTCTATACTTATTTTTTATACTGAAATAAAAAGAGACAACTAGCGTTTAAAAATTCGATATTTTGCTAGGTTTTTTCCTTATGCAGAAATATCAATTATCGTTAGGTTTCTTTCCTATGCTTTCGTATTCAAACTATATTTCTAGAAATCACGTCTCCCAAACCCCAAGGATATTAAATCCTTGGGGTTTTTTGATTTTTTTAGGAGAGGTGAAGAAAATGACAGATCAAGAATATATGAGGATTGCCCTGCAGTTAGCAGAAGGGACATCAGGACAAACAAGTCCAAATCCTATGGTTGGTGCTGTTGTTGTAAAAGATGGAAACATCGTTGGTATGGGGGCTCATTTACGAGCTGGTGAAGAACACGCAGAAGTTCATGCCCTTCAAATGGCTGGTCAGAACGCCAAAGACGCTACCGTTTATGTAACACTGGAACCGTGTAGCCACTTTGGAAAAACACCACCTTGTTGTGAATTGCTCATCGAAAAAGGAGTTAAGCGTGTTGTAATTGCTACTCTCGATTGTAATCCGCTCGTTTCTGGTAACGGAAAAAGAAGATTAGAGGAAGCTAGAATTGAAGTAACGACCGGTGTTCTTGAAGCAGAAGCAGTTTTATTAAATCGCTACTTTTTTCACTACATGAAAACGAAGCGCCCTTTTGTAACAATCAAAACAGCGATGAGCTTAGATGGAAAAACAGCAACTGTAACTGGTGAAAGTAAGTGGATTACAGGTGAAGAAGCACGTGCTGATGTTCACCAATATCGCCATACACATGATGCAATTCTTGTTGGAGTGAATACAGTTATAGCTGATAATCCTCATTTAACAACAAGAATTACAAATGGTGGGAAACATCCTATTCGCGTTGTTTTAGATACCCATTTACGAACGCCACCATCTTCTCATGTTATAACAGATGGTTTAGCACCGACATGGATTATTGTCGGTAAGGATGTAAAGGAAGAGAAGATATCTTCTTATGAATCTAAAAATATAGCTATATTCCAAATGGAAACGAAACATATAGAAATCGAGGACCTTCTTTCCTTTCTTGGAGAGAAACAAATTCTTTCTCTATTCGTTGAAGGTGGCCAATCGATTCATGCAAGTTTCTTAAAAACAAACAATTTTAATGAAATTGTAACCTATATAAGCCCGAAATTAATTGGTGGGAAAGATGCTCCTACTTTATTTGGAGGAAATGGTTTTTCAAAATTACAAAATGCGCTTTCCTTGAAAATTCAAGAGATGAAACAAATTGGTGATGATATAAAAATCGTTGCGAATGCCCGAAACGAGGTGACGAAATGTTTACAGGAATTGTAGAAGAATTAGGAACGATAGCAAACATGCAACAAAGCGGAGAAGCGATGAAATTAACGATTCATGCAAAGAAAATTTTATTAGATGTTCACTTAGGTGATAGTATCGCGGTTAACGGTATTTGCTTAACTGTAACAAGCTTTACAACTACTTCATTTACAGTTGATGCAATGCCTGAAACGATGCAGTCGACATCACTTCGCATGCTTAAACCGCACTCTAAAGTAAATTTAGAGCGAGCAATGGCTGCAAATGGACGATTCGGTGGACATTTCGTTTCAGGACATATTGATGGCATCGGAACGATTTTAAATAAAAAACAACATTACAATGCCGTCTATTACAAAATAGCAATTTCTGATGAACTGCTGCGCTATTGTTTGCAGAAAGGGTCCATTGCTGTTGATGGAACGAGTTTAACGATATTTGATATAGACGAATCTTCCATAACGATTTCACTCATCCCGCACACAGTAAGCGAATCTGTCATTGGAGAAAAAAATGCCGGAGATATCGTAAACATTGAGTGTGACATGATTGGTAAATATATCGAACGCTTTATTACTAAACCTACAAAACGAGTAGGTTCAATGACTGAAAGCTTTTTACAAGAAAACGGATTTCTATAAGGGGGAAGCACAATGTTTCATCGTATTGAAGAAGCTCTAGAAGATTTAAAACAAGGTAAAGTCGTTATCGTATGTGATGATGAAAACCGAGAAAATGAAGGCGATTTTATTGCTTTAGCAGAGTACATTACACCAGAAACAATTAATTTTATGATTACACATGGCCGTGGTCTCGTTTGTGTACCGATTACAGCAGGGTACGCAGAACGTCTACAATTAGAACCAATGGTATCTCATAATACAGATTCACATCATACTGCGTTTACAGTGAGCATTGACCATGTTTCTACAACAACAGGGATTAGCGCTCACGAACGTGCAACTACGATACAAGAATTGTTAAACCCCGCATCAAAAGGCGCTGATTTCAATCGACCTGGACATATCTTTCCATTAATTGCGAAAGAAGGCGGTGTCCTGCGTCGTGCAGGTCATACAGAAGCTGCTGTTGATTTAGCGAAGCTATGCGGTGCCGAACCAGCTGGAGTTATTTGCGAGATTATAAATGAGGACGGCACGATGGCACGTGTACCTGATTTAATAGAATGCGCAAAACAATTTGATATAAAAATGATTACAATAGAAGATTTAATTGCTTACCGCCGCCATCATGAAACACTTGTGACGAGAGAGGTGGAAATTACATTACCTACAGATTTCGGTACTTTCCACGCAATTGGCTATTCTAACTCATTAGATACGAAAGAACATATCGCACTTGTAAAAGGTGATATTTCAATAGGTGAACCGGTACTTGTGCGTGTTCATTCTGAATGCTTAACAGGAGATGTATTCGGTTCACATCGCTGCGATTGCGGACCACAACTCCATGCAGCACTTGCTCAAATTGAGCGTGAAGGAAAAGGTGTTCTTCTTTATATGAGACAAGAAGGAAGAGGCATTGGGCTTCTTAATAAGCTTCGTGCTTATAAATTACAAGAAGAAGGATTCGATACTGTAGAAGCAAATGAAAAACTCGGCTTCCCTGCTGATCTTCGTGATTACGGTATCGGAGCACAAATATTAAAAGATTTAGGTTTACAAAGTTTACGATTATTAACGAATAACCCAAGAAAAATTGCTGGCTTACAAGGTTACGATTTAGAAGTAGTCGAGCGTGTACCGTTGCAAATGCCAGCAAAAGAAGAGAATAAATCGTATTTACAAACGAAAGTAAACAAATTAGGACACTTACTAAACTTATAATTAAAGGAGAGATTTATTATGGTATTCGAAGGTCATTTAGTTGGTACAGGATTAAAAGTTGGAGTTGTTGTTGGACGTTTTAACGAATTTATTACAAGTAAGTTACTTGGCGGCGCTTTAGACGGATTAAAGCGTCACGGTGTAGAAGAAAATGATATTGATGTTGCTTGGGTTCCTGGTGCATTTGAAATTCCTTTAATCGCTAAAAAGATGGCTAGTAGCGGAAAGTATGATGCTGTTATTACATTAGGTACTGTAATCCGAGGTGCTACAACTCACTACGATTACGTTTGTAATGAAGTAGCAAAAGGTGTTGCGTCTTTATCACTACAAATGGACATCCCAGTTATTTTCGGCGTATTAACGACAGAAACAATTGAACAAGCGATTGAACGCGCAGGTACGAAAGCTGGTAATAAAGGATATGAATCAGCTGTTGCTGCAATTGAAATGGCTCACTTATCAAAACAATGGGTATAAAAAAAGAGGCTACGGCCTCTTTTTATTTTTTCACCTTTTTTTGTACATCTTTTATTAATTCATTCATCGTTTTTCCTTCTGTTTTTATATGAAGAGCTTGTGCTGTTCTCCATACATTCTCTCTTTTTTTCGCTTCTTCTATAATAGTAATTTCTTTTCTAACTTCCTTTAAATCTTTTCCTTCCGTTTTCAATCCAAAATGTTCAGCTTTCGTTCGAAAGTGTTGTTCGATTCTTTGTTGCATCTCTTTTTGTTCAGGATTTTCAGCAGCCTTAACTGGATCAGAACTTATTGCTTTTATTAAAATTAAACAAGTCATAATCGCTAATATGTATTTGTACATGTAAAATCCTCCAACCCAATATAAATTACATATTTACTATGTACAACTAGGGCTTGGAAAATTCGTTCACAAAAATTCTTTTTTTCGTTCAAAAACCAATAGTAACAGGCGTTCACAACTATTTATTACATTTTATTTACAAAAAAAGCAAACCCTTTTACAAGTTTGCTTTTTCATCTATCTTATAATGCACACTCTTCAATCTCAAATCCTAAATCTGCAATCATACCCCAGTCTGCAGTCGGCTCTTGTCCAGCTGTCGTTAAGTAGTCCCCGACAAAAATAGAATTTGCTGCAAATAAACCGATTGGCTGTACAGAACGTAAATTGATTTCACGTCCTCCTGAAATACGAATTTCTTTTGTTGGGTTTACAAAACGCATCATTGCCAGTACTTTTAAACATTCTACTGGAGTTAACTCTTTTTGTCCTTCAAGAGGTGTCCCCTTTACAGCAACAAGGAAATTACAAGGGATAGAATCTGCATCTATACGTTGTAATTCAAATGCAATTTCAGCACGCTCTTCAATTGTTTCTCCCATGCCAAAAATCGCTCCCGAGCATGGGGAAATGCCCGCTTGTTTTGCTTTTTGAACTGTATCAACACGATCATCATACGTATGAGTTGAACAAATACTATCGTAATTATTTGCATGTGTATTTAAGTTGTGGTTATAACGATGCACGCCTGCTTCCGCTAAACGTCCTGCTTGATCTTCATTTAAGAAACCTAAACAACAACAAATCTTCAAGTCTGTCGTTTCACGAATTTCCTTAACTGCTCCAATTACGTGATTTACCTCTTTATCCGTCGGACGACGACCAGACGCTACAATACAATATGTACCTGCTTTACGGCGTATTGCTTCATGTGCCCCTTCTACAATCTTCTCCTGCGTTAACCATGCATATTTATCAATCGGTGCTTCTGAAATAATAGACTGTGAGCAATATCCACAATCTTCAGGACATAATCCAGATTTCGTATTAATAATCATATTCAATTTTACTTTCTTACCAAAGTGATGATGGCGAATAATGTAAGCCGCATTCATAATTTCTAAAACTTCGGTATCATCAGCTTCTAATATCGCTATTGCATCTTCTTTCGTAATCATCTTCTCTTCCACTACGTCGTATGCAAGTTTTTTCCAATCCCTTTTTGTTTGTACTTGTTTCATTTCATCTCTTCCCCTCTTTTGTTATATGTATAAATAAAGCATGATACGTTGCCATTATCCCTTCATTTCCCGTGAAGTCTCTTTCGTATATGCGTAGCATCGCACGAAAGAGTGAGGGACTTTGACAATATGATCCTTCATTGCTATTAGTTGCTCCTACTTTTCGAATAGAATGCAGAAACTCCTTAACTTCTGTAAAACTCTCTATGTAACATGTTTCAGAAACATGCACATCCCCTGTTTCTATCTTACATATATGAAGCAACTGATCTTTTGAATAAAAACGTTGACCAATCGATGTTTCATTTTTTATATTTCTTTCTTCTTTCGCACGTTGGAACGAAGCATGCAATTCTTGAAACGTTTCATGTCCAAACGTTGAAAAGAGTAATATCCCATCTATAGACAAATGTTGAAATAAATTTCTTAACACTTGTTGTAAATTATTTAACCATTGAAATGTAGCATTTGAAATAATGACATCATATGATTCTTCTAATCGTAATCGCTCAATATCTTCACAGTGAAACGTTACATTTTTTACATTTTGTCTAGTTTGCGCAATCGCAATCATACTTTCAGCAAAATCAACTGCTGTAATATGTGCTTTCGGAAATAACTTTGATAATTGCTCTGTTACATACCCCGTCCCGCATCCCAGTTCTAAAATACGTATTGATGCCGTTTCACTATATCGTTCCTTTAAGATTGAAAGTAATGAATGTGCCATCTTTTTTTGTACATTTGCATATCGATCGTAAGATACGGCTGCCCCATTAAACCGTTTTTGTAGTAACGTTTTGTTGATCATGTCGTATCCCCTCTACAAATTGAATTATCTCATTTGCGCAATATTCAAAATTCGTCACACATAATGCATGCCCTGCTTCACTTACTACTTTCAGCTCGCTGCTGCTATTTTCCGTCATACTACGTGCCGCAGACAATGGGCATATTACATCCTGTTCTCCGTGAATAAGTAGTATAGGTACTTTAATTTCTTTTAGTTCTTCTCTCATATCTGTTTCTATTAAATAATCCAAACCTAGTTGTAAAGACTGAATAGAATCACCTTTAAAACGGTCTACAATGTCTTCAAAGTTTTTATTCTCTTTTAGCTCATCTTTCGTAAACATATTTTCATAAAACCGCTTGAGCGTATCTTCTTTCCTTCTCGCCAAATTCCTTTTCAGCCGTTCTACATGCAAAGCATTCCATCCGTTACTGTAATCGCTCGTATTTGTAAATTTAGCAGTACCACCAATTAATACGATGCCTTTTGCCTGAATCTTTTTATAAGCTTCAACTGCTGCTAACGCTCCTAGTGACCATCCAACCAATATTACGTTGTCATTATGCGCTACATCTATAATTCGTTCCGCAAATTCACTTCGTTCTTTCACATTACGCCAATCTATGCATTGAACAGAATATCCTTTAAAATACGGAAGTACTAAATCCCAAATATTCTCTTCCATTCCCCATCCGGGGATAAAAATAATCTTTAGCTCATTCATACGAAAAGCTCCTCTTCTTTCGCAATGTGGATAATTCGGTCAATAGCCCATTTTAAATCAGCTATTGTATGTTGCGATGTAACTGCAAAGCGAATTCGAGAACTATGAACCGGCACAGTTGGCGGACGAATTGCAATAGCCGCAATCCCTGCCTCTTGCAACCTTTTACTAAACCGTAAAGCATGTTCATTTGAACCGACTACAATCGGTACAATATGAGTTGAACTATTCCCAATATCAAAACCAGCATCCCTTAATTTAGTTCTGAAGTATTCTCCGTTTGCTATAAGGTTCTCTCTTCTTTCGTTATCTTCTTTTACAATTTCAATTGCTTTTTGCACCGCTCCTAACGTACTTGGTGGTAAAGCTGTAGTAAAAATAAAGCTTCTCATCATATTTTGTAAATACTCTATATAAATTTCATCACCTGTCAAATACGCACCATAACACCCTAAAGCCTTGCTAAACGTCCCCATATGTATATCAATTTTTTGAGCAAGATTTTTTTCTATATGAGATAACCCAGCTCCGCCGATTCCATATATTCCACTCGCATGTGCTTCATCAACTATAATGATTGCCCCGTATTTCTCTTTCAGCTGTACTAAATCTCTCAAATACGCAGTATCACCATCCATACTAAAAACGGTATCTGTTACGATTAATTTCCTTTTTTCAGGCGAAGCCATTTTCAACAACTTCTCTAAATGATCCAAATCATTATGACGATACCTTTTATGCTCTGCCCCGCTTAATATGATCCCATCAACAATACTTGCGTGATTTAACTTATCACTAAAAACAATATCGTGCCGAGAGGCTAAAGAAGATATGGCACCTATATTTGCCGTATACCCACTATTTACAATTAAAGCTCTTTCAGTACCTTTCCAGTCACATATGCTTCTCTCAACCTCTTCATATAATGGATGATTTCCTACAACGAGACGAGAGGCAGTCGCTCCAGTTCCATATCTTTTTGTACAGGCAATAGCAACTTCTTTTAACCTTTCATCTCCAGCTAACCCTAAATAATTATTTGACGCTAAATTTAACATCCTTTTTTTATCTCGAATAAGCCAAGTCTCTTCTGCCTTCTCTGTTACATGCAAATCACGATACTGCCCTTGCTCATGTAATTGTTGTAATTTAGATTGAAGGTGCGCCCGCCACGTTTGATTCATTTTGGATAAACTCCTCTAATTTTGAAATCATAATATGTTTTTTTGCAGATTCTAATACTTCTTCTTTCGTAAACTCACCTGCAAAGAATGGCAATAATCCTAAAACTGGTACCCCGCTCAGCTCTTCAATCATCTCTTTATTTTCTTGCACTCTTTCCATTTCACATTCTTTGCAACCTGATAAAATGACACCCGCTACGGTTAAACCATGCGCCTTTGCGTAAGCAATCGTTAACACTGTATGATTTACTGTTCCTAATGTAGGACGAGCTACTACAATAAGAGGCAACTGTAATTCTTTTGCAAAATCAATTACTAAAGCATCTTCTGTATATGGGACAGCAAGCCCACCTGCTCCTTCTACAAATAAGCTATTAAACTCTTTTAATAGTTCATTATAGTAATCAGTAATTTCTTTTAACTTTACTACTCTTCCAGCTCTTTTCATGGCAAGTCTCGGAGCAAGTGGTTCTTCAATAGAATAAGGGCAAATTTCATTTTCTGGTGTCCGTACACCTGATAATGCTTTTAACCTTGCCGCATCTCCCTCAGGGTTTGATGCAACATGCCCACTTTGTAACGGTTTATATACCCCTACGTTATATCCTAATTCTCTAAATACACCTGCTATAGCACCTGCAACTACTGTTTTTCCAACTTCAGTATCAGTTGCTGTTATGAAAAAACCACTCATTATTCTCCCTCCGTAACATCTGAGATTGCCTTATATAAAATGCGTAACATATCATCAATCTCTTCAAAAGTAGAAGCAAGTGGTGGCATAAATACAATCGTGTTACCTAGCGGTCGTAAAATCATACCCAGCTCTCTTGAGCGTTTACATACTTGAACACCGACTCTTTCTGTCCAGTCAAACGCTTCTTTCGTTTCCTTATTCTTCACAAGCTCAATACCAACCATTAATCCGCACTGACGAATATCACCTACATGTTTATACGCAAAGAGCTTTTCTAATTGCGCTGTCACATAATCCGTTTTACGTGCCACTTCTTCTATTAAATTTGTTTTTTCATATAGTTCTAGATTCGCGATTGCTACGGCACACCCTAACGGATTACCTGTGTAGCTATGTCCATGGAAAAATGTTTTTTGTTCTTCATATTCTCCTAAGAAGGCATTATATATTTCATCTGTCGTTACCGTAACTGCAATTGGTAAATATCCACCTGTTAAACCTTTCCCAGCAGTTAAAATGTCTGGCGTCACATTTTCATGTTCACACGCAAACATTTTCCCTGTACGCCCAAATCCAGTCGCTACCTCATCTGTAATAAATAATACATTGTACTTTGTACATAAATCGCGCAGTCCTTTTAAATATCCTTTTGGCATTGTAATCATTCCGCCAGCACCTTGCATTAATGGCTCTACAATGATGGCAGCTACTTCTTCATGCTTTTCTTTCAACAATTCTTCCATTTCTTCTAAATGGATTTTTACAATTTCCTCCTTATTATTTCCGTAAGGAGAACGATATGTATATGGATACGGCATTTTAATCGCATCAAACAAGAGCGAACTATACACTTGGTGAAACAAGTCTATTGCTCCTACTGAAACAGCTCCAATTGTATCACCGTGATATGCTTCTTTTAATGTAACGAATCTTTGTTTCTTTGGTTTCCCTTTATGCTGCCAATATTGGAAAGCCATCTTAATTGCAATTTCAACAGCGGTAGAACCTGAATCAGAATAGAATACCTTCTTCAATCCATCTGGTACAACCTCAATAATTTTTTCTGCTAATAAAATAGATGGAACGTTAGCAAGTCCTAACATAGTAGAATGAGCAATTTTATTTAATTGCTCACGAATTGCTTCATCTAATTCCGGTACTTGATGTCCGTGAACATTTAACCATATAGATGAAACACCATCCCAATATTCATTACCATTTACATCGTATAGTTTTCTTCCCTCTCCACGTTCAATAATGACAGGATCTTCTTCTAAATAATCTTTCATTTGTGTAAATGGGTGCCATACGTAAGCTTTATTTTTCTCTGCTAATTCTTCATATGTATAAGATGATTTTTCAATCGTTCTACTATTTATTGTCACAATTGTCACCCCTAATGTTAACTTGTTTATAAATATAGTTAACATTAAATCCGAATGACTGTCAATTATTTTAAAATCAAATAGTTCTTAAAAAAGAACAACTTATCCTACGATAAGTTGTTCTACTTTCCATGCTGTATCTTTCCAATTTCTAAAATAATTTCTTCATCTTTTTTCCCCTCTGTATCAATTCCAAGTTGCTTAGCGTGCTCAATTAATAAATCATGACGCTTCTCAAACCTAGCGGTATTTACTTCTTTCGTAACCTCTTCTTTTGTTTTCCCCTCAGTAGAAACTCCTAGTTTTTCTGCTGCTTTTTCCATTGATTTCTTCTCTTCTATTTCTTTTACTTTCTTCACTTCTGACTGTTGTATTTGCTTTTGTTTCAACTGCTCTGATTCAGCCGCCAAAGCTGTGTAAATTCCAGCACTTCCTCCAATAACTAATAAAGTGGTAAAAAGAATTATTTTTTTCTTCACTCTTTCCTCCCCCTTTCAAATTCATTATAACGTACATTTTTACAGCGTTAAAAACAATTATCCTTTATTTCCCTAAAAAAACATTTAATATTTTTATTGACATGTAAGATGAAAATATGATAAAAATTTAACTAACATCATATGAATCGGCGTTGATAGGATTTAGTAGTATTTCGATTTCTGATTTCAGAGAGCTGGTGGTCGGTGCGAACCAGTACAGAGCGAATTATGAATTACCCCCTGGAGCTTCTTTTACGAAACGTGAGGAGTAGTGAAAGACGGTTATAGACCGTTATGTCTAAAGAGTGGTGAAACGACACTGTTTCACAATTTAGGGTGGTACCGCGAATTTTTCGTCCCTGCATATATTGCAGGGGCGTTTTTTATTTTATAAGCGCATATCATATGACCCTTTATTTTGTGATACATTCATTTCACAAGCTAGGGTGGTACCGCGATTTCTTCGTCCCTGCATAATTATATGCAGGGACGTTTTTTTATCCAATCATTTCCGTATCATATAGAAGGACCAACAATTACCGGTAATTTGTCACAAAATTCTAAATTTTAGAAGGAAATATACAATATTGGCGAATTTTATATAAAAAAGAGCTATTTTACATTACTTAGGAGGGGAAAACAATGGTTTCAAAAATTGAGTCTGTTCTTTTAACAATTTTTATCTTTTTCTGTATTGGTTTTAGTGTTATTCAATTAGAAGTTTCACCACACATCCCAATTTTATTTGGTATCGTTCTTTTATTAGCATTTGGATTCCTGAAGAAAATCTCTTGGTCTACTATGGAGAAAGGGATGATCAGTAGTATTTCAGCTGGTATTCCATCTATATTTATTTTCTTACTTGTAGGCGTATTAATTAGCGTTTGGATCGCAGCTGGAACTATTCCGACTTTAATGGTATACGGCTTCCAACTTGTATCTCCAAAAATTTTCGTTCCAACTGTTTTTGTTGTTTGTGCAATTGTTGGAACGAGTATCGGTAGTGCTTTTACAACTGCTGCAACTGTAGGACTTGCCTTTATGGGAATGGGTACTGCCCTTGGATACGATCCAGCTCTTATTGCTGGTGCAATTATTTCTGGTGCATTCTTCGGAGATAAAATGTCTCCTTTATCTGATACAACAAACTTAGCGCCTGCTGTAACGGGTGTAGATTTATTTGAACATATTCGTAACATGCTTTGGACAACAGTGCCAGCTTTCATTATTGCTTTTATCGCATTTTTCATTTTAGGAAGCGGATCTGGTGGAAACGTTGATTTCTCAGCATTTATTAACACACTAGAAAAAAATGCAACGATTTCTATCGTTACACTGATTCCTATTTTATTACTGTTCCTATTCGCATTTAAAAAGGTACCCGCAGTTCCAACATTACTTGCAGGAATTGTGGTAGGAATTATTATTCTCTTTATTTTTAAACCTAGCACTTCTTTAGCTGATTTAATTAAAATTATGCAAGACGGTTACGTTTCTAAAACTGGTATCAAAGATATTGATAGCTTATTATCTCGCGGTGGCCTGCAAAGTATGATGATGTCAATTGCTCTTATTTTCCTAGCTCTTTGTATGGGAGGATTATTACAAGGAATGGGTATTATAGCGCAGCTGATGAATATTATCTCTAGCTTCGTAAAAACTAGTACACGCTTAATTATTTCTACTGCTTCAACTGCAATTGGTGTAAACTTCTTACTTGGTGAGCAGTACTTATCCATCGTTTTAACAGGACAAGCATTTGCTAATAAATACGATGAAGTCGGTTTAGAACGTCGTAATTTATCACGAGTATTAGAAGATGCTGGTACAGTAATTAATCCACTCGTACCATGGGGTGTAAGTGGCGTATTCTTAACAAACGTTCTTAGCGTTCCAACATTCGATTACCTGCCATACGCAATCTTCTGTTTAGCATGTCCAGTCGTAACCATTATCGTCGGCTTTACTGGATTCGGTCTTTCATGGAAAAAAGAAAAAGCAGTACCAGTTTCATAATATAACAAAAAGGATTACCAAATCGGTAATCCTTTTTATATTTCTTGACTATCTATTCGCTTTCTTTCTTCTAAATAACAGAAGTAATCCCGCTCCAACAAACGCAAGACCAGCTCCAATTGTAGAAGCAATACTTGCACCTGTTTTCGGTAAATCACGTTCATCTTTTTCAGCTTCTTTATTTTCACTTACAGTTGTTGTTGTTTCTTTTGTATTTTGATCATCTGTTGTAGTTTGTCCAGATCCAGTATTGTTTCCATCTTGCTTTGGTTCATTTCCATTATTACCTTCTTCTGTTGGTGGTATTGAGTTTTCTCCATTACCTGTTGGCGGTGTCGTCGGATTTTCTCCATCACCTTTCGGCGGTGTCGTTGGATTTCCTTCACCAGTTTCTTTATCATCATTCTTCTTCGTTATATCAATTGCATATTTAGCAAATTCATTTTCAGATGGTCCAACATATGAAATCTTTCCATCTTTCTTTATATACTTTTGTGCATTTGGTGAAGAATCAAATGTTGTATTTAATTTATCTGCAACAATTGGTTTAAACGCCCAGTTTTGATCAGCTGCTGGATCAATATCTTTTATTTTTTGCATATACTTCACAATAATTTGACGTGTTTCATCTTGTGATTGGTATACAACTTCCCCTTTACTTACACCTGGGAACGTTTGGCTACTTCCACGATAGTTATTTGTAGCGACGATGAACTCTTGCTTGTCAGCTACTGGCTTCCCTTCATATGTCATATTTACAATACGATTAGCATTTGCATTTACAACTTTTCCATCTTTATCGTATTTCGCCGGTTGTGTTACATCAATTTCGTATTTTAAGCCATCTAAAATATCGAAGTTATATGTAGGATAGCCTATATTTACTAACGGCTGTTCTTCTGTTTTCTTTGGATCAATTTGATTAAACTGACCTGCAGACATTTCAAGCCATTCTTTCACTTGTGCCCCATTTACTTTTACAGCATATAACGTATTTGGATACACGTATAAATCTGCAACGTTTTTAATTGCTAACGTTCCAGCTGGAATATCCGTATAATATGTAGCACCGTTTCGGCCACCTGCTTTAAATGGTGCTCCTGCAGATAAAACTGGAATATCTTTAATCTTTTCGTATTCTGGTTTTTTAAGTTCTTGTTCTACATACCATTTTTGCGCATTTGTCACAATTTGTACGGAAGGATCATCTTGTACTAATGAAAAATAACTATTAATTGGTGCTTTCGTTTTACCTACATGTGTATTTACATATTCGATTGTCTTTTCATGTTCATCTTTAATTTCATTAACTAATTTTTGATCAGATTCTACTAACGGATTACCTTTACTATCAGCAATCGGACGAAGTTGCGGCTTAGACTGATCTTTTTGCACTTCCCATTTTCCGTTTACCTTTTTCAATTGCATATCAATAATACCTAAGTTACTACCAAAAACACCGGGCATTACAACTGGAACACCATTAAATACATCCTTCACTTCAGTATGTGAATGTCCCATTAATACTGCATTTACGCCAGGAACTTCTGTCGCTAAATAAAACGATGAATTTTCCATTCCTTCGTTGTATCCACTCTTATCAACACCTGAATGCGCTAGTGCAACTATAATATCCGCACCTTGCGCCTTCATTTCCGGAACTAATTTTTTCGCTGTTTGCACAATATCTTTTGCTTTTACTTTTCCTTCTAAATTCGCTTTATCCCAATTCATAATTTGTGGTGGAACAAATCCCATTACACCAATTTTCACTATTTGTTTTTGGCCTGCTTCATCCACTACTTCTTTCTCTAAAATATGATATGATCTATCAAAGTAATGCTCGTCATTCTCATCATTACCATCATGGTCATCTCTGTAGACATTCGAGTTAATAACCGGAATTTTTGTTTTACTAGTCACTTCCTTTAAATAATCTAAACCGTAGTTAAATTCATGATTCCCAAGAGAGATGACGTCATACTTCATTAAATTCATTACACGATATAATGGATGTGTATAACTAGGATCCACACGATTCTTCGGATCTTTTATTTTATTCGCTACATAATCTCCAAGCGGTGTCCCTTGTAATGCATCCCCATCATCAAATAGGACAGAGTTTTTCACTTCTTCACGTGCTTTATTAACGAGTGTGGCCGTTTGTACAAGACCTACTTTATTATCTGTTTTCGTTTGATAATAATCGTAATTCATTAAGTTAACGTGAATATCTGATGTTTCTAGAATTCGTAAGTTAACTGTACTCTCCCCAGCGTTCTCATCTGCATGAGCTGTTGCTGGCATTACTTGCGGTGCCATTACACCAATCGCAAGAGTTGCTCCAGCTAGCATTTTTTTTGACTTTTTCACAAAAAATCCCCCTTATACAATTACCAGAAATAATGAAATGAATCCCTATCTGTCTCTAACCACATACCTTTTTTCTTCTATTAGAGACACAATTTTCATTTCACCCTGCGCTAACGAGTAGTCCCCTTAAACGCCCGATTGATGAAGACTATTAATTAAAAGGAAATAAAGCTCCCACTAATTAAAGTTTCACCTTATCTGACATTATCATATATAAAGTTCTTTCCTATCGTCAATATTTTTTGACAAACTTCAACAAATTTTCTGTAAAGTTATTATAAACTTTTCATAAACATATAATATGCCCTTACATTGCTAATACTGCTGAATATGATACAATTACCAATTACAAGGAGGATGAATTTATGAAAAAAGTCATCTTAACAATTGTTTGTCTCCTCCTTCTGATCATTTCTTATTCTTATTTTGAAAAGAACGACGAGACAAAACAAAATGAATCCGAAGAAAAAACAGAAAAAACATCTACTCCAAGTTGGATTGATAAGCAAACAAACGATTCCTTTTATCATCTCGTACTAGGTGATTCGCTCGCCAAAGGATATGGATCAACACAAGGTGGATTTGCTGAATTAGCCTCTAAACAAATAGAAGCACAAATTCATAAACCAATTACGGTAGAAAACCTCGGGATAAACGGTCTTACAACAGATCGTCTCGCTAAAAAAGTTCAATCAGAAGATGTAAAGCAAAAAATTAGAGCAGCAAATATCATTACAATTAATATTGGGGGAAATAATTTATTTCGCTTAAATCGTGATGTTGGTGTTATAGATGGTATAAAAATGTTAAATAAAGAAAAAGCTCATTTTGAAGCGGATGTAAAAAGTATTGTAAAGACAGTTCGAGATCAAAATCCGGACGCTTTACTCATTCTCTCAGAACTCTATAACCCGTTACAACTCGATGACTCCATCGCAAGTTATGCAGATATGTTTTTAGACGGCTGGAATGAATCCGTTTATTCCATTGCAAAAGTGAATCAACCATCTATCGTTTTACCAATTCGCAAATTAATATCGAATGATAAAAAAGAGTTATTATTTGACCAAGTACATCCAAATGATAACGGCTATGCAATTATTGCCAATACATTTACAAAGCAAGTGTTATCCTACAAATATTAAAGCGACCATGAAACAATTCTATTTTTATAACATGTCTTTTTTGTTACAATGATAGTGGAAGGGGGCCTTTATATGGAATCACGCGAGTGGGAACGTATTGTTGATCATCTTCTTTCGCTAGTGCCTCTTTTTTATCGCAAATTTATGCTTCCTGGAGAATTTTCTTCTCAAAGACATATGCCGCCATCACATACACAAGTATTACTACTTTTGCATGAAAACGGTACATTAGCAGTTTCCGAAATCGGCAAGCGGCTAGCGATTTCACGGCCTAACATGACACCTCTATTAAACAAACTTATTCAAGAAGAACTAATAGAGCGTCATTATAGCGAAAAAGATCGACGGGTCATTTTAATTTCTCTAACAGCTGAAGGGAAATTATTAGTAAATCAGTATCAGCAATTCATTTTAGACAAACTAAAAGAAAATTTTCAAACATTATCTGAGGAAGAGCGCGAAAAGCTCATTCATTCTCTTCAAACCATTCAAAATTTAATTTTGAAAACAAACGTATAAAGCTGCTTCTAAATAGAAGCAGCTTTATGATTCGTAATAGTTACCATAGTATACATTGGAATATGGCCATGTTGTTAAATATGGTTTTTTTTCCTGTGTAGGCTGTTGTGTTGGTAATTGTGGTATTTGTGATAATTGCTGTAATTGTTGTTGCCGATATAATTCGTATTGTCTACTCGTATCATAAACCGGATAATAATTTACATATGGATATACTTGAGGTACGCAATAATAATACATTATCCTCTCCTCCTTTTTCTTAAACATATTCAAAGGAGAAAATGGATGTGACATTGTTTATAATTGTACAAGTGGTTCTCTCACTCGTTTCTTCCTTTTCTTCAAGCGTAACTTACGGTTCTTTTCGTATAAATAATGCACAACGAAATACGAAATGAGACCAAACACAACTCCTAAAATCGTCATTCCAATTAATACATACACTTCACTTTGTAATAAGCTCTTTAATATCGTAAAAATGTGACTTGAAAACAAGTCCGATATCGTAAATGGTTCATGATGAATTTTCTGTACATGAAATGGATAAATCATTTTTCCTAGCGCATACGCAAGCGGAAATAAAAATACTGGGAGAAACGATATTTTCCCAATAATATTGCCAATAACTGCCGCCGGAAAAGATCCCTTTGCTAACCTGACGATTGGATAAAATATTACATATACGAGCGATGCCGTATAAATGACTAACATTTCTAAGCCGAATCCTATAGCAAACCCTAACGATACTTTCTTTGCGCCTTCTGGCGATCGAAGCAACTTATAATATTGAAACTTTAATATTCTCCACATCCGCTGAAAAAACGAATATGTTTTCTTAGTTGTTTTCACCCTCATCATCTCTTTAACTATATTTTTATATGTAGTATGTCCTTACACACTCTGAAAAACAAATTTAGTTTTCTCTTTTATTATAAATGATATCGAAATGGTTAACTAAATATACATATGACATTTTAATATAAAAAAACCTCCCTTTTAGGAAGGCTCTTCTACATTTTTAAATAAACTCACTAATAACGCTTTTTGAGCATGCAATCGATTACCAGCTTGCTCAAAGACAATAGACTGCGGTCCATCTATAATTTCTCCTGTTACTTCTTCTTCACGATGGGCAGGTAAACAGTGTAAGAAACGATATGTTTGCTTCGCATGCTTAGCAAGTTCGTTATTGATTTGGTATGGCTGAAATAAAGTATATTTCTCTTCTTCGCCCTCTTGCCCCATGCTCATCCAAACGTCAGTATAAATGAAATCAGCTTCATTCACTGCTAATTCAGGATCATGCAAAACTTCAATTTCAGCTCCTGTTTCCTTGGCAATCGCTAACGCTTTTTTTACAATCTCTTCATTCGGTTCATATCCTACAGGCGTTGCAACAGTCATATGCATTCCGACTTTTGCACTCGCTAGCAACAATGAATGACATACATTATTTCCGTCACCTACGTAAGCCAATTTTATTCCTTTAAATGTATTTGTTTCTTCATATATCGTCATGAGGTCTGCCAATGCTTGACAAGGATGATGATCATCCGTTAAACCGTTAATAACAGGAATACTTGATTCTTTTGCAAGCTCTTCTACATCCGCGTGCGAGAATGTACGTATCATAATCCCGTCAATATACTGCGATAATACTTTCGCAGTATCTGAAACAGTTTCTCCTCTTCCCATTTGCATCTCTTTTCCACTTAAAAACATACCATGTCCCCCGAGTTGTACCATTCCCGCTTCAAAAGATACACGAGTACGAGTTGAATGCTTATCAAAAATAAGCCCTAATATTTTGCCTTGTAATAAAGGCTCTTGCTTATTCTTTTTTAAATATATAGCGAACTCAATTAAAGAAATAATTTCTTCTTTCGTTAATTCTTCTAGTGTTAAAAGATCTTTCGTATTTAATTTCGGTACTTGTACAGTTGACATGAAACTTCCCCCTTATATGATTGATACGTTTTTTGTACAAACTACTTTTTTTATTATATATACTGCCTGTTCTAACTCTTCATTCGTGACAATGAGTGGCGGTAATAGTCTTATAACATTAGGGCCTGCTTGTAATACGAGAAGCCCTTCGTTTTCTAGTTGTTCTATAAAACTTGCAACTTCATGCTTACACTCAATCCCAATCATAAGCCCCTTACCACGTATATTTTGAATACATTCGACATGCTGTAATTCCTCTTGCAACTTCTCTAATACGTACTCGCCCTTTTCTTGTACTTCTTTTAAAAACGATAGTTTTTTACTCACTTGCAATACTTCTTTCGCTGCAGCCATCGCGATGTAATTCCCGCCAAAAGTTGAACCGTGTGATCCTGCAGTAAACGACGTTCCGAGCTCTTTCCGGCCAATCATCGCTCCGACAGGAACCCCATTCCCAAGTGCCTTTGCAACGGTAACGATATCAGGCTCTATTCGCACTTGTTCATAAGCGAATAGTGTTCCAGTTCTTCCTATCCCCGTTTGTACTTCGTCTATAATAAATAAGGAACCGAACTTATTACATAATGTTTCAATCTCTTTCAAAAAAGATAGATCGGCAGGTATTACTCCTCCCTCTCCTTGAACAACTTCTACCATTACCGCCGCAACTTCTTCATTCATTACTTCCTCTAATGCTTTAATATCATTAAAAGGGATATGTAAAAAAGATGGAAGTAATGGACCAAATCCTTCTTTTACCTTATCTTGGCCTGTTGCACTCATCGTTCCAAATGTTCTACCGTGAAAAGACTGCTGGCATGTTACGACGAGAGATTTTCCAGTATGCTTACGTGCTAACTTTAAAGCCGCTTCATTTGCCTCTGCCCCACTATTACAGAAAAACACATAATCTAATGCTCTATTTTCTGTTAATAATGACGCAACTTCTTCTTGTAAGCTGTTTGTAAACAGGTTAGATATATGCCATATATCATCAAGTTGATCTTGTACACCTTTGAGAACAGTAGGGTGACAATGTCCTAAATTACATACGCCAATTCCTGATGTGAAATCTAAATATTCCTTACCGTTATTATCAATAACTTTCGTTCCAGTTCCCTTTACAAACTCAATAGTTCTTCTGCCATACGTTTGAAAAAGATGACTCGTCATGCAATACTCACGCCTTTCGTTACCGTCGTTCCAATACACTCTCCCGTAACCTCAGTAAAATCTTTTGTACCATTCACAATACTTATCTTTTGCACTCCCATTTTTAATGATGCTAGTGCCGCCTGTACTTTCGGAATCATCCCACCTGTAATAACACCTGTTTCTATAAAAGTAGCAATTTCAGATTCATCCGTTTCCTTTACCAAATTCCCTTCATGTAATATTCCATCTACATCCGTAATAAAAATCAGCTCTTTTGCCCCTAACGCGGCCGCAATCCCAGCTGCAGCATTGTCCGCATTTATGTTATAAATTTCATTACCATTTACCCCGATTGGAGCAATAACAGGAATATACCCCATATTTATTAATCCTTTTAATAAGGCTGTTTCTACATAACTTACTTCTCCCACATATCCTATCTCCTCGCTGACAGGTTGAACTTGAAGTAAATTGCCGTCACACCCTGAACAACCTACAGCAAGTAAATTATGCTTTTGTAAATTCATTACGAATTTTTTATTCGTACTTCCGCATAGCACCATTTGAACAACATCCATAACTTCTTTTGGTGTTATCCGTAATCCATCTCTTTTTTCTACGTTGATGTTACAATCTTTTAATTTGGCATCAATTTCTGGTCCACCACCATGAACAATCACTACTTTATACTTCTGTTGCAATTTCTTTATACATTCAAAAAACACATCATTTAATTGATTCAACATACTACCGCCGCATTTCACTACAATATAATCGCTCATCTTCTCTCTCCTTATGTACGATAACAAGCATTTATTTTCACATATTCATAGCTTAAGTCACAGCCCCAAGCTGATCCTGTCTCTTCACCTAAGTGTAAGTACACATTAATGACTATTTCATCTTCTTGTAATCTCTCTTTCATTTCTTCTTCAGAAAATATTTGAGGCTCACTATTTTTTAATACCGATATAGATTGAAGAGTAATGTCAATTGTGTTCGGATTAATAACTACTTCACTTTGTCCAATACTGCTAATAATTCGCCCCCAGTTTGGGTCTTCACCATGTATTGCTGTTTTCACAAGACTCGAACCGACTATTTGCTTTGCAATTTTTTTTGCCTCTTCATTCGTTTGAGCTCCTAGCACATTGACTTCTATTAACTTCGTAGCGCCTTCACCATCTTGCGCAATTTTTTTTGCTAAATCTTCACATACCTTCTGTAAAGTACATACGAAAGTTTCCCAATCTGTATGTTCCATATTTATCGGTCTTGTTTCTGATAATCCACTTGCCATAACGATGACCATATCATTCGTAGAAGTATCTCCATCTACCGTAATTTGATTAAATGTATGATTCGTAATTTGGGATAATGCTGTTTGCAATACGTCATGCTCTATATGAGCATCTGTCGTAATAAAACTAAGCATCGTTGCCATATTCGGATGAATCATCCCTGAACCCTTTGCAACACCCGCAATCGCCACTTTCTTCCCATCAATAATCATTTCATAGCAAGTTTCTTTCGTGATAAGATCCGTCGTTAAAATTGCTTCAGAAAAAGAATACGCTCCACTTTCTTCCTTCGTCGGTATAAGAGTTGCAATCCCCTTTCGGATTATATCCATCGGCAGTGGAACACCAATTACACCTGTTGAAGCTACTGCAACGTAATTTTCTTTCACTCCAAAATGTTCCGCCCCTAACGCGCGCATCTCGTATGCGTCTTGTAATCCTTGCATTCCAGTACAAGCATTTGCATTTCCACTATTAACGATAATTGCTTGTAACTTCCCTTCTGCCGTTATACTATCCTTCGTTACTTGCAAAGGGGCTGCTTGTATTTGATTCGTTGTATACACAGCGGCACATGATGCTGGTACGTCACAAACGATTGCCCCTAAATCCTTTTTCTCCTTTTTCAGACCATTTACAGTACCAATTGCCGAAAAGCCTTTAGGCGTTACAATTGAACCATTTTCTAATTTTGTAATAGACGCTACTTTAATCATCATGTCCCCCTTATAGATAAAGCGGCATATGTTGTAAACCTGTTGTCTCTTCTAGTCCCGCTATTATGTTTGCATTTTGAATCGCTTGCCCAGCCGCGCCTTTCATCATATTGTCTATAACAGAAACGACCGTAACTCTTTCAGTTCTTTCATCGTAAGCTATGCCAATATCACAATAATTTGAGCCTCTCACTTCTTTTGGACTTGGAAATTTCCCTTGCGTACAAATTCGGATGAAAGGCGATTGTTCATACGTTTCTTCATACAATTTTTGAAGTTGCTTTATTTCCATCTTTTGTTTTACTTTTGCATAAAGTGTAATCATAATTCCTCGTGATATCGGTATTAAATGTGTGCTAAATGTAATTGGCTGTGATCCATTATTCCATTCTGTAAGCATTTGCTCAATCTCTGGAATGTGCTGATGCTCATTCACTTTATAAATGTGCAAGTTATCATATAGCTCAGGAAAGTGAGTCATTGTTGTTGGTGTTTTACCTGCTCCTGATACCCCTGATTTCGCATCAATAATAATCGAATCTTCTTCAATCATGCTACTACGTATTAACGGCGCTATCGCTAGCAATGTGGCTGTAGCAAAACATCCTGGGTTTGCAATTAAATTTGCTTTTTGAATCTCAGTCCTTTTCCATTCACTTAACCCATACACTGCTTTTCTAAGAATTTCTTCTTTCGCTGCTGGCCTTTTATACCACAGTTCATATGACGAAGGATCTATCATACGAAAGTCTCCAGATAGGTCAATTACTTTTAAACCTTCTGCTACTAACTTGGGCGTTAACTCCGCCGATACTCCTGCTGGGGTTGCTAGAAATACGATTTCTGCTTCTTTCCCTATTGTCTTCACATCAATTTCTTGTAACGTATGAACGAGAACATTTCGAAGATGCGGATATACATTTGTTATACACTCACCAACTTGCGAAAAAGAATGAAGAGATGCTATCGAAAAATATGGATGTTGTTCTAATAAACGAATTAATTCAATGCCCCCATATCCAGTGGCTCCAATAATTGCGACTTTCATAAGTTCCTCCTCAAATCGATTCTTTAAATTAAGTATGATTATAATATTGTATATTTATAGAGTCAATTAAATATTTATAAATTTTTAAATCTAAAAAAACTTAATTTTATTAGAAAAACAATATACTCAACCGAATTTTTATACAAAAATAGTGCATAGTAGTTTTTTTATTTCACTTCAAGTACAATAAAACAATACATACGTACATACAGGCGGGAAAAAATATGAACGAAAAATTAATTGAGAAAATGATTATAAAAAGTTTTCAGCAATATCAATGCAGTCCAATATCAAAAGAAGATCAGGAAATGCTAGTGAAACATATTCAAACGGTGACTCATTCAAATATTGAAATTGATTTATACGAGGAGATTGAGGATATTGTTTATGATTATGTGACTGGAAAACAATAAAAAATAGGAGATTTCCATGTGGAAATCTCCTATTTTTTACTTAATGATTTACCTGCTACACGTTCAAATAAACCTGGGAATAAAGCATAAAGTTTGGGACCAATTCCCATCCACTTCGGTAAGTTTACTTCACGTTTTTTCGTGTGCATCGACTTTACGATTTGTTCTGCTACGTATGTTGGTTTTAACATGTAACGTCCCATATTCTTTACATATGTACCAGATTGATCCGCTATTTCAAAAAAGTTTGTATCTATCGGACCTGGATTAATTGCTGTAACATAAATATCTGTATTCGCTAATTCCATGCGTAAACTATTCGTAAATCCTAATACAGCATGTTTCGTTGCTGCATACGCACTTGATTTCGGAGTTGCAATTTTTCCGGCAAGTGAAGCAATATTAATAATATGTCCTTCGTTCTTGTTTACCATATAAGGTAGTACCGCTTTCGTACATGCTACTAATCCAAATACATTTACTTGGAACATATCTTTTACTTCACCCATTGACGCATCTTCAAACGTTTTAAAAATACCAAATCCCGCATTGTTTACTAATATATCAATACGTCCCACTTCTTGTAATACCTTTGAAAAAACAGACTGTACTTCCATCTCTTCACTTACATCTAATACATAATAATAGCAAGGCGTATTATAAGTTTCTTTAATTTTGTCTACTAACACTTGTAGTTTCTCTTCTGTTCGAGCCATTAATACTGGCGTCGCTCCCTGTGCTGCAACTTGCATTGCAACTTGCTCACCAATCCCACTAGAAGCACCTGTAATGACGATTACTTTATTTTGTAAACGTCCTGTCATTGCTGTCACCTACTTTGCATAATAAATCAATTGTTGCGATGACTCATCAATCATCACTTGTTGATTATATGCTAAATAGTCCAATTGTCCAACCGTTTCTGAAATAGTAAGTGGTAATTGTTCTTTATATAATACCGGAAATAGTTTTACACATACTTCAAATGCTGTCATTGGTTTTTCCTTTAATAACTCAAGCACTTTAAAAGCACGTGTTTCTTGCTTTTGTAATCTCGTTTCAATAAGTTGTTTCACATTTAGAACATCTTCCCCATGCCCTGATAAAATGCGTGAAATATTCATTTCGCTTAAACGCTGTAATGTTTGATTATATTGTAGTAATGGGCGTGCCCGCTCTGTTTGCCCTTCATATGGCGGTTCTAGTATTGGATTCGAAGAAATATGACTAATGAGAGCATCTCCACCAATTAATATTCCATCAGATTCTCTATATAAAGAAATATGAGTAGAAGCATGACCTGGTGTTTCAAGTACTGTAAATCCAGGCAAAGAATCAATACGATCTCCTTCTCTCACAGTATGCGTTAACGATCTATTACAAGAATATTTAAGTGTCCTCGTCGTCAATAACGACTCGTCTTTCAAAAATGCTGCTGGCACACCAAACTGTAAGGCCGTCTCTCTAAAAAATTCATGATACCGCTTTAAAAATTCTGGATTTTGTGTAATCCAAGGCTCATTCCAAGGATGTCCAATAATATTCGTCTTCTCAGAAAATATATTTAAAAGTCCACAATGATCTGCATGATGATGCGTAATGACTACTGTTTCAATATCTTCTATCGTATGTCCTAATGCACCTAATTGACTTTCTAACGCATTCCTTGCCTCTTCTGTATTCGTCCCTGTATCAATTAATGTTAATGTCTCCCCCTCAACTAAAAACACATTCACAGTTTCCACTGCAAATGGTACAGGAATCTCCATTCGGTGAATCGCCGTCATGCTTAGCCCCCCTGTCTCTTTCCGGTTCAAAAATGAATACTTCTTCAGTTTACAACTTCTATATATATTTGTCATTATTTTCAGATAAAAAGAGGTGTTTCCTATAAAAAAACGAATGTATGTACATTTATAAGAATTTCTAACCAAAATTAAAGGAGGAACATCATGTCTATTCAAAACATTTCCTTTCTCGGTGCAGGCTCTATTGCCGAAGCTATTATTGGTGGCTTGTTACATGCAAATGTCGTTAAAGGTGAACAAATTACTGTAAGTAATCGTTCTAACGAGACAAGATTACAAGAGCTACATAAAAAATACGGTGTCAAAGGTACTCATAATAAAAAAGAATTACTTACTGATGCAAATATTCTTTTTCTAGCAATGAAACCAAAGGATGTTGCAGAGGCGCTTACCCCTTTTAAAGAATACATAAATAATAACGTGCTTATTATTTCATTACTAGCAGGTGTTTCTACTGACTCAATTAGAAAACTACTTCAAAAAGACGTTCCAATTATTCGTGCAATGCCAAATACATCCGCAGCCATTTTAAAATCAGCTACCGCTATCTCCCCTTCAAAACATGCAACAGCGGAGCATATTCGCACTGCAACATCTTTATTTGAAACGATTGGTCTCGTCTCTGTTGTAGAGGAAGAAGATATGCATGCTGTCACTGCATTATCCGGAAGTGGACCTGCTTATATTTATTACGTAGTGGAAGCTATGGAAGAAGCTGCAAAAAAAATCGGTTTAAAAGAAGATGTTGCAAAATCACTTATTCTTCAAACGATGATTGGTGCTGCTGAAATGCTAAAAGCAAGTGACAAACACCCTTCTATTTTGAGAAAGGAAATTACTTCTCCTGGTGGAACTACCGAAGCAGGTATTGAAGTATTACAAGAACATAAATTTCAACAAGCACTTATTTCTTGTATTACACAGGCAACGAAACGATCACATAATCTTGGAAAAACATTAGAACAACTAACAAAAGAAAAATAGAAAAAGGAGCTCAAGTTTATTTGAGCTCCTTTTTCTATAATTACACTTAGTTATTGTTCTTCCCAAAAATCTCTTCTTGCAGGCGACGACCAGTCGGCGTTGCTGCAAGTCCACCTTCTGCTGTTTCACGAAGTGCTACTGGCATCGTTTGTCCGATTCTAAACATTGCCTCAATTACTTCATCACATGGAATTGTACTCGTTACACCAGCTAATGCTAAATCTGCTGAAATCATCGCATTCGCAGCTCCTGCTGCATTACGTTTTACACAAGGTACTTCTACAAGTCCTGCAACAGGATCACACACTAAACCAAGCATGTTCTTTAATGAAATTGCCATCGCTGTAGCTGCTTGATCTTGTGTTCCACCAGCCATCTCAACTGCGGCTGCAGCCGCCATTCCACTTGCTGAACCAACTTCAGCTTGGCATCCTCCCGCTGCACCAGAAATACAAGCGTTATTCGCAACAACCATACCGAAAGCTCCTGCTGTAAATAAGAATTCAATCATTTCTTCACGTGTAGGCTGCAATTTTTCTCTTAGTGCAAATAGTACACCTGGCACTGTTCCAGCAGAACCTGCTGTTGGTGTTGCACAAATAATTCCCATCGCTGCGTTTACTTCATTTGTTGCAACAGCTTTGCTTACTGCATCCAAAATCGTATCTCCAGATAAGCCTTTTCCGCTCTTCATATACGCTTGAACTTTTACAGCATCTCCACCAGTTAAACCAGTTGGTGATTTCACGCCGCGAATACCACGTTCTACTGCTTGCTCCATCACGACTAAGTTCTTTTCCATACCAGCAATTACTTCTTCACGTGAAATACTTCTTGTTTCCATTTCACATTGAATCATAATTTCTGCGATTTTTACATTTTGTTCTTTAGCTTGCGCCACTAGTTCCGCTGCGTTCCGAAACATGGTGTGTCCCCCCTGCAATTATTCCATAATAGTTACTTGACAAATATTTTGTTGCGCTTTTATTTCTTCAATTACTTCATCTGCTAATAATTCATCTGTTTCAATGACCATAAGCGCTCTTCTTCCTTTTTCTTTACGAGAAACACTCATTGTGCTAATGTTAATCTCATGTTTCGCAAGGATTGAAGCTACCGCTGCAATAGCACCGAAGCGATCGTTATTTACAATAAGTAGTGCTGGGCTCGTGCCTGATAATTGAAGATCGAATCCGTTTAATTCTACAACTTCAATTTTACCGCCACCAATTGAGCAAGCAACAACTTCAATTTCATCTTCACCTTTATACAAACGAATTCTCGCTGTATTTGGGTGAGGTGCATTGGCATCTTCTTCAATGAATTCCACTTCAATTTCGCGCTCTTTTGCTATTTCTAGCGCCTCTGGAATACGTAAGTCATCTGTTTCAAATCCTAATATTCCACCGATTAGTGCTACATCCGTACCATGCCCTCGATACGTCTTTGCAAATGATCCATATAACGAAATGCTTACTCTTTCTGGTTCATGACGAAACAGCTGGCGAGCAACTTGCCCCATTCTTGCCGCGCCTGCTGTATGTGAACTTGATGGTCCAATCATAACTGGACCGATAATATCAAATACTGAGCGATACTTCATCATAACTCCCCCTAAACCTCTATGCAAAAATTTATTCTACTATTCTATTAAGCTGCTACATCTGTCGCTTTTCCAGTTGTACCACGAATTTGTTCTGCTGTACGAATTGGATAGTTTTTGAATAAAAGTAATCCAATATAACCTGAAATAATACCAGTTATCATAATACATAAGAATCTTAGCATTATTTTCATTTAAAAATGATACAAGATAATCCAGAATAAAGTCTGGTAGCAATCCAAAGTTTAACACAGAAGCCATTGCAAGCATAGCATAAACAAGTGATATAACCATTGCTAATGCAACTAAATTTGCACCCGCTATTCCGCCTAGACTACCTGCTGATGTTCTGAACTCTTTTAAAGAGTGGTGTACCAATTAAATCTCCACCACCTTATTAATAAAAAGCTTCTACTAAGGAACTCGCAATAGCTACACTTGCTAATCATATCGTTTAGCTAAAAAGTGAAAAAGACTTATGACAAATAATAGTAATATCTTTCCTATTATAATTCTCGTGTTACTCTCTCATGATTTAGTCAACTTCACTTGTTACGATAATGACTAAAATACATGCGACTTATCATAAATTATAATCTGCCCTCATTATAGCTTGTTTTTTATAAAACGCTTACTTTTGTTGAATTTTAAAAGTTCTGAATAAAAGTCCATTTCTGCTATTTGTATCACTTGTATGTCATCTGACTTATATAACAGTTTTTCTAAATAATCATTATTTCGTATTTTTATCCTATATATTCAAAGCATCCTAATTTTCTGTATCATCCAAGTATAAGTATAAAATAATAACAGTTTTATTTTTAAATTTTTTTAGACATAAAAAAATGGTAACCCGCCGTTACCATTTTTTACAAAATTATTATTTTTCTACTGGGAATGATTTCAAATCTGTCGCTATTTCTGTATTAGAAAACAACTCTCTAGCCTCTTTCAATAATTCCTTATATGTATCTCCTTGATAGCGAGAACTAATGTGAGTTAATATTAGTCGCTTCGCATTTGCCTGAAGTGCAATGCTCGCAGCTTGCTTAGATGTAGAATGAAAATAATCATACGCTTGTTGCTCATCTTCTGCTGCGAAAGTCGCTTCATGGACAAGTACATCTGCATCTTGCGCAAGCTCCCTACTCGCTTCGCAATATCGCGTATCACCTAAGATAGTAATAATTCTTCCTTTTTGAGGTGGGCCGATAAACTCATTTCCATTTAATATCGTGCCATCCTCTAATTCAACTACTTCACCATCTTTTAAACGTTTAAAGATTGGACCTGGTTTCACACCCATCTCAAGCAACTTATCAACTAAAAGAGCACCTTGTATATCTTTCTCTACAATACGATATCCAAAGCATTCTATACCGTGTGACAATCTTTTCGTTTCTACATAAAATTCATTATCTTCAAATACGGTACCTTCTTCTGTTATCTCCACAACTTCAAGTGGATATTTCACATGTGTCGTACTTACCGATAATGCCACTTCAATAAATTGTTTAATTCCTTTCGGTCCATACACCGTTAAAGGCGTAGTTCCTCCTTGAAATGAACGGCTACCTAATAAACCAGGCAATCCAAAAATATGATCGCCATGTAAATGCGTAATAAATATTTTTTCAATGCGGCGCGGACGTACAGATGTATGTAATATTTGATGTTGCGTGGCCTCGCCACAATCAAATAACCAAGTTTGTCCTCGTTCTTCTAACAATTGTAAAGCAATTGCTGAAACGTTCCTTCCTTTTGAAGGAACACCTGCACCAGTTCCTAAAAATACAAATTCCACTTTCTTTCCTCCAGCTCTAAATATACTCTATCTCTCATCTTACGGAATGTTATTTCAAATGGCAAATTGAATTTACATAACCAAACATCTAGACAACTATATAACACGAACGTTATACTCAAAAAATTTAGCTATCGTTCGTGTTTTGTGTTAAAATAATTATACTACATTTTAAGGGAGCGTTTTATTATGAAAGAAGTATTTCGTTTACAAACTGATTTTTCATCTTCATTTGATCGCTGGGTAAGTTCTTTCGTGTCTGATCACCCAGCACAATTAGAATGGACAACTTTAAAGGAATTAATCCATGAATATACAACATCACATACAAATGATACGTTACCAGCATATATTTCTTCAGCTTTAACATATTACGCCCAACGTGTTTCAACTACAAACAGTTCAGAGATTGTTATTTTTGAAAATCCTACAATCTCGTAATCTATAATAAAAAAGCACTGTAACCAGTGCTTTTTTATTTATACTTATTTAACAAATGATCATATTCCGTCCAAAAGTCTGTATACATACTTTGATCAAACTCATCTAAAATTATCTTTTCACTTGATTTATTGAATAATTCTTTTGCTCGTAGCGCAAAAGAAACAATTTGTTTTCTATTTTTGATTCTCAATATTTATAATAAAATTTTTTGGTACCATTACAAATTCCCCTTTTATAAAAATATTTATTTTCCATATTATTCATAATCAATATCATACATTTCATCCCACATATCTATTATAAATCCGTTTAATATTTTAAAAAACACAGATAAAAAGATATTGACACTACAATTTTACAGTGCTAACATTCAACATGTAATTGAATATGGTCTCTGTTAGGTGAGGCTCCTGTATAGAGAAACGCTGCTGCCCAAAAATGTCGAGAGACGCCAATGGGTCAACAGGAAAGGTCGGAATGAAGGCCTTTTTTAATGTAGCTGGTTTCAGTACCTATGCTATACAGTGCTAAAACTCAACGAGGGAGAGGTGCATGTATTTTGTCATACACAAAAACTGTTTTTATTTATGTCTACTAACAGTCTTTGTTGTGGACTCTTTTAACTGCGAATTCAGACCTTTACTCGTTTTGAGTAAAGGTCTTTTTACGTCTATATGCACCTTACTATGAAACAAACATAGCATATTCAGAAACTACTAAATTGTACGGAGGTGAGGAACAGTTGGCAATTGATGATTCGGCCCAGATACCCATACGTTTTACATTCATATTTCATCATGTAGGTAGGAAAGAAACTGTTCCTCACCATTTCAAATAGTTAGGTAACAGATTGTTTCCTCCTTCATGACAGAGGAGGAACTACCGATGTTTAATTTACAAAGACAAGAAACAAAGCATGCTTATGAGCAAGATAGCATGAAAACAAATAACGAATTATTAGTGGAGGTTGCAACACAAGATGTAAGCTCTGCATTAAAACTTTTAGAAACAACACAAGATGGATTATCTAAACAAGAAGCGTCTCGTAGACTTTCTTTATATGGTCCGAACGAAATAGCTCATAATAAAATGGCACCATGGTACATTCAATTTCTGTCGGCATTTAAAAATCCATTTATTTTCGTTTTATTAGCTCTTGGAGCACTCTCCTTTTTCACGGATGATATGCAAGGAACAATTGTCGTATCTGCAATGGTACTACTTAGTGCAACAATTCGGTTTTCCCAAGAATTTCGTTCTCAAAAAGCTGCTGATAATTTAAAAGCTATGGTTCGAACAACTGCAAGCGTATTTAGAATAAATGGATTTGTACATGAAACAAAAAATGTAACGAATTTAAATCGAAATTACACAACAGAAATTCCAATTGAGGAACTTGTACCTGGCGATATCATTTCCCTTTCAGCCGGTGATATCGTTCCAGCTGATGTGCGTATTGTATCCGCTAAAGATTTATTTGTTAATCAATCTTCTTTAACAGGGGAAGCACTTCCTGTAGAAAAATACGAACACTGCTACCATACAGAAAATAAGCATATCTTACCGACAAACATGAAAAAAATTACAATCCACTCGATATGGAAAACCTTTGTTTCATGGGAACAAATATTGTAAGTGGTAGCGCAAAAGCTGTTGTCATCTCAACAAGTACCGATACGTATTTCGGCTCTTTAGCCAATAAGGTAATTGGAAAGCGTGTAGAAACAAGCTTTGATAAAGGTGTAAACAAAGTAAGCTGGCTCTTAATTACATTCATGCTTATTATAGCAATCGGGATTTATATTCCATTCTCACCACTTGGTGCAGCCGTTGGTTTACAAGCATTGCCACTTAACTATTTCCCTTGGTTAGTAGGAATACTATTAGGCTACGCTTTTTTAACACAATTCCTGAAAAAGCTTTATATTAAAAAGTTTCATAGCTGGTTGTAAAAATAAGAATGAGTGGGTATCCCCCGCTCATTCTAAAAAACATAACACATATTATATATGGAGGTGACCATGATGGTATGGTACGACATTGTATTCAGGTTAGTTATAGCAATTATTGTAGGAGCTTGCATTGGAATAGAAAGACAATGGAGACACCGAATGGCTGGGTTACGGACAAATGCTCTCGTATCACTTGGTGCCTGTATAATAGGAAAGGTGTCATGATTTTACTACTTCATGACACCTTCTACATAAACTTATTTTCTAACTTTTGTTGAAACGACTTCTCTTGCTTACGTAGTAGTTGACTACCTCGTTGTAAAATCGGTGTTCCATACTTATCGTTAATTTGATCAATAACAGCAAGTAGTGGTTCTTTTTTCACATCCTCTTCAAATGAAAATAAATCTAATTGTTTCACCGATTCTGTCTTCCACTCTATTTCAGTAGCTGTAACACCTAGTAAACGAACGGAATCACCATCCCAATGTTGCTTCCATAAACGGGATGCTGCTTGAAAAATATCGCGTTCTTCCCAAATTGCATTTTTCAATTGCTTACTCCGTGTTACTGTTCGCCTATCATGGTATTTAATCATAATTTGAATATTATAGCTGACAAGGGTTCGCTTTTGTAATCTTTTACTCACTGATTTTGATAACCGTTCTAACATATCAAGTAATTCTTTCTCTTCATCCATATCCTTTGAAAAAGTCATCGAGTTACCGACACTTTTATGTTGGCCCATTTGACTCGGATCCACTTCCCTATCATCCGTACCTTTTGCACGCTTTTGTAAATCAATACCGTGCTTGCCAATTTTAGCGCGAATGATATGCTCGTCTCCCTTCGCTAACTGTTCAATTGTATGTATATGAATTTCATTTAATTTTTCAGCTGTTTTTTCTCCAATCCCATGCATTGCTTCAACTGAAAGTGGCCAAATCATTTCTGGAATATCACGTTTTCGAAGTACGGTAATACCGAGAGGTTTTTTCATATCAGAAGCTGTTTTTGCTAGGAAAAGATTTGGAGCGATTCCGATACTACACGGAAGCTGCAACTCTGTTAATAGTGCTTGTTGAATCATCTTTGCTATTTCAAGAGGCGAACCAAGTGCGTAGCAATCTGTAATATCTAAATATCCTTCATCTATTGAGACTGGTTGTATCTTTTCTGTAAAACGAGAAAGGACTTGAAACATTTGAAATGAAGCTTCGCGATATAATGTGAAATTAGGACGCCTTACAACTAATTGCGGGCATAACCTTTTCGCTTCCCAAAGGGGCATCGTCGTACGTATTCCGTATTCTCTCGCCTCATAACTACATGTTATAATAATTCCTTTTCTCTCTTTTTCATTTCCAGCAACCGCTAATGGCTTTCCTTGTAATGATGGATCATGAGCAATTTCAACAGATGCGAAAAAGCAATTCATATCTACATGTAAAATAACACGACCATTTTTCGGATACATTTCTCGCATAGTACTCACTCCCTAATCAGAACGTTCGTTCTTTTATTATATCAAATTTTGCACAATAGTTATAATAATTACTTGTTCTTTTTTATAATCGATATAAATCGAAACTTTAATCAACTCTCACTAATCGGACTTTTACGGGCAGCAGGGTCCCCACCTAACTTCTTTACTTTCGCTGAATTTTGAGGTAGGGGTCTTACTGTCCGGCAAATAGCGGGATAAACTCAACTATACATTCCTTGTAGTTATATTAATCATTGCAATTAATTATTTACTACTTCCGATTTTCAATATGAATACGTTAAGGTTATTCCCTCGTCTAGTACATGTAGCAACAACGTATATACTTCCATAGTTTTTCTTATATTCGCTTATACGTCTTGTCAAAGCAATCGAATCAAAATAAAAAGCGTGTAAATCATAATTGATTTACACGCTTTTTCTATTCCATTACTTCGCTACTTCTTCAATAATTGCAACAACTAATTCTGCTGTTTTTGCTAATTCTTCAACAGGAATCTTCTCGTTTGTTGTATGAATTTCTTCATAACCAACCGCTAAGTTAACTGTTGGGATACCATGTCCTGCAATTACGTTTGCATCACTTCCGCCACCACTTTGGTGAAGAGAAGGTGTACGACCAATTTTTTCAGCTGCACGTTTTGCAACTTCTACAACGTGATCGCCATCAGCAAATTTAAATCCTGGGTACATAACGTTTACTTCAACGTCTGCATGACCGCCCATTTCTTTTGCAGTTGTTTCAAATGCTTCTTTCATTTTCGCAACTTGTGCTTCCATTTTCTCATTAATTAAAGAACGAGCTTCTGCAAAGATTTGTACATGATCGCAAACGATATTCGTTTGTGTACCACCTTCAAAACGTCCAATATTTGCAGTCGTTTCAGAGTCAATGCGACCAAGTGGCATCTTCGCAATTGCTTTCGCTGCGATAGTAATTGCAGATACACCTTTCTCCGGCGCTACACCAGCGTGAGCTGTTTTCCCGCGAATAATTGCGTTCACTTTCGCTTGTGTTGGAGCTGCAACAACGATTTCACCAACTTTTCCATCGCTATCTAATGCGTAGCCATATTTCGCTGTAATACGCTCACGGTCTAATGCTTTTGCACCAACAAGACCTGATTCTTCTCCGACTGTAATAATAAATTCTATTTTACCATGAGGGATATTTTTCTCTTTTAAAACACGGATTGCTTCGAACATTGATGCTAATCCAGCTTTATCATCCGCACCTAAAATTGTTGTACCATCTGATACGATATATCCATCTTTAATAGAAGGCTTAATTCCATTACCAGGAACTACTGTATCCATATGAGAAGTAAAGTAAATTGTATCAACACCATCTTTTGTTGCTGGTAAAGTACAAATTAAGTTACCTGCACCATGACCAGTTACAGCCATTGTGTCATCTTCAAATACTTCTACACCTAAATCTGTAAATTTCTTCGTTAATACTTTGCAGATTTCTGCTTCAAATTTCGTTTCAGAATCTACTTGTACTAATTCCATAAATTCATTTACTAAACGTTCTTGATTAATCATAAGACTGCGCCTCCTGCACTACCATTATGTATGTAACACTATTAATTATAACAGAATTTCGCAAAAGTTTCGAAATACAAGACAAAAAACAGATGGTTTACATGTCTAGATAACCATCTGCTTTCTATTACTCATTTAACAATACCCAGCGCATATGATCTTCCCACACGCCATTTACCATTAACATCTTCCTAGACACGCCTTCATATTGAAAACCTATCTTCGTTACTACTTGTATAGATGCTAAATTACGAGGCATAATCGGAGCTTCTATACGATGTAACTGAAATTCCCCAAAAGCAACTTGAATTGCTTTTCTAAGCGCTTCTGTCGTATACCCTTTGTTTAACTCTGCTTTATCTAATTTATAACTGAGTACACAAGATTGATAAATGCCACGAACGATTAAATTAAATGAAATACACCCAATTATTTTCGTATCATCACCCTTTTTAAAAATCCATAGTCTGATGATTTTCCCTTCTTCGAACTCTTTTCTATCCTTTTGCAACTTTTTCTTTTGATAATCTAGCGTAAAAAAATCATCCGGTCTATACTCTTCCCAAGCTTTTAAAAATTCACGATTTCTGTCGTAATATTGAAGAACTGTTTCAGCATACGACTCATCAATTTCCCTTAAGTATAAACGATCTGTTTCGTATATTTTCATCATCGTATCTCCATTCTTCAGCTTGCCCAACTAAAAATTAACAATATACCCTTTTACTATATTCTCTATACACACTCAAATTTCCTGTTATATTTTGCAATCCCCTCCCGAATTTTGTCCTCACTCTCCCCTTGTCCATAATTTCATTTCTCGTTACAATGAAATTGTACTGATTTGCAAGGAGGTATAACGATGCATAAAAAAGCTCAAAAAGTTATGGTTTATGTGATGCTGATTTCTATGCTTGTAACAACATTACTTGCTGGCGCGAGTATGTTTTGGTAAAAAGGGCGATGTGTTCGTCCTTTTTTTACTTTTTACACATGACAAAATAAACCATCTCGACATCGAGATGGTTTATTTTATATAAAACACAATCGCTACAATACTAAAGGAAAATGACATTACAAGTGCTATTACAAAACTTGTATATTGTTTCTGCTGAAATGCTCCAATAACAAAAGTTAGATTAAGTAATGCCATACATACAATCGCTACAAGATAAGAACATATATTAAAAGTTGCCAATATGAATGTAATAACAAATAGAAATCCCATAAAAAACTGCATATACGAAAGTTTTGGATTCAAGTACATATGAGCAACCCCTTTATCTAATTTTATCTTTCTATATTCTCATTAACGCACGGTTATGTACACATGTCAAGACAACTTATTATAATAGAAAAAGCCAACCTTTTCGTTGGCTTTTTCATATGCAACGGCTCCTTTTTCTTTTGCCAATTGCTGAAATGATTTTTTCGATTTCACAATCCATACTTTCGTTCCAATTGGAATGCGATCAAACAAATATTCCACATCGTTTTTCTTCATTCTTATACACCCTTGTGAAATATACTTTCCAATTGAACTCGGTTGGTTTGTTCCATGTATTCCATATTTACTTCCATCAGTTCCTCTTGCATTAAATCCAATCCACCTTGACCCAAGTGGATTTTTTGGCGACCCACCTGGAATATCCTTCGCAATATAATACGGATCCTTCGCTTTCATTACAACATCAAAAGTTCCTTCTGGAGTTAATTCATTCGTTTTCCCTGTCGCTACTGGAAAAACCTTTTGAATCTTTCCATCGTCAATGTAAGCTAATTTATTCGTTGCTTTATTTACAATAATAAAAGGATCTCCGGCACGTGGATTATCCCCAAGAGGCCAAATCGGCGATAAAGAAAGACATAATATGATAGAGAGAAGATACGGCATAGATAATTCCTACCTTCTATATAAGTTCTTTTATATTATCCTTTCCCTTAAAGCGACTTTTAATGAGTAAATATTGTTCCATTTCATACACAAGTTGAACAAGTTTCGCACGTATCTCAAATTCTTCGCGTGTAGCTGGTAATGGCATGTCTCTAAATAATCCCCTCATTTCTTGAAGCTGCCTTAAGGAAATAACGCCAGTACTCTCAGGGCTAATAGCATTACCAATGTTTTCAACAACATCTGCAATCATATCAGCTTGTTCATATGTCCATGATAAAGAAGCTGCTAGTGGTATCATTCGCTCTAAAATTTCGAATTGTTGCATACGCATATTAAAATAACGATAGTAATAATCATCTTCTCGCATAAATGCATTCTCAAGTTTTTTAAACGATAAATCTCTTGCTTCATTTAACATATTCTCGGTTTCAATGAGTTCTGCCCCACTCCAACTACTTTCTCGATTTCGTAAATACACAACCATTTCAAACAAAATCGTTTTAAAATTGCTCTCTATTTTATCCTGATACTCTTTTAGCTTATTTTCACTACTCGGCATATACATATTTACTAATAACGCCACGCTAATCCCTATCGTTAATATAGCAATTTCATTTCCAACTATAAGCCATGTAATTTGCTTCAATGAATATAGATGCATAACAATAACTGAACTCGTGACAATGCCTTCTTGAATTTTAAGCATTACTGCAGTCGGAATAAATGTAAGTAACAATATGCTAATTGCAAGTGGTGTATAGCCGATCGTTTCAAAAATACAAAACGCGAATACCATTGATAATACACAAGCTAGAAAACGATGTAACGACACTTGAAGCGATTTGCGCTTCGTATTTTGTACACATAAAATAACTAAAATACCTGCTGAACTATAAAATTCCAACCCTAATAACTGAGCAATAAAAACTGCCGCGCCTGTCCCTATTGCTGTTTTTACTGTACGGTATCCAATTTTAAACATATCATTACTCCTATATGTATAAACGTATTTACAGCTAGTATAAAAAAAGGATGACACAATGTCATCCTTTTCTACTTATTATTCACATAACCTTTTCATATTACAATATTTTTTGTAAAAATTGTTGCGCACGTTCACTTTTCGGTGCTGCAAAAAATTCTTCTGGCGCACTATCTTCTACAAGCTTTCCTCCGTCCAAGAAAAGAACACGATCTGCCACTTCTTTTGCAAAGCCCATTTCATGTGTAACGATAGCCATCGTCATTCCTGTCGTAACTAACGATTTCATAACTTCTAACACTTCTTTCACCATCTCTGGATCTAGCGCCGATGTCGGTTCATCAAATAACATAACTTCGGGTTCCATTGCTAACGCTCTTGCAATTGCTACACGTTGCTTTTGTCCTCCCGAAAGACGATTTGGATACGTATCTTTTTTATCTACTAGTCCAACCTTTTCTAAAAGTTTCTCAGCTTTCTTTTCAGCTTCTTGCTTCGTTACCCCTTTTACATTGGTAGGAGCATACGTAATATTTTCTAATACAGTCATATGAGGAAATAAGTGAAAATGTTGAAATACCATACCGACATTTTCACGAACATGCATAACATTCGTTTTCGGATTCGTTACTTCTTCCGTTCCAATCCAAATGTGACCATCCGTTGGTGCTTCTAACATATTCATACAACGTAAAAATGTTGATTTTCCTGATCCAGAAGGTCCTATAATTGCAACTACTTCCCCTTTTTCAATCGTTGTTGTAATTCCTTTTAATACTTCGTTTTTACCAAATGATTTATGAAGGTTTTCAATTTTAATCACTTTTCTTCATTCTCCCTTCAATTGCCTTCCCGACTAATGTAAGAATAATGACTAACATATAATAAATCAGTCCAACAAAAAGTAATGGTTCAAGATATTTAAATGTCTCACCGCCTACGATGTAAGCACGACGCATTAAATCAGTCGCGCCTATTACTGTTACTACAGCCGATTCTTTCGTAAGTGTCGCAAATTCGTTCACAAGCGCTGGTAATATATTTTTTAATGCTTGAGGGAAAATAATATTTCTCATCATTTTTCCGTATGGTACCCCTAAAGCCATTGCTGCTTCTGTTTGTCCTTTATCCACCGCTTGAATACCAGCACGAATTACTTCTGACATGTATGCACCTGAATTCAAGCTAAATGCAAGTACAGCAGCTAAGAATGCTGGTATTTCATAACCAATTATTTGCGGGACACCGAAATAAATAATCATTAATTGCAATACAAGGGGTGTACCACGAAAAATTGATGTATAAAAATCTGCTGCTATATTTAATGCTCGTATTCTAGCAATTTTACAAAGTGCTAATAGCGTTCCTAAAATAAATCCTGCTAAAGCTGATACTGCTACAATTTTCAAAGTAACTTCTAAACCTTTTAGTATATATGGTATCGAAGGCGTAATCGCCGAAAAATCTAAGTTCATTCTTTTCATTCCCCTCACAGAAAAGTGAAAGGCAGCTTATTTTCCGCTGCCAAACCATTTCTTCACTAATTTATCCATTTCTCCATTTTCTTGCATTTTTTTAATTACTTTATTAAATTCAGCTGTTTTATCACTGTTTTTCGGAAGGGCAATTGCTGCTCCAACTTCTTCTGGCGCTTCTTTAATTTCAACTCCTTGTAAATCTTTCATTTTCTCTAAATAATTTTTAGCAACTGTGTCTTCTATAATTGCAGCGTCAAAACGACCAGCTTTAATTTCTTGTACGATTTCTGGTATACGGTCACGTCCCTCAACCTGGAAATCTACTTGTTTTTTAAATTCTGCTACTTTCTCTTCTTGAATAGACCCTGTTTGTACTCCTACTTTTTTCCCTTTTAAATCCTCTACAGATTTAATGTTAGAATTCTTTTTAGAAACGACCATATTTTTCGCAACAAAATAAATATCTGTAAAATCAACATTATTTTTACGCTCTGCAGTTGGCGTCATGCCTGCCATTACGAAATCAACTTTTCCTGAACTAAGAGATGCTAATAAACCACCAAAATCCATATCTTTCACTTTCACTTCATACCCAAGTTCTTTTCCGATATATTTAGCAACATCAACATCAAAGCCGATAATTTCATCGCTCTTTGACGCATCTACATATTCATAAGGTTTATAATCTGCTGAAGTTCCCATTACGAGTACTTTTTTATTTCCTTTTGTTTCTTTCGATTCCCCATTACTACAAGCGCTGAATATACTTACAATTAAAATAAGTGCAAACGATATTGATACTAACTTCTTCATCTTTCTTCCCCCTAATGATGTATATTTAAAAGTTTAATAGAATATTTATTCGATGTTTGTATTGTATCAGCACTTTTATTTTTATGCAATATATAAAATAAAAATAAATAAAAAAAACAATATAAATGCTATTTTTTATGTATAAAATGATGCATAAAATAACACAACTATGCATATTCCATAAATTTTAATAATAAATAAAAAAGGCGGCACATCCACTTGATTGTGGACGTGCCGCCTTTTCTCTTATTTTTTATAGTTCTTCACAATTCTCTTCGAAATATGATTGTAGTTTCGCAATAACTTGCATCGGTTCATGACCTTCAATTTCATGACGCTCTACCATCGTTACAATTTTTCCATCTTTTAATAAAGCAAATGATGGAGAAGAAGGTGGGTACCCTTCGAAATATTCACGCGCTCTTGCTGTCGCTTCTTTATCTTGACCTGCAAACACCGTTACAAGGTGGTTAGGACGTTTATCATAATGTACGGAATGCGCAGCAGCAGGACGAGCAATACCACCTGCACAACCACATACAGAGTTTACCATTACAAGTGTTGTTCCATTTCTTTTAAACGCTTCTTCTACCGCTTCTGGCGTCGTCAATTCTGTATATCCAGCAGAGACAATCTCTTCACGCGCTTGGCGGACAACATCATTCATAAAAAAGTTAAAATTAATCACTCTTTTCCCTCCTCTAAAACTACCTATTTGTATCTTACCAGTTAATGTTTATGAAATACAAGTAAGTTTACTTGTATTTAAGTATAGAAAAGGTGTTAGAGCTCTTGCTCTAACACCTTTTCTTTAATGACCACGATGTTTTTGCTTTGCTTTTTGTACTTTCATTAAACGTCTTCTTTCTTTTTCAGCTTCTCGCTTCTCTTTAGACTGCACTTTCTTTTCTTGTTTATGCAATTCATAAGATAAACTAATCGCCTCTTGCGCCTTAGTAAAACGTTTAATATTTATTTCTTTTGCTGCTTGTCGTATGATACGCTTTATGTTTTTAGGACGCTGTTTTTCTTTAACTTCTACACCACATTTTGCAAAGTGCTGAAAATGCTCTAAAAGTGAACCATTCACAAACATAAGCACTTCTTCATCTGACGGTTCCGCCCCAAAAATATACCTCGCCCCATACAATTTCCCTTGTTCTTTACATGTAATGATTCCAACAAAAAATTGGCCATCGTGATATACTGTCAAATCCATTGACAGCCCCTCCTTTAAAAGATTAGAAATACAGGACATCCCGGAGGGGAAGGTTACTGACATGAAATCATGCGTCTGGACTACCAACCAGAACTGTGTTTTTGTATTTCTTTCACTATGATTATATCTTTTTTTCCATAATCTTCATATATTCAGCAATCATTTTTTTATGCGATCCTACAATATAGTCAGGTAGTTCTGTTACTGAAAAGAATTTAAGCTGAACTGCTTCTTCTTTATTCATAACAAAATCCCCTTCGTATTCATCTGTATAATAGGCGGTTGTTACAGATTGAAATTCATCACCGTTTGCTAATTTTGTAAAGTAGTTCGCTCCAGAAAATACATTGATTAGTCGCAAGTTCTTCACTTTTATTCCTGTCTCTTCATATACTTCACGATAAGCTGTTTCTTCTGGTGATTCACTAAGCTCCATTAGCCCGCCAGGTAGCCCCCATTTTCCGTACGGCTCTGTCCGCTGCTGCAATAAAACATATCCATTTTCATTTATAATGAGTACAACAGCACCAACTAAAATTAAAGGGCGATGACCAACTATTTTTCGTAATTCTTCTACATATCCCAACGTATCGCCTCCTTTTTCGTTGTCCACACTATTGTATCATATGTTCGAAACGACAAAATGCGTATATTTTTCATTTTTTTAACAAAATATTTATTTTATGTGATTCATCTACTGTAGCTAACATAATAGATTCCACTTCTGTACTCTCCTCTAGAAATTCTCTCGCCCAAGCTTCTGTTTTTCCTAATAATGCAAGAACATCTTTCTGTATCCTCCCATCCTTTACTAATACAAAAGAAACTGGAGATTTTTTTCCCGCCACTTTAAGATCAAGCCGCGAAACTGCTTCATATTCTGGATACCGAAATATAGAAACGACACCGTTTGCTTCCCATAATGCTAATTTAATCGTTTGAATATCGCTCACATTTCGCATACGAAGTTCCGAAAACAAATATTCCACGGTAATTCTCGCCTTTTTCAAATTGCTAAAATCAATGGAACCATTATTATAAGAATGATAGGTGCTGGCTCTAAAAAACGTCTCCATCTATCCCATTTCAGCATTAAAACTGAGCTTATAATATGAAGTACAACGAGTATGAACGTTGTAATCATCGAGCCCAGTAACCCTACTTTTTCATCAGACAATGCGTTAGAAATATTCCCACCAAGCAATAACACTAATACAACATCTAAAAAACGAAGTTATGCGATAGACCTTTGTCCCATCGCTTTCGCAACTAATATTAAAAATATGTATGCTATAATAGCCCGAATAACCCATTCACTACTAGAAAGATGCCGTGCTCCTTCAAAAATATGCATATGCATCACTTTGCACTCCTTACCCGTCTCAAACTGCTAACCTGTTTTAGTTTGCAACGTTTATGAGCATATATGTAAAAAAGCTGGTTCGTTTAAAAACGAACCAGCTTTTTTTACTTAACTGAAAACATATATTTTTTATACGTTTTCCGTACCGATAGTATGAGCCCCATCATAATCATATTCGAGAATAAGGAACTTCCCCCATACGATAAGAAAGGTAATGCAATACCTTTTACAGGCATTAATCCAACGATCATACCGATGTTTTGGAATATTTGAACTGTTAATATACCGATCGATCCAGCGCATAATAATGTACCAAATAAATTATCAGCGGAATAACCAATAATAATTGTTCGATATAGTAGTAATAGGAACAAGAAGACAACTAAGGCTGCTACGATAAATCCACCTTCTTCGGCAATTGTAGCGAAAATAAAGTCAGTATGCTTCTCTGGGATATAGACGCTTCCTCCCCCAAACCCTTTACCTTCCATTCCTCCACTACCTACAGCTAAAATCGATTGTTGCGTTTGATAACCTTGATCTGCATTTTCAAATGGATTTAACCAACCTACAATACGCGACTGTTGGTGAGGTTTTAGTAAAGTAACTAAATTATTATAGAAAAAATCTTGATACTTAAAGAAAATAAATATTAAAGCAGATAATATGGTCAACGGAATAACTGTACATAATGCTATCAATTTCTTTTGAATACCTGACATAAATAAAATACATGCAATAGCAGCAGCATATAAGAACACCATACCTGTATCAGGTTGACTATATACAACCGCCATAGGTGGAAGTGACACTAGCATAATTTTACCTACTAGCTTTAAATCTGTTTGGAATGTCCTTGCCATATACTGTGCATTATGTTTTACTGCTATACTCGCTACTACAAGTAGCAATGCAATTTTGAAAAACTCAGACGGCTGAATTTGTCCAAATACTGGGAAAACAAACCATCTTTTTGCACCTAATTTTTCAGGTGTAAAACCTGATGGTGGTAATACTTTCAAAAGAATAAGTGAAGCAAACCCAGCAATATAAAGCGGCCAAGATAATTTTTGTAACTGATCTAAATCAATGCTTGCAACAAGAAGTAACAATACAACCCCAATTATGTAGTTAACACCTTGTTTCATAGCAAAGTTTGCAGCTCCATACTGTCCCGTTTGCTGACTGCTATATATAGCAGCTATACTCGTCACACATAGTGCACACAAAATTAAAATTAATTTTACATCTAAACTTTTTAGAAACTCGGTACTTCTTTTCATGACATCCTCCTGAAACATTGTTACGGCAAAAATAAAAAACCAGGAGTCAACATTCTTCATGTTTTGACGACTGATTACACATTATCTATAAAACACTTATATAGAATAACTCTCTTTTTCATACAATACAATATATTATACTACAGTTTCATCAGTAAGATTTGCCAAAAAAATTATTCTTTTCTTATTTTATATCCATATACCATATATCAGCAATGTATTTTCGTAAATTCCTAATACATAATCGTTTATTGTAAGATTACTGGGAAAGATATTTATACATATAGTAGGATGTAGATGAAGAAATAAGATAATAAAAAGCTCGCATAAGCGAGCTTTTTATTAATATACAGATGTATTATTTTCTGACATGTTTTCTAAAATTTCTTTAACACGCCCTAAGAACTTACCACAAATTAAACCATCAAGTACTCGGTGATCAAGTGATAAACATAAGTTAACCATGTCACGAGCACCGAACATACCATTATCCATAATTACTGGGCGCTTTACAATTGATTCAACTTGTAAAATAGCCGCTTGTGGGTAATTAATAATACCCATAGATTGAACAGAACCGAATGATCCTGTGTTATTAATTGTAAATGTTCCACCTTGCATTTCGTCTGCTTTTAACGATTTCGTACGTACTTTTCCTGCAAGTTCTGTAATTTCACGAGCGATACCTTTAATTGTTTTCTCGTCCGCTTGCTTAATTACTGGTACAAATAGTTCTTCCTCTGTTGCAACAGCGATAGAAAGGTTAATATCTTTCTTCTGAACAATTTTATCGCCAGCCCACATTGAATTAATTTGAGGATACTCTTTTAACGCTTGTGCTACTGCTTTTACGAAGAAAGCAAAGAACGTTAAGTTAAAGCCTTCACGCTTCTTAAAGTCACCTTTGATTGAGTTACGGTATGACACAAGGTTTGTCACATCTACTTCAATCATCATCCAAGCATGTGGTGCTTCATGTTTACTACGTAACATGTTTGCTGCGATTGCTTTACGCACACCTGTTACTGGAATTTCGATATCTCCAGGCATTGTAGGTACAGAAACTGGTTTCGCAGCTTCTACTTTTTGCGCTACTGGTGCTGCTTTTGGTGCTTCTGGGCGAGCTTCTACTACTGCCGCTACAGCTTCCTCTTTCTTCGCTGCACCTGCTTGCGGAATATTTCCAGATTCCACTAGCTTTAAAATATCTTTACGAGTGATACGGCCGTTTGCTCCCGTACCTTCTACTAGATCTAAATCAACGTTATGCTCACCCGCAAGTTTTAACACAGCTGGTGAAAAACGTGGTTTTCCATCAGTTGGTTGTTTTACTTTCGGTGCTTTTTCAGACGTAGCTACTTCTGCCTTTGGTTCTTCTTTCGTTTTTTCTTCAACAGCTGTTGCTGCTACTTCATCTGCGCCTTCTACTTGAATCACACAAACTACTTCACCTACAGCTAACGTATCACCTTCACCAGCGATTAACTCTTTTACAATCCCCGTGAAAGAAGATGGTACTTCAGCATTTACTTTATCAGTCATTACTTCTGCAAGCGGATCATACTTGTTTACGTGATCGCCAACATTAACGAGCCATTTACTAATTGTGCCCTCTGTAACGCTCTCCCCGAGCTGAGGCATTGTAATATTTTCTACAGCCATGTATAGTCCCCCCGATTAAAATTCCGCAAGTTCACGCATTGCTTTTTCAACTTTATCTGGATTTACCATAAAGAATTTTTCCATTGTTGGTGCATATGGCATTGCTGGAACGTCTGGACCTGCAAGACGTGCGATTGGCGCATCTAAATCAAATAGACAGTTTTCAGCAATAATTGCTGCCACTTCACTCATAATGCTTCCTTCTTTATTGTCTTCTGTTACAAGAAGAACTTTACCTGTTTTAGAAGCTGCTTCAATGATTGCTTCTTTATCTAATGGATATACAGTACGTAAATCAAGAATGTGTGCAGAGATGCCATCTTGTGCTAACTTTTCAGCCGCTTGAAGAGCAAAATGAACACATAATCCGTACGTGATAACTGTAATATCATCACCTTCACGTTTTACATCTGCTTTTCCGATTGGTAATACGTAGTCATCCTCCGGCACTTCACCTTTAATTAAACGATATGCACGTTTATGTTCGAAGAATAATACTGGATCTTCATCACGAATGGCTGCTTTTAATAAGCCTTTTGCATCATATGGTGTAGAAGGGATAACGATTTTTAAACCTGGTTGGTTTGCAAACATCGCTTCTACAGATTGTGAATGATACAATGCACCGTGAACACCCCCGCCAAATGGTGCACGAATTGTAACTGGACAAGTCCAATCATTATTAGAACGATAACGAATTTTTGCTGCCTCAGAAACAATTTGGTTTACTGCTGGCATGATGAAATCAGCAAACTGCATTTCAGCGATTGGACGCATACCATACATTGCCGCACCAATTGCTACCCCAGCAATTGCAGATTCTGCAAGCGGTGCATCAAGCGCACGATCTTCACCAAATTGATCATACAAACCGTGTGTCGCTTTAAACACGCCACCTTTTTTACCAACATCTTCTCCTAAAACGAATACTTTCTCATCGCGTTCCATTTCTTCGCGCATTGCTAATGTAATAGCATCAATATAAGACATTACAGCCATGAAACGTTCCCCCCTATTCTGCGTATACGTGCTTCAATGCATCTTCAGGTGCTGCATACGGAGCATTTTCTGCATATTCTGTTGCTTCATTTACGATATGCATAATTTCGTCTAACATTTGTTTTTCCGATTCCTCAGTTAATACACCAGCTTCTTTTAAATAAGCCGCGAATGTTATAATTGAATCTTTTTTCTTTGCTTCTTCTACTTCTTCTTTATCACGATAAACACGATCATCATCGTCACTAGAATGTGCTGTTAAACGATATGATACTGTTTCAATTAAAGTTGGGCCTTCACCACGACGACCGCGATCTGCTGCTTCTTTTACAGCTTTATATACTGCAAGCGGATCGTTTCCGTCTATTGTATATCCAGGCATACCGTAACCAATCGCACGATCTGATACGTTTTTACATGCTAATTGTTTTTCAACTGGAATAGAGATCGCATATTTGTTATTTTCACACATAAAAATAACAGGTAGTTTGTGTACACCAGCAAAGTTTGCCCCTTCATGGAAGTCACCTTGGTTTGAAGAACCTTCTCCAAATGTAACGAACGTTACTAAATCTTTCTTCTCCATTTTTCCAGCTAATGCAATACCAACTGCATGTGGTACTTGCGTTGTTACTGGAGATGAACCTGTAACAATACGATTTTTCTTTTGACCGAAGTGACCAGGCATTTGACGACCACCAGAGTTTGGATCTCCAGCTTTCGCGAAAGCAGACAACATAAGCTCTTTAGCTGTCATACCAAATGCTAGTACAACACCCATATCACGGTAGTATGGTAATGCATAATCTTTCTCTCTATCAAGAGCGAACGCCGCTCCAACTTGTGCAGCCTCTTGTCCTTGACAAGAAATTACGAATGGAATTTTACCAGCACGGTTTAATAACCACATACGTTCGTCGATTTTACGTGCAAGTAACATCGTACGGAACATTTCTAATACTTGCTCATCACTTAAGCCAAGCTCTTCATGGCGCTTTTCTTTTACTTCTGCCATTTTTCATAACCTCCTAAATCCACATTTTTATGCGTGTAACGCTCTTCCATCTACAGCAAGTGCTGCTTCACCAATCGCCTCAGATAATGATGGATGCGGATGAATTGTATGTGCTACTTCCCAAGGTGTTGCATCAAGTACTCTTGCAAGACCCGCTTCAGAAATCATATCTGTTACATGCGGTCCAATCATATGAACACCAAGAATGTCATTTGTCTCTTCATCAACTACAAGTTTTACGAAACCATCTGATTCTCCGTATACAAGTGCTTTTCCGATTGCGCGGAATGAGAACTTACCTACTTTTAACTTATAGCCTTTTTCTTTCGCTTCTTGTTCTGTTAAACCGACAGAAGCAACTTCCGGACTGCTATATACGCATTTTGATACCATAGAGTAATCGATTGGTGTAACTTCTTTCCCTGCAATATGTTCTACTGCAGCAATTCCTTCGTGAGAAGCAACGTGAGCGAGTTGCAGGCCACCGATTACATCTCCAATTGCGTAAATATGCGATTCTTTCGTTTGATAAAACTCATTTGTTTGAATGTATCCTTTTTCCACAACGATATCTGTATTCTCTAAGCCAATATTTTGCGTATTCGCTTGTCTTCCTACAGATACAAGCATTTTTTCTGCTTTAAATTCTTTATTTTCACCGTTGTGTTCAGCTTGGATTGTTACTCCATTATCTTTTACCAATGTTTCTGGTAATACTTTTGCACCAGTTACCACTTTAATACCTTTTTTCTTGAATAGACGTTGCATTTCTTTTGAAACGTCTTGATCTTCTAGTGGTAATATCGTTTTCGCATACTCTAATACTGTAACTTCTACACCGAAGTCAGCAAGCATAGATGCCCACTCAATACCGATTACACCGCCACCAACGATAATAATCGAACTAGGAAGCGTTTCCATTTTTAGAGCATGATCTGAAGACATTACGTACTCTCCGTCTAATTCTAAACCTGGTAATGAATTTGGACGAGAACCTGTTGCAATAAGTACATTTTTTGGAATTAACATTTCATTCTCTTCTCCACTTGCAAGTTCAACTGAAATTGTCCCTGGCATCGGAGAGAAAATAGATGGGCCAAGAATACGGCCAATACCTTCAAACACATCAATTTTACCTTGTTTCATTAAATGTTGAACGCCTTTATGAAGCTGCGTTACTATCTTCTCTTTACGCTCTTGTACTTTCGCAAAGTTTAGTTCTACATTGCTTGCAATAACTCCGAACTCTTCGCTTTTTTTAGCAGTTGCATATACTTCCGCACTACGTAAAAGAGCTTTACTAGGAATACATCCTTTGTGTAAACAAGTACCACCAAGATTTTCTTTTTCGACTAGTGCAGTTTTTAACCCTAGTTGTGATGCACGAATTGCAGCAACATATCCACCAGTACCGCCGCCAACGATGACTAAATCATATTCTTTTGCCATTATCTCAACCCCTAGCTACCGTTTCTTTTTCACGTACAACGTATTCTTTTGGAGCTTCTTCTTCACGTAATACACGAAGTGCTCCTTCTGCTAACGCTTCTAACTCATCTTCGCCTGGATGTACGATAACATCTGCAATCCAGTCCACTCGCTCTTTTATTTCATCGACAAGAATTTTACTGTATGCCAGTCCACCAGTTAATACGATTGCATCGATTTTCCCGTGAAGTACAGCGCTAGCTCCGCCAATCTCTTTTGCAACTTGATATGCCATTGCTTTATAAATAAGAGTTGCTTCAGGATCACCTTTTTCAACCATTTGCTCTACTTTAATCGCATCATTTGTACCGATTAAACTTACAAGTCCACCTTGTCCGACAAGTTTTTTAATCATTTCATCACGGTAATACTCACCAGAGAAACACATTTCTACTAGTTGCCCTACTGGTACTGTACCAGCGCGCTCTGGACTAAATGGTCCTTCTCCGTTTAAACCGTTATTCACATCGATTACTCTTCCTTTTTTATGAGCACCAACTGTAATACCGCCACCCATATGTGTAACTAATAAATTTAAATCCTCGTATTTGTGATTTAACTGTTCAGCTACTTTACGAGCAACTGCTTTTTGATTTAATGCATGGAAGATACTTTTGCGTTCCATACCAGCAATGCCACTTATACGAGCAACCGGTTCCATCTCATCTACAACGACAGGATCTACAATGAATGCAGGAATGTTTAATCCAGAAGCAATTTCATATGCTAAAATGCCTCCAAGGTTTGAAGCGTGATGACCGCTAAAGCCATTTTTCAAATCTTCTAACATCGCATCGTTTACTGTATACGTACCGCCTTCGATTGGACGAAGTAATCCACCACGCCCACAAACAGCGTTTAATTTTGAAATGTTAATACCATGAGAATGTAGAACTTCTAAAATCGTTTCTTTTCGAAACTCATATTGGTCGATAATTCTCTTATATTTTCCAATCTGTTCTACGTCATGACGAATCGTTTCTTCTAGAACGGGTCTTTCATTATCAAAAACACCAATTTTTGTGGATGTACTACCTGGGTTAATAACAAGAATTCGATTTACAGACAATGTTGCTACCTCCACTAATAAATTCAAAAGGAAGTGGAAACCTCATAAGAGGTAACCACACCTTTTGTAAAAGTTATATATGAATGATTAGCGACGGCTAATAATATCGTGACCGTTGCGTAAGTAAGTGCTACGAGAATTCTTCAAGCTTGCAATGCGCTCTTCAGCTAGACGATCTGCCGCTACATAAGTTGCTATGCCATCGCGTTTTGAAATTTCGATTACTTTTGCAATCGTGTCATAAATAGACTCAACACGTTTTAGTGCACGTTCTCTATTGTATCCATATAATTCGTCTGCTACGTTAATTACGCCACCTGCATTAATTACATAATCTGGTGCGTATACAATACCCATTTCATGAATGATGTCACCATGACGATCTTCTTTTAATTGGTTATTTGCAGAACCTGCGATTACTTTTGCTTTAAGTTGTGGAATAGTTTCATCATTAACTGTTGCGCCTAGTGCACATGGTGCGTAAATATCGCATTCAACACCGTAAATTTCATTTGGTTCAACTGCTGATGCACCGAATTCTTCTACAGCACGTTGTACAGCTTCTTTATTAATATCTGTAACGATTAATTTTGCTCCTTCAGCGTGTAAATGTTTGCATAGGTGATATGCTACGTTACCAACGCCTTGAACAGCAATTACTTTTCCTTCTAAATTGTCAGTACCGAAAGCTTCTTTTGCAGCTGCTTTCATACCACGGTAAACACCGTATGCAGTTACCGGAGATGGGTTACCAGAAGAACCGAATGATGGTGAGATACCTGTTACAAAGTCAGTTTCTTCATGGATAATATCCATATCATCTACTGTTGTACCAACATCTTCAGCTGTAATGTAACGTCCGTTTAGTCCTTGGATATAACGTCCTAGTGCACGGAACATTGCTTCGCTCTTATCTTTACGAGGATCACCGATAATTACTGTTTTCGCACCACCTAAGTTTAAACCAGCTGCTGCGTTTTTGTATGTCATCCCTTTTGCAAGACGCAATGCATCTTCAATCGCCGCTTCTTCAGAATCATATGTCCACATTCTTGTTCCACCAAGAGCCGGTCCAAGTGTTGTATCATGAATTGCAATAATTGCTTTTAAACCAGATTCTTTATCTTGACAAAATACTACTTGCTCATAATCATATTTTTCTAAGTATTCGAAGATTTCTAATGTCATTGTCGTTTCCCCCTAATGTTTTACCCTTTTTGGTTTATTTTGAAGCAGTCGCAACTGCCAATGCTAATGAATATACTTTTGTTTCTGCTGAATCAGCACGAGATGTTAAAACAATCGGTGCTTTTGCGCCAGCAATCATTGCTCCTACTTTTGCATCCGCAAAGTATACGAGTGATTTATATAGCACATTTCCAGCTTCAATCGTTGGGACGAGTAAAATATCTGCCTTACCTGCTACATCACTTACTATGCCTTTATGCTCTGCTGCAATTTGTGATACTGCATTATCTAAAGCAAGTGGTCCATCAACGATACAATCTTTAATTTGTCCGCGGCGATTCATTTGTGTTAACATCGCTGCATCAATTGTCGCCTGCATCGCTGGATTCACAACTTCTACTGCTGCAATTGGTGCCACTTTTGGCAAGTCGATCCCTATTGCCCGGGCAACTTCTACAGTATTTTGTATAATAGCAGCTTTTTGTGTTACATCAGGCGCGATGTTCATCGCTGCATCTGTAACGAAAATAAGACAATCGTAATTTGGAACTTCAAATGCTGCTACATGTGAAAGTACGCTACCTTTACGTAGGCCCCACTCTTTGTTTAACACAGCCTTCAAAATATTCGCTGTTGGGATGTTCCCCTTCATAAGCACGTCTGCTTCACCATTTCTCACAGCTTTAACAGAAAGTTCTGCAGCCTCTGCACTAGAAATTGCTGCAATCACTTCAACATGTTCTGAAGTTTGTAAACCATGTTCTTGTAGCATCCCCATTATTTTTTCTTGATTTCCATATAGACGAAATTGAGCTAACTGTAATTTAATTGCTTTCGCTACAGCTTCAATTACTTCATGATCTTCAGCTACTGCTACAGCTACAGTTTTTTTAGGCTGCCCTGCTGCTTGATCAATTAAGTATTCTAACTTCATATTTTGTAATCAACCCTTTCCGTCGTCCCTCGTCTATTTATAAAGCAAATACCGTGCCAACTTTTAAAAGTGGTCTTACCAATAATGAAAACGCATTCAAAATGCAGTAAAATCAATACTTTGGAAAATAACAAAAGATTCTGTCTTATTTTGTCACTTTTTGTATACCATGCAATAAATTGCACGGTACGCAATTTATTGCATGCTATTTTTTGCATGGTCATACTTTTCTAGCTTGTAATATAAATTTCGAACGGAAATTCCTAACGCTTTTGCAGTTTGCGTTTTATTCCCATCAAATCTCTCCAAATATTCATGAATAATATTCCCTTCAAACTCTGTCACTAAATGTTCAAGTGGCTTTTCTTCTAATTCAGGTAATAAATGAGATTGCTTTGACTCCACCTGCTCTTCGTTATGTAATGGCGGTAAATGGTGTACATCAATATAGGTCTCGTTATAATTCATAAAGATAATAGCTCTTCCCAGAATATTTTCAAGTTCCCTCACATTCCCTGGCCATTCGTATGATTGTAAATATAAAATGGCTGAATCAGTGAGCCCTTCTACATTACGACCGTAATCTTGATTAATTTTTTGAATCAATCTGTCCGCAATTGTCGGTATATCTCCTTTACGTTGACGAAGAGATGGAATTTGAATTGGGATTTTATTTAATCGATAATATAAATCCTCCCTAAACTTCCCTTCTAAAATAGCCTTTTCTAAATTCACATGCGTCGCTGCAATTACTCGAACATTAATAGGTATCGCTTTCGTTCCACCAACTTTTACAATTTCTTTTTCCTGCAGTACACGAAGGAGTTTCGCTTGTGTATTTGCAGACAACTCCCCTATTTCATCTAAAAAAATACTACCGTTATTTGCTTCCTCAAAGAACCCACGTTTCCCGCCTCTTTTCGCTCCAGAAAACGCCCCTTCCTCATAACCAAATAATTCACTTTCTAACAACGTCTCCGAAATGGCCGCACAGTTTACACGGACGAACTTATTGTATTTTCGATTACTTCCATTATGGATTGCATGTGCAAACAATTCTTTACCAGTCCCAGATTCACCGCGTAACAGTACTGTTGCTGGTGTATTTGCTCCTAGCTTCGCCTGTTCGATGGCTGCCGTTGTTTCATCTGAATTCCCGACAATATCATCAAATGAATATTTCGCTTCTAATGTGCGAATAATTTGCCTTGCTCTATTCAATTCATTTGTTAACTTTTGAATTTCCGACACGTCACGGATAACGCCGACGCTTCCTTTCAATATTCCATCCACAATGACTGGTGCCACGTTTACAATTACATCGCGCTTTTTTTGCCCAATCTTCATATGTATTCCGCGCACCGCACGACGCGTTCGAAGTACTTTCATATGCATACTTTCGCCTTCTACAATATCAGTTGTAGCAGGCTTCCCAATAATATCTTCTTCTGTTAAACCCGTTAATTTCGTATATGCCGGGTTAATGACTAAACCTCTTCCTTTTTCATCCACAACCGAAATTGCTTCTTCAGATGAGTTAATAATTGCCTCTAATAGTGTTTGAATTTCCTTTAAATCTGTAACTTCTTCCGCTAAATCTACAACTTCTGTTATATCTTTAAAAATTGCAAATGCCCCTTGTACCTCTCCGCCCTCTTTTAATATCGGTATACGCGTTGTAATAATTTTCTTTCCATTCTCTAATGTTAGTTCATAATTTACTTCTATTTGTTTCGTACGTATAATGCGAAGTAATTTACTAGTTGGAATGACTTCTAAAATATATTTTCCTATCGCCTCTTCTTTTTTATATCCGATAATACGCTCTGCACTTTTATTAAAAAGACGAACTTGTCCCTCTCGATCAATTACGATCATGCCGTCATGTGTAGAATTTAAAATTAATTCTCCTTGTTGCGTTTGTTCCTCTAATCGCCCAATTAGCCCTTCCTTCTCATGCGCTAATCCTGTAACAATTTTTGCGATATCACCTGGTATAAGAAGAGTGTCTTTTTTCTTTTTTTCCAATAAAACCTTATGCATATCATCTTCACCTGTCATATCAAATATTACATCGATATGCATAGAAAGAAATGGAGTTACATTCTCTCCAATTGCAATCCCGTATTCCTTAGCAATTTGCAATCCTTTTGCCAACGGATTTATATCAATAATCCCTATAATTTGAAATATATTCGAACTTTGTAACAGATTCAGCAGTGCGCTCCCGCCTTCACCTGCACCAACAATTAATACTTTTTGTTTCATATATTCCACTTCCTCTCGAAGTAACTCTGCAAATTTTTTCACACCCTTATCTTACTCGTTCAGCACCCTCTTGACAAACCCCCTTTCCGTATAACATCATTAAAATATACGAAATAATCTGAAAAGGAGCGTTATGTATGCAGCGTTACGTTGCTCTACTATTAGCACTCATCCCTATTTCATTAGCTGTGTTTGGTATAAAGTTAATGAGAGATACTGTATTCGGGATTCTATTTCCACCAATCTCTATACTGTGGTTACAATTTTTAATCGGCGCTCTCTGCTTCGGGCTCGGGTTTTATATCTTCGGTGGCTTCGTCTTGCACCGAGACCGTAAACGAAATAAAGTACAAGCTCGCTTTAGAAGATAGGAATGCCCCACTATTTATAAATAAAAAAATGAGACCGTTACACGCGGTCTCATTTTTTTATTGGCATTAACGTTCTTGCCGTTTCAGGGTAATCAGTAATAATCGCCGATATATTCATATCAAAATATTTACGCATAAGCGTTTCTTCATTAATTGTATAAGGGCGAACCTCTACACCACTTTCCATCGTTAGTTCGGCAATAGCATCTTGAAGGTAACGATAATTCGGATGTACTGCTGTAGCCCCCATTTTTTTCGCGTATGCCCACGGACTATGCAAACCTTCGCGATATAAAATTGCTGTTTGAATATCAGGAGCCATCATATGGCACCGTTTCATACTGTAGTGATTAAACGAAGAAAATACAACGCGATCCTCTAGACTAAATTTCCGTACAAGCGTTATAACTTCTTCCTCTAAACCTCTGTATGGAATTTTATTATTTTTAAGTTCAATATTAAGTAGCAAACTCGTTTGTTCAAGCCATTCTAATACCTCTTCTAAAAGTGGTATTTTACAAAAACCTACTTTATCACCAAATTTATAACTTGCATCTAACTTGCATAAGTCCTCATATACATAATTCCGAACCGCGCCTTTTCCATTTGTTGTCCGGTCCACCGTTTCATCATGAATGACGACAACTTTTCCATCTTTCGTTAATTGAACATCAAGTTCAATTCCATCCGCTCTAAAAGACTCAGCCGCTTCAAATGAAATCATTGTATTTTCTGGGTACGTTCCAGCCGCACCACGATGTGCAAATATAAGAGTCATCCTCACTCCCCCAATCTTATGCTATACTATACGAAAAAGGAGGTACTTCTATGAGACCATTACAAATCTCTCCAGATACTGCAGTCCGCTTATCAAAAGCACTAGGTGTTCCACTTGAACAACTCATGCATATGCCGCAGCACATTTTAATTCAAAAGCTAGTTGAATTAGAAAAACAAAATAAAGACGAAGAATAATACAGTCCTGTTTTGCAGGACTTTTTATTATTTTCTATTATATCACGGATGCCTTTCCTACTAAAATCCTTTAACAGATGTACTACGATGTGATTTAGCCGTTCCTTCATCATTTAATAATGAATCACATCTTTTCTTTTTTTGTTACACGTCATAAAGAAAGCAGACTATTTATTTATAAGTCCCCATTGCGTCCTAAAAACACGATCATAAAAAAACTAGAAGCCCTTTATATTATTTTTTATTGAACGTGCGGAGCATCCCCTGATTCGTATAGTTCTTTCGCTTTTTCCTCCCCGAATGTAGTTAAAATATAATGTTGCTCTTCTAACGCATCCATTGCTCTAGTTGCTTTACAAACGCTATCTTCTTGAGCATCCGAGAAATAATTGTGATCTTCTACAATTTTACTAAAATCTTTTTTCGCCCATCTATCAGCAATTGCTAAAAGTTCATTTTTCTTCGTAAAGCTACTCTTATTTATAATTTCTTTTAATTTTTTAGCATTACTTTGAATCATTGGGATAGAGCCCGATTTTCGTTCTGCCACCACTTTTTGATGAGTCATGCGATGCATCGCTGTAATGACTTCGCTTTCAGTAGAATTTTCAGTAACATACACATCAACAAAGACCCCATCCACCTCTCTACCTACTATTGTTTGGTCTTCTTTTTTATCTATTTGAGCGCTCACTTCTTTATCTACTGGATTATCTGCAAGTTCTAACATTCCAAATGTAACTGCAATAGCAAGAACTCCCATAGCTGCTACTATTCCTAGCCAAGTTGAAATCTTATTTTCCATTCCCCTTCTCCCTATCTATATCTATTTTATTACCTTATAAAAAAACTCACTTACATGTAATATTACTAAAAATAGGTTTTATTTCCCATGATATCAAATAATCTCTTTTTCTCAACAAAATAAAAAGACCAACGAATTATAACATTCATTGGTCTTTCATTAAAAAGTTTATTGGCTTTAAAATTAACATCGAGCATAGCGTTCCAGCATACATCGGTTTTACTAAAACGAAAACCCATTGCTACTTCTACTCTCAACTAGCTTTATGTTCAAGTCTCAGCTTATCCGCAACCATTGCGATGAACTCAGAATTCGTAGGTTTTGCTTTTGACATGGATACTGTATAACCGAATAAGGACGAAATAGAATCAATATTCCCACGGCTCCAAGCTACTTCAATTGCGTGACGAATTGCGCGCTCCACACGGCTTGCTGTGGTATTATATTTCTTTGCGATATCTGGATACAATACTTTCGTAATCGATCCTAATAATTCGATATCATTGTATACCATGGAGATTGCTTCTCGTAAATACATATATCCTTTAATATGAGCGGGTACACCAATTTCATGAATGATACTCGTAATACTCGCATCTAAGTTTTTCGGTTTTCCATCTACTGTTGTTGCTGATCGGAATGATGGTAGTGGACGCTTAATCATAGCATTTGCTTTACCACTCACTTGACGAATATGACTCGTTAAATTCTCCATATCAAATGGTTTTAATATGAAATATGAGGCACCTAAGTCAACTGCTTTTTTCGTCACATCTTCTTGGCCAAATGCTGTCAACATAATTACGCTAGGCTGTTTTAACCTTTCAATATGTCGCATTTTCTCCAATACAGCTAAACCATCTAAGTGTGGCATAATAATGTCTAAAACGAGTACATCAGGTTGCTTATCTGTTAATAAGTTTAAACACTCTTGACCATTATAAGCAGTACCGATTACTTCCATATCATCTTGAGCGGCTACATAGCTCTCTAACATTGATACTAGTTCTTTATTATCATCCACAAGACATACTTTAATTTTCTCCACAGCTTTTCCTCCCTTACCGAATCGATTCTCCGACATGTGTATCCTTCTAGGCTACATGAATTGTTCGACAATTGTGTGAAAATTCCCTTTTAAAGTTTCTTACTTTCCGATAAAATCACAAAAAAATATGTTTATCGTTCATTTATTCCCTTTCGCAACACATTCCATCATAGAAATACAACGAAACGTTCAACCCTTTCCTTTTATTTTACAACAAAAAACACCTCTTGCGGAGCTTTTACAAAATTTCAACGAATTTTTCAACAGAAAAAGCGAGCTAATAATATATATTAGCTCGCTTTTTTCTCTTGATCATAAATATTAATTCCAGCTTGATGTAACATCCATTCAATATGAACACCATATCCTGATGTTGGATCATTTACAAATACATGTGTAACAGCACCAATTACTTTTCCATTTTGTACAATTGGACTTCCGCTCATTCCTTGTACGATACCGCCCGTTTTCGCTAATAGACGTTTATCTGTTACTTTTATTACCATACCCTTTGTGGCTGGGAATTTTTGCTGCACTGTACTAACGACTTCAATATCAAACGCTTCTACTTTATCTTGATCAATAACTGTTAATATTTTTGCCGGTCCTTCTTTTACTTGATGAGATAATGCGATAGGCATTGCTTTATCCATTATACCGTTTTTCATATTCGTATTTAATTTTCCAAAAATACCATATGGACTATTAATTGTAATATTGCCAATCACTTCACGGTCTGGTGAGAATCTTGCTAATTTCTCCCCTGGATTCCCATGACTACCTCTTTCAATTGATGTAACTGTCGAGCGCATAATTTGTCCATCTTCGACTTGAATCGGCTTTTTCGTATCATTATCAGAAATAACATGACCAAGTGCCCCATATTTCATAGAATCTGGATGAACAAATGTCATCGTTCCAATTCCAGCTGCCGAATCACGGATATACAAGCCAATTCGATAAGACGATTCACCGTTGTCTTTTTGTGGAGTTAGCTTCGTACGAATATATTTTCCATCTCTTAACAATACAAGATTAAGCGGTTCACCTGTTTCTCCACTATTATGAATAAACGGTGCTACATCACTCATTCTTTCAATTGTTTTACCATTAATTTCAGTAATCATATCTCCAATTTGTACACCTGCTGTTTCACCAGGAGATATTTTACCTTTTTCAGTTTGAATTAAATGATGGCCTACAACAAGTACACCTTTTGTATTTAATTTCACACCAATTGATTGTCCACCTGGAATCACTTTAAAATCTTTTAACACTTTCACATTTACTTTTTTTACTGGAAAACCAGCAAGCTGAAATACCATATCAGCTTCACCATTTTGATGAGAATTTACCATAAGTCCTTGTTTTTGTTCATTCGAACTCACTGTAAATACATGACGATTTGTGGATGAAGCTTTGAAAACTGGTAATGATGATATTTCTGATTGTTGTCCTTCAAAAACAACAAGTTGTTTCGGTGATGAAATAAACGTTCGAAGCGGTTTAAAACATCCAATAAAAACTAAAGAAACAAGGAGACAAAGACCTATTATTTTTCGAAATTTTTCTAATTTCAACTTGTTCACTCTCCTCGCTCCTACCCCACATTCAGCCTCTTGGCTTCACTTTTTAATCTCTCCTTGCAGTGCTTTATTTATAACCGGAAGAATTAAGAAATCGTCATTTGAGAAAAAAAGCTATCCATTACTGGATAGCCTCTGCTGTCTGTTTAAAATGATGCGCTTGCGTAAGTAATTCTTTCGCATGCTCTGTCGTTAAATCTGTGATTTCCACACCAGAAATCATTCGAGCTATTTCTGTTACTTTATCCTCCATAGTTAAAACAGTAACCGATGTAATTGTCCGATCATTCGCTACTTGTTTTCGAATAAATAAATGTGAATCTGCCATTGAAGCTACTTGAGGTAAGTGCGTAATACAAAGTACTTGCGAGTTTACTGATACTCGATAAATTTTTTCCGCAATAGCCTGTGCGACCCGGCCACTTACACCCGTATCCACTTCATCAAAAATAACAGATGCAACCCCTTGATGCTTAGAAAAAATGCTTTTTAAAGCTAAAATGATACGAGATAACTCTCCGCCAGATGCAACCTTTGAAAGTGGTTTTAGCGGCTCTCCTGGGTTCGTTGAAATATAAAATTCCACATGATCGTAACCATCCGCCGTAAGTCTTACCGGCGCACCTTCCACAAGGGGCTCTTCTACATTTCCTTCTCTCTTCATAATTCTCACTTCAAATTTCGTTTTTTCCATATATAATTCTTTTAATTCCTGATGAATTGCATTTGTAAGGTGTTCTGCAAGCTCATGACGCATATTACTTAACAACGTTGCTTCTTTCAGAATAACACTTTCTAATTCCTTCAACTGTTTCTTCGTCGTTTCAATATGAACGTCTTTATTTTCAATCGTAAAAATTTCCTGTTCAATTTTATCAGCATACGCTAAAATCTCTTCTACAGTATTTCCATATTTTCTCTTTAGCATACGAATTTCATTCAAACGTGTTTCGATTTCATCTAAACGATTTGGATCATATTCCATCATATCGAGCTTTTCTCTCAGTTGATAGGCAACCTCTTCTAATAAGTAATAGCTATTTGCAATTGAATCATGATTCTCCTGATACACTTCATCTAAATGTGTAATACTTTCCATTTGCCCCATTGCACTTCTTACATTATCTAACCCTTGTCCGTCGGCACTTAACGAACGATATGCATCACCTAACGCTTTATAAATCTTTTCAAAATTAGAAATTTGCAATCGTTCCTCAGTTAATTCATTTTCTTCATCCATCTTTAAATCCGCCTTGCGAATTTCTTCATGCTGAAATTGAATTAAATCTAAGCGATGTGCCATTTGTTGCTCATTTTCACTTAACGATTTCAATTGTTTTTTTAATTTTTCATAGTCAGCGTATACGTTTTGATATATGTCTAATTGTTTAACGATTCGATCCCCATCAAAGTGATCAAGCATAAACAGATGTCGTTCTTCATTCATTAAATCTTGCGTTTCGTGCTGTCCATGAATATCAACAAGTGTTTTCCCAATTTCTTTTAATATGCTAAGTGTAACAAGCTTCCCATTTACACGACATACACTCTTCCCGTTCGCAGCAATATCACGCTTTAAAATAATCATGCCATCTTCTATTTCTATATCTAACTCTTCTGCCTTTTCAATACATGGATGCTTCTCATCTTCAACATAAAATAGCCCTTCAATCTCAGCCTTCTCTGTTCCATATCGAACAAATTCTGCTGATCCACGGCCACCTACAAGTAAACTAATTGCATCAATAATAATCGATTTTCCGGCCCCTGTTTCACCGCTTAAAACCGTTAAACCTTTTTGAAAAGAAATATTTAATGCTTCAATAATAGCAAAGTTTCTAATCGATAATTCCGATAACAATGCCCCATTCACCTCGTTATAAAATAATCCCTTACTAAAGGATTTTCTCAGTTCTTCATTCAAATAATCATGCTATATATTTGTATGTATATACTCTTCTAACCCGCTTCATTGTACCAAACATTTGTTTTACGGGTCAATCCATCTATTTTCTAACTTTATGCAAACAAAATATTATATTACAATTGAAAATTCATATTTTTAACCAATAAAAATATCTTGTTCACTTTCCACTTTACGATGGAAAGCAAACAAGATTTTTTGTTACAACATATTTAAGAAACGATCAGAGACAACACCTGTATCGTCAGGTGTACGGCAAATAATTAAGCAAGTATCATCACCACAGATGGTTCCGATGATCTCATCCCACTCTAAATGATCAATAAGTGCTCCAAGTGAATGAGCGTTACCAGGCAATGTTTTTAGCACAAGCATATGTCCTGCCGTGTCTAATTTTACAAATGAATCCACTAGATTTCGTTTTAATTTTTGTAACGGGTTAAATCGTTGATCTGCTGGCAAGCTATATTTATAGCGCCCATCATGTAATGGCACCTTCACTAAGTGCAGTTCTTTAATATCGCGCGATACTGTTGCTTGCGTTACATTAAATCCCTCATTACGTAAAATATCAACTAATTCATCTTGTGTTTCAATTTCTTTGTTTGCAATAATTTCCCTGATTTTAATATGGCGCTGACCTTTATTCATACATTTGCACCTCACACTATCTCTTACCATAGTTTAAACATTGGTATACTTCACTTATTTATGTTAACTTATAATTCGTTTCTTGTACACAATTGTTTTTACAATCATTATACAATTACAGCAAAAAGAGGAACAACATATGTTATTCCCCTTTCCCTTTTTGTTTTAGAACTTCATGCGCTTCTGTAACAACTTGCTCTATAGAAATCGGAGAATGATTTTCGCCATTCTCACGTTCACCATGCCATTTCAGATGAATTAAAAATTCAATATTACCATCCCCACCCGTAATTGGTGAGAATGTTAAACCTTCCACATCATAGCCTTCTTTTAAAGCAAACTCGACAATCATTTCTACAACAGCTTCATGTACTTTTCTATCGCGAACGATACCTTTTTTCCCAACTTGCTCTCTTCCAGCTTCAAACTGCGGTTTAATTAACGCTGCTACATCTCCGTTAGGCATAAGCATTGTTTTTAAAACTGGCAGTATAAGCTTTAATGATATAAATGAAACATCAATACTTGCAAATTGAGGTAAACCACGTTCTAAGTCTGCTGGTGTCACGTAACGGAAGTTTGTTCGTTCCATTACAACAACACGCTCATCTTGACGTAATTTCCACGCTAGTTGATTGTATCCTACATCTAATGCATAAGATAATTTCGCTCCATTTTGAAGCGCGCAATCTGTAAAGCCACCAGTTGATGAACCAATATCTATCATAACTTTATCTTGTAAATCAAGATGAAATGTCTCTAATGCCTTTTCAAGTTTATAACCACCACGACTTACATACGGCATAACTTGTCCCTTCACCGTAATCTCAGTATCTTGCGAGATTTTCTCTCCTGGCTTATCAAGTCTCATCTCATTCGCATATACGAGTCCGGCCATAATGGCGCGCTTTGCTTTCTCACGCGTTTCTATAAGTCCTCGCTCTACTAATAGTACATCTACTCTTTCTTTTTTTACGCTCATTTGTTACGCCCTTTTTTGTTTTGATGGAATCATTGTATGAATACGGTCTACAACAGCATCTGTCGTTAAACCAATTTCTTCTAATAATTTTGTTACACTTCCGTGCTCTATGAAGCGGTCTGGAATACCCATTCGTTCAACCAATGCACTATGGTAACCATTTTCAGATGCAAATTCAACTACTCCTGTTCCAAAACCACCGATTAAACAAGCTTCTTCAATCGTTAAAATCGGTATATTCTTTCCTAGAAGATCATGTAAATATGCTTCATCCATTGGTTTAATAAAGCGAGCATTCACTACTTTCACTGAAACCCCAGCTTTTTCAAGACGCTCAGCTGCTTCCATTGCCATTGGTATTGTCGTACCAAACGTTAAAATAGCTGCTTGTGTACCCTCTTTTAACGTCTCCCACGTACCGATTGGAATCGCCTTTAATTCTTCATCCATATGAACGCCAAGTCCATTACCGCGCGCATAACGCAATGCGATTGGTCCATCTTCATATTGCATCGCCGTATAAACTAAATGTTGACCTTCATTTTCATCTTTCGGCATCATAAGCACCATATTCGGCAAGTGACGTAAGAATGAGATATCAAATACGCCTTGATGCGTTTCACCATCTGCTCCTACTAATCCCGAACGATCTATTCCGATGAAAACATTTAAATTTTGGCGGCATATATCATGAACAACTTGGTCATATGCTCTTTGTAAAAATGTTGAATAAATCGCTAAGAATGGCTTCATTCCTTGCGTTGCCATACCTGCTGCCATTGTTGTAGCATGCTGTTCTGCGATACCTACATCAATCATACGATCTGGGAATTCTTTTTGGAATTTCTCAAGTTTTGATCCAACAGGCATTGCAGGTGTAATTGCTACGATACGCTCATCTGCTCTCGCTAGCTTAAGTACTGTTTCACTAACGACAGCACTCCATGCTGGTGCAACTTCTTTCGGCTTAACGAAGTCACCTGATTCAATTTTATAAGGTCCTGTTCCATGCCAAGTTCCAATAACGTCACTCTCAGCCGGTTTATAACCTTTTCCTTTTTTCGTAATAACGTGAACGAGTACTGGGCCTTTTGTTTTCTTTGCATATTGCAACGTTTCGAATAACTTTTCATAATCATGCCCATCGACTGGACCTAAATATGTAAAGCCTAACTCTTCGAAAAAGACACCAGATACTAGTAAATATTTAAGACTATCTTTTATTTTCTCTGCTGTCGCAGCCACTTTCCCGCCAACTGCTGGAATTTTCTTTAATATATACTCTAATTCATCTTTTACCCAGTGATATTTTCCTGCGGTACGTAAACGACCGAGCACATTATGAAGCGCACCAACGTTTGGTGCAATTGACATTTCATTATCATTCAAAATAACAATCATATCTGTTTTTTCATGTCCAATATGGTTCAATGCCTCTAAAGCCATTCCGCCTGTTAAAGCACCATCTCCAATAATTGGTATAACATATTCTTTCGTTTTCTTTAAATCACGTGCCAGAGCCATTCCCATTGCAGCCGATAACGAAGTCGAGCTATGACCAGTTTCCCATACATCGTGCTCACTCTCACAACGTTTCGGGAAACCACATAGACCTTGATATTGCCTTAATGTGCCAAACTCTTTCGCGCGTCCAGTTAAAATTTTATGTACATAGGATTGATGTCCTACATCCCATAAAAATTTATCTTGCGGGCTATCAAATAATTTGTGCAGAGCAATTGTGAGTTCTACTACACCTAAATTAGGTGCAATATGTCCACCTGTTTGAGAGAGCTCTTCAATTAAAAACTTACGAATATCCTCACTCAATCCCTCTAGTTCACTGATAGACATATCTTTCAAAAAACTAGGGTTTTGAATTTGCGTTAGATCCACATGGATCACTCACTTTCATTTCATAATCTGTCAACATGTCAAATATTATAAAAAACATTTACACAAAACAAGAAATTCTCTTTTCTATTTTTCGTCTTGTCCCGCTATTAACCAGTCTATTGCGCCTTAATCCTATTATAAACCATATTTCTTTAGGCGATGAAAAAAATAGCCGCTAACACGAAGTGATAACGGCAATGTAATCTACATATATTTTTGCCAATAACAAGAAAAGAAAAACCTTTTCCTACATTTATATCATAAAATGATGAATGACTCAACAAATGAAAACGCTGTTATATTAGTTATTACGTTTTGCAATCAAATCGCAAATAGATAGTAAATATTCATCTTGTAATTGCAAGGAGCTAATCGCACCTTTTGCTTCTGCAATTGTTTCTTCTAAAATATCCTTTGCTCTATCTACAGTAAACAACGTCGTATATGTGCTCTTTTCATTAGAAAGATCACTACCAATCGGTTTTCCAATCTCTTCTTCAGTTCCTTCGACATCTAAAATATCATCTCGAATTTGGAAAGCTAGACCGATATATTTGGCAAACGTAAGCAACTTTTCTTCTTGCTCTTCTGTCGCATCAGAAAGTATCGCACCCGCAAGTACAGCAAATTCAAGTAGTTTTCCGGTCTTATGTTTATGGATGTACTCCAATTCATCAATCGTAAGGCGTTTCCCTTCCGCTTCCATATCTGCCACTTGTCCGCCAACCATTCCTTCTGGTCCTGCTGCTTTTGCGAGTTCAAGTACAAGTCTTACTTTTTTTTCAGCAGAAATTTCTTTTTGCTCATATGCCATAATAACTTGAAAAGCGTATGTCAATAAGCCATCTCCTGCTAAAACTGCCATCGCTTCACCAAATACTTTGTGATTTGTGGGCTTTCCTCTTCTTAAATCATCATCATCCATACAAGGTAAATCATCATGAACTAACGAATATGTATGAATCATTTCAAGAGCACAAGCTGCACCTACTCCAAGATTTCTTTCTTTCCCAAACGCTTGTAATGTTGCAAACAAAAGTAACGGGCGGAGACGTTTTCCACCCGCTTCCAAAGAATATGCCATCGCTTCACGAAGTACATTTGGACATTGTAATCCATTTGCATAGCTTACAAGTTTTTCTTCTACGAAAGTTTTACTTTCTTTCAAAAAAGTATCAAAAGCAATCGTCACTATGCTTCATCTCCTAAAGCAGTAAACGGTTCAAGCGCTCCATCTTCCCCAAGAATAACTGCCATTTGTTCTTGTACATTCTTCAGCTTCTCATCACAAAGCTTAGATAATTCCATACCTTCTTTAAAATAAGAAATCGCTTCTTCTAAAGGTACGTCACCTTGTTCTAGCTTAGAAACAAGATGCTCAAGTTGCGAAATTGCCTCTTCAAAGCTTAATTTATTTTCCATTATTCAATTCACGCTCCTCTATGCCTGATACGCTACAATCTAGTATTCCATCTTGTAATTGAACTGAAACAGCATCTCCAAGGCTTACATCTTTCACACTTTTTAACACTTGCTTCTCTTCATCATATACAAGCCCGTACCCTCTCATCATTACTTTAAGCGGACTTAACGCTTCAAGTTTTTGAGCAGCTCTTACAAAGGCAAATTCTTTCGTTTGAAGTAACGTTTGCATTTCACGTTGTAATTGCTTTTGCAACGTTTCCACAGCTACCTTCGTTTGCATAATTTTTTGAGATGGGTGGTGCTTCTCTAAATAAAATGAAAGTTGCTTTAACTGATTCACCTTTTTATCAATATAGCGCTCTTTCGCTAAAACAAGCTGTTCTAGCGCTCTATCTAATTGCTCTTCCTTTTGCTCATATACTTGTCTTGGATAACGGAACGCATACGATTTTTGCAACACTTGTAGTTTTTCTTCTTTTTTATGTACTAACTCTCTCATTGCTCTTTGCAATCTCAGAGTTCTTTGTAATACCTTTTCTTGTAACTCTATAATGTTAGGTGCTGCCAACTCAGCTGCTGCGGTCGGTGTTGGCGCGCGTAAATCTGCAACAAAATCTGCAATTGTAAAATCTGTTTCATGGCCTACTGCCGAAATAATAGGAATTTCACTCTGAAAGATTGCTCTTGCAACCATTTCCTCATTGAAAGCCCATAATTCCTCAATAGAACCTCCACCACGACCAACGATTAGTACATCTATCTCTCCCATTTCATTCGCTGTACGAATCGCTTGTACAATCGAGGGAGCCGCTGACTCCCCTTGTACAAGTACCGGAAATACAATAACATTCCCAATTGGATAACGACGTTTAATCGTTGTTATAATATCACGAATCGCTGCTCCTGTTGGCGACGTAATCACACCTATTGTTTTAGCGTAAGGAGGAATCGCTTTTTTATAAACTTGAGAAAAAAGTCCTTCCTCTTCTAAACGAACTTTTAACTGTTCGTACGCTAAATGTAAATTTCCGACTCCGTCAGGCTGCATGTCTTGAATATAAATTTGATAAGAACCACTCGCCTCGTAAACAGAGATTTTTCCTTTCACGAGTACCTTCATCCCATTTTCAGGTTTGAATTTAATATTACGATTATGGCCCGCAAACATAACCGCTGCGATTCTTGCATTTTCATCTTTCAATGTAAAATACATGTGGCCACGGCTATGATTTTTAAAGTTGGAAATTTCACCTTTTAACCAAACAGACTGCAAATGCGGATCATATTCTATTTTTGTTTTTATATAGCGTGTTAACGCTGTAACGGTTAAATATTGCTTCTCCATTTCTCTCTCCTCATAGCCGACTCAAATTATTTACAAACGACACCTGCACGTTTGGCAGATTCAACAGTATTATGAAGAAGCATTGTGATTGTCATTGGACCAACACCCTTTGGCACAGGTGTAATGTAACCCGCAACATCTAACACGTTGTCAAAGTCAACATCACCACAAAGTTTTCCTGTTTCTAAACGGTTAACACCAACGTCAATTACAACCGCCCCTTCTTTAATATAATCCGCTGTTATCATTTTAGGTCGTCCAACAGCTACGATTAAAATATCAGCTAACTTCGATAACTCTTTCATATTTTGCGTCTTAGAATGACAATATGTGACAGTGGCATTTTCATTTAAAAACAATTGCCCCACTGGTTTACCGACAATATTACTTCTTCCAATTACTACTACATGTTTTCCAGAAATATCAAGATTTGTTTCTTTTACTAATTCTACAATACCATGCGGTGTACATGGAAGGAATGTATCTTGTCCCGTCATCATACGTCCCACGCTGATTGGGTGAAATCCGTCTACATCCTTTTCTGGTGAAATTCTTTCAATGATAGCTTTTTCTTCAATATGTTTTGGTAAAGGTAATTGCACTAATATGCCATTAATACGGTCATCGCCATTTAAGCGATCGATTTCAGCAAGCAAACGTTCCTCAGTAATTGTTTCAGGAAGTTCAATTAGCTCTGAGTAAATCCCTACTTGTTCACAGCCTTTTTCTTTTCCTTTCACATAAGAACGAGATGCTGGATCTTCTCCAACTAAAATAACTGCTAATCCTGGTACAATACCTTGCTCTTTCAACTTCACAACTTCTTCTGTTAATTGTGCTCGTTTTTTCTCCGCAACTTCATTTCCTTTGATGATTACTGCTACCATTTTAAGATTCCCCCTTAAAGAATTTACAGTGTATCTTTTATATTAGATAAAACGCCGTTAATAAAACGACGAGATTCCTCATCCCCAAATGTTTTAGCAATTTCAATTGCTTCGTTAATTGTTACGTTGTGTGGAATTTCTTCCATGTATTTCATTTCATACACAGCTACACGTAAAATACTGCGATCAACAATACTAATACGCTCAAGCTTCCACTTTTTTAAATTTTGACGAATCGCTTCATCGATTGCTTCTTTATTTTCTACAAAACCTACTACAAGTGACTCTAGAAACTCATTTGTTTCTTCGCCTTCATCTAGCGTGTTTTCCACTGCTACTTTCGGTTCTAATTCACCTGTAATATCCATTTGGTATAATGCTTGCATTGCTCTTTCTCTAGCCGTCCTACGTTTCATTGTAACTCTCCTTTATGCTTCAAGTCTTTCCTTATACTTTGTTATATTATTATAATTTATAAGCCGTCAATTCACTTACTCTTACAGTTTTCATTGATTTTCCAACCTTATAATACAATGATAATAACACAATTTATCGTTTCACACACGGGTTACAAGGCTGAAAAATAATAAAAAGATTAACTTCAAGTTCCATATCTTATCACAATGTACGTTTTTTGGAAAAACGACACATTTTCTTGTTTATTTCTTATTTTTTGAAATAGTATAATAATTAGAGGGTTGTAATTTGTGAAGAAATGAAACGATAAAAAAGATGCCTATGTTACTAGGCACCTTTTCATTCTTACACTGGTTCGATTTCTGTTTTTTGTGTTTCGAATGTTACGCCAACGATGTGAACATTCACTTCTTTTGGCTCAAGTCCTGTCATTGTAAAGAGTGCTTGGCGAATATTGTCTTGAATCTTTTGTGCAACAACTGGAATTGCTACACCAAAATACATTACAACATAAAGGTCAACGATAATATCTTCGTTTGCTAATTCAACCTTTACACCTTTACCATGATTTTTCTTACCTAACTTCTCAACAACATCTGTAGCAAAATTACCGCGCATTGCCGCTACACCTTCTACTTCAGCAGCTGCAATACCTGCAATTACTTCAATTACTTCTGGTGCAATTTCTACTTTACCAAGAGTTGTATCTTGACCCATATCTAACATATGTTCAGCCATGAAAAAAACCTCCTTTAATGTATCACTGCGTCACAAGTTCATGCTCTTCCAAAAATTTCGTATTAAACTCACCTTTTACAAAATCAGGATGATCTAGCAATTGCAAATGGAACGGGATTGTTGTATGTACGCCTTCAATGACAAATTCACTAAGTGCGCGCTTCATTTTTGCAATTGCCTCTTCACGTGTTTTTCCGTGAACAATTAATTTAGCAACCATCGAATCATAGAAAGGTGGGATTGAATATCCCGGATATACAGCTGAATCGACGCGAATACCAAATCCTCCTGGTGGTAAGTACATTTCTACTTTACCTGGAGATGGCATAAATTTTTTGGCAGGGTTTTCCGCATTAATTCGACATTCAATTGCCCAACCATTAAATTGTACTTCTTCTTGCTGTAACGATAACTTTTCTCCTGAAGCAACAAGAATTTGTTCTTTAATTAAGTCCATTCCTGTTACCATTTCAGTAACCGGATGCTCAACCTGAATTCTCGTATTCATCTCCATGAAGTAAAAGGTTTTCGTTTTATATTCATAAATAAACTCAACCGTACCAGCACCTGTATAATCAACCGCTACCGCCGCTTTAACTGCCGCTTCACCCATCTGCTTGCGAATCTCTTCATCAAGTGCAGGTGATGGACTTTCTTCTAATAGTTTTTGCAAACGGCGCTGAATTGTACAATCACGCTCTCCTAAATGAATGGCATTTCCATGTGTATCTGCCATTATTTGAATCTCAACATGGCGGAAATCTTCAACGTACTTTTCTAAGTATACACCAGGGTTCCCAAAAGCGGTACTAGCTTCTTGCTGTGTAATTTGAATTCCTTTTATAAGCTCTTCTTCATGGCGTGCAACACGAATACCTTTTCCACCGCCACCTGCAGTCGCTTTAATAATAACTGGATATCCAATTTGATTAGCAAGCTCAATCGCTTCTTCGGTATTTTTAATAATCCCTTGTGAACCTGGTACAATCGGAACCCCTGCTTCTTTCATTGTATCACGAGCAACGTCTTTTGTGCCCATCTTTGAAATAGCTTCTGGACTTGGACCGATAAAAATCAAGTTACATTCACGGCATAACTCTGCGAAATCTGCATTCTCTGCTAAAAATCCGTATCCCGGATGAATAGCATCGCAGCCTGTTAACTTCGCAACGCTAATAATGTTTGTCAAATTTAAATAGCTTTCTTTCGAAATCGTTGGTCCTACACAATACGCCTCGTCTGCAATCTGTACGTGAAGTGACTCTTTATCTGCTTCTGAATAAATTGCAACTGTTTCAATATCCATTTCTTTACAAGCACGAATAATTCGTACAGCAATTTCCCCACGATTGGCTATTAATACTTTTTTTATCATCACAAAGACTCCCTTATTACGCTTTTACAAGAAATAGCGGTTGTCCATATTCAACAAGCTGTCCGTTATTAACAAGAATTTCAACAATTTCGCCCTCTACATCAGCATCAATTTCGTTAAATAACTTCATAGCTTCGACAATACATACGATAGAATCTTTCGATACTCTATCCCCAACACTTACATATGGAGGTGTATCAGGCGAAGAAGAAGAATAGAATGTACCTACCATCGGTGATGTGATTTTATGTAGGTTTTCATTTTGAACAACCTTCTTCTCTTCTTGTTTTGGCACTTCTGCTTGCGCTGCTGCTACTGTCGTTTCAACTTCAACAGGCGCTACTGGTTGCATAGCTTGTTTTGCTGCAGGTGCTTGCACAGCAACAACTTCATTACCACGCTTTTTCATTTTGATTGTTGTACCGTCTTTTTTGTATTCAAATTCATCAATATTAGAGCTATCAATTAATTTAATTAATTCACGAACTTCTTGAATTTTAAACATGTAAAATCCACTCCCATACTCTTGTTTGTCCCGTTTTTACAGATTCTCGTCACGAAAACTAGATTGACTGTAAAAATACGATGTACTCTATTAGAAAATATATTTCATTAACTAATAGAAATATTTACTATTTCCATCTTACGATAAATTTTTTAAACATTCCAATTTATATTTCTTTATAATAAATCGAAATTCCTGTAAAAATATTATTCCAATAAAAATTTAATACCTAGTAATAATACCAAGTTTCACATGAAATTGGCAAGACCACTTCTTAAAAAACATTCACTACTTTTGCAAAACGTTACAAAGCAAACATGCCATTCCCTCCTCACTCTTCACCACACCTATAGTCAATAACATATTTTTACCAAATATTATTTTTTTGTTTACACGCCGTTCATCATTCCTTCATATAAGAATAGTATGTTCAAAGTGTAGAAAATATATTGTGTTGAGGTGTGGAAATATGATATGGCTCATTCTCTTTTTACCTGCCGTAATCGTTTGGGCATGCGTTCTTTTCATCCACGTCAAATCCGGAAAAAGTAATCATCAGTACCATGAACCATTAATCTTTTACTCACAACGTGTTTCTCCATTCCGAGTTGAACATAGTAAAAATAATTACAAAGACGACATAGAAAAAAGCTATCGAAAATGATAGCTTTTTTCTATTCACACATTTACTTGCATACTCTATTTTACTATTTGCATACCCTTTGCTTAGTAAAAGATAATAATCCGCAGGGAAATCCCTACGGATTAAAGTTTCACTTATTTCGCTGGTGGATCAAATTTCACACCTACATCTTTTGATCCGCCTTCACTTCTTACAAGTTGAATAATTTTATTTGCTTCTTTCTGTGAATGTTTTGCCGCTTTAACCGTTACTCTAATATCAGTGCCATCAGCTCTTACAAGAGCATCTGGATATCCTCCTTGAGATTTAATTACTGTCTCAAGTAATTCTTGCTTCGTTTCCATTGTCGTAATGGCATCAAAATTTTCTTTCGCTTTATTCTTTTCTGTTGCTGAAGCTTTTGTTGAACTCATCACTTCTTGTAATTTTGCTTTTTGTTCACTACGCTGATCTTCCATTTGCATACGTAAAGCTGTGAAATTCTCATCACTTGATTGAACTGATACATTGCCCTCTTTTTTACTTGTTTCTTTTTTTGCATTTTCTTTTTTGTCTGTTTCTTTATTTGTTGTTTCCTTGCTTGTATTTTCTTTTTTCGGAGTTTCTTTAGGCGCTTCGTTTGTTACTGCTTTATCAGTACCTTGTTTTTCTTGTCCAATCTTTTCACCTGTTGCCGGCGATGCTGTATTCATTTTGTCAGGAGTTGTCACGTAATACACAGATAGTACAACAACTAAACTTAACATCGTTAATAACCAAACTGTTTGTTTTTTTAACACTTTATTTCCTCCCTATCAATTTTTCGGTGAAACTGAAACGCGATGGGCCGGTACATCTAGCAGCCTTATCACAGCTTCTTTTACCATTGCTTTAACTTGTATATTATCCACTCCCTTTGCTACGACAAGAACACCACGTACTTTCGGCTTCTCTGTTCGTAAAACAACAGGAGTTTCTTTATCCCCTTCACGTATAATGACAGTCTTTTCATCAAGAGACTCGTCCTCTACTTCTCTCTTACCGCCTGTTTTATCTGTTTCACCTGTTGTTTGTGAGCGTTTCACTGTATTTTTTTCTAAAATTTTTTCTTCAGATGAATCTAAATTCACTTTAATCGTTACGTCTTTTACTCCTGCTATTTCTTCTAAAGCAGTTTTTAATTCTTGTTCATACGCTTTTTCATATTTTTCTACATTTGACATATTATCATTATTTTTTTGTCCAAAAGTTGGTACATCTTTTTCCTGGTTTTGAGTTTTTTGTTCTTTAAATACAGGTACTTCTTCTTTTTTACTTGAAAAAAAACTACTAGAAAACATAAGCAAAATTCCAAGTATGAGTAGGACAAGTAAGAACTTAGGTGTTACCTTTTTACCCTTCTCATTACTTTCTTTTTCATCTCCATTCAATAAGTTTCGAAAAAATGAGAACTTCGAATTTTTATCTTTATTGTCCATTTACTCTACCTGTCCTCCCTTCCATTTGAACTTGGATTTGTTTATTCTCTAGTTGCCACCTGCTTGAAAAGAAGTCTTTCATTTCTACATTCGTTTCCTCTACTTTTTCCGGTGGTTCTTTCGTGTTAATTTCAACTGGTTTTACTGTTTCGATTGCATCATTTTTACTACGTTCTTTTTCTTTTAACGTCACAACAACAGATTGAATATCTTTCGCTGACTTTACTTCCGCTGTGCTTTCCGCTGCGACTATTTGTATTTCAGAGACAGTCATACCATACTGTTTCTCAAACTCTTTTCCTACTTCTTTTTTCATTTTGGTAGCCATCTCTTCTAAACTATATGCACGTGTTAGAGCTTGTATTTCTTTTTTCTTCGAATCTATTGAATTTTTTACAGATCCTTCTGCTACGTACTTTTCTTCATTAAAATTTGCAATTACTTCATTTACATCTGTCTGCAATAGTTTAAAAAGAGGTGTTAAAATTAATACGACTAACAAAAGACTTACAACGAATTTAACGTATTTTTGCAAATTCGAATTTGGAAGAATAAGATGAAGCATTGTTGCTAAGAGCAAAAAAACGATAATATTTCTGATCCACTCTGTAACAAATTGCATACTCTTCACCTCCTACCGCATCATAAGTGTAATATTCCCCGCAGCAATAATAATTGTAATACTTAAAAAGAACATAAATGATACGATAGCTAAGCAAGCAAATACGTAAATGATGCTTCGTCCAATAATGTCTAAGCATTGAATAATTGCTCCGCCGCCAACCGGTTGCAATACTGCTGCTGCGAATTTATAAATAAATGCGATACAGAAAATTTGAATCGCCGGAAAAGCAACAATTAAACATAAAATGACGAGTCCAATAATTCCGACTGTGTTTTTCAATAATCCTGATGCGCTAATAACAGTATCTGCCGCTTCTGTAAACATCCTTCCGACTACTGGAATGAAGTTCCCTGTTACAAATTTAGCAGTTTTCACAGCTATTCCATCAGCGACGGCTGTTGCTGTTCCTTGTACAGATAATACTCCTAAAAAAATCGTTAAGAAAATACCGATAATCCCAACGCTAACGTTTTGCAGAAGCTTGGACAATTTCGTCACTTTATATTGATCACTCATTGTACTTACAATACTTAATATCGTTGCCAGTAATAAAAGCGGTAGAACGATATAATTCATAAGAAGCCCGCTTGTATTCATTAAGAAAATGATAATCGGATGAAAGAAAGATACAGATACAACCCCGCCACCAGTCGCTATAAGCGCCAATAAAATTGGCAATAGCGCTAATATGAAATCTACCATTGTTTGTATCGTTTCTCTTGCATATGTCATAACGACATAAAAACTATTTAAAGCAAAAATAATAAGTACCATATATACAACAGCATCAGCAATTTTGCTTACACTACTTTTTGAAAAAGCGGATTGCAGTGATTGCAACAATGCACTAAAGATTGTGAGCATAATGAGTGTGCCAAGCAGTTTTCCATTAGCTGCAAGCTCATGAAATAAATATTTTAATAACCCTATCATCCACTCTTTTAGAGAGAATTCTTTTTCTCCCTTTACAAACTCCATAAAACTCCCTTTTTGACTCTCTGGCAAATAGCCTCCATATTTTGTAACAAGCCCGTCCCAAAATTGCTTCACATCTTCAATTCCGAGCTTATCCAATTGTTGATCAACGACGTTTGTTTCTACAGGAGAAGCTTGTACAACAACCGGTAAAGAAAAGAAAAGGAAGCAAGCAAATAGCAGCTTAGCTCCAAACCTCCTCAACATTCACTCCCCCTTATCCCGTCGGTAAAAATCCGAGAATAGTTTCAATTACAACCGTCAAAATAGGAATTGCCATAACGAGAATTAAGATTTTCCCAGCAAGTTCAATTTTCGAAGCGATGGCACCTTGACCAGCATCTTTTGTAATTTGAGCTCCAAACTCGGCAATATAAGCAATTCCAATAATCTTTAGTAACGTTTCCACGTAGACGTTACTAACTTTCGCTTCACTCGCTACTCTCTCAATCATTTGTAAAATAGAATGAATTTGATCGATTAAAATAAGAAACATCACGCTACCTACGAACACAATAAATAAAGATGTAATACTAGATTTATGCTGGTTCAAAACAGCAGCTAAAAACGTAGCAACGAGGCCTAATCCGACAATTTGTATAATTTCGATTCGAACCGCCTCCTTTACTGGAAGAGAAAGACACTTTTAATCTTGTCGAATAGCGTATTAATTAAAAATGCAACATGAAATAAAATGACGACAAAACCGACAAGGATAACCCAATTTGCAATATCCTCACGCTTCAATTCTTTTAGTACAGTATGAATGAAAGCTAAAACAATGCCGATTCCGGCGATTTGAAATATTAATCCAACATCAATGGACATCGCCTTTCTCCCCCCTATAGCAGTAAAATTACAATTAGTAGCCCTGCTAGTACCCCTAAGCTCTTAATCATTTTTTCGTATTGCAGTTGTAAAGCTTTCGCTTCCTCTTCTTCTCTCTCCAAATGTGTAATACATAAGCGAATATGTTTTTGTTGTGATTCACGATCATGTTGCCCGAGCGTTTCACCAAATTGCTGCAGTATTTCATACTCGGTTTGTTGAAAAGCCGTCAACTTCCAATTCTCTTTCAAACTATCTATCCAAGCTTCCCTTACCGTTTGTTCTCCACTTTCTAGTTTTTTAGCGAAACTTTGAAATATCCAATTTAATGGCTTTGGCATTTGTTTAACTAATCGCTCGGCAGCCTCAGATAAAGGTGTGTGTCCATACATAATTTCTGCCTCTAATGATTGAAGTGCTGATTTTAATAACCTAAGTTGCCTCGGCCTCTCACTGTATCTTTTAGCGTACGAAAACCCGAAAAAGGTGCTGACCGCAACGATTAACACTGCACCAAATATTTTCACCATACGCCCTCAGCCTTTCTATTTGATAACACTGGTTTTCCATATTTATCTTTTACCTGCATAACCGTTCCTGGACCCCTCGCTTTTGACAACTCCACAAACCTATCAAATATACCAAGCTCTAGCACTGCCTTGAGCGATGGACGTCTCACAACATCCTCATAGGAAAATCCGTGTGCGCTTATAAAAAGCTGAACACCTGCATGCACTGCCTCCATAATTGCTTCACTATCTTCTTTACGGCCAATTTCATCTACGATCAAAATATCAGGACTCATAGAACGAATCATCATCATCATTCCTTCTGCCTTTGGACATGCGTCTAACACATCGACTCGGGTACCAAAATCATATTGCGGGATTCCTTTCACACAGCCAGCAATTTCTGACCGTTCATCAACGATCCCCACTTTACAGGAAGGAATTTCCGAAGCACTTACCCCTTGACTCATGCAACGTGCTACATCTCTTAAAAGTGTCGTTTTTCCCGTTTGGGGAGGGCCAATTACCATCGTGTTTAACCACCTTTTTTCATACAAATATGGCAAAAGCGGTTCAGCAATCCCTATTTTTTGACGAGCAATACGAATATTAAAGGAAGAGACATCACGAATCATTTTCACTGCGCTTTTTTCTGTAATGACTTTTCCTGCTAACCCGATTCTATGCCCCCCGCGAAGCGTCACATACCCACGTTTTAATTCCTCTTCCATCGTATAAATTGAGAATTGACTTAATTTATTCAATAAGTAAATAGCATCCTCTGCAGTAGTGATATAGTCATAAAAAAACACCTTTCCGTGTGCAATACACTCTAGCGGCCTTCCAATTCGAACACGAATTTCCTCTAAAGCATCGTATTGCTTACATTCTTCAATTAAGTACTTCATCGTTTTTGGTAAAACTTCTAATACCTCTTTCATCGGCTTCTCCCCACTATACTCGACTTACTATTTCAGTAATGCGATAAAAATACAGCAAATCCCAAGCGCTAGAAAAAAGAGCTTCAAGAAAGAAATTTCACTTGCTACACTCGCTATCCCAATTGTCATTGTTAAAATTAATACGGTAGGTCCAACAAACGCCAACATACCATTTATAAACAACGCTTTCTTCGCATCATTCACATAAAGCATAAGCAAAGCAGCAAATATCTCCGCACTACCTGAAAATAATCGAAGTGCCCCCATAACAAGCACGGATGTTTCCATTGCCGCTAGCCACTGTTTCATTCTTCCACCTTCTCCCGTAACAGTTACTAACTTCGTATTCTAAAAAAGAATATATTTGTACAACCATATGCAGAGGTTGTCTATTTCAGAAGTAAAAACATAATTTTTCTCTAAAGTCTGAATTAGAATCTGAATATTCATATTATTTTATGGTATATTATGGTATATTTAGTTTGAAAGGGGTTTAAACCATGCAGCACGTCACTTTATTACCACTAGATTTATGCTATACAAATGTGATTTTCGAGCTATCAAGTGATCCACATATAAAAAATGCATTGGGGATAACGGTAGAAAACATCGAAGACACGAAAACATTTCTTCTTTTCGCAATAGAAGAAGAGCGTCAAAAGAAATCCTTATCGAGAATGATTGTGAATGAAGAAAATGAAATAATTGGCCTCACCACACTTAAACATATTAATAATGAAAAAAAGCAATCTCACATTGGTAGTTGGATTGGCTATCCATACTGGGGAAAAGGCTATAACGAGGCTACTAAAAAAGAAATCTTTAAAATCGCCTTTTTAGACTTACAACTTTCCTACGTATTTGCTGGTGCTAAAACGAATAATATCCGCTCACTAAAAGCACAAGAAAAACTACCCTATATTTCATTGCATGTGGAAAACAAGTTTCCAGACGAACACGCTGCACTAGAGAAAGAAGTAAGGTCACCTTGCTCTCTGCATGTCGTGTCACGTGAAAATTTTTTAAACTGGTTGAAATTACAGAATGAGGAGGAAAAATATGAAGGCATTGAAAATTAGTTTAACCGTTGTAGTAGAATTAGCTCTTATTTATCTTTTTTCATTATTAGTCGGTTGGTCATTTATAGAGACCTTTTTCCTTGGTAGTTTAGCAATATTTGCAATTATGTGGTTAATTATTATGAGTAACCATAGAAATAACATTACAGATCACGCAATAAGTAAAACATTAACTGGCGTTGAGACTGGCGAAATAAAACCATTTCAAATTGTTTTGACTCCATCTATTATGGGTACTCTTTCACTTGTTTTAGTCAGTTTTATAGTAACAGCTATTTACTATCTACCCTATTTCCTATAAAAAAAACACTCGTGAATTATCACGAGTGTTTTTTTACTATGCACGAGAAACGTATTTACCTTCACCAGTGTTGATGATAAGCATTTCGCCTTCGTTAATGAAGATTGGTACTTGTACAACAAGACCAGTTTCTAATGTAGCTGGTTTTGTTACGTTAGAAGCAGTATCACCTTTAATACCAGGCTCTGTTTCTGTAACTTGTAATTCAACTGTGTTTGGAAGTTCAACACCAAGTACTTCGCCTTGGTAAGTCATAATTGCTACTTCCATGTTTTCTTTTAGGAATTTAAGCTCGCGCTCGATTTGTTTTTCACCAAGTTCGATTTGCTCATAAGTTCCGTTATCCATAAATACATGAGCCTCACCGCTTGCGTATAAGTATTGCATACGACGGTTTTCGATGTGTGCTTTTTCTACTTTCTCACCTGCACGGAATGTTTTCTCTTGAACAGAACCTGTGCGAAGATTACGTAGTTTAGAACGAACGAATGCAGCACCTTTACCTGGCTTTACGTGTTGGAAATCAAGTACTTGCCAAAGGGCATTGTCCACTGAAATTGTTAAACCTGTACGAAAATCGTTTACTGAAATCATGTAAAAAAATCCTCCTGTGTATTACAAAATAATAAGTTCTTTTGGTGATTTCGTAATTACTTCATTACCTTCACTTGTCACAATGATATCATCTTCAATACGTACGCCGCCAATACCTGGAATATAAATACCTGGCTCTACTGTTACAGCCATACCTGGTTCAAGTACTGTATCAGAACGGAACGCTAAACCTGGTGCTTCATGGATTTCAAGACCTATTCCATGACCAGTAGAGTGTCCAAAGTATTCACCATATCCTTTTTCCGTTATGTAGTCACGCGTTAGCGCATCAGCCTCGCGACCTGTTAAACCAGCTTTAATACCGTTCACACCACGTAGTTGTGCTTCTAAAACGATATTATAAATTTCTTTTAATTTATCAGATGGTTCACCGACTGCAATCGTACGAGTAATATCAGAACAATATCCTTTGTAATAAGCGCCGAAGTCTAATGTAACGAAATCTCCTGTTTCTATCACTTTTTCAGATGCCACGCCGTGCGGTAATGCCGAACGAAGACCTGAAGCAACGATAATATCAAACGAAGAAGATGTTGCTCCTTGTTTTCTCATGAAAAATTCAAGTTCATTTGACACTTCAATTTCAGATACTCCCGGGCGAATGAATGATAGAATATGCTCAAAGGCAGCATCTGCAATCTGTGCAGCTTCCTTTAATATCTTAATCTCTGAATCAGTCTTTATCAAGCGTAACTTTTCTACAAGTCCAGAAGTCGGGATAAATTCAGCATCAATCGCTTCCTTATGCACTGAATAAGAACTATATGTAAGAGTATCTTGCTCAAAACCAAGTTTTTGAATTCCAAGCTCTTTCACTTGCTTTGCCACTTCATCAATGATCAATCCTGCGTGCTGTACAACCTCATATCCAACCGCTTGTTTACTTGCCTGCTCGACGTAACGGAAATCTGTAATAAATTGAGCACGATCTTTTGAAATAAGAACAACGCCTGCTGTTCCTGTGAAGTTAGCCATATATCTACGACTATGTTCATTTGTTAACAAAATACCGTCAATGCCAGCCTCATCAAATGCACTTCGTAATCTTTCAATTTTCTCCATTACTTTATGCCTCCCTCAATTTCTCCATTAATGCAAATAACGCTAACTTATAGCCATAAAAACCAAATCCTACAATTTGACCTGCACAAACAGCTGCCGTCACAGATTCATGACGGAACGATTCACGCTGATGAATGTTAGAAATATGTACTTCAATAACAGGAATCGAAATGCTCGCAATGGCATCACGAATCGCATAGCTATAATGCGTAAATGCTCCCGGATTTAAAATGATCCCTTCATATATATCTTCCGCTTCATGAATAATGTCGATAATGGCACCTTCATGATTCGATTGGAAACATTCTAACTCCACTCCCATTGTTTCTGCTTCTTGCTTCATATCTGCTTCAAGTGTCGCTAGCGTGCCCTTTCCATATACATTTACCTCACGAACACCGAGGCGATTTAGGTTAGGACCGTTTACGAGGAGTAACTTTTTCATATTCTTAAAACTCCTTAATATTAAATATCTATACAATATTTTAACATAGGAGTTACTTATTTGAATAGTTCGTCTTCTCTTGCCCTTCTTGTTCTGCTTTATTGCTATTTACTGCGTAAGAAACAGAATATGCTATAAACACACCATACAATATAAAAATACATATTGTCGTCACAATTGTCTCTTTTGGTAAATGGAGCGCACTTTTAATAACAGGAGCCATTAAACCCATCCCCAAAAACAGTAGTGCCCACCAAAATAGCCCATAAATAATTCCCGCTATAATCCCTTCAAACTTCGCAAAAAATGCTTTATACAAAAAGGCGATCAAAATTGAAAGAAGTCCCATACACACTATTCCGAACACATTGCCCCATACACCCTCTTTCCAACTTCCAAACGCAAATGGTAAAAGGAAATAATTCGGTCCCGCCTCCGTGAATGAAAATATATGAAGGAAATACCAGATCCCGCCCCAAAAGATTCCACCAAACAAACCAATCTGCACAAAATTCCTTGTTCCTAATTGTTCTTGACTCACATCGACACCTCCGCTCAATAGTATGCCCGAAACTATTTTGAAGCATGTTTAAATCCTGCGAAATTTGTCTATAAAAAGAATAAGAAATGTCCGACTCTCATAACATTTTCCCTTGTCATCTACTTGTATTTGCCGATAAAATAAAGGAAACTCGGTGATTGTCTTATTTCAAAACGACAGAACCCAGTATGACAATTGCCTCTTTTTCTACATAAGAGAGAAACAAATACAGGTTGGTGTTAACATGGCAGAAGAGTCAAAACAAATATATGGCGGGCAAGCGGTCATAGAAGGAGTTATGTTTGGCGGTAGAGAATATACTGTTACAGCGGTTCGTCGTAAAGATAAATCGATTGAATTTTATCGATTACCACGCGTTCGTAATAAAGTACTATCTACCCTAAAAAAAATTCCATTTTTACGAGGGATTGCCGCTATTGTGGATGCAAGTGCGAATGGAGCAAAGCATTTAAACTTCGCTTCAGAACGATTTGACGTCCACCCAGAAGATGATGAACAAATTGCAAATAAAAAAGAAGAACAATCAAAATTAACGATGGTATTAGGAGTTGCAGCTGTTGGCGTTTTATCTTTTATATTCGGTAAAGTCATTTTCACAGCAGTTCCTGCACTATTAGCTGAATTAACGAGACCGATTTTCCCATCTCATACTGGGCAAATCATTGTCGAAAGTGTCATTAAGCTCATGCTATTATTGAGCTATATATACTTTATTTCTTTAACCCCACTTATTAAGCGGGTATTTCAGTATCACGGTGCAGAGCATAAGGTAATCAATGCTTACGAGAATAACCTTCCTCTGACTGTAGAAAACGTTCAAAAGCAAACTCGTCTCCATTATAGATGCGGCAGTAGCTTTATTATATTTACAGTCATTATTGGAATGTTCGTTTATTTCCTAGTCCCTACAGATCCTCTTTGGGCACGAGTTATAAACAGAATTTTATTAATTCCAGTTGTACTTGGTATTTCTTTTGAAGTATTGCAATTTACAAATCGATTACGAGACATTCCCGTATTACGCGTACTTGGATATCCTGGATTATGGCTACAACTATTAACAACGAAAGAACCAACAGATGATCAAGTGGAAGTAGCAATTGCATCGTTTGAAGAATTATTACGTTTAGAGAACAAACAATAATTATTTAAAAATGGTGTTCAACTCCTTTCCTCATCGTTAATATACTAATTTCAATATATGTTTTTAGGAGGTGTCCCTTATGAACGGTCGTTCGTTTACTTTCGCTATATTTGTGCTTATTATCGGATTGGCAATATTCGGCCTTGTTTCATCTGTTATTACAAATCCCATGGGTGTATTAAGAAATATCGGGTACATGTTACTTGTTGTCGGTATCTTTTACTTGCTATACAAGATGTTTACAAATTCCAGTGGTTCCGCAAATTCGCAAAGCTCATATAAGCGTGCGGCAAAACAATCGAACCGCAAACATGGGAAACAAAATGTAGCACCCCTAGGCAATTCTTTCTTTAAGTCAAATACTTCTAATGACAAAAGTAAAAAAGGGAATTCTTCCACTTTGAAACGAAAAAGAAAACAGTCTCATTTAACTGTCATTGAAGGCAAAAAAAGCAAAAAGAAAGACCGTGCTTCCTTTTAGGAAATACGGTCTTTTTTTATACTTTGAAGCACTTCTTTTAAACTTTTCTCTCTCATACTTTCAATTCGAAGATGATGATTTTCAAACGGTAAATTCCGTGTCACATCATTAGGTACCACAACGCACGTTAATCCCGCTGCAACTGCTGCTCTCAATCCATTTAATGAGTCTTCAAATACAACAGCTTCAGATGGCTTAATTCCTAATTCTTCTATTGCAACTCGATAAAGAGCTGGATCTGGTTTTACCTTCTCAACATCTTCTCTCGTTTTAATTACTTCAAAATATTCTCGAATTTGTAGCTCTTCTAAAAAATGAATAACCCATTCTCTAGAAGCTAGTGCGATTTTTAATCCCATTTCTTTCGCTTCTTCTAAATATTCTTTTACCCCGTCACGAGCTTCTGGTATTCTCATTTTCTCTTTATGTAAAGTTGCCACTTTTTCTTTTAATACACTTTTGTTAAACTTCTCTTTTAATTGATCATTTAGATATGTATAAAGTACCTCATCTGTTGTTCCAATGCATTTCGCAAATTCCTCTAAAGGTAGTTCCCCGCCGTATTCACGAACAGCATCTCTGAAAGAGTGAAACCATATCGTTTCTGTGTCCACAATTAATCCATCAAAATCAAAAATAATTGCTTTCATAATTCTCCCATCCTTTTCGAATTGAAATAAAAAAGGAAACGCCATACGTTCCCCTTAATTACTTTTCTCTTCATTTGCTCTTTGAACACCGCGAAGTGTTTCCACTCGGACTGCATCTTGTTCAAAGTATTGCACTAAATCACCAATGCGATCAATCGCTTCCCAACTTAAATGATGTTCAATTCCTTCTACATCATTGTAAATTTTACTTTCATCCACACCGATAATACGCATAAATTGCTCTAGCAAGTCATGACGATATACGAGACGTTCTCCGATTTTTTTACCTTTTGTTGTTAATACAAGCCCTCTATATTTTTCATAAATTAGATATTCATCTTTGTCTAATTTTTGCACCATTTTTGTTACAGAGGATGGATGTACACTAAGCGCTTCAGCAATATCAGATACGCGGGCGTAACCCTTTTCATCAATCAACAAATAAATTTGTTCAATATAATCTTCCATACTAGGGGTAGGCATCGGTTTCCTCCATCCAAGTTCATTTTGCTTATTCCGTACGAAGCAATCAATAAAATGATACACCAGAAAGAATAACGTGACAAGTTGAAAACGAGCCTAAATATATAAAACAAAAAAGAATCTGTATTTGCATACAGACCCCCCTTAAGTAAAATATTGTATTTCTGCATTAGGAAAAAATTCATTTATATAACCTCTTATCGTTTCTTCCAATACTGCTGCATCATCCTTTTTATATACATATTTTCCGATGCCATATCGTCCCCATTTATACTTCCGCTTCTCTTCATCCATTTCAAGCTTCGTATTTGGATAACGCTCTTGAATAACCTTTTTCGCTGGTTTTGTAAAACGATGCTGAATTAATTCAAACGTTAAATTTGGTATCGTCATATCTTTCAGCGCATTGTACAGTCGCTCAAATAGTTCACGATATCCTTCTTCCCATCCTTCATGCATATAAAGTGGCGCGACTATAAAACCAAGTGGATAACCTGCACCTGCTACTTTACGTGCCGCCTCAATTCGCTCCTCAAATGGCGATGTCCCTGGTTCAAAATTTTTAATTACATATCGTGAATTTATACTAAACCTGAAACGAGTTTTCCCATTATGCTTTGCATCTAATAAATGATCAACGTGCGAATATTTCGTGACGAAACGTAAGCGCCCATATTCACTTTCTCCAATGAATTCAATCGCCCGCTTTAATGCATGTGTTAAATGATCAATCCCAACAATGTCTGATGTACACGCTGCTTCAAATCTTGTTATTTCAGGTGCCCTTTCATCCATATATTGCTTTGCCTTCTCAAATATTTCATCAAGATTGACATACACACGAACGTAAGGCTTACTCCCAAGTGTTGTTTGCAAATAGCAATAATGACAATGTCCCATACACCCTGTTGCGAGCGGAATTGCATATTCAGCTGACGGTTTTGACGTATCAAACTTTAGCGTCTTCCTTACTCCAACGACAAGTGTAGCCTTTGCATTACGATACTTTTGCAAATCATTTTCTCCTGGCAAATTTCTAATTTGATTATGTGATGTCGTTTCACGAATTTCTAATCCCATCTTCGTAAACTTCTCATAAAGCTCTTTTCCAAGCGGATATTCAAGTGCCTTTGGTTCAAAGTAAACGAGTTTTGGCATAAATGGTTTCATGTGCTTCCCTCCCTCTCGTTAGTATGGGAAACGTTGAAAAATTAACACGCATTAAAGTTTTCCACTTCAGTAACTTGCGTTGCAAGTTACTGAATGTTATAATTTGGATAACAGCTACCTTGCAACGCAAGTTACCTGAGTAAAAGGTGGTGAAATCATGCACAGCCAAATGTTAAAAGGTGTACTAGAAGGTTGCATCCTATACATCATTTCACAAGAAGAAGTGTACGGATATGAACTGAGCACAAAATTAAATAAACACGGATTTACATTCGTAAGCGAAGGAAGCATATATCCGTTATTGTTACGTATGCAAAAAGAAAAATTGATTGAAGGAACATTAAAAGCCTCCTCACTCGGTCCAAAACGAAAATATTATCACGTAACCGATAAAGGATTAGAGCAGCTTGAAGAATTTAAACAAAGCTGGGTAATGGTTTCAACTACGGTAAATAACTTATTACAGGGGGAGTGATAGGGATGAATGCACAAGACATGATTGAATTGAATAATAAAAAACGTGAGCTTCTAACACCTGAAAATGAAGTTGCTTATAGCGATATGTTAGTTTATCTTCGTTTATCTAACGTGCCAGAGCAACAAATGGAAGAACTGTTACTAGAAATATTAGATCACCTCATCGAAGCACAAGCAGAAAATAAAAACGCTTATGACATCTTTGGAGATAATTTACAATCTTATTGCGATGAACTTATATCAGCTTTACCAACTCAAACAAAGTTAGAAAAAGCCTCTTTAATTGGATTTTCTATTAGCTTACTTCTTGCTATACAGTTTGGCATAAATGCAATTATTTCATTTTTTATGTTTTTCTTTGAAAAAAACAATACATTATCAAGTCCGCCTTTTAGCATCCTTGGAACTACTTTGTCTGTTTCAATAATTATACTAGGTATACTATTTATTTTATATTTATTAAAGCGTTACTCCTTTAATCAGAAAATGAATTGGAAAAGAAGAATTCTATTTGGATTCGCATTTGCTACTCCATTTTGTTCCGCTGTATTCTTAAATATTTATTTCCAAAAGCAACCTTATCTCATTTATCATCTAAACTTTTGGCAAAATGCTTTAATTGCTATCTTATTTTTTATTTTATATAAATTACTATATAAAAAATCAAATTTTTAACAGCCCTTCAAAAGGCTGTTTTTTCTTCTGTCTAATTTTACAAATTGAAAAATTTCATAAAGAAAATAAGAAAAATGCAAAATAATTAAAGTTAATTGTTGACGTGATGCTTTTATTATCGGTATCATAAATCTTCGTGAGCAATTATTTTTCGTTATACGATTTTTTTATTATTACTGAATTTTTGAGAGGAGAAATTAGATGTCAGTTAAGAAGAAAACGCAAGTACGCACCGGCAAAATGGTACGTGAACTAATGTTAGCAGACGAAGATGTAAATGCTTCGCTAATTATGGTATATAGTGAAAACGGTGTAAACGCAGAAATTAAAATCGAGGGCTTAACGCCGAAATGTAACGAAGAATTATTTTTGAGCGGAAACGTGGATTGGAACAAGAGTGTTATTTATAAAATTGTTGATTTCACTGGAAACGCTGAAGTTGGTAAAGTTACATTAACAGCGATGAACAAAAACAATGTTTCTCTAGAAATTGAACGCGTTATGTGGAGTAAAGAAAATAAAGAAGCTGCCGAGCAAGAAGAAACACAGGTAGAAGCAGCACCGAAAAAGGAAGTAGTTGTAGAAGCTCCAAAAGCAATTACGCCTGCTCCTAAGCCTGTTACGCGTGTGGAAACACCTGCTATGGCACCTAAGCCTACTCCGGTACCGACACCGAAGCCAGTAAGCGTAGAAGCAGCTGTAGAACTAGTTACTCCAGCGCCTGTAAAAAAAGCGGTCCCTACTCCAGTTACAAAGCAAGAGACAGCACCGGTTGCTCCTGCAAAACCGAAGCAGCCTGCTTTGACTGAAACAAATTCAAAACTACAAGAAAATTATGTTAAACTCGTGAAAAAGACAATTGAAGTTTGTCAAGATTACGAGCTTGGCATCGACATAGATGATTCTATTGAAAGCTTAAAAGAAGAACTACAAAGCCAAGGTATTAGCGTTACATTTGACAAAGAAATTATGGACGTTGTAAGTCGCCTTCGTTCTTTACAAGATAAAGGAATCAAAGTAGAAAAAGTACTTAATTTACTATAAAAAAATAAGAGATGGCAATTGCCATCTCTTATTTTTTATAATTCCACTCATTACTTTCATACTTTTCTTTCGCTAACGTTTGAACTTCATGTAACTGTTCTTCTGTTAATTCATATGGAACAAGTTCTACATCCAATCCTTTTTCAAAGCCAACTTCAAACGCTTTAATTAACTGTTCTATCGTAAATGTACGGTCTGTTAATTCATTAATTGCTACTGCTTTAGAAGAGAACATACTCTTCATGCGTTCCTTCACACGTTCATTTGGGAATAAAAATAGATCATATAGTTCATCTAAATCAATTTCTAATGGAATCGATCCATGCTGTAGAATAACACCTTTTTGACGCGTTTGAGCACTACCAGCAATTTTTCGTCCTTCCACTACAATTTCATACCAAGATGGTGCATCAAAACATACGCCGGAACGTGGATTTTTTAAATTTTCACGATCTGCTTCTGTTTTTGGAACTGCATAATATGCTTCTAACCCTAATGCCTTAAAACCATCTAATAAACCTTGCGAAATAACACGATACGCTTCTGTAACTGTTTTCGGCATATTCGGATGATCTTCAGACACAATAACACTATACGTTAACTCTTTGTCATGTAGTACACCCCTGCCGCCTGTTTGACGACGAACGAATCCATATTTCTTTTTATTAACTACATCCATATTAATATCTTTTTCAACACGTTGAAAATACCCAACTGTTAATGTTGGTACTTCCCATTCATAAAAACGAATTGTTGGTGGCATTTTCTTTTCACTTTGCCAATTTAATAAACATTCATCTAACGCCATATTAAATGCCGGTGAACATTGACCAGAGTTAATATAACACCATTTTTCTTTTCCCATCCTGCACCTCATATAACCAATTATTTTTCACATTCTCTAGTCTACCAAATTCGACAAAATTTGTGAAAGAATACGAAATTTCTTCTTATATGCAAATGAATCTGTTGCATAAATACATAAGGGCATTATAATATTGAAAGTAGGATAAGAAAAAAGGGAGCGATAGAATCGTGTCAACAACTTGGATTATTTTATTAGCCGTAATCGTAGCATTTATCGGCTACACTGTATGGATGTACTTCTATCAGAAAAAATTAATTAAAACTCTTACAGAAGAAGAATTTCGCGCTGGCTACCGTAAAGCACAGCTTATCGATATTCGTGAAGCAGACGAATATAACGCAGGGCATATTTTAGGTGCACGTAACATTCCGTTATCACAAATTCGCCTTCGCCATAAAGAACTTCGTCAAGATCAACCTGTTTACTTATATTGCCAAAGCGGATTCCGTACAGGTCGTGCAGCGCAATACTTAAAAAAACAAGGCTACAAAGATTTCTACCAATTACAAGGTGGATTTAAATCTTGGACAGGCAAAATTAAAAAGAAATAATAACATACAAAAAACTAGCTGAATAAATCAGCTAGTTTTTTCATTTCATCTTATTCGCAATGTATAATAAATTCTGCTTGATTACCTTTTCATCGTTCTCTTCTACATTCCGATACAGCAGTTGATATTCAATTCCTTTCTCTTTCCATATAAGCGTAGCAAATTCGTCACCACGTTCATAATCATCTTTATTTTTAAAATAAGCAGACGTTCCATTATTCAGTTTCATTTGTTCTTGAAATCGCTTCTCTTCCACAAGATCCGGAAAACTATAAGGAAAGTTCGCGACATTTAACTCAATATACTCATTTCTACCTGGTTCTTTCTGTTTATATTTAATCGTTAAGACAGTGTTCTTTTTCCCAAGCGTTCTTACTTCCCCCTTCACATCACTTGTAATATCGTACGGTAAAAACGTTGGAACTTTAAACTTCACCGGAAAATATTTTGGAAGTTCCTTTAGCGGAATAGGATCCGTAACACGATCCATAGCTCCTCCCGTTGTTCCCACAAAGTGTTTTTCTTCTTGCATCGTTTGCTGAAACGAACACGAACTAAGCACGAAACTAGAAAACACGAAACAAATGATTCTTTTTTTCAATTTGTTTCCGCCCTTTCATATCGCTCTCTTAACGAACGAAGCGTTGATATTCTCTTCATATTCGCTTTGTCACCAAACTCCACCTTTGAAAACTTTCCACGTTATTCTCACACATTTTGACAACACTTTTTGCAAACAAAAAAGACCCCTATCATTCTTACGCCCAAGTGAAAAGGTTACGCGAATAAAAAGAAGTCTTATTAATACCATAGTTTGTGAAAAGCTTTTCAGGTCAAGATTTTTTCTTTCTTATTATTTTCCCTTTATAATAAGGGAAAGAGGTGATACATATGGCCAATATAAAACAAATTGCTAAAACTGCTGGTGTATCGATATCAACTGTTTCTCGTGTCCTGAATAATCACCCTTACGTAAAAGAAGAAAAGCGTAAGCGTGTTCTAGATGCTGTTGAAGAATTAAACTACGCAAAAAATATAAATGCTGTCCATTTAATAAGAGGGAAAACATATACAATTGGCGTTATGCTTCCTTTCATTAACCTCCCCTACTTCAGTACGATTATTGAAGGAATCGGAAACGAAGCGTTATTAGCTGGGTATCATATTAATTTATGTCAAACGAATTACGATAGCATTGAAGAAATTCGTGTTCTTGAAATGATGAAAATGAAACAATTTGATGGGATGATTATTTGCTCCCGAACGAGCTCTTGGGAACAAATCGAACCTTTTGCAAAATTTGCCCCTATTATTTCATGTGAAAAAATGAAGCATCCCCTCATTTCATCCATCTACGTAGATCATTATGAAGGTTTCCGTCTTGGTACTGCCTATTTACTAAGTAGAGGCCATGAAAAAATCGGAATTTGTTTAGCAAGAAAAACAAGTGTAAATTCCATGGAGCGCGAAAAAGCGTTCGCCGATACACTTCGTAACGAAGGGAAAAAGTTGCATCCTGAATGGATTTTCCACCAATGCTATACAATGCAGGACGGAGCACAAATACTCCATCGTATTTTAAATATGAAAAATCGTCCAACTGCTATTTTCACAGCGAACGATCAAGTTGCAGCTGGTTTATTAACAGAGGCTCGAAAACATGGTATTCGAGTACCTGAAGACCTTGCTATCCTTGGATTTGATAATCATGAAATTTCAAAGGCATTAGAAATTTCTACAATTGAACATCCCGGTCTCGCAATGGGCTCACATGCTTTTTCTTTATTCCATAAGCAGATCCAAGGCGAGCAAATTGTCGGCAGTGCAAAAGAACTTTCATTCCATTTAATTGAGCGAGAGACTGTCTAAAAAGAGCGTTACTTATAACGCTCTTTCTCAGCTCTTCACCTATTGACTTTATATTTCCCATCTCATATAATGAACCTAACGAACGGTAGGTAGGGGATGAAAATGACAGCAAACCGCATTAAAGCTGTAGCACTTTCTCATTTCGCACGCTACGGCTATGAAGGAACTTCATTGGCAAATATTGCTCAAGAAGTTGGGATTAAAAAACCATCGATTTACGCACACTTTAAAGGAAAAGAAGAGCTATATTTCATATGCTTAGAATCTGCTCTTCAAAAAGATTTGCAGAGCTTCACAGGCGATATCGAAAGCTTTTCCAATTCGTCCACTGAAGAATTGCTTTTAAAATTATTAAAAGGGTATGCAAAACGATTTGGTGAAAGTGAAGAATCAATGTTTTGGTTACGAACTTCTTATTTTCCGCCTGATGCATTTCGCGAACAAATTATTAATAAAGCAAATGTACACATTGAAAACGTCGGAAAACTTTTATTCCCTGTATTTAAAAGAGCAAGCGAACAAGATGAGCTGCATAACATTGAAGTAAAAGACGCCTTAGAGGCTTTTCTATGCTTACTCGACGGTCTTATGGTTGAACTATTATACGCAGGTTTAAATCGTTTTGAGACACGTTTAGACGCTTCTTGGAAAGTATTTTGGCGCGGACTTTCGAACTGACGGATTGCTCCTTTGCAATGCGTCGTTTTTAAGCCCTTTACCTAACGACTGGTAGGAAGGAGAAATGACATATGGCATGGATTTATGTAATCATCGCTGGTATTATTGAAATATTTTGGGTGATTGGACTAAAAAAAGCAGAGGCACCACTTGAATGGGCTGGTGTTGCTCTATTAATTACAATTAGTTTCGTCTTATTATTTAGAGCTTATAAAGATTTACCTGTCGGCACTGTATACGCAGTCTTTACAGGAATCGGAGCTGGTGGAATCGTTCTTACAGAGATTTTCATCTTCGGAGAACCTTTCTCTATCGTAAAAGTTTTATTAATCGGTTTAATCTTCTTCGGAGTAATTGGTTTAAAACGAGTAACAGAAGAAAAAGAAGCGAAGGAGGCCGCATAAAATGGCTTGGGTATTTTTAATTCTAGCTGGTATTTGTGAAATTATTGGTGTACTCTTTATGAAAGTAGCCACTGAAAAGAAAGGCTGGGCACCAAAAGTTATTTTAATCGCTAACTTCGGCGTAAGCTTCTTCTTCTTATCTCTTGCGATGAACACATTACCGATGGGAACTGCTTACGCAATTTGGACTGGAATCGGAACTGCTGGAAGTGCACTTCTAGGCATTCTCATTTTCCGAGAATCAGCGGATTGGCGTCGTCTTGCTTTCTTAAGCTGTATTCTATGCGGCGCTGTTGGCTTAAAACTATTAAGCTAACGTGAGGTGAATGTCATGTGGAAAGAACAAGGAAAGAAAATATTAGCATGGATCACACTTGGTATCGTCATTCTATTACAAATAAGTTTTCATATAATAGAATCATTGTTTCATAAAGTATTATCCATTCTCACATTCCTTCCTAACATGACAATTGAAATTATATCAATTGTTTGGTCCATTATCGCCTCCATTGCAATCGTCATTATATGGAGTATCGCCAAACTATGGAATAAGTTATTAAAAAAGGACAGTACTTCTGAAAAAGAGTAACTGTCCTTTTTTATATTCATTCAGACTTTCTGTAGAAGTTAGATGTGATAAGACAAAACAGACCAACTATGGCAATACTTATACCAACCCTTTTATGTAAACTTGGAAATAACGGTGGTATATCCGAGTAAACATTTGCTAATATGAGACCGATTGAAAATAAAAATATTCCTATTCTATATAACCATTTTCTTTTGTTCATCATTCTCCCCTCCTAACATTTTTCATACACTCCTTTCTTTTGGACATACTACCTAAAAAAAGGAGTGAATAATATGCAAAATTCTATACATAAGCAAATCCTATTTTTATTTTTCCTATTTCTTATTCTCATCATCGTTTTCAGCTTTATATTACATACTCCGAAAGATGTGCCAAATAGCGTTTCTTTTTATAAACTACTGCTCTCGTATTGTCGTTATTGAAGAAGGTGCCTTTTTTAAGGCACCTTTTAAAATTCTCTTTTTTCATATATTTTTACTGAAACAAAGGTAGATGCTATGAACATGCACATGGAACTAATGAATAACAAGCTGTTGTATAGTTGAATTTGTTCTAAGTTAATTTGAAACAAAGCTTCTAAAACAACTATCGGTGCCATGAATATTACTATTGTAATGAAAATGGTTTTCTTATACCCTAGCCAAAAGGATATTGGTAAAACAAAACTTAAATACAATAAAATAAAGCTAATACTAGCAACCATTGTCGTTTCAATAAATTCAAATAAGTTAACCCCACTCTTCATTCCCATCGTGAAACAACCGACCGTTACACTTATAAAAAGAATAATAATTGCTACTATATATTTCGCATACACAATTTGTTTTCTCAATATTGGTAAACTATTTACTATAACTTCACTCTCATTTTTACTATCTGCTTCAAATGTTTTTACTGTTGCCCCAATTGTAATAATTACTGACATAATTATGAACAGATTTTCCGTATCTGTTAAGGCCATATAAAAGAAAACTGGATACAATGTATACCAAATTAAAAATTTCCATTGAATAATGAAATCTTTTAAAATTAGTTGCTTCACAATCGCTCCCTCCTTATAAATCACGCTCATTGTACAAATGAATTGAGAAAAACATAGACATAACATATAAAAGAAGCAATCCTGCTATAAAACAAATATTTACGACTAGACTCGTGTTCCAAGCATTTTCTACATCTAACCAAACGTTACTTACAATCAATCCACTCAAATATCCCAATGCAAGTCCGGCGAACGGAGCAATTTGTTTGGCACTGCTATATCCTACTGAGAATTCAATCGGAAGTACAATTATGCCACAAACAAACCCACCTGTTATACCTCCGAGAATTTCTCCCCACAGCATAAACCCAGTCATATGCTCATTTTGCAACTGTATTAAACCAATCACTAGTGAGAAACATCCACCTAGAGCAACTAAAATACTTACAAATATGTATTTCCCTATGACAAGATCTTTACGGTCAAACGGTAAACTATTTACTATCAGTTCACTTTTATTTTTCCCCTCATAACTCATTGACAGTATCATGCCAAGAGCAGGTACAAACATACTAAATGTCATCAAAAAACTATCACTACTAAAATCAACAATGAGCAGAAACAAAAAACATATAAGATAAACAAACCCTAACTTTCTTTGCATCATCATATCTTTTAAAACTAATTGCTTGATCATGTATTGCACCTCCTAATATGAAAATGTCCCTTCTATAACTCCGCCTGCTGAAACATTTTCATTGAGAGGAACATTGATATGAATATACTCACTAATACTCCCATACCAAGAACACTCATTGCTTGTGTAGCCTCTTGAGAGTGAAGTACTTTTAACATAATTGTTTTATCACCAAAAATATTGCACATAAGACCAATCATACCTATTAAAGGAAACAGCATAATCAAATTCAAGACTGTAATAACTTTATATCCCCCAATGTAATTAGTCGGTATCGTTACTGCACAATAAATCAAAGTTGCTACTATTGCTGAAAATATTGCATACCCAGGCATAACTATATCTCTGTTCAATAAAATATTTCCTAATATTACGACTATAAAAGTTACACTCAAACCAGCCATAATAAATAATGAACTTGCAATATATTTAGCTATAACTATCTCTGTTCTCGTTATAGGCAAACTCACTAATATTTTTTCTGTTTTACTTTTCTCTTCATAATAAAAAGAAATATATATGATCGTACTGCATGTTATAAATAATCCTATTGCAATCCCCATTGGTTCGACGGAATCCTTAAAAATAGATAAAATGGGTATTAAAAAATAGAAAGGAAACATCTTCTTCTGTAAGAAAAACTCCTTCAAAATCAATTGTTGCATATAAATTCTCCTCTCTATAAATCACGCGTTTCATAAATTTTAATTGTAAGAAACATAGAAGCGATATAGGCACTAGCTAATATCATTCCTCCAACTGTAAATACACCAATATGTACTGGATTCATAATCCACTCACTGAATGAAGATGTTGTTTCATTCAGCCCATCACTAATAAATATCCAAAGAAGTACACCAATCCCCATTGCTGCCGCTGATACTATACTTCTCATGCCCTTTGATTTTGTACCATAATAACTAGGAAAAAATGTCGCCACAAATACTACAGAATAAATCACTCCACTTACCACTACATACCATGGAATTTCAACATGAAAATTAGGATGGTATACACCAATATCATCAATAACAGCAATACCTCTTAAAAGGAATACAATTATCATAGTTGAAACCATGGCACCGACAATAAATATTGCACAGGAAATATATCTAGCAATTATGATATCCTTTCGACTTACTGGTAAACTATTTATAATAATGTCACTTTTATTTCTTTCATCCATAAAGGTTAACGTCATAACGGAGGAGAGGGTTATAAATAGACAACTCATCGGAAATAAAAATTCACCACTTGGCTCTAACATAAAAAACAAAAGAGGCATAACAAAATTCACTAACCACATTACCCGAAAAAAGAACAAATCTTTATATACAAGCTGACGCATAGGCACCTCTCCCTTTCGCAGTGTAAACGATAATGTCATCTAATGTAGGCTTTTCTAGTACAACCTCATTTCCAAACCAATCGATAATTGTTTGTTTATCCTTCGCTAAACCTTCAAAACCAAATTTATTTTTTCGTAATCCAACAAATAGTTCTTTTCCTTCTCGGTCTAATAAATCATTACTTCCTTTTACGATTACGTAGTTCTCCATTAAGTCTTCTTTTTCACCAGTAAATATAATTTCTCCATCATTGATGAACGTAATATAATCTGCAATGCGCTCTAAATCTGTTGTAATGTGCGTTGAGAATAATACGGATACTTCATCTTCCATTACAATTTCTTGCAACATATCAAGTAATTCACTTCGAACAACTGGATCTAACCCTGCTGTCGGTTCGTCCATAATAATAAACTCTGCGTGGTGCGAAAGTGCGATGGCAATCGCAAACTTCATTTTCATCCCTTTAGATAGCTCTTTAATTTTTTTATACTTTGGAACTTGCAATCTATGCATATACGATTGATACTGCTCTTCGTCCCACTTTTTATATAACGGTGCAATAATACGCTTCATTTGTTCACACGTTAAATCTTCGTAATAATGATTTTCATCATATACAAAACCAATATTTTGTTTTATGTCCTTTTCGGCTTTCTTATTGTCTTTGCCAAAAATTTTTATATCGCCGCTATCTTTTCTAATTAAATTCATAATCATTTTGATCGTTGTACTTTTCCCAGCACCATTTGGTCCGACAAACCCCATAATATATCCTCGTGGTAACGTAAAACTTATATTTTTCACTGCGAAACCTTCATAACTTTTACAAACATTTTTTAGCTCTAACATCTCTTATTCCCCCTTATATAAACACGCAACCATCTGCTGCAATTCTTCAAGTGAAAGCTGCAACACTTTACTTTCTTTTACGATTTCTTCAGCTTTACTTTCCAATAGGCGAAGCCTTTGTTCTTTTAATAGTTCATTATTTTTACGTGAAACATAAGTCCCCTTCCCAGCAACAGTTTCTATATATCCTTCTTTTTCAAGCTCCTCGTATGCACGCTTCGTTGTAATTACACTAATTTGCAATTCCTTCGCTAAGCTACGAATAGACGGTAATTGGTCTCCACCCTTTAAACCACCATTTAAAATAAGCTGGCTTAATTGTTTTCTTATTTGCACATAAATAGGGTCTTGGGAAGAATTCGAAATAATAATATTCATGTTTTCCTCCAGTGTGTGTATATACTGTGTATACCTTATATATACAGTATATACACACCATCCTATTTTTGGCAAGAAAAAAAGACCAACATTTTCCTGTTGGTCTTTCGTATATGTATCACTTTTCAAAGCGATCTAACATCTCGTCTCTCATTCCGAAACTTACTACTGCAATTCCTATATACATAAACAGAAGGAATGCCGGATGAACTGTGTTGTACCAGCTGCTGTCAACAATTAAGTAAATCGTTAATGCCACAACAAGAACAAACGCTAAGATAAACATATAAAAGTGTCTTGTACTACCCATGATAAACTCCTCTCTTCTCACTTCACCATTCAACAGTTTATTTTATCGAATAATTCGATATGACTCAAGGTTAACTTTCTGTTATGTAATCAAGTTCTACCTTTACAATGTCCTCACATGCTATTGAAATGATTGTTCCTTGTTTATCAATCGCCGTCACTTCTCTATTATCCATTACACGATTTGCTACTCTTTCTAACACTTTTCCTTGGTCTCGATAGCAAAATTCTTTTACATCTTTAATTGTTTCTCCATTTTCTAAATGGTATACCATTCTATAACATCGATATCCCACACTTTCACCCCCGTCTTGTTCGTTTTTTCACATATACATAAAAATGAGTAATCTTTGCCTCATCACATCTTCTTAATTTCAATAAAATTCTAACAAAAATAAATACTTTTATCAAACCGACTTTTTCAACAAAACTACCTATAAAACTACACCTTTACACCATTAGGAAACAAAAAATATATTTTTTTAACATTTTCTTCACTATTTCTGCATAAAGTGAAACTTTAATCAGTGGGGATTTTTGTTCATCCCCACTGATTATTAGTTGAACCAATCGGGCATTTACGGACAGTTTATCTCCCACCTGACTTCTTTGCACCAGCTAAGTTTTGAGTTGGAAGTTTACTGTCCGTTAATGCGGGACAAATTATCCATACAAAAAAAGAACCCGCCTCAGCGAGTTCTTCTTTTGTTATTCTAATCAAACTTGTACAGGAGCTGGCTTTGCATAACGTAAAACTGGTTTACGTGCAGCCATCGTTTCGTCTAAACGTTTAATGACTGTCGTATGCGGTGCTTCTTGTACAACTTCTGGATTTTCTTCTACTTCTTTAGCGATTTGAATCATCTTATCAATGAAACCATCTAATGTTTCTTTTGATTCTGTTTCTGTCGGCTCAATCATAATACATTCTTCCACATTTAATGGGAAGTAAATTGTTGGTGGATGGTAACCAAAATCAAGCAGACGTTTTGCAATATCTAATGTACGTACACCAAGTTTCTTTTGACGACGACCTGATAATACAAATTCATGCTTACAATGTCTATCGAATGGAAGATCATAGAATGGCGCTAATCTTCTCATCATATAGTTCGCATTTAATACAGCATACTCCGTTACTGCACGCAAACCATCTGGACCCATAGAGCGAATATACGTGTATGCACGAACGTTAATTCCGAAGTTACCATAGAATGGTTTCACACGACCAATTGCTTCTGGGCGGTCGTAGTTAAAGTGATAACCACTTTCCGTTTTCTCTAAAATCGGTTTTGGTAAGTACGGAATTAAATCAGCTTTCACACCTACTGGACCAGAACCTGGGCCACCACCGCCGTGAGGACCTGTAAATGTTTTATGAAGGTTTAAATGCACAACGTCAAATCCCATATCTCCTGGGCGTGCTTGGCTTAATACCGCATTTAAGTTTGCACCATCATAGTATAATTTACCGCCTGCATTATGGACGATTTCTGCCATTTCTAAAATATTTTCTTCGAATAGACCTAATGTATTAGGATTTGTTAACATAAGTGCTGCTGTTTCTTCGTTTACAACACGTTTTAAGTCTTCTAAGTCAACAAGGCCATTTTCATTTGATTTTACTGTAATTGTTTCAAAACCAGCTACAGTTGCAGATGCTGGGTTCGTTCCGTGAGCAGAGTCAGGTACAATTACTTTCGTACGGTTAAAGTCACCATTCGCTTCATGGTATGCACGAATTAACATTAAACCTGTCCATTCTCCGTGTGCACCAGCTGCTGGTTGTAAAGTAACAGTATCCATACCTGTAATTTCAATTAAATGCTCTTGTAAGTCGTACATTAATTCCATTGCACCTTGTACTGTCTTTTCATCTTGCAGTGGATGAATATTTGCAAATCCTGCGAAACGAGCTACACTCTCATTAATTTTCGGATTATATTTCATCGTACAAGATCCAAGTGGATAGAATCCAGAATCAACACCGTGGTTACGGTTTGAAAGTGCTGTATAGTGGCGCATAATATCAAGTTCAGATACTTCTGGTAGCTCTGCATCTTCTACTCGAATATAATCGCTCTCAAACACATCTTCTAGTTTCACTTCTTCTACATCTAATTTGGGTAAGCTATATCCTACGCGTCCTTCTTTACTCACTTCAAAGATAAGTGCTTGGTCTTGGTTCTTCATTGGATAGCCCCCATTTCGTTTACAAGTGTGTCAATTTCCTCTTTTGTACGAAGCTCAGTTACTGCTACAAGCATATGGTTTTCATGCTCTTTATAATCACGGCCTAGATCGTAACCACCGATAATATTCTTTTGTAATAATGCATCGTTTACTTCTTTCACTGGACGTTTGCAATCTACAACAAACTCATTGAAGAATGGTCCAGCAAATGTTACTGTGAAGCCTTTCGCTTCAAATTGACGTTTTGCATACTGTGCTTTAGAAATGTTTTGACGTGCCATTTCTTTCACACCTTGTTTGCCAAGTGCCGTCATTGCAACAGAAGCTGCTAATGCATTTAACGCTTGGTTTGAACAAATGTTAGATGTCGCTTTATCACGACGAATATGCTGTTCACGTGCTTGTAACGTTAATACAAATCCACGTTTACCATCTGAATCTACAGTTTGTCCAACAAGACGTCCTGGAATTTTACGCATAAATGCTTTCGTTGTTGCAAAGTAACCACAGTGCGGTCCACCAAACTGCGTTGGAATACCGAATGGTTGTGCATCACCGATTACAATATCAGCACCAAATTTCCCTGGTGGTGTTAATGCGCCTAATGATAATGGATTTGAAGAAACGATAAATAATGATTTTTGTTGATGAACGATTTTTTCAATATCAGCTAATTTTTCAACTTGTCCGAAGAAGTTTGGATATTGAACGATTACACAAGCAACTGTATCATCTACTTCACTTTGTAATACGTCTAAATCTGTTACACCATCTTTATGATTAATTTCAACAACTTCAAGATTTTGACCTTTTGCATACGTTTCAAGTACTGCTCTTGATTCTGGATGAACCGCGCTAGATACAAGAATTTTCTTTTTGCGAGTATGGCCAGCTGCTAACATTGCCGCTTCAGCTAAAGCTGTACCCCCGTCATACATAGAAGAGTTTGCTACATCCATTCCTGTTAATTCACAAATCATTGTTTGGAATTCAAAGATTGCTTGTAATTCCCCTTGTGAAATTTCCGGTTGGTATGGTGTATAAGCTGTATAAAATTCTGAGCGAGAAATAACATGATCTACAATTACTGGAGCATAATGATCGTATACGCCTGCTCCTAAGAAAGAAGCGTATTCTTTTAAGTTAGCATTTTTATTAGCCATTTGAGATAGCTCTTTTAAAAGCTCTGGCTCTGATTTTGCTTCTTTAATTTTTAAATCCCCTTTAAAACGAACACTCTCTGGAATATCAGAGAATAATTCATCGATCGTTTGAACGCCGATCGTTTGTAACATTTCTTTTTTGTCTTCTTCTGTCATTGGAAGATAACGATGCAACATGAAATCTACCCCTCTCCCCGTTACTTTGAACGTTTGTAAAATGGTGTTGGAACAACTACTGCTTTGACGCGTTTATTACGAATTTCAATTTCTACTTCTGTATCAACTGCTGCGTATTTTACATCAATTAGTGCTAAACCAATGCTTTTCTTTAACGTTGGAGATTGTGTACCACTTGTTACTTCCCCAATTTTTTCTTCACCAATAAATACAGGGTAATGCGTACGAGGAATTCCACGTTCGATTACTTCGATGCCGACTAATTTACGAGGCGCACCGTTTTCTTTTTGCTCTTTTAACGTTGCTTTTCCAAAGAAGTCTGCTTCTTTATTTGTTTTTACCGCAAAGCCAATTCCAGCCTCAATCGGTGTAATATCTTTTGATAATTCTTGTCCATAAAGTGGTAATGTTGCTTCGAATCGAAGTGTATCACGAGCACCTAAACCACATGCTTTTAAGCCCTCTTCTGCTCCAACTTCAAGAAGTTTCTCCCAAAGTTTTGCAGCATCTTCACTCTTACAGTAAATTTCGAATCCATCTTCACCTGTGTAACCTGTACGAGATACAAGTGCTGGAATTCCATCTACAAGAATATCGTTTTTAAATTTAAAGAACTTAATTTCTTTCAAATCTTCTGACACAACTTTTTGTAAAATGCCTTCTGCTTTTGGTCCTTGAATTGCAAGCTGTGCAACTTCACTAGAAACATTGACTACTGTCGCATCGCCAATTACATGACTTGCTAACCATTCGTAATCTTTCTCGATATTTGATGCATTGATTACTAATAAATAGTCTTCTTCACCACGTTTGTAGATTAATAAATCATCTACTGTACCACCATTTTCGTAGCACATAGCTGTATATTGTGCGCCCCCTACCTTTAAGGTAGATACGTCATTTGTAACAACACGTTGTAAAAATGCTAAACTATCTACACCTTTTACTTCAACTTCTCCCATATGAGACACATCGAACAAACCTGCAGCTGTACGTACAGCTTCGTGTTCTTCTTTAATGCTTGAAAATTGAACTGGTAATTCCCAACCACCGAAGTCGATTGTTTTCCCACCATACTTCGCGTATACATCAAATAACGGTGTACGTTGTAATGTAATCATGCTCTCTCCCCCTTATGCTTTGACAAATCAATAAAAGTTGCTTCCCTTTTCTAAACATTTTCATTCTGAAAAGATAGGATATACGGAATCTCATTATATTTTTTTATGAAAGCGTAAATAAAAAATCACTTTCTTGGATAAAATACGAAAGATTCCACACATTTCACACCATTATCCTAACATCATTCGCTATATTTCATCAATATTCTAGCATAAAAAATAATTTAGAATTTTTTATGTTAAAACACAATAAATACAGCTTTTGAGATTTAATACTTTATTATTGTCTATCATATAGCCTTTAATAACGATAATTATGCCTTCTTTTAAGGCAAATCATCATACATTAAAAAATAATTACTTTAGTTTATAAAAGGTGGGAGAGTCGTAATGAATGTCGATATTTCCGTAGATCGGACGTGGCAAAACAATTTTTTAAATAGAATTGATGAAGATGGTCCTTGGACAAACTGGGATTTATATCACTTAGCTTATGAAACAGAAAAATCGTTACTTGTTCCTACTTTTGATGGACTACAAGCACCGAAACATTTATCCCATTTCACACCGCTTCCGCATCAATTAGAAGTCGCTCAAAATGTAATTGAACAAATGAATGGTAAAGCGATTCTAGCAGATGAAGTAGGTCTTGGAAAAACAATCGAAGCTGGACTTATTTTGAAAGAATACATGGTCCGCGGGCTTGTGAAAAAGGTACTTATACTTGTCCCAGCTTCTCTCGTATCACAATGGGCATACGAGCTGAATACAAAGTTTTTCATTCCCGCTGTAGCACAAAAGAAAAGCTACTCGTGGGAACAAGCTGACGTAATCGTATCATCAATTGATACTGCGAAACGTTCACCACATCGCGATATCGTGTTGAACTTAGAATATGACCTTATTATTATCGATGAAGCACATAAACTGAAAAATAATAAAACAAAAAACTATGAATTTGCACAACGATTAAAAAAGAAGTTTTGTTTATTACTAACCGCTACTCCTGTTCAAAATAAGATTGATGAAATTTTTAACCTTGTTTCTTTATTAAAACCAGGACATTTAGGCAATCAATCCAACTTTGAAGAATATTACGCTTCCAAAAATCGCTCAGCCGAATCAGATGAAGACTTAAAAGCTCTCATTAATAAAGTAATGGTGCGAAATAGACGACATAATACCGGTATCGATTGGCCGAAGAGACATGTACGTACAATTTTTGTTGAGTTTAATGAACAAGAACAAGCTCTATATAATGATATCGAAAATTGGCGAGGACAAGACGCCTTCACATCTGCTTTCTCATCGTTAACTTTAAAACGGGAAGCATGTAGTAGTCGTGAGGCTGTTTACTATTCATTGAAAAAGCATGTAGAAAAAAGACAGAAAGAAAACGAACATTATATAAAAGATCCACATATCGATGTGCTAATGGACAAAATTAATCATATTCCTTTCAACTCGAAAGCAACTAAAGCTCTAGAGCTTATAAAAGAAATTGACGATAAAGTCGTCATTTTCACGGAATACCGAGCATCACAGATGTACTTACAATGGTTTTTACAACAACACGGTATTTCTTCTGTCCCATTCCGCGGCGGATTTAAACGCGGGAAGAAAGATTGGATGAAGGAACTTTTCCAAAATCGTGCCCAAGTGTTAATTGCAACGGAAGCTGGCGGAGAAGGCATTAACTTACAGTTTTGTAGCCATATGATCAATTATGATTTGCCATGGAATCCAATGCGTCTTGAGCAAAGAATCGGACGTATTCACCGTCTCGGTCAAAAGAATGATGTTCATATTTATAACTTAGCTACAAAGCATACTGTTGAAGAACATATTCTGAAACTGTTATATGAAAAAATCAACTTATTCGAGCGTGTTATCGGTGAACTCGATGAAATTTTAACGAGAATTAATATGAAAAACATCGACGCGCACATTCAAGAAATTTTCGCGCAATCAAAAAGCGAAGGTGAAATTAGAATTAAGATGGAAAACTTAACATCTATAATCGACTTTGCGAAACGAAATGAAGCTGAGGTGCAAGGCTATGCAGCAACATGAAATTCATAATTACTTATACAATTTCTTTGAGGCGAATAACTGTGAAATTTTAGAACGTTCTCCTCATTTATTAGATGTACAGTTAACAATTGAGATGGATAAATTATTAATGAATCGCCCTTTTTATTGGCACTATCTTGAGAAAACAGGAGGCGTACCGAATCCGATGCGCCTTACTCTTATTACAAATCCAGAAAATGAAGAAAATGATGGTGAGCTTATTCACTACGGTTCACCACGTCTACATCAAATTTTCCAAACGACAAAAGAATTAGGCTCTTACATACGTTTATATGAGGATGTAAGACATAATGGGGCAACACATACACCGCTCCACCCTTGGCTCGGTATTAATATAAAAGTTTCCTATCAATGTGATCGAAAAAAAGACATCCTTCACTCGATTGGTATTCATCTCATTTCTGGAACAATGATGGCAAACTTTCATGAAACATTAACAAACATTAAACTTAAACCAAAAATACCTGATTTTTGTTTTACGCTCTCGCCCATCATTAAACCTCAAAGTGGTTTACAACGCATAGAAGACGCTTTAAAAAATATAATTGCAGAAGATGACCATACGTGGGCAAAAGAAGCAAGAGTGCGTTGGAATCATGATTTAGACCTTTTAAACCGTTTTTATGAAGAAAGTGACGAACTTCCTGAGAGCTATGAAATTGAAAAACAAGCTCTGCAAGAACAGTATGAACCACGTATTACAGTGCAAATTATTAACGGTGGACTCTTTTATGTTACCGCGAATCATTTTCTATCAAAATAAAGCTCCTTCTGCTTTAGAAGGAGCTTTATTTCGAGTTACTCTCTATCCTCATTACGCTCTTGTTGTTTTTGCTTTGCCATGCGTTTTTGATACGCACGATCCTTCGCGCTCACATGATTTGCATCAGTTGGAAGATTTTCTTTCGAACGGCCAATTCCATTGCTCATCTTTCCCACTCCTTTTTACGTTTTTCAGAATACATGTTTATTTTCAGCTAGAGTTACAATCCTTATACAAAAAAATAAGAGCAGCCATTGGCCACTCTTACTCGCTCACATATTTTTGAAACATATCATGGATGCCTTTATTTACTAGGTTCGAGATCTGCTCGTCAGATTTATTCGGATAACGATCACGCAATCTGATAGATGCCTTCACCATTAAATTTTCTAATACAGAACGGCCACCTTCTCCATAAATAATTTCAGCATATTTAACAAGCCTTCCATCCTCTACTGTTGCTGGATTATGATTGAAGAAAAATTTACTCATTGTCTCCACCTCTCTATTTTGATAACGTTTACATTTATATAGATTATTTATGTTATTTATTTCACAATATTGTATGCATGTATATTTAATTAGTTTCATTATAAAGCAACATATCGATAGTAAATATGTGATTTTCCGTCCATTTTGTGAACAAACTAAAAATGAAAGCGTTTCCTTTATTATATACTAAAAAAACTTACTACGCTAGGGGCAATTTTTTTCAATCTACTACCCCCCTCGAAAATTGATATATTTTTTCTTTTTCCATTAAACCTTATACAATTTTCAGAAATTATATTATAAAATATATGTATGACTTAAGGAGGCTTTGTATGAATCAAAATAAAAAAGCTATATTAGATCTTGTCTTTTATCTCGTAATCCCATTCCTCATTTGGAAATTTGCAAAACCTTATATCGATCCTTATTACGCGATGTTACTTTCCTCTGTTCCGGGGATTATTTATACACTGTATACCTTTAAAAAAGAAAAACAGTTTAACGTGACAGGGTTCTTTATTTTAATTACACTCATTTCTAATACAACGGTAGATTTATTATCTGGGTCAGCTGAACGAATGTTGTGGAATGATGCATATTATCACATCGTACTCGGTATTATCGTCATATGTACAATTTTTATAAAAAAACCACTTATGTTATATTTCGCAGCAGATATTGCCGCACTTCAAGGTCATGACCGTGATAAAAGTCGTGAGCTTTATCGTGATAGTCGTATATATCCAGCACTGCAATATTTAACGTTATTTTTCGGGCTACAATTTATATTAAAAAGCTTTTTAAAAATTTATTTCATCTCTGTTTTTGGTGTAGATGGCTACGGTGAAATGAGAGCGATTATGACCGCTGTCGGATGGGGTATTTCTATTTGTATCGGAATAGGGTTCGTATGGGTGAACAATAAAATACATGCCGTTACGGAAGAACAAGAATCCGTGCAGTAAACAAAGATGCCCTAGTGTATTACGACACTAGGGCATCTTTATTTTGCTAGACATATGACTAAAATTTAACTTGATTTTTTTCTTTTACTTTTTACATTTCGATAAAACAAAGCAGCACTCAGCGGCATAACACCAAACCACTTATTCATAAATGGCTCTTTTTCAGCACGGCGTTGTTCTTTCTTTTGTTTTCGATCTTCTTTTGGAGCATCCATATACGACACAAACTGCTGCGTCACAAAGCGAACATAATCATTAGTAGACATATTATCATCACCTCTACTTGATTAGTATGTCCACTTTTTTATACATTAATCTTTTCCCTTAATTCATTCATAATTTGCTTTACAGACTTATTTGTCGTATCGATATGAATGTGAGCCTCTTCATAATAAGCTCGGCGTGATTCAAATTTCGTTACAAATGCATCTATATCTTTCTTTTGAAATAGTGGACGTGTCGTATCTTCACGAAGCCTTTCTGCAATTACATGCGGATCACAATATAAATACACGACAGTTCCGTTCTCTTTCATCCACTTGCGATTTTCCGCTCGTTCAATAATTCCCCCACCAGTTGTAATAATGACATTATGGACTGGTAGCGCACGTAACATTTCGCTTTCATATTCCCGAAAAGCCATTTCGCCTTCTTCGGCAAAAATATTTCGAATTACCTTCTCTTGCTTCTCTTCGATTTTTTGATCAGTATCTACAACATCCATTTGAAGTTCTTTACTTAACGCTTTTCCAATTGTTGTTTTCCCTGCTCCCATATAGCCGGTTATGTATATAGATTTCATTTTCTGTCCTCTCAATCGTCATTTATTAATTGTTATTATAACGAAAGATACTACTTTGTTTAATAAAAAAACGTTTTGTTCTTATACTATGAAGAACAAAACGTAACATTCGCTTTTACTTATAAGTACCTCTTCTCACCCACTGCGTTGCAATCCATTTCTCGCCTTTCGTTACAGGTGCCCCTCCGTGTAACGTAAGCTCGTTTAATGATTGATCTTGATAAAAATACTCAAAGTATACTGCCATTCCCTTTCTAGGGTGTACAGAAAGATTTAATTTTGGGAAGTACGTTTCGCCGCCTTCTTCTACATCATTTAAGTACATTACAAGCGTACTAATACGATTGTTAGCAGCTGATCTACTATGTTCCGCAAAATAATCATAGTGTGCTTTATATTGTTGATCCACTTCATAATTTAAAATGTGCAATCCTTCACCATGCGACGCAGGAACATTCATGATAGATGAAATTCGTTTTTCAATCTTTGAAGTAAATTCATTATCTTCCAAAAATGCACCGCTACTTGTTCGAATATCATTTACATCACGTGATGAACCAATTTTAGAACGCTCCATTTTATTTTTAGACATTTCAATTAATTCATCACATTCTTCATCACTTAGTACATTTGCTAATACGACAATAAGAGGTTCTTCAAATTTTGAAATAATGTGTATTTCTCTATCTTCTGTCATAATCGTATTTCCTTTATGATCAAAAATAGTTTGTTCCTTATTTTCACCTATTTGATTGTTGTTTGTCATTTCCCTATTCTCCCTAAAAATAATGATTGGATAGCATGAATATATCATATTCTTTCTACCTTTCTCTTTTTTGAGAAAATTTAAACTTTTAATCATTATATTTATCCATTTCTTCTAAAAAATCAATTTAATTTACAATAGGAAACCTTGATTTATTTACATATATTTTACATATTATCCTTCTATCCAATCGACTATTTTCCCATCCTTTTTTCTATACCGAAAACCTACCGTATAGAAAGCTTCCTGTTTGAGTGTGCACTGCAACGTAACGAGAATTAAATCATTTTCAAAGACATAATTTCCACTCGCTTCTCCCTTTTCATACTGAAAGAAAAATGTACCTTCTTTTTCTTTTTGCTGTAAATCTTTTTTTATATCTGTAATAGATCGGTTAAGTAGTTCATCCAGTAAAAACTTTTGTTCTATTTCTATATAAAATTTTTTATCTGTAAACAACATATTTGTTTCGTATATAAAAAAAGAAGTTAATAAAATAAGAAAGATAATCGTTCCAGGCATTGTAAATCCATTTTGCTTTCTCATACGTTTATTCCTATTTCGCTATATCGCATAACTACACCTTCATATATTTTCCCACTAGTATCTTTCACATTTATAATGAGTACATGAGGTGTTAGTTTGTAAGAAACCGTTCCAATATTTTGTAAAACAACTTCCCTCCCGCGCCTATTTACCTTTCTTATAAGACGACTATTCTCTTTTTCATACGATACTTCACTCCCATTACGCGATCGGAATCGTAAAATACTTTCTCCATTTTCAAATGCTAGCTGTTCTCCAGATGATACTTCACGAAACTCCAATTGCATTTGCCCTAAATACACATCCCACTCCCAATCATTTAACCCTTTCGACTGTTTATTTTCCATTTCAATGAAATGTAGGCGGGGAAAGAGCAAAAAAAATATTGATAATAGAAACAGACATACAATCATTTCTATTAATGAAAAACCAAATTCTAATTTACTTTTTCTCCTACATAAAAGCATTGTTCCATCATTCTGTCTTTCACATCTCTCCACATAGTACAAACTTCATTGCCTCCCCAATATGTGTAATACACAATTCCATTTATATTCTTTTCTATTATTCGCTTGTCTTCATTTCCATACATATATATAGCTGCTTCTTTTTTTAATAATCCAGTTGCCTTATAACGAATTTGTATATTTTTTCTTTCTTGCATAACTAATACTGTTTGCGGTAGTAGTAACGATACAGCCATCATTAAAACACTTAACGATACAATCATTTCAGCCATTATGGATCCTTTTTGACATTTCACGATACGTAAATCTCCCTCTTCCAAGCTGAAATACAATTTCATATTTATAATTTCGATACGAAATTATAATCGTACCACCTCTATTAATATTTCCACTTGGATTATATGTCATCGGATTTGGAAACGTATGCAAATCAATTTGTATATCTTCTTCATACTCTCGCTTGACGATATAATACTTTGTACCTGACTCTTTTATAGCATACATATTTCTATCTTTATGCCAACGTAATGTATAGTGCTTTTGACGGTTTATCGCTAATTGCTGCATATACAAAATATCATTTGAAAACTGTCTCAAAAATTGTTCAACTTTTTGTCGCTCGTATAAGGAATGAACACTAAAATACGTAACTATACTTAATACAGAAATAGCAAATAAAACGAGTAACATTTCTAAAAAAGTAAACCCCTGTTGTTTCACAATGCCCTAATTGATACTGCGCCATCATCTGAAATATGAATAGATTCGCCATTCGGGCACTTATCAGTTGTAATATACTTTTCATCTGTCAGTTCTTTTAACGATGGAATTTTATTATGTTGTAATTGATATACTTGTATTTGCGCTTCTATAGATTTCACGTAAGCTGCACAACCTTTTCCTTGGACCGATGAGCGCTGTGTAACTACATTCGGAATAATTAATAGTAATAATATAGTTATGACAACCATTACTAATAGCATCTCTAACAGAGTAAACCCTTCCTCATTCTGCATACAAATGCCCCCTAAATAGAATTCATCATTTGAAACATCGGCATAATCATCGCTAAATACATAAGGACAACGATTCCTCCAATACATGTAAATAAAATAGGCTGAATGATAACTAACATATGTTTAATTTTCCGTTCCATCTTTTCCATAATAAGATCGCTATAGTCACCTAATTCAATCCCTAAATTGCCGTTTGCTTGTCCATGCGTAATAACATAAGAAAGTTCTTTCTCGTAATACCCACTTTTAGCAATGATAGATTGTAACTGTTCTCCTCCAATTAATTGTCTTTCAATCCGGCTCGCTTCATATTTAAAGAACGGATGATATCTTTGCTCCATCATTATTGTTAAAGCTTCACATACTGATAGTCCACCATTTAATAAACCACTCAACTGAGTAGCAAAATAATGTGAATGCTTTAAAATAAGAAATGTTTTGATGAGGGGAATACGAAGCATAATTTTTACCTGTCTAATATGTGGAAGTTTCCTAAAATACAACATGTATAAAATACCTCCAATAATAACAGTTAAAATAGCGGTTAAAATAATGTAAGGTAGCAGTTTTATTGCACTTAAAATTTGTTCTGTAAGTAGTGGTGTATTAGAACCGAACGAACTATAAACCATTTCAACCTGAGGTAATAAAATGAGTTTAAAAATAAAGAGCATGATTAGTAGAAAAAACATCAAAAACATAGGATACTGCATTATTTTCATCATGTCTCTCCTATACTTATCTTTCTTATAAAGAAGTGCACTTCCTTGTTGCAAAGCAAAAGAAATATCACCATGTTGCTCGGCATAAAATAAATAACTTAACATGTCCTGATGAAACTTTAACTGATGAAAAGAATCGTGTAGACTTTTCCCATCTTTTAACCCCTCAATCATGCGCTGCAATTGTACTTTCTTTTCTACAGGTAATTGAAACTGTAAAAATTCTAATGCTTGTAAAAGAGAGTAGCCTTTTTCTAATAATTCTCCTAAACGTTTCAACAATACTACTTGATCACTTAAACTCCAAGTTTTCTTAAACATAAACATCTTCTTCTAAAAAACCTAAAGCATATCCTTTTCGTATTGACGATTCTAAAGTCTCATGTTTGTAAGTAACACATTCTCCACCAGCTTCTTTAAGCGCTTGTTTTAACTCATATCCATATAGTAGCTCATATATGCTAGCCTGCCTTACTTGCCTCATTGATTTACATAAAGTTGAGCACTTTCCTCTGCAAAACGGACACTTCAATTCGACAAGTCGCTGTGCAGCTACAGCCAATAAAGACTGTTCAATCTCTTGCCTCGTTATACCATAATCCATGAAGCGAATGATTGCTCCTTTCGCATCATTCGTATGCAGTGTTGTCATTACTAAATGTCCTGTCAAACTTGCTCTTATAGCTATTTTTGCTGTTTCTTCATCACGGATTTCACCGACTAAAATAATATCTGGATCATGACGTAAAATAGCCTTTAATCCTGTTTCATATGTGAGACCCGCTTTTTCATTTATTTGAATTTGTAATACATCGTCACTTCTTTTTTCAACCGGATCTTCAAGTGTAATGATGCGACGTGTTTTCTTTTTTCTAATTACCTCTAATAATGCATACATTGTCGTCGTCTTCCCAGATCCAGTCGGTCCAGTAAACACAAGTAGCCCCTGTGAATAGCGTAAAAACGAGAGTAGTTTTGCTGCCGTACTTGGAAATAACGAAAGATGTGATAAGGGCTGAACAGATGCTTGTAAATGAAGGCGAATAACGAGACTTTCTTGATATACTGTTGGAAGTGTTGAAAGGCGTAAATACACTTCTTGTCCATCAATTTGCAAATACAACGAACCATTCTGTGGCTTCCGTTTCTCGCCTATGTCCATAGATGCTAAAAATTTGAAATGTGAGACAAGTTTTTCTCCAAACTCCTTTTCAATACACTGTCTCGTCATTAAATCTTTTCCTATACGTAGTTGCACCGCTACATCCTTCTGCCGGGGCACAATATGTAAATCTGACGCTTGTACCCTACACGCTTCTTTTAAAATTGCATTCGCAAAAATTTCAATCCCATTCATCACTTTTCCCTCCTCACTATGTATATAGCATGAAAACATGCGCAATAAAAATTTGGACTTTTGTATTTTCAATAGAGGAAAAAGGAAAAATATGTTTGTGAAATTATGAACAATTTCCGAATTATTGTCTGAAATTACCTATACTCATGTTTATCTGTATTATAATGTTATTATCTTGGATAAAGTGATAAAGGTGGAGATCCTCATGGAACAAGCTTTAAAAATTACAGGTGTATTATCTGACCCAACTCGTTATTACATTTATAAATATATTTCGCAAAAACATAGTTACGTAACGGTACAAGAAATTGCAGATGAGTTTGACATTCATCCAAACGTAGCGCGTTTACATTTATCTAAATTAGAAGATGTTCATATGCTAAAATCGGAAACGAAGAAAACTGGAAAAGGCGGACGACCGAGCAGATTGTATGTCTTATCTGAAGATGTTATCCAATTACAATTTCCATTCCGTGATTATCAATTGTTAGCAAGAATCGCATTTAATTCTTTACTTAGTCTTGGTGCTGCTGGTGAGAAAGCGCTATACGAAACAGGAAAACAATTCGGAGCTGAATTAATGCAACAACATATGCAACGTTTAAATGTGAGTGAAGATGCTTTAACAGTGGAACAAAAAGTTCAAATTGCAAAAGAAGCTTTCTCAACAGCTGGCTTATCACCTGCATTTGAATTAAGTACAGATGGAACAAAAATTTTCTATGATGTACACAATTGTCCATTTAAAGAAGTTGCTGTTCATCATCCAACTGAAATTTGTAACATGCACGGAGATATGATGAAAGGGATTTTTGAAATCCTATTCCCTAACATGGAATTAACTCGAAATGATAGTCTATTAGATGGATGTAAATCTTGTAATTATAAACTAACAATTTAATTTTTCATATAAAAAGAAGCCAATAATAATTGGCTTCTTTTTATATGAAAGAATATTTACAATAGTAAGAAAAATAAACTATAATGAGGTGAGGTTTACTTTTTTAGAAAAGGAGGGAGATGGCATGGAGCGCATGTTTCGCGTTCTCGGCTTTTGGACTGGAATTTTCTCGGTTATGTTTTACGTAGGGGATATGCAACCGGCCGCACTACTATTTTTAGGACAAACAGGTTTCTTCGTACTTTTAAGCTATTTAAAATTAACAGAGCGTATGTATATATACGTATTTGGGGCATATTTAACTGTTTTCTTCATAGGATTTACATACTACACGACATTCTTACTTGTGCCTGGGGCTGGACATTAAAAGATGGCATTTTGCCATCTTTTTTTTAATTCCGGAATTTCCTAGTTGACTTATAGGTTTTATTACCTTATATTCTATATAACAGATTGGAATTAGGGGGAATCAACATGAATACACTGCTTGTCGGAATTAACGTTGCAGTTATGCTCATCTTAGTTGGCGTATTATATTATATGCAACGTAAGCATGTATCTTTTAATAAACGTGTATTTACCGCTTTAGGAGTCGGAATTTTATTCGGTCTTATATTACAATTTATTTATGAGCCAACTTCTAAAGTAATTATTGAATCAAATACTTGGTTTGGCTTAATCGGTAACGGTTATGTAAAATTACTTCAAATGATCGTTATGCCACTTATTTTAGTATCTATTATTTCAGCATTTACAAAATTACAGTTAACGAAAAACCTTGGTAAAATTAGTGGCCTTATTATCGGTATTTTAATTCTTACTACAGGAATTGCTGCAGCTGTCGGTATCGCTGCAAGTGCAGGATTTGATGTATCTGCAACCGGCCTACAACAAGGTGATGCAGAATCTGCTCGTCTGAAACTAGTTGAAGAAAGATTTACTTCTATTGAAAAGACAACAATTCCAGATAAATTATTAGAGCTATTACCTACAAATCCGTTTCTTGATTTAACAGGCGCTCGTCCAACATCAACAATTTCTGTCGTAATATTTGCAGCCTTTATCGGCATTGCCTTTATAGGTGTAAAACGAAAATATCCAGAACAAGCAGAGCTATTTAAGAAGATGCTTGATGCTGTATATGCAATCGTAATGCGTATGGTAACATTAATTTTACGCCTTACTCCATACGGCGTATTAGCTCTTATGGCAAAAACAGTTGCTGGTAGCGACATAAATGCTATTTTAAAACTTGGCAACTTCGTGTTAGCGTCTTACGTAGCACTTATCATAATGTTCGTTATCCACTTATTATTAATTGCACTATCTGGTTTAAATCCAATTCAATATTTAAAAAAGGTGTTCCCTGTATTAACATTTGCATTCACATCTCGCTCTAGTGCTGGCGCGATGCCATTAAATATTGAAGCGCAAAAAGAAAAGCTTGGTATTTCCGAAGGAATTGCAAACTTCGCAGCTTCATTTGGGGTATCTATCGGACAAAACGGTTGCGCAGGTATTTATCCAGCAATGCTTGCAATGATGGTCGCTCCAACTGTAGGAATTGATCCATTACAACCACAATTTATTTTAACTTTAATCGCTGTTGTTGCTATTAGCTCATTCGGTGTTGCCGGAGTTGGTGGCGGCGCAACATTCGCAGCTTTAATCGTACTATCTACAATGAACTTACCAATCGGTATTGTTGCTCTAGTTATCTCGGTTGAGCCATTAATCGATATGGGGCGTACAGCTCTTAACGTAAGTGGCTCTATGACAGCAGGTCTTATTTCAAGTAAATGGCTTGGTGAATTAGATCAAGATACGTACAATCAAGATGATACAAAAACTGGTGAAATTGCTTCATAATGAAAAAAGACGCTAACATACAATTGTTAGCGTCTTTTTTATTCCGTCCCCTCTTTATAGATTTTATCTTGAGAATTATCACTCTAAGTATTCTTCTAGTTGCTCTTTTAACTCTTCCTCAATCTCATAACAAGATTCATCAGCGAGTTCCCCTACTTTCTTACTCCCCAAAATGTTTGATTGAATTGGCATTCCTAAAAAGATTCTTTCACATTTCCAAATTGGAATATTATGAAATCCAATCAGCTCTTTTTCTTCATCTAATATAGCTATAGCAACTGATGAATAATAACCCACCTCAAAGGGATTCTCTTTTTCTCTTGCAAATCCCATATCTAATTCCATGTGTTTTTCTATGTATAAATGTGAATACTCTTTATGCAGTTTAAGTGATATTCGCTCTATTTCCTTCTCCATACATTGAATGTTCTCTTTTAACTCCAACGTAAACTCCTGTTCTTTATATTTCATTTTCGCCTCCTTAAACATAGAAAAAGAGAATACAATAACATATCCTCTTTCCTCAAATATATTTCATTATCTCACAGCCCGTCCTTTTCACAAATAACCATTTTGTTCGCACCATTTATGAAATTGTCCTACGTCTACTCCAACTAACACGATATCCTTTAGCTCTACATCAATGACTTGTTCTCCAATTACAATAGCAAACTGCGATGCTAATTTTGTCTCATTTTTCTTTACAATTCCAATTCGGTTCCGATGCGGTCCATCTTTTATATATGCTTTTTGTCCTACAATATCAAAGTTCAAAATTCTCACCTCTTTTACTGCGCTCAAATTGGAAATACGATCTCCACCTCGGAAAATTTCCTTTCATTGCACTATTTCTCTATATATATGACGAAACAATAAAAGAGTCCTTCCTTCTTTACAATTATTTTTTCTTTGTTTCATTTTTGTGATTGAAACGTAAAGTTTATAATAAAATACATTTGGAAGCGCTTTCTATGTAATTTTTTATGTTATAATATATAAGTAGAACTTCGTAAAGAGGGTTAAAAAATGAATACAAAAATGATTAAAAAAGTAATTGAAGCATTAAAAGTATATGGCTTTCAGGATGTATCATTCTGTGACAAAACGAAGCAATTTTTATTTCATAACGAAACCGATATTATGAGCGGCTATGCAGAAATAACATATAGTAGTCAATTTGAAAAATTCAACGTACAAATTCATCCAATTGAAACGCATCACCAAGCAGAGTTACAAGAGATTGAAAGACATATACAAGCTTGTATAAGAAAAGTGGAATATTTAAACGCACTTCTTACCGGGCAGACAAAACTAGATGATAAAATTATTATTATGTAAAAAAAGAACGTGATCCAATCACGTTCTTTTTTCATTATACGTTCATCTTTTCCTTTAGTTGTAATCCTGTAACAGATTCTAATACATCCATCGATTCTCCGAATGTCATATCAAAAATTGTCTTGTCCTCTATGTATGGAAACTGTCTGAAACGCTTTTCTAACACCTTCACAGCATCTGATGTAAAGTTTGCACTATCAATGCCAAATTCTGTTTCAAGAAGAACGATCCAATCTAACACATGAAAACCTAATCCATTGACGAATGAAATCAATTTTTCTTCTGGGTTTGAAGATAAGAATACTTGGCGTTCCATCTCACTAAAAAGTTCTTCTCCTAAGATTTCAGCTAACTCATCATCATGTTCACGTTCAACAAGTTCTTCGTAGCCGTAATCATCCACAAGCTCTTCTACTTCTTCACTATCCTGACAAAGCAATTGACTAAGAAGTGCCTCTTTCTTAAATTCACTATTTTGTACGACTTCTAAAAAGCTCGTTTCCCATCCATTTTCTAATTTCATATTATGTACTCCTTTATATACGTTTCTTATCATCACTGTACCCAAAAGATCACTTTTATAACCTTTTAGGTAGTTACTATTATTTCATATGATTCATAACATAAGATGCAAACTCAGCTACATCTCCTTCAAAAATATTTATTTCTGGCAAGTGATAGAACGTTGTTTGGAGCGGGTTTCCTGCATGATATACATATATCGTTTTCTCTAGTGTAATCGCCATTCCAAACTCTGTATGGCTCCCATTTCCGCCATCTAATATAAGTAAAAATACATCCGCTTCTTTTACAGCATTTTGTTCTGCCTGACCAATTTCTCTTAATTGTTCTTCATTTGCTGCTTTTTCGTTTTTGGTCCAATCATATGTATGGTGCCATCCTGCATGTTTCAGTTCATTTGCTACGGAACGTACACGATGTTTATTTTGGAAACCTGAGGCGATATAAAAATTCATTTATATACACTCCTTCATTATGTATGGGGAAACTCCTTTTTAGCGTTATTTGTTATAGCTACAATAAAGAACAACTTCAAAAAAAATCCCCATCTTTAAAACTTATTTGCGTTTAAATGATGGGATGCTTCATGGTCTTCTTTTATTTTTTGTTTTTTATAACTTTCATCAGCTAACATTTCTAGTTCAGCTGTTATCTCTGACTTTTCAAGCTCTCTTTCTTGCGAAAATTTCCTTGAAATATAAACAATAACACTACCAACGTACAACACAAAGCATATAATAAGTGCAGTATTTTCATAGAGACTTAGCTCCAACACAGTCACTCCTAATCCATTCGTATTTTCACGCCTCATTAATTGGAATTTCCCTATTAACCCATTTGTTATCCCGCTATTTGAGGGCAGTAAGACTCCCTCCTCAAAATTCAGTAACAGTAAAGAAGTTAGATGTGGGATGCACCCAACTGATTAAAGTTTCACTTTATTGTAACATAAAAATATCAATTCTTGGAATCTTTCACCCTACTAAAAGAGGCATGATTATTTCATCATGCCTCTGAAATATTTTGAATGATTGTTTTAATTGCTTCTTTTCCATTATATTTTTTTAGTGCTATTTTATACTTCTCATTATTTTGATTTAATTCTTCGACATACTTTATAAGAGATTTTACATTTACATCTTCTTCATATAATACGGAGGCATATCCTTGTCTTTCAAAGGACTCTGCATTTAATATTTGATCTCCACGGCTTGCAAATTTCGATAATGGAATTAAAACCATCGGCTTTTGTAATGTTAAAAATTCAAAAATTGCGTTGGAGCCCGCGCGTGAAATAACAAAATCTGTTACCGCTAATATATCTGGCAGTTCTCCATGTACATATTCAAATTGTCTATATCCTTCTTTATTTTGTAAACTTTCATCAAGGTTACCTTTTCCGCAAAGGTGAACAATTTGATACTTTTTAAGAAGTTCTGGTAATGCTTCTCGAGCCGTATCATTAATTTTTTTCGCGCCCAAGCTGCCTCCCATAATCGTAATAACTGGCTTTTTACGTGAAAAACCTAAAAACGCTAAACCTTTTTCACGATTTCCCTTCAGCACTTCTTCACGTACAGGAGACCCCGTATATATTACTTTTTCTTTCGGTAAATGTTTCGCTGCTTCTTCAAATGTAACAAATATTTTCGAAGCAAAACGAAGCGCAATTTTATTTGCTAGTCCTGGCGTCATATCAGATTCATGTAATAAAACTGGTACTCTATTTAGCCATCCGCCAATTACGACTGGTACAGATACGAAACCGCCTTTTGAAAAAATCACATCTGGTTTTAGTTTTCGAATTCTTACATACGCATCCATAACACCCTTCATTACAAGAAAAGGATCTTTTATATTTTTTAAATCAAAATAACGACGTAGCTTTCCACTCGAAATACCATAGTAGGGAATGCCTTCCTTTTCTATAATCGTTTTCTCAATACCTTGGTGAGAACCAATATAAGAGATATCCCAGTTGTCTTCCTGTAAATATGGGATAATGGCTAAATTAGGTGTTACATGTCCTGCCGAACCGCCACCTGTAAAGACTATTTTCTTCATACGTCTCCCCCTTCTAGACTATAATACACTAAAATATCTTGCCTCAGGGTGAGAAAATACCATAGCCGTTACGGACGCTTCTGGCTCCATCATGAATCCTTCTGTTAATGAAATACCTATTTCCTCTGGATGAATTAAGCGAAATAGCTTTTCTTGATCTGCAAGTTCTGGACACGCCGGATAACCAAATGACACTCGTATTCCTCTATATTTCGTACGGAAACGTTCTTCCATCGTCAGTTCAGGTGAGTCCGGAATGCCCCAGCGGTCACGAATGAGCATATGTGTTTTTTCAGCAAGTCCTTCCGCTAATTCAAGCGCTAACGATTGAATGGCATGACTACGTAGGTAATCACCTTTCGCCTTCCACTCTTCAGCAATATCCCGAACTCCTTCCCCAACCGTAACAGATAAGAAAGCAACATAGTCCATCTCATCTCCTATTGGGCGCAAATAATCACCTAAAGTACGATAGGGAGCCTTTCCTTGTCTAGGGAATGTGAAACGCTCTATAACACGCGTATGATCTTCTGGATCATATATTACAATGTTTTGTCCGTCGCTTTGCGCTGGGAAAAATTGATACACTGCTTTCGGCTTTAACCAAGATTGTCCTTCCTGCAATAATTCATCTATTAAATCATTTAATTCATGTGCTCTCTTATCTCCCTCTTTCAAAAGCTTCTTCACATTTCCTTTTAATCCAAGGTGATGCCCAAGTAGCATTTGCCTATTCAGAAATGGTGCGAGATGAAGGGCGGGAACATCTCGTAATACAATTCGTTTTGTTGAATCAGGCACCATAACCTCTGATTTTGGTAATGGCTCAATTACTGCTGGAATTTCTACTTTCTTCTCCTCTTTTTTTACGATATGAAGATGACGTTCTTTTTTATCCTGCTTCATCTTCTCACGCTCTTCTTGTTTTTGAAGCTTATTAATAATATCGAGCCCCGTCATCGCATCACTCGCATAACAAACGAGTCCTTTATATGATGGTGAAATCCGATTATCTGTAAACTTTCTCGTTAACGCTGCACCACCTACAACAATGGGCACATCAATATTTGCCGCTTTTAAATCTTCAGCAGTCGTTACCATTTGTTGAGCTGATTTTACTAATAAACCTGAAAGGCCTATAATGTCCGGCTTCTTTTCTTGTACTTCTTGAACAATTCGATCCGAACGTACATTAATTCCTAAATTAATAATCTCATATCCGTTATTCGCTAAAATAATTTCAACGAGATTTTTCCCAATATCATGCACATCACCTTTTACAGTTGCTAACAATACTTTCCCTTTTTTCGCACTATCACTAGATTCCATATGTGGCTCTAAATAGCTTACAGCGGCTTTCATACTTTCGGCACTTTGCAATACTTCAGCAACAATAAGTTCATTATTATTAAATAGTCGTCCTACCTCGTCCATCCCTGTCATAAGCGGACCGTTAATAATATCAAGAGGTTTTCTTCCTTCTTCAAGTGCAAGACTTAAATCCTCGTGTAATCCTTGTTTCGTACCTTCTACAATATAATTTGCTAGTCTTTCATCAAGCGTTAACGTTTCTTGTACAACGACATCTTTCTTTTTAGCAACTCGGTAAAAGTTTGTAAATTCTTCTAACGTCCCTTTCGTCGTTTCAAACAGTAATGCATCTGCAAGGCGTTTTTCTTCCTCTGGAATCGACGCATAGCGTTCTAATTTTTCCGTATTCACAATCGCGTAATCTAATCCTGCTTTCGTAGCATGGTATAAAAAAACTGAATTTAATACTTCACGTCCAGCCGGTGGTAAACCAAATGATATGTTACTTACACCTAAAATCGTTAAACACTCTGGTAACGCTTCTTTAATAAGGCGAATTCCTTCTATAGTCGCTGCCGCTGAGCCAATATATTCTTCATCACCTGTCCCTACTGGAAACACAAGTGCATCAAAAATAATATCTGACGGGCGTATCCCATACTTCTTTGTAAGTAATTCATAGCTTCTTTTCGCAATTTCTATCTTTCGTTCCGCACTAACCGCCATACCGTCTTCATCAATTGTTCCTACAACTATAGCGGCACCATACTTCTGAAGAAGCGGTGTCACTTTTTTAAATCGTTCTTCTCCATCTTCTAAATTAATTGAATTAATAACAGCTTTTCCTTGAATATAAGTAAGAGCTCGCTCCATCACATTTTCATCTGTTGAATCAATCATAATCGGTACTTTTAAAACTTTCGTAACTTCTGCTAAGAAGTTTTCCATATCTTCTATTTCATCGCGATCAGGATCTGCCATACAAATGTCAATAATATGAGCATTTTTCTTCACTTGCGCTCTTGCCACTTCAGCAGCCTCTTCAAATTTCCCTTCTGCTACTAAGCGTTTAAATTTACGTGACCCAATAACATTCGTTCTTTCACCTACAAATAACGGTCTCATAGACTCATCATATTGCAGTGCTTCTAATCCACTAATTCCATGTCCTTCTCTCTCATGATGGTCACGAGGCCTAAGAGATGCTAGCGCGGATTTCATTGCTTTTATATGTTCTGGTGTCGTGCCACAACAACCACCAATAATATTAATCCATCCTTCTTCAGCAAATCGCTTCACCTTTTCAGCAAGAGAAGATGGAGATTCATGGTAATGTCCATCTTCATCAGGAAGACCTGCATTTGGATAACAAGAAATGTAACACTCCGATAAATCAGATAGTGAACGAATATGGTCCCTCATAAACTCCGGACCAGTCGCACAGTTTAACCCAACAGATAATGGTTTCATATGTTCTACTGATAAATAAAAAGCTTCAATTGTTTGCCCAGCCAGAGTCGTTCCCATTGGCTCAATCGTTCCTGAAATCATAATAGGAACCGTTTTTTTCAGTTCTTCAAAAGCGGCTTGAATTCCAATATAAGCTGCTTTCACGTTACGCATATCTTGACTCGTCTCAACGAGTAATACATCAACTTCTCCTTTTAATAATCCTCGTGCCTGCCTTGTATAAGCCTCAATCAATTCTTCAAAAGTCACACCACCTGTAACACTAATTGCTTTCGTTGTTGGTCCCATCGCTCCCGCAACATATACTTCCTTCCCGCTTTCTTTAACAGCTTGCTTCGCCAAAAGTGCTGCCTTTTCATTTAGTTCTTCATCTAAATGAGACAGATCATAATCACTTAGTACAATATTCGTTGCCCCAAATGTATTTGTTTCAATAATATCCGCTCCAGCTTCAATATAAGCTTTATGAATCTTTAAAATAACGTCTGGTCTTGTTTCCACTAAATATTCATTACAGCCCTCGTACTCTTCTCCTCCGAAATCTTCAGCAGTTAAATCCTCTTGCTGAATCATTGTCCCCATTGCACCATCTAATATTAAAATGCTATTTTTTAATTTTTCTTCTATACACTTCATCAATTAATACCTTCTTTCACTTCTTGCTTTTCTCTTACATATTTAACAAGATGTTCTGTAATTTCATACTTTAAAAATGGTGTAATAAGATAAATACCATTAAAATATTTCATCGCTGCGTCGACCAATTCTTGTGAAATGCGGATCCCTTCCTCAATTGCTGCCTCTTTTGTTTCATGTCCATCCATTCTCTCTCTTATTTCTTCAGGAAGAGTAATACCCGGCACCTCAAAATGAAGAAAATCTGCATTCCGCTTACTTACTAACGGCATAATTCCAATAAAAATAGGTTGTTCCAAATGCTTTGTCGCTTCATACACTTCTTCAATTAACTTGATATCGTAAATTGGCTGAGTTAAAAAATACTCCGCTCCAGCATCTATTTTTCGTTCCATTCGCTTAACCGCTGCTTTTAAGTGCCTCACGTGAGGATTAAATGCGCCGCCTACAGAAAACCTTGTCGCCGGTCCAATTGATTTCCCTAAAATTGAACGTCCATCGTTCATTTCTTTAATCATTTTAATAAGCTCAATAGAGGATAAATCATATACAGAAGTGGCACCGGGAAAATCACCAACGCGCGCTGGATCACCAGTTAAAGCTAACACTTCTTCCATCCCTAACGCCGATAAACCTAACAAATGAGATTGTAGTCCAATGACGTTATGATCTCTACACGTTAAATGCGTCAATACTGGGATATCATGCTTCGTTAATAACGCACCCATCGCCATATTAGAAACACGAGGCGATGCTAATGAATTATCTGCTAGAGTAATAGCATCTGCTCCCGCTCTTTTTAACGCTCTTGCTCCTTCAAAAAAACGCTGTGTATCTAACGTTTTCGGTGGATCTAATTCCACTACAACTGTCGTTTGTTTTTTCGCTTTCTCTGCTAGAGTGACGTGAGCCTTCGAACGTTTCTCATGCGTATGAACGACTTTCGGCCTTTGAATCGTGTCTTTTTCTATTACAGGGGTAATATTCGCAACAGCGCGCTTCATACTTTGAATATGTTCTGGAGTCGTACCACAACAACCACCCAATAACCGAATACCTTGCTCAATAAATCTCGGTGTCATCGCTTCAAAATAAGCTGGGCTTCCCTCATATACGTAACGTCCATCCACATAATTCGGGAGGCCTGCATTTGGGTATGCTGATAAATAGCCATTTTGCGGGATCGATATCATTTTGAAAGCTTCCGTCATATGAAGCGGCCCTAGTTGACAATTCAATCCAACAACATTTGCACCGTAATCTATAAGTTGCTTTAATATTTCATTGACATCATTTCCATTTTGAGTCGTACCTGCTTCATGTAACGCTAATTGCGCAACAATTGGAATATTCGTTTGCTTACGCAATACTTTAACGGCATGAAGTAATTCAAATTCATCGTAAAAAGTTTCTAATAGTAATCCATCAACCTGTTCTTCTAGTAAAGCCCCTGCCTGTTCAAGTAACATAAACTCTCTTTCCATATCAGTCGTTGTAACAGCTCCGATATGTTTCATACCACCAATTGTTCCTAAAATTGCATTTTTATCTGTCACAGATGCTTTCGCCAGTTTTACTGCCGCTCTATTAATTTCTGTAACTTGATTTTCTAAACCATACATACGTAATTTCGCCTCATTTGCTCCATACGTATTCGTTTGAATTACATCTGCTCCAGCAGCTACATATTGTTTATGAATCGATATAATTAAGTCTGGATCAGATACATTCAATTCTTCAAAGCTACTTTGCAAACCATGTGAATGCAATAACGTCCCAACCGCACCATCACCTATTACAATTCCTTTTGATAATAAATCTAGTAATTTCACGACTCTCCCTCATTTCTATCAATATAAAAACCCCCTCTTCACTTTGAAGAGGGGGACATAATCGTTCCTCCTCTTATTATGCAAAACATTCGTTTTGCAGGTATTAGCACCGTTTCAAACATTTCGTTTGAAGGTTGCCGGGTTTCACAGGGCCTTTCCCTCCACCGCTCTCAATAAGAGTTATCTTTATTATTTTATTTATGTAGCTAAAAGGAAATGCGTTCCCCTTTTAACAATGTTTGTTAATTTTTTAATAAATTTAGCATGCACAAAAGTAAAAGTCAATGACACTTGCGGAAAAATAAAAATTATTTAAAATAAAGTTGCAATTCAGTTATATTTTATTGTAAAGTTAAAAACATAATAAAAATTTCATACGAACATTCTTATCTAGAGAGGTAGAGGGACTGGCCCTGTGACGCCTCAGCAACCATTAACATTTTGTTAATAAGGTGCTAATTCCAGCAAATTGTGAAAGATTTGACAGATGAGAAGAAGACTCTATTCAAACCGAAAGCCTTCTTCTTAGAAGGCTTTTTTTATTTTATATTCACTTAATGTTTCAATTTAAAAAGGAGGAATTTTCACATGTCAACAATCGAAACAAAACTAGCACAAATCGGAAATCGCAGTGAAACTACAACCGGAACGGTTAATCCACCAGTTTATTTCTCAACCGCTTATCGTCACGAAGGAATTGGTAAATCTACTGGCTTTGACTATTCACGAACTGGCAATCCAACTCGCGGTCTTTTAGAACAGGCGATCGCAGACTTAGAATATGGCGAACAAGGTTATGCCTGTAGTTCAGGGATGGCGGCTGTTCTCCTCGTCCTTTCTCTATTCCGCTCTGGAGACGAACTTATTGTATCTGAAGATTTATACGGGGGAACGTATCGATTATTTTCTGAGCATGAAAAAAAGTGGAATATTCGATGTAGATACGTAAATACACAGTCTATTAAACAAATTGAGCAAGCTATCACAACTGAAACGAAGGCTATTTTCATAGAAACTCCAACTAATCCATTAATGCAAGTTACTGATATCGCTGCTGTCGCAACTGTAGCGAAAAGGAACGGACTACTTCTTATTGTAGACAACACTTTCTACACACCTTATATACAGCAACCATTAACAGAAGGTGCTGACATTGTACTTCATAGCGCAACGAAATATTTAGGGGGACATAACGATGTACTAAGCGGGCTTGTCGTTGCAAAAGGAAAGGAACTTTGCGAGGAAATCGCTCATTATCATAATGCATCAGGTGCAGTTTTAAGCCCATTTGACTCATGGTTATTAATTCGCGGTATGAAAACGTTAGCGCTTCGCATGAGGCAACATGAAGAAAATGCGAAAGCAGTTGTTGCGTATTTAAATGATGAAGACGGGGTGACAGATGTATTTTATCCAGGAAGAGGCGGCATGATCTCATTCCGCCTTAAAGATGAAGCTTGGATTAATCCATTCTTACAATCTTTATCCTTAATTACATTTGCCGAAAGTCTTGGTGGTGTAGAAAGTTTAATGACTTATCCAGCAACGCAAACACATGCTGATATTCCTGAAGAAATTAGAACAGCAAACGGCGTATGCAATCGTCTTCTTCGATTCTCCGTTGGCATTGAAAATAGTAACGATTTAATTCAAGACTTAAAGCAAGCCATTAAACTCGTAAAAGAAGGTGTAAGAATATGAGCTATTCTATAGATACACTCTTACTACACAACCAATATAAACATGACCCGCAAACAGGCGCTGTGAACGTTCCTATTTATAACACATCAACTTTTCACCAGTTTGATGTAGATACGTTCGGAAAATATGACTATAGCAGGTCAGGAAATCCAACTCGTGAAGCTCTTGAAGATATCATTGCTTTATTAGAAGGCGGAACAAAAGGATTCGCCTTTGCATCAGGCATTGCAGCGATTTCCACTGCATTCCTCCTTCTTTCACAAGGTGATCACGTACTCATTTCAGAAGATGTGTACGGAGGCACTTACCGAGTGATAACTGAGGTACTCTCCCGTTACGGTGTTTCACATACATTTGTTGATATGACCAATTTAGAAGAAATAAAACAAAACATTAAACCAAATACAAAGCTCTTTTATGTAGAAACACCTTCTAACCCACTTTTAAAAGTGACAGATATTCGCGAGGTTTCTAAACTCGCAAAATCTATTGGGGCTCTTACTTTTGTTGATAATACATTTTTGACACCACTATTCCAAAAACCACTTGAACTTGGAGCTGATGTCGTTCTTCATAGTGCTACAAAATTTATTGCTGGTCATAGTGATGTTACTGCCGGATTAGCAGTAGTAAAAGATTCAGAACTCGCTCAAAAGCTTGGATTTTTACAAAATGCATTCGGTGCTATTTTAGGACCTCAAGATTGTTCTCTCGTACTTCGCGGTCTAAAAACATTGCATGTACGCCTCGAACATTCAGCTAAAAATGCCAATAAAATCGCACATTATTTACAAGAGCACTCTAAAGTTAAAAATGTCTATTATCCGGGATTACAAACTCATCTCGGATTTGATATTCAACAATCTCAAGCAACATCAGCTGGAGCGGTCTTATCGTTTACTTTGCAGTCAGAAGATGCACTCCGCAAATTTTTATCAAAAGTAAAATTGCCTGTTTTTGCAGTTAGTTTAGGAGCTGTAGAGTCAATTCTTTCTTATCCAGCAAAAATGTCACATGCAGTACTGTCGCAAGAAGCTCGTGATAAAAGAGGAATCTCTAATTCATTACTTCGGTTATCAGTCGGTCTTGAAAATGTTAACGATTTAATATCCGATTTTGAAAATGCCCTTTCTTATGTAGAAGAACCTGTAAATGCATAGAGAAAAAGAAGATATGAGATTAGGTTTTCATATCTTCTTTTTATGCGGTTTAGCTATATTCATTTGAATTTCTTCTTTTCTTATAGTCCATAAAAAATAAAAGTATATCATCTATTTCTAAATAATGGATTAATTGATATATTAAGAAATAAAAAGGGGTGAAAATAATGGATACTTGTGCAGATATTTTAATCGTTATCGATTTACAAAATGGCGTATGTTATAGCGAGGAGCATTTATTTGATTTACAGAACTTACTAAAAAAAGTAAATAAAAGAATTTCTTCATATAGAAAATTAAATAAACCAATCCTTTTTGTTCAACATTGTGATGATGATTTAGTACCCGAGAAAGAACTTTGGGCTATTCATACCGATCTTGATGTTCAAGAACAAGATTTTTTTGTAAGAAAAACACATGCTAATTCATTTTATAAAACAAACTTAAAAGAAATTTTAGATCAATTATCTGTAAATCGCATTGAATTTTGCGGTGCCCAAACAGAGTACTGTATGGATGCTACGATTAAGTTTGCCCACGGACTGGGATACGAAAACTTTATGATACAGAAAACAACCTCTACGTTGAATAATCCTTTTATGTCCGCAAAAGAGACAATTGATTTTTATGAGAACATATGGAATCACAGATTTTTAACGTTGCTAAAAGATGAATTTTAGAATAAATGACTAATGACTTGATCATCCTAAGATTTATCAGCCGTAATCAAATATTTCATTATCACCATAAAGAAGCGAATGACATTCAGCTTCTTTTCTTTTAACCTGTTTTATATTCTATATATATCATTATAATTCCTTTGTCATATTATTTTAAAAATTTCGTATATTCATTTGAAAGAATAAGAAAATCATGATAAAATTGTGTTACAAATATATCTATATCTTTCAATTTTTAAAACGCATCGAAATTTTCACCCAAAAATGTCATTTTACAAAAACATGCTAATTTACCTATTTTATTTACATCCGGGTCTCTTTTCTTACAATTTCTTTACTTTAGGACTTTTTTTCTGCAACAACTATTTTCTTTTCTTTAAATTTTTGGTATGTATAGTATGGTATAATAGCTCACACGGAGGTGGAAAAGAACATGTTAGAAACCTTTCAAAAAGAATTAGAACTATATGAAAGTAATGCAGAATTATTAAAAGTGCTAGCTCATCCTGTTCGTTTATGTATCGTAAAAGGATTAATCGAGCGCGGTCCAAGCAACGTTTCTACAATGTATACTGGCTTAAACATGCCACAATCTACAATTTCACAGCATTTAGCAAAATTAAAAAGCGCTAAAATCGTTTCTAGTGAAAGAAAAGGATTGGAAATTTATTACAAAGTAGAGAATGAAACAATCATTCAACTCGTTCGCGTATTATTAGGTTAGGGACTAATAATCGCAGAAAAAGAACGTATTCTATATTTTTTATCTCATATCTTTAATATAAATATATATCATGAGAGGAAATATATAATACTACATAAGTCGTATTAAAAAACAAGACACAGTATATACTGTGTCTTGTTTTTTATATTGTTACATACCGATCCAAATGTAAATGTTGCATATCTTTTGTATGTATAACAACATCAAACGAACTCCCTACTCCTCCATTTAAAATCATAGAACGAACTGCTCGATTTTGTTTTTGCGTTTCAGAAAAAGGATTCGTATCTTGATGGCTCGTAAGCTGTTCTAATATCCCTGCAGCTAACAAGAACTCAGATTGTTTCTTATGCCATACTGCACTCATTCCTTGCATACTAAACATCTCCTTTAGCTCGTCCCAATGAACATGAGTAGTAAGATCCATTTCACCTGGATGCGCTAGTGGGTTACGCATTAGCTTATGCTGATAATATCCTCGCAAACTTCCTTCGCGGTGTGCTGGATGCATCCATTCTTCTTTTGTGTATCCGTAATCAACTGTAATACATATACCTTTTTGAAACCATTTCGAAATTTCTTTTATATACTCCTCCATAACAATTGGTACTTCAAAACGTTGCCCTTCAGCAATATGAATATTATATTTCAATAAATAGCGACCAATTCTTTTATTTAACGGCCTACATACTTCTGAAAGGTTTCCTTCCTCTGTATATGTAATACGTACTTCATACAATATACCATTTCTTTTCTCAATTACTTCAACAGGAAATGCATCAAACAACTCATTCGAAAAAAGAATTCCCTCGAAAGAATCTCCCATTTCACTATAGGAGGTATAGTACGATACATTAGAAAATGAGCCAAGTTTCTCCTGCTGTAATTTCCTATGAAAAGGGCTCACTTCAATCATTGAATAGTTTAAATTAATAAAGGTGTTTGGAGATAATTGCTTCCATTCTTGTAAAACATCATAGGCAAACTTCCCTGTTCCCCCACCAACCTCACAAATATTCGAAGCAACTTCACCATTTTCAACAAGACGAATAAAAAGTTTAGCAAAAGTTTTTGCAAAAACAGAGGATACATTGCTACTTGTAAAAAAATCCCCTTGTCTTCCAATCTTTTCACGTTCTTTCATATAATATCCATGACCCTCCGTATACAATACAAGGTTCATATACGTACTATATGAAATTGAATAATCCTTTTCTTTCCCCATCCATTCTCTTAAAATGAGCTCCATTCCCATAATGACTCCTTATTGTAAAAACGGATTATTTTCTTTTTCAAAGCCAATGCTTGTTTCTGGACCATGTCCACATAATACCGCTGTTTCATCTGGTAATACAAATAATTTCTCTTCAATACTTCCAATTAATTCAGCAAAACTTCCACCAGGCAAATCTGTTCTTCCAATGCTCATTTGGAACAATACATCTCCTGAGAATACAGCATTCGCTTCTTTACTATAATAAGAAATACTTCCTGGAGAATGTCCTGGTGTCTCAAAAATTTCAAAATTAAATGATCCAATTGTTAATGTACCTTCTGCATCAATAATATGATCCGCTGGTTTTGCTGTAATACTGCGGTTCATCATAAAAATTTGAGAGCCGTTTACAGTTGCATCTCCTAACCAATCTGCTTCTTCTTTATGTACGTACACAGGAATATGAAAAGCGTCTCTTACGGCATCAACAGCACCGATATGATCAAAGTGAGCATGTGTTAATAAAACAGCCAATGGTTTTAATTGTTCTTCTTGTAAATATGTAACGAGCTTTTCACCTTCATGACCAGGGTCAAAGATAATGCACTCTTTTTGATCGTTCATTAAAATATAAGCATTTGTTTGTAATGGGCCTAACGGCATTTGTATCCATTTCATATGAAAATCTCCTCCAGTTGTTAAACTTACTTTTAATGATACAACATTTCTTTCTCTGAGGAAAAGAAAGGATGCTATCTCGACAATCATTTTTAAAACATGTACAATATAAAAGAGTAAATATTCCAAAAACTCATAATAAGAAATGGGTAGACAGAGGAGGATATTGTATGGGCCTTGTTATTATTTTTACACTTGTCACTCTGTTAGCTGTATTTGCTACGCTTAGAACACTTCGTGAAAAAAACTTTTTCGCGAGCGGCTTTGCAATTGCAACTGTACTCGTTTTCGGATGGTTTACGATCATGACTGTTCTATATAACGGGTATCCACCAGCAGCTTAATTCGTTTACACTTTATTCTTCATCGAGATTTTACACAAAAAGAGGAAGGGTTCCCCCTTCCTCTTTTCATATTTCACAACTTATATCATCTTCGCTTCGTATTTGTGCTTTTTTACAAGCCAAGCTCCTCCGATAACACCTGCATCATTACCAAGTGTTGCAATAGCTAACTTCGTGCTCTTTACAGCACGTGAGAAAGCGTATTGCTCGAAATAGCGTTGAATTGGTTCTAATAGCGCATCTCCAGCTTTAGACACGCCTCCACCAATAACAATTTTCTCTGGGTTCAATGTACTAGAAAGGTTCGCTACAGCTAATCCTAAATAAGAAGCTACTTTTTCTACTACTTCACCTGCTAATTCATCACCTTGTCCAAGTGCTTCAAAGACATCTTTTGATGTAATACGTCCTTCTTCAGCTAACATAGAACGCAACATGCTCTCTTTATTAGTCTCTTGTATTTTTTGCATAGCAACACGTACAATACCTGTCGCAGATGCTACTGTTTCTAAGCAACCAGACTTCCCGCAATTACATGGGAAAGCATTTTCTGTAACGACTGTAATATGTCCAATCTCACCAGCAGCACCACTCACGCCGTGTACAATCTCACCATTGGCGATTACACCACCACCAACGCCCGTACCAAGTGTCATACAGATTAAATCTTTTGCACCTTCACCAGCACCTTTCCACATTTCACCAAGCGCTGCTAAGTTTGCATCATTATCAATAACAACAGGTAATCCTGTTTCTACTTCTAATAAATCTTTTAGCGGATAGTTTTTCCATCCTAAATTAACCGCTTCATAAATCATTCCAGACGCCACATGTACAGGACCAGGAGCTCCCATACCAATACCAATTAATTTGCTCTTCAATTCGCCTAATTCTTCTAGCTTTTTATCAATTGCTTTCGCAACATCAAGTGTAATATGTTTTCCTTGCTCACCTGTATTCGTAGGGATTTCCCACTTATGTAAAATTTCACCGTATACATTAATAAATGCTAATTTAATCGTTGTACCACCAAGGTCAACACCAACTAACCATTTCTCTTCCATGTTGCTTACCTACCTTTATCTAATTCTTATTTAGCTCTTTTTGAATTTCTTGCTTCAATAAAAATAAAGCTGTTTGATAGTCTTGTGGATCGATTAGCTGTGATTGATTTAATTCACGCAATTCATCTTGCATTAATTGTAAATCTGCAATTCGATCTCCCGTATAAATAATCGTACCAAATTTCTTTAGCAATTGCTGAATATCATAAATAGATACCATTTCATCACCCTCTATGCTCACTTACTATAAAAAATTATAATAAGAAAACGTTCACATATTTTATTATAATCAAGAAGAAAAAGTCTCGTCAATTTTTATTTGTCTATACAAGCTTATTTATAAGCAGTGTTCCTTTTTCTGTAATAATTTTTTCTATGTTTTTATCAAATGGCTCTACTGGAATGTGTTTTACCATTTGAAAATCATACGCTAATGACAGCGTTTTCCCTTTATAATGCACGAGATAACGATCATAATAGCCACCGCCGTACCCAATTCGCTCTCCTCGTTCTGTATAAGCTACGCCTGGGACAATTTGAAGATCAATTTCATCCATATTCACTTCTTCCGTAAGCCCGGGAATCGGTTCACGTAAATTCATATACACCGTTTCTAATTGATCAAAATTATTAATTTGCCGGAAGGACATCGTTCTAGTTCCTTTATTACACTTAGGAACTACAACTTTCTTTCCTTCTTCCCAAGCTTTTTCGATAATAGGATATGTATTCACTTCATTTTCCATTGAAAGAGTAATTCCAATTGTTTTAGCTTCAACCCACTCTTTTTGCGCATACAACGAAAATGCAATCTGTTCTGATAAAGTTGTATACTGTTCTTCTGATAAAGAATTCATGTGTTCTATTATTTGTTTACGTAAACGTACTTTCTCTGCTTTCACACATTCTCCCCCTTACAGTGACACTTTACTCTATGCTGATAGTGTATCACTTTTAACATAGGAATCGAATAAAAAAAGAAACAGTAGGAAAATATTCCTACTGCTTACTTTGTTTCACGGTGTAACGTAGACTTCTTGTCACGCTTGCAATACTTTTTAAGCTCGATACGCTCAGCGTTGTTACGTTTATTTTTCTTTGAGATATAGTTACGATCTCCGCATTCTGTACATGCTAGAGTAATATTCACACGCATTCTTATTTCCCTCCAGTACTAATAACTTAAATCAGACTATACTATAATACCACTTTTAAAATAAAAATTCTACACCTTTTGATATTGTCTAATTTTTTCTATAAGATTTTTCATATTTTCCCTTGCTATTACTGGGTTTCTAGCATGTGAATACACCAAAAATTTTGGTTGTTTTGTGTCAGAAACGATATAAGACCACTCTTTTTCAGTATATTTGAACTGTACTCCTTCAAATATACCTTCTCCCTTCCTTTCTATATCATCCAATAATTTCCTCATAATTTCCCCTTTTTCATTCCATGAACATACCACTTCATCATAAAGTAAATAGAGCGGAGGTGATTGCTCTACTATGCTGAGAAACGTTTTTCCTTGCAATGCTATTAGCTCGAATAATTTTCCAATCCGATATAAAATATCTCGCTTCCACCTTACTTGAAACGACTTTCTTTCATCCTGCGTATAAAATAGAAGATAACATTCTCCTAACTTCAAAGACATTGGGTAAATATTTCTTGTCGATTCGAGTAAGAAATCTGGAATATCTACCTCTTCCAAATCTGTACCTTGGTAAATATTACTATGTTTATCGTATAACTCGAAATGATTTCCTTGCTCAGAAAACATAAGAGCCATATTCGCTTTACTTGATTTCATCAAAGCTTTCACATGATCTTTTTGTTCGCTTGCATAAATCCATGTAACTGTACAACCAAGTCTTTGCAGAAAGAGCATGAGTAAATGTTGCAACGTATCATTTCTCTTATTAATAAGAAGATGAAACTTCTGCATCTGTATTTTCTCGATATCAATATGCTCCAATATAACTTCTATATACTCATTCATAGAAACATGAACGAGCTTATTACGCCCCATTTCTTTCTCATGCACGTAATAAAACAATTCGGACATATATACTTGTTCTATCTCTTTTTGCTGCTTATACGTTAACGGCATGCCAGCTTGACCGTATAACTTTATAACAATCTCATTCTCATTCTCCACTTGAATGAAAACACCACCTGCACATTGCAACTGGTGAACACTATATTGAAAAAGTGACTCGTTCATTTCTTTACATTCCATCGTATGAATCCCTATACCATGAATAGCATGTAAAAATAAATTTTTATAAGAGGTTGTTTCTATATTTTCTTGACTTCCAATTAATATACTTTCTCCTTTTTTAAAAAGAGAACCATACGCCATCGCAATCTTCACGATAAACTGCGGAGTAATTTCAACATTCCCTCTTCCTACAATGCGGCTTTTTTGTAACCACCCTGCACTCATTTCACTTTCTTGAATACCAGCCGCTCCTACTATCGAATGACTATCAATCGCCTTATAAGGCCATAGTTTTCCTTTTTGCTTAATTACCGTACTTCTTCCGATGTGACAGTGATCCGCTACAACACTTTTTTGAAACAGTGTAACATCATCTTCAACTATTGTACGCTCTCCTATTGTCGTTTCTAATAGTTCACAATACTTCCCAATGTGGGTATTTGCAAAAACAATACTTTTTTGAAGATGAGAATAATTTGAAACGATACTATTTTTCCCAATAATAGAATATGGCTCAATTACAGCTCCTGTACCAATCTTTGCTCCTTCTCCAATAAAAGAGGGGCCATGAATTTTCGTCCCTTTACCAATCGTCACCCCTTCTCCCATCCATACCATCGGTAATACTTCTGTATAAGGAATAGGTACTTGTAACTTTTTCGTTAACAAATCAAATTGTGCTTGTCGATATTGATTAAATGTGCCGATATCTAACCAATAACCTTCTGACAAATATGCGAATAACACATTTTTTTTTGCCAATAACGGAAACACATCATGACTGAAATCAAAAAATTGCCTAGGCGGTATGTAAGAAAAGATTTCTGGCTCCATAATATATATGCCTGTATTCACAACATTAGATACTACCTCATTCCAGCCCGGCTTTTCTATATATCGTGTAACCTCCTGGTCTTTATTCATTACAACCAATCCAAATGAGAGTGGATTTTCTACTTCTTTCACAAACATTGTTACCATTCTTTTCTTTTGTTCATGAAACCTAATTCCTTCTGATAATTGAAAGTCAGTTAATGCATCCCCGCTTATCACAACAAATGTTTCATCTAAAAATTGTTCTGCTTGTTTAATACTCCCTGCTGTACCAAGCGGAGGAGAGTCTTCAAAATAATACAAGTTAACTCCCCATTTACTACCGTCACCAAAATATTGCTTAATGGTCGTACTCATATATTGAACAGTAATTGCAATTTCACGAATACCATGCTGGCGTAATAACTCAATATTATATTCTAAAACTGGTTTTTCTAATAATGGTAACATCGGCTTTGGAGTATTACATGTTAATGGTCTAAGGCGCCTTCCTTTTCCTCCAGCTAAAATAACCCCCTTCATATACTTCAGCCTCCACTTATATAATGTTCAGTAACTCCATATACCATATGTATATTCCCTATCCCACATGAACTAGCAGCATAAACTTGATTAGTTAAACACATCCTCATTTAGAAGACTATATAATTAAATTTCTAACCTATAAAAACGTACATTTCAAACAACAAGAAAGCGCTTACTATAAATTGGTAAATAATACTTATTAACGACAAACATATATACTAATTTTTCCATTACATTATGATACATCTTATCATCATAAACTAAAGGAAACAACGAGCTTTTTTTGTCATGTTTTGACTAAAAAAAGCAGGTGATTTCTCATCACCTGCTTTTTTTCCTACTCATTCAATAAATAATGCTTTCCTTTTACTAAATAAAAGACATTTTCGGCAATATTTGTAATATGATCTGCTACACGCTCAATATATCTCGCGACAAATGATAATTGTGTAATTTGCGTAATTGCTTCTGGTTGTTCCGGAACTGAAGATATAAACTCACGAATTGCTTTTCCATATATTTCATCAACGGAATCATCCATTTCAGCAATTTGTTTCGCAAAAGTTAAATTTTCTTGTTCATATGCTTCTAACGCTAAATGCAACATCTCATTTGCAACCGCAAACATTTCATCTAGGTTGTGCAAACTAACAGCCACTTCTTTTTCCCCAACACGAATTGTAGCCTTTGCAATATTAACAGCATGATCTGCAATGCGCTCTAAATCTGTCGCTGTTTTAATTGAAATAAAAATCCTTCTTAAGTCACTTGCTACAGGTTGCTGCTTCGTAATGAGCATAAGCGCAAGATCGTTTATTTCCTCTTCTAAATTATCCATGCGGTAATCACCATCAATGACCTCTAACGCTTTCTCTACATCCCTTGTATGCAGACCTTCCATAGCAATCAATAAAGCCGCATTTGCTAATTCTCCAAGCTCAATCACCTTTTGCTGTAACGCTTTTAAATCACCTTGAAACTGTTCTCTTACCATTTTTCTTCCCCCTCAATATTATGTGCCATTATATAAAAGTGAAACTTTAATCAACCCTCATCAATCGGGATTTGATAGGCAGCAAGATCCCCTCCCTAACTTCTTTGCTTTCGCTAAATTTTAAGGTGGGGGTCTTACTGCCCGCAAATAGCGGGGTAAATCTCCTACATAGCCTCTTACGCTTGTAATAAACCTTAAGATAAGGAGAAGTATTACTTCTTTATTAACAGTAAAATAAAATAAGAAATGCCCTCTCTTAAGAGGGCATTTGCTCTTAGCTTTGAAACGATATCAACCAAAGCGACCTGTAATATAATCTTCTGTACGCTTATCTGAAGGAGTCGTAAATAATTTGTTTGTATCTGTATACTCCACAACTTCCCCGCTTAAGAAGAAAGCTGTTTTGTCTGAAATACGCGCTGCTTGTTGCATATTATGCGTTACGATAACAATACTAAAATCTCTCTTTAGCTCTTGAATTAATTCTTCTACTTTCAATGTTGAAATTGGGTCTAATGCCGATGTTGGCTCATCCATTAAAATAACGTCTGGCTCAATAGCTAAGCAGCGTGCGATGCATAGACGCTGTTGCTGTCCACCAGATAAACCGTATGCATTATCGTGCAAACGATCTTTTAACTCATCCCAAATCGCTGCTCCACGTAAACTTTTTTCAACAATTTCATCTAATGTCTTTTTGTCACGAATACCATGGATTTTTGGACCGTATGTTACATTCTCATAAATAGATTTTGGAAATGGATTTGGCTTTTGGAACACCATTCCTACATGCGTTCTTAATTCTTCAACTGGATATGATTTATCAAATATATTGCGTTCTCTATACTCAATTACACCTGTAGTTCGAACGATCGGTACTAACTCTACCATGCGATTTAATGTTTTTAAGTAAGTTGATTTACCACAGCCACTTGGACCGATAATGGCTGTAACTTCATTCTCATGAATACTTAAATTAATATCTTTTAAAGCATGGTCTTCCCCGTACCATAAATTTAAGTTTTTCGTATCAAATACTACCTTCTTTGGCGCAGTCTCGATTTTCTCTTCGTTTTTCACCTGTACATTTACTACTGTTGCTACCATTTGAATTCCCCTTTCATCCACTTCCAACTTATTTTCGATTTCGTAACCATAAAACAAATATATTGATAAATAGCAACAAACCTAACAAAACAATCATCCCAGCTGCTGCTACATACTGAAATTCTTCTTGTGGCCTACTCATCCAATTAAAAATTTGAATTGGTAGAACTGTAAATCTATCAAACATACTAAATGGAACATAATTTGCAAACGCAAGTGCCCCAATAACTAATAGTGGTGCAGCCTCTCCAATTGCTCTTGATATCGCTAACGTACAGCCCGTTATAATCCCTGGGAAAGCATATGGCAATACAATTTGATACATCGTTTGCCACTTCGTAGCACCTAATCCGTAAGAACCCTCTAATAAAACACTTGGTACTGATCGAATTGCTTCTTGACTCGCCACAACAACTGTTGGTAAAACGAGTAGACTCATCGTCAATGCTGCTGCAACTATACTCTCTCCTAAATGAAGAGCATATACAAAAATAGTTAAACCAAGCAATCCAAATACAACGGATGGTACTCCTGCTAACGTTTGATTATTAATCTCTATTATTTTTTTAAATAGAGATTCCTTCGCATATTGCTCTAAATAAAGTGCTGTTCCAACTCCAAATATAAAAGAAACAGGTATAACAATACTCATAAATAATATTGTCCCTGACAAAGCTGCAGCAATACCAGCTTCTTTCGGATTACGTGAAGCGAAATTTGTAAAGAAATCTATTGAAAGATAACTTATACCTTTTTCAACAATTTGAAACAGTAACAAAAACAAAATTACGATTGAAAATAAAATTGCTATATAAAATAACAATTTGTAAATTCGATCTTTTAAAAAGCGTGATGCCATATTTTTTTGTATTTTTTTATGATTCAACATTCGCATATTATGTCATCCTCCTAAAACGGCGCATAATTGACTGCGAAATGATGTTCATAATAAAGGTAAACAAAAATAACGTTGCGCCTACAGCATACATGCTGTAATACGTAATCGTTCCATGCGGAGCATCACCTAAACTTACTTGCACAATATAGGCTGTTAACGTTTGAATAGAATGTGTCGGATCAAGCGATACATTTGGTGTGGATCCTGCTGCAATTACAACAATCATCGTTTCACCAATCGCACGAGAAGCTGCTAATATAATTGCTGCCATAATCCCTGTAAAAGCGGACGGAAACACCACTTGTTTTACCATTTCAAACCGCGTCGCTCCGAGTGCTAATGAAGCTTCTTTCGTCCCTTTCGCCACAGCTCTCATCGCATCTTCAGATAGAGATGCAATTGTAGGCATCATCATAAATCCGATAACGATTCCTGGACTAATCGCGTTAAAAAACTGTAAATCTGGTATAATCCTTTGTAAAAGCGGTGTAATAACTGTTAATGCAAAAAAACCATATACAATTGTCGGGATACCTGCTAATAGCTCTAACATCGGCTTTAATATTTTCCGTGCACTATTTGAAGCATATTCGCTTAAAAATACGGCACACGCTAAACCGATAGGAATTGCTACAAACATAGCAATTGCTGTTACAAGGAACGTTCCACATATAAGTGGTAATATACCGAATTTAGGGTCTTCAAAAAATGGTAACCATTCTTTCTCCATCAAAAAGGAGTATAATGATATTTTTTGAAAAAACATGATTGTTTCATTAGAGAGCGTAAAAACAATGCCAAGTGTCGTCACAATAGAAACGCTAGCAATTATTTTTAGTAATAAAGGCACTATTCGATTGATTCGCTGCGTTTTTTTTCTTTGTTTTGTATTTCTTTCAATCAAATGTTGTACAGAAAATGTAATTTGACTTTTGTCATTATGAGCCAAAGATGAAAACCCCTTTCCACCCTGACATTACCTTTTTATTTCTGTTAACATACGCAGCTGTTCATTGTATTTTTCTTTTCTTAATTTTACATACCCGACCTCTTCAGCGAGGTTACCAACATGCTGAATCATAAACTCAACATAGTTTGCTACATTCATTTTATTTCGGATAGATGCATTATTCACATAAGTAAGTAGCGGCCTAGATAACGGCTTATACTTACCTGATTGAATGGTCTCTTTCGTCGGAAATACACCATTTACTTTTATTGCTTTCACCTTATCTCGATTAGCCATATAATAAGCATATCCTACAAAAGCAATGGCATGTTTATCATTCATTACCCCTTGCATAATAACTTGATCATCTTCAGACAAAGAGACTTTTTTTACAATGCGATGATTTTGTAAGATGACATTTTGAAAATAATCATACGTACCAGAGTCTACGCCTGGTGCATAAAACTTCACTTGTTCACGTGGCCATGTTGAATGAATTTGTGACCATCGCTTCTCTCTTCCATCTTCACTCCAAAGTAGTCGTAACTCGTCTACTGACATATCGTCTACCCATGTATTATGGCGATTCACAACAATCGTAAGACCGTCGTTAGCAACCTCAAAAGATGTGAACTGAATAGAGTTTTTCTTCATTTCATTTTTCTCGACTTGTTTCATTACTCTCGAAGCATTATTTATATCTACTTCTCCTTTACTGAAACGATTAAATCCTCCCCCAGTTCCAGAAATACTGATGGAAATTTTCACGTCTGGATGCACCTTTGTATATTCCTCCGCTACTGCTTCTATAATAGGAAAAACCGTTGAGGATCCATCAACTCTCACTTCTCCCGTATCATTTAAAGCAAATGCAGTAGACATTTCAAAACAGAGGAACCATATTGATAATACGAAAACTTTAATCGGTGTACGCATCCATTTCACGTGTTCTTCCTCCTAGAAGTAACCGGAAATAACAGGATTACAGATATAAGAATACTGCTAAACTATTAATTCGGTTTTAATTGTTTGTAAAAGTTTTGTAAAGTTCCACATAAATCAACATACGGTACAATTTTAATTCAGTAGTAGCTATTCATTTCCTCTGATGATTTCCCTATAAAATATTTATCCCCTATCCCAACATATACAAATATCATTTATACGGCCGCGTTTTTTTCAATGTTGTATACTTGTCCACATTTATTACACGATATGCATAAACCATAAAAAAAAGCACACTATCTTTTCAGATAGTGTGCTTTTTTACAACTTTTTTATTCATCATCTTGCTCTTTATTTTTATTGTCTTTATCATCTTTTGGAGCTTCACCATTTACTTCTTTGTTTTTCAAATCAAAGTAAGCGTCCATAATTTCACGACCAATATATCCATTAATACCAGTCTTATCATCATGTACCCACGGAACGACAACAGAGAATGCTACTTCTGGATCTTCAAGTGGCGCATAACCTACTAATGTTAAGTTATATGTTTCCACACGTTCACCGTTTGCCTTTCTACCAATCTCTTTATCTCCGCCATACACAGTTTGCGCGGTACCTGTCTTCCCTGCCGCTTTATATTTTGCACCTGTAAAGTATTTTGTAGCTGTACCACCTGAATCATTATAAACTTGTCTAAATCCTTCTTGAACACGCTTAATTTGCGATTCTGGCATATCAACACGATTTAATACTTTCGGTTCCATAGATTGAACAACTTTCCCAACTTCATCCGGTTTCACTGCCGGTTGACGAATTTCTTTTACAACTTGTGGTTGCATACGATATCCGCCATTGGCAATCGTCGAAATATATTGCGCTAATTGAAGTGGTGTATACGTATCATACTGTCCAATTGATAAATCTAGTAAGAAACCTGGTTGACTACTTCTACCCATCTGACCAGCAGATTCATTCGGTAAATCAATTCCTGTTTTTACACCAAGTCCAAACTGTCCGAAATAATAACGCATCGTATCAAATGCTTTTTGAGGTATATCTAACGTACCACCTCTCACATACTGAACACCGGCGATATTCATCGCTGTTTTAAACATATAAACGTTAGAAGACATTTTTAAAGCTGTCAGGTCATTAATGTATCCCATCGTTTTCCAAGACGACTTCGTAGGTGTACCTTTTAATTTAATTGGTTCATCCAATTGTACTGCCCCTGGTTGAATCGCACCAGTTTGATATCCTGTAAGTACTGTTGCACCTTTTACAGTTGATCCCATCGGATAAGAACTTGTCATGGTACCTAATGCAAAGTCATTTACTTTCGTTTGGCCATCTTCGTTAACTAATTGTTTCCCCGCCATAGATAAAACTTCACCATTTTTTGGGTTCATCATTACAACGAATGCGCGATCTAAAAGAGGTTCGCTTCCTTTAAACCTCATTAAATTCTTCGCAAGAATATCTTCCACGCGCTTTTGTAATTCCATATCAATTGTTAAGTTCAAGTCATTACCGCTTTGTCCTTTTGATACATTAATCGTTTCTAAAATATTACCGTTTTTATCTGTAACATTTCTAACTTCTGCTTTCGTACCATGCAGACTATCTTCATACTGTTGTTCAAGATAACTTTTTCCTACTCGGTCATTTCGATTATAATCACGAACAAGATAGTAATCTAGTCTTTCTCTCGGTAAGCCTTCATCAGATGTCGACACCCCACCTAGTACACTTCGGAATAAATCATCGTACGTATATTTTCGCTCCCAATCAACATTCGTATCTACACCTGGTAATGCTGCTAGGTTTTCACTAATAATCGAATATTCCTTTTCTGTAGCATCCTTTTTAATAACTTGAGGTGTCATTGCATATCCGCCATCCATCTTACTCTTAATCGCTAGTATTTCTAGATCTTTTGCGGATAATTGATTAACCTCTTCTTCTGTTACACGACTTCGCTGACGCTCGTCTAATTCTTTATCATCAATTTTTTTATCTTTAAACTCTTGACGATCTTTATTCGTAATTTTTTCTTTAGCTTCCTCTTTATGCATAGCAAGCCAATAATCCTTTTTATCGCGATCCGTTAATTTATCTGTCGGTACTTCAATCAAATCTGCTAGCTTTTTCGCTGTTTCTAAGCGATCTTCTGCAGTTGATCCTTTCATTTTTGTAAATGTAATAGTACGAATGGCTACATTATCTACTACAGCTCGCCCATAACGGTCAAATATTTTCCCACGCGGTACAGGATTACTTATCGTTGAGTTTTCTTTCTTCTCCACTTCATTCTTATATTCTTCACCACGAACAATTTGTACATATCCGAGCCTTACAATAACCGCGGAGAACATTAAAAACACGCAGAAAAACAGCACGTTTAACCGAAAAGGAACGTGGGTCTTTTTCTTATTTTGCTTCTGTTTCTTGCTCATACAAACCCCCTCTACCAACAGCTATGTAATGTGAAAGGGACACCTTCATACAGGTGTCCTCACTGCTGTCTTACATCTTTTTCTATTCTAGCATAAAACAAACGAGAAGTTAACCTTCTGGTTCAGTTTGGTTTTGCGCGTTCCCTTGCGTTACAACACTTGCTTTACTCGCATTTCCCTCATCATATTTGACATTTTTAACTGCAAAATAAATAAGAAAATGTCCAGCACCTAAAATACATAATAAGTAAGGTAAACTTTTTTCAGGTGGAAAGAATAGTACAGCACATAAAAAACTTAAAATGGAACAGATTCTTCCGGCGTTTAACCACAGCTCCCGAACAACGACATATTCCACACGCCATTCTCTCGCATTTTTCGCTCTACCAATTACGTCATATGTCATTGATCCGTACGGAACAAGTAAAATAGGATATGCAATTGCAATACATGCCGCATAAATAAGTAATTTCGTGTATGTAACATTGAAAATAACTAAAAAGACGACAGCATATAAAATAATGCCTCCAAGTAAAATTGCTTTTTTTCGCCACTCCTTCTTTAACATACGAGCAACTAAGTAATAACATACAAAGGATACAGCAGAGTTCACTAAACTGTATTTCCCTAATGCAAACTCACTATTAGTTGCTAAATAAACATATACTGAAATGACAAAAATAAATGTTCCTTCTCTCAATCCTTGGAAAAAATGAGCTCGTGTAATCTTTCCCCAATTTTTATCAATCCGTCGTTCTTTCAATACTTGCACGATTTCATAACGCCCTTCACATTCTCTTTTAGATAAAAAGAAGCTTAAGACGACAGCAATTGCAAATAGAACTAATGAAAGAAAGAATATAACAGTATAGCCACTCCATTTCTCCATACGTGAAATTGTGTATCCTGCTGCTATTGGTCCAATCATTCCAGAGAAGGATGTAAGAAGTCCAAGAAACCCATTAAAGAAATCTCTTGTTTCTGGTTCTGTAATTTCAAATGTCAATAAGTTAAAAGCCAACCAGTAAAAACCGTATCCTACTCCTAAAAGAGCCCCCATTAATAAAATATACTGAGAAGCACTTTTCCCTGCTACTAAGACAACAATAAAAAAAATTGCGAGCGTCCCTACTCCTATTCGTAATAAAATCGAGCGATCGATACGTTTCGCTAATTTTCCCCCTACAAGAAATGTGAGAGGCTGTAATACCACGCTGGCTAAATTATACAAGCCAAGATTCACATAATTTTGTGTTTGTTTCCATAAATAAATATTTACAAACGTATTCGATAAAGAAATTGCGAGCGTGTATAAACCTCCTATAAGGAGCAATAACACTAAATCCCGATTCACTTCAACGTCACCAATTATATGTTTCCATTTCATACACAACTCTCCTTTACTTCATGTTCTAGTCTTCCAAAGACAAGCCCAATTATGTAAAAGGAAAGCATAGAAAAAAGCTAGGAGCTCTCCCCTAGCTTTTTCTATATTTATTACGATTATTTTGCTTCTTGGTAACGTTTTTCAGCAGCGTTCCAATCTACAACGTTCCAGAATGCGCCGATGTAGTCTGGACGACGGTTTTGGTAGTTTAAGTAGTAAGCATGCTCCCAAACATCTAAACCGATAACTGGAGTTTTACCTTCAGTTAAAGGAGAATCTTGGTTTGGAGTGCTTGTTACTTCTAACTCACCATTGTTTACTACTAACCAAGCCCAACCAGAACCGAAGCGAGTTGCGCCAGCTTTTGCGAATTCTTCTTTGAATGCATCGAAGCTACCGAATTTTGCTTCAATTGCAGTTGCAAGTTCACCTACAGGTTGTCCTCCGCCGTTTGGAGATAGGATTGTCCAGAAGAATGTATGGTTAGCATGTCCGCCACCATTGTTACGTACTGCTGTACGGATTGCTTCTGGTACTTCGTTTAAGTTTGCAACTAATTCTTCTACGCTTTTGTCAGCTAATTCTGCATGACCTTCTAAAGCAGCGTTTAAGTTTGTAATGTACGTGTTGTGATGTTTTGTATGATGGATGTTCATTGTTTCTTTGTCAAAGTGAGGCTCTAAAGCATCATACGCATAAGGTAAATTTGGTAATTCGTGTTTTGCCATTGTTATATTCCTCCCAGTTTATGTATTGCCACTTAAGTGACATACAACTTCATTCTACCCTAATTGCCATAGGGTGCAAACAAATAAATCACATTGTCTTGCTATCATTAAAGTAGCAAAATTCCCACTTCTTTTCAATTAAAATGCTCATATATTCCGTAAAAAAAGCTTCCTTCTACAAGGAAGCTTCCTGCTAACATAATAAACATGCGAAATGGATATGGACCCTGTAGGACTCGAACCTACGACCGGACGGTTATGAGCCGTCTGCTCTAACCAGCTGAGCTAAGGGTCCACAATTATGTATGTAACAACATATCAAATAGAGGAATTCCTATCGGATATGCTCTTTAAGAAATGTAAGATAAATTTACCATATAGAAAAGAAAAGTGTCAATTGTATTTTTCTTATTTAAAAGAAGAAAGTTAATAAAAGAAATTTAGTTATCTCCACTATATGTAAATATAATATATCTTGAGATTCTCTAGATTCCTACGTTACAATGATTTTATACATACATAAAGGAAGTGAATCTATGTCCATATTTACCCAATTCGTAAAAAGCATATACTCGCCTAAAGATATGGCGCTATTCCGTTTTCAAAAAATCGGTAAAACCATTTTGTATATTATGCTACTTTGCTTAATTACTACTATTCCAAGAACTTTTTTGTACGGTAGTTTTATCCAGGATGGTGTTGGCATGGTAAATCAAGTCATCGATAAAGATTTACCTGATTTTAAAATCGAAAATGGCGAACTAAAAGCCGATATTGATCAACCTATTGAAAAAGAAGAAGGAAATACACTTTTCGTATTTGATCCAAATTCAACAGACCTAGAAAAATATCAAAATAAAACCGGTTTATTTGTTTTAAAAGATAAAGTAGTCTCTATGGGAAATGGTCAAACACAAACGTATTCTTATAACGATTTGTTAGGTGCATCTCTTGAGAAAAAAGATCTACAAGAATTTATTTCTTTATTCGATAATATTTATCCAATTTTATTATTTGTTATTGGATTCTTAGTGTACCTATTCCAATTATTCATAACTTTTGTAGGCGTGACTTTACTTGCGTTCATCGGTTCTGCTATGAGCGGTCAACGTAAACTATCCTATAAACAAGTTTGGACACTAACTGCATACAGCTACACGATCCCAACCATTTTCTTCATGATTATGGATTTATTCAAAATCGTCGTACCTGGAGCAACGTTCATTTATATCGCTGTTGTTTTAATCGTTCTATACTTAACGATTAAAGAGGTACCCAAACCGAAAGAAAAATAAAAAATGCCTAAATAGGCATTTTTTTTTTGGACAAGCATATATTCCTAGCAAAGGAGTGAAGAATATGAAGAGATTAGGTATATTCCTATTCGTGCTTGTTCTCGGTTATATATTTTATTACGATATAAAAATCGGTACTTTACCGATGTTAAGTTCATATAAAAAAACAACTGCTGCTCAAACAATTAAAAAAGAAAACACAGACAGTCAACAAAATAAAGCGAACAAAACAGAAAAAGAAACGGATGTATCTTATAAAACAATTGAAGTAAAAACTGGTGAGACAGTTCTTTCTATTACAGAACAAATTAACAAGAAAAAAATTCCTTCCATAGAAAAAGTCATTGACGACTTTAAACAATTAAACAAAAGTACATCTGCTACAAAAATACAAATTGGAAAGTCTTATAAATTCCCGTTATATCAATAAGCTATCACTTAATCCTTGTCAATTACATAAAGGCGCTGATACAATAGTAAAAGTGAAACCGAGTACTTCGGTTTCTATAGCCCTATATCACGTATACCATCATTGATATGAGGGACTAAATAAGAAACTTCTTTTATAAGGAGAGCGATCTATTCGTGAATGAAATGACTCATCGTACAAAAACACGTCCAGTTAAAGTCGGTAATTTAACAATCGGCGGTAATAATGAATTAATTATACAAAGTATGACAACAACAAAAACACATGATGTTGAAGCAACAGTTGCTGAAATCAAGCGTTTAGAAGAAGCCGGCTGTCAAGTCGTCCGCGTTGCCGTTCCAGATGAACGCGCAGCAGATGCTATTGCTGATATAAAAAAACAAATCAACATTCCACTTGTTGCTGATATTCATTTTGATTATCGCCTTGCTTTAAAAGCAATTGAAGGTGGCATCGATAAAGTACGTATCAATCCAGGTAATATTGGTCGTCGCCATAAAGTAGAAGCTGTTGTAAATGCAGCAAAAGAGCGCGGTATTCCAATCCGTATCGGTGTAAACGCTGGTTCATTAGAGCGACACATTTTAGAAAAGTACGGGTACCCAACTGCAGATGGTATGGTTGAGAGCGCGCTACATCATATTAAAATTTTAGAGGACTTAGATTTCCACGATATTATCGTATCTATGAAAGCCTCTGATGTTAACTTAGCAATCGAAGCATACGAGAAAGCTGCTCGTGCTTTTGATTATCCATTACATTTAGGTATTACAGAATCTGGAACATTGTTTGCCGGAACTGTAAAAAGTGCTGCTGGTCTTGGAGCAATCTTAAATAAAGGCATCGGAAATACACTACGTATTTCATTAAGTGCTGATCCAGTTGAAGAAGTAAAAGTTGCTCGCGAATTATTAAAATCATTCGGTCTTGCGTCTAATGCAGCAACACTTATCTCTTGTCCAACTTGTGGTCGTATTGAAATCGATTTAATTAGCATTGCTAACGAAGTGGAAGAATACATCTCTACACTTCAAGTACCAATTAAAGTTGCAGTACTTGGTTGCGCTGTAAATGGCCCTGGTGAAGCTCGTGAAGCTGATATCGGTATTGCCGGTGCACGTGGAGAGGGATTATTATTCCGTAAAGGGCAAGTCGTTCGTAAAGTACCAGAAGAAACAATGGTAGAAGAACTGAAAAAAGAAATCGACGTAATTGCTGCTGAAATGGCTGCTGAACGAGAAAAAGAAAAAGAGACACAAGAACAATAAAAAGAAGGTTGCCACAATATTTGTGAGCAACCTTCTTTTCTACGTAAAAAAGCTCGTCAGTTACATAACCGACGAGCTTTTACTTTGCACATTTTGGACAACGACCATATATTTCAAACTTATGACCCGTTACTTCATAACCAGTAAAATCTTTATTCATAAAATCCATTGGGCAGGAAGTAATCTCTTTCGTCCCCCCACAATCCAAACAAATAAAATGATGATGATGTTCCATAATAGAACAAGTAAAACGAAAATGTTTTTCGCCATTTAATTCCGTTTGTTCTAAAACACCAATCTCAGCAAAAACTGTTAAGTTACGATAAATCGTATCAAAACTAAGCCCTGGATAATCGTCTTTCATATGTTCTAAAACGTCTTTCGCAGTTAAATAACGATTATGTGCTGCAAATAATCTGAGCATCTCTTCTCTTTTTCCAGTATGTTTATATCCTTTTTCTTTCATTAGGCGTAAAGCTTCTGTTAGATTCATACCTATCCCTACTTTATGCAGTTTTTTTCTTCTTCCATAAAATCGCACCGATTAAAATAAGAACTGCTATCATAACAATTGTACCACCTGGCGCTAGATCAAGTTGATACGAAGCAAACATTCCACCAATTACTGCAATTTCACCAAATAAAATGGAAAAGAAAATTGTTTGTTTAAATCCTTTAGCAATACGAATACTTGCTGCAACTGGTAATGTCATTAATGATGATACGAGAAGAACCCCCACTACACGCATTGATACTGCAATGACAAGAGCAACTAATATAATGAAAATAAAGTGAATCCATTTCGCTCTTAAACCAGTTGATACTGCGTATTCCTCATCAAATGATAATAGAAACAGCTCTTTATATAATAAAATAATTGTCGCAACAACAACAATTGCTACAATCCCAATAATAATTAAATCTGTACTTGTTACAGCACTGACACTACCAAATAAATAACTAAATAAGTCTGTGTTAAATCCATTTGCAAGTGAAATGAAAATAACTCCAACCCCCATCCCTGCCGAAAGGATAATTGGAATTGCTAATTCTTGATAGTGCTTATATACAGTTCGTAACTTTTCGATTAGTAGCGCTCCACCAATCGAGAAAATCATCCCCATATATAAGGGGTTTAAAAATCCACCTGTAAAAATGGTTTTTTCAAGTAATAAACTTGCTGCAATACCCGATAACGTCACGTGACTTAATGCATCCGCAATAAGAGATAAACGACGAATAACAACAAACACACCAATTAGCGGTGCAACAAGTCCAATTAAAATACCTGCGTATAAAGAATTACGTAAAAAGTCATATTGTAAAAAATCTTGTATCATTATATCCTCCCGTGATGCTCATGTTCGTGTTCTAAACGATGAACATGATGTCCATATAAGACGGACATTTCTGCATCTTCTAACTCTCGGAACTTCTCTACATTTCCATGGAAATGTAGATGTTGGTTTAGGCATGCAACATGTGTTACTTTTTCAGTAACAGCTCCCATATCATGAGTAACAAGAATTAATGTGATCCCGAGCCTTTTGTTTAAATCCTCTAATATTTCGTAAAAACTTTCCACATTTTTCACATCGATTCCAACAGTAGGCTCGTCCAAAATAAGCAATTCAGGATCACTAACGAGCGCACGAGCAATAAATACACGCTGTTGCTGTCCACCAGAAAGCTCTCCAATGTTACGACCTTGAAACTCACTCATCCCTACATCAGCAATTGCTTTTTCTACCTTTTTTTTATCCTCTTTTGTAAAAAAGCGAAAAAGCCCTTTTTTCGAAACAAGTCCCATTGAGACAACTTCAGAAACAGTTGCTGGAAAACCAGAATTGAAACTATTTGCCTTTTGGGATACATAACCAACTTTGTTCCATTCCTTAAACTTCTTACTATCAACGCCAAACACGCGTATGCTTCCTTCTTTTGGCTTTAAAACGCCTAATAAACACTTAAGTAAAGTTGATTTACCTGAACCATTCGGTCCCACTAAACCTAAAAAAGCTCCCTTCGGAACTTGCAAATTAATATTTTCTAACACATTCCGATCTTCATATCGGAATGTTAAACCTTCAATTTCTAATATATTATTCATAGCATCTCACCTATTTTAATTCAGAATGATTCCGATTTATATCTATTTGAATTATAGTACAGCTTATTATAGTTGTAAACCAATCTGCCTAAAATATATCTATTTTTTCAAGAAACCTTACTATTATAACAAAAAGCAGAGAAAAATTCTCTGCTTTCAAAAAATATTCCTATAAACTTTTAGTGAATAGCCGATTTAAACTTACCACCATTTGTCTCTTGCGTGCTCATAATCGTAACAAATGCATTTTCATCAATTTCATGCACAATTGATTTTAACTTCGTCACTTCTAGACGCGTTACAACTGCATAAATAACTTCTTTTTCTTTATCCGTGTAACCACCTTTCGCTACAAGCTTTGTCGTTCCACGGCCAAGACGATGCAAAATCGCGTTTGATACTTCCTCATATTGATCAGATACAATTAAAACCGCCTTCGTTTCATCTAGCCCTTGAATTACTGTATCGATTGTTTTAAATGCGATATAGTACGTCATAACAGAATACATCGCTTGTTCCACACCAAACACAAATGCTGCCCATGCAAAAATAAATAAGTTCACAAACATTACGAATTCACCAACAGAGAACGGTAGTTTCTTCGTTAATAAAATCCCCATAATTTCAGTTCCATCTAACGACCCACCATGACGAATTACAAGTCCTACACCAAGACCTAAAATAAGCCCACCAAACACTGTCGCTAAAATAGGTTCTGTTGTAAATGGTGGCACCGCATGTAACGTTGACTCAATGAAAGCTAACGCTACAATACCAAATGTCGAAGATAACATAAATGTTTTTCCAATTTGCTTATAACCGGAATACATAAATGGGATATTGAGAACAACGACTAAAGTAGAAAAACTTAACCACCAAATGTTAGGAGTAAGATAATCTAATATAAGAGAAATACCAATAATTCCACCATCAATAATTTTATTTGGCATTAAAAATAGTTCAATCGCCACCGCCGCGCATGCTGCTCCAAAAATAATCATAACTAAACGATAAATGAGATGAATAACACTTTCTTTTCGATGTTGCTTTTGCTCCATAAGCCCTCCCTGTACTCTTTTTCTGTAGTTTCGTCCTTATATTATAACATACGCTTCTTTTCCTCATGAAAAAAGAAACTCCATACGAATATGTACAAGCTACATGCTCATATATTTCGATAGAAGAACGCGTGAAGGAGGATAATAAGATGAACCTCATTAAACAAATTGTTAATAAAAAATTAAATCATATTTCTACAAAAGAGTTATTAAAATATAGCAAAGAATACGAAGTTCCTATTACAGCCGCACAAGCTGACCAAATCGTTTTACTTATGAAGGGTAAAAATATTAATATTTACGATAACAACGAGCGACTAGAGCTCTTAAAACAGATCGCAAAAGTAACTTCCCCTGCCACTGCCCAACAAGTAAATACATTATTTCAGCAACTACTAAAATAAGGAGGGGATTTCCCCTCCTTATTGCGCTTTAATTTTTTCAAGAAGCCCTTCATCAAAAGTGCCGTTTTTCAGCATTTCGATTTCCAATTTATATGGTGGCTTCTTATCTTTTTTATCTTCCCCTACATACGGTGTTTCAAGAATTTTTGGTACATGCATTAACTGTGGATGATGTACAATGTGATGCAATGCTTTATACCCAATGTGACCAAATCCAATGTTTTCATGACGGTCTTTTCCTGCTCCGCGTACATTTTTACTATCATTAATATGAAGTACTTGTAAACGATCTATACCAACGATCTTATCAAATTCGTTTAATACGCCGTCAAAGTCATTTACAATATCATATCCTGCATCGTGCGTATGACACGTATCAAAGCATACAGATAGCTTTTCATTATATTTTACACCATCAATAATCTTCGCAATTTCTTCAAAGCTACGACCGCATTCTGTTCCTTTTCCTGCCATCGTCTCTAACGCAATGTTAACCGTCTGTTCTGGCGTTAATACTTCATTAAGCCCTTTAATAATTTGTTGAATACCAGCATCTGCTCCAGCACCAACGTGCGCTCCTGGGTGAAGAACAATTTGTTTCGCTACACCTAATGCCGATGTTCTTTCAATTTCCATGCGAAGAAAGTCTACGCCTAATTGGAATGTTTCTGGCTTCGTCGTATTCCCAACATTAATAATATACGGCGCATGGACGATAATTTCCTCAATTCCGTTCAGCTCCATATGTTTTCTTCCTGCTTCTATGTTCAATTCTTCAATTGGTTTTCTTCGTGTATTTTGCGGTGCACCTGTATAAATCATAAACGTTGTTGCACCGTATGAAACAGCCTCTTCACTTGCTGCTAATAACATTTTCTTACCACTCATAGAAACATGAGATCCAATCTTTAACATACAATCACCTCTTCAATATACAATAGATATAATGATAGCATAATTTGTAGAAATATGTAGTGAATTGTTTGTTCACAAAAGACGCACTACACAAATTCATATGACTATTTAGACAGACTATACTCTTCATTTAAATTACCGGGATTAAAAAAAGATAAGGGAAACCCCTTATCTTTTTTTATTGCTATATTTTCTCTTCACTTTGTCACGTTCTGTTGCAAGTTTACGTTTATAGTTTGGTTTTACTTTTTTCGGTTTTTTTATAACTTTCGTTGCCATAACATCAAGTTCGTCATTTGGTTTTTTACGGCTCTTACGACGACGACGCTCACCTAAATCTGCCCACTCATCTCCACGTAAATCTACATGTTTAAACTCGATATGACGTTGTTTTTCTAAGCTATCTAACGCTTCTTCGTTTGCTGGATCATAAATCGTCACTGCAATACCAGAATGCCCCGCACGTGCTGTTCTTCCAACGCGGTGAACGAAGAAATCTAAATCTGATGGTAACTCATAGTTAATAACATGGCTAATCCCTTCAATATCAATACCACGTGCTGCTAAATCAGTCGCAACAATATATTGGAATTCAAGGTCACGAATTTGTTTCATCATTTTTTTACGATCACGTGGTGATAAATCCCCGTGAATTCGTCCAACTTTTAAGCCACGTTCCATTAATCCATCAGCAACTTGGTCTGCCATCTTTTTCGTATTCGTGAAAACAACTGCTAAATACGGTTTAAATTGAAGTAGCATTTTATGCACTAAATCAATTTTATTACGATGTTTAGAAGGCACTAAATAGTGTTCAATGTTTCCAGCTGCAACTTGTTTTGGATTGATATGAATATGCTCTGGATTCTCCATATATTTCTTCAGAAACGGTTTTAGTTTTTGAGGAATTGTTGCAGAGAAAACTAACATTTGCAAGTTTTTAGGCATGCGTGCTGCAATTTTGTCTACATCATGAATGAATCCCATATCAAGCATTAAGTCTGCTTCATCGACAATAATCGTATTTGCTTTATGAACAAATAATGCTTGTTCTTCAACTAAGTCTTTAATACGTCCTGGTGTCCCAACTACGATATGAGGTTGTTTTTTCAATTTCTCAATTGAACGTTGTTTATCAGTTCCACCAATTAAACAACGTGCTGTAATCATTTGGTCTTCCGCACAAAACTTTGTTAATTTCACGATTTCTTCGTAAATTTGTTGTGCTAACTCACGAGTAGGCGCTGTAATAACAAGTTGTACTTCTTCACGACTTGCATTAATTCTGTTTAATGTAGGAAGTAAGTATGCATGTGTTTTCCCAGAACCTGTTTGGGATTGTCCAATTACACTTACACCTTTTTTCACGACTGGGAAAATTTTCTGCTGAATTCCTGTCGGCTCTGTAAAGCGTAGTTCACGAACTGCATCTATTAAAAATGGTTTAAAATCATACTGTGTAAAAGTTTGTTGTGTCATAAGTTACACCTTCTTTCTAAAATTTCTACTGCGCGCACAAATCAGTCAAGTCTACATTATATCGAAATCTACAAGTAAAATCCATCTTTAGTTTAGGTTTTCACTTCAAAAACTAACCTTCTTCCCTTTTATTGCATATTGTATGTGTATATACCTAACTGAAGAAAGGAGGATTTCTCACATGTTTCCGAAATCCCCTACAAGGCAAATGTATCCGAATCCAGGGCAGCAACCTTATACACCATATCCAATTCCACAACTACCACCAATGGCACAAAAAAAGAAAGGTTTTCTTGCTAAGCTTTTTAAAAAACACGATCCAACCGAGCCTTTTATGCAAATGGTTCCACCTTACCGACAAATGGAAGGGCAACCAATGATGCATCAGCAACCACCACCGCCGCAATATCATCAGCAATATCCGCAGCAATACCAGCAACAATATCCGCAGCAACATCCACAATATCAACCATACATGCAGCAACATCCTGAGCAAATGATACCGCCTCAAATGTATGAATCAAATGAAACGCGCGGGGGCACAACTACAGCTGCGGCAACAGCAAGCAGTGGCATCGGCAGTTTTTTTTCGAACTTAATTTCAAATCCAACTAATATGATAAATAACATCGAAAAAGTATCCCAAGTCGTTCAATCTGTAGGTCCTGTCGTCGAACAGTACGGTCCTATTATGCGTAGTCTACCAAGCATTGTTAAAATCCTCACCTCTGGAAAAAGCACGGAAGAAAATCAAACGGAAAATGTAACAGAGCCAGTTGAAGTAGAAAGTCCGCCTCCTGCACCTCAAAAAAAGAAACGAAAACGAAAGAAAATAGTGATTGAACCTGTAATAGAAAAAGAGTTACCGAAAGAACCAGTTCAACAAACAGCAACAAAACCAAAACTATATGTGTAACAATCCTTTGTTTTCTATCCACTCCTCCTTTATAATGTAAAAGACTATGCACAAAAGTATCCCTTGTTTAGAAGGAGAGGATTACTCATATGAAAATTGTTAAAATTTCCCCTCGTGGTTATTGCTACGGTGTTGTCGATGCAATGGTAATTGCACGTAACGCCGCATTAGATAAATCATTGCCGAGACCCATTTATATTTTAGGTATGATTGTTCACAATAAACATGTTACAGACGCTTTTGAAGAAGATGGAATCATCACATTAGACGGTCCAAGTCGCTTAGAAATTTTAGATAAAATTGATTCTGGTACTGTTATTTTCACTGCACACGGTGTTTCTCCAGAAGTTAAACAACGCGCAAAAGAAAAAGGTTTAACAACAATCGATGCTACTTGCCCAGATGTTACCAAGACGCATGACCTTATCGAAGCTAAGAAAGCGGAAGGGTATCATGTCATTTATATCGGTAAAAAAAATCATCCAGAGCCAGAAGGCGCAGTTGGTATTGCACCTGACATCGTTCACCTTATCGAAAGAGCCGATGATTTAAAAACATTAGAAATCCCAACAGATAAAATTTTAGTAACAAATCAAACAACGATGAGTCAATGGGATGTTCAACATTTAATGGAGGACATTCAAAAAAAATTCCCAACAGCAGAATTCCATAAAGAAATTTGTTTAGCAACTCAAGTTCGCCAAGAAGCTGTCGCTAAACAAGCTGATGTTGCAGACTTAACAATTGTTGTTGGTGATCCGAAAAGTAACAATTCAAATCGCTTAGCACAAGTATCACAAGAAATCGCGGGTACAAAAGCATATCGAGTTGCTGATGTAAGCGAAATTCAATTAGAGTGGCTACAAGGTGTAGAAAACGTAGCTGTTACAGCAGGTGCTTCTACTCCAACGCCAATTACGAAAGAAGTTATCGCTTTCTTAGAGCAATATAACCCAATGAATCCCGCTACATGGGAAAGAGTTCGAAAAGTACCGTTACAAAAAATATTACCTCGCGTGAAAGTGAAAAAAGAACAATAATAAAAACCGTTGCTTGCATGAGCAACGGTTTTTATTTTTCTTATACAAATATAAATGGATCTGTATGTAACTGCGAAGCATGAATGTGTACATTGAGTTTCTTTGCATCTACTTTTTCTTGTAATTGCTTTTGTACACCTTGTTTCATTACTTTTTCAACATTATGTCCTGGGTCAACTATATTTAAACCGAGCATCATCGCATCATGAGCAACATGATAGTACATGTCACCAGTTACATATACATCTGCTCCTTTAAATTTCGCTTGGTTTATATATTTATTACCATCTCCACCAAGTACAGCTACTTTACGCACTTTATCGTCTAACTTACCGACAACTCTTGCGCCCTTCACGTCTAATGATTGTTTCACATGTTCTGCAAATTGACCAAGCGTCATTTCTTCTTGTAAGTATCCTATTTTTCCTAGGCCTAACGTTTCACCTTTATTATCAAGCGGATACACATCGTATGCTACTTCTTCATAAGGGTGCGCCGTTACCATTGCTTTAATCACTTTCCGCTGTAATGAAGCTGGAATAATCGTTTCGATTCGCACTTCTTCTACACGTTCTAACTGTCCAGTTTCCCCGATATAAGGATTTGTCCCCTCTTGAGGTACAAATGTACCTGTACCCTCGCTACTAAACGTACAGTGGCTATAATTGCCGATATGACCAGCACCTGCGTCTCCTAATGCATTCCTTACTTCTTCTGCATGAGTGACTGGCACAAACACAACAACTTTTTTCATTTCTTCTGCATATGTCGGTGCCAAAACTTCTGTATTTTGCAATCCTAACGCCTCAGCAAGTAAATCATTTACCCCGCCCTTAGCAACATCCACATTTGTATGCGCTGCATAGATTGCAATATCATTTTTAATACACTTTTCAATAATTTTCCCATACGCCTTATCTGTATGAATCGCTTTTAACGGGTTAAAAATTAAAGGATGATGAGCAATAATGACATTTGCCCCTAATTGAATTGCTTCATCCACAACTTCTTCCGTTACATCTAACGCAATCAATACGTGCCGCACCGGTTTATTAAGCGCTCCAATCTGCAGGCCAATCTTATCTCCTTCCATCGCCAAATGCTTCGGATACATACTTTCAAATAAAGAAATAATTTCATGGCCATTTGGAATTTTACTCATGATAAAACCTCCCCTATCATTTTCATTTTCGCTTCTACTTCCCCACGCTTCGCTTTTGTTTCTTCAGAATCAGCTGCACGTTCTAACTGTTTTAAAATATTTTGGAAGTTTTTTAATTCTCCTTCCCATTTTTCAACGAAGGCTTCACTTTTTTCTGTTATTAAAAATGGTCCCATAAACAATTCAGCTTGTTTATTTTCAGAGTAAGGCGCTGCAACATTTCCTCGCTCCCCTACTAAAATTTCGTAAATTTTCCCATCTTCTTTTACGATTTTTTCATGGATAAGCTCCCAACCATTCTCAATAAACCATTCACGAATATGATGCGCTGCAATATTAGGCTGTAAAATTAAACGTGTTACACCTTCTAATTTTTCTTTACCACTTTCTAAAATGTCACGAATTAACGCTCCGCCCATTCCGGCAACTGTAATTACATCTACTTCTCCTGGTGCGATAACAGCTAATCCATTCCCTTTACGCACATCTACTTTATCTTGTAAACCACTTTCAGCTACAGTTGCTTGCGCAGAGCGAAATGGTCCATCTACGACCTCTCCTGCAACTGCTTTTGTAGCAATATTATTTATAATTGTATAACACGGTAAATACGCATGATCCGATCCAATATCAGCGACTGTAGATCCTACTGGTATTTCACGTACAACTTCTTCTAATCGTTTTGAAAGCTTTACTTCATTCATGTATTTCCATTACTCCTTCTCTTGTCAGTCTGTCTCCATGATAATGAATTTATAGTAGTTGTTGCAAGCCCATAACAACAATTCACTGCTCTATCATTCATCGTATTTTAGAAAATATAGAAAAACAAGCCCTTTGCATAAGCAAAAGGCTTGTCATACGGAACTTTATTTTTTCTTCGATAACCAATCAGCTACTTTAGCGGCTTGATCAGCTGGAACTATATTGGCAGGCATATTGCCTTTTCCTTTCGAAAGAATTTCTTTAATTTCATCCTTTGAAAGTTTCCCACCAATTTTTTGCAAGTTAGGTCCAACTGCCCCTTGTAACTGATCACCATGGCAGCTCGTACAGCTTTGCTTCACAATATCTTCTGGTTTTGATGCCGTTTGTGCTGGCTTCCCGCCATTTTTTGCATCAGCTAACTCTTTAGATTTATTTAGCCCCTGAAATGAAAATACAAACATAACGATAATACCCAATGCTGCAATAAGAGCGAACGGAATCAGCGGATTACGTTTCATATCTCTTCTCCCCCCTCTATACCCCTAAATAGTTAGATGATTCAGTCATTTCCATTGTACTTGAAAACGCTCTATCAGAAAAGAGTAAACTACCACTTGTTAAAAATATTCCATAAATTCAGTTTATTGTTTTTTATTGTCATATCGCTTATTATTTCGATAATTATTAACGTTTCTCATCATATTTTTCGCTTTTCTACATATATTTTTGTATAGAATAAACAAAATTAATCGAAAAATCGAAAAATGAGCATTTGCAAATCAAAAGACAATTCTGTAAAATAAATTACAAGAAATTGTAATCGTTGCCGATAGCTAAATTTTAACAAAAATTAACAAAATAAAAAAGTTTACTTCACAATGGTGAAGTAAACTTAAAAAATAACCTATTCTAAGAAATCCTTAAGACGCTTACTACGGCTTGGATGTCTTAATTTGCGAAGTGCTTTTGCTTCAATTTGACGGATACGCTCTCTCGTTACGCCAAATACTTTCCCAACTTCTTCAAGCGTACGAGTTCGTCCATCATCTAAACCGAAACGAAGACGTAGAACATTTTCTTCACGATCTGTTAGCGTATCTAACACATCTTCTAATTGTTCTTTTAGCAATTCATAGGCTGCATGGTCCGCAGGCGATGTTGCTTCTTGGTCTTCAATAAAGTCACCTAAATGGGAGTCATCTTCTTCACCAATTGGTGTTTCAAGAGAAACTGGCTCCTGTGCAATTTTTAAGATTTCACGTACTTTTTCTGGAGCAAGATCCATTTCTTCACCAATCTCTTCAGGAGACGGTTCACGACCTAAATCTTGTAATAATTGGCGTTGTACACGAATTAACTTGTTAATCGTTTCAACCATATGGACTGGAATACGAATTGTTCGCGCTTGGTCTGCAATGGCACGTGTAATAGCTTGGCGAATCCACCAAGTTGCATACGTACTAAATTTGAAACCTTTACGATAATCGAACTTTTCAACAGCTTTAATTAGACCCATATTACCTTCTTGAATTAAGTCTAAGAAAAGCATACCACGGCCTACATAGCGCTTTGCAATACTTACTACAAGACGTAAGTTTGCTTCTGCAAGACGACGTTTCGCTTCTTCATCGCCTTCTTCAATACGCGTTGCAAGTCGAATTTCTTCTTCTGCAGATAGTAAGTCTACACGACCAATTTCTTTTAAATACATACGAACAGGATCGTTGATTTTAACCCCTGGTGGTACACTTAAATCATTGAGGTCAAACTCTTCTTCTGTTTTTGAAATTTGGCGATTATTAGGGCCTTCTTCGTTGTCATTATCACCAACTAAGTCAATGCCTTGTTCACCTAAATATTCATAGTATTCATCCATTTGATCGGATTCAATTTCAAATCCATTCATGCGTTCTGCAATCTCTTCATATGTAAGAACGCCACGTTTTTTTCCGAGCTCAGTGAGTTGTTCTTTCACTTGCTCAAGGGTCATTTCAGTTTCAATTTGTTTAGAACGAGCTGGTTTGTCAGCCATCTGTTCCCCTCCTTACGCGAGATACAAACATTCATTATACTAAAACTTTATCAAAAAAGCTATTTTCTCGCTTTTTGATTTTGTAAATATGCTACATAATATTTAGCAGCCTCTACAGGATCTGTTTTTTCCATTTGTTTCACTTTAAAGATGATCTCCATCTTTTCAAGTTTTTCCTGATGCCGCCTAAGCGTCTCCAAATGGCCTTGCAACACTTCTTCTGTGTATTCTGGATTAATAAATTCATCCGTCGAAATATCAGTGATAATATTTTTCAACTTTTCATCAGAGAGCCAACTTAAAAATGTTCCGACTGAAGGTTCATTTCCCTTTTCATAATATGCGTATAGTTCATATAAAATCCCTTTATGTTCTTCTGTATGAAAATCTTCTATATGGGATTCCATACGAACAGCTACTTCTGCACTTTGCAACATATGGTAAATAATTTCTCTTTCCGCTCTTTCAAAACCTGTTAACTTCGGTTTTGTTTGAACGACTTGAGACGGTTTAGCAACCTGCTTTATTTGTTTTTGCTGTACCTTTTGTTCTTTGCGATATTGGTGCAATTGATTCAAAAGTGTTTCCATTGAATACGAAAATTCTTGCGATAATGACTTCAAATATGACTCTGCCTGCATCGCATCTTGTAACAACGATAACTCTTTTAAAACACTTTTCACATATTCTTCTTTGCCAGACTCATCTTGCAAATTTTTCCCTAAACGCAAATAATTTATTTTAAAACCAACAAAACTCACACTTGATTTCACAAGATTTTCAAAAGCGGTAGTCCCATATTGTTGCACATATTCATCAGGATCAAGCTTATCTGGCAAGGATGTGACTTTCACTTGGCAACCAACTTTTAGCAATAATTGCCCTGCTTTCATCGTCGCTTCTCGCCCTGCTTTATCACCATCATAGCAAAGAACAACAGTTTCAACGTTACGTCGCAGAAGTTTTGCTTGTTCTTCAGTTAAAGCTGTTCCCATTGTCGCAACAGCTTCTTCCACACCACTTTTTACCGCAGCTAGTACATCGGCATATCCTTCAAAAAGAACCACTTGCCCACGCTTTCTAATAAACGGTCTTGCTTGGTGGAAGTTATACAACAATTTACTTTTGTGAAAAATCGGTGTTTCAGGGCTATTTAAATATTTCGGAGTGTCATCCCCTAACGCCCTTCCACTAAACGCTATCACCTTACCTTGTAACGTATAGATCGGGAACATAACTCTTCCACGGAAGCGATCGTAATGACTACCATCCTTCTCACTTCTTATTAGAAGGCCAGCTTGTTCCATACTAGACAGCGATAAACCTCTTTTTTGTAAAATTTTCGTCGCCGCATCCCAAGCAGGTGATGCATAACCAATTTCAAACTTCTCAATCATCTCTTTCGTAATACCACGGTTTAATAAATATGAAAGTGCTTCATTTCCCTCTTCCGTATTTACTAATAAATGATGATAATACTTTTTCAATAATTCATGAGCTTGTTGCATGATGACAGTGTCATCAGATATGTCTTCTTGTTGTCCTTGTCCTGATGTGTACTCTGCAACCGCAATTCCATTTCTTTCGCCTAGCTTTTGAACAGCCTCGGTAAAAGCCAGTCCTTCCATTTTCATTAGAAAGGAAAATACATTTCCACCTTCTCCACATCCGAAGCAATGAAAAATTTGCTTATCAGATGAAACAGAGAATGAAGGAGAATTCTCACCATGAAATGGACAAAGGCCGAAATAGTTACGCCCCTGTTTTCTAAGTTGAACGTATTCACCAATGACTTCTACAATATCGGATGATGTCCGAATCTGTTCAACAACTTCTTCGGGAATTCTGTTCCCCATAACTCCATCTCCGTGTCGTATTTTGTATTCGATATAAATTAAAAAATTCCTTTATAATTCGACAATATTTTTCTAAACTTGTTAGAAAGTGTTGCCGATTACATTGTATAAACGATTTTGAACCTTTCCTATAGGTCCTTTATCTGCATAAATCGCATATACATACTTGCTATATAAAATTGTATACATTTGCTCATCTGTTACAAATGTATCTCTTAGAAACAATACATATACACCTTTTTCCAAGAAGAGTAGCAAGCCACATATACTGTTTGATCTTGAGATCTGTAACTTTTTCATGTTGATCCATATAACAATCAACTCCATTTTGTTCAGTATCTACAATGATCCAATTGCCTTGCTATTTCCTTAAAGGATGAGCATATGATGCGACAAACAAAATTCCGACATGAAATTCCGCTCCAACTTGCACAATTTCAGCCTTCACGGGATATACATCTACACCAACTAATATGTTGTTGATGTTTTGCATATTTCTGTATTCTACATCCCTTCTGTGAATCCTTCCATAATGTGCGTTTTCTTGTATAGATTTTGTCGATTTAACGTAATTACATGTCTTTTTCGTAAATCCTATCCCTAGTTTATTCTGAAAAATTAAAGTCTAAACGTAAAATATAGGTTTTTATCACAATTTTTTATTATAATATATTTTCTTCAACTACGCTACATATCCCTTTATTTTTTCATCTTACATTTCAGGATGACAAACTCACACCTTGAATATACTAAAAGACAAAGGAGTATAAGTATAACCATTACACTACAATCTATTACAAAATCCATAGGTATCATATTTCACACGAGCGAAAAAAGCACATTCACCTTTGGTAAATGTGCTAAAACATTTTTTGGTTTTGCACTGCATTCACAATAATATTTGCTGTTTCTTCAATCGCTTTATTCGATACATCGATTACTTGGCAATTTATTTTACTAATTACTTCCTCAAAGTGATCAATTTCTTCTTGAATACGATTAATATTTGCATATGTTGCTCCATCACTTAATCCAAGTGATTTTAATCGTTCTTTTCGAATATGATTTAACTTATCTGGCGTAATTTTCAAACCGAAACATTTTTCTTTTGCCACTTGATATAGTTCTTCAGGTGGGTCAACTTCTGGCACGAGTGGTACATTCGCAACTTTCAAGCGTTTGTTATGAGCTAAATATTGGGAAAGTGGTGTTTTTGATGTACGCGAAACACCAATCAACACGATATCTGCTTTTAAAATACCTCGTGCATCTCTGCCGTCATCATACTTCACAGCAAACTCAATCGCTTCAATCTTTTTAAAGTATTCTTCATCTAACCTACGGACAACACCTGGCTCATATCTCGGCACTTGCCCCGTAATTTCTTCAATTTGATCAATAAGAGGGCCGATAATATCGTATGCCTCTACCCCTTCTTTTGCAGCCTCTGTTACTAAATACTGGCGCATATCAGGCTTAACTAACGTAAAACATATAAGTGCTTGATTACTCTTAGCAATCGAAATCACTTCTTTTAATGTCCCTGTATCTTCTACATACGGTACACGTCTAATATCAGGAGCAAACGGGAATTGCCCCATTGCTGCTCGAACAACCAAATCAGCCGTTTCCCCTACAGAGTCAGATACGACATATACGATTTTATTATCCATTACATTACCTCACTTTAAACAAATTACACTTATTCGTTATTTACTAAATTTACAAACGCACGTGTAATATTTGTTTTTGTAATTCGCCCAATCACTTCTAAACCTTGTTTCGTATCTTTTACAACTGGCATTGCATCAATCTGTCTTTCTATTAATTCCATCGCAATATCATATAAAGAATCCTCTCTACGACACATCGCAATGTTTGGCATCCTTGTCATGATAATATTAACCGGAAGAGAGGTTAAATCCTGCTTTCCTAAGCTCGCTCTTAATAAATCTTTACGAGACACAACACCAACTAATAGAGTCATCTGATCTACAACGAACAATGTACCAACGTCCTCTAAAAACATCGTACAAATTGCATCGTATACGGAAACATTTTTATCAATTACAACCGGTCTAGATTGATAATCTTGTACTTTAATTTTCTTAACAGCTTCAGATAATAGCTGCCCCCCAGTTTTACCCGTATAAAAATAACCTACGCGTGGACGTGCTTCTAAATAACCAGCCATCGTTAAAATTGCTAAGTCTGGTCTTAGCGTCGCACGTGTTAGACCCAATTGCGCTGCAATTGATTCCCCTGTAATAGGACCGTGATCTTTTACAATCTGAATGATATGTTCTTGCCGTTTATTCAGCTCTATGATAATCACCACCTTTAATGCACAACGAAAAAAGTTATACTATCTCTTAAATATTATATACTAAATATGCTATTCGAAAAAGAAAGTATGTAAAAAGGACCGTATACGGCCCAAAATTATATTTGAAACTTATCAAGTTGTTCTAAAAAACGTCTTGATTTCAAATAAATTCCGCAATATTCATCATAATATGTATTCAATACTAAACGCATTTGTTTTTTTGTGCTATCCTTTACCGATACATTTCCGAGCCTATGTAAATCGAAATGGAAGAAAAGACGTAATAATTTATGAACAGCTTCTCCTACCGGTATACGATATGGGTCTTGCTCTGCATGACGTGAGCACAGAAAACCGCCTTCCCTGACGGAGAAGGCGACAAAGTCTGTTTCTTGATGACAAATCGCACATGTATCAAAGTACGGGCGCATCCCTAATACCGGAAGCATTTTCGTTTGATAAATTAATGATAATACTTCTGGATCAACACCCTCACACATATAATGCAACGTTTGATATAACATTTCAAATAAATACGGATTATGTTTTTTATCTTCTGTTGCTTTATCAGTTAATTCAACAATAAATGATGCATAAGCAGTTAAAAATATATCCTCGCGAATTTCTTTCATAGTTGAAATAATCTCGCCTTGTTGCAATGTTCCAAGCCCAGATCCCATTTGAATAAGAAACTGGCCATGTGTCATTAATTGCGACACAGATGCTAATCGGCTTTTCGGTTTTTTTGCCCCTCTTGCCATTGCACTTACCTTACCAAGTTCTCTTGAGAATATTGTAACAATCTTGTTCGTTTCTCCGTAATCTGTCGTACGGATAACGATGCCCTCAACTTTTTGAAACATGTTCGTCACCATCCAAGGTTTGAACAAAACGGGTCAAGAAATTGGAGAGTCTAGATGCGCTAGCTCCTCTTCATGTTGATCCATCTCATCGTTTACGTCTTTTTCCATTTCTTTCAAAAGCAAGTACGTTTCAATGCTTCCTGTTTTGGAGAAAAACTTCCAGGTAAAATCTAGCATAAGAATCCACCTTTCTCAATAAGCGTAGCCTATAAACCAATTTCCTTTGTTGTTATTAAATTGACCCATTTTGTCCATTTTCATGTGAGAAAAATTTTTCCTAATTTATCAAAGTTCATAAAAACCAATAATCAGTGGATGAACCAACCATCCACTGATTACAACTTTACTCTATTTTAGTACTCATCCTCGCGGAAACCTAGGTCACGAAGCTGAGACATTTTATTACGCCAATCTTTTTGCACTTTTACCCATACTTCTAAAAATACTTTAGAACCAAGTAGCGCTTCAATATCAAAACGAGCTCGCTTACCAACTTCTTTTAACATTTTTCCTTGTTTTCCGATGATGATTCCTTTTTGTGATGCACGTTCAACAACAATCGTTGCATTTATATAAACTGCCCCGCCCTCACGCTTTTGAATCGCATCGATAACAACAGCCACAGAATGCGGCACTTCTTCACGTGTTAAATGTAGTACTTTCTCACGAATAAGCTCTGCAATAATAAATCTCTCCGGATGATCCGTTACTTGATTCTCTGGATAGTATTGTGGTCCTTCTGGTAAATACTTTTTAATTGTTCCAATTAAAGCGTCCACATTATTACCGTCTAACGCAGAAATTGGTACAATCTCTGCAAATTCATGTAGTTTACGATATTGATCAATTAACTCTAGTAATTGCTCTGGATGAAGTTGGTCAATTTTATTAATGACTAAAAATACTGGTTGTTTCGTTTCTTTTAATTTCTCAATGATGAATTCCTCACCACGACCAAATCCTTCAACTGCATTAACCATAAACAGAACAATATCAACTTCTTTTAATGTCGTTTGCGCCATCTTTACCATGAAGTCGCCTAATTTATGTTTAGGTTTATGTATTCCTGGTGTATCAATGAAAATAACTTGTGCATCATTTTCTGTATATACACCTTGAATTTTATTACGAGTCGTTTGTGGCTTATCACTCATAATAGCAATTTTCTGGCCGATAATACGGTTTAAAAATGTAGATTTTCCAACATTCGGTCTGCCAATAATAGAGACAAAACCTGATTTATAACCTTTTCTATTCATGTAAATCCTCCGCTAAAAATGCTCCTGGTAACAATTCTCCGACTGTCGTCTCTTGAACGTCACCATGTAAGTTTGATAAGTATACTTTCGTATCCTGTTTACATAATTCTACCATAACTTGTCGACATGCTCCACAAGGAGGTACTGGACGCTTTGTATCTGCTACAACCGCAATGGCTACAAATTCGTTATCCCCTTCAGAAACCGCCTTAAATAAAGCTGTTCTTTCAGCACAATTACATAAGCCATATGATGCATTCTCAACATTACATCCACGATATACTTTTCCACCGCGCGTTAATAATGCTGCACCTACTTGAAATTTAGAATATGGTACGTACGCTTGTTTACGCGCTTCGATTGCTTCTAGAATTAATTGTTTACTATTCATATTCCCGCATCCTTCCTGTTCACAGCTATGAAGAGATACACTCTCTCATTAAAGGCCCTTACGGCACTTCCAAAGCTTAATAAAAGCTTCGGAATGCAACTATACCATATACGGTAAAAAGATAATAGCACCAATTATAACAGCTATAATTGCAAACAATAAAACCGCTCCTGCCGCAACATCCTTTGCAATTTTTGCAAACGGATGAATATCGGCAGTCGCTAAATCTACCGTTTTTTCCACAGCCGTATTTACCATCTCTAAACTCATTACACTCCCTATTACAATAAGTAATATCATCCACTCTATTTTCGTAATATGGAAATAAAAGCCGCAGCATATAACAATGACTGCGGCTAAATAATGGATTTTCATATTTCGTTCATGACGAAAACAAAAGAATATACCAGCTATAGCATATCCAAAACTATCTATAAGTTTTCCTTTTTTCATCGTCCTAATCCAAAAGCTTCTAAAATTTCTTTTTGTCTTCCGAACATTTCTTTTTCATCTTCTTCTGTCATGTGATCATAACCAAGTAAATGTAAAAAGCCATGTAACGCCAAAAATCCAAGTTCACGATCGAAAGAATGTCCGTACTCTTCAGCTTGCTCTTTCGCCCTTGGAATAGAGATAATAAGATCCCCTAACATGCGCGGCATCTCTGCACCAACAATCTCCATTTCTCCTTCTCCCATCTCTTCCATGGCAAAGGATATTACATCTGTAGGTTGATCTTTATCTCGGTAATCACGATTAATTTCTCTAATGCGCTCATTATCTACAAATGTCACCGATACCTCCGCACCATCCTCGATATTTTCCATTTGAGCTGCTTTTTCTAACACTTCACGAATTAAACTCATATACTCTTCTTTTACTTCTTCTGTTTCATCAATAAAATCAATTAACAAATTCATTCTTTCTCCTTTTCTTCCGGAGGTTCCGGATATGTAATACGCGAATGGAAAATACCATTTAACGTTTCACACAACGTTTTTCCAACGATTTGTAGTTCCTTAAACGTCAAATCACATTCACTAAATTGACCGTCTTGCAGTCGATCTTTAATAATACTTTGCACCAAATTATTAATTTGTTCTGGCGTTGGGTGATTCATAGAACGTACCGCAGCTTCTACACTATCAGCAATACCAACAATTGCCGATTCTTTCGAAGTTGCTTTTGAACCTGGATAACGGAACATCTCTTCTGTATATTTTTCTTTATCTTCTTTAATAGCTTTATAATAAAAATATTTCAGTAACGTTGTACCGTGATGTTGCCCAGCGATATCAATAATTTCTTGTGGAATATGATATTCTTCGAGCATTCTTACTCCATCCGTTACGTGAGCAATTATAATATCTTTACTCGTTACAGGATCTAATTTATCATGCGGGTTTTCAATTCCCATTTGGTTTTCAATAAAAAATTGCGGTTGTACTGTTTTTCCTACATCATGATAATATGCCCCTACACGCGCTAATACACCATTTGCCCCGACTGCTTCACAAGCAGCCTCAGAAAGATTCGCCACCATTACACTATGATGATATGTCCCTGGCGCTTCTAACAAAATTCTGCGTAAAAGCGGATGATTTGGGCTTGATAATTCCATAAGCTTCATACTTGATACGATTCCAAGTCCACTTTCTAAATATGGTAAAATCCCCATAGCCAAAACGGATGATATAATCCCTGAAAGTGAAGCCATTAATAATTGCGTACCAATTTCAAGAGGCGAAAAATTCCCATTACGTAATAATAAGAGCGCCGCCAATACGACTACATTTAATACAGAAACGAGTATACCAGCTTGTAAAATCATTGTACGACGATTTTTTTCTCGCAAGAAAATACTAACCGATAATGAACTTAACAATACGTAAATCCCTACACTATAATTTAATGTACTCGTTACCCCTTCATTAAACATAATACTTCCGCATACAGAAAAAATCATACTCGTTAAAAAGACAAATCGATCACCAATCATTAGTTTTACAAGTATTGTTCCCATCGCAACTGGGACAACATATGCAATCCCCGCGTATTCAAGTTTTTGAAACAAACTAATGATTTTCATTAAGACGATTGTGATAGACAAAATTGTAATATACGCTAAAACATACGGTCTATCTTCTCTTTTTCTCTTTAAAAATAATTCAAATTGTTTATGCATAAAGTATAGTAACACACCAATGAGTACCGCTAATCCAACATAAGGTTGAAAGCCGTTCCCTTTTTCTAACAAACCAACTAATTTCAACTGATTATACACATCACTTGAAATGGTTTCACCTTCTCTAACAAGAACTTGTCCTTGAAGAATATAAACAGGTGGAACTAAGTCTTCCTCTGCTTTTCTCTTCTCTTTCGTTAAGATCGGGTCATAAAAATAGTTCGCTGAAATTGCATATCTTCCTAGCGCTTTAATCGACTCTTTTAAACCATTATCAACATTAACACTATTCATCTCACTTACATATCGTTCTTTCGCATCTTTCAATTCGTCCATTTTAATATGCTCAGTCATGATACTATTAATCGCCGTGACCGCAGCATCTTTCGCTAATACTAATTGGCTCGAATCTGCATTAATCAAACTTAGTAAGTTTGAATCAGATAATTCTTTCGTTAAGTCAGCGGGTAGTTTCTTTTTTAACTTGTCCACTTTCTCAGCATCAGTCATCTTTTTTTGATCATCCGGTCCAACAGCTTTAATCTCTTGCACCACTTCATCCACTTTAGCAAAGACGTCATTCACAATATCAACTTTGTTTTGTTTATACTCACTTTTATATGTATATTGATCTTCAACTTTTGTAGCGGCTTCTTTTTTCTTTTTATCCGTTGTAACTTTATCTTCAATTTTTATAGGAGAATGGATTGTCTTTTTCGCAATAGAATACATATTAACATCTAATTGTTCTGGTTTTACATTATTCATAAGCGCAAAAAACAGCACTGCTCCTAACACAACGTAAGAAATCCAACTTAGTTTTTTCGAATGTTGTAAATTACGAAACCACTTAGAAATTTCTTGAGATCTTGACATGATTTCAATACCTTCTCCTCTCCAGAAATAAAGTGAAACTATTTATAGCTTTCATTTCTTCTACCAAACGATACTTTGAGGCAATATTTTATACACTAGTACCAATAGTTTATTTTCCTTATCTTTCATGATAGTAAAAAATATGACGTTCGCCAACCTTATCATACAAAAAGAAATGATCCTGACAAATAGGATCATTCCATTTTATCATATGCCTCAATAATACGTTGCACCAATGGATGTCTCACAACGTCCGTTTGTTCTAATGTAATAAATGACAGACCTGATACACCAGATAAAATATTAGCAGCTATAGATAGCCCTGATTTTACCCCTTTTGGCAAGTCTACTTGTGAAGGGTCCCCTGTAATAACCATTTTAGAACTAAAACCTAATCTTGTTAAAAACATTTTTATTTGAGCACCCGTTGTATTTTGAGCCTCATCTAAAATAACAAATGAATCATCAAGCGTACGCCCCCTCATATAAGCAAGCGGAGCTATTTCAATTACTCCTCGCTCCATCATACGCTGCGTATATTCTTGTCCAAGAATATCATGTAAAGCATCATATAACGGGCGTAAGTATGGATCTACCTTCTCTTTCAAATCCCCTGGTAAAAAACCTAAATTTTCTCCAGCTTCTACAGCAGGTCTTGTTAAAATAATTTTCTTTACATATCCTTGTTTTAAAGCCCTCACAGCCATTACTACAGCTAAATATGTTTTTCCAGTTCCTGCAGGCCCTATCCCAAAGACAATATCATTCTTCTTCATCGCATGAATATATCTTCTTTGCCCCATTGTTTTTACACGAATGGATTTACCTTTTGCAGTCTTGAAAATTTCTTCCTCATATAACTCTTCAAATTGAGCAATTTTCCCTTGTTGTGCAAGCTGAATCGCATACGCAACATCTCTCTCTGAAATTGATATACTTTTACGAATTACAACAAGTAATTGCTGTAAGATTTTTTCTACGAGTGCCACCGTTTCAACTGCCCCAGATACATGAACAGTTTCTCCTCTAGTTACGATCGATACATTCAGTTCTCGTTCAATTACTTTTAAATGCGCATCATTAACTCCAAAAAGAGCGATTGCTTCGTTAGCATTTTCCAATTGTTGGTTCATTTCTACTAATTGTTCTGCCATTACTCAGTCTCCTTGAATATCGGATTCGGATATTGGTTGTGGCTCTGCAATATTTTCAACCACAGTATAATGCAATGTGACTTTCAGTTGATCCGCCTCAACCTCTTTACTCAAAATCTTATCACTTACAATCATAGCATGTTCATCCAATTTTTTCTTTAGTTCTTTTTCGGCCATCTCTTTCGCTACCTTCAGCGCTTGCTTTTCTGTATATTCTCGATTCGCTTCTTCCTCTTCTCTCACAACATCTTTTTCATATGCAATCGGCAGTGTAAAACCAAATAATTTCACATCATGCTTTACACTTTCAGTACGAGAGCGTTTATACTTATCATGCTGAAATCCCCATATTTTTATTTTCGTATCCCCGAATTTAAGAAAATGTTCATTGTATACATTACCAGTATACACTTGGAATTGCGTCTTTAACGGGACATCCACCTTAGATGTATACCACGTTTCGCCATATACAATACCTTTCGCTGAAACAATCGTCGGACTTTCCTCATTACCATATATTCCCGATACGAGAATCTGCCCTTTTTCTACATGATCATTTTTCAGTACAACCGGCTTTCCAACTTCTACAAACGTCTTTGTAATAATCGCTTCTTTTTTTGCTACTAAATTTTGCGGCCTTTGTTCCTTTTCTTTCTTCGGTTCGTTTTTTTCAACAATTTTAAAATGATAAGTCGTTCCCCTTACTTCTAGTCCCGCCCAAGTAATGGCATTAATATTATCTGTCAAATGGCGTTGTACATCTTCTACATTCGGCATTTGAAATTGTAGTTTCCCTTTTTTAATACCCATTTTATCCAATTCTTTCATCAATATATATTCTGTTTCAGGTTTAGCTCCTGTAATTTCAATTTTCCAAACCATATTTGACATTGCAATCACACCAAAAAAGAAAATTAAAAACCCAATTAAAAATCCACTGTTTTTAATTAAACGTTTATTCCAAAAAGGAAAACCATAACGTCCAATAAAATATAATTTACATTCATTTTTTCTATAAATTGGTTTTATTTTTTTCACATCGCGTAACAACATACAAAAAACTAACGTTTCATCAGCTATCTTTTTAACATCCCAAACTAATAAATTCCTCCGTACACATTCATTAACAAACCGTTCCGCTCCTCTACCTTCAATTCGTACTTTTACATATCCAAGCCACTTTATAAACCATTTATTTTTCATTTACCACCTTCACTACCTTTCTAAAAGTAGATATACTACTTTTTATTTGAAGCATTAAAATAGCTCGTACTAAAATAAAACAGAGTAAAACTGTAATCAGTCTCTATCAACGGAACTTTTACAGGATAAAGAAGAAAAACTTCACAAATGGAAGTTTCACTTCAATCACCTTTTTTTTCATTTTCTAAAAATGTTACTTGCTCAATTATCCCCTCGAGTAAAAGCTCTTCTGGAAGAATCGTTTTAATAACAAAGGATTGTCCTTTAATTAATAATTGACCGTGTTTTAAAAGCAATCGCACTTCTTTATCTGAAAACACTAATAACCCCCGATGATTTTCTATATAAATATGTATTTGCCCAACAAGAGTAATCCGAGGTAGATCCATTAATACATCCACTGGTAGGTCTACTTGTTTTGTCAACCAATTTTTCATTTGTTCTAATTTCTTCATCTCGAAAGACCCCCTCTCATCCCATATATATGTATTTCTTCACAAGTGCCTATCGTGTTATAACGACTTCACTAACATAACTATATTCTGCAAGAGTTCATATCATGTTAATTAAAACAGTCGCTATATGAAATCATATTTGTCAGGACAATGATGGATCAGAGGATGTTACCTTTAATAATAGAAGTATTAATACAAGAATATGCGCCCCTACCGGATATCAGTACAAGTTACATTAAGAAATTGAGCCTAGCGAGAAGTGGGAAACTTGAAAAAACCTGTTACAATTCGTTCTGGACGTGACATACTGACCATAGAATAAGTAGTTGTCATTTATTGGACAACTGAGATAAAGTAAAACTATAATCAATCCTCACCAATCGGGCTACCCGTTAATGCGGGATAAAATCAAAAAAAAAAGAAAATTTCTTCAATCTGAATGTTACGTTGTAAGTAAGAATATTTTATAGATGGTTGTTATATGAATTTCAAAAAATATTAGGGTTCATTAAAAAATGAATTAATAAATGAGGAAATACGAAAGGAAATCGGCTTTGGTCAAGAAATTTTGAATGTTATAAAACAAGTTACCGACAGTAATATCCAGCCATTTTATGCAACTGATGCAAAATCTAAAATAGTTAGAATCTCTTTCGTTACCTTTGAGGATTATGCTGAAGAGCAAGCTATAAAACTTCAATCTGAGTTTCAGAAGGCTCGGTACTTAGCTTTTATTCGCGAAAGAAGTTTTAGTCAAGGAAGTAAGAATAGGTGTAGAATCGGAATTATACAAGGAAATAATAAATTGAAACTTTAACTAGAGGGGTTTCTATCACTTACAGAAACGCTTTTTAAGCAATATAGCGTTTCTCCTTAATAAGAACAATAAAAAAACGTCTCATACGAAATGAGACGTTTTTTTATGCTAATAGCTGGATAACCAGCTTATTCACAAGTGATCCGTCTGTTTTACCTTTTACTTTCGGCATAACAGCAGTCATCACCTTACCCATATCTGCTTTAGAAGTCGCACCAACTTCAGAAATAACTTGCTTGATTACATCAACTAGTTCTTCTTCAGTTAATTGCTCTGGCAAATATGCGCTTAAAATCTGAATTTCACTTTGCAGTTTATTAACAAGGTCTTCACGACCAGCTTTTTTAAATTCAAGGAGGGAGTCCTTATACTGTTTTACTTCACGAGCTAAAACTGTTATTTCCTCTTCTTCAGTAAGAGTATGTTGCAGTTTAATACCTTCATTTTGTAAAGCAGCCTTAACCATACGAATAACGGTTAATTTTTCTTTTTGTTTATTCTTCATCGCTTGTTTCATATCATCGTTTAAACGACCGAGAAGACTCATAACTTACACCCTCTCTTAGAATTTACGCTTTCTTGCCGCTTCAGATTTCTTCTTACGTTTTACACTTGGTTTTTCATAAAACTCGCGCTTTCTTGCTTCAGCAAGTGTACCAGTTTTAGAAACCGATCTTTTAAAACGGCGAAGTGCATCCTCCAAAGACTCGTTTTTACGAACGACTGTTTTTGACATTCTCTTTCCCTCCCTCCGAAACATCACACTTACATACTAACTTCAGCATGCAAAAAGAAACACTTCTTCAGCATGTCTTTTACGATTATAATACATTTTATCACTTCAGGTCAACTATTTGGCAGAATAAAAGAAGAATAGAAGCATTTCCTTTTCAAAAGTTATGCAAATAACTAGTATCCTTCACTGATGAAGACAACTATATTTTTATCATTTCATCTTTTTTCATACAGGGATGCATGAAACACCTCCCCACCTTCTATTACTTAACCGCTTCAAATAAAGAAAGCATGCAAACCGTTTCCGGTTGCACGCTCTTTTTATGCGCTAGCTGATTCTTTTTTCACATCATCTTCAAGAACACGAACAAATTGCGCTTCGTTATATGGATAACCAGCTTTCGTAATTTTCACTTTCACTAGCTTACCAATTAATTCTTCTGATCCTTCAAATACAATTTTCAAGTAGTTATCTGTATAACCTACATATAACCCTTCACGGTCGCCCTCTTTAAATTGCTCTTCCGGAATGATTTCAAGCACTTCACCTTCAAACGCTGATGCGTACTCTTTCGCTAATTGATTAGATAGCTCAATTAAACGATGAACACGATCGTTCTTCACATCTTCAGGAACTTGATCTTCCATGCGCGCTGCAGGTGTTCCTGTACGTTTTGAGTAAGGGAACACATGTAACTCAGAGAAGCGGTTCTCTTTAATGAAATTGTATGTTTCCATGAATTCTTCTTCTGTTTCACCTGGGAAACCAACGATTACGTCAGATGTAATCGCAAGGCCTGGTAACGCTTCTTTCAAACGATCTAAACGCTCTTGGAAGAATTCCATCGTATATTTACGACGCATACGTTTTAATACAGTATTAGAGCCAGATTGCAACGGAATATGCAAGTGGCGTACAACTACTTCAGATTTATCTAACACTTCAATTACTTCATCTGAAATTTGACTCGCTTCAATAGAAGAAATACGAAGACGTTTTAATCCGCCTACTTCCGCTTCCATATCACGAAGTAATCCAGCTAAGTTATAATCTTTTATGTCTTCGCCGTATCCACCTGTATGAATACCCGTTAATACGATTTCTTTATAGCCTGCATCCACTAATTGTTGCGCTTGTTTAATAACTTCTTTTCCATCACGAGAACGCATTAAACCGCGCGCCCAAGGAATGATACAGAATGTACAGAAGTTATTGCAACCCTCTTGTATTTTTAAAGACGCACGTGTACGATCCGTGAAATAAGGTACATCAAGTTCTTCGTACACACGTGTTTTCATAATATTGCGGACAGCATTAATTGGTTGACGCTCTTTACGGAATTCTTCGATGTAACCTAACATCTTTTCACGATCCTGTGTACCAACTACAATATCCACACCCGGGATCGCCATAATTTCAGCTGGAGATGTTTGTGCATAACATCCCGTTACACAAATAACTGCATCTGGATTTTGACGCACAGCACGTCTGATTACTTGACGGCTTTTTTTGTCCCCAGTATTCGTTACTGTACATGTGTTAATAACATATACATCAGCTTTCTTTTCATATTCTGTTCTTTCATAACCACCTTGTTTAAACAATTGCCAAATGGCTTCTGTTTCATAGTGGTTTACTTTACAACCTAACGTATGGAACGCAACAGTTGACATTGATCATCACCCCATCAATTCAAAATGATACGAAGCAGCACTTAACGCGTATAACGGCGCCGTTTCTGTTCTTAAAATTCTTGGTCCTAAACTACATGGTACAAATTTATGTTCACGAAGCGCTGTAATCTCTTCCTCAGCTAAACCGCCTTCTGGGCCAAATACAATCAATAGCTTTTGACCTGGTTTCATTGTCGTTAAAGCTTTCGCAAAATTAGATTTCTCGCCTTGTTTTGCTTCCTCTTCGTAAGCAACAAGACAAGCATCATACTCACCACTCATTGAAAGCAATTGCTTAAATGATGCTGGAGCATGTACTTCTGGAATTTCACTTCTATGTGATTGTTCCGCAGCTTCTTTCACAATTTTTCTTAAACGCTCAACTTTTTTATCAGCTTTTTTCGCATCCCATTTTACGATAGAGCGAGATGCTTGAAATGGTAAAAATGCAGCTGCCCCAAGCTCAGTTCCTTTTTGAAAAATTAACTCTAGCTTGTCTCCTTTTGGCAGTCCACTTGCAATCGTCACGAAAACAGGAAGTTCACTTGACGCCTCTACCCATTCTACAATAGCCGTATTAATAAATTCACTGGTAATTTCATCAATTGAACATACTGCTGTTTTTCCATTTACACAGCAATAAATATGATCACCAGCTGACATACGCATCACTCTTGCGATATGATGTACGTCATCACCTACAATGCGAATACTTGTCTCATTTACATATTTCTCTTCTACAAAATAACGTTGCATATAATCACCTTAGTAGAGTTTCGTTCCTTTCGTAAGTCAACACTTACGAAAAGAACGAAACGTTATCATTTTTCATATAACAAACGGCAAGTCCCTCACCTTATAGTGAGAGACTCCCCTTTTCATTATAGACTAAAATCTATATTACGCATTTCGTGCAATAATTGCTACCCAATCTTCCATTCGTAACACTTCTTCAATTGTAAATCCAGCTTTTTCTAGCGCCCCAGAAATTACTTTTTCCTTCGCAGCAATAATGCCCGATGTAATAAATAATCCACCTGACTTCACAACTCTTGCTGCATCTTCAGGGAATAATAGAATAATTTCTGCTAATAAGTTAGCTACGATTAAATCAACAGGACCTTCAATACCTTCTAAAAGACTATTTTGTCCAACAGACACGATATCATCTGTTTTATTTAAACGTACATTCATTTCTGCACTTTCAACCGCAACCGGATCTAAATCATACGCTTGAACAGAAGACGCACCTAATTTTGCTGCTGCAATACTAAGTACACCAGAACCTGTTCCTACATCAATAATAGCGTCACCTGGCTGTACTGTTTTTTCTAAAGCACGGATACACATCGTTGTTGTTGGATGAGTTCCTGTACCAAACGCCATGCCCGGGTCTAATTCAATGATTTTTTCATCAGGAGAAGATGGTGTATATTCTTCCCAAGTCGGTACGATTGTGAATGTATCAGAAATTTGTACTGGATGGTAATATTTTTTCCAAGCAGTAGCCCAATCTTCTTCATTGACTTCGTTAACGGTAATATTTCCAGTACCAATTTCGATGTCGTAAGATGGAAGCACATCAATAGATGATTTTACACCTGCAATCGTTTCATGTAAAGAATCGGTTTGCGGGAAATATGCTTTTATTAATACACCTTCCGCCGGATATTCATCTGGATTCAATGCATAAATTTCACCATATTGTTGCTCGCGCTCTTTCGTTAACTCCGCTGGATCCTCAATCGCAACTCCGCTAGCACCAGCTTCATGTAAAATATGAGAGACAGCTTCTACTGCTTCTTCTGTTGTATGAATACTAATTTCTGACCATTTCACAATTTACCAACTCCATTTTTTATTTCCATTATTCCCCTTTGAAAGCACGTTTAAGCTTTCCGAATAAACTATCATCCTGCTCTTCTTGTCCTGCAAATTCACGTAATAAATCTTTTTGCTGTGAAGTCAATTTCGTCGGTACAACAACACGAACGACTACATATTGATCTCCTTGACCGTATCCACGTACGTTCGGAGCACCTTTTCCTTTTAAGCGGAACTCTGTTCCAGTTTGTGTTCCTGCTGGGATTTTCAGCTTCACTTTACCATGAACAGTAGGGACTTCCACTTCAGCACCAAGTGCCATTTGTGCAAATGTTAATGGCATTTCGCAAATAATGTGGTCTCCTTCACGCTCGAAGAATTCATGATTTCTTACATGAACAACAACATATAAGTCTCCTGCTGGTCCGCCATTTACGCCGGCTTCACCTTTTCCAGACACACGAATTTGTTGACCATTATCAATACCCGCTGGAATTTTAACATTAATTTTTTTACGTTTACGAACTTTACCTGAACCGTGACATGTCGTACATTTTTCTTTAATAATTTGTCCAGTTCCTGAACAATGACCACAAGCTTGACGGTTTACGATACGACCAAACGGTGTGTTTTGTTCAACACTCACTTGACCAGAACCTGAACAATGTTTACATGTTTCTTTTGAAGTTCCTGGTTTTGCTCCACTACCTTTACAAGTATCACATGGATCTTCTACTGGAATTTCCACATTTAATTCCTTACCAAAAATAGCTTCTTCAAAATCTAAAGTGACTTGATATTGTAAGTCAGCGCCTTGGCGCGGAGCATTTGGATCACGACGTCTGCCGCCGCCGCCAAAGAAAGAACTAAATATATCTTCAAAACCGAAGCCACCGCCGAAGTCTCCTCCGCCGCCAAATCCACCGAATCCTTGATTTGCACCAGCATGACCAAATTGATCGTACTGCGCACGCTTTTGATCATCACTTAACACTTCGTATGCTTCTTGTACTTCTTTAAACTTTTCAATTGCATTTTCTTCTTTGCTTACGTCTGGATGGTATTTTTTAGCCAAACGACGATACGCTTTTTTTATTTCATCTGTTGAAGCGCCCTTGCTAAGTCCAAGGACCTCATAATAGTCTCGTTTACTCATAAATTTACAACCCCCGAATCTTTCACATAAACGTAATTTTAACACCGAAAGAAAGTGCTTTGCAACAAAGTTTCCTCACTTACAGTATGCAAAGCGAAAAACTTAAGATCCTCACACATCGCTTCTCATTCGTGAAAAAAGCCAAAGTCAAGGCACGCTTGACTTTGACTTTTTGTCATCTTACTTATTATGTTTACAGTTGAATTACTTGTCTTCTTTTACTTCTTCAAACTCAGCATCAACTACATTGTCTTTCTTCGCGCCAGCGTCTTGTGCACCTTGCGCACCTTCTGCTTGACCAGCAGCTGCTTGAGCTTGCTCGTATAATTTAACAGTTAATTGTTGTACGATTTCTTGTAAAGCATCTTTTTTCGCACGAATTTCTTCAAGCTCGTTTTTCTCGATTGCAGCTTGTAATGCTTCTTTCGCTTCTGTTGCTTTTGCAACTTCAGCTGCATCTACTTTACCTTCTAAATCTTTTACAACTTTGTCTGTTTGGAATACAAGTTGGTCAGCTTCATTACGAAGTTCAACTTCTTCCTTACGTTTTTGGTCAGCGTCAGCATTTGCTTCCGCTTCTTGTACCATACGTTCTACTTCTTCATCAGAAAGACCTGAAGAAGATTGGATTGTAATAGCTTGCTCTTTGCTTGTTCCTAAGTCTTTCGCACGTACGTTAACGATACCGTTCGCATCAATATCGAATGTTACTTCGATTTGTGGAATACCACGTGGTGCTGGTGGAAGGTCAGTTAATTGGAAACGACCTAACGTTTTGTTGTCAGCTGACATCGGACGCTCACCTTGTAATACGTGAATGTCTACTGCTGGTTGATTATCAGCAGCTGTCGAGAATACTTGTGACTTACTTGTTGGAATTGTAGTGTTACGCTCGATTAATTTCGTGAACACGCCACCCATAGTTTCAATACCTAAAGAAAGTGGAGTTACGTCTAATAATAGAACGCCTTCTACATCACCAGTAAGTACGCCACCTTGAACTGCAGCACCTAATGCTACAACTTCATCAGGGTTTACACCTTTATATGGCTCTTTACCAGTTTCACGTTTAATAGCTTCTTGTACAGCTGGGATACGAGTAGATCCACCAACAAGAATAACTTTATCTAATTCGCTTGGAGCAAAACCAGCGTCTTTTAATGCACGACGAGTTGGCTCTAATGTTCTTTCAACAAGACCTGCTGAAAGCTCTTCGAATTTCGCTCTTGTTAACGTTAATTCTAAGTGTAATGGACCAGCAGCTCCAGCACTAATGAATGGTAATGAAATTTGAGTTTGTGTTACACCAGAAAGATCTTTTTTCGCTTTTTCAGCTGCATCTTTCAAGCGTTGAAGCGCCATTTTATCTTGGCTTAAATCAATGTTATTTTCTTTTTTGAACTCAGCTACTAAGTGATCGATGATAACTTGGTCAAAGTCATCGCCACCAAGACGGTTGTCACCAGCAGTTGAAATAACTTCGAATGTGCCGTCTGCTAACTCAAGGATAGATACGTCAAATGTACCGCCACCTAAGTCATATACTAAGATTTTTTGTTCTTCGTCTTGTTTTTCTAAACCGTAAGCAAGTGCTGCTGCTGTTGGCTCGTTAATGATACGCTCAACTTCTAAACCAGCGATACGACCAGCATCTTTCGTTGCTTGACGCTCTGCATCGTTGAAGTATGCAGGTACTGTAATAACAGCTTTCGTTACTGTTTCACCTAAGTATGCTTCAGCAGAAGCTTTTAAATTTTGTAAAATGATTGCAGAAATTTCTTGAGGTGTATAATCTTTACCTTCAACTTCTACTTTGTAGTCTGTACCCATATGACGTTTAACAGACATGATTGTATTTGGGTTTGTAATTGCTTGGCGCTTTGCAACTTCCCCAACTTGACGTTCTTCATTTTTGAAAGCTACAACAGAAGGTGTTGTACGGTTCCCTTCTGGATTTGGGATAACCTTTGGTTCTCCACCTTCCATAACAGCTACACAAGAGTTTGTTGTACCTAAGTCAATACCGATAATTTTACTCATGGCGAATCCTCCTAGTTTTATGTAAATTATTGATTTACTTTTACCATTGATGGGCGAATCACACGGTCTTTTAATTTATAACCTTTTTGGAATTCTTCCACAACCGCGTTTGATTCAAATTCACTATCTTCCACTTGCATAATAGCTTGGTGTTCATTAGGATCAAACTGTTTACCAACAGCTTCAATCACTTCCACACCTTCTTTAGTCAGCGCTTCTAACAATTGACGATGCACCATCTCCATACCTTGTAACAATGATTTCGTTTGCTCATCAGTCGCTTCCACTTGCATTGCTCTTTCAAAATTATCAAGAGCTGGCAAGATGTCTGAAACTAGACTTTGTGCTCTATATTTTTCAGCAGCCTGTTTATCCATTTGGACACGGCGCTTATAATTTTCAAAATCAGCTTGTAGACGTAATGTGCGACCTTCCGTTTCCGTTAGTTTCGCTTGTAACTCATCTACTTTTTCTTGTAAAAGAGCAGCCTCACTTTTTTCTTCTACAGTTTCTTCACTGTTTTCTGGCGTGACAGCTTCTTCAACTTGCGCTTCTTTTACTTCTTCTACCACTTGTTCGTTACGCTCTTCCACAATATTCACCTCCTTAAAAGGTATTAGGTATCATGCATAGCATGATTACCTAAGCATTATATATTACACACAGCAATGAAAATTTCATCACTTGAGCGAATGTATTACTCTCATTTACTTTTTAAGCCCATCAGTAAATTGTCTCGTAAATAACTGTAACAAACTAATTACACGAGAATATTGCATTCTCGTAGGACCTAAAATAGCAATTGTTCCAAGTTGCTCTTCGCCGATCGAATATGTTGCAGAAATTAAACTACAATCCTCCATAGCCGTCGAAGAGTTTTCCCTACCAATTTTCACTTGAATCCCGACTTGTTTATGACGCAAAATGTCATAAAATTCGGCTTCATTATCAATCATGGTAAGTAAAGATCTAACCTTTTGAATGTCATGGAACTCTGGCTGCGAAAGCATATTTGCTTTTCCTCCAAAGTATATCTTTTCCGATAACGGAACTTGAAATGTACCATCCAACATTTTTATTGCACTATCGTAATTATGAACATACCCACGTAAAACTGTAACAATTTCCTTAAAGATTTTATTATGAAGCTCTTCCATCGGTACGCCAGATAGCTTTTCATTTAAAATATTAACCATTTTTTCTAAATCTGATAAATCAACAGATTCCGGAACGGTAATCGTTTTACTTTGTACATGCCCTGTATCGGTTACAATAATAGCGACTGCAGTTTGACGATCAAGCGGCACAATTTGTACATTTTTAAGTTTATTTGTACTTAACTTCGGTCCAAGAACAATTGCCGTATAATTCGTAAGTTCTGATAAAATTTGAGCAGATTGCTGTGCAATTTTTTCCGCTTCAAAAATTCTTTCAGCAAATAAATCTTTAATTTGTACAATTTCAGCGTTCGGTAAGTTTTGCGGCGCTAAAAGATGGTCTACATAAAATCGGTAGCCTTTCTCAGAAGGAACACGTCCAGAAGAACTGTGCGTTTTTTCAATAAAACCTAATTCTTCTAAGTCCGCCATTTCATTTCGAATAGTAGCTGAACTAAATGTGATTTCATCTTTTTTAGCCAACGTTCTAGACCCAACGGGCTGCGCTGATCCAATAAAGTCATCAATAATTGTTTGTAAAATTAAGAGCTGACGTTCCGTAAGCATCTCATCATCACCTCTGTTAGCACTCTTTGTCTTTGAGTGCTAAATCTATTAATAACTTACCAAAATTGACATTCAATTGTCAACGGAAACGTCACGAAATAATGAAACTTTTTCACGCCTATGGAACATTTAATTAGTCAATCAAAAATGATTGGAATACTTCATTCCCTAATAATTTTCCTTTTCGCGTTAAACGCACATGTCCATCTTCCTCTTCAAGCAATCCCTGCTCTTGGTTGCTTTGTAACTGCTTCGCGAAAACTTGATCCATCTCTACATTAAATTTATTGCGGAACGCCGTTTTAGAAACACCTTTTGTTTTTCGAAGCCCTAAGAACAGCTCTTCTTCCATTCTTTCTTTCTCCGTCACTTTGTGAACATCTAAATACGGAAATCCTGTTTCATCAATTTTATTAAAATATTGCTTCAGAGGACCAACATTTTGAATACGTTCTCCGTTCACATAACTATGAGCTCCAGCTCCAAATCCATAATACTCTTCATTATTCCAGTATGTGAGATTATGTCTACTTTTATTGTCACCTTTTGAGAAATTACTAATTTCATACTGGTTATAACCGTGTTTCTCCATTTCATCCATTACTATTTCATACATTTTCGCTTCATGGTCTTCACCCGGAAGACGTAATTTCCCTTTGTTCATTAAGTTATAAAACACTGTTTTTGGCTCCACAATTAATGAATATGCCGAGAAATGTTGTACACCAAGCGTAAAAGCAATATCTAATGTTTCTTTTACATCTTCTATCGTCTGTCCTGGCAAAGCATAAATAATATCTACATTAATATTTTTAAAGCCTACTTCCTGTGCCTCTCGAATCGCGAGGAATGCATCTTCCCTCGTATGCTTGCGCCCGATCTTCTCAAGAAGTTCATCACGGAACGTTTGCACACCAAAACTAATTCGATTTACTCCACCTTCTAGCAGTACATTTAGCTTCTCTTTCGGTAAATCTCCTGGATTCGCTTCAAATGTTAATTCACAATTCGGGGCGAACGGACGCAAATGACGATTAATAATCTCGAGTAATTTTTTTGTCTGTTCCATATTTAACGCTGTCGGAGTTCCCCCACCCACAAAAATCGTTTTCATACTATCAAATGGAACTTTTTGAACCGTATTTATTATTTCCTTCTCTAAATAATCTAAATATTGATCAACCGGTTGGCGTTCAATAAACACTTTATTAAAATCACAATAGTGACAAATGTGCTGACAAAATGGAATATGAATGTATGCAGCTTGTACCAAATATAACTCCTACCTTTCTAAAAAGAAAACCTCCGCACTCCGGAGGGTTCTCTACTTCTCTAACGTATTACGAATTTGTTCCATTCGCATTTTTCCCCAATCATACATCATTTCAACGATCGGTAAAAGTGACATGCCTAGTTCCGTCATATAATACTCAACGCGAGGAGGAATTTCGGGATATACTGTCCGATCAACAATCCCATCTTCCATTAACTCTTTTAATTGGTTCGACAAAACTTTATGAGAAATGCTTGGGAATAACCGTTGTAATTCACTGAAACGATGCGGCCCTTCCACACCAAGATGCCACAGTATCACAACTTTCCACTTTCCACTAATAATAGAAAGCGTCAATTCCTTTTCACAATTAAAATTACCATTTTGTATTTTATCTTGAATATCTTTTCGAATATTTTCGGACATTAACAATCTCCTAACTCTATATGAACTAAAAAGCTCTCTCATTATTGTAAATGAGAGCTGCTCAGATGTCTAAAAAGTAATTATACAGAAAAAAGAAGCCGCACAAACGACTTCTTTTTTATTTCAAATATTAGTTGTCATCCATTTTCAGTACAGCCATGAATGCCTCTTGCGGTACTTCTACAGAGCCAACAGACTTCATACGTTTTTTACCTTCTTTTTGCTTATCAAGAAGTTTACGCTTACGAGAAATGTCACCGCCGTAACATTTTGCAAGTACGTTTTTACGCATCGCTTTAATTGTAGAACGTGCTACAACTTTATTTCCGATAGTCGCCTGAATTGGCACTTCGAACTGTTGTCTCGGAATTAATTCTTTTAATTTCTCTACGATTACTTTACCACGGTCATACGCTGAATCACGGTGTACGATAAATGATAAAGCATCCACTTGTTCATTATTTAAAAGAATATCCATTTTCACAAGTTTAGATGGCTTATACCCAATTAACTCGTAGTCAAATGATGCATACCCTTTCGTATTTGATTTCAATTGATCGAAGAAGTCATATACGATTTCTGATAACGGGATTTCATATGTTAATGTAACACGCGTTTCATCTAAATATTGCATATCAATAAACGTTCCACGTTTACCTTGGCAAATCTCCATTACAGCTCCAACATAGTCATTCGGAACCATAATTGAAGCCTTCACAAACGGCTCTTCTACACGATCGATAGACTGTGGATCTGGCATATTAGATGGGTTATCAACAATAACATCTTCACCGTTAGTTAAATAAACTTTATAAATAACGCTTGGCGCTGTTGTAATTAAGTCAATCTTAAATTCACGTTCAATACGTTCTTGAATGATTTCCATGTGAAGAAGCCCTAAGAAACCACAACGGAAACCAAATCCTAGCGCTTGAGATGTTTCTGGTTCAAACTCAAGAGCAGAATCGTTTAACTCTAATTTTTCTAATGCATCACGTAAATCGTTATAACGAGCAGAGTCAATTGGATACAGACCACAGAATACCATCGGGTTTAACTTACGGTAACCTGCTAACGGCTCTGCAGCTGGACGTTTCGCATGTGTAATCGTATCACCAACACGTGTGTCACCAACATTTTTAATCGATGCTGCTAAGAAACCTACATCACCTACTGTTAACTCGTCACGTTGCGTAGTTTTCGGTGTAAATACACCTACTTCTGTTACTTCAAATTCTTTACCCGTTGCCATCATACGTACTTTATCGCCAACTTTTACTGTTCCATTTACAACACGGATATAAGCAATTACACCGCGGTACGGATCATATAAAGAGTCGAAAATCATACATTGTAATGGCTCTTCTGAATCACCCGACGGAGCTGGTACTTTTTCAACAATTTGTTCTAAAATTTCTTCAATACCAATTCCAGCTTTCGCAGAAGCAAGTACCGCTTCTGATGCATCTAAACCAATTACATCTTCTACCTCTTGACGTACACGTTCTGGATCCGCACTCGGTAAGTCGATTTTATTAATAACTGGTAAAATTTCTAAATTATTATCAAGCGCTAAGTATACGTTTGCTAACGTTTGCGCTTCAATACCTTGCGCTGCATCTACTACAAGAATCGCGCCTTCACAAGCCGCTAAACTACGAGATACTTCGTACGTAAAGTCGACGTGTCCTGGTGTATCAATTAAATGAAGAATATACTCTTCACCATCTTTTGCTTTATAGTTTAATTGTACTGCGTTTAATTTGATTGTAATACCACGCTCACGCTCTAAATCCATAGAGTCAAGCAACTGAGCTTTCATTTCACGTTGTGTTAACGCGTTTGTTTTCTCTAAAATACGGTCTGCTAACGTTGATTTTCCGTGGTCAATATGAGCAATAATAGAGAAATTACGAATTTTGGACTGTCTTTTTGCTCTTTCTTCTTTATTCATCTATGTTCTCAACTCCTAATAGTCTCGCCAATATACACTAGCACTGATTATATCAATAGAGCAACAAAGTTTCAATGAAAACTCGTGCTGCTTACGATACAAATCATTCTATCTATATCTTATGCGAATAAACCATAAGAGACAAACCCTTTTCAAATTTTAAAACGGCTGTCTTACAAACCAGTAAAACAACCGCCTCCCATGTTACTCTTAGCTAAAAATTCCTTTTATTTTCCCAACAACGATATCCGTTCCGAACTTCGTCATTTCATAAGCTACACTTGCTACTGCCATCCCAATTCCTTCTACAACATTAAAACTTCTTAAACGTTCTAACTGTTGTTGTTTTTCTGAGGCCGAAAACGAGCTACCCAAAATTTCTGATTCAGCACCTGTACTTTCTGTCCCTGTCATATGAGCTATTTGTTCATATGACAGTTGCTGATAGCCTTTCATACTTTTCAAACCATGATTAGCAAGTGCCACTCCTGCTATCATCATAAGTAAACATAAAGCCACACTACATATACACAAAAGCGTAAAGCGACTCAAACGATAATCATCTGTTCCCCTCAATGTGTATATGCTCCCGTATTATCTTGATCAATTTGATGATGCAGCGCCGCATTTAAACCACTCGCTATTACATTCGCCATATCCTCAATAAAAGTATCTACTTCTTTTGGGGTTACCATTAAATTATGACCAAGAGGAGATAGCACTTCATAAATCAGCCTTCTTTTTTCTTCTTCTCCCAACGTGCCAACAGCACCTAAAAACATATTTCTGCTCTTTTCATCCGGCATATCTTCTTCCGTTAATTTTTTCTTTTCTCCAAATGAAAATCCCGCTGGTAACAAAGAGCGTGAAGGTTTATTTCCTTCTTTCATCTCTCGGCCGAAATGTTTCAAAATAAAATCAATCGTATCACTTGTAATCGAAACAGCATCGACCACAGTCGGAACACCAATCGCGATTACAGGGATACCTAATGTGTCTTTACTTAGTTCTTTACGTTTATTCCCAACCCCCGATCCGGGATGAATTCCAGTATCAGAAATTTGTATCGTGCTATTTACTCGTTCAATAGAACGGGCAGCTAATGCGTCAATCGCAATTACAAAGTCCGGGTTCGTCTTCTCAATAATCCCATAAATAACATCGCTCGTTTCGATCCCTGTAATTCCCATTACCCCCGGCCGAATTGCACTAACAGGCCTAAACCCTTCTTCTACACTTTCAGGCTGTAATTGAAACAAATGTCTCGTTACTAATACATTTTCTACAACTATCGGTCCAAGAGCATCTGGTGTTACATTCCAATTCCCAAGACCTACAATTAAACAGCTTGCTTCTTTTGTAACGCCAACCTCTTCTAAGAAATTAGAAAATTCTTTTGCAAAAATACGCTCCACTTTTTGTTGAAGTTCTGTATCTTGCTGACGTATACCTTGAACTTCAAGCGTTAAATAATTTCCAGGCTTTTTACCCATCGCTTCAGAGGCAGCTTCATCAATTGTTACTTTTGTAACTATAGTCCCCTCTTCTTCTCTCTCTTTTACAATAACTCCCTGTATCCCTTTTTGTTCCTCTTGGCTTTCTTGCAACATTTGATGGGCTTCTACAGCAAGGTCAGTTCTAATGCTATATTTACTTAAATCTAATGGTTCTTTCATCGTATCTCCTCCGTAATTCATAGTAAATATCGTTAGATTTCCCAAAGTTATATAAGGTCATTCTTTCCTTTACGTGAAATTTCATGGATATACTATTGCAATTCTCTTCACCGTTTGATAGAATATCACTTGTTCTATGTAAGAATCGAGTCATTCGATTGCACCAGGGAGGTGAAAAGTATGGCAAACATCAAATCTGCTATCAAACGCGCTAAACTTAGCGAAGAGCGTCGTGCACATAACGCTTCTATCAAGTCTGACATGCGTTCTGCTGTTAAAACTGTAGAAGCTTTAGTTACTAATAACGATCTTGAAAATGCTAAAGAAGCTTTCAAAACTGCTTCTAAAAAACTTGACAAAGCAGCTCGTAAAGGTCTTATCCACCAAAACGCTGCAGCTCGTCAAAAATCTCGCTTAGCGAAACAAGTAAACGCGTAAGGCGTTTAAAAAACGATCCATTTGGATCGTTTTTTTATATACAAAAAAGTTCATGTACTTAGTACATGAACTTTTTTGTGTCATCACATATGATTTAATCGCATTAAGAAAAACTCGAGCACAAGTTTCTTATCCATCTTTCCCGTCTTCATACTATAATCAGCTTCCGCTAATTCTATAATCACTTTTTTTAATTCTTCAAAAGAGAAAAACTTCGTTTGATTCATTGCCAACTTCACGCGATACGGATGTACACCAATATGAGACGCAATTTGATTTTGTCCATAACCACGTTGCTGTAGCTCTTTCACTTGATACAACAAGCGGAATTGACTCACTAATAACGCAAGCAATTTAATCGGCTCTTCCTGCTGCGTAAATAATCCATCCAAAATTTGCATTGCACCTGCAATATCTTTTTTCACCACTTTTTCTGTCAAAGCGAATACATTTTGCTCAACGGATTTTGGTACAAGCTCTGCAACAAGTTTCGTCGTAATCTCTCCGCCCATACCAACGTATAACGTTAACTTGTCCATTTCCTTCGCCAACATTGTTACATTACTTCCCACAAGCTCTAGCAACAAACTAACAGCCGTGTTATCAATATGCACATGCACTTCATCTGCACGAGCAACAATCCACTTCTGAACATCCTGTATTTGCATCGCATTTGCTTCTACTACATCTGCTGTTTTCTTTAATAGTTTTGTAATTTTTTTTCGCTCATCAAGTTTTTCGTAAGGCGCAACAAAAACAAGAATAGAAAATGGAGAAGGTTCACCAATGTATTCTTCTAAAATTTTTATATTTTGCTCTAACTTTTCTTTTTGCGAAGTCAAAAATAGCGGTGATTTTATTAACAGTACTTTCCGTTCTCCGAAGAAAGGAAGCGTACGCGCATCCTCAACCACATCTTCTAAATACGCTTCTTCTAAATCGTATGTCACAACATTAAACTCTCGATCTTCTTCTTCAAGTGCTTCTGTCGTAATAAGCTTTATCGTTTCATTTATAAAAAAAGCTTCCGTTCCATATAGTAAATATAACGGAGCAAACTGTTTCTTTTTAATTTTTTTATGTATATCACTCATACTTTTTCCTACTCCCTAACTTGGCAATATATATTTATACTAATGCCCTAGCTTTTGTTTTACAAGTACAAAGGAACAGGCTTTATAACCCGTCCCTTTATTTATATTAAACGCCACGCAATAAGCCCCGGGTTTCTTATTGGTGTGCGGTAATCACCTTCCCTTTATTATTCGCAATAAAAATTTGAGTATAAGTGCCAACTGTTAACATGCTTGGAAACGAAAAACTCACATTACTTCATGATTTAAAAGTAGCAAAAAAGCTCGTTTTCTCTTCATATGGAAATTGTAGATTTTTTTCTGACAATATTTTATACTAAAGTGGAATGTTGGGGAGGGATTCTAAATGAATGATTTTGAACAAAACGTTCAAAGTAAACGCAATGACGCTATTGATTCAGGGGTAGGATTTATCGTCTCATTTGGTTTTTTCGCAACACTTTTCATCATTGCAACTGTTATTAAATTTATCGGTTCTTAAAGACTGCCACTTCATGGCAGTCTTCTCTTTTTCATCTATTATGTGTTTTATCATATGTGATTTTACTTTTAAAGGTTCCATTTTCCCCTTTAAAAACATAGGAAATAGCACCTTGCTTGTCCGTGCGCCATATCGCACTCCCCATCTTCTCAAAACGCTCTATCACTTCTTTATGCGGGTGTCCATACCTATTCTGCTTACCAACAGATATAATCGCTACACGAGGCTGTATGACGTTCAAAAAAGGCTCTATAGATGACGTATTACTCCCATGATGAGCAACTTTTAAAACATCCACTTGTAAATCTGGATATACCTCTACTAAAATCTTTTCCCCTTCTTCTTCCAAATCGCCTGTAAATAGCCACTTCAACCCTCCAAATTTTGCCCATATTACAATTGAAGCGTTATTTTCGCTTTTTTCTTTTCCTTTTGGAGCTAAAACGAAAAATTCCGCTTCATTTACACTCCAACTCGCCCCTTCCCCCACTTCAGTTATTTTCATTTCCTTTTCTAATGCCTGTTTCTTGACTACTTTTTCTAATACTGCATCTTTTCCCTTTCGGCCAAATACCACTTCTTTTACAGGTATATATGATAATAATTCTTGCGCAGCACCTATATGATCTGCATCTCCATGCGTTACGATTAATTTATCAATTGTTTTAATACCTTCTTTTTGTAAAAAGGGTATTAAAACATCATTCCCAACAGAAAATTCATGCTTTTTTTGTTGCCATTCTTCCTTATTCACACGAAGCGTTCCACCTGTATCAATAAGATAAATCCCTTTATCATACGGAAGGCGAATTAATATTGCATCACCTTGTCCAACATCAATAAATGTTACACTTCCGCTTCCTCTAAAATATGGATATACATAATGACATGTGCTAATAAAAATAAATACACTCGCAACTATACAAACCATTTTTTTCGGCGCTCTTCTTTCCCAAACCATCAATATACTGACAATACTCGCGCAATATACAGCTACAAGATTGAAGGGCGTTTCCCCGAAGATAAGCTGGGTAAATGGTAAACTTTCACAATAACTTAGAAAATCATTAGACATACTCAAGCCTATTGATAATACATCCGCAAATCCTTTTGCGAGAAACGGGACAATTGGCATACACAGTAAAATAATAATGCTACATGGTAATACAATGATAGATAAAAACGGAACGTATAAGAGATTGAGGAGAATGCTATATGGAGAAAAATAACCAAAGTGATATAACAAAATCGGAGTACTAACGAGCTGTGAAATGATAGAAATATAAATAGAATTTCGGATTACTCCGTTGCTACTCCCTAACAATAACGGAGCAGACAAAAGTAAAGCGAAGCTACCTACAAAAGAAAACTGAAATCCAATATTAAAAACAAGATAAGGGTCATATATAAGCATACATATAGCTGTTACACTTAAAGCATCTAAACTAGATAAACGAATCGAGCACATAAAAGCAATCAACATCAAAACCCCTGTTATAGAAGCTCTTATAACAGAGGGTGAAGCCCCTGCTAAAACCATATACAAAGGAATACAAATGATAAGGCAAATTGTTGCTACCTCCCTCGTCGCACCGCTTCTTAGCAAAATAAAATATACTATCACCATCAACAATACAATGTGTGAACCTGAAATTGCTAACAAATGTACAAGACCAAATTGTTGATATTGCTCTTCCACTTCAAACGTCATTTGTTGTCTATCACCAAAGAGTAATGCATTCATAAAAGCACCTGATTGCTCTGGAAACATTTCTGTAACTTTCGAGATTGCTTGTTGCCTTAAAAGAAGAATCCATTGCGTGAGCGACAATGATGTTTTATAGCATTCAGAAATATATGTAGCCTTAAATGTGAAATGAATATGTTGCTTGTATAAATAATCACGGTAATTAAAACCATGAAAATTCCGAGCTGTTTCCGGTTCTTTCCTCTCACCCTCGAATACACATGATATCCCTGCGTATAATTGTTGCATTTTTTTCTTTTCCAAAGCTGATTTTATTCTATAACTTAACTGCACTATATTTTTATTCTGATCTTCAAATTGAAAAGATAGGCGATCCCCATTAACAAGCGGTGTGTTTTGTATAACCCCTCTTGTAACTGCATAGGGCTTCCCTAGAGGCTTATTCCATACTTGAACATAGGAAGTGTATATAACGCTACTAAAGCACGCTACAATACAAAAAATGAAGGTTTTACGCGAAGTGCGATATAAACAGAAGAAAACATTTAAAAAGAGGCAAAAAACTATCAATAAAAGTGACGAGGAAAAGGCAATTGCAATCCCTATTATAAACGAGATTGCAACATACCCCCATTGTTCTTGCAACTTATACTCACTCCTTATAGCATCATTTTTGCTTTCGTGAATACATGCTGTAATTCTTCCATTGATAAATTATCTTTTTCTAAAGACACAAATAATTCTTTCAACTCTGTATAACGTTTTTGATCCTCTAATGCAGCAATATCATATTCTAGCGGAACGTGTTTCACTGTTACATTCGCTTGTTCAAATAACTCTATGGCGTATGGATGATTTTTATAATCCTGCGCATAATAAACCGCTGTAATACCACTTTGAATAATTGCCTTACAACATTGTAAACAAGGGAAATGCGTAACGTAAATTTCTGCTTCCTCTGTTTTCGCACCAAACTTGGCACATTGTAATAAAGCATTCATTTCGGCATGAATTGTCCGAACACAATGATTATCGATTACGTAACAACCATCATCTATACAATGTACGCCACCTTTAATTGAACCATTATATCCACCAGCAATAATTCGTTTATCGCGAACGATTGTCGCTCCTACCGCAAGCCTTGTACATGTACTACGCAAAGATAGTAGATGGCTTTGCGTCATAAAATATTGATCCCATGAAATTCGTTCCATATTTTTCACCTACTTTTTTGTCTACTTGTAGTGTAGCGAAAGAAGAAAAACTTCGTCAATCTTTTACGGAATAATAATTTGATCTTTTATCTTTTCAAGAGACTTCGCACCAATCCCATCAATCTCTAATAAATCTTCTATTTTCTGAAACGGACCATGTTCTTCTCGATATTTCAAAATACTTTCTGCCTTTCGAGAGCCAATCCCTGTAATTTTTTCTAGTTGTTCTTTCGCCGCTGTATTTATTCGAATCTTGCCATCTTCCTTAGAAGAAGTAAGCACCCCTTGTTCTGATTCATTTTTACTCGGTATATAAAGAAGCATTTGATCTTGTACAATTTGTGCTAAATTCACTTTTTTCATATCTACTTCTGATAAAAAACCACCAGCCTTTTGAACCGCGTCCTTTACGCGATCTCCTTCCTTCATTTCATATACCCCTTCTTTACTAACCGCTCCTTTCACATCAATTATAATTGTTCTTTTCTGTTCCTTTGTATCCGATATTTTCGGTTTACCCTTTTTTTCGATCTCCTTCTCTTGTACATTCATTGTAATAGGCATTCGTTCTACACTCTGATTCGTTTTCCAAAAAACAAGAAAAAGTAAAGTTCCAATAATAGCTACTAAACCTAACCACTTTTTCGGAAAATCCCACATCATTTTACACCTCTAATCATAAATTTATAACATCATTCATATTGTTTAGGAGAAAGCTGTTACGAAGGAGGGATGAAACTTTGAACATAGGAATTATAGGGACAGGAAACATGGGGAATATACTAATCGATGCATTTTTAGAAACCCGTGCTGTCAAACCTTCGTGCCTTACAATCATTAATCGGACGCCTGCAAAAGCATATCATATAAAAGAAAAATACCCTTCTGTTCATATAGCAAAAACAATCCCGGAAGTAATCGAACAATCACAACTTATTTTTATTTGTGTCAAGCCGATAGATATATACCCTATCCTAAAAAAATACGCTGAACATTTTTCTGATGAAACGTGCTTAGTTTCTATTACAAGTCCAATATCTCCATCACAATTAGAGACTCTCGTACCTTGCCACGTCGCGCGTATCATTCCAAGTATCACAAATCGCGCGCTCTCTGGCGCCTCACTATTTACATTTGGAGATAATTGCTCTGAAGAATGGCAACAAAAACTACTTCGTCTATTCAAAAACATTTCTACACCTCTTGTAATAGAAGAAGATATAACGCGCGTTTCATCTGATATAGCAAGTTGCGGTCCTGCTTTCTTTAGTTATTTACTACAATGCTTCATTAACGCTGCTGTAGATAAAACAAATATTACACACGAAGAGGCTACTACTTTAGTAAGTGAAATGGTCGTGGGGATGGGGAAATTACTTGAAAAAGAAATCTTCACATTACCTACCTTACAAGAAAAGGTTTGCGTGAAAGGCGGCGTTACTGGGGAGGGCATTCGGGTTTTAGAAGAGCACGTTGGAGATATGTTCCATAAGTTAATCGAGCGAACACATGAAAAATTTGATGAAGATTTAGAATGCGTTGATCAGCAATTCAATAAACACACATAATAAATACGTCATTTTCATTCCAAATCCTTTTTATAAATACTTACTTTTTTACAATACATTTTCACTTCAACTACTATTCCCACACTTTACGCATACAATCTTCAGATTATGCTAGAACTAAAAATACATCTTCTTTATAAAACAAAAGCAACCTTCTCGGTTGCTTTTGTTTTTATCCGTTTTTCTTCGCCATGAAGAAAATACGCTCTGTTTGTTCTGTAACTTCAAGTCGCTCAAAATCACCTGTTACACGAAGCACTGTAAAACCTGCTTCTTCAAGCCATTTCGTTAACTCTTCCACTTGATATGCACGTTGCACGTGACATTCGTCAAACCGATGGTACACATCTTCTTCCGGATCTTGAACAAAGAATGTTAAATCATGCTCTACACTATTTGATTCTTCACCAGGGAAGCAATTCCAAATAAGAGATATTTCTTCTCCATTCACTGTATACGTTTCATTTTGAAATACATGATGTATTTTATATAAAGAATGTACATCAAATAAAAACAAACCATCTTGACGTAAATGGTGAAATACTCTTCTAAATGTTTCTTGTACTCCATCTTCTTGCAATACATAATTTAACGAATCACAAAAGATGGTTACACAATCAAACTCACCTGGAACATCAAGCTCTCGCATGTCTTGTTGATAAAAAGGAATAAAGTATCCCTCTCCTCCTAGTTTTTGCTGAGCGACTGTTAACATTTCTTCTGAAAGATCGACACCTATTAAATCGTAACCCTTTTGCACAAGCGGCAGGGTTACATTACCCGTACCGCATGCTACATCAAGAATTTTTGCCTCTTTCATATCTGCCTGCTGTAAACTTTCCTCTGTAAATTCCACCCATTTATCATAAGGGACATCATTCATTAGTTCGTCGTACAACAATGCAAATTGTTCGTATTTCATTGGCCTAACTCTTCTGTAATATCTTCACGTGGCACATCGCCCCATAGACGCTCTAAATTATAGTGATTACGCTCATCTTTATGGAATACATGAGCAACTACATCTCCAAGATCAACTAATACCCAACGTGCTTCGTCAAACCCTTCCATACGTTGTACGTCGATTTGGAACTCATGTGCTTTTGATTTAATTTCACGTGCAATTGCTTGCACTTGTTTGTCTGAATTTCCGTGACAAATAATGAAATAATCTGCAATTGGTGAAATACCTTGCATATTTAGGACAACCATATCTTCTGCTCTCTTATCATCAGCTGCTTTTGCCGCTAATACTAATAAATCTTTATCGTTCATTTACTCATTTCCTCCTTGATAACTGCATTGTATGTTTGGAATGTTAATGGATAAATCGTCTGATTTTTTTCCATTAAAAATTGAATTGTTCTCTTTAACGCAAATAATAAAGCTTGATTTATATCCGTATATGCGAGTTTACGAGCCTCTTCCACTCCTGGAAACTTTCGCCCAGGTTCAATGTAATCAGCTACATAAATCACTTTATCTAACATCGTCATATTCTCATGACCACTTGTATGATATGTAATAGCTTGCAAAATTTCAGAATCCGTAATGCCTACTTCTTTTTCTACTAAGTATGCCCCAACAGGTGCATGCCATAACTCTTTGTTATAGCAAAGTAAGTCTTTCGGCAAATCTTCACGTTTAATAATTTCTTCCATCTCTGAAATTGCTCTACATTTCGCATAATCATGGAATATAGCTGCCATCTCTGCTTTTTTTTCGTCCACACTGTATAACTTAGCAAGCTCAATCGCTGTCTCCATTACACCAATTGTGTGTATATAACGTTTTTCATGCATTTGTTGTTTGACAATATGCAGTGCATTCTCACGATTCATACAACCCATTCCTCTCGATATATACCTGTACTTTTTCGGGAAGTAAATATTTACACGTTTTCTTCTCCTTATATCTCTCACGTAATAAGGATGAAGAAACTGCAAATTCCGGAATTTCCACTGTAGTAATCTTATATGGTGTATGCAATGTATACCCAGGTCTTGCAACTCCAACAAACGTTACAAGATTAAGTAAAGCTTCAATGTTATGCCACTTCGGTAAATACTCAACCATATCCCCACCAATAATAAAGTGAAACTGCACATCCGGATACTTCTTCGTCAATTGTAACATAGTGTCATACGTATAAGATGGGCCCTTCCTACTTAGCTCTTCTAAACAAATAGAAAAGTGCTCTTCTGCCTCAGTCGCGAGCTCTAACATATGTAAACGACTTTCTACACTTGTAATATTCCGCCCTTGTTTATGTGGCGGAATCTGGTTTGGCAAGAACCATACTTCTTCCAAGTTCAAAGCATGATATACTTCATTTGCAATTAGCAAATGTCCATAGTGAGGCGGATCAAATGTACCGCCAATGATGCCAATTTTTCTCAAAAGAAACGCCCCTTCCTTTTACATACAGCAACTCTCCTCGGTTAGGAATGAAGAGAGTTGCTATTAATAAAAGTTCAATTGGTTTCGCTCTCTACATCATTACGCATAAACGATAAAAATAGCGCATGCTAGTCTTTTTATCGAGGAAGCTTAATTTGTTTATTTTCTCTTGATTCTTTGTATAAAACGATTGTGCTTCCAATTACTTGAACGATTTCAGCACGTGCACCTTTTGCAAGTTCTTCCGCAACCTCACGGCGATCAAATTCACAGTTTTGTAATACACTTACTTTAAATAACTCACGAGCTTCTAAAGTATCTGCGATTTGTTTAATCATATTTTCATTTACTCCGCCTTTTCCTACTTGAAAAATTGGTGTTAAATGATGTGCTTGTGCACGTAAAAATCTTTTTTGTTTTCCTGTTAACATATATGTTAGCCTCCAAGCTTTTCTATAACTAATTGTTTCATTCTCTCGATATTTGGCGTGCGTCCTGTCCACATTTCAAATGCAAGTGCTCCTTGATAAACAAACATATCAATACCATTTTGAATGATTGCGCCTTGCTCTTTTGCCTCACATAAAATTTTCGTTTCAAATGGATTATAAATTATATCTGATACAATCGTTCCTTTTTTTAACGAACAAATTTGTAATGGCGTATGTTCTACGTGTGGATGCATACCTATCGTTGTCGTCTGAATGATAATATCATAATTTCCTTGTTCTTCTGTCGCTTTTTCTAACGACAAAGCAACAGAATTAACATCGGCCGTACGTGCAGCAATAAGTTCCTTCGCCTTATCTACTGTACGATTGGCTACATCAATCTCTTTTACACCTACATCAGCAAGAGAAAAATAAATAGCTCGGCTAGCACCACCTGAACCAAGTAACAAAATACGTTTCCCTTGAAGTGGTTCATTACTAATTGACTGCAGCGCTCGAACAAAACCAATCCCGTCTGTGTTATAGCCAATTAATCTTCCATCCTTATGAACCACTGTATTTACTGCACCGATTTTCCTTGCCAATGGGTCAATCTCATCCAAATACTCCATAATAGCAACCTTGTGCGGAGTTGTTACATTAAATCCTGAAATACCTAATGCTTTTAAACCTCTTACTGCTTCCCCTAGCAATTCCTCTTCAACAAGGAACGCATGATAATGGGCATCCATATTCAAGTGTTCAAATGCATCGTTATGCATAACGGGTGATAATGAATGTCCAATTGGATTTCCGATTACACCATATAATTGTTTCATAAATCCCTCTCCATATTAAATTAAAGATTTACGTAGTGAAACACTTACTCCTTTTGGTACGTGTGCAACAATTTTTGCTCCTGGTTCGTTCACAGTAACCCATCCTAATCCAGAGAATACAACATCCGTTTTAGGTTCACGAATATTAAATTCGTATTTCACTAGCTCAGGCATATTTGCTAATTCTTCTGGCGTTGGTGGGCTTAGTAAATCCCCGGCATGATTTTTATATAATTCATCTGCTTTCTCAAGCTTTGTACGATGGATTGTTAAGCGATTCGAGAAGTGACAAGTAAATGCACGACGACCACCACTTACATAATCAAAACGTGCCAACCCACTAAAGAATAACGTTTGTTCTTCATTTAATTGGAATACCATCGGCTTAATTTCTTTTGTTGGTGTAATAAGCTTTAAGCTTTGCTTTCCAACATAATGAGCCATTTGGTGGTGGTTAATAATACCTGGCGTATCATATAAAGAAGACTCTTCGTCCAATGGAATATCAATTAAATCAAGTGTTGTTCCTGGGAAATGAGATGTTGTAATTACATTTTCAGTCTCATCACTAAATTCTTTAATCATACGATTAATAAATGTCGATTTCCCTACATTCGTACATCCGACAACATAAACATCTTTGCCGCCGCGATAATACTCAATAGCATCTGCTAGTTCAGCGATTCCTTGTCCCTTCGCTGCACTAATTAAAAAGACATCTTCTGGTTTTAATCCTAGCTGCTTTGCACTATAGCGCATCCAATGTTTTACTTTATCATGTTTTACTGACTTTGGAATTAAATCAGCTTTATTTCCAACAAGTAATACTTTATTATTCCCTACGAAACGATGTAAGCCAGGTAACCAGCTACCATTAAAATCAAAAATATCTACAATTTTGACTACTAATGCATCTGATTTTCCAATTCCATTTAAAATGCGTAGGAAGTCATCATCTGTTAACGATACATCTTGAATTTCATTGTAATGCTTCAAGCGAAAACAACGTTGACAAATAACTTGTTCTTTCTCTAAAGATGAGGCAGGAGCATACCCCACTTCGTTTTTATTTTCTGTTTGAATTTCTACACCGCAACCAATACATTTAATTGTTTCAGTCAAACTTTATTCCTCCCAGTTAATTAAACCTTTTTTCTTCATATTTTTCATAATTCTTCGTTCAATTTTTCGATTAAAACGCGTTACTAATCCGTCCGTTTGTGCTACCGGTACAACTAAAATTGTATGAAGGCCTACTCGGTTGCCACCAAGCACGTCCGTCAGTAACTGATCTCCAATTACTACAACTTCATCTGGCTGCAAACGCATCTCTTGTATCGCACGCTTAAATGCGCGAACAAATGGTTTACGTGCACTATGAATAAATGGAATACCTAATGGATCAGCAAAATCTTTTACACGTTGCTCATTATTATTTGAAACGACCGTTACTTGAATGCCTTGCTCTTTCATTTCCAAGAACCATTTTTCAAGTTGCGGTGTTGCATTGGGACGATCCCATTCAATTAAAGTGTTATCTAAGTCAGTAATAACGCCTTTAATCCCACGTTTTTTTAAATCTTCTGGTTGAACATGATATACATTTTTCACATATTCATTTGGTAAAAATAGTTTCAATTTCTTTCACCTCTTTGAGGATTTTTCATAAAATTTTTCGACAACATTTTTCGATATATAACCTGTGGATAAAATTGTACACATTTTCCACATTAATTTTTCAGTTAATTTGGAATTTACTAACAAACTATACACACTTTATCCACCTAGGTATGTGGATAACCACTCATTTGTGACTGTCATATTTTTTTGGTACATTAAATGCATCAACGAATCAATCCTTATATTATTAGGAGGTGACTCACCTTGAAAACAAAACATATGGAACAGTTATCCACTGAGTTACTCACTGAGTCTTATTATAAAGCAAAAGAACTAAAATTAAATCCCGACTTCATTTTACTTATAAAACAAGAAATCATTAGACGCTCATTAGAGGACAAGCTTGTCAAATCATCTTGATTACATATAAAGTGAAAGTTTAATCAGCCCTTACCAATTAAACAGTTAAAGGATAATTTATTGGATGCCCTGTAAAAAGAGCCATCCTACGATGGCTCTCGAATAAACAAGTACTCCCATCTAGGGGATTTCATCATTAAGTATCTTTGCCCATAACTCTTACTTACGGTTATAAAAGCTTTTCTTTATTTATGAGCTAAGCGAGTAGCTATTTTTTCACCAAGACGAAGCTCTTGTCCACTCTTTAATTCCTGCACTACTTCTATCATATCTTTTTCAAACAATAACACAACTGTTGAACCAAATGTAAAGTATGCCATTTCTTCACCTTTTTGAACAGTGTCTCTCTCATGTAAAAGCTCAATACTATTAACAAACATGGCCCCTACTTTTACAAGAGCCATATGCTCGCCATCACTGCTTACTTCTGTAACAGAACGATAATTTTTTGACAGTGGTTCTTTCCCGTATTCCATACCAGCTGCATTTACCGGATATGATTTTCTACCGAGTACAAATCTTTCAGTCACAGAACCAGAAAGCGGACTATGAATGCGATGATAATGACTTGGACTCAAATAAATTACCATATATGTACCGCCTGCATATCGCGTTGCACGTTCTTCATTACCTAGCATATCCACAATTGAATAGCGCTTTCCTTTAATATAAAATGTTTTTGTATCCTCAATAGGACCATGATCTGCAAAAACACCATCAACAGGACTAACGATACTCGATGCATCTGTATCAATACTACGCTTTCCTTCTTTTAGCTTACGCGTAAATAATTCATGCAATGTTCTATATTCCTTCAAACCCTTTTCCATCTCATCTTGATTAATTTGAAAAACTTTCGCATACGATGGAATAATGATAGAGCTCAAACGAGATTGTGCAAATTTACGTAATATATAAGAAGTAAAGCGACCATTTGTAAGTTCTATCATAAGTCGATATAATGTACGTCGCAAATTGCGAAACCCCCTAATCAGTCTATAACTTTAGTTTTCCCTTCTTTTCTTTCTATATCATATGTAAAATTGGTTCTTATTCCCACATATCATATAAAGCAGCCTTATTATATATACAGAAAACTAAGTATGGTATTATTCTTAAATTATTTAGCACCTTCTAATATTACAGATAGAATCCGTCATTTTCAACAGTGAACATGTATTTCTTCTTAGCATAACGCGTTTTCTTTTCTTATTTACAATAAGAAAAGCAGCCCATTTTAAATATGGCTGCTTCTAATACACTTTACTCTTTCGCTTTTTTCTCTTTCTCTGCCCTGACAAACTCGTGGAACATTTTCATTAAAGCACGCTTTTCAATCCGTGATACGTAGCTTCTAGAAATACCAAGCGCCTTAGCGATTTCCCGCTGTGTTTTCTCCTTATCTAGCCCAAGTCCAAAACGTTTCACAATCACTTCTTTTTCTCTTTCGTCTAAAATATCGATATACTCTTTAATTTTTTCTAACTCCATACTAAGCTGAATCATATCAATTACATCTTCAGACTCTGATTTTAATATATCAATAAGCGATATTTCATTGCCCTCTTTATCTTGCCCGATCGGATCATGAAGTGAAACATCTTTTTTCGTTTTCTTTAGTACACGTAAATGCATCAAAATTTCATTTTCAATACAGCGTGCTGCATACGTCGCAAGCTTCGTTCCCTTTCCTGCAGAATAGCTCTCGATCGCTTTAATGAGCCCAATCGTACCAATTGAAATTAAATCTTCTGCATCTTCTCCTGTGTTCTCAAATTTTTTAACGATATGAGCTACAAGCCGTAAATTATGTTCAATTAAAAGATTTCTCGCTTGAGCATCACCTTGCTCCATTAACTCTAAGTACTTTCTCTCATCATCTGATGATAACGGCTGCGGGAACGCATTATTCTTCACATAAGAAACAAAGACAAACACTTCTCGAACCATATATCCAATTGCGGCGAATAGACTCAAACCTTTCACCTCCGCCAAAATAGTGGTCTTTATTATGTGTATGTGGGCGTGAGGTTGTTTGTGTCTGTACAGTTTATTTATAAAACTCAACACTTCCAACATTTAAAATAATTTATTGTTATATTATAATTATATAAAATTGTTATTTATATATGAATATGCTATTAAAGGGGACATTATTCATGCTTACATTAGATCGATTATTAAATGTAACAATTTATTTAGGAGTATTTTTACTTTTCATTTCGTTCATTACTTTTGTTATTAAAAGAGGGCCTGATTTATTATTTTTTCAATTTGGGATTTCTTTGTTTTTTGGAGCTCAAATTATAACTGGAATAAAATTTTTTCATAACTATGGTTTCTCCTTTCACTCAAAACTAGAACTACTTATCTTTATTTTCTATGTAATTGGAATTATTACATGTATATTATTGTTCTTTCATTTTCAAAATCTGTATCGAATTTTTTTATTAATTTGTAGTTTTTTATTTTTAACTGGATCCAATTATTACTTTAAAGAAACATTAAATTTTAGTAAAAAAATTCCAAAGCAACATAAAACTTTTTTAAGTACACAAGAAGACTCTTTTCCAAAAGAAGTCCGTAAATTTTCAGAGGATTACAATAACATAATAAGGAATGACTTTTATGAAATACCGATGATTCCTACTGAATTACAGATTACAAGCAAAAAAGATTCTTCCCATAGTACATCTTTCTTAGTTGAACTTCATAATAGCGAGAATGAAATTACTGATGACTCTGTACAATTAACTCCATCAGACCGTTTTTATGTGCTGTTAAATACACAAAAAACAAAAATATCAAAAATAGTATATGAAGGGCAGAATTTTTTCACATTTACAGTCACACTAAAGGCTCTTAATTTACAGCAAGAACCAGAAATTCATAATATGTTTTTAGAAATAGATAAACGTAGAGCGATGAATCTTCTTAATTTTGAAATTAAAGCCCATACTAAAGAATGGAAAGTAATATTTAAAAGTGATAGTTCTCATTCCAATCTTCCTATCACATTTACTTTTGAAAAGCGAACAGGCAAATTATAAAAATAAAAAGAGTTATTTTCTTTGAAAAATAACTCTTTTTATTTTACTTACTCCAAATCTTTCTCCCAGTTTGGGCATCAATATAACGAATTTCCCGACTACAATCAAAAGGTTCTTTATGTTTTTCATCTGTCGTTTGTTTGTACAGTAGTTTGTATTTCGTTTCCTCTGCATCATGATCTACAAACCATTCTAATTTAACTCGGATAGCCTCTCTGTATATTTCTAACGCTTTTTCTTTTGTTACTTTTGGTGTTGTTTCATATGTAAGTAATTTTTTTATAAAGTTGCTAGACTCCCCCGAGTAGTGCATAACAGCACCATTTTCTGCATTGATGTTGATCATAAATTGGTTATACTCTGCCGGAATATCATTTATATATACAGAAAAGATAAATCTTTCAATCCCATCTTCTGCTTCTTCACGTTCCTCCCAAAGACGCAGATATTGTTTGATATCTGGAATAACTCGTTCTAAAAATTGAAGTGCTTTTTGTAAACATTCCTCTCTAGACAGTATTTGCTTTACTTTTTTATCATCTGTCAGTTTTATAAAACCAGTTAATTCATTGGTTAATTTATCAATTGTAACGCTAACTAAATTATTATATTTCAACATCGGTAAATGCTTGTTAAAGAATTCATTCATTAAATACGGATTCTTTTCTTCTTTCTGTTTTTGTAATTCCTCTTTCGGAACAAATTTCATCCTTATTTCATCATCATTTTCCGTCTCATCTACTTTTGTAAAACCTTCTTTATTCCAGTCAAACAAATCGAATACATCATCTTGTTGGCTACCCCTTTTTTGTTTTCTAACAGCCACTGTTGGCGGTAATTTATAATGATCTGGTCCAAATAAATCTTTACCTGTACTTGCATCAATAAATACATGACTAGGTTCTGGTACATACACAAGGTGGTACCCTTTTACTTCTTCTCCATTTTCATATTTACATAAAGAATGTGTTAAATCTACAAATACAAGCCTCATATCTTGTTTAGCCTTTAAGTTGTCTAAAACGATATTCTCCTCAACAATCTCACTTGGCCATAACGGCTTTTCTTTTATGCTTTCTCGTCCGTTATAATGAAAATTCACAACATTCCCTGAAGGATGCACTTGCACCACACATCCTGTATCCGGTAATGGATATCCATTTACTTCTTGCATATAATTTATTTCTTTCCAGCCACGCCAATCATCCTGGATAGTTACATATGTATAAAACTCTAATCCTTCTTCCACGTGTTTTTTTATAAATACATTTGCAATCTCTCTTACCCTATTCTCCTCTATAACTTCCTTATCACTCGAAAAATAATTTCCATCATCTATCCTAAATTCAATTAAATTACCAGTATGTCTATTCAATGTAATTTGTATCGTTCTCTCCTGATCCTCTTTATGCTCCCACCATAATAGATGATACGGGTCATCAACCCCTTCTTGATCATCTACAACAAGACTATATTCATCTGGAATGTTAATAATATGAGCCACTCGCTCTTTTCTTTCTTTATCTTTTTGATTCATCATACCGCTCCCTTTATTACATTTTAAGGTAATTATAGAAAAAAAACCAAGTAACTATAAAAAAAAGACTAGAGATATCTCTAGTCTTTTACTTCGTCTCACGATGTAACGTTACTCGCTTTAATCGTGGACAATATTTTTTTAGTTCGATGCGTTCTGGATTGTTTCGTTTATTTTTCTTAGAAATGTAATTACGATCGCCGCACTCCGTACAAGCTAATGTAATATTTACACGCATATTTAATTCTCCTTTCTTTCAAAGATTGCAACTAAAACGTAATGATTACGATTTATATATTATAAAACTTCATTCTATTTGTCAATTGCAAAAACAAGAAGATTCCATTTAGAATCCCCTTGTTTTTATAGTTAAATCAATTTTCTCCCGCATTAACGGGCAGTAAGACCCCCACTAATTAAAAGTTTCACTTTATTAAAACGATTCGTATGTAACAAATTCACTAATCGGCTTTCGATATCCTCGTGGGCGAGTTTTAGTCATATCACTTTTTCCTATCGTAATCATTAAAACAGGTACTATATGCTCCGGCATATTTAATTCACTTTGTACTGCTTTTTCATCGAAACCAATCATTGGACATGTATCATAGCCATAATATTTAGCTGCGTACATAAAAGTCATCGCGCTTAACGAAGCATTTCTAATCGCTTCATCCTCCATGAAACGCTCTCCTTTTCCTTCATATAAACCTTTCGTTTGCCTAATTGTATCTTCATATTCACATTCATCAATCATTTTTAAAACTTTCATACCGAAGTAAATATTTTCAACATTTTGGTATGCCTTTTTATCACCACAAACGAGCACTACCGCTGATGCACTCGATACTTTATATTGACCGAAAGCTAATTCTTTTAATCTTTCTTTTCGCTCTTGATCACGAATTACAACATAATGTGTGTGCTGCAAATTATAGCAAGATGGAGAAAGCTTAGTTAACTCAAATATTTTTTTAAAATCCTCATTAGGGATTTCTATACCTTGTATAAATTTCATTGCAGAACGTCTAGCAATTGCTAATTCTTCAAAGTTCACCATATATCCTCCTCAATAACTATAAATTCAAATATACATTAATTTATACAAATAGATAAATCAAATAAAAACACTTTAAATCCGAATAATAATTATGATTAACAGCAAAAAAGACAAAAAGCTGAAACAATTAGTTCATACGAAATTCACACGAATCTATTACTATAGAAACTGTACATAGTGAACTTATTAACAATCACGTTTATTTATATAAAATCTTACTCGAAAGGAGTTGAAAGTATGAAAACTAAATATCGCTTTATGATCTCATCATTTGCTGCTTGCGCTTATATGATTTGGTATTTAGTATAATAACGACCTCACTTGCAAATAGGAAAAGGTGTGTATATAAATGGAATATAATCAATCAACAGTTAACTACTGGAAAGCTTTTGTATTACCATATACATTTGCTTTAGAAGAGTTAAAAACTAAATTTGAAATTATGAACCGGGAAGCTCAATTTCTAGAGGATTACAACCCGTTTGAACATATAAAAACAAGACTAAAACAACCTGAAAGTATTATTAAAAAACTAGAGCGCAAAAGCTTATTACCAACAGTTGAAAACGCCCAAACACATTTACAAGATATTATTGGTATTCGTATTACATGTTGCTTCGTAGAAGATATCTATCATTTGAAAGAAGTCATTCAAAAACGCGAAGATATGGAAGTCATAGAAGTAAAAGATTATATCGCTAATCCAAAACGAAACGGATATAAAAGTTTACACATGATTATTAAATACCCTTTATCACTAAATTCTGGTACAAAAGATGTATTTGCAGAAATTCAGTTACGTACACTAGCAATGGACTTTTGGGCAAGTTTAGAACACAAACTTTATTATAAATATGAAGGGAAAATACCGGAGTATTTAAAAGATGAACTACATGATGCAGCAATGAAAGCTGAAGATCTTGATAATAAAATGGCCACAATCCGTCAAGATATTGATGATATTGAGGCATGCTCAAATCAAATTATGCTACCACTATAAAAAAAGGTTCTCGCCAATGAGAACCTTTTTTCTACCATTTTGGGAAGTACGACTCCTACACTTATTAAAGTTTCACGTTATTTTTTCTCTATTGTTCGAACCTCTTCAATCTTCCATTTATCCTCTTCTTTTCCAAGGGCATACTGTACTTTCTTTTGAAGAGTGATACTGTCGTCTACTTCCTTTTCTTTCGTTTCAACAATAACATACCCTACTTTACTAACTTTCATATCTATATGTTCCAATTCAATTTTCTTATTTCCCTTTTGAAATGCGGCTTCTTTTTGTGTTTTTAAGTCTTCAGCACTAGGCATCTTCTTTGAAAATAACTCCATATGTTCTGCAAGATTTTTTTCATTCGTCGTTCGCACAAATGTATGAATAACATCTTGAATAGATCTCTCTTCTTCTTTTGTTATTTGTACCTTTTCCTCAGTTTTTTTAGTAGTAGATTTTTGTTCTACATTATTCTCTTCTTGTTGACATCCAACTAGTAATACTACAAATACTAAAAGGAATCTTAATTTCCTAAATAACTTTTTCATATTCCCAACTCCTAAAAAGAAAAGTGAGGCATTTCGCCTCACTTTCGCTCTTAATTAGCGTCTTCCTTTATTCGGATCGCCGCCGCCAACAATATCAAAGACACGTTTCGCTATATTTGTATTCTCTTGAACGCCAGAGAACAAGTATTTACCTGGACCAAATGCATATACGTTCACATCTTCCCCTGTATGTCCACCCGTTGTCCAGCCTGTAACCGAGCGCTTATTGAAAATATCTTCAATTGCATTATCAATCTTTGTTACATCTTTTGAAGGAGCTATATCATTTACAGCTTGAATTTCTTCTGGAGTTAATTGTAAATCAATATACTTTTTCAATGTTTCTTCTACATTTGCACCTTTTGCAATCTCATTTGCCATAAAGTCTGGTGTACGCTTTGCAGCTTTAATTGGATCTACTTTAAAGTTATACTCGCCATTGGCACCTAAAGATAATCCACCAGTAGCGTGATCTGCCGTTGCAACAACTAACGTATTTTTATCTTTTTTCGCAAACTCAATTGCTGCTTTGAAAGCTTTTTCGAAGTCTTCCATTTCACTCATTGCACCAACAATATCATTATCATGTCCAGCCCAGTCGATTTGACTTCCTTCCACCATTAAGAAGAAACCATTTTTATTTTTGTTCAAACGCTCAATTGCTGCATTAGTCATTTCTTCTAATGAAGGTGTTTTCTCATTACGGTCAATCATTTTATCTAATCCACCTGGTGCAAATAAACCAAGAATTTGATCATTTTTATCATTTAACAATTGATCTCGATCCGTTACATAGCTATAACCAGATTTCTTGAACTCTTCTGTAAGATTACGATCTTTTCTAACAAAGTTCTTTACGCCGCCGCCAAGCATAACATCTACTTTATGCTTCCCTTTAATTTTCTCATCAAAATAATCATTTGCAATTGCGTCCATATTTTTACGGCTAATGTCATGCGCACCGAAAGCAGCTGGTGTTGCATGTGTAATTTCAGAAGTTGCAACGAGTCCCGTTGATTTCCCTTTTTCTTTCGCTTGCTCAAGAACTGTTTTCACTTCCGCTTTATCATTATCAACTGCAATTGCAGCATTATATGTTTTAATCCCTGCTGACATAGCTGTTGCTGCCGATGCAGAGTCTGTAATATTTTCATGTTCATCTTCTGGGTATGTTTTTTGTGTTCCTACAAGATGCTTATCAAATTCTGTAGATTCCATTTCAAAGGTTTTTGGATTATCTTTCATATAACGGTGAGCCGTCATATATGAAGGGCCCATACCATCCCCAATTAATACGATAACATTTTTAATCTTTGCATTGCTTCCGTTCTCATCTGCATTAACCTCACTAGAACGAGTAAAATTCCATGTTGCTACCGAAGTAACTGCTAATGATGCCACAACTGCAAATGGCCATGCTTTTTTCACAAACTTTTTCACTGTCTTGTCCCCCTAATTAGGTTATTCATTTCCCACTATCAAATTTAATGGAAGACTATTAAGAGAAAATTAGCTGTATGTAAATTTTTTGTTAACTTATGTAAATATCAGTTATAATTTGTATAACTTTGTCTTTTTGTATCAATCATCCCGCCCTTTACAATTTAAATATAAACAAGTTGGATTTCATTTAACGTAAATCTCTTTTTTTACATTTTGACTCTATTTTTATGAAAATAAATAGAAATGCGGTGAGCCTTTATGAAAATAGTAAAGCTAAATGAGTCTTTTATTTTTGAATTACTTAATCTTTGCAAATCTGTTGGATGGTTACACGATGAAATTTTTATGAAAAAACAATTCGAAATGTATCTTTCTATCGGCACACTTGTAGGTTACATTCATGAAAACAAACTCATTGCGACTGGAGGAGTATTTCCCTTTCCAAGTAACTTCGCTTCCATTGGTATGTTAATCGTTCACCCTAATTTTCAAGGACGCGGATTAGGGCGCATGTTGCTAAATCATTGCTTGGAACAAATTCATCCAAAACAACCCATTGCACTTATTGCGACAAAAGCTGGCGAACCTCTATACACATCATGTGGATTTCAAACAGCAACAACGATTCATCGTTTTGAAAAGCAGACTATTAAGACGTATCCTTCTCACTTACAACAAGTACAAGAAGAAGACCTTATATCTCTTACTTCTCTGGATCAAATTGCAACTGGTATGAATCGTTCTCTACTTTACTCTTTGCTATTACCAAGGGCCGTATACTCTTTTAAAATTGAAAGAAATAACTGTATAGAAGCTTTTTCATTATGCATACAAAAGGGCAATATATTATGTATCAATCCACTTATCGCCAAGCAAGAAGAAGATGCTATCCAATTATTAAAAAAGATATGTGAATGTTGGAATGGTATAGTACGAATTGATGTTCCACACTCACAATTTACATTTCGTCAATTTCTTCAAACAGAAAATTTCCAAGAAACGCTCCTTTCACCTCTTATGATAAAAAATGGTAGCCAACTTCCTGGAAATCGTAATATGCTATTTGCTATGATAGATACAGCGTTATGTTAGAAAGGAGACACCTAATTGAAGCGATTTAGCTATTTTATGGTAGGTTGTCTTACTCTTACACTATTAGTAGGATGTAGTGCAGCAGAAAAGCCAGTAGAACAAGTAAAACAAGTTAAAAATACAATTACAGCGAAACTAGCTACCGAGGAAAAAATGGTAGAAATAGATGGTCAAACCATTTACTTTAAAAAGATTGGTAATGAAAAACCACCTTTACTTATGATTCATGGCTTTGGAGGGTCATCAGATGGTTTTCAAAAGATTTACTCCGATTTAGCAAAAGATCATACAATTATTTCTGTAGATGCTTTAGGATTCGGGCGCTCATCTAAGCCAATGGATTTTTATTATTCTTTTCCAACTCATGCAAATTTGTATTATAAATTAATGAAAAAACTAGGGTATGATTCATTCGCAATACTGGGGCATTCCATGGGGGGAGAAATTTCTCTAAATTTAACATATTTATATCCTGAAGCAGTTACTCACCTTATTTTAACTGATGCTACAGGTGGCCCTCATACATTCATTAATAAACAAGGCTCACCAAAACCACAATTGTCGACTGATTTAAATGCCGTTTCTTCTATTACAGATTATGATGAAAGCAAAGTGAAATTCAAACGTAATGATGAAGAGCATTATAATAAAATGAAATTATGGCCTAGACGTCTTAAAATTAATGCAAATGAAATAAAACAGCCAACTTTAATTATATGGGGCAGAAATGATAGTAGCGTTTCCTGGAAAGAAGGAGAAACGTATCATCAATTCTTAAAAAATAGCACTTTACATATTATTGAAAAAGGTTATCATGCACCATTTCGCCAAGAACCACAAGAATTTGTCGGGTATGTAAAAGATTTCTTTAAGAACAATCCGATTAAAGTTGAAAAATAACATAAACGGGTATCTCAAAATGAGATACCCGTTTTCATATATTAAGCAGCTTGCTTTTGGCGTTTTGGAGTTTTTGATCCTAATACTTTCGGGATAACGAAGCCATCCATTCCAAATTTCCCAGCGTTCATACCGGAAACAAGAACAAACATAGATAAGATAACCATCTCAGGGTTCACACCAATTGACCCACTAAACATATAGGAAAAGTTCATTACAAGACCAAAAAAGACCGCTGTTTTTGTTAAACAGCCTACAATTAAACCAATTCCGACTAAAATTTCTCCCCATGTTACAAGTGTATTAAACAAATCTACATTTGGAATTGCAAATTCTTGTAAGAATGATGCCCACCAAGATTGAACAGCCGGTTGTGCACCTTTAGATTTTTCAATTGCCCCTTGCAAATAACCTGTTGCATCGAATCCTTTTCCTTGTAGTTTACCGATTCCAGCCATTAACCATGTGTAACCAAGATATACTCGAATTACTGCTAATGCAAAAGAAACTGCTTTGTTTTCTCTTAAAAATTGAATAACCATATCTTCCTCCTAAAGTTGTAATTAAGTTAGTTACAGATAATATAATAACATTAGTTACTTATTTTTCAAATGTTAATTATGAATAATCTGTGACATGCGTATGAAACATTAAAAGCTAACGTTTATATAGTAACTTTTATTACCTGTAAAAACTTGAACATATCATACCACAAGTGATAACCATTTTCATTGAAAAAAATGTAAAAAAAATGTGAGTTAAATGTGAAACACGTTTATTCGAATATAGAATAAACGTGTTTCACACTAATTATAGAATCGAAATGTATGTGTCTCCTCATCAATTAAACTCGCTTCTTGAAAGGCTTCTTCTAACGTTTTCCCATGGTTAATAACCCCATAAAATAAGCGTATAGTAAACATAAGTGCTGCATTTCCATCTACATAATCAATCGATCCAATATATGATTTCGCACCACTATGTAAAAAAGATTTTGCTAGATTTTGCTCCCCTAACGTGCACCCGCTATTTACAATATGTGTATTATGCAATTTTGCATATTTATAAATTTCTTCTGTACCAAAATACCCTCTCGGTTCATCTTGTTCATATACTTCTTCGCCTAACTCTTCCATGACAAACTTCCCTTCTTCACCATGAAAGCAAAAAATAATATAATTAATATCGTTAAATAAGTTCTTTCCAGAAAGAACTTCTACAAAATCTTTCGGTCTACCAATCCAATATGTCACAACCCTTGCACCAAAATATTCAAGAGATGCTCGGATTGATTGCGCCTCTAAATCCGAATTAAAACCAACTACTAATGCAATATTCAACATACAACCCCCATCCTATAATCAGCCCTTATCAATCAGAATTTTATGGGATAAATCCATTTCATATATGCCCGTTTCTTTCAAAAAAGCTGATCTAGTTAAAACGACTTTCTGTAAATATTGCCTATATGCTGTAATTGTTCCATCGTGAGATACAATGCAAATTCTTTCCGCACCCAGTTCATAACACCAAAGAAGAAATTTATCTACGATTTGCTGAAAACTATTCTCTGAAATAGTGTTTATACCTTCCTTCCATAACTGATTATTTGAGCTTTTCTCTATCGAAAAATGCGGAAGTAAATTTGTTATTACCCCCTGATCTACTATGTGGTCACATGGTAATGTTTTTGCTCCTTCTCGATAAGGAAAAATACGCGGAGATACATATGGATGAACGATTTTTTGACAAGCAACTTTCGCACTCCATATTGTCGCCGTTTGCAAAGTTCTAAGTGTAGGACTAGCAATTAATATATCCGCCTCTTGTAATGGCACATTGCATTGAAGTAATTTAGCCTGATTCCTTCCTTCATCCGTCAATGGCGGATGAAGCATTTTTAAACTTGATGGCAAATCCCTTGTATGTTCTCCTTCACCGTGCCGAACAAAGACGAGTTTCATACCCATCCTCCTCTCAATATGGAATCCTCTTACATATTTCTTCCCTATTTGATCCTTTATTCCTGCTACATACAAAACTGATATGTAAAAAATATTTGACACAACAAATTGGAAAACATTACAATTGTATATGTAAAATACTTTTTACAAGAGAGAGGAGAAACATACATATGAAATGGGTAACCATCTTAATTGGCATGATTATATGGGGATATATAAACGGATTTTTTAGCAGTGATAAAACTGCCAATCCTTGGATTACAGATGATGAACGTGAAACAAAAATTAAACAGAAAGCAATTATTGCAAGCTGGTCCGGTGTTTTTATGTTTTGTACCATTAACCTCTTAAACAAATGGTTAGGTGTAGAAACAAACAATACATCACCTTACTTACCGTCTTCTATCGCAACTATTTTAAAAGAAAATATAGAGTTACAAATTTTATTTATGCTATTTATTACGTATGGCATCTTTTACATATACTATCGAAGAAAATTAAGCGCTTAACTTTTTATCTCATGATTATCCTCCTAAATGGTTATAGTAATTAGGACAAGATGAAAGGAGCGATAGAAAAATGAGTAACTCGAATGACTTTTTAGATACACTGCATGAAAAACAAGCAAAAGATGAACAAAATAGAAAACGTCAAGGGAACGGAAACCCAGCGAAAAAGAAGCCAAATAAAACACATAAATAACAGTAAAAAACTGCCTAAAACAATCTTTTAGGCAGTTTTTTATTCTTCTTTCACCGAGATAACATTTTCCCAATTCCATTTCTCATAATACCACTCTGGTATATCTACATTTTCAATCCACTTTTTTTCATGTTTTCCATCACTATGAGCTATCCATATATTAGCTTTCTTACGATCTGAACGTATCCATATTAATTGATTGCTCTTCTTCATGAAAATTGGATGATAATCGCCTTGCTTATTAGATGACTTTGTAATTTGATATTGTTTATCGCTTGTGCTATTTATCTCATATAAAGATGGGAATGGCCTTTTTTCTGGCAGAGTTTCAAACCCTCCCTCTTTTGCTCGTGAAACGATAATTACATTATCGTTCTTCCATGTAAAATCCCAATCCACATATCCTTTCGGCGTAAATGTTTGCTGCTGGAGTACTGGCAGTTCTTTTATTTTTAAATGTTTATTCTCTAATGCAACTCTCCCGCTTCCTTCAATATAAGCCAATATGTTTTTTGATGGCGCCCATTTGAACCATTCTGTATTTAATAGCATTTGATCTACTATTTCAAACCGACTACCATCTGCTCGAACTAAGCAAAGCGTATTGCTATCAGCTGACCATGAAGCTGTCGGTACTGCTAAAAATGAAATCCACTTTTGATCTGGCGACCACTGAAAGCCACTTGCAACTAATGCTAGGAAATCATCATGTTCATTTGGTAATGCATACAAATGCTTCATTTTGTGAGGATTCATATGTGCATCTTTTTGCACTTCATATAGCTGAGCCCCTGTCCATCCTGTTGGAAGTAAGTGTGCTTCAGAGGATACAAAAAACTTCTTTCCATCAGGATACCATGCATAATCTCCTACACCTGCCGATACATTTTCAAAATCTGTATTCTTTTTTTCTACATCAAATGTATGTAATGTACCTGTAAATATAAATGCAATTATATTTTCTGTTGGTGACCATTGATAATTCGATGCTTCTGAGTGAAACGGCGTAACTTTCTTCCCATCTTTCAGCCGATATAACTCAAGAATACTTTGTTTCTTCCCTTTTACATACGCTAGCCACTCCCCATCATATGACCACTTCGGCCCTGTTATGTACTCTCCTTTTGTAATCTGTATTTCTTTCCCATCAACTTTAATCCAAAGATTATGATGACGAATAAAAGCAACTTTCACACTATTATTTTCTGCACTAGTAATAGTGATAGAACATAAAAACATAAACAACACTACACTACTACTTACTATTAGCCTTTTCATACCATCACTCCATTTCCCTCATAGCATTCCTCACTTTATCCCTACAATATGTGAAAAATATCGATTCGACATAATCAGAAAAAATTTCCCAAGAAATTTCCAATCCATAGAGGATTGGTATGAATTATGTCGAAAGTATAGTTTAGCCAACATTTATATGTATAATTTCTAACTAAAATGCAAGATTTTTTCTGAATATTAGCACTTTTTATTAGGGGGAGTATCAATGAAAAAAACTACATCTACACTATTAAGCATGGCGCTTGTCTTTTCTAGTTTTGGAGCTTTAAGTGCTCATGCTGAATCACTACAAAAGGAGAAGCAATTTAGTCCACAATTAAAAACAACGATTGAACAGTGGGGAGAACATAAAATCGCTCAAAATGTTGAAACGAAAACAACAAAAGAAATATCAGTAATTGTAGAATTACAACATGCACCTCTCGCTGCTCAAAGTAATATTCAGCATGCTCCAGATTTACAAAATAGTAATGCACAGTCTTATCATGCTGAGCTCAAAAAAGCACAAGAAGATACGACTAAGAAAATAAAAGAAAAAGCACCTGGTGCAAAAATTAAAGAAGTGTATAATACGTTATTTTCCGGATTCTCTATTTCAATTCCTGGAGATCAAATTACCTCTCTTGCCTCTTTACCTGAAGTAAAAGCAGTCTATCCGAACTTAACATATAAATTGCATGAAACATCAAAAAGTACTACTAACGAAGAAGCACCAAATATCGGTGGACCGACAATTGGTGCACCTGAAGCGTGGAATTTAAAAGATCCATCTGGCAAACCGCTTGATGGAAAAGGCATGAAAGTAGCCATTATCGATTCTGGCGTAGACTATACACACCCTGACTTAAAGGCAAATTATATCGGTGGATATGACACGGTTGATGAAGATAGCGATCCAATGGATGGTAACGTACATGGTACTCATGTAGCTGGAATTATTGCTGGTAACGGAAAAATTAAAGGCGTTGCTCCAAACGCTTCTATTCTAGCCTATCGTGTAATGAATGACGGTGGAACTGGTACAACAGATGATATTATCCAAGGGATTGAGCGAGCGATTCAAGATGGTGCGGATGTGTTAAACCTCTCCCTTGGGCAGGATTTAAATGTACCTGATCAGCCTGTAACATTAACGTTAGAACGAGCAGCGAAACTTGGTGTTACTACTGTCGTTTCAAATGGAAATGACGGACCAAAACCTTGGTCTGTTGATGCTCCCGGTAACGCAAGTAGTGTCATTTCTGTTGGAGCATCTACGGTTTCTATCCCGTTTCCAACATTCCAAGTAGCTGGTCCAGCAAAACATATCAAGGGTTACCGTTATCAAAATCCGATTTTCCAATAGGAAATGATTCCCCTCTTGTATACGTTGGTTATGGCAATCCAAGTGATTATGCAAAACAAGATGTGAAAGGGAAATTCGCACTTATTTTACAAGGTACTTCTAGTACATTAGTAAAAGCAGAACAAGCGAAGCAAGCTGGGGCACTTGGTGTGTTATTAATCTCTAGCGAAAAAGAAATTAATATGATGCCGGAATATTTTTCACGTGAACATCTAGCTGTCCCAGTAATGCAATTATCAAATACAAATGGGGAAGAATTAAAAACTTTAATTACAAAACGAAAGAAAAATATAAAAATTGGACAACCAAAGCAAACAGAACTTATCGGTAACTTTAGTTCAAGAGGACCATCACAAGGAAGTTGGCTAATAAAGCCTGATGTTGTTGCACCTGGAGTACAAATTACTAGTACAGTACCGCGAGGCGGCTATGAATCGCATAACGGAACAAGTATGGCTGCTCCGCAAGTAGCTGGAGCGGTTGCCCTCTTGCGTCAAATGCATCCTGATTGGACGACAGAACAATTGAAAGCGGCTCTTGCTAACAATGCAAAAACATTACATGATGTCAATGAAAATACATACCCTGTTATGGCACAAGGATCAGGTTTAATTAACATTCCGAAAGCAGCTCAAACAAATGTATTAGTAAAACCTAACAATGTCAGCTTTGGTCTTATTAAGCCAAATAGCGGAAAAGTAAAACTGACCCAAAATGTTACATTACAAAACCTTTCTAGTAAAAAGAAAAGTTTTTCAACTCGTGTGGAATTACTAGATGCAAACACAAACACAAAAGTAAGAGCTTCTGTCCCTTCATCGATTAGCATACAACCAAATAGTAGTACCGAAAAACCATTTACTATCAATGTAGATAGCTCACTACCACAAGGTGTGTATACTGGAAATGTATATGTAAAAGAACAAGGGGCAAAAGAAAAAATTCGAATTCCATTCACATTTAGTATCGATCCTAAAGATTATAAACGTATCGATGGACTTGAAATTATTAATTCTACTTTTAGCCCAAATGGCGACCACGTACTAGATGATAATCTCATCAACTACTATTTAGTTGCGCCTGTGGATGATGTCACATTGCATGCAAATTTAGTTACGAAAGAACGTGTAACGTATCAAGGGATTATCCATCAAGCTAAAAATGCAACTCCTGGATACAAACCTTTCAAATGGAATGGTACAAAAGCCGATGGCACTCCTTTAGCTGACGGGCTATATCAAATCGAAGCAGTTGCTTCTAATTCTGGCGGAGAAACAAAACAAACAGCTGCTGTATTTCTTGATCGAACTGCACCTAAGTTAACATACGAAGTTGACCAAGAAAATCTCGTAATTAAAGGAAAAGTTGATGATATTCTACTAGATTGGATGTCAGAATCTGGTTGGATAGCACCTGGTATTCCAGTGAGAATGCAATATGAAATTAACGGAAATGGTGTATGGGACCAGGCATTCCTGAACCCTTGGGAGAAAAGCTATGACATTTATTTCGATCGTACTCAATTACAAGAAGGAAAAAATACTATTCACATTGTAGCAACTGATGCAGCTGGCAATACCTCTAATTTAACTGTTAATTTAGAAGTGAAATAAAGTGAAACTCTAATCAGTGGAGATTTCGTTCATCCCCACTGATTATTAGCCTTCACCAATCGGGAGTTACGGGCAGTTAATCTCCCCTCTCACTTCTTTACTCCAACCGAATTTTGAGGTAGGAATTTTACTGCTCATTAACACGGGATAAAAAAATTTTGTTGACAATTTTTTTAATATAGTTTTATAATACAAAACATAGTTTAGTTGAACGAATTATATATCGGCTTTGAAGGAATACTAGTAGCGACTTATATCACTGTCTCAGAGAACTGATGGTTGGTGCGAATCAGTACATATACAAGCGTGAATTACAATTCTGGAGCTTCTTTCCCGTAATGCTTTTTATGCATGAAGAGAAAGACGGATCTTTCCGTTATCGTAAAGTGAGTGGTAAACAATTAGTTGTTTACAAATAGGGTGGTACCGCGATTTTTATCGTCCCTATCGGATTTTCCGATAGGGACTTTTTTGCGTCCATCCTCTTACACAATTTCATATATACGCGTTGAAAGAATCGCAGTAGTATCTTATATCCCTGTTACAGAGAGCTAATGGTCGGTGGAAATTAGCACATATATAAGTATGAATTACAATTCTGGAGCTTCTTTTTCGTAGTGCTTTTATGCATGAAGGAAAAGACGGAATTTTTCCGTTATCATTAATTGAGATGTAAGTATATTTTCACTTACAAATAGGGTGGTACCGCGATTCTTTCGCCCCTATCGGACTTTCCGATAGGGGCTTTTTCTATTTCTCACAGAAACAGATGTTAAATAATTCCGAATCTTATGATAAAATTTTATAAGCGCTTACAAAAATGAAAGGAGGTGATACAAGCTATACGAAATCGATATTCAATTTTATTGAAAAAAAGGAGGATGTCTAAATGACAAAGAAAACAGAAATTCCATCACATTTAAAACCATTCGTATCCACACAACATTATGATCAATACACACCGGTGAATCACGCTGTGTGGCGTTATATTATGAGACAAAATCATAGCTTCTTAAAAGACGTTGCTCATCCAGCCTATGTGAACGGACTACAATCATCTGGTATTAATATAGATTCAATTCCAAAAGTAGAAGAAATGAATGAGTGTTTGGCACCAAGTGGCTGGGGTGCTGTAACGATTGACGGACTTATTCCCGGCGTAGCATTCTTCGATTTCCAAGGACACGGATTACTACCGATCGCAACAGATATTCGGAAAGTAGAAAATATCGAGTACACACCAGCGCCAGATATCGTACACGAAGCCGCAGGACACGCACCGATTTTACTTGATCCTACATATGCAAAATATGTGAAACGTTTTGGGCAAATTGGTGCAAAAGCTTTCTCTACAAAAGAAGAACATGATGCATTTGAAGCTGTTCGTACATTAACGATAGTAAAAGAAAGCCCTACTTCTACTCCTGATGAAGTTAAGGCTGCTGAAAATGCTGTAATTGAAAAACAAAACTTAGTTTCTGGTTTATCAGAAGCTGAACAAATTTCACGTCTTTTCTGGTGGACAGTAGAATATGGATTGATTGGAAATATAGATGATCCAAAAATATATGGTGCTGGTCTCCTTTCTTCTGTTGGCGAAAGCAAACATTGCTTAACAGACGCTGTAGAAAAAGTTCCATTTTCTATCGAAGCATGTACAGGGACAACTTATGACGTAACAAAAATGCAACCACAACTATTCGTTTGCAAGTCCTTTGAAGAATTAACAGATGCGCTTGAAACATTTTCTAAAACAATGGCCTTTAAAACAGGTGGAAAAGAAGGTTTAGAAAAAGCAATTCGCTCTGAGAACTATGCAACAGCTGAGCTAAATAGCGGATTACAAATTACAGGTACATTTAGCGAGACAATTGAAAACGATGCAGGTGAATTAATTTACATGCGAACAAATTCGCCAACGGCATTAGCACTTCATAATAAACAGTTAGCGAATCATTCTACTTCTGTACACAGTGACGGATTTGGAACACCAATTGGATTACTCACTGAAAATATTGCATTAGAAAATTGTACAGACGAACAACTACAATCATTAGGAATTACAATTGGAACTATCGCTGAGTTTACTTTTGCAAGTGGTATTCATGTAAAAGGAACAGTAACAGATATTGTAAAAAACGATAAGAAAATTGCTCTTATTTCCTTTATCGATTGCACAGTTACTTATAACGCCCGCGTTTTATTTGATGCTTCATGGGGCGCATTTGATATGGCTGTTGGCTCACAAATCACTTCAGTATTCCCAGGTGCCGCAGATGCAGCAGCATTTTTCCCAATGGATGAAGAAGTTCAAGAAATTCCTGCTCCACTTGTACTGAATGAACTTGAACGTATGTATCAAACAGTTCGAGATATTCGAAGTGAGGGGATTTTACACGAAGCGCATATCGATCAATTAGTAGCAATTCAAGAAGTATTAAATAAATTTTATGCGAAAGAATGGTTGCTGCGCCTTGAAGTATTAGAGTTACTTTTAGAGCATAACAAAGGGCATGAAACATCTGCAGCATTACTACATCAACTTTCTACTTTCACAACTGACGAAGCTGTAACACGCCTTATTAACAATGGTCTTGCGTTACTTCCAGTAAAGGATGTGAAAAATGATGCTAAGATTAACTGAAGAAGAAGTTCACGAGGAATTATTGAAGGTAGATAAATGGATGGTAAAAGATGAGAAATGGATTGAACGAAAATATATGTTTTCCGACTACTTAAAAGGAGTCGAATTTGTCTCTGAAGCCGCCAAACTATCAGAAGAACATAATCACCATCCATTTATCCTTATCCAGTATAAAGCAGTTATTATTACTTTGTCATCTTGGAATGCAAAAGGTTTAACGAAACTAGATTTTGAGCTTGCAAAACAATTTGATGAACTATTTTTACAAAACGAAAACGCAATTATAAGAAAATAAAAAAGAGAAGCCTTTTTAGGCTTCTCCTTTTATTTTGAAATGGATACAATGTCCAAATGGATCCTCGACTTGTAATATTCCATCTTTGTACGTAGCAATCTTGCCAATATTTTTTAAGCTTTCACATACTTGCTCTTTTTGTTTTTCATCCGCTAGTACAATTGTGAAATATTTTAAACCAACAGAACCTGGCATTTGCGGTGGTACCCCTTCACCTTGCCACGTATTTAAACCGATATGGTGATGATAACCACCTGCTGATACGAACAACGCTCCATTACGAGCTGGGATCGTTACTTCAAAACCAAGACCATCAACATAGAAACGTTTCGCTTCCTCTAAATCAGCTACATGGAAATGAATATGCCCCATCACAGTACCAGCTGGAAATCCATTCCATGTACTTCCTTGCTGTAATAATTCTTCACCAGCTAACGGGTTACTAACAAATGGGAGTTCTCCATTCTCATCACGCCAAACTTCTTTTTGTCGATCATGATAAATTTCAATCCCGTTTCCATCTGGATCAGCTAAATAAAGAGCTTCACTAAAGTAATGATCGGCTCCGCCATGTAGTGGATATACCATCTCTACAAGATGACGAAGAACATTCGCTAAATCCTGCCTACTTGGTAATAAAATTGCGTAATGATATAACCCTGTTCTTCCTCTTTGTTTCGGAAAAGCTTCTTTCTTTTCTTCAATGATAAGAAGTGGTTCATCATTTTCATTCCCAAATGTAACGACTGCTTCTTCTTCTTTTAGCACCTTCATACTTAGTACTTCCGTATAAAACTCTAGTGATTTCTTTACATTAGATACGTATAAATGAACAACATCAAGTGTTGTATCGGGATGAAGTTGAAAACTCATCTTGTTAGCCCCCCCATTTAAATTAGTTCTTCTTTGACATTTTTTCTTTTAAGAAATTATCTACAAAACCATCAGCTTTTGCAACAAATAAATATGCACCCATTGCTAATAATGCAAGTTCTAATTCGAAACCAGGATTTTTTCCATCTCCCAATAAACCAGCTGACCATTTCACTTTTACGATTGCTCCAACCATAACAAGCGCAAATAATAATCCAATATATCTTACACCTAAACCTAGAATTAATAATAGGCCTCCAACTAATTCAAATGTTGCTACACCGTATGCAAGTCCTCCTGGTAAACCAATGCTTGTAAACCACCCTGCAATATTGTCAATTCCTGATTGGAATTTTGTTAAACCGTGCATGAAGAATGTTACCCCTAACACGATACGAATAATTAAGTTACCAATATGTTGATTCATTTCTTTCTCTCCTTTATAGTTTTCTTATACAAAACTTTTATTTACATTACAAAACATACACTAATTTTTTTTATTCGTCAATTCATTTTCACTGGGAAAAAATATATTTTTTTTGCTATGATACAAATAGTTGTTTACAAAAAGGAGCTTGATTTTATGAATATTGGTTCTGCAATACGTGAAATTCGTCAACGTAGGGGCATAACAATCGCACAAATTTGTGAGGGAACAGGTCTTTCTAAAGGATTTATGAGTCAGGTTGAAAATAATAAAACATCACCATCTATCTCAACTTTAGAAACGATCTCCAATTTTTTAAACGTTCCCCTTCCCTATTTATTGTTAGAGCAAAAAGATCGATTAAAAATTGTCAAAAAAGAAGAACGGAAATACAGTGTATACGGCAAAGATGAGCAAAGAATTGAACATGTTGCGGAGCAAGGGGGCCTTCGCCTATCTTTAGTAGAAATCCCTACTGGATTCCCGAAAGAAAATTCACCAAATGCCCATGAAGGGGAAGAATGTCACCTTGTATTACGCGGAAAATTAGAAGTTCAGCACGGTGAAGATATTGCAATTGTAGAAGAAGGTGATTCTTTCTCATGGAATGCATGCGTTCCTCATATTGTTCGTAATATAGGAGAAGAAACTGCATTATTACTCATCTCTAGTTATGCAGAAAATCGAAAACGTGTTTACTAAATAATAAAAAAGAAGCCTGTTAAACAGGCTTCTTTTTTATCCCCTTATAATTCCATAACTTGTCCCAACTAGTACAGTCTTTTCATGCTGATTGCGATAAACTGACTCGATTGAAACTTTTTTATAGCCTTCCATTTGCTCAACATTTGTTAAAGTTAGTTCACAAGTGATCGTATCTCCTGTGAAAACTGGTCTAATAAACTCACTTACTAATTCTCTTGCTATGTAATGTAACTCTTCTCCCACTTTCGTCCCAATGCTAGCAGTCAATAAACCATGAACCATTAATCTTCCATTTTCATCGTATTCCACATGGTGTCTACCTTTATCACCGGTAATATTTGCAAATTCAAAAACTTCTTCCTCAGTAAATCTTCTTTCATATTTAAATACATCCCCAGCTTTTACACTCATTTTTATCCCCCTAATAATAAACAGAATTTTCTTTTATTTTATCATAAAACGAGCCTCAATCCATTCTCTATTATCAAAAGTCTCAAAATTACCTCGCTATACTTTTTTACTTTCCATTCATTTATCGGTGACCATCTCTTTTTGCGACTTGATATCCATAATACGCACATGTTCCATTTCTCGATAGCTCTCTAACTTCAAATCCACAGCTTCTATAAAAATCAAAATTGTTCGCTGATGTATGCGCAAACCAATCACCGTGGGGAAGTTTTTGCAGGCAAAGAGCTACAAGCTTCTTACCTAATCCCTTCCCTCTATATTCACACTTCACAACTAAATTTACTATGTTCGCAATCATAATTCCATCAGAAATGACTCTAACCATCGCAATCATCTCTTCCTCATCCCAAATTGTGAAAGCCCATGTTGAATTTTCAAATGCTATCGTAAATTTTTCAATTTGCCAAGAAGGGATATTATCATTACTCCAACCAGCATCTTCAAACAAAGCTTTAATTGCATATGCTGGTACGCTACTCGTTCCCTCACGAATAATAAGTCCATTATGATAAATGTACATGTAACCCCTCCCTTTATTTTCATATACCATTCTTCAAAAAATGCAATTTACCTTTAAAAAAGTAATTTTTTCATCCAACACGCTTAATAGAATAAACTAGAACATCGATTCCATGAAATGACGTTGTTTTCTCATAGCTGAGCCCAGTTTTTCTAGCAACAAATATTGAGGCGGGATGATTCGGATTAATAAGAGAAATTAATTTATTCATTCGTAATGCTTGGAAACCATAGTCACGAAATGCTGCCGCCGCTTCTTTTGCATACCCTTTTCCCCAATACTGAGGAAGTAACCAATAACCAATTTCAATTTCCTCTTTTCCATCTATCTTCTGCTTTACCAGCCCTGCATGACCAATTCTTGTTCCCGTTTCCTTTTCAATCAATACAAATAAACCGAGACCGTTTTTATAGCTAGGAATCACCCATTCCTCCAGACTTTTTTTACACTGCATATATGTTTTTAACGTCCCATTTCCAATATAACGCATTACCTTCTCGTTCCCCCACAGTGAAACGTAGAACTGTAAATCATCCATTGTATATTTGCGAATTTGTAAACGTTCTGTATGAAACATGCTGGCACTCCTTTCCACTAATTTATTCTTCATTTCACGATCATGTTTTGTATGTATACGGTATGTTACTATTTATTATAAAGTGAAACTTTAATCAGTGGGGAATTTTGTTCACCCCACTGATTATTAGCCTTTACCAATCGGACGTTTACGGGCAGTGGATCTCCCGTCTAACTTCTTTGCTTTAACTGAATTTTTAGGCAAGAGTCTTACTGCCTGGAAAATAGCGGGATAAATGAACCAACGATAAAATACACAATATTCATTCCAAATAACTAAAAAAAGCAGTAGACAAATATTGTCCACTGCATCCATATCATAACTAGCATAAAGAAAACTACAATTGAGGGGGGTGTAGGATTTTCAAATATACTAGATACTTATCCCGTTCTAACGGGCGGTAAACTTTCCAATTGTTTCAAGTGAAAAGTTTACCGCTCATAAGAACTTCCTTCGTTCATTAAGATAGTATTGCTAAATAATCATATACACGCTTAGATTTCTCTCCACCCATTCGTGCATGTTGAAGAAGAGAAATACCATGAGGGCCAGATGCGCGCAATGCTTCTGGTTGAGCTACTAAAATAGCTTGTACAACTTCTAATTCACCAAGCATAGCTGCTGCAAAAATATCCATCCGAGCACCCTTTTCTAGTAAATAAAGAGCAATATCTTTACGACCTACATGTGCCGATGCGCCTAACGCACTTTCCCAATCTGATCCACCCCAATTATAAGAAGCGTGAAGTAAGCTTGGTGATTCAACCAATAGCTCTTGTACTTTCTCTAAATCTCCGTGAGCTGCCATAACAAATTCTCTTACTAATTCAGTGGTAATACGCTCTTCTGTTTGCATCGCTCTTCTCCCCTTTTAGAAATTCGTTTCGGTGTAAAAAAAGGCTTGTCACTTCCCTGAAAAATATCTACATCTATGCCAAATACATGTTGAAACATTTCATGGCATAGTACTTCTTCTGGTATACCATCATACTGAATCTTTCCTCGCTTTAATACAAGTAAACGATCACTATATTGAGCAGCTTGGTTAATGTCATGTAAAACCATTATAATTGTCATTCCAAACTCCTCATTTAATCGTTTCACAAGTTCCATTACTTCCAACTGGTGAACGATATCTAAAAAGGTTGTTGGTTCATCCAATAATAAGACATTTGTACGTTGCGCTAGCGTCATCGCAATCCAAGCACGTTGCCGTTCCCCTCCTGATAAAGAATGTAAAAGACGATATTCATACCCTTCAAGATTTGTAACAGACAATGCCCAATCAACAATTTCTTCATCTTCTTTATTTAAGCGGCTACTCCATGATTTATGTGGACCTCTTCCGAACTCAATTAGTTCTTTCACTGTTAAGTCTAATTGATGATCATGCATTTGTGGTAACATTGCTAATTGCTTCGCTACATCAGCACTCTTCATCATATGAATATTTTTCCCATCTAAAATGATGTCCCCTTCGCTTTGTTTCAGTAGCCTTGCTATTAAACGAAGCAAAGTAGATTTTCCCGATCCATTCGGACCAATTAAACTAACGATTTCTCCAACCTTAATATGTACATTCATATTTTGCATTTGAAATCTTTCAGAGTGTGCGTAAAACACTTTGTTAACGGAAATCACTTTGTTTTCCTCCTCTATGAATTAAATATAAGAAGAACGGACCACCTAAGAAGGACAGTAAAATACCAACAGGCAATTCGATTGGGTCAAACCAACTTCGAGCTATTGCATCCGCAAAAACAAGTAATACCCCGCCGCCAAGGCATGATAAAGGTAGCAAATATCTATAATCATTTCCAACTAATAAACGTAGCATATGTGGTACGACAAGACCGACAAATCCAATAAGACCAGACACACTTACTGCAATTCCAGCTAATAATGTACTTACTACGATTAAATAAAACCGACTTTTTTCCACATTATGTCCTAATAACTTTGCCATTTCATCTCCAAGCATTAACACTCGAATATGCTTAATACCAAAGAAAGCTAATATAATGGCGAATATTGCATAATAAATAATCATGTTTAAATGTGCCCAACTTACACCACCAATACCGCCCGCTAACCACGGTAACACCGATTGTACTTTGTCACTATGTAATAACATTAATGCTGACGTTGCTGCACCAATTAATGCATTGATCGACACCCCTACTAAGACGATTCTTGAAGGTGGTGCCCCTTTTTGCCATGATAAAGCATAAATAACCATCGCTGTTATGAAAGCTCCTAAAAACGCCCCTAGTGGTAAAAAAGCTAGATGCTGTGGGAATAAAATCATGATGACAATTGCTACAAAGCCTGCTCCAGATGAAACTCCGATAATACCAGGATCTGCAAGAGGGTTTCTCATAACCCCTTGTAGCAGTGTACCAGATGCAGCTAAACATGTTCCTACTATAAACCCAATAAGCACTCTCGGTATGCGAAGATCCCATACAATTCGATGAACTGTCGAACCTTCCTCTTGTATACCTGTTAAAATATCTCGTATAGAAAAGGATAAACTTCCTGCGAAAAGACCGTACAAGAGACCTAGGATTGTTAATATAACTAAAGCAACTGCTATTATCCATCTTTTTTTCGCAAAAGGATGTTCCTTTTCTCTTACTACTTCACTACTTTCCATACGTATCATTTCCTTACATCTTGTATACTTTTATACATAAAGTCCATTGCTTCTGTAACTTTTGTACCAGGATTAGATCCAAATAAATCAGGTGGCAAAATAACTACGCGGTTTTGTTTTACTGCCTCTAAATTTTTCCACGCTTCATTTTTCATCATTTCGCCTTCGAATGCTTTTTTCACACTTTTTGGATCTCCGTGTGTAATTAAATAAATCACATCTGGATTCGCCTCAATAATACGTTCTACACTTAGCTGTGCATATTGCGGATATTCTTTCGTTTCTGGAAAATCAGAAGCAATATTTTTTCCGCCTGTTTTTTCTAAAATATCACCTGATAAAGATGTTGGTAATGCCGCTAAATAAGTACCTGGTGCGCCATACACTAGCAATGCTTTCACATCGCTCTTTTTCTCATATTTCTTCATTTGATCATTCATTTTTTGATTAATTTCTTTTGCTTTATCTTCTTTCTTCATTACCGTTCCATATAATTCAATATTCTTTTGAATATCTTGTACAGAATTCGCAGAAGAAATGATAACTTGCGTTCCTTGTCCTTCAACCGTTGGCACATTCTTTTGGAATCCATTGTTAGCAACAAGTACATCGGGCTTTAAACTAGCAATTTGCTCAAAATTCGGTTGATGTGCATTCCCAATTACTTGTGCTTTCTTTAACTCCTCTGGAAGAGTTAATTTCGTATCCGGGCGACCTACTATTTTTCCACCTAAAGCATGAATAATATCCATGTCCCCCATACTTAATGTTGCAAAACTTTCTGGCACTTTATCGAATGTTACCTTTCTTCCTGATAGGTCGGTAATTTCGATTTTCTCTTTTCCTTTTTCTGTTTTGGTTGCAGACGCTTTTTCGTCCCCTTTGGCACTGCAACCTATTAACAAGAAAAAAATAGATAAAATCGCTGTAAATAGCGTAATAGATTTTTTCATTCCTTCACCTCTAATTGATAATGATAATCATTAACTACTATTCTACTTTAATTGATAAGGATTATCATTGTCAACACGAAACGCATACATTTTTCTACAAAAAACAAAAAGCGTGACAAAAAGATTTTTTCTTTTCGCCGCGCTCTAGTTAACAATATTATTCACATTCATTTTCCTCTAGCTGGTCACGCATCACTTTCACACGCTGAAAGAAAAAGAACGATAAACTTAAAAATATAACGATGCTCCCCATCATAACAAAAAATTGGATTGTCTCTTTTGCTCCATTCGGAATCAACAAGCCAACCATTAACAATGTACTTACAGCGAGAAGAATTTGTCCGAACCGAGTATAGTCTTCTATTTTTCCTTTTAATTCTTTCATTATATTCTCACTCCTCCATTTCACTGTATCATATTCTATGAAACTGAAAGACCAGTAAATACATCCATTCTGGGAGATGTTTTCCAATAAAAAAAGAGCCGCTTTACTGCGGCTCTTTTTTAATCATTATTCACCTTTATATGCTTCCATATAAATTTCTTTCAGTTCTGAAATAAGCGGCAACTTTGGATTAGCAGTTGTACATTGATCTTCAAAAGCTCTTTCTGCTAATACTCCAACAACCTCTTCAAATTGCTCTTTATCTACTCCTTGTCCTGCAATACTCATATTAATATTTAAGCTTTTTCCAAGCTCAATAATTGCTTTGACGAGTGATTCCACCCCTTCTGCTGCCGAGCTTGCTGGAAGCCCGAGCATTCTCGCTATATGTGCATATCTTTCATCTGCCACAAAGTGCTCATATTTTGAGAACAATGCGTGTTTTCTTGGCTTAATAGCATTATAGCGGACTACATGCGGCATTAGAATGGCATTTGCGCGTCCGTGCGGAATATGGAATTCTGGTCCAATTTTATGTGCTAAGCTGTGATTAATACCGAGGAAAGCATTTGCAAATGCCATACCTGCAATTGCAGAAGCGTTATGCATTTTTTCTCTTGCTTCTTCATCATTTCCATCTTTATATGCTCTCGGTAAATATTTGAATACGAGATCAATAGCTTTTAATGCTAATCCATCTGTATAGTCATTTGCCATAACAGACACATACGCCTCAATTGCATGTGTTAAAACATCCATACCAGTATCTGCTGTTACATGTGGTGGTACTGTCATTACAAATTGCGGATCAACAATTGCTACATCTGGTGTTAATTCATAATCTGCAAGCGGATACTTTATATTATTTTTCTTATCTGTAATAACCGCAAATGGTGTCACTTCTGATCCCGTTCCTGATGTCGTTGGAATCGCAACAAACTGCGCCTTATTTCCTAATTCCGGATATTTACATGTACGTTTTCTTATATCTAAAAACTTCTGTTTAATGCCATAGAATGTCGTTTCTGGATGCTCATAGAATAACCACATTCCTTTTGCTGCATCCATAGCTGAACCACCACCAAGTGCGATAATTACATCTGGCTTAAAGCTTCTCATCATTTCCGCACCTTTAAAAACAGTTTCATCTGATGGATCTGGTTCGACCTCAAAGAAAACTTCAACTTTCACATCATTTGCATGCTTGTTTAAATAGTGCGCGACTGTATCGACATAGCCATGTTCAACCATTCCAGGGTCCGTTACAATAAATGCACGTGAAATGTTAGGCATATTTGCTAAATAAGCTGTAGCATGTTTTTCAAAATAAATTTTTGGTGGCAATTTGAACCACTGCATATTCTTTTTTCTATTTGCCAGCCTTTTTATATTTAATAAATGAGTGGCTGTTACATTTTGGGAAACTGAATTCTTTCCGTATGAACCACAACCAAGTGTAAGTGATGGAATAAATCCATTATATATATCCCCTATTCCACCTTGTGATGAAGGTGCATTTACAATGAGACGGCAAGCTTTCATACGTAACCCAAATTGCTTTTGCACATCTTTATTTGTAGAATGGATAACTGCTGAATGTCCTAAACCACCGAGGTTCAACATTTCTTCGCAATATGTAAATCCTTCTTCTAATGAATTCGCCTTCACACAAGCTAATACTGGACTCAGTTTCTCACGAGATAACGGATATGCTGCTCCGATACCTTGAATTTCAGCTACAAGCATTTTTGTATGTTCAGGAACAGTAATCCCAACTAAATCGGCAATATACTGTGCTGATTTCCCTACAATATCACTATTTACTGCACATGTATTTTCATTTATAACAAGCTTTTCTAATTTTTCTCTTTCTTCTTCTGTTACAAAGTAACAATTGTTTTCAATCATTTCTGTTTTAACATCATCATAGATTTCTTTATCGACAATGATTGCTTGTTCCGATGCACAAATCATACCGTTATCAAATGTTTTCGATAAAATTAAATCATTAACAGCTCGTTTTACATGTGCTGATTTTTCTATATAACACGGTACATTACCAGGCCCAACGCCTAACGCTGGTTTTCCAGTAGAGTAAGCTGATTTCACCATACCAGCGCCTCCAGTTGCTAGAACGAGTGCTACACCATCATGGTTCATTAATTGTTTCGTCGCTTCAACAGACGGTCTTTCAATCCATTGAATACAGTGTTTTGGTGCACCAGCTTTCATCGCTGCATCATATACTGTTTTCGCCGCTGCCACAGAACATTTTTGTGCGGAAGGATGAAATGCGAAAATAATTGGATTTCTTGTTTTTATCGCAATTAACGCTTTAAACATTGTTGTCGACGTTGGATTCGTTACTGGCGTTACCCCAGCTACTACACCGACAGGTTCCGCGATTTCTATTATTTCTTCATGAGAATCTTCGTGAATAATTCCTACCGTTTTATCTTGCTTTATACTATGCCAAATATATTCAGTGGCAAAAATATTTTTAATGCATTTGTCTTCATATACACCACGGCCAGTTTCTTCAACTGCTAATTTTGCTAGCGGCATATGTTGATCAACACCTGCTAATGCCATTTCATGAACAATGTTGTCAATTTCCTCTTGTGTAAAACTTTCTAATGCTTGTAAAGCTTGTTGACCATTATTTACTAGCGTATCAATCATCTTTTTTACTTCCTGCATTTCATTTACAACTTTCTCTTTGACTACCATGTAAATTTCCTCCTATTCTACTATCACGTTCCTTATATGTCCCTATAGGTCAAAATAAGTCCCAATTAACATAAAAAAATAGAGATGCTTTCCTACATGAATTTCATTGTTTGTGAAATTTTTCACAAGTTTGTTCGTGAGTAACATTTCCTGAATTCAATATACATGAAATCATTTCGTTTGTGTATGTCTATTTTGTGAAATGTTTCACAAAATAATGTAATAAAAAAACGCACTGCTAATATAGAGCAGTGCGTTTTTTTATTATGCTAGCGCTTGTGCTAAATCTTCAATTAAATCTTCACCATCTTCAATACCGACAGAAATACGAATTAATGTATCTGTAATTCCTAATTCTTTGCGGCGATCAGCTGGGATTGATGCATGTGTCATTTGAGATGGAATAGAAATTAAACTTTCTACTGCTCCTAAACTTTCAGCAAGTGTAAAGTACTGCAATTTCTCAAGTACTTTATTTAATGTCTCTTCACTATCTACATCAAATGAGATAATTGCCCCAAATCCATTTGCTTGTTCTGTTGCTAACTCGTGGTTTTGATGTGATTCAAGACCTGGGTAATATACTTTATTTACTTTTGGATGATTATTTAAGAACTCAGCAATAGCGCGTGAATTCGTTTCATGTTCTTCCATACGAATTCCTAATGTTTTTAAACCACGAAGTAGTAAGAAGCTGTCTTGTGGCCCAAGAATACCTCCTGTTGAGTTTTGTACAAAGTGAAGATCTTCTGCTAGTTGTGGGCTATTTACAACTACTAGACCTGCAACTACGTCACTATGACCTCCTAAATATTTCGTTGCACTATGAAGCACAATATCTGCTCCTAAAGAAATCGGCGACTGCCAATATGGCGTCATGAATGTGTTATCAATAATTGTTAATAAGTCTTTCTCTTTAGCAAGAGTAGATATTTTCTTAATATCAGTAATTTTTAGTAGTGGGTTCGTTGGTGTTTCTACATAAATTGCTTTCGTATTTGGACGAATCGCTTCTTCAACTTCCTCTAAGTTTGTTGTATCTACAAATGTATGCTCAATACCGAAACGGTTTAATACTTTCGTAATAACGCGGTATGTTCCGCCATACACATCATCTGTTAAAATAACGTGGTCACCTTTTGAGAACAACATAATTGTCGCTGTAATAGCAGCCATTCCTGAACCAAATGCAAATCCAGCATGCCCATTTTCTAATACAGCAATCATTTCTTCTAAAGCTGCACGTGTTGGGTTACCTGTACGTGAATATTCATATCCTTGATGCTTACCAACTGCTTCTTGTTTGTACGTACTTGTTTGATAAATCGGTACGTTTACAGATCCAGTTGAAGGTTCTCCTATGCGAATACCATGAATTAACTTTGTCTTTGCTCTCATTTTTTATTCCCATCCTTTGTATATGTCTTTACTTAAATAGCGCTCACTGCTATCTGGAAAAATGGTTACAATATTTGTACCTGGTGCTGCCTTCTCTGCCTCAAGTAAGCTCGCATGAAATGCTGCTCCTGAAGAGCTTCCAACGAGAAGTCCTTCTTTTTGCGCTAATTCTTTCACTCGTAAAAATGCATTTCGATCAGAAATCGTATGAATTTCATCAAAATAAGATGTCTTCAAAAATGGGGGGATAAATTCCAGTCCAATTCCTTCGGTCTCATGTGAACCAGCCTTACCACCATTTAAAATAGATCCTTCTGGCTCTACGATAACTGTTTTAATATCTATATTTTTTTCTTTCAAGTAAGATGCAGTCCCCATAAACGTACCGCCAGTTCCTGCTCCAGCAACAAATATGTTAATCTCTCCATTCAATGCGTCCCACAGTTCAGGTCCTAATGTTTTAAAATATGCACGAGGATTTGCCTCATTTGCGAACTGACTTGGAGAGTATGAATTCGGTATTTCATTTACTAACTCTTTTGCTTTAGCAATTGCACCGGTCATTCCTTGCTCAGTCGGTGTATGCATGACAGTTGCACCTAGTGCTTTCATTAATTCTTGTTTTTCAATACTAAATTTCTCTGGTACACAAACAATAACACGTAAATCATGTTCTAATGCTGCAAGTGCCAGTCCAATACCAGTATTCCCAGCAGTCGGTTCAATAATTGTTCCACCCTGGGTAACAAGCCCTTTTTCTAGCGCATCTTCGATTAATTCTCTTCCTAAACGATCCTTAACGCTTCCGCCTGGATTATAAAATTCAAGCTTTGCAAATAAACGGACCCCTGTTGGAAGTGAAAAACGAGTAATTTCTACAATTGGTGTATGACCAATTAACTCATGAACTCCACGATATACATTCATCGTGTTCTCCCCCTTGTTTGCCAATAAAGAAAAGGCAACTGTATGTATTTTCTTTATATGAGACAGTTGCCTTTTTGTTACATTACTTTAACTCTTCTAACACTTTTACGATAAAGTTTGTAGAATGAAGAGCTGCTTGATCTAAAAACTGATCAAATGAAACATTTGATTCTTTACCAGCAATATCAGAAAGTGCGCGAATGATAACAAACGGAATTTCATATTGGTGGCATACTTGTGCAACAGCTGCTGCTTCCATTTCTACCGCATAAAGATTTTCAAATTTATCACGGATGGCTGCAACGCGGTTCGGATCACTCATAAATGAATCACCTGTTGCAATCATACCTTTTACAACTTGAATATTTTCTTCAGCCTGCATACATTTCTCAGCTAATGCAACTAACGCCTCATCAGCTTTAAATCCAGGCGGCATTCCTGGTACTTGACCATATTCATAGTTAAATGCTGTTACATCTACGTCATGGTGACGAACTTCAGTGGAAATAACTACATCACCAACGTTTAGAGAATGATGGAATCCACCAGCTGAACCAGTATTAATGACTTTTTCAGGCTTATATTTTTCTAATAAAATTGTCGTTGACATCGCTGCGTTTACTTTACCAATACCAGACTTTAACAAGATTACTTCATGCCCTGCTAATAGCCCTTTCGTAAATTCACAACCAGCAACCGTTTCTGTTTCTGCTTGTTCTAATTTGTCACGTAAAATACGTACTTCTTCTTCCATTGCTCCAATTACAGCAATTCTCAATCTAATCCCTCTTTCTATTGCTTAGTTGCCTCCATTACCCAAACGAAATGATTTAATCTCGTGAAAGTTACATGGAAGCCATTGTTTTCAAAAATAGTCTGCATAACTGGAATACGTGTATAGTATTCCGTTTGCAAATCGTTTGCTAACTGGTGGAAACCTCTTTCTTTTGCTGTTTCAACAGTTTTATCATATGCATCTTGATCTGCAAATATCGTATCAGCAAACACTATTTTACCACCTTTGTTTAGCAATTGACTATACTTCGCAATCGCTACATTTTTTTCATCATCTGTTAAATGATGAAATGCATAGGTGCTTACAATGGTATCAATTGAATTTGGAACTTCAAACGAAAGAAAATCACCCTCTGTAATTGAAAATTCTTTTGGCAATTTCTCTTTTGCAATCATGCGCATTTCACGCGACGGTTCTATACCGTAAACTGTGCGGCCAGCAAGTAATAATTTATTTGTTAAATTACCTGTACCGACACCAAATTCTAATACATTACCAAATGACTTGTTAACTACATCCTCTAGAATGTCCTCATAATGAGCGAAAACTTCTTTATATTGTATATCTTCGCCTTGTACAAATGAGTCGTACGTATGAGCCCACTCATCAAATAAACCATTAAATTCTGTACCCATAAAAATTCCCCTTTTTCTTATCGGTTTTATCAGTATGATATTCCCTCTTTCTAAAAATGTCAATTGAAATGTACATGGTATTTCCTTCTTTTCTTTGTTACACTATAGTTGATTACATAGGAGAGGGGCCGTCTTCATGTCATTTACCTTTGAAATGTTAGAAGATAAAGTAGAGTTTTTTGAAGCGGGAGACTTAGCTTCTTTAGAACGAAAAATTAGTGAACAAATTGATAATAATAAAGCACTTATGCTTGAAGTTCATCACATCTCTCATCAAATGGTTATGGATCCTGAAAGCAAAAGACCGTATTATAGCGCGGTTGTTCATTTTAAATTAAAGAAATTACGTTAACAAAAAAGAGAAGCTCCTAAGGAGCTTCTCTTTTTTAGTTTAGAGTTTGAACAAGTACTGGTTTCCAGCCCTCATTGTCTACCCAATCAATATTTACGTAATATCTTTTCCCACTTTGCTTATCTTGAACATCACCATAAGCTTTGCTCTTTCCAGTTTTGTCTCTTCCAACAAAATGGAATACTAATTGCTCTTTCGGTATCTCAACACCTGCAGCAATTGCACTTTGCATCTCATTCCAATCTGATGACCCTTGTTTAAACGTCATCGCCGGTGATGAACCTTGTTCTGTTCCTACAGCTTTCCAAGAAGGTTTTGTGTAAGCCTCTTTTGCCTTAGATACAGTTTTTTCAGCTGATACTTTCTCGTTAGCTTTCGCTTCTTCTTCAGCTTTTTTCTGTTCTTCTTCAGCCTTTAGCTTCTCTTCTTCAGCTTTTTTCTTAGCTTCTGCTTGCTCTTGTTCTTTTTCTTTTTTCTTAGCAGATTCTTTATCTTCTGATTTTCCAGCTTTCTCATTCTTTGTTGTTTGTTGAGAGACTTTCTTATCAGTAGAAGATGCTTGCTCTTTCGTACTAGGAACGAACAATTGATATGCTACAATAGCTACTAATAGTAATACAATAGCGATTGCAATATTTAAAACACCGTTTTGACGACGTTTTTGTTGTTTCTGTTGGAATCTTGATCCTCCTGCCATTCTCCAAACCTCCATGCAGTTTTTCCTAATTGCTATTGTAACATTAAATCTAGAAAGGTTGAACATTTACAATGATATTTTCATGAAATGAAGACATTTCACTATAAATTGCAAGATTACTTTTCATTCTCCAATTGATAGATTGCTCCCACCATATCTTTAAAAGTAGGTGTAACTTTATTCACTTTGCTATCAGTCTCTAGATCAACAACAACTAAAGCATATCTTGGATTCTCATACGGAAAATAACCTGCAAACCAGCGATTCACCCTCGTCCCTTTCCCTGTTTGCGCTGTCCCGGATTTTCCAGCAACACTTAGTGGCAACGAACGGAATGCTGTTCCTGTTCCTTTCTCCCTTGTTACAACGCCTCTTAATAACTCTTGTAATGTTTTCACTGTTTCATACGAAAGCTGTTTTCCATTTAACGTATGGCTCTCAAATGTAAAAAAATCCGCTCCATTTTTATATACTATTTTTTCAACAGCTTTCACTTCCATCTTTTCTCCATTCCTCGCAATCGTCGCCATCATATTTGCAATTGCTAGAGGTGATATACGTACATCTTTCTGTCCAATCGCTGTTTGTTCTACCGCTTTTTTATTACTTTTATTTTCTTCATTCCCCCAAATAGTAGTGCCTTTCTCTTCTGGCATTTGCTCAAAATGAGGTGTATGAAATACAGAACCTTTCCATCCAACCTTTTCATTTGCTCCTAGAGCTGCTACGTATGTTTCTAACACCGTCCTATCCTTTTGTAATAGCTCGTTACCTAACTCGGAAAATGTCCTGTTACAGCTCCTAGCAAAGCTCTCTTTAAAGTTAAGCGTACCCATCCTAACTTGCGGGTCGTTTTCACCATATAAATCTTTATTACAGTTAAATGTCCGATTAAACAAATTTACTTTTTGATCAATGACTGCAGCTGCAACTACTGTTTTAAAAACAGAGCCTGGAAAATGTGGCGTTAACATTTGATTTTCAAGTGTAGTTTTATATAAATTCTCATCCCTTACTTGTAAAGACGGCTTACTAACCATCGCTAATATTTCATTTGTCTTTACATCAAGTAATACTAATCCTCCCTTCTTTATTTCGTTTGCTTCAATCACTTCTTCTGCTTTTTGCTGCAACTCTTTATGTAAAGTAGTTTGAATCCTAACTGGATAAAATGGATTTCCTGGTGAAGTGTATTTCGCTTGCTTTCCGAAAATTGGTTCTCCTTGCCGATCTACTTGATATAATACTTTTGCCTCTCCATCAGTCAATAGAAATTCATCAAATGATTGCTGTAATCCTGAAATACCTATCGGCGTTTGTTTTGAAATTTTTTTCAATTCTCCATATCGCTTTTGAAATTCCCTTTCGTTCTCCCCTACATCACCAATTAAATGACTTATCTCTCCAGTTTGTTTTAATCGCACTTCAGCTGCTACAATACCTAATACATGTAATTCATTTACCTTCTCCATCTGCTCTCGTGTCACTCGAAATGGAGCAGTTTCTCCTTGTAGGGTAAATGCATTTTTGTTATTTTTCATTTGTCTTCTAATCTCTTGTCTCGACACACCAATGATATGCGCGATTTTCTCTAACATGTCATTTTTTATTTGTAAAAATGGAAAAATAATTAAAACAGGATATTTTTCCTCACCTATTTCTTTACCATTACGATCTATAAACTGCCCACGTCCATCGTCTACTGTAATAGATTGTGTGCGTTGCGTAACACTTTTTTCAATTAAATTTATTTTGCGATCATTAAATGATTCTGTATCTATAATTTGAATTTGGATTAAACGACAAAGCAATAAAAACATAACGCTCATAAAACAAATTAAAACAATTGTAATTCTCCGTTTTATTTTCATAAAAAACACCTCGTCTATTGTAGTTTAGACGAGGTACTATTTTATTTATACAAGCTCCAAAACAAAAATAGATATTATATAAAGCTATTATTGTTTTTTTGGCTTCTCTAAAAATTTCGTAAGAAGCGATTTAAATTCAGTTTCATTCACTCCAGTGTTTTTAGCAACTTCAATTACAGTAGTTGTTACATTAGCCGCTACTTTTAAATAGTCCTTACTGAAATTATCCATTTCATTTCTTTTTTCTTTTGCATTCTCAACTGTTACAGAATCAATACAAGTAATCATCTTATCTACAATATGTAAATAATTATTTTGTGCATCTATTATTTTTTGAACGTCATCTTTATTACTTACTTTCGATTGTTTTAAATATGTATATGCTTGATTCACTTCATCTTTTAAAATTTTATCATTATTTTTCGCCTGTTCTTGTAACATATTCTTCATATCATCTATTGTTTTTTGATCCATCGAATCTCGCAATAAATAATCTGGATTCCCAATCGCATAATCGTACTTAATCGTTACATCTTGAAATATTTTCATCACAATAGCTAATTGATACGCTACATCAAAATCATTGAATTCCTTTTTATCTTGTGGATTTGCTAAGGCTTTTGAACTCTCAGTTGCTTTTGAACTCTCAGTTGCTTTAATATCCTGTTTTTCTTCTTGCTTCACTTTTTCTCCCTTTGATGATGTAGTTTCCTCTTTCGTTCCGCAGGCAGCAAGTCCTAATATAGAGATACTACAAACCAATCCTGTAAAGATTTTATGTTTCATAATTAGCCCCTTTTCCCTTTTGAAACCTATATTCTCCAATTATGATATCAAAGTTTAAAATGTTTTTTTGACATTTTTTGTCGAATCACTCTAAGGTTTACACAATTTTTTCTATTCTACAGATAAAGTGAAACTTTAATTAGCCCTCACCAAGCGGGCGTTTACGAGCAGTCCGACGCCCACCTAACTTCTTTACTTCCGCTGAATTTTGAAATGAGGGTCTTACTGCCTGGCAAGTAGCGGGATAAAAAAAAAGATTCTCCCGATAGGAGAATCTTTTTTTATTTTACAGAGACAATCTCTACTTGCATTTCTCCGCCTGGTGTTTGGATTGTTACTTTCTCACCAATTTGCTTACCTAATAAGCTTTTTGCGATTGGAGAATCGTTAGAAATTCTTCCTTCGAATGGATCAGCTTCCGCGCTACCTACGATTGTGTATGCTTCTTCATCTCCGTTTGGTAATTCTTTAAATGTTACTGTTTTACCTAATGTAACAACAGTTGATACTTCGCCAGTATCTTTAATAATAACTGCGTTACGAATCATATTTTCTAATTGTGTAATACGTCCTTCTACGAACGCTTGCTCATCTTTCGCTGCATCGTACTCAGAGTTCTCAGAAAGATCCCCGAAGCTACGTGCGATTTTAATACGTTCTACTACTTCTTTACGTCTTACTGTTTTTAATTGCTCAAGTTCGTTCTCTAGTTTTTGCTTACCCTCTTGCGTCATAGGGTATGTTTTTTCTGTTGACATATTTTCCACTCCTTTTATATACCAATCCCCCGAAAAAAAGAGGAGTTCCATATGAAAACTCCTCCGCTTCCATTGTTAGCGGAGGTTTCTAGTACCCTTGCACTAGCGGAGTTGTCACATACAACCCCGTATTTCCAATTCTTCTTTATATAAAGAAGATATGTATGGAAAGTTGATATAAATATGCCCTCACCTATATATAGATGAGGTTGCATGTTTCATTGTATTCGATAGGAAGGGAAAAAATCCCTTCCTATCGAATATCTTTTACTATGCTATTACAAATTTACTTTTTGTTCAAGAATTGTTGCAATTTTTGTCACCATAATATCAATTGCAACGTGGTTTTGTCCACCTTCAGGGATAATAATATCCGCAAATTTCTTAGAAGGCTCAATAAATTGATTGTGCATTGGACGTACAACATTTACGTACTGATCAATAACTGAATCCATCGTACGACCGCGCTCTTTAATATCACGCTGCATGCGGCGCAGAATACGAAGGTCAGCATCCGTATCAACGAATAATTTAATGTCCATTAACTCGCAAAGACGTGGGTCTTCTAAAATAAGAATTCCTTCTAAAATAATTACATCTTTCGGCTCAACTGGAATAATTTCTTCTGAACGCGTATGCAATGTATAGTCATATACAGGCTTATCAATTTGCTCATATGCAAGCAACTGCTGCAAATGTTCAATTAACAGATCATTATCAAACGCAAGCGGATGATCATAATTTGTTTTTAAACGCTCTTCCATTGGTAAATGGCTTTGATCTTTGTAATAATAATCTTGCTCTAAGATTAAAATAGAATGACCTTTAAAATGGTCAAAAATCGCTTTCGTTACACTCGTTTTACCTGATCCCGAACCACCAGCAATTCCAATTACAACAGGCTTATTCGTCCCCATTCGACTATCACTCTTTCTTATTGAAGTATGCTTTTGCGCATCATATTATTCACATACACTCGTTGATCCACTTTGAATTTCACGATTTGCAACGGATGTCTCGCTGCATCTAATTCGTTTCCATCCTCATCCCAAATTTTCTCCACCGTTTGCGTAAAGTTTTCTATTTCTGGTCCAAAGAACTCCACTTCATGTCCTGGTTTGAAATGATTACGTTGCTCAATCGTTACGATGCCCGTTTCTTCATTATAATCTAACACTAAACCAGCAAAATCATACGTTGTTTTCTTACTATGATTTCCAAACATTTGCTCTTGATGTCCTGGAACCCCTTCAAAGAATGCAGGAGCTGTATCACGATTTGCACATTTATCAAGCTCATCTAACCATTCTTGTTTAAACTCAAAGTTATCTGGATCCGCACAATAAGCATCAATTACTTTACGATATACAGTTGCTACAGTCGCTACGTAATGGATTGATTTCATACGTCCTTCTACCTTTAAGCTATCGATTCCGATTTCAATCATTTTCGGAATTGATAAAATTAAATTTAAATCTTTTGGACTCATCGCAAAGTGAGCATCTCCTTCTTGGAATAGAGGAAGCTCTTTTGCATCTTTATGTTGTGATACTGTTTGAACTAAATCATAATCCCAGCGGCAAGATTGGCAACAACCACCACGATTAGAATCACGCGCTGTCATATGGTTACTTAATGTGCATCTTCCTGAATATGCGATACACATTGCACCATGTACGAATGCTTCAATTTCAATATCCACTTTTTCTTTAATTTCTTTCATTTCTTCATAGCTTGCTTCACGAGCTAATACAAGACGATGTAAACCTTCTTCTTTCCAATACTGTGCTGCTTTCCAGTTGGATAGTGATTGCTGTGTGCTTAAATGCACCTCAACAGAAGGCGCTACGCGTTTACAAGTCTCAATGATAAGCGGATCAGCAACGATAATTCCCGTTACGCCAGCTTTTTCAATCCCTTTTAAATATTCCTCTAGCCCGTCCATATTTTCATTATGTGCAAAGATATTTGTTGTTACGTATATTTTTGCTCCATACTTCTTTGCAAACTCAACGCCTTCTGCCATTTCTTCTAGCGTAAAGTTACCTGCATTCGAACGAAGACCAAATTCTTGTCCACCTAAATATACAGCATCTGCCCCGTAATGGATAGCTACTTTTAATTTTTCTAAGTTACCCGCAGGGATTAACAGTTCAGGTTTCTTCACAATAACACGTTTGCCATCGATCACTCGTGAAATTTCTTGTACAGTCATTTCCTACACCCTCCTCGTTTAGTAAACCGTTTCTTTAAAGAAGAATCCTGTATCTAACGGACGATTTACTGGTTGCATTTCTTCTATTTCTTTATATAGATCATCTTTCACGTCATAATATGCATCACGATCTTCTACGCATAAATCAATCGCTTGACGATATTTCTTCGTTACTTCAATAATGTATTCAGAGCTTTTTAGTACACCGTCGATTTTTAAGCTATCAACTTCAGCTTCGATTAGTTCCTCTAATTCATCGATGAAACAAATATCGTTGGGACTCATAATGTGAGTACCATTTTCATCTTCATAAATTGGATATTTATTGTTACGCTCTGGGTCATATAAGAACATATTCTCTTCATATTTTTTCTTTTCAATGTCAAGATTACGTCCTTGATACTCAAAGTAGTTTCCTACTAATGAACGCTTCGATTGGAACATACAAGTCATACCGTGAATTTGTACTTCTAGTTCCACTTCAGCATTTTCTTTTAAATCAACAATTTCATCTAAGCTCAGCTCACGAGCTAATACAGCACGCTTCGCTCCTCTTTGTCCCCAGTAATTACAAGTGAACCAGTTTGTTGCTGTCGTTTCTGTATTCCAGTGCAACTGCATATTTGGTGCTACTTCGCGAACAGCCATTAATACCGCTGGATCTCCGAAAACAATTGCATCTACATTTACTTCGTTTAAAAATGAAACGTAATCTGTTAATTCTTCTACTTTATCGTTGTGGAACATAGCGTTCATGGCTACGTATACTTTCACACCATTTTCATGTGCAATCTTCACAGTTTGTTTTACATCTTCACGTGAAAACTCCCCTGCTAAACGTAAACCAAACTTTTGCTCACCGATCATTACCGCATCTGCTCCTGCTTTCGCAAGAGGTTCGATATCCGCCACCGCTCTTGGCGTTACTAACAATTCAGGTTTCTTCATACCTTGGTCACCCTCTCTTTTTACTAACAGCTACTCCATCACCAATTGGGAAAATCGTTGTATCATATCCTTCATGATTCATAAGCCACTCATTGTACGTCTTAATACGACGGATTAAACCACGTGTACGTCTGTTTTCAATTTTCTCTTTTGTCGTTACAAGACCGTGGTACATAACATTATCTGAAATAATTACGCCACCAGGATTTAATAACGGTTCATATAAGTCAAAAAAGCGACGATACTGTCCTTTTGCTGCATCAATAAAAATAACGTCAAATGTCCCGTGTTCTTTTACTTGTTCACCTGTCTCTAACGCATCACCGTAAATAACTGAAATACGATCTGTTACTGGGGAACGTTCTATATATTCAAGTGCTTTTTCATATCTCTCACGATTGCGCTCAACTGTCACAATACGTGAATTTGGAATAGCTTGCATCATACGAATACTAGAATAACCGATTGCTGTTCCAAGTTCTAAAATGCTTTTCGGTCCAATTAAACGTAAAAATTGCAGCATAAATTCCATTCCAAGTCGATCCATAATCGGCACATGATTTTCTGTTGCATATTCTTCCATTTCAAGAATTAATTTATCTTTCGGATCAATAAATGATAATAGGTACTCGTTAACTGCATCCTCCATAAATGGTCCTCCTTATTTACATGGAGAAGTGCCTCTATGACGTCTTTTCACACATAGAATGCAATAAAAATACAAGCCAGCTTTACCCTTAGCTTGTACGTCCCGTTTTGATATTAAAAACGATTCTTCTGCCAGTTTTTAACCCGATATATTTTACCACAAAAAAGAGGGATGTGCGACTTTTTTCGCTATCCCTCCCCATTTCACTGTTTTTTCGTAATGTATTTTTGCTTTAATGCATTATGCTCTTCTAACGTTTTCGCATAATACACTTCACCACTTGGTGCAGCTAAGAAATAATAATAATCTGTTTGCGCAGGTTCTAACGCAGCTTCCACTGAATGTTTACCAGAGTTTGCGATCGGCCCTACCGGCAATCCTTTTACAACATACGTATTATACGGTGAGTTGACCTTTAAATCTTCGTATAATACACGTTGTTTATGCTTTCCAAGTGCATATAATACCGTTGGATCCGTTTGAAGTGGCATACCTTTTGTTAAACGATTATAAAAGACACTAGAGATCTTTTGACGATCTGTAAAACCAGTTGCCTCTTCTTCAATAAGTGAAGATAATGTTAAAAGCTGATGAACATCCCAATTCTTCGCTTTCATTTTCGCCTCATTTTGAACAATGATTGCATTTGTTTTCTCAAGCATTGGAATTACAATTTCTTCTAACGTCGTATCTTTCTTATAAAACGAATACGTTGCAGGATATAAATAACCTTCTAATGGGTATTTAATATTACTATCAAAGATTTTATCTGTTAATAACTTCGGATACTTTTGCTGCATTTTTTGAATAAATGCTTTATCGTTTAATTGACGCGTAACATCATCTTTATTCCACTTTAGTTCTGTCGCAATCGTTTCTGCAATTTCAGTTACTTGCGCCCCTTCTTTAATCGTCACTTTATAAAGAGCTGGACGATGCACGTTGCCAGATGACATTTGTTCGATTACATCTTCAGCATTCATTGAAGGATTTAATAAATATGTACCTGCTTGTAAACTTTTCGATTTAGCCTTTGTATAAAAACTAAAAACTGTACCGTTTTTTACAGCGCCTTTTTCTTCTAAAATTTCTCCAATTTTACTTGTAGATGATCCTTTCGGAATTTCTACTTCAATCTCTTTTTTATTCCCGCTATCAACTGGTCCTAATGCGGATGAAATATACGCATAGACTGAACCACAAACTAAAAGCAGTGCAATAATCGAAAATAAAAAGATGCGTCTACGCTTCTTTTTCACTTGATTCTCTATCAAAACATTTCCTCCTTACTTAATTGTAGACCGTATGTACACCTTTCTATACAGCACGATGTAAAAACGCAACAAATTCACTTATCTTTTTTAATTGACACTTTATTTTTCTACAATCCGTCTCATTATACTACAAAGACTTACACAGTTTCGACAAAAAATCTTTCATTTTACATATAAATACAAAAAAAGATGGACTGTATGTCGTCCATCTTTTCAGTACTTATTATTCAGCTTCTTGCTCATCAGCAATAGTGTTAAACGTTTCTTGTACCATTTCCCACTCTTCTTCTGATTCGATTGGAAGTAAAACTCCGCCCTCTTCTTCATTTTGCTCATAAGCCATTGCATCATAAATTGGGTCTCCATCTTCATCTACTTCACCGATTGGAGAGAAGATTACGTATGATTTTTTACCAAATTTGTCAGCATCAAAAGTGAAAATAATTTCACATAAATGTTCGTTACCTTTTTCGTCTACAATTGTAATTTGACGTTCTTCCATTTTGGTCACCTCTTATTTTCTATCTAAAAATCCTTGTAAGATTACGACTGCAGCCATCTTATCGATTACTTGTTTTCGCTTCTTACGACTTACATCAGCTGAAATGAGTAGACGTTCCGCTGCCATTGTTGACAAACGCTCGTCCCACATTACAACGTCTAATTGTAACAGCTCTCGTAGGTTTTCTGCAAATTGTTGGCACGCTTCGCCACGTGGGCCAATTGTACCATTCATATTTTTAGGTAAACCTACTACTATTTTGTCCACATTGTACTGTTTTACTAACTCAGAAATACGATCAAAACCAAAGTGACCTCGTTCTTCGTTAATCTTAATTGTTTCTAATCCTTGTGCTGTCCAGCCCATTTCGTCGCTAATTGCAACTCCGACTGTTTTTGTACCTACATCTAAACCTAATATCCGCATAAACTACTCCTCACGATGATGTTTCAAGTAAGACTTCACAAGCTCTTCAATTAACTCATCACGTTCAAGCTTGCGAATGATGCTACGTGCATCTTTATGGCGAGGTATGTATGCTGGGTCTCCACTTAATAAATAACCGACGATTTGGTTAATCGGATTATAGCCTTTTTCTTGAAGTGCATCATACACAGTTAAAAGTACATCATTTACATGGACACTCTGTTTTTCATCTTGAATGCTAAACTTCATTGTTTTATCAAAACCGTCCATTTCAAGCACCTCACTTATATAGTAAGTATAGGGAGAAGAACTTCTCCTCTCCCTACCATTGTACACTACTATCTCTTTATTTTGAAACAGATTTAACGTACTCTTGTACAAATGCTAAAGCTTCTTCGACTTGAGCTGGGTTTTTACCGCCTGCTTGTGCCATATCAGGACGGCCACCACCGCCACCGCCGCAACGAGAAGCTACTTCTTTCACAAGTTTACCAGCATGGTAACCTTGGCTAATTAAGTCTTTCGTTACACCTGCTAGGATGTTTACTTTATCGTCATTAACAGACGCTAATACAACAACTGCTGACTCTAATTTATTTTTCAGATCATCCATCATCGTACGTAAGTTGTTCATATCTGCAACATTTACTTTCGCTGCTAATACATTCACACCATCAACTGTCATTACAGAATCAGTTAAGTTTCCAGCTTCGATATTGCTTAATTTCGCAGCAAGAGATTCATTTTCTTTTTGCAGTTGTTTCACTTCAGCAAATAGACCATCAACTCTTGTTAAAATATCTTTCGGATTTGTTTTCATTTTTCCTGCTGCTTCTTTTAATAAACCTACTTGATCGTTCATTAATTCGTATGCAGACTTACCAGTTACTGCTTCAATACGACGAGTTCCTGCACCAATACCAGACTCAGCAACGATTTTGAAAATACCGATAGAAGCTGTATTATCAACGTGACAACCACCACAAAGCTCTAAGCTGTAATCGCCAACTTGTACAACGCGTACAACATCTCCGTATTTTTCACCGAATAATGCCATTGCGCCCATTTCTTTCGCTTCTTCGATTGCTTTTTGAGAAATCTCAACATCAATACTTTCCCAAATTTTTTCGTTTACCATACGCTCAATTTTTTCTAATTCGTCAGCTTGTACTTGACCGAAGTGAGAGAAGTCAAAACGTAGACGTTCAGAAGTTACAAGAGAACCTGCTTGGTTAACGTGTGTTCCAAGTACGTCTTTTAATGCTTGGTGTAGTAAGTGAGTTGCTGTATGATTTTTTACAACGCTACTACGGTTTTTCGTATCGATAATAGCTTTTACAGCCGCATCTTTCGTTAATGTACCTTCTTCAACAACAACTTTATGCAAGTTTTGGCCGTTTGGTGCTTTTTGTACGTCTTTTACAAGAACTTTCACACCATCTGCAAGAAGGTAACCACGGTCTGCAATTTGTCCACCACTCTCAGCATAGAATGGTGTTACATCAAGAATTAACTGTCCTTCTTCACCAGCTTGTAAGCTGTCTGTGTATTCGCCGTTTTTCACAAGTGCAACAACGTTACTTTCTGTTGCAACTGTACCGTAACCAACGAATTCGCTCGCTACTTTAATTTCTCCAAGGACACCACCTTGAACTTGCATAGAATCAACGTCTTGACGAGCAGCACGTGCACGCTCACGTTGTTTTTCCATTTCATTTTCAAAACCTTCATGATCAACTGTCATGCCAGCTTCTTCTGCATATTCTTCTGTTAATTCAATTGGGAAACCGTATGTGTCATATAGACGGAACGCATCTACTCCAGAAATAACAGTTGTTTTTTCTTCTTTTGCTTTTGCAATTACTTCAGCTAAAATCGCTTCACCATCATGAAGTGTTTCATGGAAACGCTCTTCTTCGTTCTTCACAACTTTCGCAATGAAATCTTTCTTTTCAAGTACTTCTGGATAGAAGTCTTTCATTACTTCTCCAACAACCGGTACTAATTCAAACATAAATGGACGGTTGATGTTTAATTTCTTCGAATAACGAACAGCGCGGCGTAATAAACGACGTAATACATAACCACGGCCTTCGTTAGATGGAAGAGCACCGTCACCAACAGCGAATGTTACTGTACGGATATGGTCAGCAATTACTTTGAATGCCATATCTTTTTCTAAATCGCCATTACGATATTTTTCACCAGAAATTGTTTCTGTTGCACCAATCATCGGCATGAATAGGTCTGTATCAAAGTTCGTAGGTACATCTTGAACGATAGATGTCATACGCTCTAGACCCATCCCTGTATCAATGTTTTTCTTAGGAAGTGGTGTATATGAACCGTCTGGATTATGGTTAAATTGAGAGAATACAAGGTTCCATACTTCTAAGTAACGCTCGTTTTCTCCGCCTGGATATAATTCTGGGTCACTAAAGTCATTACCGTAAGCTTCTCCGCGGTCATAGAAAATCTCTGTATTCGGTCCACTTGGCCCTTCACCGATATCCCAGAAGTTTTCTTCTAAGCGAATAATACGCTCTTTTGGAACGCCCATTTTCTCATTCCAAATTGTGAATGCTTCTTCATCTTCTGGATGGATTGTAACTGATAGTAATTCTTTATCGAATCCGATCCATTTGTCGCTCGTTAAGAATTCCCAAGCCCATGTAATTGCTTCTTCTTTGAAGTAATCACCAATTGAGAAGTTTCCTAACATTTCAAAGAATGTATGGTGACGAGCTGTTTTCCCTACGTTTTCAATATCGTTTGTACGAATTGATTTTTGAGCATTTGTAATACGTGGATTTTGTGGGATTACACGTCCATCAAAATATTTTTTTAATGTAGCTACACCACTATTAATCCATAGAAGAGATGGATCTTCATGTGGAACTAGTGATGCACTAGGTTCTACTGCATGTCCTTTTTCTTGGAAAAAGTCTAAAAACATTTGACGAATTTGTGCGCCTGTTAGTTGTTTCATTGTATTTTCCTCCTTAAATATAAAAAACTCCCGTCCCTATAAAAGGGACGAGAGTTAACTCGCGATACCACCCTAATTATGAATTGATTACAATAACAATCAATTCATCACCTCATGGTGCCGTAACGTGGCAAGACGGCAGTGATTAGCTGCTCTCAGGATTAGCTTTCTGTTACCCTTCATTTAAAGCTTCTTTCAGCCATATGGAAGCTTCTCTCTGTAAATGGACTGTAACGTACTTGTTCCGTCATTGATTTAATGTATTATATGACTAAATATAATAGAATTCTCTTAAGTTTGTCAATGTAGATAATCATTTATATTGTATTAATTGCTTATTTATCATAGGTATTCTACTATTCATTCTTAACAGCCTTTTCATATATTATGCGTTTATTAACAAATCGGAATCTCCTTATAAGAATGATTTATAAAAATTTCTAAATATTACTTTTTTTGCTACAATTAAATTATTGTTAATAAAATAAAGGAGCGATCACAATGACAACCTTACTTAGCAAAGCTAAAAACATATTAGCGACTGACGAAACGATATTATTTTACGCAGCATGTTCATTAGACATATTTATTTATCGTTCCGTCGCAAGGCCAGGATTGCTAATTTTAACGAACAAAAGACTATTCTTTTATGGGCCAGATGTAAGTAAGAATCCAATATTTGAAGAGTACTCTTTCGCAAAAATTTCTAATCTAAAAGAACAAAAGCGGCTTTTCAATAATCAAATTATATTTATGTATGATAACGAATGGAAAAAAATAAAACATATTCAAACAAATGATGTGAGCTCCCTCGTTCAAAAAATACACGAGCAACTTTCTAAATAAATATATGATTAGCCCTCTATTTCTTACATAGAGGGCTTCTATACTTACACATCTTCTTTTTTCAAGAGCGGTCTCACATGAACAATGACAGTGCGAATAACTGCTAAAATCGGAACCGATATTAGCAATCCTACAATCCCAGCTACCTCTCCCCCAACTAGTAAGGCAAGCATAATAATAACGGGATGCATACGAAGTGACTTACCAACGATGTAAGGCGATAAAATGTTACTCTCCACAAATTGCAAAATCGCAATCGTGATCCCCGCCTTAATAAGTAAACTCGTTGATACTGTTGCTGCAATCATTAACGTCGGGATCGCTCCTAAAATAGGACCGAAGTATGGGATTATATCCGTTACCCCAATAATAATGCCAAGCAATAATGGATATTTCATACCGATAAACCAAAAAGAAAGAGCTGATACTCCCCCTAATACTAAACAAACAAATAACTGTCCTCGAATATAGCTTCCAAGTGACTTATCAATTTCTTTCGCAAGCATTTGCCCCGTACCTCGCCATTTACTTGGGACTAGTTTCCAAAAGATATGATAAAACTCACCATAATCTTTTAATATGTAAAATACAATAAACGGTATTAAGAAAATAATGAGCAATGAATCGAGTACACCACGAGCTGTACTCATCACTTTATTTAAAAGCGCTTGAATCTTCGTTTCCACACCCACAAAAAGTTGCTTCACCTTTTCATGAATGAACGAAGGGAAATTCGCTGTTTGTTCTGTAACGCCATCCATCCACGAATCGTACATCTTTGTAAACTGGGGAAATTGTTCATTAATCTCTTGTAACTGTTTAATAACAACTGGTGTTCCTTTATAAATCCCATAACCAATTCCGCCAAAGAAAAGGATATAAATGAGCAAAATGGCAAGTGTACGGGGCATCCCTTCCTTATGAATTTTTTCAATTAAAGGGTGCAATAAATACGCAATAAAACACGCGATAAGAAACGGCGTGATTGCTACTTTAAATACAAAAATAATCGGTGCCCATAGCGGCTTAATTTTTAAAAAGACGAGCAGACAAAGAAAAACAAGTAACAATAATCCTAAACGATATATCCAAATGATTTTAAGATTCTTCACATGAAAAACCTCCTCCACCTTTATTTTGAAAATAAATGGGGTAGGTTATGTGCGAAACTTTTAAAATCTTTTCATACGGACCATACTGTTTTTTAAAGACGTACATATAAATAACATAGCAAGGACAACCACCCCTGAGAATACAGCATGAATTAATATAATCAGGAGGGCTAATTATGGTTTTGTTTATGCTTGGATTATCAGCACTTTTTATGATTCTTGAATGGATTTGTATCGGGTTCGGTATTTGGAAGGGGTTCTTTATTCATTCCTCACGTAAAGAAAAAGCGAAGCAATTATGGCAGTATGGAATACTTGGCGTTGGCTGCTACGGTCTATCTTATCTTTTCTCAGAGATCGGACTTTTTTATTTGCATATGGGTGCATAAAAAAACTCCCTTGTCTACAAGGGAGTTTTTCAATTTATCGAAATGATTATAAGTAAGACTTAATCATCTTACGTGCTTTTTTCATATTGCGTTTTGAAAATACATCTTGTTTACGAGCATATTGATATGCTGCAGCTCCAACACCTAATGCGATTAATGAATTGCGTAGATTCAAAGTAAATCCCCCTTTTCGTTATCCGATCGTTCTTTCATTCTCATCAAATAAATCATCAAGAGAGCTTAATGAACCGTCTTCCTCAACTTGATGTGTATGGATTTTCCCCTTTGAAACCGATAATTCGATATAACAATTCCAGCAATAAAATTGGTTGACACCTATTTTTCCAATGTCTTTCCCTTTGCAATTTGGACAAATGAACATATGGCTTTCATCTCCTTACAGTCTCCCAGATTCTATTCGCCATTATGTCCAAACTGCATTCATTTATACATTACTGGAGCCTTTCAACGCTATGCGTTTGAAAGTTTCACTATATAATTTCACCTTGTTACATGAAATCATACGGTGAAATGTTTTCCACGTCCATTTCCTCGCCATTAACTGTGACCATCTGTACTTCTCCTTGTGATTCTTGCAAGCGACTAGCTAAAGTTGTTTGACGCATTGCATCATCAAGGCGATTTACACCAGATTGGAAAGCTGCTTCCTCCCCGCAAATAATAAGGAACTTCTTACTTCTTGTAATACCCGTGTAAATTAAATTACGACGTAACATACGGTTGTAACTTTTCACGATTGGCATAATAACAATCGGAAATTCACTACCTTGTGATTTATGAATGGAACAACAATATGCATGCGTAATTTGATTTAAATCGGGCTTCGTATACGTTACCTCAATTCCATCAAATGAAACGATAATCATATCTTGTTGCTCAACGTTTTCTTTTGCATAAAACACCGAAACAATTTCCCCAATATCACCATTAAACACTTGGCTCTCCGGCTGATTCACGAGTTGCAGTACTTTATCACCTCTTCGGTACACAACATCACCGTAAGCAATTTCTTTACTCTTTTCCCTCTTCGGATTAAATACTTGTTGCAGCGCTTCGTTTAATACATTAATACCAGCAGGCCCGCGGTACATCGGTGCTAATACTTGTACATCTCTTGCGCTAAAGCCTTTTGTTTTAGCATTTTCACAAACTTTTTTCACAACCTCAACAATTTGAGCTCCTGTACAGCCGATAAATGAACGATCTTTTTGATTTTGTGCTAAATCGGGTGGTAGAGTTCCATTTTTTATCGCATGGGCAAGTTGAATCACTGATGAGCCTTCCGCTTGACGATAAATTTCAGTAAGCTTCACTGTCGGAACTGCGCCTGCATTTAATAAATCTTTTAATACTTGTCCAGGTCCTACAGATGGCAACTGATCTTCATCACCTACAACGATAACTTGAATGTTCGTCGGCAACGACTTAAATAGCTGATTCGCAAGCCAAATATCAACCATTGAAAATTCATCGATAATAAGGAGCTTACCTTGGACAGGATCCGTTTCATTACGCTGGAAAGATCCTTCTGGCGTCCAACCAAGTAAACGGTGAATTGTGCAAGCTGGAAGTCCTGTCGATTCACTCATCCGCTTCGCTGCTCTTCCTGTTGGAGCTGTTAATAGTATTGGAAATGGATTATCATCACTGTATTCATTCGGATTTAACGATAACCCGTGTAGTGATGCATACATTTCAACAATCCCTTTAATAACTGTTGTTTTCCCTGTTCCTGGTCCACCTGTCAATAACATCATCGGTTTATGAAGTGCCGTTTGAATTGCTTCTTGCTGAAACGGTGCATATTGTACGTTGAGTTGTTCTTCAATTTCACCTAACGTTTTTAACACTTCTGCTTCTGGAAATGAAGGTGTTTCTTCTTGATTCATAAGCCTGCGAATAGACTTTACAACACCTTTCTCAGAGTAGAATAACGTTGCTAAATACACTCGTTCTTCTTCTATGATGACTTTCCCTTCACTTTGCATCGTTTCAATACAACCTATAATATCTTCCTCAGTCACTCTTCCTTCTTGATTGTTTAAAAGTGACATCGTTTCTCTTACAAGTTGATCTTTCCTCATATAAACGTGACCAAGTTGTAATGAGACATTCTCTAATGTGTAAAAACATCCTGCGCGTACACGGTCGTCATGATTACCCGATATCCCTAACGCACGCCCTATATCATCCGCTCTTCCAAAACCAATCCCGTCCACTTCTTCGATAAGTTGATACGGATTATTACGAATCACTTCTAATGTCATCTCTTTATATTGCTGGTAAATCTTAATAGAAAGTTTCGTTCCAAAACCGTAGCCATTTAAAAAGCTCATTACTTTCTCTAGCCCTTGATGTTCAACAATTGTCTCATATATTTCCTGAGCCTTTTGTTTATTAACAACACCATTTAATGCCTCAGGGTCATCCATAATTTTAGAAATAGCATGTTCTCCGAGATGGTCCACAATTTTTTCAGCTGTACGCTTTCCTATCCCTTTAAATAAATCACTCGCTAAATATTGCACCATACCTGCTTTTGTTTGCGGCAATTCTTTTTTAAATGTTTCAACCATATATTGTTTTCCATACTTTGGATGGTCCTTAAAATGACCTGTCAATGTAAACACTTCATCTTCATGCATGCGGGGAAAATGACCGTTTATCATTACTTTCTTTTCGTCATACGTTTCATTCGTTTCAATGACTTTCATACTGACAACGGAATAGAGGTTTTCTTCGTTGTGGAAAATGGTATGAAGAACTTGCGCTTTTATAAACTTTTTCTCTTCCTCAAACAAATCCATTGCATGTTGATTTCCCATTTTTCCTCTCCTTTCCGGTATTTTCACTTTAATAAGCAGTACATCCCCCACCTTTTTAGATGAGGGATAACTACCCATTAAACTATATTTTTATCTTATTCAGCTTCTTGCTCTAATAAACGAACGCCATTACCCGCTAAAAAGTGATCTGGCTGAATTTCAGTTGCTTTCTTAAATAAAGCGAGAGCCTTCTCATTATTTTCCTCAAATACGTACGCAACACCTAAATTGTAATACGCATCTGCATGCTCCTCATCCATTTCTAATACCTTTTCAAAATAAGGTTTCGCCTCTTGAACGTGTTCTAATCGCGCGAAGCAAAGTCCGCACTGGAATACAGCTTCTACATCGTTTTCATCTAATTCTGTTGCTCTTTGTAAGAATGGTAGTGCAAGACGATCATTTCCAAGCTGTACATGTGTGATACCTAACATAAATGTTACATCAGCTGATTGTAATCCAGCTTGCATTGCTTGTTCAAATACAGCTTTCGCTTCAGTAAATTGCTCTTGGCCATAATATACATTTCCTAAACCATAATAGGCTGCTGCAGATTTATCATCTAACTCTAGTGCACGTTTATAAAATAAAATCGCTCGCTCGCTATCACCTAATACGTCTAATAAATTTGCAAAATTAATGTACCCAAGCGCATCTTTCGGATTTTCTTCGATTGCTTCTGTAAAATTTTTAGCTGCTTCTTCCCAGTTTCCTTCTTGCATATATTGAATACCTGTTTCAAGTTTGTTTGACATGTCCTTCACCTCTACAACAAATTATAACAAAGAATGTATTTTCCAAGCGAACGAAAATTCGCTTTATGTAAAAGAAACCTCTAACCGCTAATCGGCAGAGGCTTCTCATTTATCCTAAATAATCCAATTTCTTACCACTACGGTATACTTCATCAATTGTAGCACCGCCTAAGCACTCATCTCCATCATAGAAAACGACTGCTTGTCCTGGTGTAATTGCACGAATTGGCTCATCACAAAGAATACGAACTGTATTTTCATCAACTATTTGAACCGTTACTTTATTGTCTTCTTGACGATAACGGAATTTCGCCGTGCACTTAAATTCTGTTTCTTTTTCTTTGTTACTTACCCATCCTACATTCGTAGCAATAACTTCATCACCATATAGAAGTTCGTTATGGAATCCTTGATCAACATATAAAATGTTTTCTTTTAGATTTTTCCCAACAGCAAACCATGGATCACCATTACCACCAATTCCAAGGCCATGACGTTGTCCAATTGTATAATACATTAAACCGTCATGCTTCCCTTTCACTTCACCAGATAATGTTTGCATTACACCTGGTTGTGCCGGTAAGTAGTTACTTAAGAAATCTTTAAAGTTACGCTCACCAATGAAGCAAATACCTGTACTATCTTTTTTCGCCGCTGTCGCTAAGCCAGCTTCTTTCGCCATTTCACGAATTTGCGGTTTCTTTAATTCACCTAACGGGAACATTGTTTTTGATAATTGCTCTTGGCTTAATTGATTTAAGAAATATGTTTGATCTTTATTGTCATCAACACCGCGAAGCATTTTATATTCGCCGTCCATATAAGCAACGCGTGCATAATGGCCTGTTGCCACATAATCCGCACCAAGCGCAATTGCATGCTCTAAAAATGCTTTAAATTTAATTTCTTTATTACACATTACATCTGGGTTTGGTGTACGACCAGCTCGGTACTCATCTAAGAAGTACGTAAATACTTTATCCCAGTATTGTTTTTCAAAGTTTACTGCATAATACGGAATACCAATTTGGTTACACACTTCAATTACATCATTGTAATCTTCTGTTGCTGTGCAGACACCATTCTCATCTGTATCATCCCAGTTTTTCATAAAAATTCCGATTACATCATAACCTTGCTCTTTTAATAAAAGTGCTGCTACAGATGAATCGACGCCACCGGACATTCCGATGACAACGCGTGTTTCGTGAGGTAGTTTGTTCATCATGTCACCTCCCATGCTAATTTTGTGTTAATCGCTTCACGATTTTCACTGTTTCGTACGCCGCTTTTTCAATTTGCTCTTTCGTATTTCCAAGTCCAAAACTAAAGCGTACGGATGAACGTATTTGATCGGAGTCTTTTCCAAACATCGCTACTAATACATGTGATGGATCAATCGAACCAGCTGTACAAGCAGAACCGCTTGATACTGCAATACCAGCAAGGTCTAAGTTCACAAGAAATGGTTCAATGTTCATTCCTGTAAAACTTACATTAAGTACATGCGGTAAGCGATGTTCTAAGTTTCCGTTTACCTCGAAAGTAATGCCTTCATTTTTGAAGACAGATACCATTATATCTTTAAACTCTTCATATTGGGCATTTTTTTGCTCACGAGTTTTTTCAGCTATAAGAATTGCATGCTGAAGCCCAGCAATACTAGGCACATTTTCCGTACCAGCACGGCGTTTTCTTTCTTGCTCTCCGCCTATTAATAACGGTTCAAATTTCACATTTGCACCAGCGTATAAAAACCCTACACCTTTTGGCCCATTAATTTTATGAGCTGAAATTGATAATAAATCAATTCCAAACTCTTTCACATTAATTTCTACTAAACCGTAAGCTTGTACCGCATCTGTATGGAAATAAGCTTGATGATCTTTTAGCAACTTTCCTATTTCCACAATTGGTTGCATTGTCCCTACTTCATTATTCCCAAACATAACAGATACAAGAATCGTCTCTTCTGTTAATGCCTTTTGTATGTCAGAAACTTGAATAAGCCCTGTTTCATCGACAGGTAAATATGTCACTTCAAACCCTTCACGCTCTAACAATTCGCACGTATGCAAAATCGCATGATGTTCAATTTGCGTCGTTATTATGTGGTTACCTTTATGACGGTTCGCACGTGCTACACCGATAAGCGCTAAATTATCAGCTTCTGTACCACCGCTCGTAAATATAATTTCATTCGGATTCGCATGAATGCTGCGTGCACACACTCGTCTCGCCTCATCTACTGCATGGCGAGTTTGACGTCCATAAAAGTGAATACTAGACGGGTTCCCGAATATTTCTGTCATATATGGAATCATCTTTTCGACCACTTCTGGGTGAGTCGGAGATGTCGCAGCATGATCTAAGTAAATGCGTTCCATTAAATCTCCTTCTTTCCAAATCGTTTCACAAGGAATTAAATGTAAAACATATAGCCCCCGTGATTTTCTTCCTCATAACGTACTAAATCTTCTAACGTTGTACTATCTAACACTTCTTGCACCGCATCACGAACACGCATCCATAACTGGCGCTGTGCTGGCTCTTCTTCTTCTATCATTTCTACAACACTAATCGGTCCCTCTAATACACGGATTACATCCCCAGCTGTAATGTTAGCCGGTTGATCAGATAATACATATCCGCCGTATGCCCCGCGCGTACTCTTTACAAGACGAGCGTTACGAAGTGGTGAAATTAATTGCTCTAAGTAATGCTCGGATAAGTCATGCGCCTGCGCAATTGATTTTAATGAAATCGGACCTTCACCAAACTTTTTTGCAAGATCAATCATAATTGTTAAGCCATAGCGGCCTTTTGTTGAAATCTTCATCTATTTTGCACCTCTTTTCAAATTTTCACTTCTATTGGTTATATCTTATTTATAAAAAGAACACAATTTAAAATCCTATGAAATTATAGCATAATATAGTATTATAAGAAATTTCAACTTGTGTATCAAAATGATAACATAAAATCACATTGAAAAACTCGGAAATTATTACAATTGAAAGAAAAATGAAAATATTAACCTTCATTTTTCCCATAAAACAGCATCCTATTTCAAATTCCGTAGAAAAAAATGATACGATAGAACGAGATTATATATTAAGGGAGACGGTCCAAATGAAACAACCACTCGCACATCGAATGCGCCCTACAAATATTCAAGAAATTATTGGGCAACAACATTTAGTTGGTGAAGGAAAGATTTTATGGCGAATGGTCCAAGCCAATCATTTTCAATCTATGATTTTATACGGTCCTCCAGGTACAGGAAAAACATCCATTGCCAGTGCAATTGCAGGAAGTACCGGTACCCCGTTTCGTCTATTGAACGCTGTTACTCACAATAAAAAAGATATGGAAGTTGTCGTACAAGAAGCGAAGATGCATCGACACCTCGTTTTAATTTTAGATGAAGTTCACCGTCTAGATAAAGCAAAGCAAGACTTTCTATTACCTCACTTAGAAAGCGGACTTCTTACTTTAATTGGTGCTACGACAAGTAATCCATTCCATGCAATAAACTCCGCTATTCGAAGCAGGTGTCAAATTTTCGAATTACACGCACTAACAGAAGAAGATATTTTAATTGGGTTAAAAAGAGCTTTAGAAGATAAAGAAAAAGGGCTTGGAGAATATGCAGTAACGGTAACAGATGAAGCACTACATCACTTTGCAAACGCCTCTGGTGGTGATATGCGTTCCGCTTATAACGCACTTGAGCTTGCTGTATTATCTAGCTTTACTACAGACGATCAAGCGGCTGAAATCACACTCGAGATTGCAGAAGAATGCTTACAAAAGAAGAGCTTCGTCCACGACAAAGGCGGCGATGCTCATTATGATGTATTATCAGCATTTCAAAAATCAGTGCGCGGAAGTGATGTAAATGCAGCACTCCATTATTTAGCACGCCTTATTGAAGCAGGTGATTTACAAAGCATTGGCAGACGCCTTCTTATTATGGCTTATGAAGATATTGGACTTGCTAGCCCACAAGCTGGACCACGTACACTAGCTGCAATTGAATCAGCTGAACGAGTTGGATTCCCAGAAGCACGCATCCCACTTGCAAATGCCGTTATCGAGCTATGCTTATCACCAAAATCAAATTCAGCTTATAAAGCACTTGATGCTGCATTACACGATTTACGCAACGGTCAAACAGGTGACATTCCAAGCCATTTAAAAGATAGTCATTACAAAGGCGCAGAATCACTTGGAAGAGGCATTGGATATTTATATCCGCACGACCATCCAAACGGCTGGGTAAGGCAACAATACTTACCTGATAAAATAAAAAGCAAGCAATATTATAAACCGAAAACGACAGGAAAATTTGAGCAAGCACTTTCTACTGTTTATGAAAGATTACAAACTTCGAATAAAACGAAAAATAAAGGGTAACATAAACGAAAACGTCACCATTATGGAGGCTTCGCTTATGAAAACACGTCAAGATGCATGGACAAAAGAAGATGATCTCCTTTTAGCAGAAACTGTTTTACGACATATTCGCAGCGGAAGTACACAAATAAAAGCATTTGATGAAGTTGGCGATGCGTTGAACCGGACTTCAGCAGCTTGCGGCTTTAGATGGAATGCTGAAGTAAGACCGAATTACGAAGATGCGGTGCAGCTTGCAAAAAAACAACGTAAAGAATTAAAACGTTCTGAAGCTAATATAGAAAAAAATCGGTTCACGAAAACGAAACAACTCGTAATTGACGCCGATTTTTCAGAAGATATTACGCCAAGTAAACAAGATCTTACAATGCAAAATGTCATTTCATTTTTACAAAATTTAGAACATAACAATCCTTCACTTGCAAAGTTGCAAACTGAAAATGATGTATTACAAGCTCAACTCACCTCTCTGCAAAAAACGAATCATGAACTTGAAACGAAATTAGCGGTACTCACAAAAAAACAACAAGCAATCGAAGAAGATTACGCGATGCTTGTTCGAATTATGGATCGTGCTCGAAAACTTGTTTCAGTCGAAGAGCAAGAAGAGCAAATTGCCCCGATTTTCAAAACCGATCAAAATGGGAATTTAGATATTATTTATTCTGCAGAGAATTAAAAACAGGGATGTCACTTTTTTAACTGAGTGACATCCCTGTTTGTTTTCGGTAAACCATATATAGATATCGGTAAATGAAATTATATTAACGGTTTTTCGAATATATCTATCACAACTTGCAATATATCAACGATTTTTCAAATATATCTATCACAACTTGCAATATATCAACGATTTTTCAAATATATCTATCACAACTTACAATATATCAACGATTCAATAAAGGATATCGATTTAACGACAAAGATTGACAATAACATTCCTCCTTGTCATACAAGGAAACTCCTAAAACGGATTAGATATTTTTTACTAAAATGTTATTATAAACATATACCTTTAAAGGGAGATGGTTGCTATTTCATTAATAATCTTCAAAATAACTCTTGGCCTTCTCGTCCTAACTTTAGCTCTTTTCACCATTAACAGTCTAAAAAAGACATCCGCCTATAAATCAGATAAATATGATTATTGCTTACTAACCTTACTTACATTTGAACTAGTAGTGATGCAAATATTCATATTTCTTTAATACATGTCAACTCCCCCCACTGAGATGAAACATTTCAGTGGGGGCTTGAGTTAGAACGCTAGGTCTTTTCGTCTATCGCTAGACAGTTGACGCTCTAGTATTCATGCCACCTTACGGTAACACCCCAAGTATGTTTTTGGTTGGTACTGGCAACGAACGATTGTTTTCCCACTTGCACCACCCTTTCGAAAAAGAGCAATTCTTCCTTATAGAAGAAGCCACCACTCAGATGACTCCGGCGTGTGCTACAAGCCCCGACAAGTCGAGTACACATGGATGGTTGACGCACCCACTAAGCTATGCGCGAAGCAACAGCCTTACATTGTTGCACTTCTAATAGAATCGGCGTTTTCACCTTGAGATTGTCATCCAATTCTACAACTCTTGATTTTTGCAATGTATTCAATGCACCATTAATATCAGCATGGATACATGTTCCTGCTTTACTTTGGTACAGACCACGAGTCATTCGTTTGCCACTAAAGTGATAATACTTCTTATCATCCTTAGACCAAACAGGAATCGGATCTTTGTCTAGGAAACTGGCTTTTGAAGTATAGCTTTCTTCTTGTTTCAAAAATCGGATGCCTTCTTTTACACACTTATTCTCAATTGCTGCAATCAGTTTATGAAATGGGATTTGAACAAACTTTTGATTATTCTTTTTTCCCATATCTGATTTTTGTTTCCAACCAGCATTATACCCTACGACAACCGTATCTATGCCAAATACTTTCACTTTTTTGAACAACAAGCCTACAGTTTGTGAAATGTAACCATTTATTTGTCGTTCTCGTTTATGCCAAAGTGCGGCCATTTTATTCGTTACAACGCGTTTTGAAAGTCCATTTTCCATATTTTTCAGTTGCAGATTACGTATCGCTTTGTTGAAATATTGGTTTATGGATTTTAATTTTTTTCCATCAATTAAAAATGTATCACCCATATTTGTCACGCAACTTACTAATCTGTCTACACCTAAATCGCAACTCAAAGCGCTACTAGTAGTCGTGGATTGTTTCTTCATTTGAGAAACGTACATCTCATATGTGTAATGCACCTCAAAGAACCGACCTTTTTGCTTCGGTACAATCTCAATGTAGGAGATTTTTTTATTTCTCAAGTTTTTAGGCATACATATTTTAATGGAACCGAATTTTTTTCTGAATGCCACATTCATCGGAATGATCCAATACCCGTTATCATCCACTTTTGGAACTTGATAGATTTCAATGATTCGTTTGTCATTTGAACGAGAATAATTTGGAAACTTAGGACGACCTGTGAATGTTTCAGTTTTTTTCTTCCACTGTTCCAATGCCTTAAAAAAGCTTTTTACTTCTGCATATAAGGCTCTACGAATTGCTTGGACAGAGTTTGATTGAATGCCCCAGTAGTTCATATCGGTTTGCATGGCAGTGTCCACTTCTTTTACAGTAGCCATTTTATTATGATTCAAGTAACTTTGTTTCATCGTGTACAACCCAACATTTCGTAACGCTTTTGAACTATGTGACATGCGTTGCAGTAAGCGGAATTCTTTTGCAGTCAAGCAAGCTCGCCCAATATTCTGTTTCTGCGTGAATCGTTGCATGTTTTCTCTTTTCTTTTGTTTACGTAATACTTTCACTGCTTTCTTTCTAACCATTGCTTTCACCACCTTTCTTAGAGAGTTTATTAAAATTATTTCTTTTAGCTCAAGTAACCAAATTATTATTATCCAATTTCGTTATCTTACGATATATCCCCTCCTTATCTAAGGGCAGATTATATCGTAAGACAAAAAGAAACAAATATTCGCCCTCAAGAAATTGTTATGAACGAAACAAAGGTGTTTGGTCTACCTTCTTACGGCAACTCATCTCCACCTGAATTGTTGATTTTCACCCGTAACACAAATCAGATGGAGTTTTCTTTCCCAAAGAGATAAAAAAGCATATATCCAAAATGGATATATGCTTTTCTTTTATTCTTGCCCTACACGTTTCACTTCTACGTTTTTAATGCGTTCACGTACAACGTGACTTGCCATAATTAAGCCTGCCACAGATGGTACGAATGCATTTGATGAAGGCGGTAATTTCGCCTTACGAATTTTTGCATTCTCGTCTGGTACAATTTCTTTACGTACTTCTTCACGAATTACGATTGGGTTTTCGTCAGAGAAGACAACTTTTACACCTTTTTTAATACCCTCTTTACGAAGCTTCGTACGAATGACTTTCGCAATTGGATCTGTATGTGTTTTAGAGATGTCCGCAATACGGAAACGAGTTGGGTCCATTTTATTCGCTGCACCCATACTTGAGATAATTTTAATTTTACGACGTAAACATTGTTTAATTAAATGAATTTTGAACGTAATCGTATCAGATGCATCCACTACAAAGTCTAAACCGTACTTAAAGAACTCTTCATATGTTTCATCTGTATAAAACATTTCTAGTCCAATTACTTCACACTCTGGGTTAATGTCCGCGATACGCTCTTTCATTAATTCTACTTTTGAACGTCCTACAGTAGATACTAAAGCGTGAATTTGACGGTTTACGTTTGTAATATCTACAACGTCTTTATCAACTAATACGAGACGTCCTACGCCAGAACGTGCTAACGCTTCCGCTGCAAAAGAACCTACGCCGCCAATTCCTAAAATACCGACTGTACTATTTTTTAATATTTCAAGTCCTTCTTTACCGAAGGCTAATTCATTACGTGAAAATTGATGTAACATTCAGCTCTACACTCCTATTACAAAAATGGTCTACCATGTATTCTAGCGTTTTTCCGACTATTTGTATAGAAAAAGTTATAGAATTCCTAAAAATACATATTTCGAGAATGAAAACATAGACCAGAATTTTATTTCTTCCTAAATACACGTTTAAAAAGGAGGATTTAGAGAACCGAGCAGATCGAGGCGCTGAAGCCAGGAGGAGCGCAGTGTAGAAACACTACTCGAGCACCGGACTGGCGAAGCAACGATGAGATGCGACAGTTATCTAAACCGGACTTTTTAAACAACCTCTCAAAAAAAGTCTAGACGGTTATAGTATAACCATCTAGACCCTATTCTTACTTCTCTTCTTTCAAGCTTAATTTTAAGTTCAGTTCTTCAAGCTGCGCTTCTGCAACTGGGCTTGGAGCTTCTGTTAATAAGCAGCTTGCGCTTGCTGTTTTCGGGAATGCAATTGTATCACGAAGGTTCGTACGGCCTGCAAGTAACATAACAAGACGATCTAAACCTAATGCGATTCCGCCGTGTGGTGGTGTACCGTATTCGAATGCTTCTAATAAGAATCCGAATTGCTCTTGCGCTTCTTCTTGTGAGAATCCAAGTGCTTTGAACATTTTTTCTTGTACGTCACGCTCGTAAATACGAAGTGATCCACCACCAAGCTCATAACCGTTTAATACAAGGTCATATGCTTGTGCACGTGCTTTTTCTGGTGCTGTTTCTAGTAACTCAACGTCTTCACGGAATGGCATTGTGAATGGGTGGTGAGCTGCGAAGTAACGATCTGCATCTTCATCGTACTCAAGTAGTGGCCAATCAGTTACCCATAGGAAGTTAAATTTACTTTCATCAATTAACTCAAGCTCTTTACCTAGACGTAAACGAAGTGCGCCTAAGCTATCTGCAACAACGCTCTTCTTATCTGCTACGAATAGTAATAAGTCGCCAGCAGTAGCTTCTAATGTGCTCATTAACACATTTGCATCTTCTTCACCGAAGAATTTCGCAATCGGTCCTTTTAGGCCGTCTTCTTCAACTTTAAGCCAAGCTAGACCTTTTGCACCGTATACTTTCACGAATTCAGTTAATGCATCGATGTCTTTACGAGAATATTTACTTGCAGCACCTTTTGCATTAATTGCTTTTACTTGTCCGCCGCTTTCTACAGCACTTGTAAACACTTTAAAGCCACAATCTGCTGCAAACTCAGATAAGTCTGTTAGTTCCATTTCAAAGCGTGTATCTGGCTTATCAGAACCGTAGCGAGCCATTGCATCAGCATATTTCATACGAGGGAATGGTGCACTCACTTCTACACCTTTTGCATCCTTCATAACTTTCGTCATCATACGCTCCATCATATCTAAAATTTCATCTTGTGTTAAGAATGAAGCTTCGATATCGATTTGCGTGAATTCTGGTTGACGATCCGCACGTAAATCTTCATCACGGAAACAACGTGCTACTTGATAGTAACGCTCAAATCCGCCGACCATAAGAAGCTGTTTAAATAACTGTGGTGACTGTGGTAATGCATAGAATTCACCATCATGTACACGACTTGGCACTAAATAGTCACGAGCTCCTTCTGGCGTGCTTTTCGTTAAAATTGGTGTTTCTACTTCTAAGAACTCTTCTGTATCTAAGAAGTTACGAATTGTTTTTGTTACATCGTGACGCATTTTGAATGTGTTGAACATTACAGGACGACGTAAGTCTAAATAACGATATTTTAAACGCACATCTTCTGATGCATCTGTATCATCAGCAATGATAATTGGCGTTGTTTTCGCTGCATTTAGTACATTTACTTTTGTCGCTTGTACTTCAATACGACCAGTTGCCATATTGTCATTAATTGCGCCTTCACCACGTTCAACAACTGTACCTTCTACGTGTAATACGTATTCGCTACGAATTGTTTCTGCTACTTCTAACGCTTCTTTTGATGTTTCTGGGTTAAATACAACTTGTACGATACCTGTACGGTCACGTAAATCGATAAAGATTAATCCACCTAAGTCACGGCGTTTTTGTACCCAACCTTTTAATTGAACTGTTTGTCCAACAGCTTCTACTGTTACTTTTCCACATGCATGTGTTCTTTCAGCCACTGTAAGTTCCCCCTATATTAATTTCTCTGCTACGTATGAAGCAAATACATCTAACGCCACTTCTTCTTGTTCACCTGTTGCCATATCTTTTAAGTTAATGATGCCTTTATCTAGCTCATCTTCTCCTAATACAGCTACAAATTTCGCCTTTAGACGATCTGCTGATTTAAATTGTGCTTTCATTTTGCGATCTAAATAATCTTTTTCAACTGACAATCCAGCTTTACGAAGATCGAACGCAACTTTTGCAGCATGGTCTTTCGCTTTTTCGCCAAGCGCTACAACATAACAATCAATGCTATGTTCAAGTGGTAATTCAATGTTTTCAGCTTTTAGCGCCATAATTAAACGTTCAATACTCATTGCAAAACCGATACCTGGCATTTCTGGTCCACCGATTTCTTGTACAAGTCCGTTATAACGGCCACCACCGCTTAATGTAGTGATCGCACCGAAACCTTCTGCCTCACTCATAATTTCAAAAACAGTGTGTTGATAGTAGTCTAAACCACGCACTAAGTTCGGATCTTTTTCAAATGGAACATCCATCATCGTTAATAGTTCTTGAACTTTGTCATAGTATACTGCTGAATCTTCGTTTAAGTATTCTGTAATAGATGGTGCTGTTCCCATTAATTCATGGTTACGGTCTTTCTTACAGTCTAAAATTCGAAGTGGGTTCTTTTCTAAGCGAGATTGACAGTCAGAACAGAATTCGCCGATACGTGGCTCAAAGTGTGCGATTAATGCATCACGGTGTGCTTGACGGCTCGCTGCGTCACCTAAACTGTTTAATACAACTTTAATATTTTTTAAGCCCATGCCGCGGTAAAATTCAACAGCAAGTGCAATTACTTCTGCATCAATTGCAGGGTCATTACTGCCGATTGCTTCGATACCGAATTGTACGAATTGACGATAGCGACCTGCTTGTGGTCTTTCATAACGGAACATTTGACCGATATAGTATAATTTCGTTGGTTGTGTCGCATCACCAAACATTTTATTTTCAACGTAAGAACGTACAACAGGTGCAGTACCTTCTGGACGTAATGTTAAGCTACGCTCTCCACGATCTTGGAATGAGTACATTTCTTTTTGTACGATATCTGTCGTATCACCAACACCGCGTAAAAATAGCTCAGTGTGTTCAAAGATTGGTGTACGAATTTCTTTATAATTGTAACGACGGCAAATTTCGCGTGCTTGCCCTTCGATATACTGCCATAACTCAACAGTGCCTGGAAGAATATCTTGCGTTCCGCGTGGGATTTGAATAGACATATTCAGTTCCTCCTCAAATTGTTTTAATCTTAATAAAAATAAAAAAACTCCCGCCTCTACTGTTTAAACAGTAGGGACGAGAGTATTATACCCGTGGTGCCACCCTAATTGAAGCACGTATGCTTCCACTTTTTTAATAACGCTTAAATATGCGTTCATCCCTACTAAGCATATATGCCGTTCAAGTTGAAACCTCTAGAGTGTCATTCAATCAGTCATCATGCAGAAATGTTTTCAGCCTAAGACATTCCTTCTCTTTCCATGTGTGTCTCATTTACTCTTCTCTATCAACGGTTATATTCATATGTAAATATAAAATTACTATACGTTTGTTAAGTAGGATTGTCAAGTGCTCTAAGAACGTTCAATCTGCTTCTTTAAACGCTTTACATCTTGAAGAGAAATCCCAAACTCGGAAGCAAGCTCCATTGAAGTATTGTTTTGCTCTTTTGAAATAAAATCATGAAAATTCACGTTAAACAGTTGATTTGCACCATTTGTAACAGAATGCCCTTTTTCATTCATACGCATACGTATATCCCTCACATTCAATATGGATGTTTTACTTTTTATTGTTCCATATTGATGAGAGAGTTATACATAACCGAAACTGCTATTGATTCCAAATAAATGAACAAAACATACAACAATGTATAAAAAAGAGAGGATTATATAACCCTCTCTTTTTTATGAACACTATTTACTTTCTACAATTAAGGTCACCGGACCATCATTGATCAAAGAAACGTCCATCATTGCTCCAAACTTTCCTGTTTCCACATGTAATCCTTGTTTACGAACTTCTTCATTAAAGAAATCGTATAAACGCTCTGCATAGTCAGGTTTCGCAGCATCCATAAAGTTTGGACGTCTGCCCTTGCGGCAATCTCCGTATAATGTGAATTGCGAAATAGATAGAACTTGTCCTTCTACATCAAGTACAGAATGATTCATCTTTCCGCTCTCATCTTCAAAAATACGTAAGTTTGCAATTTTTTCCGCAATGTAAGTTGCATCTTTTTCTGTATCTTCGTGCGTAATGCCAACTAGTAATGTTAAACCGAACGGAATTTGTCCTACGATCTCACCGTCTACTGTGACAGACGCTTTCTTTGATCGTTGTAAAACAACTCTCATCTTTCTACACTCCCTATTAATGCATCATGCGTCGTACTGCATAAATTTCTGGAACGCGTTTAATGCGTTCTACTACTTTTTTCAAGTGTTGTAAGTTACGAATCGAGATTGACATATTAATTGTTGCCATCTTATTACGGTCACTTCTACCAGAAACAGCTGAAATGTATGTTTTCGTCTCTGTAACAGCTTGCAGTACTTCATTTAATAAACCGCGGCGATCGTAACCTGAAATTTCAATATCAACGTTATACTCAATTTCTTTTTCAGGGCTACCTTCCCACTCTACCTCTAATAATCGTTCTACAGCTTCTTCTGTATGAACATTTACACAATCACGGCGGTGAATTGATACACCTCGGCCTTTCGTAATATACCCAACGATATCATCGCCCGGAACTGGGTTACAGCATTTCGATAAACGGATTAATAAATTATCAGCACCGCTTACCTTTACACCAGAATCCCATTTTCGAATTTTCATCGGTTTACGGACTTCTTTAACTTCAACAATTTCTTCTTCTTCGCGTTGTTTGCGGAACTTGTCCGTTAGTCGCGTAACAATTTGCGAAGCTGTAATTCCGCTATATCCAACTGCTGCAAACATATCTTCTTCATTTGCAAAGTTAAATTTCTCAGCGACGCGTTTTAAGTTATCCGGCGCCAATACTTCTTTCATCTCATACTCTAGACCACGTACTTCCTTTTCAACAAGTTCACGGCCTTTTTCAATATTTTCGTCTCTACGTTGTTTCTTAAAGAATTGACGAATTTTATTTTTCGCATGAGATGTTTGAGCAAGTTTTACCCAATCCTGGCTTGGGCCATATGAATGTTTCGACGTTAAAATTTCAATGATGTCGCCTGTTTTTAATTTATAATCCAGCGTCACCATTTTCCCGTTTACTTTTGCACCAATTGTTTTATTCCCAATTTCCGAATGGACACGATACGCGAAATCAATCGGAACAGATCCAAGTGGTAATTCCATTACATCGCCTTTCGGTGTAAAGACGAATACCATGTCAGAGAATAAATCAATTTTTAATGACTCCATAAATTCTTCTGCATTAGAAGCTTCATTTTGCCATTCTAATATTTGACGGAACCATGTGAGTTTCTTCTCTAATGTACCTGTTGTTTCTGCTGTTTTTCCTTCTTTGTATGCCCAGTGTGCCGCGATCCCGAATTCTGCAATTTCGTGCATTTCTTTCGTACGAATTTGCACTTCAAGTGGATCACCTTTCGGTCCAATTACAGTCGTATGAAGAGATTGATATAGATTTGCTTTTGGCATTGCAATATAATCTTTAAAACGACCTGGCATCGGCTTCCAGCACGTATGAATAATTCCAAGCACAGCATAACAATCTTTAATACTATTTACAACGACACGTACAGCTAATAAATCGTAAATTTCATTGAACTGCTTATTTTGCAGTGCCATTTTACGATAAATACTGTAAATATGTTTCGGTCTTCCAGAAATCTCAGGTTGAATTGCAACTTCTTTTAATTTCTCACGAATACCAGTCATTACTTCGTCTAAATATTCTTCACGTTCTGCACGTTTACGCTTCATTAAATTTACAATACGATAATATTGTTGTGGATTTAAATAGCGAAGTGACGTATCCTCTAGCTCCCATTTAATAGTACTAATTCCGAGTCTATGTGCCAAAGGTGCAAAGATTTCTAACGTTTCATTCGCTATGCGACGCTGCTTCTCTTGAGGCAAATGTTTCAATGTACGCATGTTATGAAGACGATCAGCTAGTTTAATTAAAATAACTCGAATATCTTGAGCCATTGCAATAAACATTTTGCGATGGTTTTCTGCTTGTTGTTGTTCGTGAGATTTATATTTGATCTTCCCAAGCTTTGTAACGCCATCAACAAGCATAGCAATTTCTTTGTTAAATTCCCGTTCAATATCTTCTAACGTAATCTCTGTATCTTCCACTACATCATGTAAGAAACCTGCTGATACCGTAGCTGGATCCATGTGTAAATCAACTAAAATACCTGCAACTTGAATCGGATGAATAATATACGGTTCACCCGATTTTCTATATTGTTCGCTATGCGCATCACGTGCATATTCATAGGCACGTGCCACTAGCTCAATATCTTCATCCGCTAAATATTGACTTGCTTTCTCGAGTACCTGTTCAGCTGTTAGTACCTGCTCATTTGCCATCGAATCACCTTTTATTGAAAATTGACTTTATCTTTATTTAATAGAATAAATTATATTCTATCATTATAACCCAATGATTGTGAATTGTGAAAAGGAAAAGATTTTACTGACATTTCACCATAATTTTTTGTTCAATTATACAAAAGTACCCGCTCCTCTCCAAGAGATTCACGGGTACTTTTTATCACCGTAGTTTTACCTATATAGTGATTAGTATTTTTCTAATACTAATACATCGTAACCATCTAACATTTTACGACCATCTAAGTAAGTAAGTTCTACTAAGAATGCAATTCCTGCTACAACTCCGCCTAGCTCTTCAACTAGCTTAATTGTCGCTTCGATTGTTCCACCTGTAGCTAATAGATCATCTGTAATTAATACGCGTTGACCTGGCTTAATTGCATCTTTATGGATTGTTAAAACATCTTTACCATATTCTTTACCGTAGTCAACTGTAATTACTTCACGTGGTAATTTTCCTAATTTACGAACTGGCGCAAATCCTACTTCTAACGCATAAGAAACTGGGCAACCGATAATAAAACCACGAGCTTCTGGTCCTACTACAACATCGATATCTCTTTCTTTTGCGTACTCTACGATTGCATCTGTTGCTGCTTTGTATGCTTTACCGTCATTCATTAAAGGTGTAATGTCTTTAAACACAATACCTTCTTTCGGATAATCCGGTACAATTGCGATATGTTGCTTGAAATCCATATTTCTGAATCCTCCTCAGATCTAAAAGGTTTGTAAATACAAATCCTTTACCCTAACTGTTCTACTTCTTTATGATTACGAATCGTTTCAAACCATGTATATAGTTGCTGATATGTGCTATAAACCAATTCTTTTTCTAATTGTAAGTGGTTCATTTTTTCACGATATGTGTTCGATTCAATTAAATCACGCTTTTGTTTTTTGTCTGCCATAAAAATGACGCCATCTTTTATTGTAACAAATTCTAACTCAAAAAACACCTGTGTCATGAAATTTACTGTATCTTTTGACCAACCTTTATGACGACATAATTGTTCTCCATATTGCCTTAAAGAAAATGGTGTTTTTTGGCTTAAGAAAGAATAGTACCATTTAAAGTGTTCTCTCGTCGGAACTGTACTAAATAAGTGGTTATTCTCTTGATAAAATAGCGTATAAATTCGCGCTGGGAATCCTACTTTAAAGAGCTCACGTAATTCATCTGTTCCTTTTGGTAAATCAAGTAACACGATATATTGATCATCTAAATGCGTTACTTCTGAAGCATGCATGAGCTTTTCTTTATAGCCCTCTAAAGAAAATTTATTCAATACCTCTTCAGAAAAATACACCATTGTTATTTTTTCTTTCGGAAGTTCTGCTAAATTTGCTTCTGCATTGCGCATACTACGCCAATCAAATAATTGCCACGCCTCTACAGCAATATCTTGTACCATTAGTTGTGGCTTCTTAAAATTATTCCATTCATTGATGGATGCTTCTCCTATTACAGATACTTTTGCAACTGGAGAGATTTCTTTCGCATATGCACCAAAACCAAATCCAATTGTATCCAGTGTTGCTTGTCCATCACGAAGAGCCATTTTTAAATGAGAGCCATCTGATCCGATTGCGCGAATGCTTTCTAACTCTGCATCTTTTACTGCAATACGTGGTTTCGGATTTCCAACACCAAACGGGGCTAGTTTTTGCATATCTTCGATTGCTGCTAGCGTTACATCCTCTACTTTACAAAAAACATCAACTGCTGTAATTGGAATAAAATCTTCTTCTGTTAAAATTGCATCTGCTTGTTCATTTAAGCGGCGACGTAATTCATCTACATCATTCATATGTAGCGTCATTCCCGCTGCCATCGGATGTCCTCCGAAGTGTGGTAATAACTCTCTACAATCTGATAAATTTGCAAATAAATCAAATCCTGCTATACTGCGTGCTGAACCTTTTGCTGTTTCTTTTATAGGATCAATGCTTAATACAATCGTCGGACGATAAAAACGTTCAACTAATTTCGAAGCAACAATTCCAATTACCCCTGGGTTCCAGCCTTCTTTTGCAAGTACTAATACTTTATTTTCTTCTGGCGGGAAGTTATTTTCAACTTCAGCGATAGCCTCTTCTGTAATTTGCTTTACAATATCTTTTCGCAGTTTGTTCAGCTCATCAATTTCTTCAGCTAGCTCTTTCGCTTCCTCTGGATCATCTGATAATAAAAGGTGTACAGCCGGCGCAGCATCTTCTAAACGCCCAACCGCATTAATACGAGGTGCAATTGAGAAGCCAATACTCTCTTCGGTAATTTCACTTTGCGAAACGTTAGCAACTTTAAACAATGCCTTCAAACCAATATTTCTTGTCATACGCATATGTTTTAAACCGCGTTTCACTAGCAACCTATTTTCACCATGAAGTGATACTAAATCGGCTACTGTACCGATTACTGCGATCTCTAATAAATGTTCTGGTACACGGCCTAATAGTGCATGCGCAACTTTAAACGCAACACCTACACCAGCTAAATAGTGAAACGGATATACACCGCCATCTAATTTCGGATGTATAATCGCAAGTGCTTCTGGCAATTCTGGCGGTGGCTCATGGTGATCTGTAATAATTAGATCTATTCCAAGCTCTTTCGCTACATTCGCTTCATGTACTGCTGCAATACCAGTATCGACAGTAATAATTAGCGAGAACCCTGCGCTATGCGCCCAACGAAATGCTTCTTCGTTCGGTCCATACCCTTCTGTAAAACGATTTGGAATGTAAAATTCTACTTCTGCACCTAATTCTTGAAGGGCAAGATATAAAACTGTCGTACTACTTACTCCGTCCGCATCGTAATCACCAAATATTAATATTTGCTCTCCATTTTGAATCGCCTTATTTACACGTTCTACCGTTCTATCCATTCCTTCTAATAAAAATGGATCATGAAATTCTTGATTTTCTGTATTTAAAAAATCTAAAATCTTATCTTCTGTATCTAGTCCTCTACCGAGGAATAATGAAACGACAAGTGGCGATAACTGTAATTTACTTGCTAATTCACTCACTCGCTCGTCATTATATTCTTTTTCTTTCCAACGCGTCTTCGGTTGTAACACGAAATCACCCCTTAACCTGTTCATTATACAAGACAGATTAAGGGGTGACAATATAATGCAAACTACGATGCAATATCTATATACTAAAATGTTAATGATGTTTAATTTGGAGAATACGGATTTATATGTACGAATACATTTTGTACATTATCTTGTTTCATAAGTATTTCTTTCACATGTTTTCCAATACGGTGTCCTTCTTCTACAGTAATGTATGGATCTACAGACACTTTAATATCGACAATAACATAATGACCATGCTCCCGTGCATATAAAGAACCAATTTTTTTCACACCATCCACTTGAAGAACTGCTTCTCTAAGAGGAATAACATCCTCCTCATGAAGAACATGGTCAAGCGTTGCATGAATTGCTTCCGCTCCAATGTTCCATGCCATTTTTACAACAAGAAGTGAAACAACTAATCCCGCAATTGGATCAGCGTATACAAGCCAGTCTATACCAAGCTTACCACCTATTATAGCTGCACAAATACCGATTAAAGCTGCAATTGAAGAAAATACATCCGAACGGTGCTCATATGCATTTGCAATAATTGCATCACTGTTTACTCTTTTCCCTAATCGGAATTTATATTGAAACATTCCTTCTTTCACGACGATTGAAAGAACAACAGCAAATATCGTAATTCCTTTCGGCGGTTCTAGTTCTTGCGAAAAAGCTTTTATAGACGAAATCGCGATTTCAAGTCCCACAATAAATAATAATACCGCAACAATAATCGCTGAAATCGATTCCGCTTTACCATGACCATACGGATGATCCTCATCAGGTGGCTGCTTTGCCGCTCGCAATCCAAAAAGTACAGCTAGCGAACCTATTACATCTGATGCAGAATGCACGGCATCCGCTAATAGCGCTTTACTGTTCCCAATATAACCAATTACCGCCTTTACAATCGCTAATATAATATTACCAACGATCCCGACAATAGCACCAAACTCGGCCTGTTTAAAACGTTCATCTTTTTCCATAATTAAAATCCCTTCTTTTCTTAACCTATCTTTTTATTTTAACAAAAACAGCGATAACACCACCACTTTCTTCCATCTTCTTTCTGTCAAAAAGTTGCTATCTTATTGTATCCACAAACGAAAAAAGAGATGCCTCATAAAGAGACATCATCTTTTCTATACTTGCGGTTCAGATTCTACTTTCTCAACCTTCTTCTTGTTTTTCCCCTTTTTCAAACGACGGTTTTCAAGCATTAACCAAATTTGAGAGGCAACGAAAACAGAAGAGTACGTACCTACAATTAATCCAACAAGTAACGCAAACGAGAAGTTACGTAGTGACTCACTACCGAAGATAAGCAGTGCAATTACTGGGAATAACACTGTTAATACGGTGTTAATCGAACGACCAAGCGTTTGGCGAATACTTGCATTTACAATTTCTTCTAGATCTTTTATATCGCGCACTCGTTTTTTCTGTTTGTATAATTCACGGTTTCTATCAAATGTAACAATCGAGTCATTAATAGAATAACCGATGATTGTTAGTACTGCCGCAATAAACGTTAAGTCTACCTCTAGTTGGAAAATACTAAACATAACAATCATAACGAATGCGTCATGTAATAATGCAAGTACTGCAGATAACGCATACGTAAATCGGAAACGAATACTTACGTATAAAATGATAACCGCAGAAGCAATCAGTACTGCGATAAATGCATTTCGTGCAATTTCTTTACCGATTGTCGGTGAAACTGTACTTACGTTTGGATCTGTACCATATTTATCGTGGAAGAATGTTTTTGTTTTCGCAATTTCATCTTTTGATAAAACACCTAATGTACGAACTGCGAAACCTTTATTGTCATCTCCAGTCGGTACAATATTTTCTTCCTTCACATCAATGTTCAATTCTTTAAAATCTTTATGAACATCAGACACAGTAACGGCTTGTTTTGATTGCAAGTCGATACGTGTACCACTCGCAAAGTCAATACCAAGATTCAATTTGAAAATTGGTAAGATAATTGCACCCGCAATTACAACTACAATCGAGAAGATAAGGAATTTATGACCGATATTTACGAAATTAATACGATCAAATCTTGTTGGCGGATGTACTACACCTTTTGTTAAAGGAATAATATCCTTTTGTTTCACACCAAAATATCCTGGTTTTTTATCGAAGTAACGGCTCTTTACAAGTAAACTTAGTAAGAAACGAGTACCGAATACGTTCGTAATAAAACCAACTAAAATACTTACGATTAAACTTGTTGCGAAACCTTTTACAGAGCTATTACCGTAAACAAATAATACACCAGCAGCTGCAAGAGTTGTAATATTCGCATCTAAAATTGTTGCTAATGAACGATGGTTACCAGCACGGAACGCTGACATCATGGACTTACCGATTTTCAGCTCTTCTTTCAGTCTCTCGTACGTAATAATATTCGCATCAACTGCGATACCTACTCCGAGCACTAACGCTGCAATACCTGGCAACGTAAGAACTGCATGCATCCAGTTAAAGACAAGTAATGTAACGAAAATGTATAACCCTAACATAATAACCGCTACAAGTCCTGGTAAACGGTAGAATACAAGCATAAATAAGAAAATAAGAGCGATACCAATCGCACTAGCGAAAATCGTTTGCTCTAACGCTTGTTGACCAAATTTCGCTCCAACAGATGTTGAATACATTTCTTTTAAATCAACAGGAAGTGCACCTGCATTTAATAAAGATGAAAGTTGTTTCGCACTTTCAACTGTGAAGTTTCCACCTACGATAGATACTTCAGCTTGGTTAAATACTTGGTTTACTGTTGCTGCTGATAAGAACTTCGGATTCGGTTTTGCAGATTCTGCTTTATATGAATCTTTTCCTTCTTCAAAATCAAGCCAAATTACCATTAAGTTCGTTGGTGGTGGCATTTTTGAAATTTTTTCAGTTACTTCACGGAATTTTTCAGCGCTTTTTAGTGTAAGACCTACGCTTGCACGGCCTTGCTCATCAAATGTTTGCTTCGCTCCGCCGCCTTTTAAATCCGCTCCATCCATAAGGAGATTGTCATCTACATCACGGAATGTTAATTTCGCTTGTGTCGATAACATTTCACGCGCTTTTTGCTGATCTTGTACACCAGCAAGCTGTACACGAATTCGATCTTGCCCTTCGATTTGAATGTTCGGCTCACTTACACCGAGAACATTGACACGATTTTCAAGAGCACCTACTGTACTTACAAGTACATCTCGATCGATTTTATCACCTTTTTTGGCTGGTTTTACTTCATACAGAATTTCAAAACCACCGCGAAGGTCTAGTCCTAGACTAATTCCTTTTGCTATGTCTTTTCCTGCCGCACCAATTACTCCACCGATTAATAAGACGATGAGGAAAAAGGCGGCAATTCTCGTACCACGCTTTGCCATATGTACCCTCTTTCTGCTACTAACACTTTCAATAAATCTCTTACGATTCACTGCTATACGTGTGCATACGCCTAGTTAGTAGACTTCCTTTCTATAATTTTTGCTAGTTCATCACTAGCTCTATAGGTAAGCTTTTACACTACCTACACTTCCATCATTTATTTTCCTCTTCACTACCTCCTTTATATATAATCTTAGACATAATTATTTCCTCTTTATCAATACATATCATTATACTGCAAAAGGAAGAACAAACCAATTGCAGTCGGTTATTTATTTTCGTACTCATCAAATGACCAAAGTGGCGCTTGGTAAGCTTCAACAGTTAAATATGTCATATATTCATTAGCTGTTACTGTTAATACGTCATTAACTAATTCATACAATCTAACATCGCTGTCTATCTTCTTCCACTTTTTCACTTTAAGAAACTTCCAAATGTCATCATCTGTCACTCGGTCGTAACCGAACATTTGAAACTCTTCTACTTTACTTTCTAAAACGACTTGTAACTGTCCGCGGTATGATTCTACCAAAGCCTCTCTATCTAACATCTATAAACATCTCCTTCTTATTTCAGCACGAAAAAGTCGCTTTAATCCCGCTCTAATGGACAGCAATAACTACTTTCAAGAGCACTATCATACTTCACTCTCTTAAATGCTTGTCATTCTTGTCTCGTACGTGCATATAAATTATTGTAAATCATTCCATTGATTTTGAGAAGGTAGGAGAAGAACATGACGAGACAAAGCTTTTTAAAAGGCGCATTTATTTTAATGATAGCCGGCTTTATTACAAAAATACTCGGCTTTATCAACCGCATAGTAATGGCACGTATTTTAGGAGAAGAAGGCGTTGGTCTTTATATGATGGCCGTTCCTACATTCATTTTAGCAATTACATTGACACAAATTGGTCTTCCTGTCGCAATCGCAAAATTTGTAGCAGAAGCGGAAGCTGTGAACGATAAACAAAGAGTTAAAAAAATATTAACCGTATCACTAGCTGTTACATCCGTTATTAGTATCATTTTAACAATCGGAATTATGTTCCTCACACCTATTTTAGCAAAAACATTATTAACCGACGAAAGAACCTACTATCCATTAATGGCCATTTTGCCCGTTGTTCCTGTTATTGCTGTTTCTTCTGTGTTGCGTGGTTACTTTCAAGGGAAACAAAACATGAAACCTAGCGCTTATGCGCAAGTTCTAGAACAAGTCGTCCGCATTACCATTATCGCTATATGCATTCAATTATTTTTACCTTACGGCATAGAATATGCTGCAGCCGGCGCTATGTTATCAGCTGTTCTCGGTGAAGTTGCATCCTTATTATTTTTACTCACGTTATTTCAGCGAGAAAAACATTTATCAATACGCTCTGGATTTTTCACTACTGTAAAGGAAAGCAAAGGGACATTTTATTCTCTGATGGATATTGCCCTTCCAACTACAGGAAGTCGTTTAATCGGCTCCGTTTCATATTTTTTTGAACCTATTGTCGTTATGCAAAGCTTAGCAATCGCTGGTGTCGCTGCTTCTGTTGCAACCCAGCAATACGGTATATTAAACGGTTATGCATTCCCGCTCCTATCACTACCCGCCTTTATTACATACGCTCTCTCTACAGCGCTCGTTCCTTCTATTAGTGAAGCAATGGCAAAAAGACAACATAAATTAGTAGAGCACCGTTTACAACAAGCACTTCGAATTTCATTAATTACCGGCGGATGGTCTGTCGTTATATTATACGTATTCGCTTCTCCTGTTTTAACTCTTATGTATGGATCAGACAGCGCAACAGCATTCATTCAACTTCTTGCGCCTTGCTTTTTATTTCATTATTTCCAAAGTCCACTCACCTCTGTTTTGCAAGCTTTAAACTTAGCAAGAGCCGCAATGATGAATACATTTATTGGTGCCATCGTGAAATTAATCGTTATTTTTGTACTAGCATCAAGGCCAGAGTTTCAAATGATGGGGGTTGCACTTGCTATTGCTGCAAATATTGTAACAGTAACATTTCTTCACTACGCTACTGTTTTAAAAAAGATTACATTTACCATTTACGCAAAAGACTATATTTTCGGCGGACTTGCCATCGGTATCGCAGGCGCCTTCGGTTTTTATCTTCATAAATATATTATTTTCTCTCATTCCCTTGGCATACAAACATTATGGGAAATCACTTTAACAACAATTGTTTATATCGTACTTCTCTTCACTTTCAAACTCATTCGAAAAGAAGAGTTAAGTCGTCTCCCTATCATTCGTAAGCTTTCATTTTTGAAATAAGGTGAAACTTTAATCAGTGGGGTAATCTCCACTGATTATTAGTTATACTAATCATCCTTACTCTTCCAAAGGATAAGTCTCTAATTTTCTTTTACATCAACAAAAAATTGTCCATTTTGAAAACTACAGTATAAAATTTGTGTTATATCGTTATAACCTAAGTTTTTTAATTTCTCAATAAGCCATTCATCTGTATGCTCAATCATTTGTAAATGACTAGATTGAATTTCTCCATCAATAATAAGAGGAAGCGTAAACTGCAATGTATCTTGTTTATTTTTTTGTTTTTGAAAGACAGATAACTTCCCAGACGGTTCCAAAATAGCATATTCTACATCCCGAATATCTCCAACTCCTTGTTCCCTTAGTTGCATCATTAAATCATCAATATTATATCGTTGGTTTCTCATCTTTTTTTCATCAATCTTTCCCGCATTAATAATAATTGCTGGTTCACCTTCTATTAAATGCCGAAATCGTTGAAACTTTAATGAAATGACTGACAAAATGATTTGTATGCACATAAGAAAAGTCATCGGAACTAATTGATGCCAAAGTGATTTATCGGTATTTTCAATTGCTACTACAGCCATTTCTCCAAGCATAATAAATACGACTAAATCTAATACACTTAGCTCTCCTATCTCACGTTTACCCATAAGACGAAAAATAATTAAGATGATGATATACAAAAGCATTGTCCGTCCAATTACCGATATCCATTCCATTTCTACATCTCCTTTTTTACGTATAGACTCCCCTATAAAAAAGAAACTAGTCTAACTTGAGCAAAAGGAAAATATGCTTGTATTAAAAAGGGGGAATGCATAAATGGATGGAACGAAAAAATTATCAACCGCAATTGGCTTCGGTATTGTTACGCTACTAATTCTCGCATCTATTACTAGTATGATTATGGCTCTTTTATTAAAGTTTACGAATATAAATGAAGGGACATTAACCGTTACTATTTTTATACTCGCTCTTTTATCTATGCTTATGTCTGGATTTACTGCCGGCAAAAAGGCTCAAGGAAAAGGTTGGCTAGTAGGTTTCACAACAGGGCTCACGTTCACTATACTCGTCTTTCTAGTTAACTATTTAGGCTTTTCTCAAACCTTATCGAACTCACAATTACTATATCAATTAGCATTAATGGGGGCGAGTACACTCGGTGGTATTTTCGGTGTAAATATGTCAAAGCAAAATAACTAAAAAAGGCCCTGCACATTTCATGCAGGGCCTTCCACATTAGTTTTTCACAACTTCACGAATCGCATTGCGATCGAAAGTTAAGTGTGAACCACCAGATTTAATAACGATTTTTGTCTCATCTACTGATTCGATTGTGCCGTGTAAACCACCGATTGTTACGATAGCATCACCTTTTGCTAACTCACTTTGCATTTGAGCAACTGCTTTTTGACGTTTTTGTTGCGGGCGAATTAATAAGAAATAGAAAATCGCAAACATCGCAACGATCATAACGATATTCATCATACCTGCATTCATCTTTTGTTCCTCCTTTTAAATTATGTATTAGAAGTTTTTAGCATTCGGTTTATTAAAGCCATACTGTTCAAAGAACTCTTCGCGGAAATCGCCAAGACGGTCTTCACGAATAGCTTGTCTCACCTGCTCCATTAAGTTTAACAGAAAATGAAGGTTGTGATAAGACGTTAAACGAATTCCGAACGTTTCATCACATTTCATTAAGTGACGAATGTACGCACGTGAGTAGTTTTTACATGTGTAGCAATCACAGTTTGGATCAAGCGGACCGAAGTCTCTTGCGAATTTCGCATTTTTTACAACAAGGCGACCTTCACTTGTCATACATGTACCATTTCGAGCGATACGAGTTGGAAGTACACAGTCAAACATATCAATCCCACGAATTGCGCCATCGATTAACGAGTCAGGAGAACCTACACCCATTAAGTAACGAGGCTTATTATCTGGAAGAAGTGGTGTTGTAAACTCAAGAACACGGTTCATAATATCTTTCGGTTCACCAACAGATAAACCACCTACAGCGTAACCAGGGAAGTCCATTGAAACAAGATCTTTCGCACTTTGACGACGAAGCTCTTCGTACTCCCCGCCCTGTACAATACCGAATAAACCTTGATCTTGCGGACGTTCATGCGCTTTTAAGCAACGTTCTGCCCAGCGGCTCGTACGCTCTACAGATTTCTTCATATATTCAAAAGTAGCTGGGAATGGTGGACACTCATCAAATGCCATCATAATATCTGAACCTAATGCATTTTGGATTTCCATCGCTTTTTCTGGTGATAAGAATAATTTATCTCCATTTAAGTGATTACGGAAGTGAACGCCTTCCTCTTCAATACGACGGAAGTCACTTAAACTGAATACTTGGAAACCACCAGAGTCTGTTAAGATTGCACGATCCCAGTTCATAAATTTATGCAAGCCGCCTGCTTCACGAATAATTTCATGACCTGGACGTAGCCATAAATGATACGTATTACTTAAAATAATGCCAGAATCCATTGCTTTTAATTCTTCTGGTGACATTGTCTTAACTGTTGCAAGTGTACCAACTGGCATAAATGTTGGTGTATCAAATGAACCGTGCGGCGTATGCACACGACCTAAACGGGCACCCGTTTGTTTACATGTCTTAATAAATTCATAACGAATTGCTGTCATAACTTACTCCTTTTATTTGTTTCTCATTTTAGCGTGAGATGCAACGAACATTGCATCACCGAAGCTAAAGAAACGATATTTTTCTTTTACTGCTTCATTATAAGCATGAAGTACATTATCTCTATTTGCAAATGCACTTACAAGCATAATTAATGTTGATTTCGGTAAATGGAAGTTTGTAATTAAACCATCAATTGCTTTAAATTCATATCCCGGATACATGAAAATATCTGTCCATCCAGAAGCGGCGCAGAGCTTACCGTCATGATCTGTTGCAATTGTTTCTAACGTACGAGTTGATGTCGTACCTACAGTAATAATACGTCCACCATTCTCTTTCACACGATTTAATAATGCCGCTGTCTCTTCAGACATATGATAATATTCTGCGTGCATATGGTGTTCTTCAATCGTGTCTGCAGAAACTGGTCTAAATGTTCCAAGTCCTACGTGAAGTGTAATGAATGCTAACTGAACGCCTTTTTGCTTTAACTTCTCAAGTAACTCTTCTGTAAAGTGAAGTCCCGCAGTCGGCGCTGCTGCTGAACCGATTTCTTTCGCATATACTGTTTGATAGCGATCGCGATCTTCCAGCGTCTCTTTAATATATGGAGGAAGCGGCATTTCCCCAAGTTCATCTAAAATTTCATAGAAGATGCCATCATATGAAAATTCAAGCTGGCGTCCACCTTGATCTGCAGTTCCTGTGCAAGTTGCTTTTAATTTCCCTTCGCCAAAAGAGATAACAGTTCCTTCTTTTACACGTTTCGCTGGCTTTACAAGCGTTTCCCACTTATCACCTTCTTCTTGTTTTAAAAGAAGTACTTCAATGTGCGCGCCTGTATCTTCTTTCACACCGTGCAAACGAGCAGGCATAACTTTCGTTTCATTTAAAACTAAGCAATCCCCCTCATGTAAGTAAGAAAGAATATCCGTAAAATGTTTATGCTCAATATCACCTGTTTCACGGTCTAACACCATTAATCTTGATGTTTCACGATCTTCTAACGGGACTTGTGCAATAAGTTCTTCTGGTAAATGAAAATCAAACAGATTTATATCCATAGCTATATCCACCTATTTCTTATTTAAATCGATTTATTATATACATAATAAAAGATAATACAATACTTAACACAATACATGTAATGATAGGAAAATAAAAGGTAACGTTTCCTTTTTTCACAAAAATATCGCCTGGAAGCCTTCCAATGAACTTCCAAGCTAATCCAACAACGATGAGTAAGATCCCGGCTGTAATAAGCAGCTTTGGCATCTCCGTCATACTTTTGGTATCTCCATTCCGAAATGTTCATACGCAAGCGGCGTTACAATTCGGCCCCTTGGCGTTCGTTGTAAAAAGCCAATTTGTAATAAATACGGCTCATACACATCTTCAATCGTATGAGATTCTTCTCCAATTGTTGCTGAAACCGTTTCTAATCCAACTGGACCGCCACGGAATTTCTCAATAATACCAAGCAGTAATTTATGATCAATATGATCTAGACCTAATTTATCTACTTGCAGCAATTCTAATGCCATTTGTGTAATTTCCATCGTAACCGTTCCGTTACCACGAACTTGCGCGAAATCACGTACACGTCTTAAAAGACGATTCGCAATACGAGGTGTACCACGAGCACGTCTTGCAATTTCTAATGCAGCTAACGAATCGATTTCAACTTCAAATACTTCTGCTGTACGTTCAACAATCGCAGAAAGCTGATCTACTGTGTAGTACTCTAACCTTGAAAGTACACCGAAGCGGTCACGAAGCGGTGCCGATAATGCTCCAGCACGTGTTGTTGCTCCAACTAATGTAAATGGCGGTAAATCTAGGCGTACAGAACGTGCTGAAGGCCCTTTTCCAATTACAATATCAAGGCAAAAGTCTTCCATCGCAGGATACAATACTTCTTCAATTGATCTATGCAAACGATGAATTTCATCAATAAATAATACATCCCCTGGCTGAAGCGCTGTTAATACAGCAGCTAAATCTCCTGGTCTTTCAATTGCGGGACCTGAAGTTGTTCTAACATTAACGCCCATCTCATTGGCAATAATATTCGCAAGCGTCGTTTTACCAAGACCTGGTGGTCCATATAAAAGCACGTGATCTAACGTTTCTTCACGCATTTTCGCCGCTTCAATAAATACTTCTAAATTATGTTTTGCTTTATCTTGGCCAATATACTGACGGAGCGTCTGTGGCCGTAATGAATATTCTAAATCCGCATCTTCATATGCAGATTCCCCTGAAAGGAGACGTTCGTCCATTATACTCACCTCTTACCATTTAGTAAAAGACTAAGTGCCTTTTTAATATACTGATCCGTCGTTAATGATTCTTTTAATAACTCTGGTACAACACGAGAAACTTCGCGTTCTGCGTATCCAAGTGCGCGCAGAGCTTCCAGTGCCTCATCAAGCTCAGCTGATGAACCTTTCTTCTCATCAAAACGTTCTGTGTCTGAGAATAAATCAACGAATGCATCTGGTACGACATCTGCTAGTTTTCCTTTTAAATCTAAAATCATTTGGCGTGCTGTTTTCTTTCCGACGCCTGGGAATTTCACTAAAAACTTCTCATCTTCATGCTCAATCGCTTGAACAACCTGTCCTGTTTGACCAGAAGCTAAAATGGCAAGAGCTCCTTTTGGCCCGATGCCAGACACGCCTAACAACTTTGTAAATAATAAACGCTCTTCACGTGTTTTAAACCCGTAAAGTGCCATAATATCTTCTCTCACATAATGATATGTATAGACACGGATTTCTTGCTTACTTCTTTGAAATACATACGGATTCGGTGTGAAAATTTGATAACCAATTCCATTATGATCAATTACGACATATTCCGGCCCTACATACTCCACGTAACCTGTAACATATTCAAACAAAATACGATCTCTCCCTCTTAAATCATGTATTCCATTTTAACATATTTAATGATAGAAAAGCGAGACTGCCCCAACAAATGTTCTCCACTTGAAACTTCTGTTATTTTCCATTGACAGAAAGGTTAAAGCACCTTAATATACAGAGGACGATAATGATTATCAATACTAATTAAAGGGGTTACATCAGGATGAAACGTAAGCTATTTATTTTATTTACTATTATGCTTGTTGTTCTTTCTATCGTTGGCTGCTCTTCTCAAAAAGAAGAATCGAAAGCAAAAGAACAACCGAAAACAAAAGTTGTAAAACATGCTAAAGGTGAAGCTACAATTCCAGTAAATCCAAAGAGAATTGTTGACTTATCTGGATCAACAGAAGAACTATTACTTCTTGGACACAAACCTGTTGGTACAGCAAATACATATAAAGATAAAATCCAAAATCACTTAACAGACAAGTTAGATGGAGTAAAAGCAGTAGGTTGGTACTGGGCACCTAAAGTTGATTTAGAAGCTGTTACTGCTTTAAAACCAGACTTAATTATTTTAAACAACCGTCAATTAAAAATTTATGATCAACTAGAAAAGGTTGCACCTACAGTTGTTCTAGAAACAAACTTAGAAGACTGGCGTGGTAAGTTTAAAGAAGTAGGTAAGCTATTTGACGAAGAGAAGAAAGCAGACAAATGGATTGCAGACTACGATAAGAAAGCAGACTCTTTATCTAAAAAAATTAAAGAGAAAACAAAAGATGAGAACTTTATGTTCGTTGCAGTTACACCACAAAACTTCCGTGTATACGGTAGCTTCGGATACGGTGACATCATCTTTAATGACTTAAAACTTCCAGCAACAAAAGGTACGGATTTAAAACAAACGATGGCGCAAGTATCACTAGAAGGTCTAGTTGCATTCCAGCCTGACCAAATGTTTATTGTAAACTTCGGCGGCGAAGCTGATAAAGTTTACGAAGACTACAAAAACAGTGCCGTTTGGAAAGACAATAAAGCAGTTAAAAATAATCACGTATATGAAGTATCAAATGAAGTCTTCAATACGAAAGCATTCAATCCAATCGGGAAAGATATGCTAATTGATGAAATCGCAAAAGAAATTTTAGCTAAAAATAAATAAGAGAAAAAAGCAGCTCACCATGAGCTGCTTTTTTTCTTACTTTGCACTGCGTATTGCTTCATTTTTTCAATCGTCTTCACAAAACCTTCTTTTGATTTAATACGAATGCCACGTTTCAATTTCGCACGCTCATAGCTCTCAAGCTTTTTCATATCAATTTGAAAGAAAGAATGGATCGCATTATCACTTTTCGGTACACCTTTGAAAATTTGTAATATCCCTTCCTCTGAAACACCAAAATACCCGCTCGTTTTCAATAACGGAGAAATATCATCAACTTTCTTTTGCAATACAATTTGTACATCATCACGATCAACGAGCTGCCATTCTTTATACTGCTGTAAAAACTTTTCTAAATCCGTCACTTTTTCTGTAAGTATTTCTTCGCTTACTTCGCCATCAACATACATACGCTCTAATAAAATTGTAACCTCAGGTTCTTTTTTCGTTACTTCTGGTACTGGCCCTTCCGCCTTCACATTCGTTCCATAAACGAAACAAAACATCATAACGAAAGCTTGCATCGCAATCAGTATCCATTTCATTTCCGTTCACCTCTTTTAGGCAAGATCATACTTTCATTAGTAGTTTTTCCGGAAATGGGGGTTTTATCCATATTACATTTCTTTCGAAAAATAAAAAATGCAGATAAGGGTTTACCTCATCTGCATGTATCATTTACTTTTATATAAAATGAAAGACGCCTGCAAAGCAGGCGTCTTGATGCGTTTACGGCGAGAGACCAGGCGACCACATTCGCGTGTTTAGCACTTAAGCACATCTCTCGTCTTACGTAAATTAGCTCATCGCTTTGCTAATATAACATTAATAAAGTATAAGTGCAACATGTTTATAAAAATATTTTATTTCCTCTTTCATCCAAATTATTTTATGTAAATTATAAATTGATAATCGCAATATATATGTTACAATTAATGTGACAGCGAAATCATAATAAGCAGGGGATGAATATTATGAAAAAAATAAAGGATGAACGCCTCATTCTTCAAATGTTAAAAAACATACGTATTGTCTTTCTTTTTCAATACATTGGCGTAGTTGGAATTTTAGGCTATATCGGATTCACTGAAGGCATTGATCAAATTACGAAATCTCCATTGTGGCTATTATTTATGTTTACAAGTATTTTACTTGCTTATTTACAGTTAAGTGTTTCAATCGATGTAGAAGAAGGCGAAAAGGAAATACAGTTAACTCCTTATTACAAACTTGTCTTCCACTCCCTTATTGTAGGAATCGTTACGGCTATTATTTATATTATTTTCAGTCCAGAAAGACCTCTATTTGAAGCTATTTCAACAGGTAGTATTCTTTTCATATGCTTTTTAGTTTCTTATTCCGTTAGTTATTTTATTAAAAAACGTCGCTTACAAGACAACGATGAATAAAGAGGAAGGGCTATCCCTTCCTCTTTTGTTTTGTTATCGCACTGTACCAGTTAAACCGTAACGAATGTCTCGGAACATATTCACTATGTCACGATTAAAATCGTTTGTAACTGTACCGTTACGTAGACGCGTACTCATTGCATCGACACGAGTAAACATATCATTTCTTACAGAAACATATACGTTTCTGTTTCCAACTTCATTTGCAACAGCTTGACGAATTTCGTTAGCCATCGCCGTTTCATTTGTCACTGTGTTACGTGGTTTTACCGCAATCGCTACATCGTTTCCATATACAACTGTAGACACACGGTCTACGTTATTCATACGTTTCACACGATTTGTTATTCTTTCAGCTGTTTTACCATCATTGTTAATGTATGAATTGTTCATTGTAATATTACGAGTTGGATGCGGATTAGCAATTTGTCCATTGTAATTTACATCTCGATAATAATTGTATCCTGTATCGTTACGACCATTTCTATATGTTACATAATCTGTATAACGATCATTACGTGTCACATTATCACGATACTGGTGTGTATCATTATAAGATGTACGCTCGTAATTGTAGTTACGTCCATCCATTGCATTATTATCTTTCGGTGTACCACATGCAGCTAATGCACTGGTAACTAACAAAGAAGCAGCAATCACTTTTACTTTCGTATTCAATACAAAAACCCCCTCTGTTAGAATGAACTTCTCTACTGAAAAGCTCCCTCTTATGATGAGTAACCGAGAAGGTTTTTACACTGTTAATATTTCACTAGGAATTTTCTAGCACTTCATAAAAAAACTTCATTTTCTTAATTAACAGGAATGCAAAAAAGGCGGGAATACTCCCGCCTTTTTAAACTTCTTCTTCGTCCTCTTCTTCTGAAACGGGCTCTCCAAATACATTCGGTGGATCTGGTTGATAATACATCGTTCCTGGCTGTGGTGCATATGCAGACTGAGTTGGTTGATAATATAAAGGATTCGCATATTGCGGACCGCCTGGTTGTGGACTATATAGTCTACTTTCTCCTCCGCATCCACAATCTTCCTCACCCTGCACAAGCGGCGGCATATTATTATCCATTGGCATCATATTCGGGTTTGGCATAGACGTATATTGCGGTCCAAACGGCGCTCCTTGCTGATATGGCATTTGATATGGATTTGGTTGTTGATAATACGGATTCGGCGGCATCATGGGCTGTTGATACGGCATTTGATAGGGCATCATATTGGGTGGTTGATTGTTATCCATAATCGGCATCATATTCGGCATTTGATTGTTATCCATGATTGGCATCATATTCGGCATTTGATTGTTATCCATAATTGGCATTATATTCGGCATTTGATTGTTATCCATAATCGGCATCATATTCGGCATTTGATTGTTATCCATAATCGGCATCATATTCGGCATTTGATTGTTATCCATAATCGGCATTATATTCGGCGGCTGGTTGTTATCCATAATTGGCATTATATTCGGTGGCTGGTTGTTATCCATAATCGGCATTATATTCGGCGGCTGGTTGTTATCCATAATTGGCATTATATTCGGTGGCTGGTTGTTATCCATGATTGGCATTATATTCGGTGGCTGGTTGTTATCCATGATTGGCATTTGAATATTTGGCATTTGAATATTTGGCGGTATGACTTGTGGAATCACTACATTTTCTTTCGATACATTTGGCGATACTATATTCCCTACGTTTTCTTTTTTCACTTGCGGTGACACTATATTCCCTACATTTTCTTTTTTCACTTGTGGCGATACTATATTTCCTACATTTTCTTTCTTCACTTGCGGCGATACTATATTTCCTACATTTTCTTTCTTCACTTGCGGCGATACTATATTTCCTACATTTTCTTTCTTCACTTGCGGCGATACTATATTGTTTTTTTTCGTTTGCGGAGAAATGATATTGTTAGGTTTCATTTTACTAATTTGAGGAGCAATTAACTCACTTCCTTTTTTTATTACATCTGAAATTTTATATTCTTTTTTCGGTTTTATTGGTGGTTGTGGCGGCTGCGGTAATACATTTACCGAAAACTTCGTGTTTTCTTTTTCCGCCGGTTTTTGTTTTTCTATCACAGGTGGTTTTTGAATAACAGACGGTTTTTCAACTGGTTTTTCTTTTTGAATTGGCTGTTCTTTTTGCACTTCTTTTTGTGGCTTTACCTGCATCTCCTTCTGTGGTTTCACCTGTACTTCTTTTTGCGGCTTTACCTGCATCTCCTTCTGCGGTTTTACTTGCACTTCTTTTTGTGTTTGTTGCATAGCTGGCTGCTGTGTAATTGGTGCTGATTGATACGTAACTTCTTCTTCATCTTCTATTCCAAGCGGAGTTGGTGTTGCTGCAAATTCTTTTTGCTGCACTTCTTTTACGTATTGCTTTGGAGGCGCTGAACCTGCTCCAGCCTGTTGTTTCATGTGAACACTCTTGGATGGCACTTTAATTTTCATACCTGGCATAATTAAATCTGGATTACTAAGTTGTGTATTTGTTTTTTTCAACGTGTCAAAATCCACTCCGTACTTTTTCGCAATTTTCCAAAGGGTATCCCCTTTTTGCACGATATGAATTTTCAAATTTTCCCCCTCCTGTATAACTTATCTATAAGTAACAAATCTCATGAAGTAACTCTTTCTAAATAACATTAACTTCTTTTCACTTTTATCACTTCTTCGATTTTCAATATCATTCGAAGCGGAATAAGCATAAAGAACCACAATGATTTCTTCAAAACAATGTATGCCCATTTCGTTCTCGTTATGATTATATGTATGAAAAAAAGCAACAGGAATACCGTTGCTTTACACACGCTCTAACATACGATTTAATGCAAGAACCGCTTCTGCCGTTACTTGTTTGTCTACGCTAATAACGTTAATTTCTTCTCCTCTTTCTATCGTTTCAAGTGTCCATAATAAGTGAGGCAGATCAATTCGGTTCATCGTTAAGCACGGACACATAAATGGATTAAGTGAAACAATTTCTTTATCTGGATGTTGCTGAATAATTCGGTTCACTAAATTCATTTCTGTACCAATCGCCCATTTGCTACCAGATGGCGCTGATTCAATCATATCAATAATATATTTCGTTGAGCCTGCATAATCTGAAGCAGCTACAACTTCATAGCAACATTCTGGATGTACAATAATATTCATATCAGAATGATTTTTTCGTACGCTCTCAATGTTCTTCACTGTAAAATTTTGATGAACAGAACAATGCCCTTTCCATAAAATTACTTGAATTTCTTCTATATCCCCATCGTACTCTAATGAATCTGTGTGTGGGTCCCATACTGCCATTTTATCTAACGGGATACCTAAATCGTACGCTGTATTTCTCCCTAAATGTTGGTCTGGTAAAAAGACGAGACGTTCTTTTTGAGTAAACGCCCAAGATACCATTTGCTTTGCATTAGAAGATGTTACTGTTGCTCCTCCGTTACGACCACAAAACGCTTTAATTGCAGCTGTAGAGTTCACATATGTTAACGGAATCATCGTATCTCCAAATAATTTCGTGAGCTCTTTCCATGCTCTTTCTGTTTGTTCAATATCTGCCATATCCGCCATCGAACAACCTGCACGCATATCTGGTAAGATGACAACTTGATCATCTGTCGTTAACATATCTGCTGTTTCCGCCATAAAGTGCACCCCGCAAAACACAATATATTTTGCGTCTTTATTGCTCGCTGCAACTTGTGCAAGCTGAAGTGAATCCCCTGCTGCATCTGAAAATTGTACCACTTCATCTTTTTGATAATGATGCCCTGGAATGAATAACATTTTCCCCATTTTCTCTTTAATTTCACGAACACGCTTTTCCATATCTTCCGTTGACATCGTGTAATAACGCTCTGGTAACATCGTTTCAATTGGCTGTACTTGTTCTAAAATACTCATATACGTTTCTCCCCTCTAAGCCACTTTCCTTATCCTTCAATATTGAAACTAATATCAAGTGCTTTCACTGAATGTGTTAACGCTCCAAGTGAAATATAATCTACCCCTGTTTTTCCGTATTTCGGTAAATCTTCAATTGTGATGCCCCCTGAAGCTTCTGTAACGATAGCACTTGGTACAATTTTTGAAAACTCCCGGATTTCATCTGGCGTACGATTATCGAACATAATAATATCAGCACCAGCAGCAACAGCCTCTCTCACCTGTTCCTCAGTTTCTGTTTCTACTTCTACTTTCACCATATGTCCTAACTTCTCTTTCACTGATGTAACAGCTTTTGTAATAGAACCAGCAAACACAATATGATTGTCTTTAATCATGACACCATCATATAAACCGAAGCGATGATTAAATCCACCGCCGCACACGACTGCATGCTTATCAAACATACGTAGTCCTGGCATCGTTTTTCGCGTATCACAAATGCGAGTATGACTGCTATCTAAAGCAAGAACCGCTTTACGCGTCATCGTCGCTATTCCGCTCATACGCTGAATAACATTTAATATAACGCGCTCTGCTGTTAATAACGATGCAATTGGACCTTGCACAGTTGCAATGATTTCGCCTTTTTCTACAAGGTCCCCATCTTTTTTATGAAGCTCTACTTCAATTCTCTCATCAATTAATTTAAATCCTGATTCAATTACTAAACGTCCTGCAAAGACCCCTGTATCCTTCGCAAGAAACGTTCCTTTCGAAAGCAAGTTATCTGGAAAAATAAGCTGAGATGTTACATCTCTTTCCCCTATATCTTCTAAAAAAAATCGATTTAATGCTTCTTTAACTTTTATCGTGTTCATAAAGCCCCTCTTCCCCTCATTACACAAGTTGTCGTTTTCTCTTTACTCGAACAATCTCTTTCTTTCCTATATTTCTATCTGGATAATCACTCCGGTAATGCCCGCCAATACTTTCTTCTCTTTGCAAGGCTGACACAACTATAAGCTCACAAACCGTTAACATATTAATAAGCGTTATCTCTTCATTCGTAAGAACATCATGTTGTAATATCATATTTCGAACACCATACTTACTAAGCCATCTCTTCGCATAAGATAAACTTTGCTCTGTTCGCACAATCCCAACATATTTCATCATGCATTTTTGTATTTCTTCTTTCGTCGGTAAATGATTCAGAACGATAAACTTTGCTTCCTTTTCGGCTAGCATGTTCACCTTTTCTTTTGTCTCTCTAGATAAAATGTGTCGTCCGATTCTTTTTCCAAACACAAGACCTTCTAATAATGAATTACTCGCTAATCTATTTGCACCATGAACCCCGTTACAAGCTACTTCACCGACTGCGTATAAGTTCGGAATAGACGTCTCTCCATCACAGTTCGTTTTCACGCCGCCCATGTGAAAATGAGTACCAGGCACGACTGGAATAAGTTTTTTATTTATATCGACTCCATTTGTTTTACATATCGATGACACGGTCGGAAAGCGTTGTTCAAAGTTTTGAATCATTTCGATGTTTAAGTACACTTTTTCACCCGCAAGTAGCTGTTCATGAATAGCCCTTGCGACTACATCACGAGGCGCTAAATCCTGTTCGGAATGTATATCCATCATAAAACGCTGCCCTTTTCCATTTATAAGGACAGCTCCTTCTCCGCGAACAGCTTCGGACACAAGACCAGAACAACGCCCACCCGCGTATAACATCGTCGGATGAAATTGTATAAACTCTAAATCTACAAGCTCTCCGCCTGCACGGTACACCATTGCAAGTCCATCGCCTGTAATCGTCTCATCATTAGAAGTAAAGGCGTATAAACCGCCAATACCGCCTGAAGCTAACACCGTATAATCTGCATTGTAACGTTTCAATTCTCCTTTATTGTTGCGAGTTAAAGCCCCAACACATTTATCTTTTTCTATAATAAAATCGAGCACCATTTCCTGTTCCACTACCGTAACGTATGGAGCTACTTCTTGAATAAGATGCTCTAATAAATTCTTTCCTGTTGCATCGCCACCTGCATGTAAAATACGACGTTTTCGATGCGCTCCTTCTTTTCCAAGATGAGGACCTGTTTCATCTCCATCAAATTTCATTCCATTTTCAATAAGGTTATTAATTTCTTTCGGTCCTTCCTCGACTAAATAACGGACCACTTCTTCATTGTTATAATGACACCCTGCTACTAGCGTATCTTCAAAATGATCATTAGGATTGTCGTATGTAGCTACCGCTGCGGCAATTCCACCTTGAGCTAAATGTGTATTATTATTACGTTTCGTCTCCTTTGTGATAATAATCACATTCTTTTCGTGACAAATCTCTTTTGCAACACGAAGTGCCGCAACGCCACTTCCAATAATTAAGACATCTGCGCTTGGCATAATTGTTGCCTCCTACTTTACACTTTTCAACTGTCTTGACACCTATATTTACATAGTTTTAAAATAATGACAAGAGTTTTTTTATAATTCTTATTTTCACTACCATTTAAAAAGTAAAAGAAATGTAACTCTTACTAGAGAGAGGAACTTACATGATGATATATCTTGACTATGCAGCTACTACACCTATGAGCGAGGAAGCGTTACAAACATATATGAAAGCAGCTTCACAATACTTCGGAAATGAACAAAGTTTACATGATATTGGAGGAACGGCTTCTTCTTTATTACAAGTTTGCCGAAAAACATTTGCGGAAATGATTGGAGGCAAAGAACAAGGAGTATTTTTCACAAGCGGTGGATCGGAATCGAACTATCTTGCGATTCAATCACTTCTAAATGCCCGAAATAAGAAGCATATTATTACGACACCTATGGAACATGCATCCATTCGAAGTTATTTTCAATCTCTAAAATCAAAAGGCTATACGATCACTGAAATTCCTGTTGATAAAAATGGACTCATTTGTTTAGTAGATTTAGAGGCAGCTATTACGGAAGATACTGTGCTAGCAAGTATACAGCATGGAAACTCTGAAATCGGAACCGTTCAAAACATTACAGAAATCGGGGCACTTTTAAAAAAATATAATGTTTTATTTCATACGGATTGTGTGCAAACGTTTGGTAAACTGCCTATCCATGTTTTTGAGATGGGGATTGATAGTCTTTCTGTTTCAGCACATAAAATATACGGACCAAAAGGTGTCGGCGCTTGCTACATAAATCCGCAAACTCGCTGGGAACAAGTATTTCCAGGAACTTCTCACGAAAAAGGATTTCGCCCAGGTACAGTGAACGTTCCCGGCATCGCATCTTTTTTAACAGCTGCTGAAAATATATTAAAAACTCAATGGGAAGAAAGTTTACGTTTTAAAGAGTTACGATCCTACTTTTTAGAGCAAATACAAACACTTCCGCTAGAAATTGAAGTAGAAGGTCATTCTACTTCTTGTTTACCACATATTGTTGGGGTTACAATAAAAGGAATAGAAGGTCAATATACTATGCTAGAATGTAATCGCCATGGTATCGCCATTTCCACCGGAAGTGCTTGCCAAGTCGGTAAACAAGAACCTTCGAAAACTATGCTTGCAATTGGAAAAACGTATGAAGAGGCAAAACAATATGTCCGCTTCTCTTTCGGACAACAAACAACGAAAGATCAAATTGATACTACTATTCATGCACTACACACAATTGGAAATCAATTTTATAGAGGTGTTAAATCATAATGAAACAAAATGAACAAAAAAAGATTTTAGGTGAAGAAAGACGACAGCTTATCCTCCAGTGGCTTCTTGCTGCAAATGAACCGTTATCGGGGAATGAACTATCGAAAAAGACGAACGTAAGTAGACAAGTTATCGTGCAAGATATTTCCTTGCTTAAAGCACGAAACGAACCAATTATTGCGACTGCTCAAGGTTATTTATATTTAAAGCCACAAGAGAAGCAACAAACTTTTGAACGCGTAATCGTATGCCAACATAAACCAGCAGAAGTACGTCAGGAACTTACAATGCTTGTTGACCATGGCGTTACGATTAAAGACGTAAAAGTTGAGCATCCTGTATACGGTGACTTAACAGCCTCCATTATGGTAAGCAATCGCTTTGATGTAGAGCAATATTTACAAAAAATCGAAAACACAAATGCTTCCTATCTTTCACAACTAACAGATGGTATTCACTTACATACAATCGAGGCAGATTCTAAAGAAAAATTAGATGCTGCTTGTGAGGCGTTAGATAAAGCAGGATTTCTCGTTTATTAATGTAAAGCACAGAGTTTTTATCATTCTCTGTGCTTTTTTAATGCTATAATATTGTAATCAATCGTAAAGGAGATCAAATATGGGAATTGAACTCGTTCACTTTAGCATTGGCAAACCGAAACAAATGAAATATGGCGAAGATAAAGAAATGATAACAGGTATATGTAAAGATCCTACAGAAGAGGCCTTTCTCTCAAAAGACGGATTTCGTGGTGATGACGTAGCGGATTTAAAACATCACGGCGGACCTGATCGCGCTGTTTGTGTGTACCCACACGAGCATTACGCACTATGGGAAGAGGAATTTCAAACTACGCTTCCCGCTTCCACATTTGGTGAAAACATTACCGTAACAAATATGTTAGAGCATGACGTATGCATCGGAGATACATATCAACTAGGCGAAGCAATCATTCAAGTAACGCAAGCTCGCGTACCTTGTAGCACAATTTCAAAACGTCTTGGCATCCCTGGCATACTGCCGCGTATTGTAGCAACTGGATTTACTGGCTACCTATGCCGCGTTCTTCAAGAAGGTACTGTACGTAAAGATTCAAAAATTACATTACTAGAACGTCAGCCGAGCAATGTTTCTGTTTTATTCTCTAACGAAATTTATTTTCATAATAGAAAAGATAAAGATGGCATCGAGAAGATTCTTGCTGTTCCAGAACTAGCTGATATTTGGCGTGGTCAATTAGAAGATCGTCTTGCGAAGTTAAAATAAAGAATCCCACCTTCTGCAGGTGGGATTTTATTAATCTATTAAAAAATATATTAGGCAATGAAATGATATTGACGATTAGACAAACACCAACATTCCATCTACATCTTACAACCAATAAGAAGAATAACTCCCCAGCACAGTAACAGAAAAACCGAGTGCTTCAAGTTCCATCGTTACGCCTGGCAATAATACGTCATCGTATGCTTTATCGACATCGATTAAGAAAAAGTAATTTCCAAGACCTGTTTTCATCGGACGCGATTCGATTTTTGATAAGTTTAATTTTCTCCATGCGAAAGCTGATAACACTTGATATAGGGCACCTGCATAATCTGCAGGTAACGTTATCATAAGCGTCGTTTTCTCTCCGCGGTTCTCTCCGTTATTCGGGAGTACTGCTTTCTTTTTCTTATGGAGTACTAAGAAACGTGTGTGATTATTTTTATGCGTATGAATACTACGTCTCACAATTGTTAATCCGTATTTTTCTGCAGCCGCTTCATTTGCAATAGCGGCAATTTTCTCTTCAGGATGTTCTTTCACATATTGTGCAGCAGCACTTGTAGATGTCATATCTCGAACAGTTACTCCTTTTAATTCTTCATTTAAAAATTTATGGCACTGTGCAATGGCATGCGGATGAGAATGCACTGCATATACTTCTTCCCACACTTCTGCATACTGCGGATGTACAAGTAAATGCTGCTGAATTGGTACTGTAATTTCTCCTACAATGGAAAGCGGCTGCTCATGTACAAGGTAATCAACCGTTATATTCACTGAACCTTCTATTGCATTTTCTAACGGTACAACTGCGAAGTCTACATTTTCATTTGCAGCTGCATCTATACAATCTGGAATCGTTCGATACGGTACATGCTCTGCTTCCGGAAAAAAACGACTCACCGCCATATTTGTAAATGTTGCTTCTGGTCCTAAATATCCTACTCGAATCATCGTCTTTTCCCCTCTTTTTCGTTTTCTTACTGTTATACCATACTTTTTTATATTCTTCTATGTAAATTTCGAATATTTAAAAAAGACTAGCATTCGCTAGTCTAAATGTTTCTTATACTCTCTTTGAGCGAAGAAGAAATAAATGATACATGCTGCGATATAAAACAGAATGAACAAACCTACTTTTCTTAATGATCCATCCATAAAAAGCGTATTATGAAACGTATATAATGCAACTGCACTATGCATACTCCCTACTATAATTGGCGCAAAAAATAGCATACATAATTGCCAACGAGAAATTTTCCATACTTCTTCCTTCGTCATTCCAAGTTTAGAGAGTGCACCATACTGCTTTCGGTCCGATGCAATATTATGGAACCATTTAAAATACACGATACTACATGAAGTGAGAAAGAATAATATACTAATAAATGAGCCTACAAATAGAGTAATATCGCCGCCTTCTTTCATATTTACATACAACTCCATATTGCTTCGAAATGCATTATTATTATCTTGTTTTATATGTCTCCGTAAATCTTCATTTAATTTCTTCGTCTTTTCGATATTTGATAATGTGTAGCCTCTATATATCATTTTTTCAGAATCAGGAACCTGATTTGCTATACTGTCAAAATCTTCATCATTCATAACGAAGAACAGACCATTAATGTACGAAGGGTGATGGTTAAATTGAACCCCTTCTTTCTGACCGTTAAATACGAATTGATATGGTTGATTCATTACTTGCAATTGAATCTCTTTTTGATTATATACATTCGAATTATTGTATTTATTATAATAAACGAGTGTCACTGTACCTTTTTTAGGACGATACGTTTTCTGTCTTTGTTTCCTTGCTTCTTGGTTATATTCACTTTCTTTTATAAGCGGTACTATTGTTGTTTCTCCCTTATTAGACTGAAAGGATGCATAAACTCCAACAAAACTCATATATTGAAAATCATCATACTCATATTGATGCAGTAATTTTTCAACCGCACCTTCCTCAAAGACTTCATGAGTAGAAATACCTTTTTCTATGTACGAAAACGAGTGTACCCCTCCAGTTCGCCACATATCTTGCATGCTAGAAAAATATAAGAACACCGTACCTGTTGCTGTAACTACAAACGTCGTTGCCATAGACATCAGAAAGAAAAAGCGACCATTTTCCTTCATTCGATGTGACAATTGATTCACTATAAATAAATACGGATATGTATACATAATCTTTTTATTTCGCTTTATCATTTCTAACACTTGGGTAGCTCCATGTGTAAAAGAAAAGTACGTTCCAAAAAAGACAAGTATAGACACAGGGAAAAAGTATATTGCTATCGTAGTCATCGTCACTTGTAGCGCTAACGCATACCCGCCCACTAAACAAGCAAAACCGAATAAACAAAGCCACTTTGATGTTTTCTTCTCTTTTTTATCTGTTCGAAATTCTTTCAATAACCGAATAATTTTTATATTCCATATACGTAAAGCACTTATAAAAGATAACAAAATAAAAACGGCCATATATGTAATAAATGTTACACCAATCGCCCTTACGTCAAATATCACAGGGAGTTCTTTCGGAAGCCCCAGTAACATACTAAATACCATAAAAAAGAGTTTTAAAAATATCATACCGAGCACAATACCGAAAATATTCGCGAAGACCCCGATTAAAATTTGTTCGGTCATAATCATTCCTATTACGTTAGATTTCGTTGCTCCCATTAACATATATAACCCTAATTCTTTCTTACGTGCTTCTATGAAAATAGAAGTAGAGTACAAAATAAATATGACGAAAAAAGAAATGATTATAACATTACATATGATAAGTCCCCAACGTACGTTTTGATACCACATCGTCTCTTGCATATACGGATGCACAATGACAGACATATATGCGTAAGAAGCAAATATTGCAAAACAACTACTTAAGAAAAACACTTTATAATTACGCCAATTTCCTTTTATATTTTGCAGCGCTAGTTGCCAAATGTTCATCTATCGTCCTCCTGTAACTTACTACATAGGCAAAAAGCTAGAGGTTCCCCTAGCTTTTTACGTGTTTTAAATATCCTCTTTGCGCGATCATAAAGTAAATGGCAGAAGCTAAAATGTATGCTCCAATTACAAGCGCACCTGATTTCCATAAATCAATATAAAGCATTTTCCCTAACGTATGAAGAGCAACTCCACTATGAATGGAACCGATTAAAATTGGGATAAAGAAGATAACTCCCATTTGTCGAATCGCAATTTTGCGAATTTCTTTATCTGTCATACCGATTCTCTTTAACGATTTAAATTGAATACGATCTTGTTCTTTATCGTTAAACCATTTAAAGTATGTCATACTACAAGCGAAGAAGAAGAACAGTACCGCTACGAAGAAACCGATGAACATTGTAATTGCTCCACCTTCCCTTATATCCTTATACGCAAACACTGAATTTCTCAATTCTCCTTGCTTTTCTGGTGCAATTTCATTTTTCAAATCTAATACAAGATTTTCTGTATTTTTCCAATCCTCGATATAATAACCGTAATATTTCGTCTTTTCTTCATCTGGTACGAGTTTTGCATATTTCTCAAAATCTTGATCATTTACAATAAGATATTCACTATCATTAAAAACAGAATACTGCGTTGGATTATTTAATTGAACAGACTGCTTTTGCCCGTTAATTGTAAATTCATACGGTTTCGTACGATCTATCTTCATCAGTTCATTTGACATATCAACCATAACCATCGTTGCACTACCTGGTGCATTATGAACTTCTGTAGGTTGCTCTCTCTTTTGTTTGCGCACTTCTGCATTATATTCTTTTTCTGAAATAATCGTCATCGGTACTTCATGTTCACTATTAAACAACGTTATTTTCTGTGTTGCCGGTAGTTTAACGTAGGTTACTTTTCGCGCATCTTCAAACCCGTGTCTCTTCACAAGCTCCTGTACCTTTTCTTCATTAATAAGATTATGCGTATTTAACCCCTTTTCCTCATATGAAATAGCATGTGGTGTAAGTTCTACCGTTTTCGCACTCATATTTTCAAAATATACGTACAGTGTACCTACTGCTGAAGATACTACCGCCGTAATAATAGAAATTACAAATAGAAAACGAGCATTATCTTTCATTTTATAAATAAGATTGCTAAGAACAAACATATTTGGATACGTATAGAAAGATTGCTTTCTTTTTTGTAATGCTTTTAATACAACTGTACTACCTTGTGTAAATAATAAATACGTTCCGCCAATTGTCAGTCCTACCACCGGTAAAAAGAGGATGAGGAAATTCAGAAACGTTACTTGGAAGCTAAGTACATATGCAACAATAATACATCCTATACCAACTACACATAACCATGTAAATGCAAACGGCTCTACTTTTTGCTTTCTAGCTTCTCTTAATAAATCAATAATTTGCAAGCGTCCTACCGTCCAAACGCTAAACAATGATAGGATTAAAAATAGGATAAAGTATACGCCAGCTGTAATAAGAACTGCTTTACTATTCCAAACAAGTGGAAGTGTCTTATCTATTTTCAATAATACGCTTAACGCTTGGAAAAATAATTTTGAACAAAGCATTCCAACCCCAATACCAATTACAATTGCAATACTACCTAACATCAGTTGCTCTAATATAATCATTCGGCCGAGCTGCGATTTCGTTCCGCCTATTAATGTTAGTAGACCAAACTCTTTTTTTCTTGCCCGTAAAAACGTTGAATTTGCATATAAAATAAAGAGTGCCGAGAAGATGACCACAATATAATTCATCGATTCTAATCCTTTTGTGATCATCTTTCTCATACTAATATTACCGCTTACGACATCTGGATGATAAATAAAAGAAGCATACATGAAAAATACGACAATCGATAAACAACTACTTATAAGAAACGCTTTATAGTTACGCCAATTTCCTTTTACGTTATTAAGCGCGAGCTGGCGAAAGTTCATGATATTCTCCTCCTAGCATCGCAAGTACGTCCAGAATTTCTTGGAAAAAGGCTTGTTTCGTTCTTCCTTTATGTATTTCCGAGAAAATTTCCCCATCGCGTATGAAAAGGATACGTTCACAATAACTAGCCGCTACTGGATCGTGCGTAACCATTGCAATCGTTACTTTCTTTTGCTCGTGTAAATCTTGCAGAGCGCCCATTAGCGATTTCGCTGACTTCGAGTCTAAGTTTCCAGTTGGCTCATCTGCTAAAATTAACGTCGGTTCATGAATGATTGCTCTCGCTGCTGCTGCACGTTGTTGTTGTCCCCCAGATACTTCGTATACTTTTTTATTTAATATTTCTTCAATATTTAAGAACTTTGCAATCTCAAGCACTTTTGCATCTATTTCATTTACAGATTTCTTCGCCATTACAAGAGGTAAAATAATATTTTCTTTAATCGATAGCGTATCAAGTAAATTAAAATCTTGAAAGATGAACCCTAAATGTGTACGGCGAAACTCCGCTAATTTTGCAGCACGCATTTGATTAATTTCTTCACCATTTACAAGCACATGACCTGAAGTTTGCTTATCAATTGTTGCTAATAAATTTAAAAGCGTCGTTTTCCCGCTTCCTGAAGGACCCATAATCCCTACAAATTCGCCTTCTTCTATTTTAAAATTTATATCGTTTAAAGCAGTCGTCGCTACTGAACCTTTTGATTGGTACACCTTCGTTAATCCTTTTACTTCAAGAACACTCATTTCTAATCCCCCTACGTGTTTTCTTCTTACATTTACTATAAGAAAAATAAGAAAAAGAAACGAGTGATTTCCCTTACAAAACGTTTTGTTATCTTACAGTTTTGTCATTTTTCTCATCAATGTATGATATTCTTCATCTTTTGCAAATTGGAACGTGAATGTTGTCCCTTCTCCTTCAGCCGATTGAACATACATTCCATGATGTAAATTATCGCAAATTTCCTTCGTAATATATAAACCCATTCCAGTCGCTTCTCTCGTTTTACGGCCATTTACCCCCGTAAAGAATGGATCAAATATACGCTTTACATCTTGCTCTGGAATACCGATTCCATTGTCCTTAATATGTAATAACACCTTTTGGTCTTTCTCTTCAATTTGAAATTGAATTTCTTTTTTCTCTGCCGCTGAAATTTTTGTATACTTAATTGCGTTTACAACAATTTGACCTATAGCAATACTTAGCCATTTTCTATCAGAGGCAACCATACAAGTATCTTCTTCAAACATCACTTTCGGAAATACAGACGATTGAATGAAGGATTTCCGATTTTCATTAATAATACCTCGCACGACATCTATAACATTTACTACTTCTACCTTATAATCTTTCGCAAACTGCTCTAGTCTTGCCATATGTAACGCTAAATCTAAACCATTTAGTATACGGTTATTTTCTTCACGAATACTTTCAACTGTTGCTCTTGCCTCACGATGCTCTTTGCCAAACTTTTGCAGCAATAATTCAATAACAGATACTGGTGTTTTCATTTGGTGAATCCATTGGTTCATAAATATCATTTGCTGTTGCTCTTTCGCATGCTGTTTATGAACTTCATTCATATATTGCTGTCTTAATAACGTAAAAGATTCAACGACCATTTCTTGCTCTGATGTATAAGATTCATCAATAAGTAAAGAGTCATGTAATGTATTTCCACCAGTAACATACTTTTCGATCCTCTTTAAAAACACACTCCGTTTTCGGTAATCGTAAATGAGGTATACAGTAAACACAACTGTTCCTAATAAAAGTCCATATAACCATGTACTCCAATCAATGGATCGCTTTTCTAAAAGACTTTGCAACTGTAAAACGAGCCCAAATAAACAAAGGCTAACAATATAAGAAAGAATTAAAGAAAAGCGGTCCATGAGGTAAATTTTAACCTTCATGCCCTTCGCCCCACTCCGTAAGAAGCGCATAACCATATCCACGTTTCGTTACAATTGCATTTTTAATGCCTAACTCCTCTAGTTTCTTCCTTACACGTTTTACATTTACGGTTAATGTATTATCATCCACAAATGCTACTTCATCCCATAGAGCTTCTAACAGTTCTTCGCGCGTTACATATTGATTCACCTGTTTCATTAAACACTCTAATAAGTAAAACTCATTTTTTGTCAGTTCAGTTTGTTGTCCTTGCCACTCAACAATATGCTGAGACGGGAATAACAACAGTCCATTTACACCTAAACAATCACTCTCAGCAGCAGAAGCATACTCTCCGTAACCACGGCGAAGCGCACTCTTCACCTTTGCCATTACGATATCTAAATGGAATGGCTTCGTAATATAATCATCGCCGCCATTTTCAATCGCCATTACTTGGTCCATTTCTCCTGTTCTTGCAGAAACAAAAATAATTGGCGCATTCGATACAGTACGAATTTGACGACACCAATAAAAACCGTCAAAGTACGGTAAATTAATATCAAGTAACACGAGATGAGGATTCACTTTTACAAACTCATCTTTTATTTGACGTAAATCACTTGCTCTAAATGATTGATAGCCATATCTTTCTAAATGCTCTTCTAATATTCCCGCGATTTTCTCATCATCTTCTACAATTAATATTTTATACATGTTCGTTTTCTCCCCATAAAAAATTCTTCTAAAAACCACTCCCTTTTTATTATAAATTGAAAATTTAATTAGTGGGGATTTTTTCCTATATAAATCCGATTTTTACGATATAAAAAAAGACTGCCGTATTTCGGCAGTCTTAATCGATAAATTCAAATTCATATTCAAGAATTTTTACAATATCTCCGTCTTTTGCACCACGTGCACGAAGCGCTTCATCAATACCCATTCCGCGCATTTGACGAGCGAAACGACGTACAGATTCATCACGTGAGAAGTCTGTCATCTTGAATGTTTTCTCGATATCGTAACCAGAGATAACAAACGTGCCATCACTTTCACGTGTAATTTCAAATTTAACACCTTCAGTATCAAATTTGTACATTACACTTGTATCAGACTCATCCGCAACTTCATGTATTGGGAATTCTGGTGTTGTTTCTATTAAGTTCGCTACTTCAAACAGTAAGTCACGAACACCTTGTCTTGTTACAGCTGAGATTGGGAAGATTTTTACTTCGTCTCCCACTTTCTCTTTAAATGCTTGTAAGTTTTCTTCTGCATCTGGCATATCCATTTTGTTTGCAACAACAACTTGCGGACGCTCAGTTAAGCGAAGATTGTATTCTTTCAATTCATTATTAATCGTTACGTAATCTTCATATGGATCACGGCCTTCTAAACCAGACATATCAATAACATGCACGATTACACGTGTACGCTCAATATGACGTAAGAATTGGTGTCCAAGTCCGACGCCAGCATGTGCGCCTTCAATTAGTCCTGGAAGGTCAGCCATAACGAAGCTGCGGTTATCACCAGTTTCAACAACACCAAGATTCGGAACGATTGTTGTGAAGTGATACTCTGCAATTTTCGGACGCGCTGATGATACAACAGATAATAATGTAGATTTACCTACACTTGGGAATCCAACAAGTCCAACGTCTGCTAGTACTTTAAGTTCTAGAATAACATCACGCTCTTGACCTGGTTCCCCGTTCTCAGCGATTTCTGGCGCTGGGTTCGTAGCTGTTGCGAAACGTGAGTTACCACGGCCACCACGGCCACCTTTTGCAATTACAGCAGTTTGTCCATGCGTTACTAAATCGGCAAGAATTTGACCAGTTTTTTCATCTTTTACTACTGTTCCTGGCGGAACCTTTACAAGTAAATCTTCAGATTTACGTCCGTGCTGACCTTTACTCATTCCGTGCTGACCGCGATCAGCTTTGAAATGACGTTGGTAGCGGAAGTCCATTAATGTACGTAAGCCTTCCTCAACTACGAAAACAACATCTGCACCTTTACCTCCGTCGCCACCTGCTGGGCCACCTTTTGGTACATACTTCTCACGACGATACGCAACCATACCATTACCACCGTCGCCGCCTTTTACATATATCTTGACCTGATCTACAAACATTATTTCACCACACTTTTTTCAATTGGTTGTAATATAACTGAGACTTCTTCGTCTCGCACTGTATAAGAAATGGAATACCATTTATTGTTTTGGGTCGCAAGCCAATTCTGTAGTTCTTCTACACTCGTTAGCTTACCACGAAAATCAAAAAAGAAACGAGCATTATCCGCGTCACATTCAATTGTGATACAAACATAATTTTCAACATATACGTCTAAACTATGCTGAAGCATCGAGAAAAATTGATTCGTCCATGTACATACAGTCTCATCTAAGTGAGATAAGTTATGTAATTTCCCTAATACTTCGTACTCCAATAAGCACGGCTGCTGTTTCCAATTATATGTTAAAATCCACTCTGAAAATAAAGGCATTGATAGCCCCATCAGATTGGATTCTTGTCTCGCTTCTTGGACAAAACGATCGATGAGACTATGAATTTCTTCCACTTTTCCAAGGGAAAGGTTTCCTTTCACCATCTGCATACGATTGAGCCAATCATGTCTTGAATGGCGCAATGCATCTATAATTGTCCATTTTTCATTCATTTAGATACCCCTTAATATAGAAAAACTCTAACCTGCACTCAGGTTAGAGTTTTCCGTGAGTTCTTATGCTTCTTGAGCAACAGGATATACGCTCACTTGTTTGCGGTCACGACCAAGACGCTCAAAGCGTACTACGCCGTCAACTTTCGCGTATAAAGTGTCATCGCCACCACGACCAACGTTAACACCTGGATAAATTTTTGTACCGCGTTGACGGTAAAGAATTGAACCACCTGTAACCGTTTGACCATCTGCGCGTTTAGCACCAAGACGTTTTGACTGAGAGTCACGACCGTTCTTTGTACTACCTACACCTTTCTTAGATGCGAAAAACTGAAGATCTAATCTTAACATACGTTACACCTCCTGCACTTTTTCTATTAAACGGATATACTTTCCGTAATCAAGTTCGATCGTCTTAAGCGAAACAACTAATCCTTCTAAAAGCGTTTGTGCTTTTTCTGCTGCATGAACGTCTAAATCATTAGGCAATTCATACGTTAAGAATCCGCCATCACTTCCGAGTTCAATAGTTGCTTGCACATTACAAAGTTCTTCCACTGCATTTATAGAACCAAACACAACCGCTGTAGTTCCAGCACAGACAAGGTCTTGTCCATGTGGCGCATAATCGGCATGTCCAGTCATTTTAAATGATTGGATACTTCCTAATTTCGTGCGACTTATCGTAATTTTAATCATGTTAACCAGAATTAAGCGTTGATAGCTTCAACAACTAGCTTAGTGTAAGGTTGACGATGACCTTGTTTCTTACGATTGTTCTTTTTCGCTTTGTATTTGAAAACGATGATTTTCTTAGCGCGACCTTGTTTTTCAACTTTCGCAGTAACTGTTGCACCTTCTACAACTGGGCTACCAACTTTAACGTTTTCGCCACCAACGAAAAGAACTTTGTCAAAAGTAACAGTTTCACCAGCTTCAACATCTAATTTTTCAATGTAGATTGCTTGACCAGCTTCAACTTTAATTTGTTTTCCACCTGTTTCGATAATTGCGTACATACTTGCACCTCCTCTTAATTACTAAGACTCGCCAAAAACGAGGTAGACATAAATGCCTTTAGGGAACCTGTCTTGTGCGGTTGTAGCATATAGCCGTTTAGGTGCTATAAACTATAACATAAAGATGTTATCATGAATCATAGACGGTTGTCAATAAATGTTCTGCTAACTATTTTTTCCGTTCTACAATTTCTTTTTTACTTCCAAAACGAACGATAGCATACTTTTCGATAATATCATCTTTGAAATAAATTTCAAATGGAATATTTTTTTGTAATCCTTTTTGCAAAAACTGTTTTTGCAGTTCTTTAGGCGCAGCGATTAATACTGCTTCATCTTCTATATTGCCATATGTGATTAGTTCTCTCTCTAACTCATACGCAATTGTTTCATGCGACATCACATAACCCGTCGCTTTGCAAGGTACACACTCTTTTAATAATACGTCCCGTAAAGAATGCTTTTTACGTTTACGTGTCATTTCCAAAATCCCTAGCTCCGTAAAGCCGAGCACCCTTGTATATGTTCGGTCATCTTGCATAGCAGCTATGAGACATTCTCTTACCTTTTCTTTATCTTCTCTTTTTTTCATATTAATAAAATCAATTAATATCATACCACCAATATCACGAAGTCTTAATTGGCGTGCAATTTCTTCAGCAGCTAGCTCATTTGTGCGAAGTACTGTATCTTGTAAATTTTGTTTTCCCGTAAACTTGCCCGTATTCACATCAATTACAGTCATCGTCTCCATTTGTTCTACAATTAAATAAGCACCATTTGGAAGCCAAACAATTTTTTGGAGTGCTTTCTCAATCTCACGCTCTATTCCAAAATGGTTAAACATCGAAGACTTTTCATTATAAAAAGATACTTTTTCTTTTCCAACTTTGTCTTCTAATTCCTTTACTATACTTCTTGTATCTACAACTACTTTTTCAATTGTTTCAATTGGGTTCTCTTGAAATACACGATCTAAAAAGGTCGCCGGTCGATGAAGTAATAACGGCACCTTTCCTTGACCCTCTTTTCTTTTTAACTCTTCATACAACTGTTGTAACCCTTGCATTTCAGCTTGTATTTCTTCAATTGCTCCTTTTTCAGAAGCAGAACGGAAAATGTACCCCCCCGTTCCCTCTATTTCAATTTGGAGTAACTGTTGTCTTCTTTTATTATTTTTTATTTTTCGAGAAACAGCGCGCATCTCATCAAACGGCATATAAACGACATATTTCCCGGTAAATTCTATATTCGCTGTCAATTTAGGCCCTTTCGTATCAATTGCCTCTTTCACAACTTGTACGAGTATCGCTTGCCCTTCATGTATACGATAAGAAGATGGTACATCATCGTATGAAAGGTAAGCATGTTTTTCTAAACCGATGTTTACAAAAGCTGCATTCATTCCAGCAATTGTTCTTACGACACGTCCAACATAAATATGCCCAACAATCTCTTGCTCTTCATTACGTTTCCATAAAAACTCAACAATCTTTTTCTTCTCTTCAATTGCAACGCGCTTTTCCGAACCAGCGTAATTCACATATAACGTTTTCAAAATTATTTCCTCACTTTATAATCTTCTTTGCTTTTACAATAATAAAAGGTTAGTGCTATCGTCAACACTAACCGATTAATTCTTCAACTGATGAAGTTGTTCGTTTTTCAGTAAAATATGCATAGAGCAATTCATTTTCATCCAATGTGTAATGCTCTTTATATTTTCCACGGACGATAATAGAATGCTTATATCCTCTACGAAATTTTGTGAAGATCGTATATAAACGATCTTCCGTTCGCACTTCAATAGGTGCAATCTTTTCGATTCCTCTTTTGTTTCCATAATAACGTTCTAATAAAAAACGCATAAATGCATACCGTCTTTGTTTCCACTCTTGATATAATGACACTGCTAAAAATATGAGTAGTACCCACATCATAATATTGTTACTATTCCAGAGTAACTGCCATCCTAATATTACACTAAAAAAAACACATGACAATTGCATCATCTTTTCATGTGCTTGTAAATAAGGGAAACGATATGATAATACATTAAACAATACTTTCCCGCCATCTAACGGCCAAATAGGAAGTAAATTAAATGCTAAAATAATTATATTATTCCACATGAAGAAATAATATAAATCTGCATTCAACCAACCAGCTTTGAACAACATATAACCTACCAGCATCATCCAAACATGTTGAATCGGTCCAGCAATTACGACAACAAGTTCCTCTTTCAATGACTTATTACCATGTTCCTCAAGCTCGGCAACGCCACCAAACGGCAAAAGCTGAATTCTTTTTATACGCCAATTATAGTGTGCTGCTGCAAAAGCATGCCCAAGTTCATGAATAAGAACAATACAAAATAACAGTAGTAACTCTTTAAAACGCGCAGTAAAAATACCAATGACAATAATAACCCAAAATAATGGATGCACGGAAATTTTCGTTAAAACGTCCCTATATTTAATCAAATGATATCACCTGGATCGGATCAATAAATTTCTCATTCTTTTTTATCGCGAAATAAAACTTTCCATTTTTATCATTTGTATCATTACTCACCGTTCCAATTTTTTGTTTCTTTGAAACGTAATCATATAATTTCACTGACATATCGTTTAAGTTTGCATACCATGACTCCGTACCATCTGCATGTTGAATTTGAACTGTATTTCCAAGTTCCTCTTTCTTGCCTGCAAAAACAACTAACCCTTCATTTACTGACTCCACTTTTGCATTTGTAGCTGTTTGGACAAATACACCTTGGCCATTTTTTTGAAACCCTTGCATTACCTTTCCAGAAGCAGGAATTGCATAATCTTTTTGCTGAATACTTCCTTCTTTTTTCTCGTTCGGCGAATAGAATACAAGCGGTTTTCCAAATTGCTTTTCGTACCATTTCGCTACAGTAGCAAACTGAAATTCCTCTTTCATCACTTTTTCTGTAACAGCTTTAGCTCCATTGAATGAAGAAGGAGCATTCTTATATAAAATAGCAACCGAAAGAACTAATATTGCTGATAATAAAACTTTGAAGAAAAAGACTTCCTTTCGAAATAAAGGATGCATTTCCTTTTCTCCATCTTCAATAAATACTGCTTCACTATCAAAATTCCCTCCGTTAAAATACTGCTCTTCCTCCATCCTTTCTTGCTCGGCCTTCCTTTTTGCAATCCGCTTTTTAATTTCTTCTACGCGTCTATTCTTCATACTGTCTCCTTTCTTTCGTTAAGCTAATTTCATTAGAAACAGTTGTATACAGTTTGTACATATGTATGAGCTAAGAAAGAAAGATATTCGTGTGAAGAAAAAAGAAAGCACCTCGCATATGTGCGAAGTGCTCTTAACGGATTCCAAAGAAGTTTTTCACCTTTGCAAATACCGATACCTTTTCTTGTTCAAATGCTTGTAATGGTACATTCTCACCTAACAAGCGTCTTGCAATATTACGATAAGCCAACGCTGCTTTTCCGCTTGGTTGCAACGCCACAGGTTCACCTGTATTTGTAGCTCGAATAACTTCATCGTCATCTTCGACAACACCAAGAAGCTCGATTGACAATGTACGTACAATTTCATCAACATCTAACATATCCTGTTCATGAAGCATATGACTACGTACACGGTTAATAACAAGTTTGGGTGGTTCAATATCCTCTTTTTCTAAAAGCCCAATAATACGATCCGCATCGCGCATTGAGGATACTTCTGGAGTCGTAACAACGATTGCTTTATCCGCACCAGCTACCGCATTTTTAAATCCCTGCTCAATCCCCGCAGGACAATCGATTAATATGTAATCATAATCTTGACGTAATACTTGTATTAATTCATCCATTTGTTCAGGTGTTACCGCTGATTTATCACTCGTTTGTGCTGCAGGTAATAAATAAAGATCATCAAAACGTTTGTCTTTAATAAGAGCCTGAGGTAAACGGCAACGCCCTTCAACGACATCAACAAGATCAAATACAATACGATTTTCCAGCCCCATTACTACGTCTAAATTTCGAAGACCGATATCTGTGTCAATTAAGCACACTTGCTTTCCAGATAACGCTAGGGCCGTACCAATGTTCGCAGATGTAGTAGTTTTACCTACTCCGCCTTTTCCAGATGTAATTACTATTGCCTCTCCCACAGCTATACAATTCCCCTTTCTAACTTTGTTAAATTAGGTCTAAGATGAGTGAGAAGTTGCAGGCGATCGACAACAATGTGATTGTTCTCATTAATATACGCACATTCTGCCGCCTCCGCTCCGTCTTCTTTCTCTTCCGGAGCCCGCATTGCCACATCACTAATTCGAAGTTGCATCGGGTTCATAACAGATGCAGCGATTACAGCATCCGAATCCCCATAATACCCAGCATGTGCAATTCCTCTTAATGATCCTACGACAAAAATATTCCCCCCAGCGATAACCGTTCCGCCTGGATTAACATCTCCAATTAACAACAAATTTCCTTTTACATGTAAAACTTGTCCAGAGCGAACAATTTTGGAAATAGGGACAATTTCTGTTTCTTCTTTCCAAGCTATTGCTTCTGCTTTAGTGATAACATCACTTTCAATTGAATCCACAACAAGATTCTTTTTATTACGAATTAACGTACGAATCTCTTCTTGTTGGACTTCTGTTAAATAACGATTTCCTACTTTCACATGCACTTCAATTAAAGAGCGCCCATCACCATCGTAGTAATGTGTAGAAAGTTTTTCGTCTAATTCCATCAATAATTCTGAGAATGAACAACAATCATCTAAATGAAGCGTTATCCCATCTTTTGTCCCTTTTATCGTTACATTTTGTTGCTTTTTTTCTTCCACTAAAGTTCACCCCACCGATTCAATTCGACATAAAATTAGAAAATCCTTTTTTCTTTTTCTTCCATCGCTTTTGAAAGACGCACTATATATCGTCTCAGTGGGAAACAAACTATCAATAAGAAAATAGCATTTAACAATAAAGTAGAAAGGAGACGATCTGTGAAAAAGACATACGCTGGCATATGAGTACGTCCTAATAAAGTTAAGAATCCATACACATAATACTCTAGTGCTACAACGCTAGCTAATATGATAGAAACAACAATAAATAAATTCAATTGTAGTACTTTCATCACACTATATACTAAATAAGCTAAAATCGGATAAGCAAAAATATATATCCCGACAAGTTCTGTGTATACGGTATCAAATAAGAAGCCAAATAATAGTCCGTAATAAATCCCTTGGACCGGACTATAATACACTGTAATAAAACATAAGACGATTATAAAGAAATGCGGTGCTGCTATGCTGTCTTTCCAAAATACATCCGTTGGAACAACAGTAGCAAACATATTTTCAAATAGAAACACAAAAAGGAGCAAAAGAGGAAGAGCTGCTCTTTTTAATATCTTCATCATCTCTTCTTCTCCTCCTATTCTAATGGCGCTGAAGGTGTTGCACGTTTAGCAACCGTAATATGCTCTACGTCATTTAAATCAGCGGCAGGTTTTACATAAGCTGTTTTTGTTAAGCCATATGCATCCGGCTGAACTTCAACGATTTTTCCAATTACAAGACCTTTCGGGAAAATATCACCCAGTCCAGATGTTACAACTAGTTGATCTTTCTCTACCGGTGCATCAGAGCCAATCTTTGTGAAAAGAAGTAATTGCTTTTCTTTGTCATAACCTTCAATCAATCCAAAGATTTTCTCTTGCCCTTGTACAATAGCAGAAACGCGATTTGTTCGGCTCATAGAACTTAGTAATTCTACTGATGATGTAAACTGAGATACACTTTTCACTCTTCCAACTAACCCTTGTGAAGTTACTACAGCCATATCTTTTTTAATTCCTTGCTGTGCCCCTTTATCAATTCCAATTAAATCGTACCATTTATCTGGATTACGAGAAACAACAGTAGCTGGAATTTCAGTATACCCGCTATTTAACTCTTTTTTACCAGTTAGCTCTTGTAACTTCTTGTTATCATCTTCTAATTGTTTTACTTTCCCTGATAGACCTGCATAATTATCTAATTTTGCTTTTAATTCTTTATTCTCTTCATACGTGCGCTTTACATCCTCTACATTTTCGAAGAATCCAGCTACGTATTTCGCTGGCTTTTGGAATACACGTTCTACAACACCGACAGTATCTTTAACAAACTGCTCTGGCCATGTTAAACTGTTCCGTTCTTTCAATGAGATTCCAATCAATGCCACGAGAAGAATAATACTAACCAACAAAACAATTAATCTTTTGTTTAAGAAAAACTGTGGCACGTTCACACCCTCTTAATTTCACTGATTTTTATTTTGCAATATTATCGAGCAGCAGTTTTGAAAAGATCGATATTGTCTAATGCTTTACCTGTTCCAATTGCTACGCAATCTAATGGATCTTCTGCAACAAGAACTGGCATTTTCGTTTCTTCACTAATTACTTTATCTAAATTACGTAGTAATGCCCCGCCACCTGTTAATACGATACCGCGGTCCATAATATCAGCCGCTAATTCAGGTGGAGTTTTTTCTAACGTATTTTTAACTGATTCTACAATCGCATCTACTGTATCTTTTAATGCATCTGCAATTTCTTCTGGCTGAATTAGTACTGTTTTTGGTAAACCACTTACTAAATCACGACCGCGAATTTCCATAGGCTCGATACCTTCTGGCTCGCCTGCAGAACCAATTTCTAATTTTAATGCTTCAGCTGTTCTTTCACCGATCATTAAGTTATAGCTTTTCTTAATGTACTGAATGATTGAATCGTCCATATCATCACCAGCAACACGGACTGACTGGCTTGTTACAATACCACCTAGAGAAATAATTGCAACTTCTGTTGTACCGCCACCGATATCAACAACCATACTACCAGTTGGTTCCCAAACAGGTAAGTTTGCACCAATTGCTGCTGCAAATGGCTCTTCGATAGGATAAGCATCACGAGCACCCGCTTGACGAGTCGCATCGATTACTGCACGTCTTTCTACAGCTGTAATACCAGATGGTACACATACCATTACATACGGCTTACGTGAGAAGAAACCGTTTGATTTTTGAGCTTGTTGAATGTAATATTTCATCATTGTTGCAGTTGTTTCATAATCAGCAATTACACCGTCTTTCATCGGGCGAAGTGCCACAACGTTCCCTGGTGTACGACCAATCATTTGTTTTGCATCGCTACCTACAGCAACGATTTGTTTCGTATCAGTTTGTAACGCAACTACTGAAGGTTCACGTAAAACTACACCTTTTCCTTTTACATATACAAGCGTGTTCGCAGTTCCTAAGTCTATTCCAAGATCGCGAGTAAATCCACCAAATCCAAACATATTATTTATCTTCCTTTCTTGTTTTCACGGACTCATTTTTTCTTACTTTATATTATAAAAACAGTACGTTTTTTATATCTTTATCCTTTTTGTAGATAAATTTCTACAAAAAACTCATAAATCACATTATAAAACAAAATAAGTAAAAAGCATAGTCTTAAATATGACCTTTTTCCTTTAAACTCACGAATTTATGGTCACCTATTATAATATGATCAAGCACTTCAATTCCGATAATCTGGCCGCATTCTACTAAGCGTTTTGTTACTGCAATATCTTCACGGCTCGGCGTGGGATCTCCTGAGGGATGGTTATGAAGACATATGATAGAGGCTGCTGCACGACGGAAGGCTTCTTTAAAAACTTCCCTCGGGTGTACAATTGACGTGTTTAAACTTCCAATAAAGATCGTTTGCCTATGTATAACTTGATTTTTTGTATTTAAATATAAACAAACAAAATGCTCTTGTTGTAAAAAACGCATTTCTTCCATCATGTATTTCGCACAATCTTCTGGACTTCGAATACTATATCTATTTTGATATTCTAAACGTACCATTCTTCTGCCTAGTTCAAAGGCTGCCATAAGTTGCGATGCCTTTGAAATCCCAATACCATGTATACTAATTAGCTCTTCTAATGTTGCATCTTTCAACATACGTAAGCCATCAAATTGATGTAAAATTTTATCTGACAACTTTAAAACTGTTTCTTCTTTAGAACCTGTTCTGAGTAACACTGCGAGAAGCTCTCGATTTGATAAACTTCCAGCACCTTCTAACAATAAACGCTCCCGTGGCTGTTCTTCTCTTACAACATCACGAATACCGTTCATCTCTCCACCCCTTTATTTGTTCTCTCAAAGAAAACCCCATGCAATTTTACGCATGGGTTACATCAATATCAAATTGTTTTAATTCCCGAACGAGACGTGCAATTGGTAAGCCAACTACACTATAGTAGTCCCCTTGAATATTTTGAACGAAAATAGATCCTTTACCTTGAATCCCATAACTACCGGCTTTATCAAGAGGTTCTTTCGACGCGACGTATGTATCAATTTCCTCTTCTGTTAACTCCCAAAATGTAACTTCTGTACGCTCATAAAAAGTAACCGTTTTTTCTTTTGCTATAATTGCAACACCTGTATACACTTCATGTGTTTTCCCTGATAGTAATTGCAACATCTCTTTCGCCTCATCCTCATTAGAAGGCTTACCAAGAATACGCGACTCATATGTAACAATTGTATCTGCACCTAACACAATGTGATCACTATTATTTTCTGCCACCGCTGATGCTTTTTGCAAGGCAAGCGACATTACAATATCAGAAGGCGATGAATATGCACCAATTGTTTCCTCTACTTCACTTACAACGATTTCAAATGGCACACTAGCTAACTCAAGCAATTCCTTCCTCCGAGGTGACCCTGAAGCTAAAATTATTTTTCTCATATTTTCTCCTTCCTTTCTCACATGAAGCAGAACAATTTATATTAATCGTATCAAAGGAATAGTTTGTCCACAAATGAAAGAAATATTAATTTCGCTAACTAAAATAACACTTCTTTATTGCATACGATTATATTCCTGTCATAGAGAAAGCACTTTGCTCTAAATTCAAAAGAAAAGAAAGAAGTACATGTACTTCTTTCTTACTCATTTTATTATCCTATCATTTCACTTTCTACGAAACAATTTTTTCATACGAGAGTAAACCATCAATAATAACTTGATTTAATTTCGCCAAAGATTCCTTATCCATCTTCCCATCTTTTACTGTTTGTACAGCTACCGACGTATACATATACAGTTTCTTTGCTTCTTCTTGTTTCATACTTTTCCCTTCTTTTTCAACCTTTTTCCATTCTTTTTCAATTGCTTCTATATCTTTTGCGCTGCTTTTTCCACCAACTTGTACGCTAGAAGCATATTTTGCTAAATGAGTGTATAATGGCTGCACTTTTGTTAAAAATGTTCCTACTTCTTTATCATCTTTCAGCAATGCTTTATCTGTTATATCCCAGTTCTTTTTTAAAACGGAGACACCATCATTTTTATACTTAGTCATTAATTGATTTATAGACTGTTCATCGCTAGCAATACCAACAACTATTGCATACTTATCACCGCTCGGTCTTAAAGCACCAATGCCCCCATTGCCTTTCCATTCTTCAAGAGCTGCCTGTCCCTTTTCTTCAGAAGAATAAAGCCCCCCTTGAACAAAAAATAATTTCATTGGATCCAATGACGTTCCTGCTTGTGCTTTTTGTTTTTCTTCTTTCGGTGCTGGTGTTTGTTCTGCCGTTCCACCCACCTTTGATTCTCCATTTCCAGTCGGCCTTGAAGCTGTCACTTCACTTCCTCCTGTCGTTCCTTGTCCAGTAAGTAAATGAAGCATCCCCATTCCAAACGCCGTACCGATAATGATTGCAGTTGCAACGATTACAATTAATGTATTACTCCACTTCTTTCGGTATTTTTCCACAGACATTGATTTCGCTTTTTGAAACGGAACAACATTTTTCGGTCGTTCACTTTCTACTACCATCCATTCAAATTCATCTTTCTTTTTTTCCTCATACTTCGCTTCTGTTCCATTCACTTTCACTGAGATCGTTCGTGATTGCTTGTCCATACACTCACACCTCACCTCTTATCGTTGTCCGCATCATATCATATTCATTTCATAAAAAAACGAGATATTTGTCAGAGGAATTCGCCAAATAACCCTATATATTTATCTTATATGTATGCATTTGACTTCATTTGTAGAACAAAAAAACTAGATAGCAAAGACTATCTAGTTTTTCTCGCAAATATATTTTCGTACTTCAGAAATGAAATAAAGAGAACCTGTTATGATAAAAACATCATTTTCTGCTATCATTTCAACTTTTGTATCAATTGCCTCTTTCCAATTTTCAAAAACTAATTTTGATTCTTTCTGTGAATATGATGCAAGCTTATCAGCAGAAATAGCACGATCAAAGGCGAATGTTGTAAAAATAATTTCATCTGCAATGGTTTCTAATTGGCCTACCATGTTATGTAATTGTTTATCACCAAGGGCAGTAAATAACACTATTACATTTTTATCTTTGTAATGCGCTTCTACTGTTTTCACAAGGCTTTCGATACCTTCTGGATTATGAGCACCATCTATAATAATATCTGGATTACTTTGCAGTTTTTCAAAGCGCCCCACCCAATACGCTTCCTGTAATCCAGTTCTTATTTCTTCTTCCTCAATTAAAAATGATAAGTATGTTTTTACATACATGACTGCCATAAGCGCAAGTGCTGCGTTTCCTACTTGGTGGCTGCCTTTCATTGTGATTCGCACATCTTCAAAAGAGGCGAAAGGACAAGTGAAATCGAACTGTTCTCCATCTTCACTAGACTGTTTATGTAATGCTGTAAAATGATTGCCCATCTCGTATAAGTTTGCATAATTTTCCTTTGCAACATTTTGAATGACTTGCAAAGCTTCTTCATCTTGTACACCAGTAATTACCGGCACGCCAGACTTAATAATCCCCGCCTTTTCATATGCAATTTCTCCTAGTGTATTTCCTAAAATATGCATATGATCGTGACCGATATTCGTAATAATCGTGAGAACAGGGTGTATAACATTGGTAGAATCAAAACGTCCACCAAGCCCTGTTTCAAATAAAACAACATCACAGAAATTGAATTTGCCGAAATAGCAAATCGCCATAACAGTAATAATTTCAAACTCTGTCGCTTCCCCTAAATCCGTTTCATCTAGTTTTTCCACGACTGGTTTTACCAGCTTTACAAGTTCAGTAATCTCTTCGTCTGCAATTGGTGTTCCATTCACACTAATGCGTTCATTAAATGATTCGATGTAAGGAGAGGTAAACGTTCCTACCTTATATTTCGCGCCTTCTAACATGTAACGCATATATGTTAACGTTGAACCTTTTCCATTTGTACCAGCAAGATGAACACATTTGATATGACGCTCTGGATTTCCAAGTTCTTCTAACATCCATCTCATTCTTTCTAATCCTGGCTTAATTCCAAATTTCAATCGGCTATGGATCCACCCTATCGCTTCTTCGTATGTATGTATCACGTATATTTTTCCCCTTTCAAAAGACAACTTTCATAGTTCTATTATACGCAAAGAAAAGAGACTCACCAATATAGTGAGTCTCTAAAAATATTTTTACTTTTCAAGATCTGCTAGACGTTGACGAACTGCTTCGCGTTTTTCTAGGTAATCTTGCTCTTTCGCACGCTCTCCTTCAATAACCGCTGCAGGAGCTTTCGCTACGAAACCTTGGTTAGAAAGTTTCTTCTGTACACGTTCTACTTCTTTATCGAACTTCTCAAGTTCTTTCTCAAGACGAGCTCTCTCTTCATCAAGATTGATAAGATCAGCTAACGGTAAGAATAACTCTGCACCTGATACGATTGCAGTCATTGCCTTTTCTGGCGCTTGTAAGTCTGTTTGAATTGTTAATTCGCTTGGGTTACAGAAACGCTCAATGTAAGAGCTGTTTTTCGTAAGTTGAGCAAGTACAGCCTCATCTTTTGCTTTAATTTGCATTTGAACTTTTTTGCTCATTGGCGTATTTACTTCTGCACGGATGTTACGAACAGAGCGAATGATATCAACTAGAAGGTGCATTTCTGCCGCAGCCTCCGTATCTTGTAAATCTTCGCGAACTGTTGGCCACGCAGCTACTGTAATAGACTCGCCTTCATGCGGTAAATGTTGCCAAATTTTCTCTGTTACGAATGGCATGAATGGGTGTAATAGACGCATTGTTTGATCTAATACGTAAGCTAAAATAGAACGAGTTGTTTTCTTAGCTGCTTCATCTTCACCGTATAGTGGAAGTTTCGCCATTTCAATATACCAATCACAGAAATCGTCCCAAATGAAGTTGTATAATGAACGACCAGCTTCACCGAACTCATATTTATCCATGTTACGTGTTACGCTTTCGATTGTTTCGTTTAAGCGAGTTAAGATCCACTTATCCGCAACTGATTTTTCACCAGTTAAATCGATTTCTTCATACTTCATATCATCCATGTTCATTAATACGAAACGTGATGCGTTCCAAATTTTATTAATGAAGTTCCAAGTAGATTCTACTTTTTCCATGCTGAAACGTAAATCTTGACCTGGTGCACTTCCTGTTGATAAGAAGAAACGCATTGCATCTGCACCGTACTTCTCGATAACATCCATTGGATCAATACCGTTACCAAGAGATTTACTCATTTTACGACCTTGCTCGTCACGAACTAAACCGTGAATTAATACATCTTTAAATGGACGCTCGCCTGTAAACTCTAAACCTTGGAAAATCATACGAGATACCCAGAAGAAGATGATATCATAACCCGTTACTAGTGCATCTGTTGAATAGTAACGTTTGAAGTCTGCTGAATCTTCATTTGGCCAACCAAGTGTGGAGAATGGCCATAATGCTGAACTGAACCATGTATCAAGTACATCGTTATCTTGATTCCAGTTTTCAATATCTGCTGGTGCTTCTGTACCTACGTATACTTCACCAGTTTCTTTATGGTACCAAGCTGGAATACGGTGTCCCCACCATAATTGACGAGAAATACACCAGTCATGAATATTTTCCATCCAACGTAAATATGTGTTTTCAAAACGCTCTGGTACGAACGTTACTTTTTCTTCTTCTTTTTGTTGAAGCGCTACTGCTTTTTCAGCAAGTGGAGCCATTTTTACGAACCACTGTGTTGATAAATAAGGCTCAACAACCGCACCGCTACGCTCACTATGACCTACTGAATGCATATGTGGCTCGATTTCTACTAATACGCCAGCTTCTTGTAAGTCTTTTACTAATTCTTTACGGCATTCGAAACGATCCATACCGTTATACTTACCAGCTTTTTCGTTCATCGATCCATCTTCGTTCATTACTAAGATGCGTGGTAAGTCATGACGGTTACCTACTTCAAAGTCATTCGGGTCATGAGCTGGTGTAATTTTTACAACGCCCGTTCCGAAATCTTTTTCTACGTACTCATCAGCAATAATCGGAATCTCACGGCCTACGATTGGAAGTGTAACTGTTTTTCCGATTAAATGTTTGTAACGATCGTCTTCTGGATGAACTGCTACTGCTGTATCACCAAGCATCGTTTCTGGACGAGTAGTAGCAAGACGAATGTGACCAGAACCATCTGTTAACGGATAGTTCATATGGTAGAATGCACCTTGAACTTCTTTATGAATTACTTCAATATCAGAAAGAGCTGTACGTGTTGCTGGATCCCAGTTGATGATATATTCACCACGGTAAATTAAGCCTTTTTCGTATAATTGAACGAATACTTTATTAACCGCATCTGATAAACCTTTGTCTAATGTGAAGCGTTCACGAGAATAGTCTAGTCCTAAACCAACTTTCCCCCATTGTTGACGAATGTGAGAAGCATACTCTTCTTTCCACTCCCAAGCTTTTTCAAGGAATTTTTCACGGCCAAGATCGTAACGTGAAATACCTTCTTCACGAAGTTTTCCTTCTACTTTCGCTTGTGTTGCGATACCAGCATGGTCCATTCCTGGAAGCCATAGTACATCGTATCCTTGCATACGCTTCGTACGAGTTAAAATATCTTGAAGAGTTGTATCCCAAGCATGACCTAAGTGTAACTTACCAGTTACGTTCGGAGGTGGAATTACAATTGTATACGGTTGTTTCTTCTCGTCTCCTGTTGCTTCAAAATATTTGCCTTCAAGCCACCATTGATAAAGGCCTTCTTCAACGGACATATGATCATATTTAGTTGGTAAATTCTTTTCCGTGTTTGACATTATTTTCCCTCCTTAAAATAAAAAATGTCCCTCATCCAAAAAGGACGAGGGACATCGCGGTACCACCTTTATTTACAAACAAATTCATAATTTGCTTATACTCTTAATTTGATAACGGACAAATCCGTCTTTTCCTAATAAGAACTATTCCGTTCAGAAAAGATGCTCCAGGGCTACCTTCTAACATAACTATCTAGAGAATCTCCCAGCTAATGATTCTCCTCTCTGAAGACGTTTCATGTTATACTCTTCCCCTTCAAGGCATTTATATGATTGTTAATTATTATATACAATAGTGTAAAAAACGAAACCTTATTCGTCAAGATAAATTTAAAACTACAGCTTTTCATGCCAAAAAGAAGATAAGTAGAATCCTCTACTTATCTTCTTTACCCCGCTATTTGTGGGCAGTAAGACCTCCACCTCAAAACTCAGCTGAAGCAAAGAAGTTAGATGGGAGCCCTGGTGCCCGTAAACGCCCAATTAGTGAAGGCTAATCATCAGCGGGGAATGTTTACTTTATCCGTTCCCTTGCTGGGCAGCTTGTAATTGCGACAAGAAATATTCTATATTGCTAACGAGCCAATGCGATTGTTGCAAACTCTTTACTCCGCGCAGTTCATTTTCCTCGTTACGATTATCTCTTCTTTTCTTATAAGACTGGATTTGCCGAATAAATTGCGATGGATACGTCATATACGCAAACATAAGTAGTTGCTCTTCTTTCGTAAAAGGGAAATTTTTTTGATACATTTGAAACCATTCAAACCGATCACTTCTTGCGATTGGATATGTGTTTAAAGACCTTGAATAAAAACCTACTATATCTTGCACAGGCGTTGCAAACTTCGATTTTTCTAAACTAATAAAATAGCCATTCCGTTCATAGTCAAATAAAAAATGATTCAGTGACACATTACCATGCACAAAAGTAATACGCGTTTTCTCCTTTTCTTTCATCGCATCGTTCCACTCATTTAATTGCTTCGTTGCAAATTCACGCGCTCTCATTACATGATGATAGTACGTACAATATTGCAATTCAAACGGGGACATATACCATTTTGATTCAGATTCTACGAGAAACTCTTCTAACATCTCACCATCATTTTCCCAACGATCGGATATACTTGTATAATGTTTTTCTAAATCTTCTTCCGTATACGTTTCTTCCTTCACAGTTTTTTGATGCAACGTTCCAAGTGTCTGAAACATTTTATGGTATTGATCATTGTCCTCACCGTTTCCTTCTGCACGTTCTAACCAAGGCATTAAATAATAATTATACGTCCCGTCACTTAAAATATAACTTCCATCCGTCGCATGATATATAGGTACATAATTTGAAAAACCTTTCTCCTTCAAATATTGAATATGATGCAGAAAGTTATTCCGCTCTAACTTTCTGCCTTCTATTTTCTTGAGTGCATATGGACCTTGATTCGTATAAATTTTCATTACATTTCCGTGCTCTTCCATATGCTGCGTATCCAATCTATATTGCCTCACGATAGGTTCATAGTGATTTCGCAACTCAATATCCATACGAATAACCCTTTCTATTCAAAACATAGCCTCTAAGAAAGGAAGTGAGTGAAAACACTCACTTCCTTATTTCGCCTTTACCCTTGAAACGGGAATATAAATAATTTGCCCCGTATTTAAAAATATATCTTCTGTTTGATTGGCACGGTATAAATTTTGTACAGACGTTTCATAACGGTCTGCAATAGATTCAATTGTATCCCCTTCTTGCACGAAATACATTCTTAACTTTGTAAATTCTTCTTCCGGTTCTTTCGTAAATAGTTTTGTTAAATAAAGCGCATTTTCATCTCGCTGTGAGTACTCTTCTTCTTGTTCTTCCTGCTTTTTCGCTTTTTCTTTCTTGAAATCTTTTCGTCCGAACAGTTCAAATTGCGGCGTTGTTTCTTGCTCCTCTTCACGCTCCACAAATTCATGTTCCTCTATCTTCTCTTCTTCTAATTCCTGCTCTTTTCTTTCCTCTAATTGGAACGGTTCAAATGCGTAATCTTCCCACTCATCTGATTCCTTATATGCTGGTTCTTCTACATGCGGCGCCGGTCTATTTTCATCCTCTTGCGCTGAATCTTCTTCTAACTCGGCATACACTGTTTCTTCCTCTTCAGCTTCATCCTCGTTTCTCTCTTCATCACACAAACCGCTAATAGATATATCCGCTAATAATTGTAAGCAACCATTTTCCTTTAATTCATAATCAAATTCCTCAATTGATACATATAGCTCTTCAATTACTTTCACTCGATTTCTCGGAATTGATATTTCAAGCGGAAAGGAATGAACAAGTTCATTAACCCCATCTTCCCTTGTTTCTACATAATCAATTGACTTTGCTGGCGATAGTTCTCTTAATGAATACGCCGAATCATCTTTTCGTGCAACATACTCTCCCGTTAAATCTAATTGCCCTCTCACGATTACTTCATGATCAAGCTCTTCTATCTCAACGTCTGGATCTAACGAAATTGACAAAAGTTCATCGACTTCCTGTCCCTTTTGGAACCAAACAGATTCTTTTAATGAAAATCGTAACGAATGATCTGTAGCCACTTCTTTTCCCCCTCCCAAACTATATGTCATTACAGATTTATGTGTGGGAAGCTTACTTTATGAATAAAAAAAATCGCCCCCCTTATGGAGAGCGATTTTTCTCTAATACATTATTTTAATTTTGACATTGCAATTTCAGCTGCTGCAATCGTCGCTTCAATATCTGCATCACTATGTGCTGTCGATAAGAATAAACCTTCGAATTGAGATGGTGGTAAGAATACACCTTGTTCTACCATTTCACGATAGTAAGCCGCAAAGAATTCTAAGTTTGAAGATTTTGCTGCATCGTAATTAATAACGGGTTCATCTGTAAAGAAAATACCAATCATAGAGCCTGCACGGTTAATATGATGCGGAATGCCATGTTTTTCAGCTGCTTTACGTAATCCAGCTTCTAACATTTCAGCTTTACGCTCAAATTCTACATATGATTCTGGCGTTAACTGTACTAACGTTTCATAACCTGCCGCCATTGCAAGTGGATTACCTGATAAAGTACCAGCTTGGTAAATCGGTCCGCTTGGCGCAACTTGGCGCATAATTTCCGCTTTACCACCGTATGCTCCTACCGGTAAACCACCACCGATTACTTTACCTAGGCATGTTAAATCAGGCGTTACGCCATAATAACCTTGGCCACAATTATAAGCTACTCGGAACCCTGTCATTACTTCATCAAAAATAAGCAATGCACCGTTTTGTTCTGTTACTTCACGAAGACCTTCTAAAAATCCAGGCTGCGGAGGAACAACCCCCATATTTCCTGCTACTGGTTCTACAATTACACAAGCAATATCATCACCGAATTGTTCAAACGCGTATTTTACGCTTTCTAAATCGTTATAAGCTACTGTAATCGTATTTTTCGCTACACCTTCTGGTACACCAGGACTATCTGGTAAACCTAAAGTCGCCACACCAGAACCAGCTTTAATTAATAACGAATCACCATGACCGTGGTAACAACCAATAAATTTCAAGATTTTATTACGACCTGTATAACCACGAGCTAAACGTAGTGCACTCATTGTTGCTTCCGTTCCAGAGTTAACCATACGCACAATCTCAATTGATGGCACGCGCTCAATAACAAGTTTTGCTAATTTATTTTCAATTTCTGTTGGTGCACCGAAGCTTGTACCTCTTTCAGCAACAGATTTTAACGCTTCTACAACACGATCATTTGCATGACCATGAATTAAAGGACCCCATGATAATACGTAGTCGATGTATTCATTCCCATCGATATCATATACTTTAGAGCCTTTTCCACGCTCCATAAACAACGGATTCATCCCAACAGACTTAAAGGCACGAACCGGGCTATTTACGCCACCAGGCATTAAGTCTTGCGCCTCTTCAAACGCTGCAATTGACTTATCAAACTTTTTCATTATTTAGCGCCTCCTTCTTGTAACCATCTTGCTGCATCTTTTGCATGATACGTAATAATTAAATCTGCCCCTGCACGTTTCATACTAATTAATTTTTCAAGAACAACTTCTTTTTCATTAATCCAACCATTTTGCGCTGCCGCTTTAATCATCGAATATTCACCACTTACATTATAAGCGACAACTGGTAAATTAAAGTTATTTTTCACATCACGAACGATATCTAAGTAAGAAAGAGCTGGTTTTACGATTAAGAAATCTGCACCTTCCATTACATCTGATTCTGCTTCACGGAATGCTTCCATACGGTTTGCCGGATCCATTTGATATGTTTTACGGTCACCAAATTGCGGTGCACCGTGCGCAGCATCACGGAATGGTCCATAAAATGCTGATGAATATTTCACAGCGTACGACATAACGGGCACGTGTCCAAAACCATTTTCGTCTAATGCATGACGAATTGCTGTTACGAAGCCGTCCATCATGTTTGATGGCGCAATAATATCCGCTCCTGCTTTCGCTTGACTTACAGCTGTTTTCGCAAGAACTGCAAGAGACTCGTCATTTAAAATAATCCCATCTTCAATTACACCGCAATGACCATGGCTTGTAAATTGACATAAACATGTATCTGCAACTACTACTAGCTCAGGGAAATCACCTTTAATTTGCTGAATAGCACGTTGTACAATTCCATGATCACAATATGCTGATGATCCAACTTCATCCTTTTCAGCAGGTAAACCAAATACAATAACAGAACGAATACCTAAATCAACAACTTCTTGCATTTCAGCTTGCAATAAATCTAAAGACATTTGATATACGCCCGGCATAGAAGGAACTTCATTACGAACATTTTCACCTTCTAATACAAAAATAGGGTAAATAAAATCTTCGGTATGTAAAAACGTTTCACGCACAAGTGCACGCATGCCCCCGCTTTGTCTTAAACGACGATGACGATTAAATTGTAAAGAGTTCATAGATTTCTATCCCCATTCTTTCATTTTATAGATTCACAAACATATTGTAGTAATGCTTCTACAGTGTACTCTTTCGGCACAATAACAGACGGAAAATAAAGACTTGCCTCTTTTTCCGTAATAGGTCCTATACAAGCAATTGTACATTTTTTTGTCCATTCTCTCCAGTTTGTACCCTCAAGTAAACGAACAAAACTAGTAACAGTTGAAGGGCTCGTAAATGTAATAATGTCTACTTTCCCTAATTTCAATGCTGCTATAAGTTCTTGCTTTTTTTCTATATTCACTTTCGTACCGTATACGATTAGCTCATCTAGAGAAACACCAATTTCCCGAAGTGCAACCGGAATTACCTCTCTTGCTAAATTCCCTTTCGGAAATAAAATACGTTCGTTTCCACTTAATTCTTTTAGAAACTCTTCTGCAAATGCTTCTGCAACAAATGAAGTCGGAACAAAATAAACTTGATAGCCCCTTTTTTCTAACTCTAATTTTGTTTTCACACCTACCGCAGCGATTTTAATGGTTAGCGGTAGTTTCTTTTTTAAACTATCTAGAAAGAAAGCTACACCATTTCTGCTCGTAAAAATAACCCAGTCGTATGAATGTAGCTGCTCTTCAATATGTTGAATTTGCCTATGAGACATACCTTCCATACGCAAAAGCGGAATTTCCAATGGAATTCCGCTCATTTCTTTCACCGCTACACTCATTTGTTTTGCTTGATGCTGGGCACGTGTAACCAATACCGTTTTGCCAGCGAGAGCGTTCATATTTATTGTTGCCCCTTATTTGCAGCAAGAATGAGTTCTTTTGCGCCTTGGTTAATTAAACGGTCCGCAGCCTCTAATCCTACTTTCTCTGGATCAGTTCCTACTACTGTCTCTTTCAATAAAACCGAACCGTCCATAGACCCGACAAGAGCTGTTAATTCGATTGCATCATTTTCTGTAAGAGTTGCATATCCAGCGATCGGAACTTGGCATCCACCTTCAAGTTTATGAAGAAATACGCGTTCTGCTGCCACTGTTTTTTCTGTTATTCCATCATTCATATGAGCTAACAACTGCAGTAAATCCTTATCATCCTCACGACACTCAATCGCTAATGCACCTTGTCCTACAGCAGGTACACATAACGTCTCATCTAAATGTTCTGTAATAACTTCATTATCCCAGCCCATTCTTTGTAATCCTGCTGTCGCTAAAATAATTGCATCGTAATCTTCTTCTTTTAATTTACGTAAACGTGTATCGATATTTCCGCGAATCCACTTCACTTGTAAGTCTGGTCTCGCAGCGAGTAGCTGTGCACTACGTCTTAAACTACTCGTACCTAAAATAGCGCCTTCTGCTAACTCTTTAAACGACGCTCCGCTTTTTGAGATAAAAGCATCACGAGGGTCAACACGCTTTGGTGTACAACCGATCATTAATCCTTCTGGAAGTACGGCCGGCATATCTTTCATACTATGTACAGCCATATCAATTTCTTTCGTAAGTAGCGCATGTTCAATCTCTTTCACAAACAAGCCTTTTCCGCCTACTTTTGAAAGAGTAACATCTAAAATAACATCACCTTTTGTGACAATTTCTTTCACTTCAAATTCATATGGTAGACCTAAGGCTTTTAACTGATCAATAAACCAGTTTGTTTGCGTTAATGCTAGTTTACTCTTTCGTGATCCTACAATAATTTTGCGCATAATTCTCTCTCCTCATTATAAATACCAAAAGTGGAAATTGGACAAACTGTTTAATAGAAAAATGTTTACTAGCATTACGAGAAACGATCCGATATTCCACTGTACAATTTTCTTACCTTGCAACACATCTGCCGCTCGTAAATATAAACCTGTGCAATACACAAATAGAACGACAAAAGATCCGATTACTTTCGTATCATACCAATGGAAATTATCCAATTTTGTATATCCCCATATACATCCTAATAAAATTGCTAGTAAGAAAAATGGAACAGAAAATAAATTTAATCCGTAAGACATAGATTCTAGCTTCGGTAAATTCCCTAACCTTCTTAATCTCGCATTCCATTTTTTCTTTTTTAATAGGCGATATTGCAATAAATACATAATAGAAAAAATGAACGATACAGTAAACGTTGCGTAAGAAATAATTGCCATACCGACATGCACGTATACAAGTTCTGAAACTAATTGTTCCGCAAGTACTGGCGACATCTTTCCGAGCGGTGTAAAAATAGAAAAAGCGCTTACGCCAAATGCTACAACATTTGTAAAAAAGACTAAAAAGTCAATTCTCATAAATCGATTAATAACTAACGACATCGTAATCAATAACCAAACATAAAAATAAATCCCTGATAATAAAGTTAAAATAGGATTCGTTTCTGAATCTGTAGCTCTAAGCAACATAAAAATAGACTGCAGGACCCATACAATCGCAAGTAACCAAAAAGCAAATCGGTTCGCCTTTCGGTTACTTTGGAAATAATCTATAAAATATAAACTAATGCTACAAGCATATAAAATAATTGCAATATGATAAATAATACTGTTATTTAAAAAACTCATCCGATCATCCTTCCAAATTATAAAGATGGAACGGATGGTGTCCACACTCTTTTATGTTCTACTTCTTCCGCACGACTCTCTACTTCTTCCGTTTCTAAATCAAAAATCTTTGCAAATAACGCTAATTTTTCGCTCGCTCCCTCTTCAGCAGCTATTTCTTTCGCTACTAAAATTGGGTCTTTTAATAATTGATTAATAATACTTTTCGTATGCTTACTAATAACTTTTTTCTCACGATCACTAAGGTTTGGTATTTTTCGCTCTAGGCTTACCATCGTTTCACTTTGGATTGCAAGTGCCTTATCACGAAGAGCTGATATTAATGGAACAACACCAAGTGTACTTAACCACGTTTTAAATAGAACAATTTCCTCTTCAATCATAAATTGAATTTTCTCTGCCTCTTTCAAACGCTCAGCACGGTTTGCCTCCACTACTCCTTGTAAATCATCAATATCATACAAGAAAGAACCTTCTAGCTCATCAATCGCTGGATCAATATCACGCGGCACTGCAATGTCAACCATAAATAATGGACGACCAGAGCGCATTTTCTCCACCTTTGTCATCATCTCTTTCGTAATGACATACTCAGATGCACCAGTTGAACTAATTAAAATATCTGCTTCTAATAATGCACATTGTAATTCGCTTAACGATTTTGCATGTCCCATATATTTCTCAGCCATTACTTCTGCTTTCGAAAGCGTCCTATTCATAACTGTTACTTTACGAGCACCACTTCCATATAAGTTTTGTAGTGCAAGTTCGCCCATTTTACCAGCACCAAGAATAAGCACATGACAATCTGTTAACTCGCCAAATATTTTCTTTCCAAGCTCAACAGCAGCATAACTAACAGACATTGCACTTTCCCCGATTGTTGTTTCTGAGTGGGCACGTTTTGCTAATGTAATGACTTGCTTAAACAATTCATTAAAAATTGTGCCTGTTGCTTTAACTTGTTGCGCTTCTAAAAAGCTATCTTTTATTTGACCTAAAATCTGCGTTTCTCCGACTACCATTGAATCTAAACCGCACGTTACGCGGAATAAATGATCTATTGCGCCATCTTGTTCAAAAATAGTTAAATATGGCGCGACTTCTTCTATTTCAAGCTGAAACCAATCAGCTAAAAACTTCTTAATATAATACCGTCCCGTGTGTAATTGATCGACAACAGCATAAATCTCAGTGCGATTACAAGTTGACACAATGACATTCTCTAACACGCTCTTTTGATTTTGTAATGTAGTCATCGCTCGCTCTAGTTCTGCTGCCTGAAATGTGAGTTTCTCACGAAATTCTACAGGGGCTGTTCGATAATTTACACTAACAACAAGAATATGCACGCAGCATGTCCCCCTTCACCCGTTTTATCACTTTATCTACTATCATAATACAACTTTCCTCTTATGAATCTGACAATCGTGTGAACAACCGATTATTTTTTAATTATTCTCCGTATGTAATAAAGGAGATTCAGTAACACTAATAAAAAAATTTCTACTTTATAATGATTATAAATTAATAACTCTATTTGTACGTTACCAAAAAAAGCCCTCATAATCAAGTGATGGAAACTATTCCATATAAATTATAACATCATCTTCCCTATCTTCTTTCATCATGAAGGAAAATATGTATGATTGTTCCAAAATGTAACAAAGACTTTCTCAATACAATGTATTTGACATTGCATTTCTTTTTCGTTATATTAGTTTTACAAAATTAAATTGTGCACAACTTAATTAGAAGGGAGTTATTTATGACAGAAGACTCTTTGCATCTAGATAACCAACTTTGTTTTTCTATTTACGCCTGCTCTAGAGAGGTTACTCGTTTTTATCGACCTTATTTAGAAGAAATGGGTATTACGTATCCCCAGTACATTACTTTACTCGTACTATGGGAGCAAGATGGACTAACAGTAAAAGAAATTGGAGAACGTCTATTTTTAGATTCTGGTACGTTAACACCTATGTTAAAACGTATGGAATCATTAAAACTTGTAAAACGTGTTCGTTCCAAAGAAGACGAGCGAAAAGTTTGTATTGAATTAACAGAACAGGGCAAAGATTTAAAGGAAAAGGCTTGTTCATTACCGACAACGATGGCTACAAACTTAGGAATTACAGAGCAAGAATATCGCTCTTTATTAATTCAACTAAATAAACTGATTGACACAATGAAAACAATTAATGATGGAAAAGGGGAATAAATATGGATAAATTATATACTGCTTCAGTAACAGCAACAGGTGGAAGAAATGGGAAAGTAGTTTCAGATGATGGCATATTAAATCTTGATGTAAAAATGCCGAAAGCACTAGGTGGTGCAGGCGGAGAAGCAACAAATCCAGAACAACTATTTGCAGCTGGTTATGCAGCTTGTTTCGATAGTGCATTACAACTTGTCATTCGTACAAAACGTGTGAAAGTAGAAAGTACAGAAGTAACTGCTCACGTTTCTATCGGAAAAGATACAGATGGTGGTTTCGGCCTATCTGCTGTACTTGATGTACATGTGGCTGGCGTTTCACATAGCGAAGCACAAGAACTTGTAGAAGCGGCTCACGGTGTATGTCCTTACTCGAAAGCAACACGAGGAAATATTGAAGTTACATTAAACGTACGCTAAAAAATTTAGCAAAACAAAAACGCGCGACATTCGTCACGCGTTTTTTGTTTTTGTAAATTTATGAATTGCTTTCCACGCTTCTTCTTTTCCAAGTCCTGTTTCAGAAGAGAATAGAACAATTTCATCGCCAATTTCAACAGCAAGCGTTTCTTTTACAACTTTTAAATGCTTTTGCCATTTTCCTTTCGGAATTTTATCGGCTTTCGTCGCAATAATAATTGTTGGGATTTCATAATGCTTTAAGAAATCATACATCATCACGTCATCACTTGTTGGTTGGTGACGTAAATCAACTACTAATACAGCTGCGTCTAATTGTTCACGCGTTGTAAAGTACGTTTCAATCATTTTCCCCCATGCAGCGCGCTCCGATTTAGATACTTTCGCATATCCATAACCTGGAACATCAACAAAGTGCATCATCTCATTGATTAAGAAAAAGTTCAGCGTTTGCGTTTTTCCTGGTTTAGAAGAAATACGTACTAACTTTTTACGATTTAAAATTTTATTAATAAAGGAAGACTTCCCCACATTTGAACGACCTGCTAATGCAATTTCTGGTAAATCACTGTCTGGATATTGTTCTGGTTTAACAGCACTAATTACAATATCTGCTTTTGTTACTTTCATTGTTTCACTCCTACTAATGCGTGCTCCAATACTTCATCTAAATGAGATGCAAGCACAAACGTAAGGTTTTCTTTTACGCTCTCTGGAATATCATCTAAATCTTTCTCGTTTTCTGCTGGCAAAATAATTTTTGTTAAGCCTGCGCGGTGAGCACTTAATGTTTTTTCTTTTAAACCACCAATTGGTAATACACGACCACGAAGTGTAATTTCACCTGTCATACCCACTTCTTTACTTACAGGAATACCTGTTAGCGCAGAAATAAGTGCCGTTGCCATCGTAATACCTGCTGACGGTCCGTCTTTTGGAACCGCTCCTTCTGGAACGTGAATATGAATATCATTTTTCTCATGGAAATTCGGATCGATCTGAAGCTCTTCTGCACGAGAACGTATATAACTAAACGCAGCTTGTGCTGATTCTTTCATAACATCCCCAAGTTTCCCTGTTAAAATTAGTTTCCCTTTTCCTGGCGCTACAGAAACTTCAATGGCAAGTGTATCGCCGCCTGCTGCTGTGTAAGCTAGACCTGTTGCCATACCAACTTGGTCTGTTTTTTCAGCTTGCCCATAACGGAATATGTGTTTACCAAGTAAATCAACAATCTTTTTCTCTGTCACAACGATACGTTTACGTTCTGCTGTAACGATAATCTTCGCTACTTTACGGCAAACTTTTGCAATTTGGCGCTCTAGCGTACGAACACCAGCCTCACGTGTATAATAACGAATAATCTCAAGCAGCGCTTCATCACGCACTTGTAAATTACCTTTTCGTAAGCCATGTTCTTTTAATTGTTTCGGCAATAAATGCTCACGAGCAATGTGTACTTTTTCAAGTTCTGTATAGCCAGCAATCGAAATGATTTCCATACGGTCAAGTAATGGACCTGGAATACTTGAAAGTGTATTAGCAGTTGCTACAAACATAACTTTTGATAGATCATATGGTTCTTCAATGTAATGATCACTGAAGTTATGGTTTTGTTCTGGATCTAACACTTCAAGTAATGCCGCTGATGGATCTCCACGGAAATCGTTAGACATTTTATCAATCTCATCTAATAAGAAGACTGGATTAACTGTTTTCGCCTTTTTCATACCTTGAATAATGCGTCCTGGCATTGCTCCAACATATGTACGGCGGTGACCACGAATTTCAGATTCATCACGCACACCACCAAGAGATACACGGACGAAGTTACGATTCAATGATGTTGCAATTGAACGCGCTAACGAAGTTTTGCCGACCCCAGGAGGGCCTACTAAACAAAGGATAGGTCCTTTTAATGAATTCGTTAACTTCTGTACAGCTAAATATTCAAGTACACGCTCTTTCACTTTTTCAAGACCGTAATGATCGTTATTTAAAATCTCTTCCGAATGAGCAAGATCAATTATATCTTCTGTTGCCTCTGTCCACGGAAGCGCTAATAACCAATCAATATAATTGCGAATAACACCACTCTCCGCAGAACTTGCTGGTAACTTTTCATAACGATCTAATTCTTTCAGCGCAGCCTTCATTGTTTCTTCCGGCATTCCTGACTGTTCAATTTTCTCACGAAGTTCTTCTACTTCTCCGCCCTTGCCTTCTTTGTCGCCAAGTTCAGTTTGAATCGCCTTCATTTGCTCACGTAAGAAATATTCTTTTTGCGTGCGCTCCATGGAACGTTTCACTTTTTGCCCAATTTTCTTTTCTAGGCTAAGTAACTCTTGTTCATCTTGAATAATTGAAATAAGTGTTTGTAATCGTTCTTTTACAGATACAATCTCTAGAATCTCTTGTTTCTGCTTCGTTTTAATCGGCAAGTGAGAAGCAATTAGATCAGCTAATCTCCCTGGTTCTTCCACATCAGCTACCGTTGCAAATGTTTCATTTGAAACTTTTTTCGAAACTTTAATATATTGTTCGAAATGCTCCAGTGACGTACGCATAAGAGCTTTCTCTTCTAAATCATCTTCTACTTCTTCAGTTACCGTTTTAATCGACACTTGTACTACATTTTCTTCTTCGATAAACTCTATTACTTCTGCTCTATGTAAACCTTCCACAAGGACACGAAGCGTACCGTTCGGCAATTTTAACATTTGCTTCACTTTCGCCACCGTACCTACACTATATATGTCATCTTCTTTCGGATCATCGATATTCATTTCTTTTTGCATTGCTAAAAAGATGATATTTTCATCCATTGCCGCCTGCTCTAGTGCTTGTATCGATTTATCACGTCCTACATCAAGATGCAAAACCATCGTTGGATATACGAGAACGCCTCTTAATGGTAGGAGGGGCACGATTCTTTCGTTCGTATTCATACTAGACATAGCACCTCCATAATAAATTAAACTCCTGTTCAACTATTTTATATTACAATACACCTAGATGCAATTGCTGAGATTCCGCGCAATTGTAAATAGCTTGTTTTTCTACCTCACGAAAAGAAAAAAGACTCCGATTAAGCATACAAACTTAAACGAAGTCTGGCAAATTTTATTATTGTTTATTTTCACATAGATTGTGCATCTGTTTCGTCTACGTGAGTATGTACCTCTAGCTCTCTATGCATATTTTCTTGCATAAACGTTAACTCAAATACTTCTTTTAACTTACGGACAGGAATAATTTCAATTCCCTTGATCGTATACAAAAATGGTTGCATATTTTCAGCAGGAATAATGACTTTCTTAGCTCCCGCTTTTTTCGCAGCTTTTATTTTTGCGTACACGCCACCAATAGGTTTTACTTCTCCGTGTATACTTATTTCCCCTGTCATCGCTACTTCATTATTTACATACGTGCGGTGCACCGCAGAATATACACCTGTTGCCATAGCGATTCCTGCAGAAGGTCCATCAATCGGGATACCACCTGGAAAATTAATATGTATATCATATCCTTCTGGCAACACATCTAAAGAACGAAGTACTGTTAATACATTATCAACAGAGCCTTTCGCCATACTTTTACGACGAATCGATTTCGTTTGACTACCAATACTTTCTTCTTCCACAATTCCGGTAACATTTACCGATCCTTTATCTTTCGCCTTGATTGCTGTTACTTCAATTTCTAATAACGCACCTGTATTTGGTCCGTATACAGCAAGACCATTTACAAGACCAATCCTTGGAATCGGATAAATGCGCTTTTCATATTTCGGTGTAAGCTGACTTGAGTGAACAACCCACTCTATATCTTCATCCTTAATGAAAGAACGTTCTTCATTTATCGCCATACCAGCAGAGATTTGCACGAGATTAATCGCTTCTCGTCCATTCCTTGCATACATCCCGATCATTTCAATACCATTTTCACCTATTTGCATTTCCACTTTTTCCGCGGCATTTTTCGCTACTTTTTGAATTTCTTCCGTATCTAATTCACGGAAAAATACTTCTAAGCAACGTGACCGAATAGCAGGAGGAATTTCCTCTGGCGAACGTGTCGTTGCTCCAACTAAGCGAAAATCTGCCGGTAAGCCTTTTTGGAAAATATCATGTATATATGTTGGGATCATCGTATTTTCTTCACTATAGTACGCACTTTCTAAAAATACTTTTCGATCTTCTAACACCTTTAACATTTTATTCATTTGAATCGGATGGAGCTCGCCAATCTCATCAATAAACAAAATACCACCATGTGCATCTGTTACAGCACCTTTTTTCGGTTGCGGAATACCTGCTTGCCCCATCGCCCCAGCACCTTGATAAATCGGATCATGCACCGAACCTATTAAAGGGTCTGCGATACCACGTTCATCAAACCGAGCTGTTGTCGCATCAAGTTCAATAAATGTTGCATTCGTACGAAATGGAGATTTAGGATTTCGTTTCGCTTCTTCTAATACAAGACGTGCTGCCGCTGTTTTCCCAACACCTGGCGGGCCATATATGATTACATGTTGCGGATTCGGACCACAAAGAGCCGCTTTTAACGACTTAATTCCGTCCTCTTGCCCTACAATATCTAAAAAGGTTGTAGGACGCACCTTTTCTGCTAGCGGCTCTGTTAAAGAAATCTCACGCATTTTACGAAGCTGTTCTAATTCTTTTTTCGATTCTCGATCAATTGAAACTTTTTGTGTTCGTTGATTTCGAAGTAAATGCCAGAAATACAATCCGACAATTACACCAAAAACAAGTTGAACAACTAAAAATATATTTGTCCAGCTCATTATTTATTTCCTCCCGCAATATTTTATCTCTTAGTATTTCCGCGGAGGAACGTAGCTAAACATAAAGAAAAACAGCAATTATAAAAATTGCTGTTTCCCTTTCGCATTATGCAGATGTTTTTGTATCAAGTACAGTACCGTCTTGTAACACCAATTTTGGCGGCTCATTATCAGCTACTGTTTCTTTTGTAAGAATACACTTCTCGATATCTTTACGAGATGGAAGTTCGAACATTACATCAAGCATTAAGCCTTCAATAATAGAACGAAGTCCACGAGCACCCGTTTTACGTTCAATTGCTTTTTTCGCAATTTCGATTAGTGCACCTTCTTCAAACTCTAACTCAACATCGTCAAGCTCCAATAATTTTTGGAATTGCTTAACAAGTGCATTTTTCGGTTTCGTTAAAATATCAACAAGAGCATCTTCATCAAGTGGCTCTAGGTTCGCAATAACTGGAAGACGACCGATAAACTCTGGAATTAAACCAAATCTTAAAAGATCCTCTGGTAATACGTGAGATAAAACATGCTTCTCATTCACATCAGCATTTTTCTTCTCAGAACCAAATCCAATTACTTTTTCACCAAGGCGACGTTTAATAATCGGCTCAATGCCATCAAACGCTCCACCACAAATGAATAAGATGTTCGTTGTATCAATTTGAATAAACTCTTGGTGCGGATGCTTACGACCACCTTGAGGTGGAACGCTTGCTACAGTACCTTCTAAAATTTTCAGAAGTGCCTGCTGCACACCTTCACCAGATACATCACGTGTAATTGATGGATTTTCGGACTTACGTGCCACTTTATCAATCTCATCAATATAAATAATTCCTTTTTCCGCTTTCTCTACATCATAATCAGCTGCTTGAATTAATTTTAGTAAGATATTTTCTACATCTTCCCCAACATATCCAGCTTCTGTTAAAGATGTTGCGTCCGCGATTGCAAATGGAACATTTAGAATACGCGCTAACGTTTGTGCAAGTAATGTTTTACCACTACCTGTTGGCCCGATAAGTGCGATATTACTCTTCGCTAATTCTACATCATCAATTTTGCTGTTAGAATTAATGCGTTTGTAATGGTTATATACCGCTACCGCTAGTGCTTTTTTCGCGCTATCTTGCCCGATGACATACTCATCTAAGATTTCACGAATTTCTATCGGTTTCGGTACATCTTTGAATTCTACTTCTTCGTCCTTCGCAAGCTCCTCTTGTACAATTTCAGTACAAAGTTCGATACACTCATCACAAATGTAAACACCTGGACCTGCCACTAACTTTCGAACTTGCGTTTGTGTTTTACCACAGAAAGAACATTTTAATTGCCCTTTTTCATCATTAAATTTAAACATATTTTCACACCCCTTACAAAGTGCTAACCTCTTGCCTTCGTATGTACACGATAAATGTATCGTATGTAAATACATATTATGTCACTACGTGGCGAGAAATACAAATAATATGACTAGTTATGTACAAATAAAAAATTTTTAAAACTTTTGAAATATGTATATTCGACTTGTAAAGGAACTTTTCCTTCTCCATCGAAAAGTTTTATAAATATATTTCTATATTTATAAAACAAGGCACGATTTTAATCGTGCCTTGTTATTTTATTATGCAGCGTTTTCTACTAAGAAGTCTACAGCTTTACGCACTTTAAGATCTTCAGCTAAAGCGTCTACGCTTCCAAGAGCTTGCTTGATAGCGTCTACTGGCATACCGTACATTTCAGCCATTTTTTCAACTTCTGCAGTTACTTCTTCTTCAGTAACTTCGATGTTTTCAGCTTCAATGATAGCTTCAAGAACAAGATTGATTCTTACACGTTTTTGTGCATCTTCTTTCATTTGCTCTTTTAATTTGTCAGCATCAGTACCTGTGAATTGGTAGTAAAGCTCAAGGTTCATACCTTGTTGGCTTAAACGTTGCTCGAATTCACGAACCATACGATCTAACTCAGTGTTGATCATAGCTTCTGGAATTTCGATTTCAGCGTTAGCAGCAGCTAATTCTACTACTTCGTCACGTACTTTGTGCTCAGCTTCGTGCTTTTTGCCTTCTTCTAAGTTTGTGCGAAGTTTTGCTTTTAATTCATCAAGAGTTGCAACCGCTTCGTCTGCTTCTTTAGCGAACTCGTCGTTTAACTCAGGAAGTTCTTTTGTTTTGATTTCGTGAATTGTTACTTTGAATGTTGCTGGTTTGCCAGCTAATTCAGCAGCATGGTACTCTTCTGGGAATGATACTTCAACGTCTTTAGACTCACCAGATTTAAGACCGATTACTTGCTCTTCGAAACCTGGGATGAATGTACCAGAACCGATTGCTAGAGAGTAGTTTTCGCCTTTTCCGCCTTCAAATGCTTCGCCATCAACGAAACCTTCGAAGTCGATTACAGCTGTATCACCGTTTTCAACAGTTCCTTCTTCTTTAACAACTAGTTCAGCTTGACGTTCTTGTAAAGATTTTAATTCGTTCTCTACATCTTCGTCAGTTACAGTTGTTTCAACTTTTTCTACTGCTAAACCTTTGTACTCACCTAATTTAACTTCAGGTTTCACTGTAACTTTTGCAGTGAAGATAAGGTTAGCATTTTTTTCGAACTTCTCGATGTCGATTTCAGGATGATCAACTGGGAAGATACCAGCTTCTTCAATCGCTTCACCGTATGCTTTTGGTAAAATGATATCTAAAGCATCTTGGTATAAAGATTCAATACCAAAGCGTTGTTCGAATAATGGACGAGGCATTTTTCCTTTACGGAAACCTGGTACGTTAATTGTTTTTACTACTTTTTTGAACGCAGCGTCGATAGAGTTGTTTACTTCTTTAGCATCAACTTCGATTGTTAAAACGCCAACGTTACCTTCTAATTTTTCCCATTTTGTAGACATTTATTCTTTCCCTCCAACTATAATAATGTATGCACATACCTCTATAGATTAAGATCTTCATTATCTCTTTTTTGAAATAACAAATACACAAATAATCCTCTAGCAAAAGCTTTCAGATATAATGTTCCAATCTACTAATTGCCCAGAAGACAACTACGGTATATTTTGTTCGAGAATAATATGAAACATATTAAGTAAGAGAATTACACTTCTCTTCTCTTACAAACAGGCAGTTTTCTGCCTTTTGCAACCCTTACATTATAACATAGAATATGCTCGTTTCAAGAACTGAACGATTCTTTTTCATAATTATACGGGCAAATATCCTTCTCTTTCAACACGTAATAACCATTGATAGGCAATATGAAACTCTTCCAATTCGATATTGTATGCTGCCATAAGCTCTTCTTCATCAATAGCCAATCCGAAACGCTTTCTTCCAATTCTCTCTAAAACAGCTGACCAAATCTCTTCTTTATCCATTAATAGAGCAAATGGGAAAACACTAATTTGCAATTCTTTCCAATATGTAACCATTGCTTCAAATATATCGGGATAATTTTGCTCTAATCGACTTGATAATTTATGTATAATGTTATTGGATTGCTCCTCATTATGACCTGTAAATGCTGGAATTACCTTAATCGTATTCCCAAACTTTTCTACCTCTATTTCCTCTTCTACCTGACTTTCTATCATTTTATACAAAATAGAAGTTTTCAAATAGGGGTGTTGCTCTTCTTCTATTAAAAATTTCTTTAAAACAGGTAATGCAAGATCTAAGTCTTTTAACGAAAGTCGCTGAATCGCTCTTAGCTTCTGTCCAAAGTTTTCTCCAAAAATTTCATTAGTAAACTCATCCAACTCAAAATTTGAATCGACTAGCGATGCGTCTCCCTCATTGAGCATACCTTCTGCAAATAAAGCAAGTTGCGCTAATTTTTCCTTTTGATCAGGCATTATATCTTTCGTTTGTAAAACCTTTTCAACAGTTTCAATAACACCTTCATAATCATTTGTTTGAACTAAAATAGTCACGTACGTTTCAAGAATATCACCAAATAAGACAACTCCTGTTTTAAGCAACTGTTCACATTTGTCTTTCGCTTCTTCCATACGTTTTAATTCGAGTAAACAAATAACTGAAGCTAATTCCGTTTGTTCCGTTTCCGCATTATACTGACGTAATATTTCAAAGCAGCGCAATGCATCTTCGAACTTCCGCTCTTTCAGCGCTAAAAAACCTTCATCAATATAGCGCTCTGATAGTTGTGGAAACAATACGACCGTATTTTCTTTTTTATCCATACGTCCGCCTCTTTTTCTTGATTTTAATTATGTTCAAAGTAAATATATCAAATGCGTAATGAGAACACAACATCCCAAAACTATTTGTTTGAAATATAAAAATATTTAATTTTTACATTCCAATACGAATAAATCTCTACTAAAAATTAAAATTGTACAAATAAAAATCCCCAGCAACAAGCGCAGAGGATTCATCATTAATGGAAAGCTTTTATAATTGTGGGGTATATTACAAGGGTAATAATTTGGAGAACAATAATTGCCATAACAATCATGCTAAAATAGAAGATTGGTTTACTTCGCTTCATTAAAAACATAATAATAAGCATCGTACAAGCAAACAAACTTAAGAAGAACAAACTTGTTGTCGAACTAAGTATACCACTTGGGACAAAGAACAATAACACTACACTACAAGTACCTATAATTCCAAATAACCATTCCATTCATTCACTCATTCCCTTTCCCTCTCATGGCTGTTTTCTCTAAGCAATCAAATGTTTCACAACATCAACTACATACGTTAATTTCTCATATGCTACAAATCCAAAAGCAACCGTTAAGCCCGTTACAACTAATCCTTTCATCATTTCTGCCTCCTCGTTTTATCGTTGTTATCTTCATTATAAAAGATTAGCAATTTGTTACCATCGAACTACCTTACAGTTACCTTACAGAATTGTAAGATTTCAAAAGAGGATAGAAAAACACCTCACATAGCTTGAGGTGCTTTCACGGAATTTCTCTATAATCACTTGCAAAATTAACTTTTTTCTCTTGGTTATTTTTCGGAGAATCCAATCTTAAACTAATAGATTTACTAAATAATTTAGGATCAAAATAATTATTCATTACTTTTCTTAACTTACCTTCAGATATTTTCGTATTACAAGAAAACAAAGGATGAAAATCATGTTAATATATTTTTATACAATTAAGAATTTAATTTACAAGGGGGATTATATATGTTTAAAAAAATGGCCGCAGATGTATTAGGACTAAGCGATGTAGGTTCTGTTATTACACCTAAAGACTATGATAAGGTCGATGCCGATGATTATGTAATGCATGAAGATGGAGAGAAAATTTACTTTCTAATTAAATCAAAATCAGATGAATATTGCTTCACAAACAAAGGGTTAATTCACTTAGACGGTACAAGCGCAACAAGTAAAAAACGTACACTACGCCGCTTTCGTTATAGTAAATATCAAATTAAAAACGTAGCGCTCGAAACTGCAGGAACGATTGATTTAGATGTAGAAATTAAGTTTCAAATGGGCGATGAACATTACTCAATTGATGTTCATAAAAAACATATTGAAGAATTAAAAGATTTATATAAGGCTTTACTTAAAATCGAAGAAATTTCATACGACAACGATATTACATTACAATATGCACATAAAAGTTTAGATATGGCATCTAATGCCTTTAGCCGCATTTCAAACGCACAAGTAAATTTAGCAGAGCAATTTAAAGAAATGAACGAGATTGCCTTTAACTGGCTTGTTGATACGAAGAAACAATATAATGTGAAAGATTATGGTTTTGTATTTGAGAAGTTTATTAATAACTAAACAGAAAACCTTGTTATCAAAAGATAACAAGGTTTTTGTAGCTTACCAGGAGAAATTCGAACTCCCGCTCCGCCCATTTCCGTACTATTTTATATATTTTGATCGCAGTCTTAATATATCTTCTCCTTCGCGAATGCCTGCCGATCCCTTCCTCACATTTTTTACGACAGTCCAATTCGGGTTAGTTTCATCACCGATGTTCTGTACTGTAAAATTGCCATCACCATATTTTCGGTGGCCTTCTGCCAATTTCTCCGTTAAATCATTCTCATTTGATCTCGCCATCTTTGCGCCATCTCCCTTTTTTATACGACCTTCTTAAACCATCTAACCAATCACAGGTCCAGTCAATTGGAGATTCTCATTTTCCGCTTCTATTAATTGTAACACACTGCCGGGGATAAGTTCCGATAACTGCTGCTCAACCGTACTAGAATGGTAAAGAATTTTATAATATTGCAAGTAAACAATTAAGAGAATCTGGATATGGATTTGAGTTCCGTCATAAACCTATTAATTCTTTAAATTAAATAAGATGAATAGGGCGCATAAATGGCGCTCTTTTTATTTAAGAAAAAAAGTACATATGCAACTGCTTAATATCAAAGGAAAGGTCGCAAATATTAAGCATGAACTACACTTATAACCCAAACATCAAATTTTAGACAAACAAAAAACCTTGTTATCTTTTGATAACAAGGTTTTTTTAGCGTCCCAGGAGAGATTCGAACTCCCGACCGTACGCTTAGAAGGCGTATGCTCTATCCGGCTGAGCTACTGGGACATGGAGCGGGTGAAGAGAATCGAACTCTCGACCAGAGCTTGGAAGGCTCTTGTTTTACCACTAAACTACACCCGCATATGTTATTTTCTTTTCTTCGTTAGCGCCGTTGCCCTATCGACAATATTTATTATATGTATAACCACACATAAAGTCAACACCTTTTTTAAAAGAGGATAAATTTTCTTATCCTCTTTTAAAAACTGCCTGTTCAACTAGTTGTCCGTCTAACGTTTCAAAACGAACTTCCATTTGATTTTCATCCATTTCTAATAAAGCAAATGTCTTTTCTACACGCTGACGTGGTAATAAAATACTGCCTGGATTAATAAATAAAACGCCCTCGATTAATTCCGCACCTAATACGTGAGAATGTCCGAAGCATGCAACTTGCGCTCCCACTTCTTCAGCATGGTACGCTAGCGTTTGTAATGTCATTTTTACATTATGTCGATGCCCATGTATAACTAAGAAGCGAATTCCATCTACATCAGTTACAATTTCATCTTGAAAGTTAGCATAATCACAATTTCCTTTTACAACATGGAAACCTTGCAGCTCTTCATGAGCAGGCGTTAGCTCTGAATCACCGCAATGAATCATGATATCTACTTTCCCTTCATACTTCTCTTTTAACTGCTGTAATTCCTTCACAGAGCTATGACTATCGCTTACGATTAAAGCTTTCATCAATCTCTCTCCCTTATTCTCCTAAAAACCATTCAGGGATTTTTTCTTCTAGCTTACGAAGAGCACGTCCGCGGTGACTAATAGCATTTTTTTCATCTGAACTTAATTCCGCCATTGCTTTTTTGTATTCTTCCACATAAAAGATCGGATCGTATCCAAAGCCATTTTCTCCGCGGCGTTGTTCTAAAATAAATCCTTCACATGTCCCGTTTACAATGACAGGCTTTTTATCACCTTCAGGGAAAGCTACTGCTAATGCACAGTAGAAGCGAGCTTTACGCTTATCAAACGGTATTTCATTTAATTCTTGTAAAACTTTATCAATATTCGCTTGATCATCTTTTGGCTCTCCAGCAAAACGAGCTGAATACACGCCTGGTTTCCCGTTTAACGCATCTACAATAAGACCTGAATCATCCGCAATTACAATTGCATTCAACTGTCTACTCAAACTATCCGCTTTTAAGATCGCATTTTCTTCAAATGTTTCACCAGTTTCTTCGACTTCTTCAATATGAGGAAAATCGTGTAATGATTTCACTTCTAAATCAAATCGCTCAAATAACTCAGCAAATTCACGTACTTTCCCCATATTTTTTGTCGCTACAACAACTTGTTTCATACTTTCCACCTCTACTCTATATGAGATACGATGTCACCTAACGCTTCTTTTTGCATATCAATCAGTTGGAAAATGCCTTGTTCTGCTGCATCAAGTAATTCATTTAACTGCGCTCTACTAAACGTCGCTTCTTCTCCAGTTCCTTGCACTTCAACAAACTGACCTTTTCCAGTCATAATTACATTCATATCAACGTCTGCTTTAGAATCTTCTGCATAGTTTAAATCTAAAACAACACCTTGCTCTTCAACAATTCCTACTGACGTTGCTGCTAAATAATCTTTTACTGGAATTTTAGATACTTTTTCTGCTTGTAATAACTTCTCAAACGCTAATACCATCGCTACGTATGCACCTGTAATAGAAGCTGTTCTCGTTCCACCATCTGCTTGGATGACATCACAGTCAATCCAAACTGTTCTCTCGCCAAGCGCTTCTAAATCAACTACCGCACGTAATGCTCGTCCAATTAAGCGCTGGATTTCCATTGTACGCCCTGTTACTTTCCCTTTGCTTGACTCCCTAATCGTACGTTGTTCTGTTGCACGCGGAATCATCGCGTATTCAGCTGTTACCCATCCTTTTCCTTCTCCACGCATAAACGGTGGTACACGCTCTTCAATTGTTGCTGAGCAAATCACCTTTGTATCCCCAACTTCAATTAATACAGATCCCTCTGGATGTTTTAAATAATTCGTATGAATATGTATATGGCGTAATTCTGTTTTCTCTCTACCATCTACTCGCATAAAAATAACCTCCTCTTAATTACTACTCGTTAGTATAGCCAAATTTAAATGTATGATATGTATACAATAAAAGAAGGAGAACCCAAAAAGCAATTCTCCTTTCTTACTTAAGTATATCAAATTATTCAAGATTAAAAACTACCTGTATTCACGTTTTCTGGACGATCTACAGGTTTTATTAACTTTCCGCCCTTTTCATCTATAAGATTTGCTTTTCCATTCACTTCAATAGAAATATTTTTCACACCTTTCTTTTCTGTTAAAGATAAAACTAACGACTTCAATACGTAATTTGAGATCATATTTTTATCTGGGTTTACAAATATATTTTCATTAAAGTTTAATGTAAGATTTCCGTCTTGTAATTTCGGATTCGTAATAAGCTTAACGCCTGGATTAAAATCATTCAGGAGCGATTGATGGATTGGACCTTTTACAAGTTCATCTATAATTGCTGCATAGTCATTTTCTTTACCTTCCGCAACGCGGCGTGTGACTGGTACGTAGTATTGCTGTTTATTATTATTTTGCGCCATAAAATACAGTGTGACTGGTTTTGTATTTGTTACATCTGCTACTTGTTCATCATCGAAGTTAATACCATTTGCACGGCTCACTCCTTCACCAAGCGGTGTACCACCAACCGGCATCTTTGCCAATTTCTCACCATTTATTTGGAACTGCACTTGTTTTATCTCTGTAAATTGCGTCAACGTCCAAGCTATAGATTCAACGATTTGACGCTCTTCTTCTTTCGCATAGTTTTTCATTTCTTTAGAGAAATCAATAACTGCCGTTCCGTCCTTTTTCAAATCTAAAGTCATCGTTGTATTCGCCGGAATGACTGCACGAAACCCATTCGGTAATAAATTCGTTACCGGTCCATCTTTCACAAGGTATTCTAACGTTTGCTTCACAGTCTCATTTGCTTTCGGAGTAGGTATAGCTAACGTTTGTGGTACAACATAACCATTTTTATCAACAAGGTATAGTTCTCTGTTTACCATTTGCCCTTGCTTATCTTTTTTAGCTACTTCTTTCTTCCCACCCTCTGTATACGTAACTTGTTTTGGCGGATCAATTTGTTCAGTTGCTTTCTCTTGATTTATAAAGCCACACCCTGTTAGTAAAACAGCGCTCACAGTAGCACCAACAACCCATTTAAAAGTGGATTTAGGCATGCCATTCCCCCCTAAAATCTAAGTTTGTACTATTATGTATACGAGCTGTTTCATGTTTTAGAACAAGCTGCGCCTCTTATAAATTGAAACTTTAATCAGTAGGGGTCTTACTCCCCAGCAAATAGCAAGATAAAACAAAAACTCCTGATTTCTCAGGAGCTCACTTATATAAATTCTACTATTATTCTTTTTCTAAATGAATATGCTTCACATTTTCAATCGGTTGACCGAACCATTTTGATGCAATTTCTTTAAACAAGCCTATTTTTCCTGTTGTTAAGAAGAGATGATCGCTTTGTTCTTCTCCTTCATTCAACATTTTACTATGATATAAGATTGTACTTACTTCACGTGCTGTTTCATCACCAGAACTAATTAGTTGCACTTTATCTCCCATTACTTTTTTAATAACAGGTCCTAAAATCGGATAATGTGTACACCCTAATATAAGTGTATCAATATCGGTACTTTTCAGTGGTTGCAGCGTTTCTCTTACAACTTCATACGCCATTTCACTTTCGAAATTCCCACTCTCTACAAGTTCAACGAAAGGTGGACAAGCTAAACTTTCTACCATAACACGGTTATTAATAGACTTTAACGCCTCTTCGTATGCACCACTTTTCACCGTTCCAATCGTTCCAATAATCCCAACGTGATACGTGTTTGTCACTTTTAAAGCTGTACGTGATCCTGGGTGAATAACTCCTACTACTGGAATTGGTAATTGTTTTTGCATCTCTTCTAATACAACTGCAGTTGCTGTATTACACGCAATAACTAACATTTTAATATTTAAGTCTAGTAAATGCTCTGTCATTTCCCACGTAAATTGACGTACTTCTTCTCGAGAACGTGGACCATAAGGACAACGTGCTGTATCTCCTAAATATATGATACGCTCTTTCGGCAACTGACGAATTAATTCCTTCGCTACTGTTAAACCGCCAACTCCTGAATCGATAACACCGATTGCTCTATTCAACTTCATCACCCGTTTTCTCATTCATCATCTTTTATGTTTATCATTATATTTTACACACTTTAAGTTCGCTCACTTCAAATGCTTCTGTATGAAAATTTTCATTTTCCCATGTATAGACTAGGACCTTTTTTATTTTGCTCCTTTTTTTCGTAATTTGCAAGATAGAAAAATAACCGACCTTCTATAAGAAAGTCGGTTTCTTCTATATAAAGTGCATATTCATTGCTCCATCTTTTTTTGAAAAGAAGACATTCCCATCAATAAGAAGAAATGAGCAGCAATTAAAATGACGATCAAAATAAAATTTAATCGATAACTATTTGTAGATTCCATAATTTTGCTCGCTACAGCTGGTCCAAATGCCATACCGAAAAAGTTAATTAAATTATATAAACCAAGACCGACTCCAACTTTAGCTGGATTTAATGTTTTCGGGATAAATGTGTTTAATGATACTTGAATTGCCGAATAACTCATAAATGTTAAAATAACCGCAAATAAAATAAAGAGTAAGTTCCCGTCCGGAATAATCCCTAAAATTAAAAAGCCAATGATCATAACTACAGAAGCTACATACATCATCTTCACATTCCCAAACGAAGGAATAATCTTTCCGGTAATAAAACTAGATACAATACCAAAGAGAGATGCAATAAACAATACAATTCCAATAACGAATGGAGACAATCCATGTCCTCTTCCTAACAGTAATGGTAATAATAATAAACTAGCACATAACGCCACATTAATGATAAATCCGACCGCTATTAAACGAAGTAATGGTTTATTTGTAAATAACTCAATATCAATAAACGGCGACTCTGTTCTCTTCATATGAGCCTTAAATAAAAATAGAAAAACAACAGATAACACAAAAAGCCAACTATTAATATTAACTCCTAATAAAATGGTCGTAATCAATACAAATAATAAAACTGCTCCAATGAAATCAAAGCGAAACACTTCATCTGTATGTCGCGCCTCTTCTGGCATAAATTTTACGAGTAAGAAAATACCAATCATTGAAATAACCATAAATAAAAATAAATACGGCCACCCTAACGTATTTGTAATTGCCCCACCTACTAAAGGTCCAATACCAACCGCTAATGCAATAGAAGAACTAATCATTGCTAACGCACCTGGTTTTTTAGCTGGAGCAACTAATTTCGCCACCGCAATCATACTAAGCGCAATAAACGCTGCTCCCCCGCTCGCCTGCACTAACCTTGCGAAAATGATAATTTCATAAGATTGATTCATAAATCCAACAATAGAACCAGCTACAAATATGATAATAGAAATAATTAATAGTCTTTTTACACTGTAACGATCAGCCAGCTTTCCATATATTATCGAACCAATACCGACAACTAAGGAATACCCTACTACAACCCAGCTTACTTTCGATTGACTAATTGATAAATCATTGGCAATATCCTCTAGCGCTACATTAAATAACACAGCGTTCATCGGTCCTAACAAAACAATAAAACATAATGTAAAAACAAACCATTTCGAATGGTTTCTTATATCTTTCCCCATGTGTAACACTCTCCTGATTGCAATTTTAAAACTATCAAACTATAGATAAAAAAATGAACTTATTTAAATGTTGTATCACCACTAAACAACTTCATTAAATGTGTAAAAGTTGCTAATTTATCGCGCGATAAAGTGAAACTTTAATCAGTGAGGTTTGTGTTCATCCCCCACTGATTATTAGCCCTCACCAATCGGGCTTTTACGGGCAGTTGATCTCCCACCTAACTTCTTTGCTTCCGCTGAATTTTGAGATGGAGGTCTTACTGCCCGTTAATGCGGGGTAAATTGAATTCGAAACGAAACACGTATGTTGTTCGATATTCATGGAACTATCATAGTTTCAGCATTACAGTTTGTCAACGAAAAATATACAAAATAAACTAATTAAGCCTTTTTAGTTTACTTTGTTCAAAAGTTATTATACACTAATTTCGAAGCCGATATAAGGAGGACTGGCATGATTATTCAAATTTACATTTTTTAACTTAATAAAATAAAACGCATACAGAACTTTTATATAGAAGAGACATTATAGGAGGAGTATGATGAAGAGAAAAATGTTAGTTGTATTAACAAGCGTAGAAAAATACCCAAATTTAAATAGGGCTACCGGACTTTGGCTTGGTGAAGCTGTACATTTCGTAAAAAAAGTAGAAGAAGCGGGTTACAAAGTTGATTACGTCAGTCCACAAGGCGGTTATACACCAATTGATCCACATAGTTTAGCAATGGCGGAGAGCATCGATTGGGAATGGTATCAAAAGAAAGAGTTTATGAATCGCCTCGGTTCTACAATGAAACCAAGTGAAGTGAATCCAGAAGACTACGCTGTTATTTATTACGCAGGTGGCCACGGGGTTATTTGGGACTTCCCAGAAAATAAAGAACTTCAAAATATTAGCCGCAATATTTATGAAAACGGTGGAATTGTTTCTTCGGTTTGTCATGGAGCTGCTGGTTTATTTCATATTACATTAAGCAATGGGGATCGTTTAATTAGCGGTAAGAAGGTAACAGGCTTTTCAAATGAAGAAGAAAAATTAGCTGAATTAGATCAATTCGTTCCATTTTTAACAGAAGATGAACTCATTAAAAATGGAGGACTTTACGAAAAAGCCGCGCAACCGTGGGAAGCTTATGCTCTAGAAAATAATCGTGTTATCACTGGTCAAAACCCAGCTTCAGGTGGTCTAGTAGCCGAATTAGTATTAAAACAGTTGCAAAAATAATATGTACTAAAAAAGCAGATTCTCCTCTATTAAGGGAGATCTGCTTTTTTACGAAATCATTTGCAAAATAGCAATAACTTCTTTTTCAATTTCAGAATCATCAATTGCTTCTATATACTCTGGTTTAAAAAGTTGATACTTCTTTAATTGATAAAAATCAAGTATCGCTTTCTTTAACGTAATATCGTACTGAATACAAAAAGAATGATCTATAATACGTCTTAACATCACATCATCTTGTACCATAAATAATTGTGCATTCATTTTATTAAAATAACCTTGTTCCATACCCGCTTCAAAAAACATTTGCAAATTATGGTTACGATTTTGTTGGGCAGCGACTAATTGATCCGACAAATGCGGATATGCTTCTTTCAAATCTTGCAAAAAAACATCCGAAATATATGTCACACATTTTAAAGAATGGATAAACGTCTTTTGGAAACGTTCTGTAAATGACATACTTTCATCTTGATTATCCGCATCACCTTCGAGTAGATAGTTCATGAAATCCTCTACTACCGCCTCAATAATTTCATCTTTCGAAGAAAAACGTTTATATAAAGTAGCTTTACTAATATCCATATATTTCGCAATTTCATCTATTTTCAATTGGCTAAAACTTGTCTTTCTAATAATGGGCTTTATTTTATTAATATAAGTATTTGCACATGCGACTTTTCTCATTTAAAAGAGCCTCCCCTTTTGTCCATACAAAACAGTATAGCAAATTCACGAATGATTATAAATGAAGTTATTATACTCACTATGCCTTTTTAGTTTATTACATTTTCATATACTATACATAAAAAACTATAATCAATTATTACCAACTGGACGGTTACAAACCAATTTCGAGGCGGGAATTTTAGAATACAGTGAAACTTTAATCAGTGGGGGGGCGTTCATCCCCACTGATTATTAGCTCTCACCAATCGGGGGTCCTACTGCCCGGCAAATAGAGGGATAAAAATACCCACTACCTTTGTTAGTAGCGGGTACTTTTTCTATAATTTATTTACAGCCCTTTTTATAGCCTTACCTATTTCCACGCTAGACTGTGGATTTTGTCCTGTAATTAAATGACCATCTACTACTACATGCGGCGTAAAATTGGGGGCTACATAAAACAAAGCTCCTTCTTCTTTCAACTTACTTTCTAGCAAAAACGGAACGCGCTTTTCTAAATGTACAGCTCTTTCTTCATCGTTTGTATAACCTGTTATACGCTTACCCGCAACAAAAAACGAGCCATCCTTATTTTTCACACCGACTAAAGAGCTTACTCCGTGACAAACAGCCGCTACAATCCGGTTATTGTTATACATATTCTCAATCAAATTTGCTACATATGGATTACCTGGAAAATCTACAATCGCCCCGTGCCCACCACCAAATAAAACCGCATCATAATCCGAAAAATGAACATTTGAAATCGGCCTCGTATTTTGCAATAAAGAAGCTACATGCTTGAATTCGCGAGGTATACCATTCGGAATAGACACTCTATCTATAGGTACTCTCCCGCCTTTTATTGACACAATATCAACATCAAACTTAGCCTTTTTTAATACATGATAAGGAGCCGCGAGCTCTTCAAGCCACAAACCAGTCGGGTGTCCATTCATATCATGAGCACTTGTTGAAACTAACAGTATCCTTTTCAACATATCCCCTCCTTATTACCTATTTATGTATGAAACGTTTTTATCATTCATATAGCAAGTGAAGCAAACAAAAAAATAGCCGACTTTTATATAAAAGTCGGCTGCTTTCTTATAATTCGAGCTCTCCCATACGAAGAAGCTCCACAACTGCTTGTGAACGTCCTTTAACCCCTAGCTTTTGCATTGCGTTTGAGATGTGGTTGCGAACTGTCTTTTCACTTATAAAAAGTTCACCTGCAATTTCCTTCGTTGTTTTATCTTGAACCAGCAATTCAAATACTTCTCTCTCTCTCTTTGTGAGTAAAGGTTTAGATTGATACGCTTTTTCCTTCAACTGGTATAACCCTCCTTGCTTAAGCCAGAGCTGTGTATGTGTAAGTTGGGTGTTTATTTAGTCAAGATATTGTATGAACGAAATGTGCAGGTGGTGAATGAAAATGGGCTTTATTTCCTATGTTATTTTAGACTTTTATACAGTGCGTACACTCTTTTTATCCACTTACTTTCCAACGCGCCATATTTGTTCTAGCAATATACTTACAACCGTACCTACAAATAAGCCATTACCGAATATATATTGCATAACAGACGGCAAGGATTGGAGTGCTCCAGACGGTAAAAACATAACGCCGCTGCCAAATAATACTGCAACGCCTAAAATCGTTACATTCCTTTCACTCATCGGCACTTGTTTTATATTATTAAATCCAATTCCAATTAACTGTACGAACGAAGCCATTAAAACAGCCGATGCGACAGCTGATGGTAAAGATGCTAAGTAACGAATAATACTTGGAAAAAGAGACATTACGACTAGTAACGCACATGCCATTAAGAACGATCGGATATATTTTTGTTTTGTTAAACGTATAAATCCTGCCGTTGCTGGTAACGGAACGACACCTACAGTTGAAAATACAGAAGAGATGATATGCGAAATCCCCCCAACCCATGTTCCATCTTTCAACTGTTTTTGTTCAATAGTCGCTTTATGAATAGTTGCTTGATTAATTGCTATAATAGCTGCCACCGTATTCGAAACTAAAATACATACCATAACAAAACTTGATACAGCCATACCTGTATTCCATTTTGGAAGTCCCCAAGCAAATATATGTGGAAGTTGCACAAAATGAGTTACTTGAGATGGGATTGTCACTTTTCCTGCAATGAGAAAAATAATCCACCCACTAATTAATCCTATTAAAACTGCATAACTTTTGACAAAGCCTTTTCCAAAATTAGATAGTATAATAACGAACAGAAATATACTAAACGCGATCATTGCTGTAAATCCGTCGATTTGAGAAATAGTAGCTGTAATTCCTAACATTCCTTTTAAAAATACACCACTTAATTGTAAACATAATAAAAGTAAAAACGTCCCTGTCACAAGCGGCGTAAATAAAAATAAAATACGTCCTATAAAACCAGTTACTCCTAATCCTATTAAAATAATACCGGAGATTATCATTCCTAATTCTAAAATTTGCAGTGTACTATGTAATTGATCTTGTCCGGCCGTTGCATAAGCAAGTACGGTAAATACACCAACCCAAGATCCAGCCGGCCCATCCGCAATTGGTAGTCTATGCCCAAGCCATCCTTGTAAAAAAGAAGATATACCAACTACAAAAAACGTACGCTGCATTAAATAAAATATTTCTTCCGTCGTAAGATGAAATAATCCGCCAACGACAATTGGTAGTGCGATTGAATTCGCTAATAAAAATATAAACCATTGTAAAGTTCCCATAATATGATTTTGGTTATGTTGATTGTCCAATTTTTTCATCCCTTCTAGCTTTCCTATAAAAATATATTGTAAGAATAAAAAAGAAGAGTTCTATACTCACCATTAGAACCCTCCTCAAAATATTTAAACGATTCTTCTACACAAGATTATTTAATTCCACCTCATTTAAACTTCCAACAACAATATTTCCTTTATACACGACTAAACGTTTTTCTGTTTGACGCGCTACTGCTTCAGCAGCGCATGTCGCATTCGTCAAAACAAAGCTCGCTTCATCCCCTACATTCGGCCATACTCGCTTCCCTTCCTTATTTAACGTTTCTTTTCCTCCTGTAATAAAGCGGAGTGCTTTTCCTAAAGACCTTTCGTCACTCCACCCAAAACGCTCTGCTAATCGATTCGCCTTTTGAAGCATATCACCTGTTCCAAACGGTGACCAATGATCTGTAATGCTATCATTGCCTAATGAAACCGTAACACCTTTTTTATCTAATAACGGAATTGGGATTACTTGTTTACCAATTGGCACTGTTGAAGTAATATCAATATTTACATTTGCGAGTCTTTCTGCCACTTCTTCAGCCTCTTTATCAGTAACACCACCAAGTCCAAGTGCATGACTAATCGTTACACGGCCTTGCCATCCTGCTTCTTCTGTTAAACTTGCCAATCTCTTCATCGTAAACGTTCCAAGATTATTCGCATCGTGCAAATGAATATCAACATCCGCATTAAATTCTACTGCGATATCCATAATTGTATGTAATGACTTTTCAATGTCATTATCCACTGTAGCTGGATCTACTCCTCCGACTAGATGGGCACCCATACGCATCGCATCTTTCACGAGTTGCACAGAATTACTGCGCAATAATCCATGTTGCGGAAACGCAACAATTCTACTAGATACTCGATTTTTATATGTTTCTAATGCCGCTAACGTCGCCTCCAAATTACCAAGCCCAATAATTGGATCAACATTACAATGCGTTCTAATATTCGTTGCACCATTTTGCAGTAGTAACTCTAGCATATTTTCCGCTCTATTTTGAGCAGTCGCTAATTGCTTTGGTAAAATTTTTTCTTCTTCATTAAAACGTGTAAAAATACTTTCTGCTGGCATACAAGCTTTCCATGGGCCACTATAATATGTTTTATCAATGTGAATGTGCATCTCTTTGAAAGCTGGCAACATTAATAAGTTCTTAGCATCAAAAGTTACTATATCTTCCTCTTGAACAATCCCTTTTATAATTTTTTTAATTCGACCATCTTCAATAAGTAAACTGCATAATTCTGTTTCTGTTTGTGAAATTCTCTCTTCTTCATATGTATATCCTGATTCAAGCATTACGTTAGTCAACCAATATACTGTCATCTCTATTTCCCCACCCTTTATTAAAAATCACCTCATAACTACAAGTTTAATATCCACTGAAAACTAAGACAATTAATACGATCGCTTCTCACAAAAAAATGTAATACAACCCCATAGTCTTCTCATAAATTTCCATATAGAATAAAAGTATGCAGTTTGATATAAAAAGGAGTTGATTGGAATATGTCAAAAAAGTTATGTAAATCCGAAACTGATAAAATGCTATTTGGTATATGTGGTGGTTTAGGAGAATATTTTGATATTAGCTCTACTCTTATTCGTATCATTTGGGTTATTGCTGTTTTATGTTTTGGGACAGGATTTTTAGTTTATTTCATTTGTTTATTACTTATGCCACGTTCGTACTAATGGCATCATTTCACATACTTAAGAAGAGCAAATCACCTATAGAATCCTATAGGTGATTTTTTCATGAAGAATATTTCATCGTTAAATGTAATACCGCCACTTCTTCTTCTTCATTTTTATAAATATGCTTCTTATTCGCTTCAAATTGAATGGAATCAAACTCATTTAATTCGTATACATCATTCTCCACTTGAATAGACACTTTCCCTTTCATTACCGTTACAAGCTCAATCGCACCTTCATGATGAGCTTCTGGCTCATATATACTATTTGATCGTAAACAAGCACGGTGCATTTCCATCCCTGTTTCTTTCGTATAACGGAACATCGTTTCTAAATGCCACGCTTGTCCTTCATCTACTGCAAATCCTTCTCCACAGCGCGCAACAGCTACAGGTTCTCCAGCAACCATTAATCTGGATAAAGGAATTGATAACCCTTTCGTTATTTTCCAAATGACAGCTAGTGTCGGATTTGTTTCCCCTCTTTCGATCTTTCCTAATGTTAATTTACTAACTCCTGTTTTATGGGCTAATTCTTCTAAACTTAATTTCTGTTCATTTCGAATTTGTCTCAATAACTGTCCAACTTGTTGAATGACTTCTTTCGTTTGCATATCTTCATTTTCTTTCATATATAAAACCACCTCAAAGTATAAAATAGTTTACTTTAAACAATTAAAAGTATATCATACTATACATAATTATTTATTTTCGAAAGGAGTGCTATACTTCATGCGCGCAATTTTATTAGGTCTTTTATCATCGGCCTTTTTTTCTGCAACCTTTATTATTAATAGAGCAATGAATGTATCTGGAACGAGCTGGGCTTGGACAGCTTCCTTCCGTTTTTTATTTGCTCTTCCTATTTTATTCCTTATCGTTTTATTTCGCAAAAACTTTAGGGGATTATGGGAAGAGTTAAAAAAACATCCATTGGCATGGATCGGATGGGGTTCTGTTGCCGGTATTGGTTTTTATTCTTTATTAAGTTTCTCAGCTGTCTTTTCTCCAGCTTGGCTCGTTGCTGGAACTTGGCAAGTTACGATTTTAGCTGGTTTACTACTATCACCACTATTTTTCGTAAAAATAGAAACAAAATCAGGTACGAAACTTGTACGCGGAAAAATTCCACTTCGTAGCTTATATGTTGCATTATTTATTTTACTTGGTGTAATTTGTATGCAAGCAACTGCCGCAGGCCATATTACAATGACTCAGTTCATTTCAGGTTTTTTACCTGTCGTATTAGCCGCTTTCTTATATCCGTTCGGTAACCGAAAAATGATGGAGCTTGTTGGTGGACGCCTTGATACGTTTCAACGTGTATTAGGAATGGCAATTGGAAGTCTTCCTATAACAATCTTGCTTGGTATATACGGATTTTCTACTACTGGCATTCCAACATCCAACCAAATGCTTCAAGGATTTTTGTTAGCATTATGTTCCGGCGTTATTGCAACGATGACATTTTTCTTTGCTACTGACTTAGCAAAAGATAACCTCGCTCTACTTGGAGCTGTTGAAGCAACACAAGCTGGAACGATGGTCTTTACCGTACTTGGAGAAATCATTTTCTTAAATGGTTCACTCCCTGGAGGACTTTCTCTCATCGGAATGATTATTATCATGTTAGGAATGGTTGCAAATAGTATTTTAAACCGTTCTGTTCCAGTCGTTAAACAGAAAAAATCGGCATAAAAAAAGGGTATGGTTCTATAGAGATGAACCATACTCTTTTTTATTGTCCCCCTATTTCGCCTTATCAGAATAGTATTTCATTGGCTGTTTATACTAAAACTTATGTTATAATACGTTTCATGCGCATTAATAGGAGGTAAATTATGTTAAAAAAAGCAATCGCTGAATTTATTGGTACATTTGTACTTGTATTATTCGGAACTGGAGTAGCTGTCACTGGCGGCGGAATTGAAGGAATTGGAACATTAGGAATCGCTATGGCTTTCGGCTTATCTATTGTAGCTATGGCATATAGCATCGGAACAATTTCTGGATGTCACATTAACCCAGCAGTATCGGTAGCTATGTTCATCAACAAACGAATGAACGCTATGGAACTTTGTTATTATGTATTAGCTCAAATTTTAGGTGGTTTATTAGGAACTGCAACGTTAGTAACAATTTTAAAATCTGCTAAAACACCTTTAGATAATTTAGGACAAAATGGTTTCGGAACTCTTGGTTTATCTGGAGCATTTTTAGTTGAGTTCATTTTAACTTTCGTATTTATTTTAGTTATCGTTGCTGTAACAGGTAAAAAAGGAAGTTCTTCTTTAGCTGGACTAGTAATTGGTTTCACATTAGTTTTAATTCACTTATTAGGAATTCCGTTAACTGGAACATCTGTTAACCCAGCTCGTAGTATCGCACCAGCTTTATTTGTTGGTGGAGAAGCACTTTCTCAACTATGGGTATTCATCGTAGCACCAATTCTTGGTGGTATCTTCGCAGCTATCGTAGGTAAATTCATTTTAAATACTGAAAAATAGAATTTTCAATATTTCTGAATAAAAAAATGCGAGCCCTCATTATGAGGAAGCTCGCTTTTTTTATTCTTTCATTTTAGACTTTAAATTTGTAACTAATTGATCTACCGTTACATTTGCAAGTACGTTTTCCATCGCTTCTTGCGCTTGCATTAAAATAATTTCTAATACTGATTGAATATTAGCTCCTACTGGACATTCAATGTTGGGATTTTCATGGAAGGAAAATAGTTGTCCTTCTTCTACAACTTCCACTGCTTTATATACATCAAGTAATGTAATTTCTTCTAAATCTCGAGCAAGTGTCGTACCACCTTTACCAGCTTGTACATCAACAAGTCCTGCTCTCTTCAACATTCCTGTAATGCGACGAATCACAACTGGATTTGTATTCACACTACCGGCAATCCATTCAGAGGTACAGCGAGAGTTTCGATCTATCGCAAGTAATGTCAGCATATGAACACCTACTGTAAAACGACTACTAATCCCCATCTGCACACCCTCCTTTTTATTCATTCTATTAAAAGACGACTCTTATTATTATATACTATTTTTAATTTATACATAAAGAAAAAGCATGATTTCAATAGGAAATCATGCTTTTCTCTCATTATTGACGCTTTATAAATTTCGCTAAATCTTTAAATTTCACTTTATCTGAGTAATTCATTACGCCGTTTACGTAAATGCGGCTTGTAACAGCATTTAATACTGCAATTGTCGCCAATAAGACTGCTAATGTTATCGTAATTTCTAGCATACCTGCTTCACCAGCTACAATACGTGAGAAGGTAACCATCGGTGTAAAAAATGGAACGTAAGAACTTACAACAACGATAGTACTATTCGGATCACTTAATGATTTAATACTAATAAAGAATGCAGCCATAATTAAAATCATTACCGGGAAAGATACAGCTTGTAAATCCTCCGTCTTAGATACGACAGCTCCAGCAGCAGCATACATCATCGCATAAAGTAAATATCCCGTAATGAAATAAACAAGAAACATGCTGATAACTTTTGCATCTAATTTCGTAAAGTCAATTGGAATACCAAATAGTGAGGCACTTTCTAAATCGACCCAACCTAACAAATATGGAATAAGATAACCACACGCCAATACGACAAGTTGCAATAACGCCGTTGAAACAACCGCTAAAATTTTCGCATACATCATCGTAAGAGGCTTCACTTTCGGAAGCATTACTTCCATTACACGTGACGCCTTTTCAGATGCAATATTCATTGCGATTGTATTTCCGAACGCTACAATAAACATATATAAAGCAAATGTAAAGAAATAGGCAATTCCGAAAGAAGATGTACGATCTTTTATCGCTTCTTGCTTTACTTGAATTTCTGTTTGTAATTGCTGTGCAATTTCTGGTGAAACATTATTTTTGGCAATCGTCACCATCGTATATTGTTGCTTTAAATATCCTGCCATAATTGCAGAAATTGCTTGGCTTGGAAATCCATTATACATATATGTAATCGATGGAGCCCCCCCCTTTTCCGTCACATGGAATAGACCATCTAAATCGCCTTCTTCTACTTGCTTATGCAGTTTATCAAAATCATCCTTTGAACCAATTGTTATTTTTGCTGATGGCAATAGCTTATTTAGCTCATCTTTTTGTACTTTATATGTGGAACTCTCTACTACAACTGCAATTTTATCTTTATCCTTATTTTTATCATCGCCTGAAGTAAAATGATTAAATGCAAAAATCCCAAACACAACTAAAAATAAAATCGCACTCGTAATTAATGATTTCTTAGATAAAAACGCTTCCCTAAAATAAAATGAAAATACGTGAGAAAATTTACGCATCGTTATTTCGCCCTCTCTACAAAGATTTCGTTTAACGTCGGCTCTAACATTTTGAATTGTCGTAAGCTAACACCTTGCTCTTGCAACTGTTGCAAAATCTTGAGAGCTTCCGCATCGTCTTGTACTTTCACATAAAGAAGGCCTTGTTGTTTTTCATACGATACATGTATAGCTTCTAATCCCTTTTCATTCTCTACTGTATCTTCAATCGTTAAATTACGGAAACCGTATTCTTTCTTAATATCACTTAGCTGTCCTTTTACGACTGCTTCACCTTTTTTCAAAATACATACATGTTGGCAAAAAGCCTCTACTTGTTCCATACGATGACTTGATAAAATAATCGTCTTTCCGCTCTGTACTTGTTCTTCAATAATACTAGCTAACATCCCAGCATTAACTGGATCAAGGCCGCTGAATGGTTCATCTAGAATGAGAAGTTCCGGATTATGAAGAAGAGCAGCAATTAATTGGATTTTTTGCTGATTCCCTTTTGAAAGCTCTCCAGCCGTTTTAAATTTATATTCTGGTATCGCTAAACGCTCTAACCAGTGATCAATAGCGTGATCCACTTCTTTCTTCGACATTCCTTCTAATCTACCAAAATATCGCAGCTGATCTATTACTCTACTTTTTGTATATAAACCTCTTTCTTCTGGTAAATACCCAATTGTTACACCACTATTTCCAAATGCTTTTCCATCCCATGTAATCGAACCTTCATTAGGCGTTAATAATCCGAGAAGCATTTTGATTGTTGTTGTTTTCCCTGCACCATTTCGTCCAAGTAACCCTAGTACTTCACCTTTTGGTAACGAAATTTGCAAACCGTTAACTGCTTTTGATTCCCCAAATTGTTTCGTTAAGTTTTGAATTTGTAAACTCAAGTATAAAGCCTCCCCTTTAGTATCATTCGTACTCTCTTTCAAAGACTATGTTTATTCAAGACAAAATATAGCACCACGCTTCATCCTCTTATATGTAAACATCGTCATGAATCCATCATTTGTTCTATTTAGTTAAAATTGTAAATAACAAAGTTCTTTTTGTCAATTATAATTGTCATTACGACAATAAAACTTGTCAAAACAGCTATTATTATTTTGCTCATCTTTCTAATATAGGACATACTACTATATATACAAAAGACAATATGCAAATGTTCATATAAAAATATTATATTTTAATATATAATATAAAATGATTTTCTAACATCAAGGAGGATACATATGAAGATGAAGAGGGGCATTACCACTTTATTATCTGTAGCGGTTCTATCTACATCACTTGTAGCATGTTCAGGAACACCAGAGAAAACAGTGGCGAAAGAAGAGAAAGTAAAATTAACAGAACAACAATTAATGGCTGATTTATGGTATCAAACAGCCGGTGAAACGAAAGCACTTTACTACCAAGGGTACAACATTGGTCAATTAAAGCTTGATGCAATTCTTGCAAAAGGGACAGAGAAAAAACCTGCTATCGTGCTTGATTTAGACGAAACTGTTTTAGATAACAGTCCTCATCAGGCAATGAGCGTAAAAACAGGCAAAGGCTATCCTTACAAATGGGATGATTGGATTAACAAAGCTGAGGCTGAAGCCCTTCCAGGCGCAATTGATTTCTTAAAATATACAGAGTCTAAAGGTGTAGATATTTACTACATCTCAAATCGTAAAACGAATCAACTAGATGCAACAATTAAAAATCTTGAGCGTGTAGGTGCTCCTCAAGCAACGAAAGAACATATATTACTACAAGATCCGAAAGAAAAAGGAAAAGAAAAACGCCGTGAACTCGTTTCTCAAACCCATGATATTGTCTTATTCTTCGGTGATAACTTATCTGATTTCACAGGTTTTGATGGAAAATCTGTAAAAGATCGTAACCAAACAGTAGCAGATTCAAAAGCACAATTTGGTGAGAAATTCATTATTTTCCCGAATCCAATGTATGGCGATTGGGAAGGCGCTTTATATGATTATGATTTCAAAAAATCAGATGCAGAAAAAGATAAAATCCGTCGCGACAACTTAAAATCATTTGATGTAAAATAAAAGAGGATGGCATTCGCCATCCTCTTTTATTTTACTTTCTCTGTTAAAGGCAAGATAAATACTTCCACACGTCTATTCTTTGCCTTTCCTTCTTGTGTATCGTTTGGAGCAATTGAACGGTATTCTCCGTATCCAATCGCACTAAATTTTTCTGGTTGTAATTCTTTATTTTGCAGTAATACTTGCATAAAATTAACTGCCCGCTGCGTACTTAATTCCCAATTCGACGCAAACTGCGCATTGGCAATAGGGACATTATCCGTATGACCCGATACTGTAATTTCACGAGGTGACGCTGAAACAAGTAAGCTAGACATCTCTTTTGCAATCCCTAAAGATTCTAATTTCACATCTGCTTTCCCCGAATCAAACAGTATATTTTCTAATATTGTCACCATTAATCCCTTTTCAGTTAATTTAGTTTGAAAAGAAGAAGATAATTGTTTTTCATTAATATATTGATCAATCTTTTTTTGTAATGCTTTCAATTCATCCATCTCTTTTTTTTCTTTAGCTCTAGCTTCTTCTTGTTTTTTTGCTTGTTCTGCCTCAAGGCTACTTGCTGATAATTCTTTTTCATCATTTGGCTTTTGATCACTTAAAAATTCTTTGTTACCTGTTCCCCCAGCTAATTCACTTCGAAAAGCAACTGCCATCTGTTTAAACTTCGCAGCATCTATACTACTCATTGCGAATAAAACGATAAACAATGCAAATAACAACGTTAACATATCAGAATATGGGATTAACCACGTTTCATCGATATGCTCATCATGTTTTTTCTTTTTGCCTCTTCTATTTTTCTTACTCCGCATTTTTTTCTGCTCCTTTTTCTAGCTTTTTACGCTCAGTTGCAGAAAGTGCACCTAAAATGCGGTTCTTCATAATAAACGGATATGTACCTTCTTGTAACATTAATAAACAATCAATGATTAAACGTTTTTTCTCAATTTCAGCTGAAGATTTTTGCTTTAACTTATTTGCAAATGGATGCCATAATACATAACCTGAAAAAATACCAAAAATCGTTGCAATAAACGCACCCGAAATAGCATGACCTAACTTTTCAATATCAGTTAAGTTACCAAGCGCAGCTACAAGACCGATAACAGCACCTAAAACTCCTAATGTCGGTGCATACGTACCAGCTTGTGAAAAAATAGCAGCTCCCTTTGCATGTCTTTCTTCAATTGCTTCTAATTCAGATTCCAAAATCTGCTCTAAATCTTCTGCGGATACGCCATCAATCACAAATTTCATACCGCGCAAAAGAAATTCATCTTGAATTTTGTCTAATTGTTGCTCTAAAGACAAAATACCGTATTTTCTACTTTCAGATGTCCAATGAACAAATAATTCTAGCAACTGTTCATAACTTAAATCCTTTTTATTTGAACCAAAAAGAACTTTAAATAGTTTTGGAACCCTTTTTAGTTGATTCATCGGAAATGCAATACATACTGCAGCAAATGTACCGATAAAAATAATTAATGCTGCGGCAGGATTTAATAAGGCTGTTACGTCAGCGCCCTTGACGACCATCCCTACTACCACTGCTACAAATCCTAAAATAAGTCCAATAATTGTTGCAAAATCCATTCCCATTCACTCCTAGTCTATACAAGAAGTTCTTTATTCTCGATAATCGCTACATCTTCTTATGTATATATATTACATAAAAAATGCAAATCATGAAAGATAAGAAATGAATTATATAAAAAAATACTACAAATTCACACATTTTCTGACATTTTCTTTGCATTTCTATTACGTTATGACTCTTATATTCCTTTTCCAACAAACTAGATTTATAATAAAAAAAACAATACACATTTTATGAAGAAGGGACTGTGATTACAAGGCATCATGAAAAAGATAATAATTATTTCTGCCACTACTATTGTAATCGGGATCACATCTTTCGCTTACTTTGGTTCTAAAACACCACTACATAATGAAGCAAAAGCTGTCGAAAGTCAAAAGCATAATAACCATAAAAAAGAAGAGATTCCTGCTTTTCCAAAAGCTGATCATAATGCAAAGAAAATAGACAATGACTTTTCAGTTGTAACAAATCCAAAATCTAATCTTGTCTTAATTAATAAACATCGAAAACTACCAGATGGATACATTCCTAAAGACTTAACGAGACCAAATGTACCATTTATTAGTCCAAAAGATAAAGAAAAAACATTGCTGCGCAAAGATGCTGCCGAGGCACTTGAAAACATGTTCAAAGCTGCGAAAAAAGAAGGGCTTGATCTTACAGCTGTATCTGGTTATCGTTCATACAAACGCCAAAAATCGTTGCATGATACATACGTTAGACGTCAAGGAAAAGCCGAAGCTAATTCGGTAAGCGCAATTCCTGGTACAAGTGAACACCAAACGGGTTTAGCAATGGATATTAGTTCAAAATCAGCTAAATTTCAATTAGAGCCTATCTTCGGAGAGACAGCAGAAGGAAAATGGGTCGCGGAACATGCTCATGAATTCGGCTTTGTCATTCGTTACTTAGAAGATAAAACAGATACAACAGAATATGCCTATGAACCATGGCACTTACGCTACGTTGGTAATCCATACGCTACATACCTATATAAACATCACTTAACATTAGAAGAAGCGATGGAAGACAAAAAATAAGAGAGCAAATTGCTCTCTTATTTTTCTTTCACTCTATTATTGTAGTAATTTCTTCTTCCATTCTTCAGGCCATGGTTCGCCTCTTCCTGTTTTTTTCGAAGCTTGAACCATCATTCCGCGACCTACTAAACAAACCTCTCCTGCTGCATTCTTCACCATATAATGTAAATCTAAAGAAGAATTCCCGACCGATCCTGCCTTTACATACACCTTCAGCTGTTCATCAAAATATATTTGCTTAATAAAATTACATTGTAAATCCGCAACAACGATCATCGTTTCTGATGATGCATGTGTCCACTCTTGCATAAATCCAAGTTCTTTAAACAACGCAATACGAGCTTCTTCAAAATAAGTAAAAGCAACGACATTATTTACATGTCCAAACATATCTACTTCACCAAAACGAACCTTTACAGGGTTGTAAAACGAAAAACCACTTTCCCATTGCTCAAAGTCTTCAATATAAGAAATCCTCTTCATTGTTATCTCTCCTTTTCACCTTGAAATAAACAGAATAAACAGAAAAATAAAGTTATAAATATTGCCTCTTCGATATGAAGAGGCAATATTTATTAATAGTTATTATCGCTACCAAAGAAATCTTTGAACGATTGAATTGTTGTATCACGGTTTAATGCCGCAATTGAAGTTGTTAAAGGAATACCCTTCGGACATGATTGCACACAGTTTTGAGAGTTACCACAGTTTGCTAGTCCTCCATCTCCCATAATTGCACGTAAGCGATCTGCTTTATGCATTTCACCCGTTGGATGTGAGTTGAATAAGCGAGCTTGTGATAACGGTGCTGGTCCAATAAAGTCAGACTTACTGTTTACGTTTGGACATGATTCTAAGCAAACACCACATGTCATACATTTTGAAAGCTCATAAGCCCATTGACGCTTTTTCTCAGGCATTCTTGGTCCTGGACCTAGGTCATACGTACCATCAATTGGAATCCACGCTTTAACGCGTTTTAGAGCATTAAACATGCGACTACGATCAACTTGTAAGTCACGTACAACCGGGAATGTCTTCATCGGTTTTAAGCGAATTGGTTGCTCTAATTGATCGATAAGTGCCGTACATGATTGACGTGGTTTTCCGTTAATCACCATCGAACATGCACCACATACTTCCTCTAAGCAGTTCATATCCCAGGCAATCGGAGTTGTTTGGTTCCCTTTTGAATCAACAGGATTACGACGAATTTCCATAAGTGCTGAGATAATATTCATATTCGGACGATATGGAATTTCAAACTCTTGGTCAAACGCTTGCGCATCTGGCCCGTCTTGTCTCGTAATGATGAGGCGGATTGTTTTCTCAGACATGTTGTTTATCCCCCTTCTCTTCACCCTTAGCAGCTACATCGTGTTTTGAAGAATAATCACGTTTACGCGGTTTAATTAACGAAATATCAACGTCCTCGTAATGGAATGCTGGTGCATTTCCTTCTCCCTCAAATTTTGCCATCGTAGTTTTTAAGAAGTTTGCATCATCACGATTTGGGAATTCAGGTTTGTAATGCGCCCCACGGCTCTCATTACGGTTATATGCGCCAATTGTAATAACACGTGCTAACTCAAACATATTTGCAAGTTGGCGTGTAAATGAAGCACCTTGGTTACTCCATCTTGCTGTATCGTTAATGTTAATACGTTTGTAACGAGCCATTAATTCTTCAATTTTCGCATCTGTTTCTAATAATTTTTTATTTTCACGAACTACTGTAACGTTATCTGTCATCCATTCTCCAAGCTCTTTATGAAGAACATACGCATTTTCGTTACCATCCATCGTTAAAATATTGTTAAATTTCTCTGTTTCGATTAATTCATTTTGCTCATATACAGTAGATGAAACAGCATCAGATGATTTAGAAAGACCTTTCATATACTCAATTGCGTTTGGTCCTGCTACCATACCACCATAAATTGCTGATAATAGTGAGTTCGCACCAAGACGGTTACCACCGTGCATAGAATAATCACACTCACCTGCTGCAAATAAACCTGGAATGTTTGTCATCTGTTTATAATCAACCCATAGTCCGCCCATTGAATAGTGAACAGCTGGGAAGATTTTCATCGGTAGTTTACGAGGATCATCCCCTGTAAATTTCTCATAGATTTCAATAATTCCACCTAGTTTAATATCTAGTTCTTTTGGATCTTTATGAGAAAGATCTAAGTACACCATGTTTTCACCGTTAATACCTAGTTTTTGCTCTACGCAAACATCAAAGATTTCACGCGTTGCGATGTCACGAGGTACAAGGTTTCCGTAAGCCGGATATTTTTCTTCTAAGAAGTACCATGGTTTACCATCTTTATATGTCCAAACACGTCCACCTTCACCACGTGCAGATTCACTCATAAGACGTAATTTATCGTCTCCAGGAATTGCCGTTGGGTGAATTTGAATGAACTCACCGTTTGCATAATATGCGCCTTGTTGATATACAGCAGAAGCTGCTGTACCTGTATTGATAATGGAGTTTGTTGATTTTCCGAAAATGATACCAGGGCCCCCTGTTGCCATAATCACGGCATCTGCTCCGAAACTTCTAATCTCCATAGTTTGTAAGTCTTGTGCAACGATTCCTCGGCACACACCTTCATCATCAACAACAGCTCGTAAGAAATCCCAACCTTCATATTTCGTTACAAGTCCTGCTACTTCGTGACGACGTACTTGCTCATCTAATGCGTAAAGTAATTGCTGTCCAGTTGTTGCACCAGCAAATGCTGTACGGTGATGTTGCGTTCCACCAAATCGACGGAAATCAAGAAGTCCTTCTTCCGTACGGTTGAACATAACACCCATACGGTCCATTAAATGAATGATACCAGGTGCTGCTTCACACATTGCTTTAACTGGTGGTTGGTTCGCTAAGAAGTCCCCACCATAAATTGTATCGTCAAAGTGGATCCATGGAGAATCCCCTTCACCTTTCGTATTTACGGCACCGTTAATTCCGCCCTGAGCACATACAGAATGTGAACGTTTTACTGGTACTAAAGAAAACAGTTCAACATTTACTCCTGCTTCTGCCGCTTTAATCGTTGCCATTAAGCCAGCCAAGCCACCGCCGACTACTATAAGTTTCCCTTTCATGCTCTCCCACTCCTTACTGGTTTGCTAGCTGTGGATCGATGAACGCTAATAATGCACTCACACCTACATAAGATAAACCTAAGAAAATAGCTAATGTTACATAAGTAGAGATTCTTTGTGAACGTGGAGATACTGTAATTCCCCAGCTGATGCAGAATGTCCATAGTCCATTTGCAAAGTGGAAAATTGTTGAAACAACACCAACTAAGTAGAATGCAAACATAGCTGGATTGTTTAAAATATCTGCCATCATATCATAGTTTACCTCTTTACCTAACATTGCTTGAATACGAGTTTCCCAGACGTGCCAAGAAATGAAGATCAGCGTAACGATACCTGAAATTCTTTGGAAGACGAACATCCAGTTACGGAAATAACCGTAAGAAACCGCATTGTTCTTAGCTGTAAATGCAATATATAAGCCATATATAGCATGGTACAGTATCGGTAAAAAGATGATGAAAATTTCTAGCGCATACCGGAATGGAAGGAGCTCCATAAAGCCTGCAGCTTTGTTAAAAGCCTCTGCTCCTCGTGTTGCAAAGTTGTTTACAATTAAATGTTGCGTCAAAAAGACACCAACCGGGATGACCCCCATTAATGAGTGCCACTTACGAAACGTATACTCGCGGCCTTTCATGTCCCCATTACCCCCCTTGAATGTTTGACTGCTGTTTTCAGATTAGTTTATGACAATAATGTTTTTTCACTATTGGCATAAGAAAAACTGAAAAAATTATTCGAAATATTTCAGCATAATTTGATACCAAGTTCATTTTACTCCTATTTTTGTCGAAGCGTCAAGAAAACGTATACATAATTTGCATATAATTTGCCAATTCTTTTTTTCTTCTTATATATTCAGATTTTCCTAAAGAAAAATCTGTTTTTATAAATGTGAAATGTTATATAATAATCCCTATAGAAAGAGGGGAATATTGTGAGTAAAAATACAATCGATACAACATCTTTAGAAGATGTTTCATTGAACGCCTTCGCTTATGAATTGCTACGTGAAGAATTACTACCTGATTTAATCGGCAACGATTTAGATGGTATTTTATACTGGTCTGGTAGAAACCTTGCAAGAAAATATCCGCTAGAAACAATTGAAGAAGTCATTCAGTTCTTTGAAAAGGCTGGCTGGGGCACTTTAAGCATTGTTGAACATAAGCGTCGTGAAATGCAGTTCCAACTTAAAGGCACACTCATCGCAGAACGTCAAAAACAAAAACGACATTCTTCTTATCAACTAGAAGCCGGATTCATCGCTGAACAAATCCAAAAGCAACGGAACGTCGTTGCAGAGTCATACGAAGAAAAGAAAAAACGTTCTGACTCTATTACATTTCTTGTAAAATGGGATATAAAAGATCTCATTGAAGTGTAAGCATTACCTACAGTCAACTAGACATATCAGTTTAGTTGACTTTTTTGTATTTTCATTCAGATGAGTTTATTTTAAATCTTCAGAAATTATACCAAAAAACAGAAGACGTTGTAAACTACAACGTCTTCTTATCTGTTAAATACGTATAAATCGTCTCCGCGACATTTTTCGGCATACCCGCTTCGACAAATTCCTCTATAGAAGCTTCTTTCATCTTCTTTAATGAACCAAAATGTTTTAACAATACCTTTTTCCGTTTATCACCGATTCCTGGAATATCATCCAATGCTGATTGAATGACAGATTTCCCATGTAATTGACGATGGAATGTAATCGCAAATCGATGCACCTCATCTTGAATACGCTGCAATAAATAAAATTCTTGGCTATTTCTCTCAAGCATCACAGGTTCCGGTGGATCCCCAATAATTAAATGGGAGGTTTTATGTTTATCATCTTTTACAAGACCTGCCATCGGAATATATAATCCGAGCTCATTCTCTAAAATATCACTTGCAGCCGCTAGATGGCCTTTTCCTCCATCAATAATAATCAAATCAGGTAAAGGTGAATTTTCTTTAAGCGCCCTTGTATAACGGCGCCTCACAACTTCTCTCATAGACTCATAATCATCTGGCCCTTGAACCGTTTTAATTTTATATTTTCGATACTCTTTCTTCGCCGGTTTCCCATCGATAAAAGCAATCATTGCAGAAACGGGATTTGTTCCTTGAATATTTGAGTTATCAAACGCTTCAATACGATACGGCGTTTCAATCCCAAGCTGCTTCCCTAAATGATCTACCGCTTTAATCGTTCGTTCTTCATCACGTTCAATTAAGTAAAACTTCTCTTCAAGAGCAATCTTCGCATTTTTATTTGCCAATTCTACAAGGTCTTTTTTCTTACCACGTTTCGGCTGCGTCGCTTCCACTTCTAAAAAGCGCTCTACTAATTCCGAGTCTATACTTCCTGGAACGACAATTTCCTTCGGCTTAAAATGACTACTGTTTTCATAAAATTGGCCGATAAACGTTAAAAAACCCTCTTCTGGTTCATCGTAAATTGGAAACATAGAAACATCACGTTCAATTAGCTTTCCTTTTCGAACGAAGAAAACTTGAACACACATCCATCCTTTATCCACTGCATATCCAAACACATCACGATCTACTAAGTCACTCATAATCATCTTTTGTTTTTCCATAATCGCATCAATATGAGCAATTTGATCACGCAACTCTTTTGCACGTTCAAACTCTAGTTTCTCTGAGGCCTCATACATTTTTATTTCTAGTTCTGAACGAACTTCTTTATGTCCACCATTTAAAAACTTAATAATTTCATCTACAATTTCTTTATTTTGTTCTTCCGTCACTTCTTTCACACAAGGCGCTAAACATTGACCCATATGATAATACAAACAAACTTTATCTGGCATATTCGTGCATTTCCGAAGTGGATACATACGATCTAGCAGTTTTTTCGTTTCATGAGCAGATTGTGCATTTGGATAAGGACCAAAATATTTCCCTTTATCCTTTTTTACGTTTCGAGTAATGAGTAAGCGCGGTTGCTTCTCCGCCGTAATTTTAATAAAAGGATATGTTTTATCATCTTTTAATTGAATATTATATTTCGGATCATATTTTTTAATTAGATTTAACTCTAAAATAAGTGCTTCTAAATTCGAAGAGGTTACAATATATTCAAAATCAACAATTTCTCCTACAAGCCGCAGTGTTTTCCCATCATGTGAACCAGTAAAGTACGAGCGCACACGATTTTTAAGCACTTTTGCCTTTCCGACATATATAACCGTTCCTTGCTTATCTTTCATCAAATAACAACCAGGTTGATCTGGTAAAATAGCCAACTTCTCTTTCAAATGTTCGTGCACTCGTCTCCCTCCATTTCTACATACTTAGCATTTTTATTTTCCCTTGAAAACATACTATGCCCAAACACCCAACATACGTTCTTTTATTGTAACGGAAAGACTGTAAAAAAGAAAATAAAAAAAGCTACCAAATGGTAGCTTTTTTTATTTTAGAAGTGTTTAGAAACTAATTCTACTAACGCTTCTTTCGGTTTGTAACCTAACGCTTGATCAACTACTTTACCGTCTTTTAATACGAAAAGAGCTGGAATGCTCATTACTTCGAATTGACGAGCCGTTTCTTGGTTTTCATCAACGTCTACTTTTACTACTTTTACTTTTTCGCCTAGTTCTGCATCAATTTCCTCTAATACAGGAGCGATCATTTTACAAGGTCCACACCAAGGTGCCCAGAAATCTAATAATACAACACCTTCGCTAGTTTCTGCTGCGAAGCTTTGGTCATTTGCGTTTACAATTGCCATTTTATTTCCTCCTTCAAGTATATTCTACCAAGAGTATATCATTAACTTATATACGTGGCGAATAATATGTATCGTTATGTATTGTAACAAAAAAATGTTCCTTTATACTATATAAAAATACGGATTAAATACTAAAAAGATGAGAGACAGGGGATCTCTCACCTTTTTCTATATATAGGGGTACTTCACTTGGAACTCAAGGGTACTTAAATCATGAATGTACTTTTAACTTTTTAAGCTCTTCTGTTAAAAGAGGTACAACTTCGAATAAGTCACCGACAATACCATAGTCAGCTACTTTAAAGATACTTGCTTCTGGATCTTTATTAATCGCAACGATTATTTTTGAGTTAGACATACCTGCTAAATGCTGAATCGCACCAGAAATACCACATGCAATGTATAAGTCTGGCGTAACAACTTTACCAGTTTGACCAATTTGTAATGAGTAATCACAGTATTCAGCGTCACAAGCACCACGAGATGCTCCAACAGCGCCGCCTAGTACGTCTGCTAACTCTTTTAATGGCTTAAAGCCTTCTTCACTCTTCACACCACGTCCGCCAGCGATAATAACTTTTGCTTCAGAAAGATCCACACCTTCTGCTGTTTTACGGACAACATCTTGAATGATTGTACGTAAATCTTTCACATCAACTGTAATAGAAGATACGTCACCGCTGCGAGACTCATCTTTTTCCAGAGTTGCAATGTTATTTGGACGCACTGTCGCAAATAAGATGCCGTCTGTTACAATCTTCTTCTCGAATGCTTTACCAGAGTAAATTGGACGAGTGAAGATAACATTTCCACCTTCAACCTCTAAAGCAGTTACGTCAGAAACTAAACCAGCTTCAAGCTTCGCTGCTAATTTTGGTGATAAATCTTTACCAAGTGCTGTATGTCCAAAAACGATACCTTCTGGATTTTCTTCAGCATGTACAGCTAAAAACGCTTGTGCATAACCATCAGATGTATATGATTTTAATTTATCATTTTCAACTGTCACAACGCGATCTGCACCGTAATGAATCAATTCATTTGCAAAAGAGGCAACGCTGTCTCCAATTAGAAGACCTACTACTTCACCGCCTTCTGCAATTGTTTTTGCTGCTGCTACCGCTTCAAAAGAAACGTTACGTAGCGATCCATCACGAACTTCACCCATTACTAATACTTTACGAGCCATAGATTTTCCCTCCTGCATATATAATTTCGTATTTTATTAGATTACTTTCGCTTCTGTATGGAGCAACGATACAAGTTCTTTTACTTGATCTTGCAGCTCGCCTTGTAACACTTTTCCTGCATCTTTCTTAGGAGGCAAATAGATTTCAATTGTTTTTGTCTTTGCTTCCACATCATCTTCTTCTAAATCTAAATCATCTAATTCTAATTCTTCTAGCGGCTTTTTCTTCGCTTTCATAATACCTGGAAGCGATGGATAACGCGGTTCATTTAAACCTTGCTGTGCTGTTACTAAAACTGGTAATGAAGTTGCAATCACTTCTGTATCACCTTCAACATCACGCTCAATCTTCACATTTGTACCGTCAATTTCAAGTTTTGTAATTGTCGTTACATATGGAATATTTAACGCTTCAGCTACGCGTGGCCCTACTTGTCCAGATGCACCATCAATTGCAACGTTTCCGCCTAAAATTAAATCTGCATCTTTATCTTTTAAATACTCAGCAAGTACTTTTGCTGTCGTGAACTGGTCACCATTTTCTACATCATCTTCAATATTAATTAATACCGCTTTATCACAGCCCATTGCTAATGCAGTACGAAGTTCTTTCTCACTATCTTCGCCACCGACTGTTACAACTGTAACTTCTCCACCTTGTGCGTCTCTTACTTGAATTGCTTCTTCAATTGCATATTCATCGTAAGGGTTGATGATGAATTCCGCTTCGCCATCGTAAATTGCACCGTTTTTAATTACGATTTTTTCTTCTGTATCAAATGTTCGTTTCATGAGTACGTAGATGTTCATTCCATTTACCCCCTTGTTTTTTCAGAAAGATTCTATCAATTTTAATTTTCTGTTAATTTATATTAAAAAAATAATTGAACTACCTGCCACTAAATGAAGGTTTACGCTTTTCTAAAAATGCGGCTACACCTTCTCTTCCATCTTCACTCGTAAATACTTCACCAAAAATTTGTGATTCACGTTGTACACCTTCATAGTAATGAGACGATTTTGTCGTTTGCAATAACTCTAGTACAGCGCGAGTTGTTGCTGGACTTTTTCCAGCAATTTGTTTTGCAACTTTAAGCGTATCATCTAAAAGAGATTCTTCAGAGAACAATCCGTTAACAAGTCCCCACTTTAATGCTTCTGCACCAGTAATTGGTGTACTTGTTAACATCATTTCACAAGCTTTCGCTTTCCCAACATAACGTGGTAAACGCTGTGTACCTGCAAAGCCAGGAATTAATCCAAGTGTTAATTCAGGTAAACCAAGTTTTGCACTTTCAGTTGCAAAGCGCATGTGGCAAGACATAGCAAACTCAAGGCCGCCGCCCAGTGCCGCTCCATGAATTGCCGCAATAACTGGTTTTGAACATTTTTCAACACGCTCAAACGTAACTTGTCCAAGCTGTGCTAATTCTGTTGCTTGCTTCGCTTCAGTAACAGATGTAAATTCTTTAATATCTGCTCCTGCTGAGAAGAAACGTCCTTCACCGTGAATAACAACAACACGAATGTTATCATCCTTTTCCACTTGATCAATTAATTCAGTAACGTCATGCATAACTTGTGAAGACATCGCATTCGCTGGTGCGTGATTTAACGTCGCCACCGCGATATGATCTTCAACTCTTACAGATAGGAATTTCAACATGATCCCTCCCATTATTGACGATAACCACAAGCTGCAATAAGTAGCCCGTGTACCGTTTTTGAAAGTGCGACCAGATCATACTTATGATCGCTCATTACCCAATTGGTCACAACTTCATCTACTGTTCCAAAGATCATTTGTCTTGCCACGCGAACATTTAAATCTGCTTGAAATTCACCTTGTTTTATACCAGTCTCTAAAATCTCATCCATAACTTGTAAGTAGCCTTTTAATACTTCATTTATTTTAAGGCGCAAGTCTTGATTGGACTGCCTTAGCTCTAATTGCGTAACGATAGCAAGAGGATCATTTTGCGACAACAGCAAGAAGTGCGTTTCTACCAACATGAATAACTTCGATACAGCGCTTTCAATTCCTGCTGTTTTTTGACGAATTGTTTCGACAAATTCTCCCATCTTCTCTTGGAATAAGGATATTAATATATCTTCTTTATTTTTAAAATATAAATAAATCGTGCCATCAGCTACCCCAGCTTGCTTTGCGATTTTAGAAACTTGCGCTTGGTGGTACCCATTCTCCGCAATCACAATGACTGCCGCATCAATAATTTGATTGTATTTCGGTCTATTTTTCTTCACTTTACTGTCCCCTTCAAGAAGATGACTGAATGAATAGTCATTCATATTCTTATAATACTGACTATTTAGAAAAGTGTCAATCCTATTTTTTCAAAAAGAAAGGGCCTTAGCCCGTTTGCTCATCCTCATTCTTTCTCTTCTCTTCATCTATTAGAACACGGCGTAAAATTTTCCCTACTGTCGTTTTTGGCAATTCATCTCTAAACTCATATACTTTCGGCACTTTATAAGCCGCTAAATATTTACGTGCAAACTGATTTAATTCTTCCTCAGAGCACTCCGTACCTTCTTTTAACACAACAAATGCTTTAACTGTCTCTCCTCGGTACGGATCTGGAACTCCAATTGTCACTACTTCTTGCACTTTTTCATGCTCATATAATACTTCTTCAACTTCACGAGGATACACATTAAATCCACTCGCGACAATCATATCTTTCTTGCGATCTTTTACATAGAAGAATCCATCTTCATCCATGTAGCCAACATCACCTGTATGGAGCCAGCCATCTTGCAATACAGCCGCTGTTTCCTCTGGCTTATTCCAATATCCTTTCATAATTTGAGGGCCTTTCACTACAATTTCCCCTATTTCTCCTGGCTGTAATGCCTCACCAGTTTCAAGCGACATAATGATTGCTTCTGTATCTGGCCACGGAACTCCGATGCTACCTGGCACTCGCTTTTCCCATAAAAAATTACTATGTGTAACCGGAGAGGATTCTGTTAAACCATATCCCTCTACTAGTTTACCACCTGTAACTTTTTCGAACTTTTCCTGTACTTCTACTGGCAGTGGTGCTGATCCACTAATACAAGCACGAATAGAAGAAATATCGTATTCTTTTAAAAGCGGACTATTTAAAAGAGCGATATAAATAGTTGGTGCCCCTGGAAACAATGTCACTTTATGCTTCTTAATCGCTTCAAAAACCATTTTCATATCAAACTTTGGAATAAGGACCATTTTGTATCCTTGCATAATACTTAAATTCATAACAGCTGTCATGCCATAAACATGGAAAAATGGAAGAACCCCAAGAACGACTTCTTCTCCTTCTTTGCAATTATATAACCATTGAACTCCCATTAACGTGTTAGAGACGAGGTTTTTATGCGTTAACATAACTCCTTTCGGAAATCCGGTTGTTCCTCCTGTGTACTGTAAAAGGGCTAGATCATTTTCAGGATCACAAGGCACCTCAACATTCGTATTCACTTCTTTTTCTACTGAATTCCAAAGATGAATCGTTTCACTCTCTGATACTTTCACAACTAAATTCGACTGTTTTTTCTGCACAAATGGATACAATAGATTTTTAGGGAATGGTAAAAAGTCTGCAATACGAGTTACGATAATATGCTCAATTTTTGTAGCAGATTGAACATTCGTTACTCTTGGAAACACTAAATCGAGACAAAGAATTACTTTTGCTCCCGAGTCATGAAGCTGATATTCTAATTCTCTTTCTGTATACAGTGGATTTGTTTGTACTACGATACCTCCCGCAAGTAATGTGCCGTAATAACCAATTACAGCTTGCGGACAATTTGGCAACATAATAGCAACTCGATCACCCTTTTCCACACCGAGCTTTTGAAGATAATTTGCAAACCGCTTCACCTTATCATGGAAGTCCGAAAACGTAATATCCTTCCCTAAAAAGTGAAGCGCTTTCTTTTCTGGGTAGCGAGATGCCATCTGTTCTACATATCTATAAAGCGGCTGAATATCATAAGAAATCGTACTAGGAATTTCCTCTGGATAACTTTTCAACCATGGTTTTTCCACCTTCATTCCCCCTTCAAATACATAAAAAATAAATGAATGTTCATTCATGATGGTTATTTTCATTATATTATAGTCACCATAACGTTACAATCATAATATTCTGACTTTTATATAACTATGCTTTACTTCATTAACTTAATCTTATAATTGTTAATACCGCTCCTGGGGTAGTTGTTGATAATGTCGCAACAGCTAACAAACCAAATAATTGCAAACTAATTGCACTCCCCGCCGCAAGAGTCGTAATAATTGTCGCACTAAATGATGTCGTTGCTAATGCAGGAGAATTAATAGTCCCAGCAAGCGGTGCCCCATTAATTGTAATTCGTGAACTAACTAATAATGCAGCCGTTATATTAATTGAATATGAAATATAATAATTCCCTGCATTTGCAGCCGTAAATACTGTGTTCCCCCCAGACACTGTAATACCTGGACCGATATTCTGATTGTTTGGAAGCGGGACATTTGTTCCACCTAGTAGTACCGATATTGCTGTACCCGACGTATTATTTGCAAAGGCGTATGTTGCCGTTATACTTGTGCCTGTTGCTCCTGTTGGACCTGTATCGCCTGTTGGGCCTGTCGCTCCCGTTGGACCCGTTACTCCTGTCGCCCCCGTTGGACCCGTTGCCCCTGTTATTCCTGTTGGGCCTGTTGCTCCTGTTGGGCCTGTGTCGCCTGTTACCCCTGTCGCCCCCGTTGAACCCGTTGCTCCTGTTGGGCCTGTTGCTCCTGTTATTCCTGTCGCTCCTGTTGCTCCCGTTGCCCCTGTTATTCCTGTCGCTCCCGTTGGGCCTGTTGCTCCTGTTATTCCTGTCGCTCCTGTTGGACCCGTTGCCCCTGTTATTCCTGTCGCTCCCGTTGGACCTGTGTCGCCTGTTACTCCTGTCGCCCCCGTTGGGCCTGTTGCTCCTGTTGCCCCCGTCGGACCGGTTGGACCAACCTTAGGAACTGTCCCATCGCAACTAAAACAGCATGAATCAACATGTACACCATTTTGATTATTACACCCACAATATCCATTTACGTTATTGCTCCATGAAGACATGTTGATCACTTCCTTTACATTCGATCTTTTTAGCGCAATCACCGACTTAAAAAACACCTATCTAAATAACAAAGAAATACTTTGCCTAGTTGGGGATAAAACACAGATTTCCTCCATACATTCTAGTAATTATTACATGCGATTCACTCTCCTTTTGCTTGTACTTTCGCCTTATCTCCACAGACTATTAACAATACACATTACACTATCGTACACAGCCACTTTCCCATTTAAACTTTCCACATTCGCCAATATTTTTAGTAAAGAGGCTTATTCTTCATAAATAGCGACTATAATATATAAAAATCCGTATAGTTCGTTATTTTTCGTCAAAATTTTAAAAATATATTGACACTTAAAATATCCTCATAGTATGATTTGGGTGTTGTAATTGATAACCATTTTCACTTATGGTACTAGTTACAAAAAACACTTAATTTGGGGGCAGAAGATGAAGAAAATTCTCAGTATTTTCATAGTAGTTCTTCTATTCGCAGTTGGATGCGGACAGCAAAAAGAGGAGAAAAAAGAAACAAAAGCGGACAATAAAAATCAAGCTATAACAATTAAACACGCTGAAGGGGAAACGAAGTTAGATAAACCAGCAAAAAAAGTAGTTGTACTTGAGTGGGTATATTCTGAAGACTTATTAGCACTTGGTGTTCAGCCAGTAGGGATGGCAGACATTAAGAATTATAATAAATGGGTAAATACAAAAACAAAACCGAGTAAAGATGTTGTAGATGTAGGGACACGTCAACAACCAAACTTAGAAGAAATTAGCCGTTTAAAACCAGACTTAATTATTACAGCTTCATTCCGTGGTAAAGCAATTAAAAATGAATTAGAGCAAATTGCACCAACAGTTATGTTTGATCCATCAACAAGCAATAACGATCACTTTGCTGAAATGACAGAAACATTTAAACAAATTGCAAAAGCAGTTGGAAAAGAAGAAGAAGGTAAAAAAGTATTAGCTGATATGGATAAAGCATTCGCTGATGCAAAAGCAAAAATTGAGAAAGCAGACTTAAAAGATAAAAACATCGCAATGGCACAAGCATTTACTGCTAAAAACGTACCAACATTCCGTATCTTAACTGACAATTCTTTAGCTTTACAAGTTACAAAAAAATTAGGTCTAACAAATACTTTTGAAGCAGGAAAATCTGAGCCAGATGGTTTTAAACAAACAACTGTAGAATCATTACAAAGTGTACAAGATTCAAACTTCATTTACATTGTAGCGGATGAAGATAACATTTTTGACACGCAACTAAAAGGCAACCCTGCTTGGGAAGAATTAAAGTTCAAAAAAGAAAACAAAATGTATAAATTAAAAGGCGACACTTGGATTTTCGGTGGTCCTGAGTCTGCAACATCTTTAGCAACACAAGTAGCAGATGTAATGACAGCGAAGAAGTGATTACACGATGAATAGCCTAAAACATACACTTCGAGCAAGTCTTGTATTCGGAGGAGGAGCAGCTCTCTTGCTCCTCCTTTTCTTTATTCATATCGGACAAGGTCAAGCAAACATTTCCTATAGTATGATTATTGATGCTCTTATCTCACCGAACCAATCGCTAGAACATCAAACTTTAATCATGCTTCGATTACCTAGAGCTGTAATTGCCATTTTAGCTGGAGGCGCTCTTGCTGCATCAGGGGTTATTTTACAAACGTTAACGAAAAATCCACTTGCTGAATCCAGTACAATGGGTATTCACTCTGGCGCATATTTCTTTCTAGTAGCGGCTACAATTTTCTTACCGAAAGGTTTACAAATTAATTCTCTTCTGTTCACATTTATCGGCGGTGCTATTACTGCTTTATTTGTATACCGTATTTCTGGTGGAAAAAAGGGAACCCCACTTAGAATGGCATTAGCTGGTATGGTCGTTACATTAATGCTCTCTGCCTTTACCGGAACGATGCAGCTTTTCTATGAAAATGAAACAGCTGGTTTATTTTTATGGGGAGCTGGCTCTCTTATTCAAAATAACTGGGATGGCGTTCAATTTGCTTTTCCATTTATCATTATTTCTTTCCTAGTTTTACTATTTATGTCTCGTAAACTCAACATTCTCTTACTTGGTGATGATGTTGCTATTTCTCTTGGTGAAAAAACAGCAGTAACACGTCTTATCGCCTTCATTGCTGCAATCTTTTTAACAGCAGTAATTGTTACTGTTGTTGGACCAATTGGCTTTGTCGGCTTAGTTGCACCTCATTTAATGCGCCTTATCGGATACCGTCAACACTTTACTCTTCTTCTCTCTTCTTTCTTATGGGGGGCAGTATTATTGCTTGGAGCAGATGTTGTCGGTAGATTAATAGATCCAACCGGTGCAGAACTTCCTGTTGGGGCAGTCACAGCAATGATTGGATCTCCTTGGCTTATTTACTTAGTGTATCGAATGATGAAGTCGAAACAATATATGAATGATAACGGTGCGAATGCAGCTGGAGCTAGTTCCCGCTATTACTCTTATAAAAAGGTAATCATTATATCTATCACACTTTGTATTGTGACGATTGCTCTTGGTGTTACAATCGGTAGTAACGCTTATATCGAAAGCATTATAAATGTTATATCAGGTCAATTAACACAATTTGATAAAAATATGATGATGAATCTTCGTTTACCAAGAATGCTCGTTGCTGCTATTGCTGGCGCATGCCTTGCAATAAGTGGGCTTGTTTTCCAAGGTATATTACGAAATCCACTTGCCGATCCTTCTATTATTGGTATTTCATCGGGAGCTGGTGTTGGTGCTTTAACTATTATGTATGTCTTTCCTGCACTTCCTGGTTTCTTTCTACCAATTGGTGCATTTATCGGAGGACTACTTGCAGTAGGAATTGTCCTCTTCTTTTCATGGAAATCAGGATTTAGTCCAACAGCTCTCGCTTTAATAGGGATTGGTATTTCTGCGCTTGGCTCAGCAATTATTCAAATCTTTATCGTTAGAGCCAATTTGAATGTTGCCGCTGCTTTAACATGGTTATCTGGCAGTACGTATGCAAGAGGATGGAATCACTTAGAAAATATCATTCTATATCCATCTCTAATTCTTGTATTCATTATCTTTTTCTTAATAAAACAACTTGACGTTCTCGTACTTGGAGACGATTTAGCAACTGGACTTGGGCAACCAGTAAATAAGACACGGCTTGCTCTAATTGTGCTAGCGACACTACTTGCATCAGTAAATATCGCTGCTGTCGGTACAATTGCCTTTTTAGGCCTTGTCGCACCTCACTTAGCAAGAATTGTTGTTGGTATGAATCATCAAAGACTATTCGTTTGTTCAGCACTATTTGGAGCAATCCTTCTTTCTGTTGCTGACTTACTTGGACGTACAATCGCATATCCGAAAGAAATTCCTTCTGGTCTTGTCGTTGCTGTACTTGGAGCACCTTATTTCTTATGGTTGATGAGGAAGAGTGGGAAGAAAGTTAATTAAAAGACGGCTTCATATATGTGAAGCCGTCTTTTCCTATTATGGCATAAAATTAATATAGGCTTTGTACATAATATATATAACAAGTGAATACATGATTATATTGAGCACACTTCGTTTTAAAGTTAACTTTCTCTTTAATTTCTTATCTTGTAATCTCAATTCTATTCCATTCGCTATTTTCAACCTACCTACTATTTGAAATAACTCTCTGTAATCATCAGCATTTCCCAATAATACGTATTCTTTATCATTTTTATACTTTATATGCAGAAACTCACTTCCACCTTTACGGTCTAATATTGTTTTCATATAAGCTACTTCATTCCATACACATACTTTTAAATCAACTTCATTATAATAACGATCCATAAAAAACACATACAACCGTTAACACCTTACTCTGTGCCGTATCTAAAATACTATGAACTACCTTATAAATTAAATCTCCATATCGATCAATTGCTGTATGTAATGCTAACATATCTTGTTTTCGAAGACCTTCTACTATTTCTATATCCTTCACCCTTATCACCACTCTTTATCCCATTCTTTATTCATTATATATACGAATGAGCACATTCGTTTCCTGACACTTTTACAAATATTTTCCAATTGTTTTCATATTGTAGCAATCCTTAATTAATTATTTCTTGTGGAACAGGGATTATATTATCTCTCACGAATTTAATCTATGAACAAAAATAGGAGGGATAACTATGTACCAAACCATTGACGGCTTCTTGCAATCATGGACATACGAAGCAGAGTCTACTCAGAAAATGCTTGATTCATTAACCGATGCATCTTTATCACAAGAAATTGCACCTGAACATTGGACTTTAGGAAGAGTTGCTTGGCATATCGTGACGGCAATTCCTGTTATACTATCTGGCACAGGGCTAAAGTTTGAAGGAGAATCGAAAGATTATCCTGTTCCAACTTCTGCAAAAACAATTGCAGATGAATACCGTAAAGTAAACGCGGCTTTTGTTGAAACACTTCAAAGTAAATGGACTGATAAAGACTTAGCTACTATTAATGACTTCTTTGGTCGCCCTATGCCGAATTCTATATTTTTAATGACACTCATTAATCATCAAAATCACCACCGCGGACAAATGACGGTTTTAATGCGACAAGCTGGCTTAACAGTTCCTGGCGTATATGGCCCCGCAAAAGAAGAATGGGCTGCGGCTGGAATGGAAGCTCCTAAAATGTAACGACAAAAAAGACAAGGTGTTTACACATCTTGTCTTTTTCTGTAACTTGTTTCATGTGAAACTATTTTTTCTTAATGGTTGTTTTATGGAAAAGATAGGTTAAAATGAATACATATTACGAAGAGGAGTAACCAAATTGAATACAAAAAATAAAAAAATAGCTATGGGAACTATTTTACTAACTTCTCTTATTGGAGTTATTAGTGTATCTCTTTATTTCACCTATTATGGTACCCCTTGGGGAAAACAAGTAGCAATTACGGAATCAAAAGAATATATTACAAAATACTTCGATTTAGATGCGGTAGTCAAAAATACTTCTTACGATGCTAAAATGAATAGCTATGCGATCTCCTTTAAAACAAGTACTGACGGAGAGTTTACTATCGAATATAAAAGTCCAAATAACTTTAACATTTCTCCAGGAGTACAAGATTATTTAAGTAAACACTCTAAATTTACAGAGTAGTAACGAAGCATATATATACAAAAAAGGAGTTAGTATAACACCAACTCCTTTTACGTATTCTTATCATACTGCTATATCTTCCTTCTCTATATTTTTAATGCCGTAATACGCAATCACAACTCCAATTGCTGCCAATGCTAGTTGAAGAGGAAGAAAAGTTGCTGTAGAAAACGATGGGTTGCTATTCATTGCAATTGAGACAACGATAAGAGATGAAACAATTGTAGTTGGCACGGAACGTTTACGCATTCCGAAATATAATGGGATTAAACTCATTCCCGCAGTTGCAATGGCTAAAGGAACTAATTTTATTCCTTCTTGCATCAATTGATCTACTGTGAATGAATTAGGAAGAATTGAAAAATAACTATCTATCCCAAAGAAAATTCCTACTACTAAAATGTTAGATACAATAACTGTTATAAATGTTACTATCGCTGTAATAGCCAACTTACTAGCCATCATTTTCTTTCGGTTAATAGGATAAGAAAACATAAGTAGTATTGTTTTATTTTTATATTCACCAATTATTAGCCTTGCGATTAATACACTACCAAAAATAATAAACGTTGCTCTTACTATTGCGCTAGCCATTAACAATATCGTCTCTGGATTCCTTATTTCTGCATCACCTTCTACTTGAGCGATGATGCTCACAAAGATCATTAATGCCAGTATAAAAACATTTGCAATAATTGCTCTCTTCACGTACCAACCAAGCTTAAACTTTTTCAATTCTAGCTTCATTAAATGTAGCATGATAGTGTCCTCCTTCCTCCTAAGATTTAATCAATATAAATGACTCCTGTTTCACTTAAAATCTTCGCTTCATTTTTTGCATCACCAATCGTTCCTACTTTTATTTTTTCTGTATTTTTATCTTTCTTAAGTCCTTTTAAATCCACTATTACGTCAGTCAAATTACTTTTAGCCGTAAGTTGTAAAGAAGTCGGAACCCCTTTATATCGTACGCCAATATCCCCTGATTTTGTTTCTATAAATAATGATTTTCCTTCTGTCATATCTTTCAGCAATACTTCCCCAGATGTTGAAGTGATGTTCATATTTGAGTTACTTACATTTGTTATATAGTTATCACCAGTCGTAGACTTTATATTTAATTCTTGTACTGAACTATCTTTTACAACTAACTCTCCACTTTGCGATATGAATTCACCTTTCTCGGCTGATAGTCCTACAATCATTCCATCCCCAGATTTGCCTTTCGTCATGATACTTTTTACTACTAGATCTCTTATTTTCACATCACCCGATTTATTATTTACTATAATTTTATCTATCTCTTTCTTCGGAATAGCTATACATATACTATTTTTCTTTCTAAACGTAAAACCATTAAAAAATTTGGCTGCCTTTTGTTTTTGCTTAATCACAATTTTATTTTCGTCATTTTCTATTTTGACGGGATCTATCTCTTTATCTACTTGTTCACCTTGAACGGAAATTACTATTTTATTAGCATCTGTACTTTTCAATTCAATATCCCAGTTTTCATTGTCTACTTCTATTTCTTTTATATTATTTATCTCAAAAGACTTTTCTTTCTTAAAATCTTTCCCCTGAAACACCTTAAAACCAAAAACCGCACTAGCAATTGTAATGAATAATATTGCAATTACTATTATTTTTTTCACCAGTCATACCCCAATTCGTTTTCGTTTTAAGCTTGCTTCACGCCACATCGATCTTGTCGATTTTACGAAACGATAGATAACTAATGAAAATTCCTAATAAACAGAGCACGATTGGGATAGCTATAAAATCAAACATACTTACTTGACCGTTTCCAGGACCATAGTTACCACTAATCAGCAAGCCAATTATTACTGCTGAAGTAATCGTTGTCGGTGTCGATTTCTTTCTCATTCCAAAAAATAAAGGAATTAAACTTATACCAGATATCATAAATGCACTTATAATAGTACCTGGAACGATAGCTATTATTTCACCTATCGTAGCAGGTGTTTCAATCAGTCCCATCATTGGACTCACAAAATATACGAGCAAGCTAATAATGAAAGTCGCGATAATCGTGCTCACAAAACAAAAACAGAAAACAATTGTTAATTTCGCACTCATTAGCATTTTCCTTTGTAGCGGATACATAAATGATAGTTGTATCGTTTTGTTCTTATACTCATCAATTACTAAACGTGATAAAATGACTGAACTAAAAATAATGAATGTTATCCTAATAAAAATATTTACTAAAGCCATGTTCTGTGTGAAGTCAAAGAAGAGCACGTCTTCTTCGGCTTTCATTCCCCATGCCATAAGGCTTACTGCAGCGAAAATTGCTATAATACAAATTGCTACACTTTTAAAGTAACTAGATAATTGATGTTTCTTCCATTCGAGCTTCATTAATTTAAACATATAAACCACGCCTCCATTCTTTATATACCTGTCTCTACGCTGCTAACATTCTAATTCCAGCAGTAACGAAGCTTAACATTCCTATCACTAGTAGGATTAACAACCATTTCCGCTCTGGTTTTCTATAATATAAAATTCCACTTACTAGCATTACGATAAATCCACTTACCAGGTTCAGCCACAGTCCATTAAGCATGAATACCTTCTCCATCCATTACATTTAAGAAATATTCTTCTAAGGAACTATGTTTCTTATTAATACTTTCAATTTCCACATCGTTCATAATAAGTGCTTTGGAAATGGCTTGCTGTGTCACCGCCACTTCATAAACCCGAATCATGTTTCCACTCATTATTTTGTAGTTTTTTATACCAAGTTTATCTTCTAAAATATAAGCTGCACGCTTCACATCAGGAACAGTAATTTCAATGTACTCTGTTTGTTTTCCGTTAATACTCTTCATTGAAACTTCTTTTATTAGTTTTCCATTTTGAATGACACCAATTGTATCCGCCATTAATTCCATCTCACCTAAAATATGGCTAGAAACTAATAATGTAATGCCATATTCTTTGCAGAGCATTTTAAATAAGTCTCTTAATTCTTTAATACCAATTGGATCTAAACCGTTAATGGGTTCATCTAAAATGAGTAATTCTGGCTTTGTTACGATTGCCCTTGCAATACCGAGTCGTTGTTTCATTCCCAATGAAAAATCTTTTACTTTTTTATTATCTATCCCTTGTAGTTTCACTAAATGTAATGCATGGTCAATTTCATTTTTATCGTAATAACCCATATATTCACAATGTAGGTCTAAGTTTTCTTTCGCCGTTAATTTATCATAAAAGATTGGGTATTCAATAATTGTCCCCATTCTTTTTAATACTTCATAAGATGTATCTGTTAATTTCTCACCGAAAATTTCAATATCACCACTCGTTGGTTTTATTAAATTTGTAATCATTTTCATAATCGTTGTTTTACCAGCACCGTTTGGTCCTAAAAAACCGTAAATTTCTCCTTTTTTCACATGCATGTTAACACCGGAAATAACTTCTTTCCCTTTAAACACTTTCGTTAACTGATTTGTTTTTAATATATATGTCATGTTACTTTCCCCTTTCGCAATACTCTATATTTCTATAATAGACAACGGAAATCTCTTTTTTCTTACCCGTTTCTTACAAATTCCTTACGGTGAAAAAAAGCTTGTAGAATCTACTGCTCTACAAGCTAAAACTGTATCTTTGTTAATACAATTGTAAAAATTGTTTTTTCATACGGTTTACTAGAAAGATGGATTTTCCCGTCCATCGCTTCCACAAGCCGTTTCGTAATCGTTAATCCGAGACCACTTCCTTGGTACAATCTATTTCTTGAATCTTCAAGTGTGTACATACGCTCAAACACTTTATCAATATGAGATTCATCAATCCCTTTTCCTTTATCCCATACATCTATATACACGCCCGTGTCATCATCTCTTAACGTCATACCAAGTGCCTTTCCATCGTCTCCATATGTAATTGCATTTGATATTAAATTATTCAATACCCTACCTAATACTTCTACATTTCCAAGTGCGTATATATTTCTTTCTGGTATATCAATATGAACCTGAAAACCTTTCGTCGTCACTAAATCATAAAATGATAAAATCTTCTCGCGGCAAACTTCATTCATATTTACTTTTGTCATCTCGATTGCCTTGTCACCAGATTCTAGTTTTGCTAAATCAAAAAACTTATGAATCAGTTCCATTACTTCTAGTGTTTTCACATGCACCTTTTCAAGTAATATTTGCTGTTCTTCTTTATTCATCGTTTTATCCTTATTTAACATTTCCGTATATCCAAGAATAACTGTTAGTGGCGTCTTTAAATCATGTGAAATATTTGAAAGCATTTTTCTCATCGAAATTTCTACTTTTGCATGATCTGCATTCGTTTTCTGTTTTGCATCTAATAATTGATTAATTGCCACTAATAATTTTTGCAATTCTAGATCATCTGTCATAACGAGTAGCGTCTCGTCCGTTTGTGAATTTACAATATTTTCTAATTTTTCATATGTGTATCGTAAATTTTTACTACTATTTTTTCTCATTTTATATTGTATGTAAATGACACATAACAATATAAAAATAATACTTATTAACAAATTGACCATATTACATCACTTCCAACTTATAGCCGATACCCCATAACGTTTTAATATATTCTGGATTAGATGGATCACTTTCGATTTTCTCACGCAACCTTCTCATATGAACATTAATAACGTTATCGTCACCGTAATACTCTTCGTTCCAAATTAGTGTATATATTTGTGCTTTTGTAAATACACGATTTTGATTTTTCACAAACAATTTTAGAATCTCAAATTCTTTTAAAGTAAGTTTGAGAGGCTTCCCGTTTTTTTCCACAGTAAAATTAATTGGATCAATCGTTAAATCACCAATTTGAATCATCTTTTCTGTTGTTTCTGTAGCCGAATATTTCGTAGATCTTCGAATACCTGCCTTTACACGTGCAGCTAATTCAATCATAGAAAATGGCTTACAAATGTAATCATCTGCTCCAAGTCCTAATCCAACAGCTTTATCAACATCTGTATCTTTTGCCGACATCATTAAAATCGGAACAGCACTTTTTTCTCGAATGATTCGTACAACCTCTAAGCCATCTAGCTTTGGCATCATAATGTCGAGGATAATCAAATCAAATGAACCTTTTAAATATGTGTTCACGCCTTCTTCTCCATCAGACGCAATTGTTACTTGAAAGCCCTCTTTTATCAAATACTTTTCCACCATCTCTTGAATTGAGAGATCATCTTCAACTAATAAAATATGATGTGACATATGTCTATCCCCTTTTTACAAACGTTAACAACTCAATTGTATCGTAACTACTACAGACTTGAAACAAATATATGAATTTTCAAACCAACTTCCCTTCCTTCCTTAACAATGATATGATGAAATTCACTATGATTGTTCATAATTAACTTTATATAAAGGAGACTTATCATGTCAGAAAACAAAAAAGTAAGCTTAGCTGATTTAATGCGCGAACAACTTGCAAAGAAAAAGCAAGGCAACAGTAATGGTCAAAATGCCAAAAACCAGAGCCAAGAAACGAAAAAATTACAAAACCAACAAACGAAAAAAACAAACAACCAACGTAGACGTACAGGTGTGTAAATGAACGGACAAAAACGTTCTAATATCGCGCCCGGTCTTGAAGTTGATATTGTATTAAAACAAGATCAACGAACAGGCAAATTAACACGTGGAATTGTAAAAGATATTTTAACAAACTCCCCTTCCCATCCGCATGGCATTAAAGTGCGATTGCAGGACGGACAAGTCGGTAGAGTACAAAATATCGTTCAATAAGAAAAGGAGCTCAAGTAAACTCGAGCTCCTTTTCTTTATTACCCTTTAATTTTCTCGATGAAAACTACTTTTAAGTAGTCTCCTTCTTTAAATTGATCAATGGTACGGAAATCTTCTGGTAAAGAATGTTCTTCTAATATTTTATATTTGCCATTCATTTCTTTAAAGGCTGTATCGATAAAGCCTTTAAACTTTTTCATATCGAATGCGCTACAATTTGTAGAGGCAACGATAATACCGTTATTTTCTGTAATAGCAATTGTTTCTTTTAATAAATTTTTATAATCTTTCGCTGCACTAAATGTATATTTTTTTGATCGGGCGAAGCTTGGAGGATCAAGTACGACCATATCAAATTTCATCTTTTTCTTAGCTGCATATTTGAAGTAAAGAAATACATCTTCTACAATAATATCTTGTGCTTCATAATCAACTTCATTTACACTAAACTGCTCAATCGTTTTACTTAAACTACGATTTGCAAGGTCAACACTCGTCGTTTTACTCGCTCCGCCAAGCGCTGCAAATACAGAGAAAGCACCTGTATAAGAGAACATATTTAACACTGTTCTTCCCTTTGCATATTTATCACGAATTTGTTTTCGAACGTTACGTTGATCTAAAAATACACCAACCATTGCCCCATCATTTAAATAAACCGCAAAGTTTACACCGTTCTCTTTTACGACAAGTGGGAACTCGCCGCGCTCTCCTGCTACGAAATCATCGCCTTCAATGTATTTCCCTTTCGTATCAAAACGCTTCTTCTCATAAATACCTTTAAAGTTTGCTACTTTTTGAAGAGCGGCTATAATCTCATCTCTGAAAGTGTAAATCCCTTCACTATACCAACTTACTACGTAGTAGCCATCATAATAATCGATAATTAGTCCTCCAAGACCATCACCTTCACCATTCACCACACGGAATGCTGTCGTATCACTTGATTTGTAAAATTGCTTTCGTTTATGTAAGGCAGATTTTATTTTACTTTCAAAGAAAGATTGATTAATTTGTTCACTCTCTTTTCTCGTTAAAATCCAGCCGTATCCTTTATTTTGCTTTCCATAATAACCTTTTCCGACAAAGTTGTTCTTCTCATCTACTACTTTGATGATTGTTCCTTCTTCACGAACATCATTTAAATTTTGAATCGCATCTTTTAAAATAAGCGGATATCCACTTTTAATTTCTTTTATAAATTTCGGTTTTATTTTTACAGTTACTTCTAATCGCATATAATAACTTCCTTTCCATTTGCATGCTTTCTCTACAGGAAGCATTTGAAAAACGAGACTGAAAAAACAGCCTCGTTTCACTATACCATATTATTGCTTTGCTAGTACAACTAGCTCATTCTCGTACTTAACCGCCACATATTTACTACGTTTTGAAATGAAAATCTCACTGTCCAAAATAATAGAAAAAAACTTATATATTTCACATTTACCATTGACAATGATAATGATTTTCATTATCATTTGATGTATATGAGTTCTTGAAAATATAGCTACATTTATAGGAGGAATAAACATGATTATTGTTACAAATACAGCTAAAATTACAAAGGGAAATGGGCATAAATTAATTGAGCGTTTTAATAAAGTAGGTAAAGTTGAAACGATGCCAGGCTTTTTAGGTCTAGAAGTTCTTTTAACACAAAATACAGTTGATTATGATGAAGTAACAATTAGCACTCGCTGGAATGCAAAAGAAGATTTCCAAGGTTGGACAAAGAGCGCTGCATTTAAAGATGCTCACTCACATCAAGGCGGAATGCCAGAATATATTCTTGATAATAAAATTGCTTACTATGATGTAAAAGTTGTACGTATGCCAATGGCTGCAGCACAGTAAGAACAGTCCTTTTTTAAAGTATAGAATATGAGAAGCGTTATCTATCACTTCTCATATTCTATACTTTTTTCTTTAATTTCTTTTTACTAATTTTGCGTGTACAACTAGCCTTCCAGCCTCTGGATCAAGCGCATAATCACAAGTAGAAAGTGTTACGATTTCATCATTAGCCGTCAATTCCGTATCCGTTTTGTACAGTGATTTTTCTTGAATTTCCTTTAAGAACGATGCATATGCTACATCATTTCCAAAATCCGTTTCAATGTAATAAAAGTCCGTTGTTGTCGTGTATACTGAAAAAACTTCAACGTCGTATCCTTCAAATAATGTATCGTAATATAATTTACGATGAGACATAAAAAAGTCTTCATCCAACATTTTTTTTAAACTACCAAACATAGAACCATCTTTCATACGATGGCCATATAAAATCGTATTTCGATTTTGAGATTTCACATCATTACGATGGTCCATAAAAATGCTTCCCGCTCTCATATCTTCACCTTTATAATTACGAAATAAATAGTAATCATTATCTTTTGCTTGAACGATTGGATAATTAATTTGTGTATCATCCATCGTAATCCATCCGACTATCTCTGGATTAATTTTCTGGAGATCCTGAAACTGTTTACGTACCTCTCCGTTTTCTGATTTTTCTTCCATTGGACTTCTTTTATAAATATGTTGTGCCTCAGCCATTACTTTACGATTTTCATAATAATCCATGAAAATCCCGCCCAACTCATACATTGAATAGAAAAAGATTCCTAAAAACACAATTGTAAGTATGCGTTGAAAAAAAGAATTCTTTTTCCGTCCTTTCTTACTATTCAAATTATCACCTCAAAACGGATTATGCTCAGCCTTTAGATTCCCATAGGTACCATGTACAATCCGGTATCTTCATCCTGCTTTACAATGACATCTACACCATATATTGCTTTAACCATTTCTTCTGTTATTACATCATTAGGAATACCTTTCGTAATGATTTCTCCATCTTTCATAACGATAATATGGTCGCTATAACGAATGGCTTGATTAATATCATGTAATACCATTACAATCGTTAGTCCATGCACTTCATTTAACTCTTTCACTAACTCTAATATTTCTAACTGATAGTAAATATCTAAATATGTGGTCGGCTCATCTAAGAAGAGCATTGGTGTATTTTGAGCTAATGTCATCGCGATCCAAACTCGCTGCCTCTCTCCACCAGATAAAGCATAAATTGGCTTATCACGCTTACTTTGTAAATTCGTACATACTAGTGCACGCTCAATCGCTTCTCTATCTTCATCTGTTTGCGGAGAGAATATATTTTTATATGGCATACGCCCGAAGCTTATTAGCTTTTCCACTGTAATATCTGCTGGAGCCTCATTTTGTTGATGGACAACTGCTAGCTTTCTAGCAAACTCTTTCGGTTTATATTCACCAATCGCTTTCCCATCAAGTATTACTTCTCCACTGCTAGGAGCGTGGTTTCTAGACATGACACTAAGTAATGTTGATTTCCCACATCCATTCGGTCCAATGATTGTTGTAATTTTCCCAATTTCTATTTCACTACTAACAGACTTTAAACGATTTGTTACGTTATCGTATGAAAAGGTTACATTTTTAATTTCCATGAACTTTATCACTCTTTCTAAGCAAAAATATTAAGAATGGACCACCAATAACCGCCATAATTGTTGCTGCTGGAATTTCGTTAGGTGGCACAATTAACCTTCCAATTGTATCTGCCGTCAAAATTAATAACGCCCCTGCAAGCGCAGAAAATGGAATTAATACTTTATGGTCTGAACCGACTAATTGTCTTGAAATATGCGGAACTAGTAATCCTACAAAAGCAATAACACCTGCAATCGCTGTTGATACTGCCGCTAAGAGTACTGCAATGGCAGAAATAATAAGACGAACTCTCGTCACGTGCAAGCCTAAGTTTTTCGCAGTCTTATCTTGTAGCGATAATAAGTTACACCAAGCTCCTACGAACAGAGCAAGAATAAGACCAATCGTTCCATAAGTCACCATTATTTCTACATCGCCCCACGTCTTCATTGTTATGTTAGAAGTCGTCGCTTGCTTAATACTCTTAATAAAATACCCACAAATCGTAACGAATGATTCATTTAATCCAGTAAACATTGCATTAATGGCAATACCAATTAAAATAATGCGAAGCGGGCTTAATCCTGATTTCCATGAAAACGAATAAACGAGATAACATGCAAGCGCACCACCTAAAAAGGCGAATACGGGTGTCCAGAAAAAGAATTGCGGGAACAACGTAATAATAACGAGTGTCATAAAACTTGCTCCTGAAGATATACCGATTACCCCAGCATCGGCGAGTGGATTTTTCATAACAGCTTGAAAAAGCACACCTGAAACAGCGAGAGCCGCTCCAGTGAACAACGCAATAATAATACGCGGGAAACGTAAATCTTTAATGACTTCAACATCTTCATTTCCACCTGTAAATATCCCTTGTACAAGTTCAACAATACCTACTTCTAAACTCCCTTTCATCGCTGACAATGATGTCATAACAATAAGCAATGCAGTAACAATGAGGAAACTCCAAGTTTTTTTATTCATTCTACTCTTCCTTTATATTAAAATGCATCACGGATACATCATTTTTTTCAATTCATCTAACGCTTCAATTGCTGCTAAATTGCCTGTCGTTCCAAATAAACGCTCTTCTAAATCGTAAACACGGTTATTTTTAACCGCAGCAAAGTGTTTCCAAATATCATTTGTTTTAAATTCTTTATCAAACATTTTTACAACTTCATCAGGCATACCATGAGCTGCTCGTAAAATAATATCTGGATCAGCTTTCTTTAAATACTCTGTATTAGAAGCTAAATATTCTACTTGTTCACCTTGCACAATATTTTTACCACCTAGTTGTTTCACTAAATCTCCAATATAAGAATGCTCTGTTGCTACTAAATAACTTCCCGGCACACCTAATAAAATAAGTACTGTCGGTTCTTTCTTTCCTTTTACTTCTTTTTGAATGCTAGCAACCTTTTTATCTAATTTAGTTACTACTGCTTCGGCCTGTTTTTCACGCCCATATTTCTTACCTAAATCGCTAATAGAACTTTGCATATTTTTCAAACTCGTTAAATCTAAAAAGTTTGCTTTCATACCCACACCATCAAAAACTGGCTTTAATTCATATTCAAGTGTTGTCACAGATAACACTTCTGAAGGCTTTAATGACTTTACCTTTTCCATATCTGGACTCATTGGATTCCCAACTTCAGGTAAACCTTTATATCGCTTCGGTAAAGTTTTAGAGCTTGTTGGAACGCCAACTAAATCTACTTCTAACGCATCCATAATTTCAGTAACAGCCACTGTTGTTGCAACAACGCGCTCTTTACTCTCACTCTTTACCTGCTTTGCTGTTTCTTTTTTTGGTGATGAGCACCCAGCTATACTCATTAACAAAATGATAGCCATTAGTACACTTGCAATTTTCTTCACTCTCAATCACCACTCCTTTCCATACAATATGAAACAAGTCTTGATGCACGCGAATATGCATCAAGACTCCAAAAATTACAATCTACCTGCTCTATATTTACGAACTAGTAAAGCAAGTGAACCTAGCAGTAACACCATATATAAACCAAGTTGTGCTGTATCTGCAGTTTTTGAGTTTTTCTCTTTTTTCGAATCATTTTTTGTATCTTCTTTTTTCTTCTGACCATCTGCATTTCGGTTAAAATCAGGAGTACCTACTGTTTTTACATTATCTACTTTCGGTGTAGTCACTGGATTTTTCGGTTCATTTTTCGGTTCCTCTTTAAGAGTTCCTAACGCGCCGATATTATTTGTATCAAATTGAATTTGCACATCGTAGAAATGATGGTAGTTCATCTCATCGATGTCTACCTTTACTTTTGCGTTTAATTTTTTAAATAGATCTTCTACTTCAAACTGTACTACTCGCGTATTTACATTTTTATCTTCGCTTACTACTTTTGCATCAGCGAATAGTTCATTGTTTTCCGTTTGGAATTTCGTAATCCACGCACTATTTTTCAGCGTCATCTCAATATATTTTTTACCATCTTTTACAATTAATTTCGCTGGATTTACAACATAGTCATTCATCTTTGAAATCTCATCTGTCTTATCTTTTAATACTTTAAATGTAATATCATATTGGCCATCTACTAAATTTTTCGGATCAACTATTACTTTCGGGTTATTATTTCCACCTTGGTTGTTGTTTCCGCCTTGGTTGTCGTTTCCACCTTGGTTGTCGTTTCCGCCTTGGTTCCCTAAGGCTTTAATACTGTCTTGATCAAATACAAATTGAACATCATAGAAATGGTGATAATTCATTGAATCAATATCTACTTTTACTTTTGCATTTAATTTTTTAGACAAATCGTTTACTTCTACTTCTACTACTCTTGTATTTTGTTCTTTATTTTCACTTAACACTTTTGCATTAACGAAAGAACCATTTTTCTCAAATTCAAATTTCGTAATCCATGTACTATTTTTTAATGTAAACGATACGTATTTCTTACCATCTTTTACTTTTAATACACCTGGGCTTTTTGTGTATGTGTTCATCATTGAGATTTCATCTGTTTGATCTTTTAACACTTTAAAGCCAATTCTGTATTCACCATCTTTAAGAGCTTTTGGATCAATTGTTGTGTTATTATCTTGGTTGTTGTTTCCACCTTGGTTGTTGTTTTCACCTTGGTTGTTGTTTCCACCTTGGTTGTTGTTTTCACCTTGGTTGTTGTTTTCACCTTGGTTGTTGTTTTCACCTTGGTTGTTGTTTTCACCTTGGTTGTTGTTTTCACCTTGGTTATCTAACAACTTAATGCTACCTTTATCAAATGCAAATTGAATATCGTAAAAATGGTGATAATTCATTGAATCGATATCTACTTTTACTTTTGCATTTAACTTTTTCGATAAATCTGGTACTTCTACTTCCACTACGCGTGTATCAGTTTTTTTATCTTCACTTATTACATTTGCATCAACAAACGAACTATTTTTCTCAAATTCAAATTTTGTAATCCAAGAACTGTTCGTTAACGTAAATGATACATACTTCTTACCATCTTTTACTTTTAGCACACCTGGACTTTTTGTATATGTGTTCATCATTGAAATTTCGTCTGTTTGATCTTTTAATGCCTTAAAATTGATGCTGTATTCACCATCTTTAATTGTTTCAGCATCTGGTTTTTTATTTTCATCTGGTTTTTCTACTTCCGGTTTTTCTACTTCTGGTTTTTCTGCTTCCGGTTTTTCTACTTCTGGTTTTTCTGCTTCCGGTTTTTCTACTTCTGGTTTTTCTGCTTCCGGTTTTTCTACTTCTGGTTTTTCTGCTTCCGGTTTTTCTGCTTCTGGTTGTTTCTCTTCATTTTTAATTTGTTCAAGTTTATCTTGTTCAAATAAAAGTTGTACATCATGCATTTGCTTATAATTTCTTGATGCCATTTCGATAAATACTTTTGTATTTAGTTTTTTAGATAAATCGTTTACTTCAAACTCTACTACTCTTGTATCTTTTTCCTTATCCTCACTCACTACTTTTGCATCAACAAATGCGCCATCTTTTTCCGTTTGGAAATTTTTAATTAATGAGCTACTTTTTAGTGTTACAATTGCTTTTTTCTTACTGTTTTCTACTTTTAATACTCCTGGATTTACCATGTAACTATTCATCTTAGATTCTTCATCTGTTTGATCTTTTAACACTTTAAATGGAATGCTGTACGCACCATCTGTAATTGTGTTAGAATTTGGTTGTTGATCTGGGTCAGGCTTTTGGTCGGGCTTCTGACCTGGATCGGTAGTTTCATTTGGATCTGGCTTATTAGCTGGGTCCTCTTTTTCATTTGGTTTTTCTACATGAATTGGTGTAATGCTATTTTGATCAAATGCAATACGAACGTCGTACTCATGATGATAATTTAAAAAATCAATATCTACTTTTACTTTTGCATTTAATACCTTCTCTACATCTTCTACATCAAATTCTACTACTCTTGTATCTTTTTCTTTATCTTCACTAATTACATTTGTCGCAACTAGCTTACCTGCTTTTTCTGTTTCAAATTTCGTAATCCATGAACTATTTGTTAATGTAAAGGATACTTTCTTTTTCCCATCCTTCACTTTTAAAGTTCCCGGACTTACTGAATATTGATTCATCATCGATTCTTCATCTGATGTATCTTTTAAAACTTTGAAGCCAATTGAATATTCACCGTCAGCCAACTTGGTAGCTGCTTGAACTGCAAGTGGTTGTAATGTTGATACGAATGTAAATATCATTAAAAACATAGCAACAATAATTTTTGTATACCTGTTCAATGGAACGACTCTCCCTTTTGAAAATTATTTAATACTGTTCCCATCAAATACAAAGCGAATATCATACGAAGCATTATAATTAATAATTGGAATATTAATTTTCACCTTGCCATTTAGTTTTTTTGACAAGTCCGCAACTTCAAATTCTACAACTCTAGTATTATCGTTTTTGTTTTCACTTAACACGGTTGTTTCTACAAATTGACCATCTTTTTCTACTTGGAAACTTTTAATAGAAGCACTATCTTTCACTTTAAATGAAACATATTGTTTTCCATTTTTAACTGTTAATGTTGCTGGGCTTTCAAAATAACTATTCATTCTAGACGATTCATCTTTATCGCCTTTCCATACAGTAAAAGCAATATTATATTTTCCATCAGCTAGTTTTGTAGCAGCCTTTGCATCTTGTAAACCTAGTGTTGCGATAAATGTAAATAAAACAGCAAATACGGCAATAATCATTTTAAATTGTTTAAACATATATTCATCACCCTTCAAAAGATTTATTTACTCAATTTCACTTTACGAATTAAGAAAGCACCTGAAATAAGAATTAACGCTGCAAACAATCCAATACGTGCTTCATCGCCTGTTTTTGGGTTATCTGTTTTTTCAGCTTTTCCATTTTCATTTTTTGTTTCTTTATTCACTTCTTTAGCTGTTTCCTTACTCTCTACTTTTGTTTTCTCTTCTTTTACTTGTGTATCTGTTTTCGCTTGATCATTATTTTTTGTTGTAGCAGCTACGCCATTATCGCCACCTACAGCTTTTACATTTGCATCAAAAGCAAAACGAATTGTGTAGTGGTGGTCATAGTTTGCACTTGGTACAACAACATGAATTTTTACAGCTGCCGGTTTGGATAAATCATCTACTTTAAACTCTACTGTTCTTTTATCTGCCGATTCATCTTTACTAACAACTTTCGCATCAACAAAATTTCCGTTCTCTGGTGCTTTAAATTCTGTAATCCAAGCACTATGATTCATCGGAACTTGTAATCTCATCTCACCGTTTTTCACTATTAATTTTGCCGGCTTTTCAAAATAGTCATTTGCCATTGAAGCTGAATCATTTTCCGCTTTTTGAATTACGTAATTAATATCGTAAGTACCATCAGCTAGTTTTGCTGAAGCATTCCCGTATGGCATTACAAGAAAAGCTAGCATACATATGAACGTTATAATAAAAGCGGGTAATACAGAAACCTTTTTCATTTTTCTTGTTTCCTCCTTGGTTATCTTTCATTTCACTTTTTCTGAAAATGATAATTATTCTCAATTCATAAGAAAAAAATAATCTCTTCTACCTATTATTTAATTAGCATTCTTTTATGTAACATAAGTGTTATTGATTATCATTCTCATTGGATATTAAAAATAATATCTCACCCTATTCCTTATACGAAGGCATAGAAACTGAGAAAAAATTATAAAACGTATTTATTGATTATCATTCTCAATGTAAGTCAAAAAAAATAAACTTTCTCTTCTCCTCTTCCCCTCTTCTCCTCTTCTCTTCTTTCACCTCTTCCCATAACAACACTATAGTTATAGAAACCCCGTTTCCCTCACTTCCCTTCCAATATTTCCACAACTAAGTCAATCTTAGCCTACTCATAAATTTTTTGTCAACTATATTACGTATAAAATTTTTAATATCTAAATTTCTCTATATGCGGCTTTTTTTACAAAAAAAGAGACTTTCTATTATAGAAAGCCTCTTTTCTCTATTTTTCTACAGCAATTTCCTGCTTTTGAAACTTAGAAACTATATAACCAAATCCTATACCGATTATGCCTGGAACTAACCAACCAATTCCTACACTATATAATGGAATCTTATCTAAAATAGGTGCTAGCGCTGCAATTTGAAGGTTTGCATTGTGTAACCCATCAAAGAAACTTATTGCAAATGCTCCTACAATCCCGCCCACATACATCGCTAATGGAAGACGAACGTAGTTTTCAACAAGTGATAATACGATAAGTACGATTCCAATTGGATAAATTGCGATTAAGATTGGTAATGCTAATGCATTTAACTGAGTTAACCCAAGGTTTGCTACCATAAATGCTAATACACAGAAAATGAAAACGACTTTTTGATAAGAAAGCTTTGGTAATAAAGAAGAGAAGTAATCACCACAAGCTGCAACAATACCTACAGAAGTTGTTAAACATGCTGCTGTAATTGCGATCCCTAGTAATAAAGTTCCGTAGCTACCAAATAAATGATTCACGACATTTGTTAAAATAATTCCTCCGTTTGCGCCCATTCCAAGTGACACACTAGAAGCTCCAAGATAAGCAAGTGCTAAATACACAAGTAGTAGACCTAGCGCTGCAATAAATCCTGCAAAGATTGTTACTTTTGCAATACTGTTTTTATTTGTAATGCCTTTTTCTTTTAACGCATGAATTACAACATTTCCGAATACCAGTGCTGCAAGTCCATCTAAAGTTAAATATCCATCAATAAATCCTTTAAAGAGAGGAGCACTATACGCTTCTGTCGGTGCACCAAATTCTCCAATTGGTGTAATAAGTGCTTTACCTACGATAATTGCAATAACAGCTAATAGTATTGGAGTTAGCACTTTACCAATACGACCCACTAATTTCGAAGGATTTAAAGCTAAATAGAAAGTGACTGCAAAGAAAATAAGTGTAAAGATAACAAGTGGATATGACTGACCAGCTATCTCACTTGGTAAAAACGGTGCAACACTCATCTCATAAGCTACTGTTCCTGTACGCGGCACACTTACGAATACGCCTAAACATAAATAAATTGCAGTGATAAAAACAAGTGCGAATATAGGATGTACACGTCCTGCTAGCTCATTAATATCTCCCTTTAAAGCTATAACAATTACTCCTAATAAAGGTAGTCCAACGCCTGTTACGATAAAACCAAACAACGCAATCCATACGTCTGTTCCAGCGCCTTGTCCTAATGCTGGTGGAAAAATCATATTACCCGCACCAAAAAACAGTGCAAATAACATTAAACTTATTGCAAACATCTCTGAAAACTTTAAAGATGATTTCATTTCTACTAACCTCCTAAAATAATAAATTAACAAAATATTCTGAATTAAAATCCGTTACATATCCTCTTTCAAGCATACTTCCCCGTAAAAGAACGCAAAAAACACCCGTCCCTAATAAAGGGACGAGTGTTGAAATCGTGGTTCCACCCTTATTCTAATAAAATGAATTTATAACGAAATAAGCTCATTTTATAGCTCGTGTAAATTGATAACGGTTTTATCCGCCAAGAATTACAATGCATCATGTATGCAGTTCACTCTTGAAGTTTAGAGGTGGTAAGCTTGTCTTTTCGTATTAGGAAGCTCACAGCCTAAGGCTTCCCTCTCTGAGAATCGTAAAATACAACTCATGTCCTCATCATTACTTTTATAAAATATCTTGTCGAAACTTGTTGTTTTTTATTATATGGGCTATTTTTTAAAAAATCAATAGTTTTATTTTTTCTGACAAAAAAATATAGGGAGAAAATTTTTCCTCCCTATAACTGCCCTATTAAAATTTCTAACTCTTCAGCTGTAACGCTCCGCCACTTTCCAACTTCAAGCTCATTTAGCTCTATATTCATAATGCGTACTCGCTTTAGCTTTATTACAGTAAATCCGAAAGCACGACTCATTCTACGAATTTGCCTGTTCATTCCTTGCGTTAAAACGATACGAAATGTTGATTGATCGACTCTTGTCACTTTGCACGGCTTCGTCATTCCATCTTTAATCTTTACACCGCGGGACATCTCATCAATAAACCAGTCCGTAAAAGGTTTATCGACTGTGACAACATATTCTTTCTCGTGCTCATGATCACCGTGTAAAATTTGATTGGCCATCCCGCCGTCATTCGTTAATAAAATAAGTCCTTCCGATGCTTTATCTAATCGCCCAACTGGAAAGGTTCGCTCTGGGTAATTGATATAATCAATAATATTATCTTCAATATGATTGGCTGCTGTACAAGTAATGCCAACTGGCTTATGAAAGGCTATATACACCTTTTCTTTCTCTTCTTTTACAATAACTTGCCCATCAATCGTTACCCTATCACCATCGCTTACGAGTGCACCGTGCGTACAAATTTCACCGTTAATAGCCACGCGTCCAGCTTTAATAAGGCGATCTGTTTCACGTCTGGAGCAGGATTTTGCTTCGCTTATGTATTGGTTGATTTTCATGTTCTATTCCTTTTCACATATATTAAAAGCGTCAATCTATGGCAATATCATTCTGCCACGATTGACGCTTTTTCACTTCGCAAAAACAACTAAATAAATAACCCCAATCACCAAAAATATTCCACAACAAGCTAACAATACTTTTGCAAGTTTGTCCATAAACATATAATGGTTTCCCCTTTGTTTCGTTGTTTTCTATTTTAATTCGACAACTGTTACGCCTAGGCCTCCCTCGCCCATGTCACCGTAACGGAAGGTTTTTACACCGCGATGCTTCTTCAAGTAATCTTGTACACCTTGGCGAAGTGCTCCTGTCCCTTTACCGTGAATGATTGATACGCGAGGATAGCTTGCAAGCTGGGCATCGTCTAAGTATTTCTCAACGCGCGCCATTGCATTTTCAAATCGTTCACCACGAAGATCAAGTTCTAATGAAACGTGATAGTCTCTACCTTTTACCGTTGCAACTGCTTTTTTCTCTGTTTGCTTCGGTGTGTTAATGTATTCCATATTAGATTCTTTCACTTTCATCTTCAGAATACCGATTTGTACGCTCCACTCTGTATCGCTTACTTTTTCAAGTAGTTGACCTTTTTGACCGAACGTTAATACTTTCACTTCATCACCTGCACGTAACTGTTGTTTCGGTGCAGTGTTTTTCACATTTACTTTTTGTTTCTTAACAAGCTCTGGCGCTGCGCCTTCTAGACGACTCTTCGCTTCAATTAGCTCGTGGTCTTTCACATTTGCAAGCTGTGCTTTACGCAATTGACGAAGTTCTTGAATAATGCCTTCTGCTTCTTTCTTCGCAGCTTCGACTTTTTCTTCCCCTTCTTTTTGCGCTTTTAATAATCGTTCGTCGCGATCTTCGTTAAATTCAATAATTTGACGTTGTAACTCACGATGAAGTTTCTCAGATTGTTTGCGAAGCGCTTCTGCTTCGTTCCAGTCACGCTCTGCGTTCTTCTGGCTTTCTTCTAACTTCGCAATCATATTTTCAATTTTATTCGTATCTGTACTAATGTGATTGCGTGCTTGGTCAATAACGCGATCAGATAATCCAAGACGTTTCGAAATTTCAAAGGCATTACTACGGCCTGGTACACCGATTAATAATTTATAAGTTGGACTTAATGTATTTACATCAAACTCAACACTCGCATTAATAACTTGCTCACGGTTATATCCGTATGCTTTTAATTCTGGATAATGCGTCGTTGCAACAACGCGAGCACCGCGATTACATACTTCATCTAAAATTGAAATGGCAAGTGCAGCCCCTTCTTGCGGGTCTGTTCCAGCACCTAATTCATCGAATAAAACTAAACTTTCAAAATCAGCTTTTTCTAAAATATCAACGATGTTCACCATATGTGAGGAGAACGTACTTAAACTTTGTTCAATCGATTGCTCATCACCGATATCAGCAAAGATATTTTTGAATACACAAATCTCTGACTCATCCATTACTGGAATGTGAAGGCCAGATTGCGCCATTAACACACAAATACCAACTGTTTTCAGCGTAACTGTTTTACCACCTGTATTCGGTCCTGTAATAACAATTGTCGTGAAATCTTTACCTAACATAATGTTATTTGGCACGATTATTTCTGGATCGATTAGCGGATGGCGAGCTTGTCTTAAATCCATATAACGCTCGTTATTTACGATTGGTTTCGTTGCTTTAATTCGTTTCGCATAAAAAGCTTTCGCAAAGATGAAATCAAGATTTGCAACTACTTCTACGTTTGATAAAACGATATCCGCTTCTACTGCCACTTCTTCTGTTAACATTAATAAGATGCGTTCGATTTCTTGTTTTTCTTTCACACGTGCTTCTTGCAGTGCATTATTTAATTCTACAATGACTTGTGGCTCAATAAATAACGTTTGTCCAGAAGCCGATTGATCGTGAACAATACCACCATATACGCCGCGATATTCTTGTTTTACTGGGATTACGTAACGTTCGTTACGAATCGTTACAATCGAATCAGACAGCATCTTTTGCGCGTTTGAAGAGCGCGTCATATTTTCTAACTTTTCACGAATACGACTTTCCGCAGTACGAATTTGAGTACGAATACCACGCAGTTTATCACTTGCGCTATCGACTACTTCACCGCCGTCACCGATGCAATTTGTAATTTTCTTTTCTAAATCATATAAAGATACAATTTGAGCGACGTGAGTTTCTAAAATCGGAAGCTCGACACCGTTATCAGCCATATCTTCAATGAAACGTTTCATATTACGACTACCATACATCGTATTCGCAATATCAAGTAATTCATTTGGACTTAACATACTCCCAATTTTTGCACGCTTCACATTTGAGCGAATATCCGTAATACCACCTAATGGTGCACTACCTTTTAAACGGATAACTTTCGCTGCTTCATCCGTTGTATCTTGCATTTCTACAATTTCTTCAAAATCAGTGCTCGGCACTAAATGCTTCACTTTGTCACGACCAAGTGAAGATGCTGTATGTTCAAGTAATTGTTCTTTTACTTTATTGTATTCTAATACACGCAACGTTCTTTCTAACATGTTGCAGGTCCCCCTTGTATTACTTATTACGTTTAATATAGTCTAATAAACGTTCAATATCCCACGTGTTAATCACGTTATCTTTTTGAATCCAACCTTTACGTGCTGCTGCTACACCTGTTTCCATATCTTCTAACATTTCAAGCGTATGAGCATCCGTATTAATCGCTACTTTCACACCAGCATCTTGTGCTTGTTTTAATAATTTCGCGCTTAAATCTAGACGGTTCGGATTCGCATTTAATTCTAAAACTGTATTTGTCTCTTTTGCTAGTTCAATTAATAAATCTGTATCTACATCATAACCCTCACGACGCCCGAGAAGACGTCCTGTAGGATGGGCAATCATTGTGACATGTTTATTCTCAAGTGCAGTACGTAGACGCTTCATAATCGTTTCACGGTCTTGTGAGAAGCTAGAGTGAATCGCTCCAATGACATAATCTAATTCTGCTAATACTTCATCATCAAAATCAAGCGAGGCATCTGGTAAAATGTCCATTTCAATTCCGCGTAAAATTGTAATGTCTGGATACTTTTCATTCATACGTTCAATTTCTTTCGCTTGCTCACGAAGACGCTCTTTCGTTAAACCGTTCGCCACTTTTAAGTATTGCGAGTGATCAGTAATCGCCATAAACTTATATCCACGAGCACGGCACGCTTGTACCATTTCTTCAATAGAAAAAGCACCGTCACTCCAAGTTGTATGCATATGTAAATCACCTTGTATATCGGAAAACTGAATTAAGTTCGGATACTCTTTAATTAATTCAATTTCTTTTCCATCTTCACGCACTTCTGGCGGAATAAATGGCAAACCGAAATGAGCAAAGAAGTCTTCTTCAGTCTCAAATGTTTTCACTTCACCTGTTTCCAAGTTCTCTACACCGTACTCACTAATTTTCTCGCCTTTATCTTTTGCGATTTGACGCATTTTTACGTTATGATCTTTTGATCCAGTGAAATGGTGAAGAGTTGTAATAAACTCTTCTGGTTTTACTAAACGGAAATCAATTGAAATATCATATTCATATTGAAGACGGACAGAAACTTTTGTATCTCCACTTGCTATTACTTCAATCATATTATCAAATTGTAGTAAATGCTCACGTACCGCTGCTGGTTCTGTCGTTGCAATGATAAAATCTAAATCTTTCACTGTTTCACGAACACGGCGCAAACTACCAGCGCGAGAGAAACGAATTACTTCAGCAATATTCGACAATTTCTCCTCTATTTCCCCGGCAATAGGCAATACCATCGCAATTGGTAAACGCTCTGGACGAGAGCCTACTTGATCGATTGCTTCTAATATTTTCTCTTCTGTCTTCTTACCGAAACCTGCTAAAGCTTGTACTTTATTTTCCTCACAAACAGCTTTTAGCGATTCCATATCAACAACACCAAGTTCTTTGTATAACTTAGCTACCTTCTTACCACCAAGACCTGGTAGTTTTAATAACGGCAATAAGCTACTTGGTACTTCTTTTTCAAGTTCTTGTAATACTTCAGATGTTCCCGATTCTATATATTCTTGAATAACTGCTGCTGTTCCTTTTCCAATGCCCGGAATCTTCGTGAAATCTTCAATCTCAGAAAGACTACGATCATCACTTTCTAATGCTGCTGCCGCTTTACGAAATGCAGATATTTTAAATGGATTCGCGCCCTTTAATTCCATAAAAAGCCCGATTGTCTCTAATAATTTGATAACTTGTTTTTTATTTACTTTCATCATTGCCCCGCCTTTCTTTCATAGAAAAAAACTTCTCTTTCCGAAAAAAGAGAAGTTATACTCTGCTACCTGTCTGCCATAGTTCCTTCACCTTTTCAGATAGAATCGGTGTATCGTCTACAATTATTTTGCTAATTGATGATTTTTGTAATGGTGTTTGTACTTGTTCAATCGGAAGAATGTTTCCAATGATAATTAAGACAAACAAAATAATATATACTTCTAAAAATCCGAGGATTGCCCCCGCAAACGCATTTACTTGCTTTAAAACCGGTATTTCTGCAAACATATTTAACAAATTACCAAGTAATGAAAGTGCAATTTTAGTGATAATAAACAATATGATAAACGCAAGCGCTTGATAAAATACTGTCTCAATATTATTTGCATCAATCCATTCTGGAACAGATACGTTTTTATCAAATGGATACGGAATAAATTTCGCAAGTGCTGGCGCTAAATCTTTACAGTACCAGTATGCAACAAGGTATGCGATAATAAAGCTTGTTAACTTTACAAGTTGCAGAATAAACCCTCTGCGTAAGCCGAGGAAAAATCCCATAACAAGCAGTAAAATGATAATAATATCAATCATGTTATTCCATTCCTTTTTTTGTCATACTTTCTTTCAATTTCTCATGTTCTTCTTTTAATTTTATGTAATCGTGTATGACGTTTACCGCCGTCAATACCGCTAGTCTACTCGTGTCAAGCGAAGGATTCTTGGCATTGAGTTCGCGCATTTTATCATCCACAATCGCTGCTACCATGCGGATATGACTTGTACTTTCATCGCCAACAACTGAATATTGCTGACCATAGATTTCTACATTAATTCGACTTTTCTTTCCCTTTTGTTGTGACAACTCACCGGCCTCCAATCACGTACAGAATCCTAAAGTTTATCATACCATGAACCTTCATAATATGGAAACAGAAAGAACAATCCGATATGATAAAAATAACAATATAAAAAAAGGGGCGACCATTATGTCAAATTCTATCGTAATTCAAACAAATTCTACAGTAATTGAAGACATGAAACAACAATATAAACATTCGCTTAGCCCGAAAACTCCGCAAGGCGGGATCTTCATGGCAAAGGTACCATCTTGCACGATTACAGCGTATAAATCTGGAAAAGTAATGTTCCAAGGAGGCCGCGCTGAAGCAGAAGCTTCTCGTTGGCAAACTGTCTCTCAAACACCGAAAACAGCTGCAAAAAAATCTGTTGATTCACACCGTTATGCACCGCCTGCTTCCATCGGTACAATGTCTATTGTAGGGTCTGATGAAGTTGGTACTGGTGATTTCTTCGGACCGATGACAGTCGTTGCTGTATATGTGGATGCAAAGCAAATTCCACTACTAAAAGAACTTGGTGTAAAAGACTCTAAAAACTTAAATGACGATCAAATTACTGCCATTGCGAAACAACTTCTACACGTTGTTCCTTATAGCTCTCTTGTCCTTCATAACGAAAAATATAACGAGCTATTTGATAAAGGAAACAACCAAGGTAAGTTAAAAGCTTTACTACACAATAAAGCTATTACAAACTTATTAGCTAAAATGGCACCTACAAAACCTGAAGGCGTCTTAATCGACCAATTCACACAGCCTGATACATACTACAAATATTTAGCAAAACAAAAACAGGTACAACGTGAAAATGTTTACTTCGCAACGAAAGGCGAAAGCGTCCATTTAGCAGTAGCCGCCGCCTCCATTTTAGCTCGTTACTCATTCGTAAAACAATTTAACGAACTAAGCAAAAAAGCTGGTATGCCCCTTCCAAAAGGTGCAGGTAAACAAGTTGATATCGCCGCCGCTAAATTAATTCAAAAGCTTGGTAAAGAACGATTACCTGAGTTTGTGAAACTGCATTTTGCTAATACGGAAAAGGCGCTTCGCTTACTAAAATAGTATCGACAAAAACAGGAGCCTACAAACTCCTGTTTTTTGTTTTATCCTACTATTGTCCTTATAGTTTTGTTATAATTAAAATATACAGATTATTCTAACATAGGAGGAGATTCCCATTGCTACTTCTACAAATGATTCTAAATATTTCACTAGGTAATCCACACGAAAGGCAGTTTGAAATTAGAGAAAACATTCAGCTGCTAAGTGAACAACGAGCGTTCAACGATTTAATAGAGCGCTATGGCCGATCTTTCTTATTAAACTTTCGGATCCGCAGGTTTATCGGGAAACACGATGCTCGCTCGTTAATACATAATCCAGCAAAACTACAACACTTCTGTGAGGAACTTGAATGTATGATTAGAAAAAGGCGGTCTTTCATATGAACGCTGTAAAAGTTAAAAAGGTACTTTATGCATTCGTACACATCGTAGGTCCTCTATCTTACCTCACTATTTCTACCATTTGGGGAGCTTTTTTCACTACTAAATCTACATTTGAAAATATATCTGATAATCTTGGCGTGATGGCCATCTATTACAAAAGAGATTCATGATAAAAAGATGTAACACATAAAAAGGAGAGTCGCCAAGACTCTCCTTTTTATGTTAGCTTTGTTTCTGCTTCTTATTAGATGAAGATACTTTATGAGAACCTGTTTCATGTGTTGTCGTTCCTTGTCCTTCTACTTCTGGAGAACCTAGGCCCGATCTCGAATGATCTTTTTTCACTTTTTTACTCATTTATATTCACCCCTTCGCGTTACTTTTTGCTACAGGAGAATAAACTATACAAAATAAAAAGCGAGAGGATTTCCTCTCGCTTTTTTCATATTTTAGAATTCAGAAGAACCTGGAGTTCTTGGGAATGGAATTACGTCACGGATGTTAGCCATGCCAGTGATGTACATTAGGAAGCGCTCGAAACCTAGACCGAATCCAGCGTGTTTTGTACCGCCGTATTTTCTAAGTTCTAAGTACCACCAGTAGTCCTCTTCGTTCATACCTAATTCTTTAATTCTGTCTACTAAAACGTCCATTCTTTCTTCACGTTGACTTCCGCCGATTAATTCGCCGATGCCAGGAACTAGAAGGTCAGTAGCAGCTACTGTTTTACCGTCTTCATTCAAACGCATGTAGAATGCTTTAATGTCTTTCGGATAGTCAGTTACGAATACAGGGCGTTTGAAGATTTCTTCTGATAAGTATCTTTCGTGCTCTGTTTGTAAGTCGATTCCCCATTCTACTGGGTATTTGAAGTCAGCACCTGATTCTTGAAGCACTTTAATTGCTTCTGTATAAGTGATGCGACCGAAGTCAGAGTTAATTACGTTGTTCATGCGCTCAAGAACTGTTTTATCAACGAAGCTGTTGAAGAATTCCATTTCTTCTGGTGCATGCTCTAATACGTATTTCATTGCATATTTCAGCATATCTTCTGTAAGGTTCATTACGTCCCCTAGTTCAGCGAATGCAATCTCAGGCTCAACCATCCAGAACTCAGCAGCGTGGCGAGTTGTGTTTGAGTTTTCTGCACGGAATGTAGGTCCGAATGTGTATACATCACGGAATGCTAATGCATAAGCTTCAGCGTTCAGCTGTCCACTTACTGTTAAGTTTGTTTCTTTACCGAAGAAGTCTTTTGACTCATCAACTTTTCCGTCTTCACCTTTTGGTAGGTTATTTAAATCTTGCGTTGTTACGCGGAACATTTCGCCAGCACCTTCTGTATCACTACCAGTGATGATAGGTGTATGAACATGTACGAATCCACGCTCTTGGAAGAATTGGTGAATCGCAAATGCTGCGATAGAACGTACGCGGAACGTTGCAGAGAATGCATTTGTTCTTGGACGTAAGTGAGCGATTGTACGTAAGTATTCAAATGTATGACGTTTCTTTTGAAGTGGGTAATCAGAATCTGATAAGCCCTCGATATCAATTTTTTCTGCTTTAATTTCAAATGGTTGCTTCGCTCCAGGCGTTGCAATTACTTTACCTTCTACTTTAACTGAAGAGCTAAGTGGAAGTTTTGCAATTTCTTTGAAGTTCTCTAATTCTGTATCGAAAACGATTTGAACGCTTTTGAAGAAGCTACCGTCGTTTAATTCGATGAAACCAAATGCTTTTGAATCACGTAAGTTACGAATCCACCCTGATACTTGTACTGTTTGATCTGCATACTTTTCTGTATCTCTATACAGACTTTTTACTAATGTGTTTTCCATAGTGAAATTCTCCTTTGCTCATATATTTAAATACAAAAAAACCTTTCATCCATAAAGGGACGAAAGGTTAAACTTCGCGGTACCACCCAATTTGTCATAAAGACCAACTTTAACTCGTATGTAATACATACTTCCCGGTTTGTAACAGGCCGGATTCCCGTCTAAGTCTACTCTTGAATACAAGATTCAATTTCGGTTAGCAACTCCAAGGTGTTCTTCACATATACCGCCTCATCAGGCTCTCACCGTCCCTGACTCGCTTTGGATTATAGTATATACTACTTTTCCTTATCATCGTCTTTCATTTTGTTAAACTAAAATTAATGTACTACATTCGAGAGAAAGATGCAAGGTGTCGGAAAATATATGAGCGATTTTTGTAATATATCGACTTACCGACAGTGTCCGACAACTAACCCAATAAAAAAATTGCCGGAATATATCCGGCAATTTTCTAATTACTTACGTAACTCCGCACCGAATTTCTCTTCTACCGTTGTTAGTACACGGTTATGTGCTTCTGTTACTTCTTCGTCTGTTAATGTACGTTCTGCATCGAAGTAAGTCATAGAGAATGCAAGTGATTTCTTGCCTTCTTCCATTTTTTCACCTTCGTATAAGTCGAATAGTGTTACGTCTTTCAGAAGTTCTCCGCCAGCTTCAGCAATGACTTGCTTCATTTCACCAGCTTTTGTTTCTTTTGTTACTACAACAGCCATGTCACGTGTCATAGATGGGAAACGTGGAATTGCTGCGTAGTAAGTTTCTTCAGCGTCTGCACCGAATACTTTTACAAGAGATAATTCAAATACGAATGTATTTTTCACATCTAATTGTTTTTCTGCTTCTGGGTGCAATTGACCGATGAAACCAATTACTTCGCCATCTAATACGATGTCAGCTGTACGGCCTGGGTGCATACCTTCACGTTTTGCTGGTGCATATGTGATTTGGTTTGCAACGCCAAGTACGTCGAATAGTCCTTCTAGTACACCTTTCACAACGAAGAAGTCTACTACTTTCTTCTCACCTTGCCATGCATGGTGAAGAGCAAGACCTGTCATAACACCTGCAAGATGTTGTTCTTCTTTCGGAAGTTCTCCTTCTTCTGTCGGTAAGAAGATAGAACCTACTTCGTATAAAGCAACGCTGTCATTTTTACGAGCGACATTGTATGAAACTGCTTCTAGTAATTGCGGTACTAAGCTTAAACGAAGTTGGCTACGTTCTTCACTCATTGGAAGTGCAAGACCTACAGGCGCCTTTTCGTTTGGCTCAACCATATATTGTTTCGCTTTATCAGCGCTTGTTAATGAATATGTGATTGCTTCATATAAACCAGCACCCTCTAAGAAGCGGCGTACTTTACGACGTTTCGTTTGTGCTGATGTTAATTTACCACGAGTCATCGTTCCAGAAGGTAATGTAACTGGAATGTGGTCATAACCGTATAGACGGCCTACTTCTTCTACTAAGTCTTCTGAAATTGTAATATCAGGACGACGTGCTGGTACATTCACGTGGAATGTTCCTTCTACTTCTGTGAATGGGAATTTCAAGTTTGTGAACATTGTACCCATTTCACTCGCAGAAATATTTGTACCTAATACACGGTTTACTTTTTCAGCAGTAACAGATACTGTACGCTCTTGTACTTGTAAGTTGTCAGCTTCTACTACACCTTCAAGTGCTTCACCGCCAGCATATTTCGCCATTAAAGCAGCTGCGTGTTGAATTGCTTCAAATGTACGTGTTGGGTCGATTCCTTTTTCGAAACGTGCACTTGATTCACTACGAAGACCTAAGTCTTTTGATGTACGACGTACTGTTTGACCTGCAAAGTATGCAGACTCAATTAGAACGTTTACTGTCTCATTTGTAACTTCAGAATCCGCCCCGCCCATTACACCAGCAACAGCTAAAGCTTTCGTGCCGTTTGTAATTACAAGGTGGTGGCTTTGTAATGTACGCTCTTGATCATCTAACGTTTCAATTTTTTCGCCTTCTTTTGCAAGACGAACAACGATTTCTTTTGAACCTAATTTATCGTAATCGAATGCATGTAACGGTTGACCGTATTCCATTAAAATGTAGTTTGTAATATCAACTACGTTGCTAATTGGACGAATGCCAGCTGCCATAAGACGAGTTTGCATCCACATTGGTGATGGACCAATCTTTACGTTTTTAACCATTTTTGCAATGTATAATGGGTTTTCTTCTTTCGCTTCTACACTTACAGAAATATAATCAGAAGTTTTTTCTGCTGTTTCTTGTAAGTCGATAGCTGGAAGTTTTACTTCGCGGCCATAAATAGCAGCTACTTCGTAAGCAACACCTAACATGTTTAAGCAATCTGCACGGTTTGGTGTTAAGCCAAGCTCAAGTACTTCATCGTGTAAGTTTAAAATTTCAAGTGCATCTGCACCAACTTCAGCGTCACTTGGGAAGATGAAGATACCATCTGCGTATTCTTTTGAAACTAACTTTCCATCAATACCAAGCTCTTGAAGAGCACAAACCATACCGTGAGAAGCTTCACCGCGTAGTTTTGCTTTTTTGATTTTGAAGTTACCAGGAAGTACAGCTCCAACTTTTGCAACTGGTACTTTTAAACCTTTTGCAATGTTAGCAGCTCCACAAATAATTTGAACTGGCTCTTCTTCACCGATATCGATTAAGCATTTGCTTAATTTATCAGCTTCTGGGTGTTTTTCACATTCTAATACGTGACCAACTACAACACCTTTTACACCTTTATTTAATACTTCAACGCCTTCTACTTCAATACCACTTTTCGTGATTTTGTCTGCTAGTTCTTGTGCTGTTACATCTTTAATATCTACATACTCTTGTAACCAACGATATGATACGAACATACTTATCCTCTCCTTCCCTTACGCTCGTTTGAATTGTTGTAAGAAACGTACATCATTTGTATAGAAATGACGAATGTCATCTACTCCGTATTTCAACATTGCGATACGCTCTGCGCCCATACCGAATGCGAAACCTTGATATTCTTTTGAATCATAACCAGCCATTTCAAGTACGTTCGGGTGAACCATACCTGCGCCTAGAATTTCAATCCAGCCAGTTCCTTTACAAGTGCCGCAGCCTTTGCCATGACACATCATACAAGAAATATCCATCTCTACAGATGGCTCTGTGAATGGGAAGAAACTTGGACGAAGACGGATTTCACGATCTTCACCGAACATCTTTTTCACGAATACTTGCAGTGTACCTTTTAAGTCACTCATACGAATGTTTTTATCAATTACAAGACCTTCAATTTGCATGAACTGATGTGAATGCGTCGCATCGTCGTCATCACGGCGATACACTTTACCAGGACAAATAATTTTAATTGGGCCTTTTTCTTTATTATTTTCCATCGTACGTGCTTGCACAGAAGATGTATGTGTACGTAGTAACGTTTCTTCTGTGATGTAGAATGTATCTTGCATATCACGCGCTGGATGATCTTTCGGTAAGTTTAGTGCTTCGAAGTTGTAGTAGTCTTTTTCTACTTCTGTTCCTTCAGCTACTTCATAACCCATACCGATGAATACATCTTCAATTTGCTCAACAACAGCCGTTAACGGATGGTGACAACCTGTTTCAACAGGACGACCTGGCAATGTAACATCAATTGTTTCAGTAGCTAATTTCGCTTCAATTACTGCTTTTTCTAAGTTACTAATTTTGTCGTCTAGACGCGTTTGAATCGCTTCACGTACTTCATTTACTAATGCTCCCATACGTGGACGCTCTTCTGCTGATAATTTTCCCATGCCGCGTAATACTTCTGTAATTGGACCTTTTTTTCCTAAATACGCTACGCGTACGTCGTTTAAGCCTTTCAGCTCTTTCGCTTCTTCAATAAGCTCTAACGCTTTTTGCTTTAGCTCTTTTAAACGTGCTTCCATTTTGGAACCCTCCTAATTTTAAAAATAAAAAAACCTCGCTCCCAAAAAGGGACGAGGTAAATTCGCGGTACCACCCTAAATTGACAGAACATGTCTGCCCACTCATTAGTTATAACGATCAATTCTGACCGGAACGCCTTTACATATACATGGTCCTGGCGTCAACTCCAGAGGTGAATTCACTTTCGTCTACCATAAGAATGCTTTCAGTCTACGACATTCTCTCCCTATATGGCGATTTTGTAAGCTACTCTTCTCTATCAACGTTTTTCGTTATTTAACTTTTAATATAATGTACTTCAACTTATTATAAGAAGTTTTTTATTTGTTCGCAACCGGGCTTTGCAAATAATACGTTAAAATCCCTGCTGCAACCGCAACATTTAATGATTCTGCCCCGCCGTAAATCGGAATATACAAGTTTTGATCCGTTTTTGCAAGAATTTCTTGGCGTACGCCATTTCCTTCATTTCCTACAATTAATGCAAAACTGCCAGCCGGCGTTACTTCACCATACGGAACTCCATTTTCAAGAGCTGTTCCATATACAGGAACGTTATTTTCTTTTAACTTGTCTACCCATTCTTCTAAGTTCCCTTTTACAATTGGTAAGTGGAAAATAGAGCCTTGTGTAGAGCGGAGTACTTTACTATTGTAAACATCAACACAACCTTCTCCAAGCACAACGGCGTGAATACCAGCTGCATCAGCTGTACGAATAATTGTTCCTAAATTCCCTGGGTCTTGCAGGCCATCTAATAAAAGGAATTTCCCATCAGTAAGAGCTACTTCTTTCTCATGCTTCTCACAAACAGCAAATACACCTTGCGTCGTTTCTGTTTCACGAAGTATTTTTACAATCGCCTCAGGTACGATGTACATTTCCACATCATTAACTGTCCAATCTTTCGGAAGGTCTGTCTGATCTGAAACGATAAGTTCTGTTACAATTCCTGTCTTCAAAGCTTCCTCGACTAAGTGGAATCCTTCTACAAAAAATAAACCTTTTTTATCGCGTTCTTTTTTCGTTTGCAGCTTTTTCCACTGCTTTACACGCGGATTTTGTACTGAATCAATGTTTTTCATAATATGTATTTCCCTCTCTTCTTGTCTTATCATTATAGCCTATTTTTCATACATATTTACATAAAAAAGAACAAAAACTAACGTCAGTTTCAATTCTGAAGAAGAGGTGAAAGCAATGAGTTTTAATTTACGCGGTGCCGTATTAGCGAATGTATCTGGAAATTCACAAGATCAATTACAAGAAACAATCGTCGATGCAATTCAAAGCGGTGAAGAAAAAATGCTTCCAGGTCTTGGCGTTTTATTTGAAGTCATTTGGAAAAACGCTGATGAAAATGAAAAGCATGAAATGTTAGAAACACTAGAGCAAGGATTAAAAAAATAAGCAATTTGAAAATCACCTTTGCATAAGCTAAGGTGATTTTTTTGCAGAAAAATTTTTTCTTCTCCTAAACATTTCTACTTTACTAACGAACTATGATGGAGTACAATGTTCAAAATACATTTAAACCGATCGATTTTTCTTCATATACACCATAAGATAAAAGGAGTGAATGTTTTATGCACCGTATTACGCTTGAACAAATTTTTAAACACCACATTACACAAAAATACGTAAACCGTTCTGGAATGGTCCACGCGATCGCTGTCGCTTACCATGCGTTTCACCTAGCCAAAAAGCATCACGCCTCAGTCGATGCTGCCACAAAAGCTGGCTTCCTTCATGATATCGGACATCATACGTGGTACACAGGCGGCGAATGGGATTATGACTTATATAAAAAGAATGATATCCATGCAATTAAAGGCGCTGAAAGAGCACATAAATTACTTATTAGATTAGGAGAACATCCAAAACTAGCAAAAGAAATTTCTATTGCAATTCTTCTTCATACAGATTCTTTCTTAGTGGAACAAGAAATTGAAAGAACATCTCTTCAAAATATTATTAAATGGGCAGACGAAGCAGATGAAGAACCGGGCGGAGCGCATCATTATCGAACAATTTCTTATGAAAAAGCACTTAAAGCAATTCAGCAATTAGATCGATTGGTAGAGCGTGAATTGCAAATAGAGCAAGCAAAATTGAATAACAAGACAGAACATAGTTATCAATGAGAAAGAGGCATCACTACAGGGTGATACCTCTTTTATTATTTTATGAAAAATATACCTTTATATGTAATATTTAAATATTACGCCTGAAAACAAAATCCATTATAATTAAATATACAAATATAAAGAGGTGATTCTACATATGCAACCCGCTACACAACTTTCTAATGAACAGAAATACTCTATGTCATGGGGACAATTTATTAGCTCCGTTGTATTCGCTTTTTTCGGAACCGGACTTATTACTGTGTTCCTCGCAATGCCATTAACAATTTATACAGCTGGTCTCACAGATAAAAAACAAATTGCCCTGTATGAATCTATTGTAAATACCGCAAGTATCGGATTACAACTAGCCGTATTGTTATTCTTCATTTTTAAATTTGAACCCGCAAAAAAACTATTACTACAATCCTTTAACTTTACAGCACTTAAAAAATGGCGCACATACGTATACTTACTTCTTTTCTTCGCTATAAACATTTTACTCAATTACATCTTGTTAAATTATGTGTTCCAAGACGCAACAAAGCAGCAATCTTCCGCACTAAACTTAGATGTCTTTAAGCAGTATCAAATATTATTACTTCTCGGCTTTGCAATACTCACACCAATTTTTGAAGAGCTTATTTTCCGTGGCTTTATACTTCGCTTTTTCTCAGAACGCTTTCCATTTTGGATTGCAGCAATTATAACAAGCTTCTTCTTCGGTATCGCTCATACATACTCACTTGGCGTAATGGTCATTACTTTCTTCATGGGATTATTAATGGCTATTTTATGTAAAAAAACAAAATCCATTATTCCAGCTATGTTATTTCATATTATGAATAATTTGTTGGCATTCTTGAATTAGAAAGAGGTATCCTCACGATACCTCTTTTATTAATTCGTATGATCACTTCTCATCTCTATCAATTTATACATATTTATTAATAATATCCAAAATAAACCTCATGTAGTAAAATATAACTTAATTCATATAAAGGAGTTTACATATGTTCAGTGTTATTTGGATGCTTTTCACGCCACTTCTCTTACTATGCGGAATTGCTGGCGGTATTTTTTTAGTAGTAAAAGGAATTAAACATCGCAAATTGCTCGTTGGTGTAATGGGGCTACTTAGCCTATCTTTCGTCACACTACCTTTTGTTTTTTTTAGTATAGGAATTAATATCGATACAATCTTCCCCATTCCAACTTCTCTATACTGGACGCTATTTTCTTTAACTGGATTATTAGCAGGGATAAATGGATTACAAGCAAAACTTAAAAGTATACGTAATACGGGATTCATTATTTTTACCGCTGGAATATTAGGGGTTATTTTCTGGATTCTCATGTCTGTAGGTGATTCATTCTATATATAACATTTTTGTGAAATCCACAAATCGGAGGTAATACAGAAGTGTTCGGAATATTAACTTGGATGATTTTAGCTCTTACTTTGATGTTATGCGAATTCATCGTCGGCATTTTTTTAATTATGGCTGGCATGAAACATCGTAAATTACTTACTATTATAACTGGTTTAATTAGCATATTACTTATCGTTGTTCCTATCGTTTGTATAGGTACTGGAATAGATTTAGAGGAGATGGTTCCAATTTCGGGAACTTTATATTGGTGCTTCTTCTCTTTAGCTGGACTATTAGCTATTATAAGTGGCAGGCAAATATCGAGTATTTGTTCTATGGGGACGATTTTGTTTATAACAGGGCTGTGCTCCGTAACTGGTTATCATCTTTTATATGTTACTGCATAAAAAAGCACAAAAAAGCAGGGAAATTAATTCCCTGCTTTTCTATTTGGTTTATTGCCTGATTGTAAGAAGAACGATAACACCCAAGCGATACCTGCAAGTATCGTTGCGATTAAGAAGGCATCGTTAATACCGTTAATTGCAGATAGCTTTGAAATTTGTCCATATAATAGTTGTGTGCTCATCGCGTCTCCTGCTTGAGCTGATCCAGCTAAGGCCGCTAAGCTTTGACCCATGCCGTGTACTTTATCAACTAAAATTGGGTTTGATGTTGTTAACATGTTGCCGTAATCTGCTACGTGAGCAGTCGTTTGTTGCGTCATAAGTGTAATTAAAATAGCTGTTCCGATTGAACCCGCTACTTGTCTTGACGTATTTTGCGTTGCTGTACCGTGAGAAATTAATTTCATCGGCAGCGCGTTCATACCAGCTGTCATAATTGGCATCATAATGAATGACATACCAATTGAACGTATAATGTAATCCGTCATAATAACGCTATACGGCGTATCCATCGATAATTTTGTAAATTCATATGTCGCATACGTCGTAATTGCCAATCCAATTATCGCTAATGGACGAATGCCATATTTATCGAATAATTTACCCGCTACTGGTCCCATGATCCCCATAATTAATGATCCTGGAAGAAGTAGTAAACCAGATTCAATTGGCGTAAAGCCACGAATGTTTTGCAGATATACTGGAAGCAATAACATACCTCCGAATAATGCCATCGTAACGATTGCATTAATTACTAAAGTAAAAGTAAATACTGGATATTTAAATACTTGTAAATCAAGCATTTTATTGTCCGTTGTTAACTCTCTCCAAATAAATAACGCTAAACCAATTACACCGATAACAAGTGAAATAATGACTTCTGCACTAGTCCAACTATTATTTCCAGCTTCACTAAATCCGTACAATAAGCTTCCTAGTCCAATACTTGAACTAACCACACCGAATATATCTAATTTCGTTTTAGACACCGGCTGAGCTAGTGTAAAGAATTTTAAAGATAGGAACGTAATAATTAAACCAATAATAAACATCGCATAGAACATTAAGTTCCAGCTATAGTTTTCAATCACCCAACCTGTTACAGTTGGTCCGATAGCTGGTGCTAAAATCATCGCTACACCTAGTAATCCCATCGCCGCTCCGCGTTTATGAGGCGGGAATAACGTCATGAAGATATTCATACCAACCGGCATTAAAATACCCGCACCAACTGCTTGAATTACGCGACCTGTCATCATCATTGTAAAGTTTCCTGAAGTAGCACAAATGATAGATCCTACCGTGAAGAATAACATTGCTGCTACGAATAATTTACGATACGTAAATCGTGAAACTAAAAAGGCACTAATCGGTACTAAAATACCATTTACAAGCATGAAGCCTGTAATTAACCATTGTGCTGTTGAAGTTGATACATTAAATTCATTCATTAACGGAGGTAATGCAACATTAATGATTGTTTGGTTTAAAATAGAAACGAACATGCCTAGAATTAATACAGCTACAACTGCTTTTACGTTCACATTCTCTACAGGCATAGACATTTGTTTTTTCGGCACTTCTTTTTCTTGTTTTACTTCTTCTTGCTTTCCTGTTTCTAACTCAACTACATTAGAAATTTCCGATTCTTGCTTTCGTTCAATTTCTTTCTCTTCTGTTTCAACTTTACTTACTTCTATTTTACTTACGGCTGGGACTTGTTCTTCTCCCATTTTCGTTTTTTTCTTTCGTAAAAGACGATTTACAAGGAAGAAGACGATTATACAAAATAGTGCATATCCTGCAATTACAATTGAGGACATCTCATCTCCCCCTTACTTATGAATACGAACTGTCACATTCATGCCAGGAACAATATTTACTGATTTGCTATGATCTAAAGAAATTTTAACTGGTACTACTTGTGTTACTTTCGTATAGTTCGCTGTTGCGTTGCTTGATGGCAACATAGAGAATGTATTCGCTGTTGTTAAGCCAACTTGTTCTACTTTTCCTGTTAACGTTGTATCTGGGTATGCATCTACATACACATCTACATCTTGACCTTTTTGAACATCATCAACATCTGTTTCTTCAATGTTTGCTGTTACCCATAAATTGTTCATATCAAATGCATAAGCAATCGGGCTACCCGCTCCAACGAAAGCATTTGTTGTCGCGTTTGATTGTACAACTGTTGCATTTTGTGGAATTGTTACATCTACTGTTTGTTCTCCATTAGCTGCCGCTACAGTAACAGTACCTAATTTATCGTTCTCATTATAATTTTTTCCTACTTCAGCTTTCCAGTCAGTTAGTTTACCTGCTACTGGTGAAGCAACCGGAATTACCTTTCCATCAATCTTTGCATTGTCTGTTTTTAAGTAATTTTCCGTTTGATTGTAATAGTAATAACCGCCAATACCGCCGCCAACTAGTACAATTAATGTGATAATGTTGATAATTACCATTCTTCGAAACTGATTCATTGCATTCCTCTCCTTATATCGCATATAATTTTTTTCTAAACTATTTATGTCCTTATTGTTTAGATTGCTTAATTGTTAATTATATTAACCTTTTAACAAAAAAATCACACCATCTGCAGCGTAAATCGAAATTTATCTACCTGCGAGCGGTGCTGATTTCTGAAGGACTATCGTTTATAATTATAAATAATTATTTTGAATCTACAACCGACAATTTACGTATGAAATGTCGTTTAAACAACAATATAATACCAATATGTTGTTTAAGTATAGAAAATTAAACGAGGGGAAATAAAAATGTCTATTAAAAATACAAATGATCCACGTGTAAAACGGACGAGACAACTCATACAGGATGCTTTTGTCGCTTTAGTAGGCGAAAAAGGTTTTGAAAATGTTACTGTTCAACATATCGCAGAACGCGCTCCTGTAAACCGCGCTACATTTTATAGCCATTACCACGATAAATATGACTTACTAGACAAAAGCATTGAAGAAATGTTAGAAAAGCTAACTGAAGTAATTAAACCGAGAAATAGAAATAAAGAAGATTTACAACTAACATTTGATTCGCCACATCCAAGTTTTTTGGCCTTGTTCGAACATATTGCAGAAAACACTAACTTCTATAACGTCATGCTTGGTGATAAAGCTGCTGGAAACTATACGTATAAGATGATGAAAGCAATTCAAACGCATTTAACATTAAGCCTCTCTATTTCACAACCTAACGATGAAAAACTAATGGTTCCACGCGATATTCTCATTAGTTATGTTACTGGTGCCCACCTAGGAATGATTATGTCATGGCTAAAAAGAGGGATGATATATACCCCGCATTTTATGGCGATGCAATTAACTCGTTTAATTATTTTAGGGGCTCATACTGCTGCAGGATTAGAAAGGCCTTTTTAAAACATAAAAAAGCGAAGGAGAAGCTCCTTCGCTTTTTCTATTAATTAAATGTAATGTTATGTACAGCCTCTTTATCAAGACGTTTAATAACTTCTACAATTAACTTCACTGCATTTTCATAATCATCACGATGTAACATTGCCGCATGAGAATGGATATAGCGCGTTGCAATTGTAATTGCCATAGAAGGAATACCATTTACAGCAATGTGAATCGCACCCGCATCCGTTCCTCCGCCTGCTACTGAATCATATTGATACGGGATTTGTAATTCATCAGCAACATCAACTACGAAATCACGTAAACCTGTATGTCCAATAACAGAAGCATCATATAAAATGATTTGTGGTCCATCGCCCATTTTACTTTGTGCTTCTTTTGACGTTACACCCGGTGTATCTCCAGCGATACCAACATCTACTGCGAACGCGATATCTGGTTTAATATAATTCGCAGATGTTTTTGCGCCACGAAGACCAACTTCTTCTTGTACAGTTCCAACGCCATATACAACGTTTGGATGCTTTTCATCTTTTAATTGTTTTAATACATCAATTGCAATTGCACAACCGATTCGGTTATCCCATGCTTTTGCAAGTAACATTTTTTCATTCTTCATCACTTGGAATTCAAAGTAAGGTACAACTTGATCTCCTGGTCGTACGCCCCACTCCATCGCTTCTTCTTGGCTAGAAGCACCGATATCGATGAACATGTCTTTAATTTCAACTGGCTTTTTACGAGCTTCTGGAGGTAAAATGTGCGGTGGTTTTGAACCAATTACACCTGTTACATCTCCTTTACGCGTTACAATCGTCACGCGTTGCGCAAGCATAACTTGTGACCACCAGCCACCAACCGTTTGGAAGCGAAGGAAACCTTTGTCATCGATTTGTGTAATCATAAATCCAACTTCATCTAAATGACCTGCAACCATAATTTTCGGGCCGTTTTCTTCCCCTACTTTTTTCGCAACTAAACTCCCTAAATTATCAGTAGAAAGTTCGTCCGCAAACGGCTCAATATATTTCTTCATTACTTCACGTGGTTCACGCTCATTACCAGCAATACCACGTGCATCTGTTAATTCTTTTAGCATTGTCAATGTCGCGTCTAATTTTGTCATTGCCAACACCCTCCTTTTTCTTCAGTCAATTCATTATACAATAATTAAATTGAAATATTCAAAAATTAAATTAGTATCCTTGTGTTTGACGCTGATGATTTACTTCATTTTTATCTAAATATGCTTTTTCAATCTCTTCTTGTTCAAATTCAAGTGCTTGTCCAAGTCGAAGATAGCTCGTAAATAATTCAATATAGTTTGTAATAGATGGTTGATCTGTAAAACGAATTACTTTCGCATATGTGTCTAAGAAAATTTCCACTTGTGTTTTATTCGTCTGTGCACATTTATAGAATAGGAAGTTTTTATCAATACCTAAATCAATTCCGATTGATAAAATAAAATGCAAACCATCTACGTATTCTTCTAATATTACTTCACGTTCTGATGCTGGTTTGTTGCTCCAATATTTAAAACAACGTGTTTCATTTGCAAGTTCTCCAATTTCTACAAGAAGAGCTAACATTTTTTCTTTTAACAATTTTTTCGGTTGTAAGTCATGTTCTTTTGCAATACGGTCATCTAATTCTTTTTGTAATTTAAATAGTTGTAGTAAGTCCATTCTATTGTCCTCCTCCAACATCGCATTTTACGCAACAATGTTGTTTCATCTCAAAGTTCATTATTATGTTTCAGTTCTTATGAATAAGTCAGCTATCTAACTCTTTATAAAATAGCTTGTCCTTAATTTACAAATACGTTTCAGTCATCGCTCTTAAATTGTTCATCTGATGAAAGTTCCATATCATCTTTCCATTATAGCAGTGTCGTTTCAGCTAGGAAAGATACTCTTCTTTCCAAACGAGCAGAATTGAAAAAAGCCAGGAGTATTCTCCTGACTTCATATGTATATTCTTCTATACTGCTATAACTTTTATATTGATTTTGTCATATTGATAACAACATAGCCGTTAATCTTTAGAATTTCTTTCACTTCTAACTTCTATTTGAATACAAATAAAAAAACCTTAGAAGAAAATTCTTCTAAGGTTTCAACTAATTAATTAGTTAATGTTGTTTTTTGCAACTGTTGCTAATTCAGCGAAAGCTTTTTCATCATGAACAGCTAAGTCAGCAAGCATCTTGCGGTTAACTTCGATGCCAGCATTTTTAAGACCGTGCATTAAGCGGCTGTAAGAAAGACCATTCATACGAGCTGCTGCGTTGATACGTGTAATCCATAATTTACGGAAGTCACGTTTCTTTTGACGGCGGTCACGGAATGCATACATTAGAGATTTCATAACCTGTTGGTTAGCAACCTTGAATAATGTATTTTTTGAACCGTAGTAACCTTTTGCTAATTTAATTACTTTTTTACGACGTTGACGAGTAACTGTACCACCTTTTACTCTTGGCATAATATTACCTCCTAATTGTTCTATATATCAGCCGAACTTATTTTAAGTTGTCAAGCATTTGACGAATGCGTTTGAAGTCACCAGCGCTTACTACACCAGCTTTACGTAGTTTACGTTTAGCTTTTGTAGATTTGTTAGCGAATAAATGGCTTGTGTAAGCGTGAGAACGTTTCAGTTTACCTGATCCAGTCTTTTTGAAACGCTTTGCAGCGCCGCGATGAGTTTTTTGTTTAGGCATAGGTATTTCCTCCTCTATCTATTACTTATCGTTTTTCGGTGCTAAAACTAAGAACATACTGCGTCCTTCCATTTTAGGCTTAGATTCAACTGTGCTAACTTCAGCACAAGCTTCTGAGAAGCGATCTAAAACACGTTGACCGATTTCTTTATGAGTAATGGCACGTCCTTTAAAGCGAATTGATGCTTTAACCTTGTCGCCTTTCTCTAAAAACTTGATAGCATTACGAAGTTTTGTGTTAAAGTCGTGTTCATCAATTGTTGGACTTAAACGAACTTCTTTCATGCTAATTACTTTTTGATTTTTGCGCTGCTCTTTTTCTTTCTTCTGTTGCTCAAAGCGGAATTTACCGTAGTCCATAATGCGGCATACTGGCGGTTTCGCATTTGGAGCAACTAATACTAAATCAAGATTAAGATTTGCAGCTAAGTCTAAAGCGTCATTACGAGACTTGATTCCAAGTTGATCGCCATTTGCGCCAACTAAACGTACTTCACGTGCACGAATTTGCTCGTTAATCATCATATCCTTGCTAATAGTAAGCCACCTCCAAGGTTTTCTCAGAACATATTTTGTAGTCATAGAACCCGAACAAAAAAAGTGCGGGCATACGACACCCACACTTGTAAAATCTTAAGTAAGAAATACATTTACCTGTTAACTGCGAATGCGTCCATCAGGTGAGAAGCGGGTGCTTCTACTTGTTCCACAAAACAATATTCTATTATCCTTGATGAGTTTATCATAGGACATGACGTCTGTCAAGAAGACGCGATGTGTTTTACTAACAACAAGAAATATTGTAACAAACAACTAACATACTTGCAATACTTTTTTATGATAAGTGTTACATGGTTATTTTTTCTAATTTCCCTCAAGTATATTACATAAAAAAGCCGCGGTATACCGCGGCTTTTTCTTATCGTTTTCCTTCTACTTTAATCATGTCAACAAAAGCATCTAATGCGATTGTTTCTGATTTTTGTTCACCATATTTACGTACGTTTACGCCGTTTTCAGTTACTTCATTGTCACCTACTACAAGCATGTACGGAATTTTTTGCATTTGTGCTTCACGGATTTTGTAACCGATCTTCTCTTCACGAGTGTCTAATTCAACACGGATACCAGCACGACGCAATTCGTCTTGTACTTTCTTCGCATAGTCTAAATGTACTTGCGGAGAAACTGGAATTACTTGTACTTGAACTGGAGCTAACCATGTTGGGAATGCACCTTTGTATTCTTCAATTAAGAAGGCTACAAAACGTTCCATAGTTGATACAACACCACGGTGAATTACAACTGGACGATGTTGTTTACCGTCTTCACCAACGTATGATAATTCAAAGCGTTCTGGAAGCAAGAAGTCTAATTGTACAGTTGAAAGTGTTTCGTCTTTTCCAAGAGCAGTACGAACTTGAACGTCAAGTTTTGGACCGTAGAATGCCGCTTCACCTTCAGCTTCATAGTAATCAAGACCCATTTCATCCATAGCTTCTTTTAACATACCTTGTGCTTTTTCCCACATCTCATCATCCGCATAATACTTTTTAGTATCTGCTGGGTCGCGGTAAGATAGACGGAATGAGTAGTTCTCTAAACCGAAATCTTTGTACACTTCTAGAGTTAAGTTTACAACACGTTTTAACTCTTCTTTAATTTGATCTGGACGAACGAAAATATGCGCATCGTTTAAAGTCATTCCGCGTACACGTTGTAATCCAGATAACGCACCTGACATTTCATAACGGTGCATTGTTCCAAGTTCCGCAATACGGATTGGTAATTCACGGTAGCTGTGAATATCATTTTTATAAACCATCATATGATGAGGACAGTTCATTGGACGAAGAACTAATTCTTCGTTATCCATTTCCATTGATGGGAACATGCCATCACGATAGTGGTTCCAGTGACCAGAAGTTTCATAAAGCTCTCTGCTTCCTAGTACTGGAGTATATACGTGATCATAGCCTAAGCTTGCTTCTTTATCAACGATATAACGCTCGATAATACGACGAATTGTTGCACCCTTTGGTAACCAAAGTGGTAAACCTTGTCCTACTTTTTGGCTATTAGTAAATAGTTTTAATTCTTTACCTAATTTACGGTGATCGCGCTCTTTCGCTTCTTCAAGCATACGTAAGTGCTCATCTAATTCCGCTTTTTTAACGAATGCAGTACCGTAAATACGTTGTAGCATTTTATTATTGCTATCGCCGCGCCAGTAAGCACCTGCAACGCTTAATAATTTAAACACTTTAATTTTCCCTGTAGATGGAAGGTGAACACCACGACAAAGGTCGAAGAATTCGCCTTGCTCATAGATTGAAATAACTGCATCTTCTGGAAGATCGTTAATTAAATCTAATTTTAACTCATCGCCGATTTCTTCAAAGCGACGAATTGCTTCTGCACGTGGTACTTCATGACGAACGATTTCCAAGTTCTCGTTCACGATTTTTTGCATTTCTTTTTCGATTTTCTTGAAGTCTTCAACTGTAATTGCTTCTTCCATATCAATATCGTAGTAGAAGCCATTTTCAATTACTGGACCAATGCCGAGCTCAACCTTAACATCTTTATATAAACGTTTTAACGCTTGTGCTAAAAGGTGGGCTGTTGAATGGCGTAAAATATATAGGCCATCTTCAGAATCTAATGTAATGATAGAAACTGCACCATCTTCTTCGATTGGTGTAACAAGATCGATCATCTCATCGTTTAATTTTCCAGCTACAGCTTTTTTCTTTAAGCCTGGGCTAATAGAAGCTGCGATTTCTTCAGTTGTTACGCCTTTTGGAAACTCCTTCACAGCTCCATCAGGGAAAGTAATTTTAACTACATCTGCCATCACTGGTCACTCCTCTTTTTCTCAAAATAAAAAACACTCATCCCGTAAAAAGGGACGAGTGTTGAATTCGTGGTTCCACCCTTGTTCCAATTAACATAATTGTTAATTGCTCAAGTTCAACATAACGGTGTTGTCCGTTAGCAATTACTAGAAAAACCGTTCACTGCTAAAGTTTAGAGGTGGTAAGTAATAATCCCGTACTAGGAAGCTCACACCCTAAGGCTTCCCTCTCTGAAAATCGTAGAAAACTACTCATGTCCTCATCATGACATTTCAATATATTTCATTTATGTAGGTAATTATATGCTCAAAAACTTAGAAAATCAAGGGCGTTACCTTTATTTTTTAAATTTTTCACATTGCGCTCAAAATCATGTAATCCATGTAATTGGACCCGTTCTTGGAACACATTTCGCAAAGTAATTATCATATTATGGTCTTGTTCTTTCGTATATAAATAAATCTTTTTGGGCGAAATAGAAAGAAGCGGCGCAATTACTTTCGTATCAATATATACATCATTTTGCTTTAATAATTCCTCATCTATATATTGGACCAACTTCTCCTGTTTTAAACGTCTACCTTTATCATCATAAAAGATAAAGCTTTCATCAAAAATAAGATGCATGCAAGACAAACGTGATTTACGGCTACTTACTTGTTGCCGAAGCGTCTCAATGAACATTTGGTATTCTTGCTCCATCTTATATTCATCAATTGCCACTTCCGCAAGTTTAGCCACCATTTCCCTATATGTACGAAGACGAAAACGGATATATGATGAAAACGAGAATGAGAGCGGATCACAAAGCCAATTATTTAAAGAAGACTTAATATATGACTCAAATGCGTTACGCGTTAAATCCTGAGCTACACCTTTTCTTCTTCCCTTTAAAATCTCATGTGCCATATGCAATATTTGATGACACTCTTCTTGTTCTTCATAAAAAAACTTTTCTTTTAAAATCGTATAAATCCACTCATTTTGTTTCACATTCACAATGAAATACACCATTACTGGCAATAAGATCTTTTCAATATAATTCGATTCACGTACTGGTATGTGAATCACCACTTTTTGTTCCTGTAAATACACACTCGTTTCCTTATATAATACTTCCGCTCTTTTCAGCAATTGTCTATATACGTGCATAGCATCATTTTTTTCTTCGAAGCAAATTTCAATCACTTTTGTCCCCCCTTTTATCCCCGCTCTAAAGGACTGTATCTATACGTTACAAATCCTATAAGAGTCCGTTCCGCGTGAAGTTCACTCTTAGTAGAATTACATTTCCTATCGTTAGAAAATCCACTCAATATGGCTTGCTAATTTTATATATATTAAGGGAGGGAGAAAAAAATGATACAAGCTACTATGAATTTTTATTGTATACTTTACTTATCAATAAAATGAGGTATCAGAATGTTTGAATATAAATTCGTAAAAGTCGAATTACATTGGGGGTTCACTCGCTCAAAACCAGCTGAAGACTACCAAGAAATTATTCAAGAACATGCTAGAAATGGCTGGAGGTTCGTACAGATTGTTGCCCCTACGATTGGCAGTTCTGGACAACCTGAATATTTCGACCTCATATTTGAAAAGAAAATATCACTATAATACAAAAGAGCAAGCTTCTCAGCTTGCTCTTTTACTTATGACGACGGTTTTTCCCACCAATCGGAATTGGTTTCGCTAAATATTTAATTCGTTCCATAATACGTGCTGCCTTCATTTCTTCAGCCTCGCCACGCTGCGTATACGTTAAATGGTGTTCCAGTTGTTTAAAATCAAAATTAGACGTAAAGAACGTCGGTAAGTTTTCTAACATACGGAATTGTAAGATTGCACCGAGTACATCGTCACGGACAAAGCTTGACATCGCTTCTGCCCCGATATCATCTAACATTAAAACTTGTACGCGTTTAACCGCATCAATCTTCTCACCAATCGAATTATCTTGAATTGAACTTTTAATTTCACGTAAAAATTCCGGGAAGTATACGAGCATCGAACTTATTTTCTTTCGAGCAAGCTCGTTCGCTATTGCTCCTAACAAATACGTTTTTCCTACACCAAATTTACCGTACAAATATAAACCTTGTGCTTTTTTACCTGGTTCATATGTACTTAAAAATTCATTCGCTGCACCAATCGCATCGATACGTGCATTTAAATCAGAAGGATCTAAGTTTTCCATAGTTGCCTGTAAAATATCCGTTGGCATATATACACTTTGAACAAGTTTTTCATATTTCTTTCTCTCGTCATGCGCTACTTTTCTAACGCAGCGATCGTATTGAATATCAATCATCTTCCCTTGAATAACAAGCTTTGGCTCGTACCCTTGTAGCATATTTTTACATGAGCCTAAATCCGGACAATCCACGCAACCTACACTTTGTCCAATATATTCATATAACTTCACAAGACTGCGCTCAATCATAGAAGTCGTTACTTCACCCTTATGTTCATCTATAAATTCTTTCACACGCGGATGCGCCATTACTTCTGCCTTTAATACTTCATATCTATTTTTAAAGTTTTCATTTTCCATTAATTTTGCAAATGAATTTTGAATATGCTCCATTTTCTCACCTCAAAGAGCGTTCATTCTCTTCTATTAATCACGCTTATATTTTTTTAACACTTCTTCTAGTCGTTTTCGTTCATCTTCTAGCATACTTGCATCTTTTTCTACACTTACATCTTTCTTCACTGTTTCTTTCTCTTGTTCTTTCGGCTCTTCTTCCTTAAGCCAATCTGGCACCATTTCTTTCCGCACCGTTTTCTTCGCCGTACGGCCTTTTTTCTTCGTCTCAGCCCACTCTTGATATTGACGGTTCTCTTCTTTCGCTAACGCCATCGCGTCCGCTACTGTACCGACCTTTTTACGTGCCCAATGCCCAGCAATCTTCTCGACATACGTTTTCGCAAGTTTCATATCTGAGCGTAGCATAACGTAATAAATAAGTACATTCACAACTCCTGGTGTCAATTTTTGATTAATCATGACATCTTCAACGATCTGCAAGTCCGCTTTCGTTGCCTCTGCACCACCAGAAATCTCTTTCAATAGTTGTTTTGGTGAGATTTCCTCTAGCTGCTTTATTAGCATCTCCTCTTGCGATGAAGGCTCTTTCTCTTTCATCGTACGTGCAGCATGAGGCTGTACTCTTTCACTTAATACCGGTAATGCTTGACCATTTTCAAATTGATACCAATCGCGCGCTCCTTTTCTAAGCCTTTCCATATCAATTGTTTGCATCTCTGTCACTGCACCAAGAACGATATTTTGCATCGATAACACATCTACACCATACACGTAAGCAAGTGTTATAACGCAGTCTCTCACTTGATCTGTAATCGCCTTTTTAGGAACAAGAGCGGACAATCCATCTACAAATAAAGAGAAATCAAAGAAATCATTCCAAACTTTCGGAGCGTCTCCCTTCTCGTTACTTGGCATAGTTGTCGTTTTTGGAATACGAAGGTCTTCTTGCGCATGCTCAAGCTGTCCTGGATTAAACGAACCAAACACATCATTGAAAGAACGCGTAACATTTTCATAAGAAGCAAAATCAAATTCTTCTTCTAAGAAATATTGCTTTACTTGATTATATTTTGTCCTGCTCAATCGATTGTATAAAAAGATACTTAAAACAATATCATCAAAAAACTGCTTCGGAGATAAAGGTGGTTGCAACTCATATATGAACATTCGAATATCTTTTTCTTTCTTAATATATACCTTCAAAAGCCCAATTGCCTCTAACTTTACTCGTTCCTCATATACTTCAGGAAGTTGCATTTGCATAGTCACCATAAGGGAATGATGCGTATTCTCTTTTCCAAATACACGATCTTGCTCAAGCTCTCCCCATAGTGTCATGTATAAGCTAAAAGCTCTACTACCTATTAACGGCTGATACAACATCGTTAACACTTTTCGGTCGTAATTGTGCAGTAGTCCTTTCGCACTTACTTTATAACGATCAATCGGCAATAGCTCCATCCATGACTGTTTTTCCATTCTTGCTTTTCCTTTCTCTCATCCAATCTATCCTCTACTTCATTCGTTCTATCTTCATTATATAAATTCTTAGTGAAAAAGAGCTATTAGCTTGCGCTTCTAGCTCTCTTATCCTATTACTTACGGTATGTAAAGAGAATAAAATACAACTTCTACTCTCTTTCTTTTTGCAGTATATCTTTTAATTCTTCAATAAATACATTTAAATCTTTAAATTGACGATATACAGAAGCAAAACGTACGTAAGCAACATCATCAATATCGCGAAGTTCTTCCATAACAATTTCACCAATCATATCACTTTTCACTTCTGATATACCTAAATTACGCAGTTCACGTTCCACGCTTTGTGTTACTTCTTCTAATTGTCTTAAAGATACTGGTCTTTTTTCACACGCTTTAATTAAACCGCGTAAAATCTTTTCTTTATTAAACTCTTCTCGTGTGCCTTCTTTTTTTACAACGATAAGAGGTGACTCTTCTACCCTTTCAAAGGTCGTAAAGCGACTTAAGCAGCTTTCACACTCTCTCCTTCTTCGAATAGAGCGCCCCTCGTCTACCGGACGCGAATCTAACACTCTTGTACCATTATGAGAACAGGATGGACAACGCAATTCATTCACTCCTTTACACTATACTCTTTATTTTTCTCTACTCACTTCACCTAAAATATATATACAATATTATATAACTCATTCTAACTCTCTTACCACTTTAAGTTCCAGCGCATAACTTTATCATCTCATCCTTAAAAATAAGATGGTATATAGGGCACTACCTCATTTGCAAGAGTCCAATTTATTCAACTAACGAGTACGTTATATTTTCTCTTTTTTATAAACTAAAAAAGAGGTGCATTATACACCTCTTTACATTTTAAATCAATTATGTTCTTTTTTAAAGAGCTTTTGTTTCTCTCTGCTTAATTTCGAAGCTACCAGTGCCTCGAGGAAGCTCGATGCTCTCACGCGTTTTCGCGTTTAAACCTTCTGCAATATATTCTGCAGCAACATTTGGATCAATACGATCCCCACAAGTATAAACATCAATACTCGCGTAACCGTGCTCCGGAAAGCTATGAATTGTTAAATGTGATTCCGAGATAATTACTACTCCACTTACACCTTGTGGTGCAAATTTATGGAAAGCAACCTCACGCACTTCAGCACCAGCTCTTAGTGCTGCATCCACAAATAATTGTTCAATATACGGCATGTCATTAAGCTTGTCGAAATCGCAATCCCAAAGTTCAGCGATCACGTGACGACCCATCGTATCCATAGTATCCATTCTACAGTTCCCCCTTGTAAATTTATTCTAACTGTTCGAATTGAAAACTAATTTGCAATTTGGCTTGCTCCACTACCACGGGGGAAAGTTAGTCCAGAGAGGTCCTAACCCTTTAAGTAGTGACTACGTACCTCAGCTCTTAAGTTTACGAGTGTTAGTATACTTTGTTTATTTTCATTTTGCAACAACAGTTTTTTCGATTTTCTGTCATATTTTCCTCTTTACTTTTCCCTAAAAAAAAGAAATGATTCACAAATACAGTAACCCCAACGTTTCGTGGTATGTCCACTTTCAAAAATATACTCCTATAATTTTTTTCCTTTTCAGAAAAAAATAAAAAAAAGAGGGCAAATATTCCACTTGCCCTCTCCCTTATTCACTTAAATATGTTGCACATTTTCTTGCTTCGCTAATTCGTCAACAACTAACGTTACAAGATCTACAACACGACGAGAGTAGCCCCACTCGTTATCATACCAAGCAAGCACTTTCACTTTACGATCACCCATTACCATTGTAGATAAACCATCAATGATAGCTGAGTGTGTATTTGTATTAAAGTCAATAGATACTAAAGGCTCTTCGCTGAATTCTACAATACCTTTTAACGCACCGTTTGCAACAGTTTTGAATGCATCGTTAATAGCTTCAACTGTCACATCGCGTTTTACATCTACTACTAAATCAACAAGAGACACGTTTGGTGTTGGTACACGAAGTGCCATACCATGAAGTTTTCCGTTTAAATGTGGAAGAACTTTTGCTAGCGCTTTCGCAGCACCTGTCGTTGTCGGAATGATTGATTGTCCGCAAGCACGTGCTCTTCTTAAATCTTTATGTGGGTTATCAATATTTTTTTGGTCATTTGTATAAGCGTGAACTGTCGTCATTAAACCGTTTTCAATTCCAAACTGCTCATCTAACACCTTCACAACAGGCGCTAAACAATTTGTTGTACAAGATGCATTTGAAATAACAGTATGTTTTGTAATATCTAATTGGTCTTCGTTCACACCAACTACAATTGTTACATCTTCATTTTTACCAGGCGCTGTTAAAATAACTTTTTTCGCTCCAGCTTCAACGTGAAGAATTGCTTTTTCTTTTGAATTAAATTTACCAGTTGCTTCAATTACAACTTCAACACCTAAATCTGTCCAAGGCAATTCCTTTGGATCGCGGTTGTTTAAAAGGCGAATCATTTTTCCATCAACTAATAAGTGATCTTCAAATGCTTCTACTGTTCCGTCAAACTTGCCATGAACTGTATCATATTTAATTAAGTGTGCTAACGTTTCAGATGGATAGCTTGCATTGATTGCTACAATTTCGAATGCGCTTTCTTTTATTGCTTGACGAAATACCATTCTCCCAATACGTCCAAATCCATTAATTGCCACACGAGTCATAATATGTTATCCCCCTTGAATGCGTTATACTATTTATCTCCAATCCCAATAATAGTATAACACAAAAAGGAGATATGTCACTAAGCATTTTCATTAATTTCACAATTTTTTAGTCAATAATGTTCCACTTCTTTAAAATTACCTGCAATTGTGTTTTCGTTTCCATAATTGTGCCATCATTATTTATCACTTCATCTGCATTTTTCACTTTTTCTTCTAACGACATTTGAGATTGAATACGAGCTGTTGCTTCTTCTTCTGAAAAGTTATTTCGTTTCATTAAACGCTCTAATTGCGTATGCGGCTTAACCGCTACAACTAAAACGCGGTCAACGAGACTTGTTAATTTGCTTTCAAATAAGAGAGGAATATCTAACACAACCGCTTGCATACCTTCTTTTATGTACATTTCCTTTTGCCTATTCATTTCCTCACGCACTGCAGGATGAACAATTTTATTTAACTGCAATCGTTTTTCTTCATTATAGAAAACGACACTTCCTAGTTTTGGACGATCTAGTTCTCCATCTTCTTGTAATACTTCCGTTCCAAATACTTCTATTATTTTGTTATATGCTGGTTTTCCTCGCTCTACAACTTCTCGTGCAATAATATCTGCATCAATAACTGGTATGCTCAGTTCACGAAACATTTGAGATACTGTACTTTTTCCGCTTGCAATGCCTCCTGTTAATCCAATTACTACTGTCATCATATAATCCTCCTCATAATAAAAGGCGCGAAACTAATGTTCCACGCCCATACTTACATTTTCCAAATTCCAATAATAATGAGTAATACTCCAGGCAGGAATGTAAATTTTTGTAACCACTTCATATTCGATAAAACCGTTCCAAGTTTCATTCCAATAAATAAAAACAAGGAACTCATAATTGCAACTAATATCGCCATCATAGCAGGTGCATACCCTAATAAAGACGCACCAATTCCAGCACCGAATGAATCTACAGAAAGAGCGATACCAAGAAGCAATGCTTCTCCTGCAGAAATGGTGCCTGATTTATCGAAATCTGCTACAGTCGGTTTCCGTAAAATTTGAATTACTAACCCAAGCGAGGCAATCTCTAATTTCCAGACCTTCTCCTCTTGCTTCGGTTCTTCTTTTTTCTCACTTCGAAAAAATTGATATAATACCCAAATCCCTATTCCAATAAGAACAAGCCCACCGATACGCGTTGCGATAACAGGTGAAAATACTTTCGCGATCATATGTCCAATTCCCATTGAAACAAGCATAACAGCCGCTGAACACATTCCGATAATTATAATTGATCTTAGTGGAATTCTTACGCTTCTTAAACCATATGTTAGCCCTACACTACAGCTATCTAAGCTTAATGTAAAAGCTAATAAAATAAGAGATAAATAAAGGTACATCGGTAAGCTCCTCCCTTATACATAGCTCTGCTGTATGTATATGACAAATGCCTATCCGATGTTATCTCTTTTCTATATTCTAGGCTGACAAATTGGGCAGTAATGCGTTCCTCGCCCGCCAACAACTGTTTTTTCTAATATCGTGCCACAAGTTACGCACGGCTCTCCTTTTTTCCCATATACATTTAGGAGTTCTTGGAACGAACCAATTTGCCCTTGTGAGTTGATATACGTCCGAATTGTACTTCCGCCACGCTTTACTGCTTCGCCTAGCGTTGTAACGGTAGCCTCATAAATTCGCTCAATTTCTTCTACTGTTAAAGACGAAGCTTCTCGTTCTGGATGAATTTGAGAACGGAATAAAACTTCATCTACATATATATTTCCAAGCCCTACTAAAAGACGCTGGTCCAGTAGCACAACTTTTATTTTACGATTTGTCTTTTGTAACCTTTCTTGTAAATACTGCGGTGTCATTTCAGCATCAAATGGCTCCGGACCTAAGTCAGCAAGAGGCATTTGGTTCATTTCTTCACCTTTCTTAAAGAGATGCATCGTACCAAACTTTCTCACATCTTTATAATGTAATTCCGTTCCATCTGTAAATAAGAAACGGACGTGCGTATGTTTATCAATCGGCTCATCCTCTTGATGTAATAAAAACTTACCTTCCATACGCAAATGTGAAACAATGACATAATTCGTTACATATAAAAGCAAAAACTTTCCTCTTCGCTTTATATTTTCAATCTTCTCGCCTTTTAGCATTTCTTTAAAGATTTCTGCATCATCCGGTCGTTTCACTATTTTTGGATAAGTAACAATAACATCTTCAATCGTTTTTCCTGTTACAAGATTTTCAAGTGTCCGTCTGACGTTTTCAACCTCTGGTAATTCAGGCATTTCATCACTTCCTTATTTTGCGTCGTACCAAGTTGGACCGTAAGAATAATCAACTTTCAGCGGAACTGCAAGTTCAATTGCATGCTCCATTACTTCTGGTACAAGCTGCTCTAATTTTTCAATTTCTTCTTTTGGTGCCTCAAATATTAATTCATCGTGTACTTGCAATAGAAGACGAGCTTGTAATCCTTCTTCTTCTAAACGATCTGCCATAATAATCATCGCTTTTTTTATAATATCTGCTGCAGTACCTTGAATTGGTGTATTCATAGCTGTACGCTCAGCAAAGCTACGCAAGTTAAAATTACGACTCGTAATTTCCGGAATGTAACGGCGACGATTTAATAAGGTAGCCACATATCCTTTTTGCTTCGCATCTTTTACGATGTCATCCATGTATTCTTGTACACCAGGGAAACTTTCTAAATACTTTTCAATAAATTCCGCTGCTGCTTTTCTTGTAATTCCTAAGTTTTGTGAAAGACCATAATCACTAATACCATACACAATTCCGAAGTTAACAGCTTTCGCTTGTCGTCTCATATTTGAAGTTACTTCATCTTTTTCAACGCCAAATACATCCATAGCTGTTTTCGTATGAATATCCATGTCATGTTGGAACGCTTCAACTAGCCCTTTATCATTTGCAATATGAGCTAATACACGTAGTTCGATTTGTGAATAATCAGCCGCATACATAATCCATCCTTCTTCTGATGGAACGAATGCCTGACGAATCTTTCTTCCTTCTTCTAATCGAATCGGGATATTTTGCAAGTTTGGATCCGTTGAACTTAATCGACCTGTTTGCGTTAATACTTGATTGAAGCGAGTATGAATTTTAGATGAATCTTCATGTACAACTTTTAATAAACCTTCAATATAAGTTGAATTGAGTTTCCCTAATTGACGGTAATGTAAAATGTTTGGAATAATTTCATGGTGATTCATAAGCTTGTCTAGTACATCAGCTGACGTAGAATAACCTGTTTTCGTCTTCTTAATAACCGGTAAGTTTAAATTCTCAAACAGAATCACACCAAGCTGCTTCGGTGAATTAATATTAAACTCTGTTCCCGCAAGCTTATAGATTTCCTGTTCCATTTCCTTTAATCTACCCGCAAGTTCTTCTCCCATATTACGAAGACGCTCTGTATCAACTTTTACACCCTTTACTTCCATATCAGCTAATACACGTGCAAGCGGCAATTCTAACTCTGTAAACAGTTCATATTGCTCATTCTTCTTTAACTCTTCAACGAATGTTTGCTTTACATCATATAATACATGCACTTTACGAGCCACATGCTCCGCGACTACCTTTAACTCTGGAACAGCACGTTTCGCACCTTTTCCGTAAACTTCTTCATCTGATTTCACAGCATGCGTTTCTTTCATTTTCGCTACAGTACGGAAATCTTTATCTGTATCAGCCGGGTCAAGTAAATAAGCAGCGATTAATAGATCAAAGTCAATCCCTTGCATATCTATCCCATTCCATTTCAGTGCAACGATTGCACGCTTCGCATCAAATGTATGCTTTCTCATCTCTCCATCTGCAAGCCACTCTTTAAAAGCATCTGACTTAAGAGCAATGTCTGTCTGAATAAAGTAACATCCATTTTCATTTTGAATACCGAAACCTTGAATGTCTGCTTTATGATAGTTATCTTCTTGTACTTCAACGATAAGCGCACTATCTTGCTGAAGCATTTCTTCTGTAACTTCTTCCACAATATCAAATGTAATATCATCTAATTCAGCTGGAGCTGTTTCTTCTGGCGTAACGCCTAATTTATTTAAAAGAGATGTAAATCCTAAACTCTCGAACATTGGAATGACATCACTTGCTTCATATCCTTTATACGCCATATCATCCACATGAACTGTAATCGGCGCATCTGTAATAATAGTTGCAAGATCCTTACTCATAAGAGCTTGTTCTTTATTTTCTTCCAGTTTTTCTTTTAATTTCTTCCCACTTACTTGATCTATATTTTCATACACCGCTTCAACCGTTCCAAACTGTGTTAACAATTTAATTGCCGTTTTTTCACCAACTCCTGGTACACCCGGTATATTATCTGACTGGTCTCCCATTAAACCTTTCATATCGATAATTTGCTTTGGTGATAAGCTGTATTTTTCAAATAAAGCTTCTTTCGTATATTCATCCACTTCTGTAATCCCTTTTCGCGGAATACATACAAGCGTGTTATCAGAAACAAGTTGAAGTAAATCTTTATCTCCTGAAATAACTTTTACACTTGCCCCTTGCTCACTCGCTTCTTTCGCTAACGTTCCCATGATGTCATCCGCTTCATAATTTTCTAATTCATAACGCGGTACATTGAACGCATCCAGCATCTCACGAATAAACGGGAACTGCTCTGATAATTCAGGTGGAGTCTTTTGACGTCCTCCTTTATACTCACTATACGTTTTATGACGGAACGTTGTTTTGCCTGCATCAAACGCCACTAACATATGAGTTGGCTTTTCTTCCTCTAATATTCTCATTAACATCATTGTAAAACCGTAAATTGCGTTCGTATGTATACCTTTGTCGTTATTTAAAAGCGGTAGTGCAAAGAAAGCACGATACGCGATATTATTACCATCTACTAATACGACCTTTTTTTCCAAAATTGAAACCTCCCCATACAAATTTGAAATGATTTTTTTCACAGAAAAAAACCGTTCCTTTCCTCTCTCTATATTAACATGACTAATAGAGAGAAGAAAAATAACGGCTATTTTCTTTCATATATAAAACAGACTTATATTGGCATAAAGGGAAGTGACGAGAACAGCTTAACTATTCTCGTCCAAAATTACTCCTTGGATGAAGGGGTTTTCATGTATTATATTAACAGAGCTTTATTAATATTTAATTAAGCCATTGTTAATATATTGTAAACATCCTTCATCCTATTTTTCAGTTGCTGATTTCGGTAAAACAACTGTAAACGTTGTCCCTTCTCCAACTTCACTATCTACTGTAATCGTACCTTGATGCGCCTCAACTAAATGCTTTACGATCGACAATCCAAGGCCGGTACCACCAGTATTTCTACTTCTTGCTTTATCCACCCGGTAGAAACGTTCAAAAATACGCGGAATTTCCTCTTTACTAATACCAATTCCAGTATCCGATACTTTTATATAAGCATTATATTTATCTTCCGCTAACTCTACTGAAACAACGCCTCCAGCCGGTGTATATACGATTGCGTTATTAATTAAATTAATAAAGATTTGTTTCAAACGACTTGGATCTCCAATAACAGAGGCACGTTTTAATACATTAACTTGTAAAGAGATTTCTTTTTCTCCTGCTTTATTATCAAGTACCATATGAATATCTTCAAGCAGCCCCTTCATATCAACGGTTCCCATATTTAATTTAAATCCTTGTTGTTCGATCTTCGACAAATCTAATAAATCTTCAATTAATCCTTGCATGCGCTCACTTTCTTTTAAAATAATGTGCAAGAAATGTTCGCAGAATTTTTTATTATCCATCGCTCCGTCTAAGAGTGTTTCTGAAAAACCTTTAATAGAAGTAATCGGTGTCTTTAATTCATGAGAAACATTCGCTAAAAAGTCTTTTCTCATTTGTTCTAATTTCTTTAACTCTGTTATGTCATGGAATACGAGAACAATCCCTTTCCATTCATGGTTTGTCCCGATAATCGGCGCTCCATATACTTCGAAATGCTTCCGTTCAATTCCAAGTGGCAATAACATTTGTTTACGCACTTTCACTTCTGTCATAAAGATTTCTTCTACAAGCTCAATAATTTCTGTATGATGAAACGATTCATAATATAAGCGATCTAAATATTCTTCATCTGTTACGTGGAAAGTTTCCTTATAAGAGCGGTTTACAAGGTTTATATATCCTCGGCTATCAATTAAAATCATTCCGCTTCCCATATTTTCAATTAACGTATGCAGACGATCTTGCTGCATTTCTTGTTCAAGTGTCATCTCTTGTAAATTTCGAGCTAAAATATTAATCGCTTTACTCAGCATCCCTGTTTCATCCGAATGACTTTCGTATGCACGTGCTTTATAATTGCCCTTTGCCAATTCAATTGCAACTTTCGTAACCGATTCAATTGGCCTAATATATTGCCCTGTAATTTTCATACCTAAAAATACAACTACGAGACAAGCAATGACAAATCCGATAATTAATAATCCCCACGTTTTTTGATGTACGTCTCTTAAAGGATCAATTATACTTTTCACCAAAATGTATCCTTGTTTTCCTTCTACATCTTGAACGAACACCGCATGATAAAATTCATTCTTTCGATCCGTTTCTTTCGTAATCACTTTACTTCGTTGTTTTGCCACTTCCGAAGAAAGTTCTTTAATCGTCTCTGGACTAAATGCCAATTCTTGTCCTTTTCTATATTGAACTTTCTTTTTTTCATCCAAAAATACGATAGAAGCTGGTATTTTTTCTTCTAACTTTTCAAATACGTATGGGTTTTTTAAGACATTATCAAAACCTTGCTCTTCTGCTAACGTCGCAACATACTCTGTCTCTTTTACCATTCTCTCTTTAGCATGATCTATATAGTAGTTTTCAAACACAGTTTCTAGTAATAAACCTAGTCCAACTAAAATAAATACAATAAGAGAAACAAATGTAAAAAGAAGCCTGGAACGAAATTTATTCATTCCCTTTTGGCTCCTCTAATTTATATCCTAAACCACGTATCGTTTTAATGTACGTCGGTTTTTTCGTATTTTGTTCAATTTTATCGCGCAAATGGCTAATATGAACATCAACAATTCGTGTATCACCAGCAAAATCGTAATTCCATACAGCACTTAGTAATTGATCACGTGTCAACACGCGACTTTTATTTTTCGCAAGATACACAAGTAGTTCAAATTCTTTTGGTGTTAATTCAAGCTTTCTTCCTTGGAAATAAGCCTCATAAAATTCCGGTAAAATTTTAAGTTCTGCAATTGTGATGCTATCTTCATCTGGCGCTTCTGCAACTTGTTCTTCTTGTTGTAATTTCGTACGACGCAAAATCGCCTTCACACGAGCAACAACTTCTCTTGGACTAAATGGCTTTGTCATATAATCATCCGCCCCAAGTTCAAGGCCTAGCACCTTATCAAACTCATCATCTTTTGCCGTTAACATTAAAATCGGCGTCATAACGCGCTGCAATCGTAATTCTTTACACACTTCCATACCATCCATTTTCGGAAGCATTAAATCTAATATAATTAAATCTGGGCGTTCTGTTGTCGCTTTTTGAAGCGCCATTTCTCCATCCATCGCTGTTATAACTTCAAACCCAGCTTGTTGTAAATTAAATTCGATTAAAGTTAAGATAAATTCCTCATCATCAACTACTAAAATACGATTGTTCATTCTTTTCCTCCAAGTTATAGACTTGAAACCTTCTTCATCCTAGTATTTTCCCCGTTATTCTCATCATACTAGAAAACAAGGTCCCTCTCAATATAATTGTCTATTCATGGAGATCGTTTGTGTAGAATTGAGAAAATAGAAGTAATTACAATTCACCTGCAACTACACAGGATTTTGCCAAACTTTATAGATTGCTCTCTCTTCTTTAAAGCTCACTTCCGTATGAACTATAAAATCTTAATTTTATGCTAGGAAAAACGAAAGAGCATACGCTATTTTATAATCTGGTGTTTCATATCTATCAAATACTCTCCCGTACATTCCATTCGCAACCCGGTCTGCTCACACTTCAGCTTCTCTTACCGTTTCAAAGATCACGTCTTCTCTTTTCCACCTTACCTAAAAAACCACTCCTTTAATTGACTTCAATTACCGATGATTATATTATTAATCTTAATATATAAATTAATAATATACGGAGGTCTATTATGCGACTAATACTATCCATTCTATCTTTAGCAGTCACATGTATCCTTGCTTTTAACGCTCCGAGCTGGGATACGATTAAAACGGGGTGCTCAGAATTTGCTGAAGGGTTCAAAGAAGGGTTCTTCAACTAAAAATAGCGCTAGCATCCTTATGAAAGGTATGCTAGCGCTATTCATATTTTCATCTTTTAAAAATTATCTAATGCTTTTTCCATAATAGAAACAGATTTAAAAGGTGGCGTTACTGTTAATGAACCTTTCACAACAGTTTCTCCTTTTTCATCATGAGCAGATACAAGCATATCAATTGTATGTTCCTCCTCAGAAACAGCCACAACTTCAAAGTGGATTTGTAACGTTTCATAATGGTGAACATGTTTCACGAATGTAAGGTCCTTTCTCGTAATATGACTTCCTGGACCCGGTAAATATTTCGTAACCGCCGTTGTAATCATTCCCGTTAGCATAATGCTTGGTACAATCGGCTTTTCATACGGAGTTTGGGATGCGTAATCATGCTGAATATATAATGGATTGGCATCATTCGTTAACCCTAAGTACAATAACAAATCTTTATCCTCAATTTTTTCAGTGATAGATAATTTCTCTCCTACTGTAATTTCATCCATTTTACGACCAATTTGAACTTTTTTCTTTAACATGTTACAACCCCCTCCGATTTTTTCACCTTATTATCCTACTAAAAGCGATACCTTATCCGAAATTTACTATGATGAGGGCAATGTATAGTATAAATCTACAGTTTCATTATAGGATATTACAAATGATAGCGTTTTCATATTATTTCAAAAAAACAATTCGGTAAATAGTAGAAAAAGATTCGGAATCCCGAATCTTTTTCACTACTATTCAATTATTAAACAAGAACTTTCATTACATTACGTACAGATTCTACAGAGCGATCTAACGCTTCTTTTTCATCTGCAAGAAGTTCTAATTCAATAATTTTTTCAATTCCGTTACCACCTAGAATTACTGGTACCCCTAAGTAAAGGTCACTATAACCATACTCACCTTCAAGGTACGCAATAGCTGGTAATATACGGCGTTGATCTTTTAAGATTGCTTCTGTCATTTCAACTAAAGAAGCTGCTGGTGCGTAATATGCACTACCGTTTCCTAATAAGCCTACAATCTCACCGCCACCTTTACGTGTACGTTCTACGATTGCTTCTAAACGCTCTTTTGGAATTAACGTTTCTAACGGAATACCGCCTGCATAAGAATAACGCACAAGAGGTACCATGTCGTCACCGTGTCCGCCAAGAACAAATCCTGTAATGTCTTTTACAGAAAGATTTAATTCTTGTGCGATGAATGTACGGAAACGAGCTGTATCTAATACACCCGATTGGCCGATTACACGCTCTTTCGGGAATCCTGCTTCTTTAAATACAGAATATGTCATTGCATCAACTGGATTTGTTAACACAACAATAATTGCATTTGGTGAATGTTTTGCAATGTCGCGCGTAATACTTTTCATAATTTTAGAGTTTGTTGCTACTAAGTCATCACGGCTCATACCAGGCTTACGTGCAATACCTGCTGTAATAACGACAACGTCAGAATCAGCAGTATCTGCGTAATCAGATGTTCCAATAATGTTAGCATCAAAACCTTGTACTGGGCTCGCTTCTAACATATCTAACGCTTTCCCTTTTGTTGGATTTTCCAGTTGTGGAATGTCCACTAATACAACATCTGCAAGTTCTTTTTGTGCTAATAAGAATGCCGTTGTTGCTCCTGTAAATCCTGCACCGATGACTGAAACCTTCTTGCGTTTGATTGTCATAATTTACCCCCCCGCTTTAATTATGCGTTTTTGATTATCGCTACATCCATGTTTTTAATAAGTTCATTAGCGAACTCAGAACATTTCACTTCTGTTGCACCTTCCATTAAGCGTGCGAAATCATAAGTTACTACTTTTGAAGCAATTGTTTTCTCAACAGAAGCAGTTACTAATTTCGCAGCTTCGTTCCATCCTAAGTGTTCTAATAATAATACACCTGAAAGAAGAACAGAAGATGGGTTTACTTTATCTAAACCTGCATATTTTGGAGCTGTACCGTGTGTAGCTTCAAAGATAGCATGTCCAGTCACATAGTTAATGTTTGCACCAGGTGCAATACCAATTCCACCTACTTGTGCAGCAAGTGCATCAGAGATATAGTCACCATTTAAGTTCATTGTTGCAACAACATCGAACTCACGTGGACGAGTTAAAATTTGTTGTAAGAAGATGTCTGCAATAGAATCTTTTACGATGATTTTTCCAGCCACTTCAGCATCTGCCATCGCTTTATTCGCTGCATCTTTACCATCTTTTTCAACGATACGATCGTATTCAGCCCAAGTAAATACTTTGTCGCCGAATTCTTGTTCCGCTACTTCGTAACCCCAGTTTTTGAAAGCACCTTCTGTAAATTTCATAATGTTTCCTTTATGAACTAATGTAACAGAAGAGCGTTTTTCGTTAATTGCATATTGAATTGCAGCACGAACAAGACGCTTTGTCCCTTCTTCTGAAATTGGCTTAATACCAATACCAGATGTTTCTGGGAAGCGGATTTTATTAACACCCATTGCTTCTTTTAAGAAAGCAAGAACTTTTTCTGCTTCTGGAGATCCTTGCGCATATTCAATTCCAGCATAAATGTCTTCTGTATTTTCACGGAAAATAACCATATCAGTATCTTCCGGACGTTTTACAGGTGAAGGAACACCTTCAAAATAACGAACTGGACGTAGACATACATATAAATCTAATTCTTGACGAAGTGCTACGTTTAGAGAACGAATACCACCGCCAACTGGAGTTGTAAGTGGACCTTTAATCGCGATTAAATATTCACGAATTAAGTTTAAAGTTTCTTCTGGTAACCACTCGCCTGTTTGGTTGAATGCTTTTTCCCCTGCAAGCACTTCTTTCCAAACGATTTTCTTCTCACCATCATAAGCTTTTTCAACTGCTGCTTCTAGTACGCGAGATGCAGCTGCCCAAATATCAGGACCAATTCCATCTCCCTCGATAAATGGAATAATCGGATTGTTTGGTACATTCATAACACCATTAGTTACAGTAATTTTTTCACCTGTCGTCAATGTGATAACCCCCATGTTTGAAATTTCATATGTATGAAACTGAGGGAATAACCCCTCAGTTCAAACCGTTAGTCAAATTAAAATATTCTAATCATTACATCTTTCCGAAAAAATCAGACTTTTGAAAGCGTATTTTCACTATCAAAATAGTGTTATTCGCTTATCGTTGTGCAATTGGAACATACACTTGATGCGTTGGTCCATTATAATCAGCACGCGGACGAATTAAACGGTTGTTTTCATATTGTTCTAGAATATGAGCTAACCAGCCTGACATACGGCTAATTGCAAAAATAGGTGTAAATAAGTCATGGTCAATTCCTAAACAATGGTATACAGAAGCTGAATAGAAATCAACATTTGGTGGAAGACCTTTTTCTTTTGTTACAATGTCTTCAATTTTGATAGACATATTATACCATTTCTCTTCTCCTAAAAGCACGCATAATCTCTTAGACATTTCACGTAAGTGTTTTGCACGTGGATCACCCTGCTCATACACACGGTGGCCAAAGCCCATGATTTTCACTTTATTTTGAAGAGCATTATGAATATATGACTCTACATTTTCTTCTTCACCAATCTCAGTTAACATCTTCATTACATTTTCATTTGCCCCACCGTGAAGAGGACCTTTTAATGCACCGATTGCTGCTGTAATACCAGAATATACATCTGAAAGTGTAGCTACGCAAACACGTGCAGTAAATGTAGAAGCGTTTAACTCATGATCTGCATGAAGTACAAGCGCCTTATCAAAAGCTTCAATTTCAACTTCATTTGGCTCGCGATCATTTAACATGTACAAGAAGTTTGCAGCTAATGATAAATCCTTTCTTGGCTCAACAATATCTAAACCTTTACGGATTCTCGCGTAAGCAGCAACTAAAGTTCCCACTTGCGCCTGTAATTTAACCGCTTTCAAATAATTGGACTTTTCGTCCATAATTTCAGCGCTCTCATCGTATAATGATAGCATGGAAATTGCAGTTCGTAAAACAGACATCGGATGTGCAATTTTTAAATCTACTTGTTTCAAATATGTTAAAATCTCACCTGGAACTTTATAGTATTCTGATACAATTTCATTAAATTCCGCTAGTTCTTTTTCATTAGGAAGCTTGCGGTGCCATAATAAGTACACTACTTCTTCAAACGTAGCATTCTCAGCTAAATCATCAATATTATACCCAACATAAGTTAATGTATCATCAATAATAGAGCTCACAGATGATGTTGTTGCTACTACCCCTTCTAAACCTCGAATAACAGTCATGACATTCTCTCCTTTTCCTGAAAATTCTCCCAACCTTGCTCCTTATATCTATTTGCTCCCCTTATGAATTATGAACGCCCGTTCACTCTTTAGGCAAGCAAAATGCACGATCATGCAAATTTGTTGCGATGTTCCCCTCTTATTGTCCATTGTTTACATGGAAAGCATGAGCGTGAATGTCTCCCCGAATCCTCACGCTCAAAACAACAAGTTAGTGAGGAAAATACATTCCGAAGAGTTTTATGATAAAAACAACATAAAACAATATCATTATAAAATTGTTTTATGTTGTTTTTATTTTATCTGGTGTAAAGTCTCTGCTGTTATGTAACTTTTCAAAGTTTCTAATCCTATTATAAACAATTATCTGACTTTTGTGAACAGAAAGAATTCAAAAATTTTATATTACTATAAAATTCCTTATTTGAACATTTGTATAATACTCATAACCGCATAGGCAATTCCAGCCCCAATTAACGGACCAACAGCAACCCCATTAAATAGTGCAACCGCTATAATTGTCCCAAAAACAAGCGCAGTTGTAATGTGAGGATCCGTTGTCAACAATTGTACGCCGCCTTTCGCTAACAAAGCGACCGCTACACCTGAAGCTAAAGCAATCCACGCATAATAAGATTTTGCCGCTTCTCCAAGTTGTTTAAAACCTATTTCCCCCGTCGCAATCGGTACGAGCACCGCTATTGTAATGACCGTTACACCTAGGTTAATTCCTTTCGTTTGTAAATAAGGAAAGACCTTATCTCCTAAAAACGTAAACTTCAATAAAAATAACACACCAATAGCCACAGTAAGCGATTGGTTTTTCGCAATAAGTCCTATAATAAGTAGTATGAATAAAAATAACGTTGACTGACTAATCATGTTTGCACTTCCTTTCTGAAAATAATGAACTCATTTCCAAACAAAAATACCTTTAAACCTATCGTTATACATGATATATCGATGCCTATTCAACATGAATCACTTCATTTTTTATGTATTTTAAAATGATAAATTGAGACTTTCACCATAAAAATTTAAGCGTGTATACATTTTAAAAAACAGGCGTCTCTTCTTTCCTTTCTAATTAGAAACAGGTAAAATAAAAAGAAGAGAAAATGAAGTTTTTACCATATAGTAGAAGCATCAACACCAAGCTTTCACAGTCACTCACATACTGAAAAAGCAGGAAAAATCCATCATTCCACTATAACATAAAGTGAAACTTTAATCAGTGGGGCACACTCGTTATAAGTTGAACGAATTAGGATAATCCAAATTGGAATGGGAGGTATACATCTTTGAACCGAAACTTACTATATATGATATTGCGACTCATATTTGTCATTGTAGCAACGGTAGCTGGGTTTTATGTATTACTATACATGTCAGGGCTTATCTATCCTTTTATTATCGCTTTTGCATTTGCTTATTTGATTAATCCTGTCGTCAATTTCCTTAATCAAAAACTACAATTTCCTCGCGCACTAGCAGTACTCGTTAGCTTAATTCTCGTATTTGGAGCTATCGTTGGACTTGTTACATATCTTGTGACTGAAGCAATATCTGCCACAACATACTTACTACAACTTGTTACAGTAAAGTTTCCAGATATCGTTACATTCGCTCAGCAATTTGCACTTAATCATATTATGCCTCTCTACGATGATTTAATCTCTAAATTTAATCATCTTGGAGAACCACAGCGCTATACAATTACACAAAACATTCAAAACTTAGGAACAGAAGCGACAACACAAATGAAAGAACTTTTAACCGCCATTATAAGCGGGTTAACGAATTTCATTAGTGCACTGCCAACAACTTTAACTGTCCTTGTATTCATTTTATTAGCCACTTTCTTCATTAGTTACGATTGGCACCGTCTTGCTCAGAAAGCAAGAAAATTGCTACCGAATCGTGTACATGGCTATGGAAAAACTATTTTTGTCGACTTAAGAAAAGCTTTGTTTGGTTTTGTGAAAGCACAACTTACACTCGTATCTATGACAACTGTCATTGTACTAATCGGGCTTTTAATATTACGCGTACCATACGCCATTACTATCGCGATTATTACAGGGGTTGTAGATTTACTACCATATTTAGGAACAGGCGCAGTCTTTGTTCCATGGGTTATATACGTATTTTTCACTGGCGATACCGCATTCGCCATTGGTCTTCTCATTTTATACATCGTCGTGATTGTCCAAAGACAAATTATGGAGCCGAAAGTACTTTCATCTAACATCGGTCTCGATCCATTAGCAACACTCGTCGCTCTATTTGTCGGCTTTAAACTTTTTGGCTTTTTAGGATTAATCATCGGCCCAGTCACCTTAGTACTACTTAATACATTACACAAAGCTAATGTCTTCCATGACTTGTGGAAATATATTAAAGGTTCACCTTCAAAATAATAGTTTCTAATTCATACACAACAAAAAACTTACCTGTAATCAGTGGGAAATTCCCACTGATTATTCCTTGTACTTATTTTTCATACTTATTACATAAAACAAGAGAATTGCACTCAAAAAAGATAATTCTCTTGTTTTTTTGCATGAAAAACGCATATTCCGTGGTGTTTTTACATATTTATTCTATTTATTTTATAATTATCATTTACATTTATTACTTTTTATGTAAATGAATAAATATACAAAATAGCATAAAATAAGACTTCAATTAACAATCTCCGCCTTTTTATATGAATTTTTTACACCAATCGTTCCTCTATATAAGAAAGCAAAACTTTAATTTAGCAGTGTTTCCCTCCATCTTATTCACCTAAATTAATAGCACTAAAAAATCACAAGTTTAATCGAAGTACACACAAGAGTTCAAACAAAAATTATATAGCAAATATAATAAGCGAACGTTTTGTTCATCCCCACTCATCATTCGCCCCACATCAGACACTTACGAGCAGCCCAGCTTTGAGATAGAAATTCCACCCCACAAATAGCGCGGTAAAACAAAGCTTCAATCAGCAAGCTCCTCTCCTTTTACAAGACAAAAAAATAGCACTTAGATTTCTACAATCTAAGTGCTATTTCTGAATAATAATAGTAGAATTCTTTCTAAATTTCCATTCCATCCACTTCATAACAAGCGGCTTCAATAAAGCTCTCGTAATAGGGATCACGCAGATAAACCCTAGCATATCTGTCACATACCCAGGAAGCACTAAGAGAATACCTCCTACAAATACAAAAATACCATCTAGTACCGCCTCACCTGGCATTTCCCCTCTATTCAACTTAGATTGAATCTCTCCAAGCACTTTAAACCCTTGTCTTTTCGCCAAATACACACCTACAACACCTGTAAATACAATCATAGCGAACGTAGACCATAAACCTATTACATGACTTGATCCAATTAAGACCGTAATCTCAATCGCCGGTATTAAAATAAACAAGAATAGTAACCACTTCATAGTTCTACACCTCTCTCACATCTCACTTTTAACGCCCTCACAATGCCTATATACATCATATGAAATATAGATACCCTTTCATATTAAAACCCATAACAAACAGCTTTTAAAAGCAATTCTAGGCGCTTCAAGCTAATTTTATCTCGTTTTTGTGTAAAAAAAAAGAGAAGGACTCCGATCCTTCTCTCCGTATTACTTATAGCACTTCCGCATGTCCATTATAAACAATTCCGCGTGCTGCATCAACTGTTACTTCTTGGCCATTTTTTAAAGTTGCTGTTACGCCGTTTACACCAACGATAACAGGAATACCGATTGATACACCTACAACAGCTGCATGGCTTGTTAAGCCACCTTCTTCTACAACTAAAGCTGCAGCTTTTTCGATTGCAGGAATCATATCTTTATCAGTGCTTGTTGTAACAAGGATATCACCTTCATTTACGTTCGCTACAGCTTCAGCAGCTGTTTTTGCTACAACTACTTTACCTTTTGCAGCTTTACGACCGATTCCTTGTCCTTTAGCAATTTCTTCACCAACAACGTGGATTTTCATTAAGTTTGTTGTACCAGTTTCAGCAACTGGAACACCAGCAGTAATCACTACAGTATCTCCAAGTCCGATTAGACCTGCATCCATACCTGTTTGAATTGCTGTATCTAACATTTCGTCAGTTGAAGCTGCGCGCTTCTCAGCCATAAATGCTTGTACACCCCAAACAAGTGCAAGACGACGTCCTACTTGCTCGTCAGATGTTACAGCTACGATTGGAGATTTTGGACGGTATTTAGAGATCATTTTCGCAGTATATCCACTTTCTGTTGGAGCTACGATTGCAGCTACATCAAGAGCAAGTGCTGTATGTGCAACAGATTGGCTAATTGCATCTGTAATTGTTGGAGTGAACTCTTTAATACGTTTTTTGAACATATCTTCATATTGTAATGATTTTTCAACACGTACCGCAATGTTAGCCATCATTGTTACTGCTTCTACTGGGTATTGTCCAGCAGCTGTTTCACCTGAAAGCATGATTGCATCTGTACCATCGAAGATTGCGTTAGCTACGTCACTTGCTTCCGCACGAGTTGGACGTGGGTTACGTTGCATAGAATCTAACATTTGTGTTGCAGTAATAACTGGTTTACCTAACACGTTACATTTTTTAATTAGACGTTTTTGTACTAACGGTACTTCTTCTGGTGGAATTTCTACACCCATGTCACCACGAGCTACCATTAAACCGTCAGAAACTTCTAAGATTGAATCGATGTTGTCGATACCTTCTTGGTTTTCGATTTTTGGTACGATTTGGATGTATTGAGCGTTATGCTCTTCTAATAATTCACGGATTTCTAATACGTCAGACGCTTTACGTACGAATGAAGCTGCAATGAAATCAACTTTTTGCTCGATACCGAAGATGATATCTTTTACGTCTTTTTCAGTGATACCAGGAAGCTTAATGCTTACGTTTGGTACGTTAACACCTTTTTTATTTTTTACAGTTCCGCTGTTAAGAACTTTTGTACGGATGTTTCCATCAGCTTTTTCGATTACTTCTAGTTCGATAAGACCGTCATCGATTAGAATACGAGAACCTGGGTCTACATCGTCATAAAGACCAGCATAAGATACAGAGAACTTCTCTGCAGTACCTAATACTTGCTCAGTAGAAAGAACTACTTCTGCACCTGTTACAAGCTCAGCTTGTCCGTCTACGAAGTCGTGAGTACGGATTTCTGGACCTTTTGTATCAAGTAAGATACCAACTGTTTTACCAGTTTTCTTTGAAGCTTCACGAATGTTTTTAATACGAGCTCCGTGCTCTTCATGGCTACCATGAGAGAAGTTTAAACGAGCAACGTTCATACCTGCTTCGATTAATTGCTCTAATTTTTCAATACTTTCACTAGCAGGACCTATAGTACATACAATTTTAGTTTTACGCATATTGCACCTCCGAAAATTATGAAACCGTTCCCAAATATCTGACATTACGCCGATTAGATGGATAATTCTTTAGATAATTGATACATGTCTTTATCGATTGTATGCTTTTGAGCTAACGCTTCGATAATGTCATGATCAACAAGTTTGTTATCTTGAATACCTACACAACGTCCGCCTTTACCAGCAATTAATAATTCAACTGCTCTTGCGCCAAGACGACTTGCTAATACACGGTCTTGTGCACTTGGTGATCCACCACGTTGTACGTGACCTAATACAGTTACACGAGTATCAAAGTTTGTTGCTTCTTCAATGTGCTTACCGATGTCAATTGCACTTCCAACACCTTCAGCTACAACGATAATACTGTGTTTTTTACCACGTTCACTACCACGCTTCAGACGAGCGATAACATCATCCATGTCATACTCTTCTTCTGGAATTAAGATCGTTTCCGCACCATCAGCTAAACCAGCCCATAATGCGATATCACCAGCGTGACGTCCCATTACTTCGATAACATATGTACGTTCATGAGATGTAGCTGTGTCACGAATTTTATCAATTGCATCAATAACAGTGTTTAAAGCTGTATCGAAACCAATTGTGAAGTCTGTTCCAGGGATATCATTGTCGATTGTACCTGGTACACCAACACATGGGAATCCTTGTTCAGTTAATTTTTTAGCGCCTTGGTAAGAACCATCTCCACCAATAACAACAAGTCCTTCGATACCGTGTTTCTTTAATTGCTCGATACCTTTTAGTCGTACTTCTGGATCTTTAAACTCAGGACATCTTGCTGTATATAATTTTGTACCACCGCGGTGGATAATATCGCCAACAGAACCAAGTTCTAATTTTTCAATGTGACCAGAAATTAATCCAGCGTATCCATGGTAAATACCATATACTTCAATATCATGGAAAATCGCTTTACGAACAACTGCACGAATGGCAGCATTCATACCAGGTGAATCTCCACCACTTGTTAATACACCAATACGTTTCATTTGTACTCACCTCATAAAGATTATTTGCCTTATAATAAAATAACACGAAAAAATATAAAAATACAATGGAGAAGATGTGTCTTTTCATAATAAAAACGTGCATTCGCGAAGTGGAACGCACGCTTTTCTTATTTTATCCAAATGGAAGCGTTTGAAAACGAAACTTGCCCAATTTTCATATATTTTTCATAACGTTTTTCGATTAATTCATCTTTCGAAATTCCGTTTAATTGTTCAAAAGTTTTTCGAATCATTAAGTCTATATTTTCTGACTGTTTCAAAATATTACGGTGAGCTCCGCCTCTTGCTTCTGGAATAATTTCGTCAATTACACCTAATTCTTTCAAATCTGCTGCTGTAATTTTCATTGCCTCTGCAGCTTCCTTTGCTTTTCCTGCATCTTTCCAAAGAATTGCCGCTGCACCCTCTGGTGTAATAACAGAATAAGTGGAATTTTCTAGCATATGAATGTAATCTCCAACTCCAAGGCCTAGCGCACCACCACTACCACCTTCGCCGATAACGATACAAATAACAGGTACCGTTAAACCTGCCATTTCAAATAAATTGCGGGCGATAGCTTCACTTTGACCACGTTCTTCAGCAGCTTTACCAGGATAAGCTCCTTTCGTATCAATAAAACAAATAATAGGACGATTGAACTTTTCCGCCTGCTTCATTAAACGTAATGCTTTTCGATATCCTTCTGGATGAGGCATTCCAAAGTTACGGCGAATATTTTCTTTCGTATCTTTTCCGCGCTGATGCCCAATTACAGTTACAGGCATCCCTTTATATTTCGCAATGCCGCCGACAATCGCTGCATCATCGCCAAATAGACGATCTCCATGACATTCGAAAAAATCAGTAAATAAGTGCTCAATATAATCGAGCGTTGTCGGTCGTTCTGCATGACGAGCAATTTGAACACGGTCCCATACTTTCAGATTGCCGTATATATCTTCCTCTAAATTTTCTAGCTTTTCTTCCAAAATACGAATCTCCTCACTGAAGTCCATCTGGCTGTTTTTCGTATAGTCTTTCAGTTCACGAATCTTATTTCTTAGCTCAACAACTGGTTTTTCAAATTCTAGCTCTGCCATACAGCCATTTCCCCTCCTTGATGAACTTCTAAAATCTTGCGAAGTGATTCTCTCATATCATCACGATGCACCACCGCATCTAATTGACCATGATCTAGTAAGAATTCTGCCGTTTGGAAATCTTCTGGTAGTTTCTCACGCACCGTTTGTTCAATTACACGTCTACCAGCAAATCCGATAAGTGCACCTGGTTCTGCAAGATTATAATCACCAAGTGAAGCGAAACTCGCTGAAACCCCGCCCGTCGTTGGGTGAGTCATAACAGAAATAAATAATCCTCCTGCATTACTATGCTTTTTCAAAGCTACGCTTGTTTTTGCCATTTGCATTAAACTTAATATACCTTCTTGCATACGGGCACCACCCGAAGCAGTAAAGATAATAAATGGAACTTGTAAGTCGTACGCCTTTTCAACCGCACGGGCGATTTTTTCTCCTACTACAGAGCCCATGCTCCCCATTCGAAAACGAGAATCCATTACTGCAACAACAACAAGCATGTCATCAATTGTTCCTTCACCAGTTACAACCGCTTCGTTCAATTCAGTCTTCTTACGATCGCTCTCTAGTTTCTCTTCATAACCTGGAAACTCGAGTGGATTTAATGAAACCATTTCTTTGTCATACTCACGGAATGACCCTTCGTCCAATATACTATCAAGACGTTCCCATGCATTCATAGGATGATGATATCCACAATTCACACATACTTTTAAATTTTTTAGAAGTTCTTTCGTATACATGATTTTTTTACATTCCGGACATTTTGTCATAACGCCATCTGGTACATCTTTTCGTACTTGTTCTGAAGGTATTGCAGCGTACTTTTTCTTTTTCACGAATAAATCTCTTAGCACAATTTGACCCCCTTCGTTGAGAGCTAAGGTTAGCGTAAGAAGAAAATGGGGCTAACACCAAAGTTTGATGTTAGCCTTATCTTCTCAATCTGTCTAATAACCTCACTCTTTACGTTTAACTTTAACCGCTACGCGGTAGAATGTTTGTCATAACGTGTCATGGTCATTTCGACAAATTTTATACATTACGAGTGAAACTGTATATTCTCTACTAATTCATCGTAAATTTTTAGTGCATCATTTTCTTGTTTTTCTTCCAAAGTAGCATAAAGCTTTCTATACATATCGATAGAATCTCTTGAAACTTTACAAGAAAGAGTTGCTACGTAATCATTTACGATCATCCAAATGCGATATAGTAAATAATTATCGACTTGTTCAATAAGTGTTTTAAAGAACGTTTGATGAAGCGTTGGGACTGAGCTTTCATTTCCTTCAAGTACTTGGTGTAATCTACTTAGTACTTTAGAAAACGTTTCTTTCGGTAAATTACATACAATTCGAATCATATCTTTCTCAAGTAATCGTTTCGTTTGTAATAAATCACGAATTGTTTTCTCATCTTGCAATAAGAACGGAGCAATTAATTGTACAAGACCGTTATCATAAAAGTTTCGAATAAACGTCCCTTCACCACGTCTCGTTTCAATCAATCCTACCAGTTCTAAAGCACGCAATGCTTCTCTTACAGAGGAACGTCCTACGTTTAAGCGTGAACTTAACTCACGCTCAGACGGCAAACGATCCCCCGCCACCAAACCATCCTCTTCCATAATGGAACGGATTTTTTTTACAATTTCGAGATATACTTTTGTATTTGATGATGTCAATGGAAATTCCTCGCTTATTCTTTACCAATCAGCGCTAATTGTTTTGTTTTTTCAGCGATCTCATTTGGATCTACTTGACGGCGAGCTACTCCTGTCTCCATTGCTGCTTTTGCAACGTAAGCCGCTACTTGAGGCGCTACACGCGCGTCAAATGGTGCCGGAATGATATAGTCTGCATTTAACTCATCTTCTGCTACAAGCTCAGCAATAGCCTGTACAGCTGCCATCTTCATTTCTTCGTTAATTTGTGTCGCATGTACGTCAAGTGCACCGCGGAAAATACCAGGGAACGCCAGTACATTATTTACTTGGTTCGGGAAGTCAGAACGACCTGTTCCAACAACAGCTGCGCCCGCTGCTTTTGCCAATTCTGGCATAATTTCTGGAACTGGATTCGCCATTGCAAAAATAATCGCATCGTCATTCATTGTACGAACCATCTCTTCTGTTAATGCACCTTCTGCAGATACACCAAGGAATACGTCCGCACCTTGTACAACATCAGCTAAAGAACCTTCTATACGATTCTTATTTGTATATTTTGCAACTTCATCCTTCACCGGATTCATACCTGTAGGACGACCATCATAGATTGCGCCTTTACGGTCACACATAATAATGTCGCGTACACCATAGCGATATAAAAGTTTAATAATTGCAATACCTGCTGCACCTGCGCCATTTGCGACAACTTTAATGTCAGACATTTTCTTTCCAACTAATTTCAGTGCATTTACAAGACCTGCTACTGTTACAATAGCTGTTCCGTGTTGATCATCATGGAAGATAGGAATATTTGTTTCTTTTTTCAAACGCTCTTCAATAATGAAGCAGTTTGGTGCTGCGATATCTTCTAAGTTAACGCCGCCAAAAGTTGGCTCCATTAATTTTACAGTTTCAACAATTTTATCTACATCGTTTGTATTTAAGGCAATTGGGAATGCATCTACACCAGCAAAGCTCTTGAATAATACAGCTTTACCTTCCATTACTGGAAGAGATGCTTCAGGTCCAATGTTACCAAGACCAAGTACAGCTGTTCCATCTGTCACAACTGCTACCATATTTCCCTTCATCGTATATTCATATACCTTACTTTTATCGTCATAAATTTCTTTACAAGGTTCTGCAACCCCTGGAGAATATGCAAGACTTAAATCTTTTGCATTTTCTACTTTTACTTTTGATACAGTTTCTAATTTTCCTTGATGCACTTTATGCATGTGAAGTGCTTCTTCACGAAGTGTTGACAAACTATCCACTCTCCTCAAATTATTCTTGCTGATATCAATTTCTCCAAGTGGTCTGACCACGAACACTACTACTATAATAATCGAAGTGTAGGGAAATTGTCCATTATATTTTCACAACTACATTTTCTTCCCCGACAATTTCACGAAGTGCTCCTAAACATTCTTCACTTGGATGAATCGATAAACTCCGAGATAATTGTACCATTTTATGTTCCTTTTCATAATAAATTAGTACTTTCGCAAAACCTGAATAGTCGAACAATATTTTCGTAACCTGATTTAAAAGCTTTTTCTCATACTGAGACGGCAATTTCACGTAAACAGATGCGTCTTTCTTTTCTTCATAAACATCCATTTCCTCTAGCGGATATAGTCCATTTACAATCCATTGCAGCTTATGATTTCTTAGCTCAATCGTACCGTCAACTAAAACAATTGCTCCTTCTTGCAACTTATCCGAGAAATGTATATACGTTTCCGGGAAGAGGACCGCTTCCATTTCATCATTTTGATCACAGAATGTAATAAATGCCATCTTTTGAAACTTTTTCGTACGAATCACTCTCACACTTGTTATATACACAATAGCTCTTTGTACTTTTTTCTTGTGTCGCATCGCCTGAGCGAGAGATGGAATTTCTAATTCTTTTGCTAACTTCACATATTGCGCTGTCGGATAACTTGATAAATAAAAGCCAAGCGCTTCCTTCTCTTTATTTAGTTGTTCAATAAAAGATAACCCTTCTCCTTGTACATATTTTGATTTTGGAACAGCATCTCCTAAATCACGTGCGAGATTCGCGTACTCTAACGCCCCTTTAATACTTTTCCATAAATTCGTTCTCGAAACACCAAAATCGTCAAAACATCCCGACCAGACGAAAGCTTCTAAATTACGCTCCGTTACGAACTTTGACGGCATACGAAGACAAAATTCAAATAAATCTTCGAACATTTTTTTCTCTCGTTCTTCTAATAATGCCGTCACTGTAGCCATTCCAATATTTCGGATCGAAAGTAAACTGTAACGTATCGCATTCCCTTCTATTTGGAAGTTGTAGCCACTCCTCTGAAGAGACGGTGGCAAAACGTGAAAACCTTTCCGCTTCGTTTCTCGTATATACTGTACAATCTTATCTTCATTTCCAATTGCGCTTGATAATAATGCCGTCATAAATTCCAGCGTATAATTCGCTTTCAAATAGGCAAGCTGATATCCGATCATACTGTAAGCTACAGCGTGACTTCGGTTAAAACCGTAATTCGCAAATCTTACAATTAAATCATAAATTTTCTCTGCGGATGTCTCATCATAACCATTTCGCAAACATCCTTGGACGAAATGCTTACGTTCCTGATCTAAAATATCACGATTTTTTTTACTCACCGCACGGCGCAGTAAATCTGCTTCTCCGAGCGAAAAACCAGCTAACTTCGATGCAATTTGCATAATTTGTTCTTGGTATACAATGACGCCGTATGTTCTTTCTAAAATCGGCTTTAAATCCGGATGTAAATATTCAATTTTTCTTTTTCCATGTTTCGATTCAATAAAAGTCGGTATCTGTTCCATCGGTCCTGGTCTGTATAACGAGTTAACAGCTACGATATCTTCAAACTCATTCGGTTTTAACCCGCGAAGTACATTTCGCATACCACCCGACTCAAGCTGGAATACACCTGTTGTATCCCCTCTCCCTAATAATTGGAACGTCTTTTCATCTTGAAGAGGTAAGTTTCTTATATCGATTTCTTTCCCTGTTTTGTTCGCGATAAATTTTATAATATTTTCAAGTAACGTTAAATTACGTAATCCTAAAAAGTCCATCTTAAGCAAACCAAGTTCTTCTAGCGCATCGGCTGGATATTGCGTAACATAAACATCGTTATGTCCTTCTTGAATTGCTACACTTCCTGTTAGCGGTTCTTGACTCATAATAACACCAGCCGCATGAATAGACGTATGACGTGGTAAACCTTCTACACGTTTTGCGATTTCAAATACACGCTCATGCAGAAGATTCCCTTGTATAAACTCACGAAGTGATTGTGATTCTTCATATGCATCTTTTAACGTTATACCAAGCTTTGATGGAATAAGTTTTGAAAATATATCAATATCTCGCGGCGGAAGCCCCATTACGCGAGCAATGTCTCTAATTGCCGCTTTTGCTGCAAGCGTACCAAACGTTACAATTTGCGCAACACGGAGCTGACCGTATTTATCTTTCACATATCGAATCATCTCATCACGTCTTACGTCTGGAAAATCAATATCAATATCGGGAAGCGTCACACGTTCAGGATTTAAAAACCTTTCAAATAATAGATCGTATTCAATTGGATCAATATCTGTAATTTCTAATACGTATGAAACGAGTGAACCAGCTGCCGATCCACGACCTGGTCCTGTTAGAATATGATTTTCATGTGCATACTTCATAAAATCCCATACGATGAGGAAATAATCACTAAATCCCATACGAGAAATAACATTTAATTCATGATCCAAACGCTTTATATGCACTTCTTTCGGTTCACCATATCGTTTCCGCAAACCTTCTTCACAAACACGACGCAAGTATATATCACTCGTTTCATTAGACGGAACAGGAAACTTCGGAAGTTGATTTACATGGAACGGTATTTCTACTTGGCAACGCTCTGCAATTTTTATTGTATTTTGGATTGCTTCCGGCGCATGGGAAAATAGTGCTTCCATTTCATCCGATGACTTTAAATAATACTGATCTGTTTTCAGCCTCGGCCTATCTGGATCAGTCATTTTCGTTCCACTTTCAACAGATAGTAAACATTCGTGAACAAGCGCGTCACTTTGATTGATATAGCGCACATCGTTTGTTGCAACGACTGGAATATTAACCCTACTAATAAATTCAGGTAGTTTCTCTTGTAAAAGCAACTCATCTTGAATCGCATGATGCTGCAAACTCATATAAAAATGGCCAAACATATTTTGATACGTGCGAGCTACTTCTTCAGCCTGACTCTCATTGTCTTCTAGTAATAATTGCTCAATTTCGCCATCTTTACCTGGTGAAATTGCAATTAATCCTTTCGCATAATGCGCAAGCCACTTCTTAGGAATACCTTCTTTGGACTTTGTCATAATACTGCTAGAAATCTTTAATAAATTTTGGTAGCCTATTTCATTCTCAGCAAGTAATACAAGCGGATAAGACCTTTCTTCTTCTTCACTAAAAATAGAAGCGGTTAATCCAATAACAGGCTGTATACCATGTTTCTTACATGCTTTATAAAACGGAATAACGCCATACATAACATTTTCATCCGTAATAGCCAGCGATGAAAAACCGAGTTCTTTCGCCCTGACTACAAGCTCATCAATTTTACAAGCACTTTTTAATAAACTAAAAACGGTTTGACATTGTAAATGCACAAACTTCACTGTTGTACCCTCTCTTTACCTATTTGACTACTTTTATTATAGGTGATGAGGAAAGCGGAAATCAAAACATACTTCTTATACTTTGTCCATATATATGAAGAAGAAAGGGGAATGACGATGGATGTAAGAGAACATACTTTTTTCTCTCTGCTTATTATTAGTTATTTTATTGCCTTTGGGGTTATACTTGGCGGTTCATTAATTGGTGGATTTGGTGCGTTTCTTATCGGAAAACCAGCTCTAACTTACATTAATCAATTCGCCCAAAATTTAAGAATTTGGGCACTCGTTGCAGCAATCGGCGGAACATTCGATACCTTTTATAGCTTTGAAAGAAGTTTCTTTGGCGGAGATATGAAAGATATCGTAAAGCAAATTCTCCTTATTTTTTTCGCAACTGGTGGTATGCAAACAGGTCTCATTATTATTAAATGGCTAACGCAGGAACATGTATGAGAGTACCAAGTGCCAATACAGCAAAAAGATGGTACTTAGTATTAGCTGGGGCTGCTGTTGGAGGCGTGTTGAGCTGGTTTATTTTTTTGTACATATACGGTGTTTTTCAAGAAGAACAAGCTAGTAAAATAGCAGAACAAAGAGAAATTATAGAAAAACAAGAAGCAAAGCTCCACGTCCTTCTCGAAGATCAAGAAAAATTGAACACTGAAAATAAACGGCTCTTAACCATTCAAGAGATTAAAATAAAACTTATCAATCGAGAAAAATACGATTTAGACAATCTCACACTCGAAAATATGACTACATCTATCCATAATGACCTCCAACATCTTTTAACCAAAAACATTCAAAGTATCGCCAAAAATAAAGACCTACTTAAAAAGGTAATCGAAAATAAAACGTACAAACATTACGATCGGCTATACCGTTTTAAAGTCGATACAATATCTTTTGATACAGTGCTTGAAATTAGCATTACTATAGAGAAAGAAAAATAAAGAAGGAGGGCTTTAGCGCCGCTCCTTCTTTTCGTTCTAACATATAGTCTCTTATTTACAAATCTCACGTAAATCAGCAAAAAGACGATCCGCTTCTTCCCAAGAAGATGCCTTCGCACCAGAAGCCATCGGATGCCCCCCGCCGTTATATTGCATTGCTAATTTGTTTATAACTGGTCCTTTTGAACGAAGACGAACACGAATTACGTCGTCTTCCTCTAAAAATAGAACCCACGCCTTTAATCCATCAATATTGCCAAGCGCTCCAACAACACCAGATGCTTCAGAAGGAAGTACATCAAACTCTTCTAATACTTCTTTCGTTAATTTAATGTAAGCTGCTCCTTCTTCTACCATCGTAAAGTTTTGTAAAATATAACCGTTTAAACGAGCAATTTTTTCTTTTGTCTTATACATCTCATTGTATAAATCTGTGAATTTCACACCCATGTCAACAAGCTCACTTACGTAACGAAGTGTTTTTGCTGTCGTATTCGGGAATAAGAAACGACCTGTATCTCCAACAATTCCTGCTAAAATAAGGCGGGCTGCTTCTTTTGTTATTTTTAATCCTTTATCTTTTCCATAGTTATAAAACTCATAAATCATTTCACTTGTAGAACTCGCTGTCGTATCTACCCACGTAATATCTCCATATGGATCTTCATTTGGATGATGATCAATTTTAATTAACATCTTCCCTTTTGTATAGCGTTGATCGTCAACACGTTCTTGATTCGCAGTATCACAAACAATAACAAGCGCATTTTCGTATACACTATCTTCAATATCATCCATTACTCGTAAGTATGCTAGTGACGGCTCATTGTACCCAACCGTATAAATATTTTTCTCTGGAAACGATTCTTGTAGAATTGTACCAAGACCACCCTGTGAACCTAACGCATCTGGATCCGGACGCACGTGGCGATGAATAATAATTGTATCAAACTCTTTAATTGCTCCTAAAATTTGCTCATGCATATGTATAATCTCCTTTTTAATCAACTTCTTCACTTTATCCTCCATTATAACGGAAAGTATTTCATACATGCGAACAATTGCTTTATAATAAAAGTTAGAAAGTTTAGATATTTCTTTTTCTTTTCTATTATTTTTCACAAAGCGATGGGAGTGTTCATTATGCCAGTATTAGTCTTCTGTATTATCGTCTCATTTATGTTGTATCTCTTTTACAAAACAAAATACTTTCGTACAAACCGCCCAATGGAGAAAGGTTGGCTCTCAGGAAAATCCGCAATGGCACTCGGTTCATTCGTTTTATTTTTCGGGATAAACCAATTCTTTTTAGAACTTTCAACCGCTCGTATTATCGTTGGTGTTTTATTCGTTCTATTTGGTAGTGCAAGTGTATTTAACGGGTTTCGCCAATACAAACATTTCTTGCCATTAGCAGTTAAAGAAGCTGAAGTCTATGAAGCAACGTAAAAAAGCATCAATATTGTGATGCTTTTTTACGTCCCTTAACTTTCAAAATCATATACGCAACAAACGCAGATGGTATATTAAATGGGTTCCCTTGTACGTGAAAATGTAATTGTTCTTCTCCAAAAGACATTTTTTCATATAGCTCTCGCTGAGATAATCCTGTCTTTTCCTTTTTTTCATGTAAACCTTGTAAATATAAATATTGAATCGGTATCATTACAAGAAAGTAAAATAGTGCGATACTACCAAAAAAGAGTACGGCTGACGACATAATGCATACCACCTCTCACGATTCCATTTTCTTACAATATAATCATAACACAATATACAACTGAATTGAATTATTATTCCGTCTTTTCTCACATTACTTTTCCACTCCATCCCATACATATTTCACTAAAACTCCCATCTAAAATCATGCCTTTCAAATTTAAAACAACAAAAAAAGATGGAACAAATCAAAACGATTTGTTCCATCTTTTTATTTATCGATTAACTGAACCATAAGTAATGCTTTTCCAACAACATTACCTTCATGATGCACCTCTACATCGACCTTACCAAATTTACGTCCAATTTCTAATACTTTCGGATGAACAGATACAACATTATCAATTTGAACCGGCTTTACGAAATAAATCGTTAAGTTTTCAACAATTAAATCACTTTTCTTTTGCGCACGAATGACACGATTTGTCGCTTCTGTCACAATTGTTGCAAATACACCGTACGATAACGTCCCGATTGAGTTCGTCATTTGCGGCGTCACCGAAAATTGATATAGATGCTCATTCTTCGCTTCTTTTGGTGTCATAAATTGATTCGTTACAATATCATCAATGGTTTCTCCAACTTGTGGCTGACGTTGAATCATTTGCAGTGCCTGAAGTACATCTTGACGGCTAATAATACCTTGCAGTTTGTTTCCTTCCTCAACGACAGGAAGTAATTCAATTCCTTCCCACACCATCATACGTGCCGCAGCTGCGACAGACATTTTACCGTTCACTGTAATTGGGTGTTTTGTCATTACTTTATCAATTGGTGTTTCTTTCGCTACTCCGATCATATCTTTTGAAGTTACGATTCCTAGTACTTTGTTACTTTCATCGACAATTGGATATCTTCCGTGCATTGTCTCTTCGTTATATGCATGCCATTGCTGTACTGTATCACTCGGCTTTAAATATAACGTTTCTTCAATTGGCGTTAAAATATCTTCAACGAGTACAATTTCTTTCTTAATAAGTTGGTCATAAATTGCACGATTAATTAACGTTGCGACCGTAAATGTATCGTAGCTACTTGAAATGATCGGCAGCTTTAATTCGTCTGCTAATTTCTTCACATGATCTTCCGTATCAAATCCGCCCGTAATTAATACAGCGGCTCCAGTTTCTAGCGCTAATTCATGTGCATTGGTACGGTTACCAATAATGAGTAAATTCCCAGCTTCTGTATAGCGCATCATCGCTTCTAATTTCATAGCTCCGATTACGAATTTATTTAATGTTTTATGTAGTCCTTCTCTGCCCCCAAGTACTTGACCGTCGACAATGTTAACGACTTCTGCATATGTCAGTTTTTCGATATTCTCTTTCTTCTTTTGTTCAATTCGAATTGTTCCGACACGTTCAATTGTACTAACATATCCTTTATTTTCTGCATCTTTAATTGCACGGTAAGCGGTCCCTTCACTTACACTCAAATCTTTCGCAATTTGTCTTACAGAAATTTTATGGCCTACTGGCAGGCTATTAATATGTTCTAAAATTTGGTTATGCTTGGTAGCCAAATGGTTTCACCATACTTTCTTTTCCCTAAATTCTTCATGTGTTGTACTTTCAGTATACTATATTTTCAAAACTGTTACACTCTCTCTTTGCATACCTGTACTATTTTTTTTATAACAAAATGACGCTTACATTCCACCAGTCATTCTATTACAACAATGTAATGCTATTGTCATCTCATTCGATAGTTCGCCCACTTAATTGCCTATACAATGAAGACAAGAAATAAAACAGAGGAGCGAACACATGATGAAAAAACTTTTAGAGGTTGTAGGTGCTGTATTTTTAGCTTTCGTAGATGGGAAAAAAGTTGCAATGGAATTGAATGAAACACCTGAACAACCACGTACCAAAAGAGAAGAATCACCAAAACAAATACAAGCATTAAAAGCTGTCCTACACACGTAAAAAACCCTTCACTTTTCTTTTCAAATGAAGGGTTTCTTTTCTATAGTGTAATACTTTCTCCAGCTTCTAATACTTTCCCTGTACAATTTTGTAGCTTTTCTACAAATTGATATGGATCTTGTTCAATAACTGGGAACGTATTGTAATGCATCGGTACAACAGTTTTCGCATTAATCCATTTTGCCGCTAGTACAGCATCTTCTGGCCCCATTGTGAAATTATCACCAATTGGTAAAAATGCTAGATCAACTTTATTTAATTCCCCAATTAACTTCATATCAGAGAATAGTGCAGTATCTCCTGCGTGGTATACAGTTTTCTCTTCTGCTGTAAATAAAATACCTGCTGGCATACCTGTATATGTAATCGTCTTATTTGCTTCATCAATATAACTAGAGCCGTGGAATGCTTGTGTAAACTTCACTTTTCCGAAGTCAAATTCATGTGAACCCCCAATATGCATCGGGTGTGTATTTACACCTTGCCAACTTAAAAATGTTGCTAGTTCAAATGGCGCTACAACAACTGCATTATTTTTCTTCGCAAGCTCTACTGTATCTCCAACATGATCACCGTGTCCATGCGATAAAAGAATTGCATCCACTTTTACATCTTCAGCTTTTAAATCTGTTTTCGGATTACCTGTTAAAAACGGGTCAATTAAAATAACTTTTTCATTCGCCTCAATTTTCACAACTGAATGTCCATGATAAGATACTTTCATTATTACATTCCTCCCCTATTCACATTCTCACTTTTTATTCTACATGATTTTTCAATTCCCTGTCTTTTCTAACATCTATTTACTTGTCATAACGCTTTCTTCCGAGTTAAAGTTATATTTGTAATTAAATATCTCGGGGGTGCCAATCGATGAATGCTAGATTAGAAAATTTAATGCAATGGCTAAAAGAAAAAAACGTAGAAGCTGCGTTCTTAACTTCTACACCAAACGTCTTCTACATGACAAACTTCCACTGTGAACCACACGAAAGATTACTTGGTATGTTTGTATTCCAAGAAAAAGAACCTATTTTAATTTGCCCTAAAATGGAAGAAGGTCAAGCACGTAACGCTGGCTGGGCACATGAAATTATCGGATTTACTGATACTGACAGACCATGGGATATGATTGCAAAAGCAATTAAAGACCGCGGCATCAATGCAAATGCAGTTGCAATTGAAAAAGAACATTTAAACGTAGAGCGCTACGAAGAATTAACGAAATTATTCCCAAATGCAGCTTTCAAATCAGCTGAGGAGAAAGTTCGCGAACTTCGTTTAATTAAAGATGAAAAAGAACTTTCTATTTTACGCGAAGCAGCTAAAATGGCGGACTATGCTGTTGAAGTTGGTGTAAATGCAATTAAAGAAGATCGTAGTGAACTAGAAGTATTAGCAATTATTGAACACGAATTAAAAACAAAAGGCATACATAAAATGTCATTTGATACGATGGTATTAGCAGGTGCGAACTCAGCTCTTCCACACGGTATTCCTGGCGCAAACAAAATGAAACGCGGTGATTTCGTACTATTTGATTTAGGCGTAATCATTGACGGTTATTGCTCTGATATTACACGTACAGTGGCATTCGGCGAGATTTCTGAAGAACAAACTCGTATTTACAACACTGTACTTGCTGGACAACTACAAGCAGTTGAAGCATGTAAACCAGGTGTTACACTTGGCGCAATCGACAACGCTGCTCGTTCTGTTATCGCAGATGCAGGTTACGGAGACTTCTTCCCACACCGACTTGGTCATGGACTTGGAATTAGCGTACACGAATATCCAGATGTAAAAGCTGGTAACGAGTCTCCATTAAAAGAAGGTATGGTCTTCACAATCGAACCTGGTATTTACGTACCAAACGTAGGTGGCGTTCGTATTGAAGATGATATTCACATCACAAAAGACGGATCAGAAATTTTAACGAAATTCCCGAAAGAGTTACAATTTGTAAAATAATAGAAAAAGGCAGCGGGAGTGCTGCCTTTTTCTATTTCCCTACTATTTCAAATTTCTCTACAATCATTTTTGCTGGATAACTTTCAAGTATTTGAGAAAACCATACTTTTATTTTATCCCCTGTTTTTAACTGTTTATATGCGTCTTTGTCCTTAAAGCTCAAGACTATATGTGCTGGATGCTCTTTATTCATTTGTTGTTCTATATAATGTTGCAACTCTACTTTTGTTTCAACCGTTTTATCATCGGCAAAAAACATCGTGTCATTTCTTAATATGATATACCCTTCTTTAGGTACTTCTTTTACCGTTACTTGCTCTACTTGTTTTGTATCACACGCTGATAATACGACTAGAAATACACTTAAAAACATAACAATTTTCATATGCCTATTCATTTTTAACTCCTTACTCTAGGCTATTTCAAATTTAACACCATCTTCTCCTCATACTTATCATCCCATTTAATCACAACTTCTATAGGTTCATCTTTAGAGATAGGCGCGCAACTTACACAAGAAGACTTCATTTCAACCTTTGCTCCTCTATGAACTTCTGACGTTTGTGTCATTGTACTAAAGGCTCCATTAATAGCAATCTCTAAGTTTTTAAATTCTGTCTTTCCATCCCCGCCCTTATATTGAAACGTAAACATTCCATCTTCACCGTCATCCTTAATATGCCCTTTATATTGTCCAGTCCAACTTTTGCTCTCGCTAGAAAAAGTAAAATACCAAATCGAGCAGCTTCCTAAAAAGAAAATACTAATGAAAAAGAATAAAGCCCTCTTCATCATGCCCCTCCATTCAAATGCACTTATTTATTGTCTATTTCTTCCTTCTATTATACTATTAAAATACAGAATTTTCTAAAATAGGGGGTTTATATGTTACAACAACAGTTAGAAGAAATTCGTAATAATAATTACATACTGGATAACACACTTAACATTGATTCTTTAAGTTCCAATATGCTTGAGCAAATTGGCGATACTGATAGCTATTTAAGGGACAAACTCATCTATTCTACTTTTTTTCATCTCATCAAGAAGGAATATCTTTCACACACACAATTACAGAAACTATTATTAGAAAGCATCGGTGAAAAATATTTATTGTATAAGATTCATTCAGATGATGAAGATGCGGTATTTACCCGAGCATTTACAACATTATTAATTGCCCTCATTATTGATGCTGATACAAATCATAATTTCTTATCACAGACTGATATTTCAAACGTAAAAGATCAACTAATTCTATATATGAACAACGAACATGATTTCCGTGGATATGTCCAAGACCACGGCTGGGCACATAGTATCGCTCATGCTTCTGATACATTTGAGGCGCTTGTGAATAGTCCTAAACTGGAAACTTTATATTACGAAGAAATATTACAAACTTTATTAAACAAAGTTTGTGTTCATTCCATCTATTACAAATATGAAGAAGATGAACGTATCGTTTATCCGATTGTCGCAATGCTACAAAATGGCTTAAAGGAAGAAGCACTCATATTAGCCCTTCGTGATTTAGTAGCTCAATTACCCGTTCAAAAACAAACATTACATATTGAATCATACGAGTTTCTATACGGAAATATAAAATCTTTCTTACGCAGCTTATTTTTCAGACTGCGCAAGCTTTCTATATGTGAAGAAACAGAATGCGAAATTGAAAAATTGCTACAAGAACTTCCAAAATATTATTAAAAAAGAAGGCCACTCAAAAAGTGCCTTCTTCTATTTCACTAATATTTAATTGAAATTTCACGATCCAAACTGAGAAAAGGTGGACAAGAAGCGCAAACGCCATACATGCTCCGCTTAAAAAAGTTAGTATAGGATGCGAATACACGTGCCCCAATCCATAGGATACCGCCACGAAAAACATTGTTATGTAAATATAAATTGCTCCATGTATTTGCCTCATATAAACCTCCTTTTCCCATATTATAACATAAATTTTCTGATTATTCACATTAATTACTTGTAATCAATATTTCTCAACTGTTACACCTCTTACAGCAGCCTTAATATACGGTGACCCTTGTAAACTTTGTAAATCCTCTGTTTTTCCTGTTACGACTACACCGTATATTGGTAGGTCTTTGGGTTTGGTGTTTTTTATTTCTTTATAGTTTGTCCTAAAAGATTCTTAATATCCCTTTTATGTTCACTTAAAGATATCCAAATACAGCTTTTCTACATTTTTATCATAATAAAAAGCACATCTATTTTGATGCGCCCTTCACATATATTTTATTAACATATAAATCACTTTTTTGAAACAAAAACTCTCACTCATCTCTCTCCATACTATCGTTATGACTTAGTTTCCATAATAATTGAACGAGGATAAAACCCCAGCTTTTCATAAAACGATACAGCTTCATTTCCGTACACTACTGTTAATTCAATTTCATCTATCTTCTTCGCTTTAAACCATTCCACTGCACTATTCATTAATTTCAAACCAAATCCGTTTCTTCGGTATTTTTCATCAACGAATAAAACTTCAATCTTTCCGTTTACACTTTTGCTATACGCTATACAACATCCTAATATATTATCTGTTTCCGCCTCAACTAATAATTCAATTCTATACTCTCCATACTTTGAATTTTGTTTATAAATTTCAATACGTTCCTCAAATGTCATTCTTGGATAGTCACCAGAAAAATGCCTTGATGTATTATTATGATATTCATGCAATTTATTTAAAGGTTCTCTTATTACTTCTATTTCATCGAGAGTGATATATTTATTACTAATTCTCATCCTACAGCATCTCCAATAATATATATTCCAACCAAAAAGATGACCCTTTTACGGTTATAAAATACCAATCTATTATTTCATCGCGTCCTTCACAACATCTTGAATCATAACGACTTCTGTTTTCATATCAACAGAGGGTGCTTCTTCATCAATACACTCATACCAAAATTCCAAGTGCTTTTTATCAATTTCATAATGAGAATTTTCGACAAGAGCCCCACCTTCTCCTTGCACAGAATACCAATATAAGTACTCTTCTCCATCTCTTATTTCCCGGAAAATTGTCTCAACGTACATCTTTTCGTCGTTTAATGTCAAAAGTACTTCTTTCATATTGTCATTCAGAAGCTGCATCCATTCATTTACTCGATGACTCTTACCAGGCTTAACTTTAAATCTCGTTAATTCTACATTCATTTTTCTTCCCCCGTTTTCTTACGTACAAACAAACTGTATTCTATTGGATGATAAAAACTTAATTTACTAGCTAATTTTCGCGAAGGAATATTGTCTACATAACAATCCCAGCTCGGTATAATATCATTTTGCATGCAATGTTCAATGAACCGTGTTGCAACAGCTTGAGCTAATCCTTTCCCTTGATGCGCTTCATGTGTTGCAATATCTATTTCAGCATAACCATTCCCGCTAAATATCGAGACACATTCAGCTACAATTATCCCATCTTGTTCTATACAAAATCCAAAACCACTATTCAAAAACGTTTCTTTTGATCCCCAATATTCTTTGTAGTACTCCTCTTTAAATTCACTGCTTCGCTCTATATCTCTTCTATCAATACGCTTCACTTCATATGTATTTTTGTTAAAATCTCGTTTTCTCTCCTCAAAGGTTACTCTTTGAAATTTCATTCGCGGGATGTTTCGAAGTACATGACTAAAACGTTCTTCTATCATCATTTCCCACTCGTTACTCGAAGAGAACAATGTAAATCTCTTCTCTGTTTTTTCAATAGCCTTTTTTATAAAAGAAAATAAATCTTCGTTATAATTTTGATCATCAGTATCACCAAATAAATAATAAATACCGTTAGCTGTACGAATTAGTCCTGCTGTTAATTTCTCGTTTGCAAAAATCTCACCATCTATCACTTGATCACATACCGCATAAGCAAACGTCGTCGTTTTTGTATGACTTTCTAAAATCGGAAGGATTTTTCTATACTCGGCTACGGATAATTTTTTCATAATTGCTCCACTTTAATCGTATCCGCCTCTATATGTTCAAAACAAAGATTTACAGTTCTCTTTAATGCTCTCGTTCTATGAATCTTACATGCTGGAATTAAGATTGAATCATTTGGCTTTAAAACCGCTGTTTCTCCATCTTCAAAATCAATAAGTAATTCTCCCTCTAACACAATAAATAATTCATCCGAATTAGAATGATAGTGCCAATCATATTCACCAGTAAATACAGCGATTCGTAAGCAATGACTGTTTATATTTGAAACGACGAAGTTTTTATGTTGATCTTTAATATCCTTTGTTAATTCTATTAAGTTCACAGTCTCCATCTTTCGTCCCATCCTTTCATTAGTCGTTCTTCTAAAAAACTAACTTAATCTCCACCACCTCCGCAATCTCCTCCACCATCACTTGAGCTACTACAGTCATTGCTACTGTAGTCACCGAATCCACTTGATGAGCTTGAAGCGTATGAAGATTTTTTGCTTCTTTTTCTATCTTTTTTACTTTCATGACTAGGCCATACTGTAGCAAAGAGTATAACGAATAAGGCTAATTCTATTACAACAAGTATAAATTCTAGAATGCTCTCAATAATATTGGGAGTTATCCCAAAACTGTAAAACACTCCAAATGAATACATACACAAAATTACATACAGAGCCATACAAATATACCGAAATGTTTTCTCTATCGTAATGACTACTTTTTGTGAAAAAGGTATGTTCTGTTCCTTTTTGTTCTTTATATACCTTTGTCTCTTTGCCTGTTTTTTCTTCCTCTTTTTGCTCCCCATCGAATCCCCTCTTTTTATTATATAATTCTAAATTATCATAATAAAAATCGATTTACACCAATAAATAACAATTATTCACATGTTATTTCTCCATATAAAAAAGACCCTCCTCACGAAAAGGAAGGTCTCAAATGTATTTCTATTATGATAAAGCAGGAGCTTTTTCAAGAAGCTCTTTTGCATCAGCGTATTGTAAGCCGTGAGCTTCCGCAACTGCTTCGAATGTTACATAACCATCTAATGTGTTAATACCTTTTAATAATGCAGTGTTGCCTAAGCAAGCTTCTTTGTAGCCCTTGTTAGCAATTTGTACTGCATATGGTACTGTTACGTTTGTTAATGCAAGAGTTGACGTACGTGGAACTGCACCTGGCATATTAGCAACTGCATAATGAACAACGCCATGTTTTTCGTAAGTTGGGTTGTCATGAGTTGTAATACGATCAGTTGTTTCGAAAATACCACCTTGGTCAATCGCGATATCTACAACGACAGAACCTGGTTCCATTGATTGAATCATTTCTTCAGTTACAAGTTTTGGCGCTTTTGCACCCGGAATTAATACTGCTCCAATAACAAGGTCAGATTCTTTAACAGCTTCTGCAATGTTGTATGGATTAGACATTAATGTTTTTACTTGGTTACCGAAAATATCATCTAATTGACGAAGACGTTCTGCACTTAAATCAATGATTGTTACATCTGCACCTAAACCTACTGCAATCTTAGCTGCGTTTGTACCAGCTTGACCACCGCCAATGATTGTTACTTTGCCGCGTTTTACCCCTGGAACGCCTGCAAGTAAAATACCTTTACCGCCTTTGTTTTTCTCAAGGAATTGTGCACCGATTTGTGCAGACATACGACCAGCCACTTCACTCATAGGTGCAAGTAATGGTAAAGAACGATTGTCTAATTGTACTGTTTCGTATGCGATTGATGCAACTTTGTTATCGATTAATGCTTTCGTTAATTCTGGTTCTGGAGCTAAGTGTAAGTATGTGAATAAGATTAAGCCTTCACGGAAATAGCCGTATTCACTTGCTACTGGCTCTTTTACCTTCATAACCATATCTTGATTCCATGCTTCTTCAGCAGTTTCTACAAGTTTCGCACCAGCTTGTACGTATTCTTCATCTGTAAAGCCAGATCCTAAACCTGCTCCTTTTTGAACAAAAACTTCGTGACCATTTTGTACTAAATGTACTGCTCCCGCTGGCGTCATTGCCACACGGTTTTCATTGTTTTTAATTTCTGTTGGAATACCGATACGCATGATTAGTTCCCCCTTGAGTTATGAAATGACCCCTGAATCATTTTTTAAAGCGCTTTCTACGCTCTTATATTTTAACATAATATCTCAATATTTGACAAAAAAATAACACGAGTTTTCCGATAGATTTAATTTTATATTAAAGGACAGTATTATCCGCACCTCTCAGCACAATGGATAAACTGTCCAATTATTCGAAACTTCATCTTATTTTATTCTATCGATGTCTATGAATAACATCCACTGCACCAGTCACTTCAATAATTGTACCGGTAATCATATCGGAATCGTCCTCACATAAAAACGAAATGGTTCTTGCAATATCTTCACCTGTTCCAGATCTACCAATCGGTGTGTTATGCTCTTTCAGCTGACGTGCTTCTTGAATAGTTGCCTCTTTCATATCGCCAATAATATCACCAGGGCATACCATGTTCGCAGTGATACCATACTCCGCTTCTTCATAAGCAACTGTTTTCGTTAATGAAACAAGTCCTACTTTCGCTGCGGCAAAAGCTGAACGATAAATCCATCCCGGTGCACTATCCGCCCCTTGAAATCCGTAATTAATAATACGGCCAAAGTTCTGTTTTCTCATGACCGGAACGACAAGTTTTAATAAATGAAATACCGCTGTTAAATTTCCCTGAATCATTTCATTCCATTCATCTTCTTCATAATCAACTAACTTTTTTCGTTCAAATACATATGGACCAGCATTATTAATTAAAAAGTCAATTTTGCCAAAACGGCTCATCGCTTCTTCTACTATTTTATGTAAATCTTCCTTTTTCGTGACATCCGCTTGCACGAATTGTAGACGCTCTTCCACATCTTTATATGTTTCTTTCATCGTTTCCATAGCCGTGATATCGCTATGGTACGTTACTGTTACTGAATAGCCTTTAGCCAATAACTTTTCTGTTACTTGCTTTCCTAAACCTTTCGTACCGGCTGTAATGAGCGCATGTCTCACAAAACTGCCCCCTTTTAAATTGCTATACTTCATATGTAACAAGTTCTCGCTCCAATTACAACTAAAATGAATTGAAACAGAGTTTTCAAAATTCTGTAACGTTTCTGGCAAGCACGTTACCAAAATTTGTTTTATAATTAAGTTGTAAACAGTTATAAAACAGATTGGGAGGAATTTACTATGAATAATACATATACAAATATTTTAATCGCGGTGGATGGTTCTAAAGAAGCAGAAAAAGCCTTTAAAAAAGCAATTCAAGTCGCAAAGCGCAACAATGCAACATTAACAATTGCTCATATCGTTGATGTAAAAGCATACTCAGCAGTAGAAGCTTATAGCCGTGCAATTGCGGAACGTGCAAATCTATTTGCAGAAGACCTATTAGAAGACTACAAAAAAACTGCGCTTGAAGCTGGTCTTGAAAAAATTGAAACTGTATTAGAATTCGGTAATCCTAAATCAAAAATTTCAAAAGAAATCGCTCCAAACCATAAAGTAGATTTAATTATGTGTGGTGCGACTGGTTTAAATGCTGTTGAGCGTTTCCTAATTGGTAGCGTCTCTGAACATATTATTCGCTATGCGAAATGCGATGTCCTTGTTGTTCGTGGTGATGAAGAGCAAGGTGAGCTTTAATTTATAGATAAAACACCAAGTCCACATAGGCTTGGTGTTTTTCATTTTATAAACTTCACTATAAACAAAAGACATGCTACGACAACAACGGTAATTGCCAACACATAAGGCGGAAGAAACTTCAAAGACCATAATGCCATCATAATCGTCGCAACCGTTAAGTACGTTCGCCTTGCACCTTCTGTCATTTTTTTACGAAATAAGAAAACATACAAATAACCAATTGGCGGCGTAATAAAGCAAAGAACGTATATGATTTTTGATTTTAAATACCACTTTTGTTCTCCAAGTTTCTTTATATCCCCTTCTATTCTCTTATGCTCTTGTTCTTTCTCTTCTTCTACAAGCGGATTTTCCTCTTCTCCTCGCTTTTCTTTCATATAAGGAAGAAAGTGCATAAAAAAATAGTATGCGAATACGAATGCTCCAAATCCAATATTTACTCTTTCTAATGGAATATGTTCACTAAAAAAAGCAGCAGTAAGCACTAAAGACAAACAGTATGTCATCATCCAAAAGGAACGTTTTCTCTTTTTCCGTTCCATTTCTTTTTTGCCTTCTATATCTTTTCTTTTCGAAAGCCATATAGAAATAAAGCAATCTACTACAAATAGAGCAAAAATAAATATCGCAACGTGTACTGTTTCTAAATCCTCAAATGAAAAGATATTTGGGAATGCAACATGTAATACAATGAATGTGTACAAAATTAGCCCTATAAAATAAATACGTCTCATTTTCCATCCCTTTCTTATTTCCTAACATTACGTTAACATACATTTTTTAGAAATAGACGGACAAAATATATATGTGTAAAAAAGGAGGATGCTATATGGATGATTCTGAACGCATTATTTTAGATGTGAACGGCAAAGAAATTGAAATGCTAGATACGATTCGCACTCATTTTAAAGAGAAGCACGGCGTTGAACTAAGTAATGGTGCATTACTTCGTGATTTGATGGATATTGAGTATATTCGAATTACGGAAGATCGACATAAGTATGATTAAAAGAAAACGACTGCAGGCGAATGCCATCAGTCGTTTTCTTTCTTTATTTAAGCTCTTGATGTTTCCCGCCCATACCACCAGACTCATTGCTATCTTGGTGTACAGTTAGTTTATTTGTTTTCGCATCTTTTAAAACTCTATATGTATATGATTCATTTGGTTCATCTTTAAACTGTACATTCATACCATACGAATCCATTTTGCTATAAAAGGCCGGTTTTATATATAAAATATCACTTTCTTTATATCCTTTATCTTGTAAATGCCACATCGTTGCGATAACCGCTTCTTCTCGCTTTTCTTTTTCACCAACATACATATATTTGTCCAAAAGAAACACTTTAGCATTTGCAATTAAGCTAATTAACAGTACAATGATCAACACTATTTTTTTCATAGACTTCCCCTAAATTGTTATTTTTTACTACATTTTAACTTAAATGCTAGTAAAAAATAAAGTACGCCAGACTTTACTAGACTGGCGTACTTCCCAACTCAATTCTTAATAACTTCTTTCGTTAACCCCTTCGCCTTCTCCAAAGCGTTTTTGATTTGTTCAAACCCAGTCCCGCCAGCACTGTTACGACGCTTTACAGCTGCATATGGTGACAGCACTTCATACAAATCTTCTTCAAATAAGGAGCTCATTTCTTTATATGTTTCAAGAGAGACATCTAATAAATAAATTCCTTTTTGTGTGCAATATAGCACTAACTTTCCAACAATTTCATGAGCTTGACGGAATGGTAGTCCTTTGTTCGCTAAATAGTCAGCAATTTCTGTTGCGTTGGAGAAATCTTGCGTCACAGCTTGCCCCATTTTTTCTTTGTTTACAGTCATCGTTTCAAGCATGCCCGCCATAATATGAAGGCATCCTTCTACTGTTTTAACTGTATCAAACATTCCTTCCTTATCTTCTTGTAAGTCTTTATTGTAAGCGAGCGGTAATCCTTTCATTACTGTGAGTAAACTGAATAAATTACCGTATACTCTGCCTGTTTTACCACGGATTAGTTCCGCCATATCCGGGTTTTTCTTTTGCGGCATAATGCTGCTTCCCGTTGCATATTGATCGCTCATTTCAATAAATTGAAACTCTTGGCTACTCCATAAAATAAGTTCTTCGCAAAAGCGTGATAAGTGCATCATAAGCATAGAGGAGTTACTTAGGAACTCCAGTATGAAATCACGATCGCTTACTGCATCTAAACTATTTTCATAGATTCCATTAAATCCAAGAAGCTCCGCACTATACTCTCGGTCAATGGGGAATGTCGTTCCAGCTAACGCTCCTGCTCCTAATGGCGAAATGTTAATACGTTTTAACGAATCTTCATAACGATTCACATCACGCTCTAACATCCAAAAGTAAGCGAGAATATGATGAGCAAATGAAATCGGCTGAGCACGTTGCAAATGCGTATAGCCAGGCATAATGGTTTCAATATTATTTTCTGCTTGATGAACAAGAACAGTTTGCAATTGCTTTGTAGCTTTTATAATATGTTCTACCTTTTCTTTTAAATACAAATGCATATCTGTCGCTACTTGATCATTACGACTTCGGCCAGTGTGAAGTTTTCCTCCTACTTCGCCAACTTGTTCAATTAACATTTTTTCGATGTTTAAATGAATATCTTCTGCTTCTACTGAAAATTGTAGCTTATTCTCTTTTGCTTCTTTCAATAAATATTGAAGACCTATCTTTATTTTCTCTGCTTCTTCTTGCGTAACGATGCCTTGCTTTGCTAGCATCGTTACGTGTGCCATACTCCCATTTATATCTTGATTTACTAATTGTTGATCGAAGGAGATGGATGCTCCGAACTCTTCAACCCATGCTTCCGATTCTTCTGTAAAACGTCCGCCCCAAAGTTTGCTCACGCTTCCACCTTCTTTTGATTCACTTGGCTGTATACTTTCGTCGGTAAACCGAATAATGAAATGAATCCAACTGCTGCATCATGATTAAATTCATCTTGAGCAGTATATGTTGCTAATTTTTCATCGTATAAAGAGTATTCAGATTTACGTCCTTCTACAATCGCATGACCTTTAAATAATTTCACACGCACTGTACCTGTTACATTCTTTTGCGTTTCTTGTAAAAATGCATGAAGCGCTTGTTTTAAAGGTGAGAACCATAAACCATTATAAATAAGTTCTGTTATTTTCTGTTCAATCACTGGTTTAAAATGTGCTACTTCTTTTACGTGTGTTAAATCTTCCAACTCTTTATGCGCAGTGATTAACGTCATTGCTGCTGGGCATTCGTATACTTCACGAGATTTAATACCGACAAGACGATTTTCTACGTGATCAATACGTCCAACGCCGTGTTTTCCAGCAAGCGCATTTAACGTTTTAATTAATTCTGCAAGTGAATATGCAGTGCCATTTAAAGTAGTCGGTACGCCTGCTTCAAATCCGATTTCTACAAACTCTGGTTTATTCGGTGTATCTTCTAATGCCAATGTCATCTCATATGCATCTTCTGGCGGCGCTGCCCATGGATCTTCTAAAATTCCACATTCGTTGCTGCGTCCCCATAAGTTTTGATCGATTGAAAACGGGCTATCTAAATTAATCGGAATTGGTACATCGTTTTCTTTTGCATAGGCAATTTCTTCTTCACGTGACCACTTCCATTCACGTACAGGTGCAATCACTTCTAAGTAAGGATTTAATGCTTGAATAGAAACTTCAAAACGAACTTGATCATTTCCTTTCCCTGTACATCCGTGTGCAACTGCAGTTGCGCCTTCTTGTTCTGCGATTTCTACTAATTTCTTCGCAATAAGCGGACGAGATAATGCAGAGACAAGAGGGTATTTCCCTTCGTATAATGTGTGTGCTTGCATCGCCATCAATGCATATTCGTTTGCAAATTCTTCTTGAACATCAATCATATATGATTTAATTGCACCTACTGAAAGTGCCTTTTCTTTTACAAATGCTAAGTCTTTACCTTCCCCTAAGTCTAAACAAAGCGCGATAATATCATAATTCTTCTCTTGTAACCATTTAATTGCAACGGAAGTATCAAGACCTCCGGAATATGCTAATACAACTTTTTTCTTCTCCATTTTGCATCCCCCTAAAGAATAAATATTCATTTTCTTTTATAATAATTCACACTTTACCACCTTTCACAAAATGTATCAAGAGTCATTTTCAAATTTTTTCAAACAATTTCGTCGAACTTCTTTCTGTTTTTATGTACAATATAAGCAGGAAAACGGGGGTGAACTTATGGAAAAGTATTTCTTATACGATGAACATCTAGGAATTGAAATTCCACATTTACAAGAAGACTGGGAAGAAATCCCCGAAAAAATGCAACATGCTATTTTACTAAAATGGGAACAAGTTCGCGGGAAAATTCCTGATCGTATAAAAGAACTTGAGCACTATATTAATACAAAACAACATTATTTAAATAACGAAGAAGACTTCGAAGTTTCTTGTAAACTAAATTCAGAAATTGCCGATCTTGCTTCCATCATTAATGACCTTTGGCTTTGGTATCGACTCACTCAAAATGTATCTGAGGGGAAAGCACACCAATGAAAAAAGCATGCCCCTCAATAACTTTGGGTCATGCTTTTTTTGTCATAACATGATTTACAATATATTTCTTGTGCTGTTTTCGCCAAACATACATCGAATGGACCAACTAATATACTTCTTTCTTTCGGCAACTTTACAAAAGCAACAAGCTCTTCTTCATATTGAATTTTTTTCTGACATGAAATGCATATTAATTCTTTTCTTTTGAACATGTCTTTTAGCATACCTTCACTCTCCCCTTCATCTATCTATATTAATATACTCTCATAATAGTTAAGACTTGTAAAAAAATGACACATTCTGAATCGAATGATTCATATACTATGTACAAAAGGAGGTTTAAAACTTATGCGTGCTTTCGTTATTATCACTTTAACTTTTTTAAGTGTAATTAGTTGGGATGCGTTTTTTAAAGATAAAAGTGATGAAAAGAACACAACGGAATAAAACCCTTTTTTCTTACTTATTGGACAAACCGTTATAAACTGTCCAATCCTCCGAAATAACTTAGGCTTTTCTACAAAAATATTTAAACATAACATTTTTTGTAGATTCCCTCCGTTTATTGTCGGTTTCCATCCGCATACATTTTTTAAAAGTATGATATAATAGTATAAATCTTGAAGGAAGGGATTTTGATATCATGATCGCTCGAAGGAGCATGTGGCATCGTATTGACGAATCATACACGTAGCGTATTTTTCAGCTCAGATACTTTAGTCTAGCGAAAAAAATACGAGAGTGGGGAAATTATGATTGCCCGAAGGATAATTTGGCAAAAAAAAGACTCTTCTTACACATAGCGTTTTGTTTAGGACTTAATTGTTACTAACTAAACAAAACAAAGAAGAGCAGGATTGCTAAATGACGAATCCTACTCCACGTTTTGTTTAGTCGTTTTAAGACTTAAACTAAAACGAAGGTAGGGAGAATTGATGGACGAGAGGATTATTCGTTATTTCTTCAGCGACATATAGCGTAGTTAGTTTTTTCGTAAACTAACTGAAAGCTACATGTGAGCTCGTAGTTAGTTTACAACACAAAAAGGACTACTAACTACGGAAAGAAGGAATAACGATGAGGAACATCCAAAGTCGGCAAATTATTAAAGAAATTTTTATGGTTTTAATCGGTTCATTTATTTTAGCAGCAGCGCTATATCACATTCACTTCCAAAACCACTTAACAGAAGGTGGATTTGTAGGAATTGCACTATTCATTCAAAACTTTTATGATATTTCACCATCTATTTCAACTGTATTAATGGATATCCCAATTATTTTACTGTGCGCTTCATTTTTAGGTAGAAAAATGGTTGGTTATTCATTCCTAGGTTCAATTTCATTCGGAGTATTTTATTCCTTTATGGAAAATTATTCTCCATTTACGGTAGATTTATCAAATAACTTATTTATAGCTGCAGTAGTTGGCGGTGCGTTAGCTGGTATTGGACTCGGTTTTATATTACGATTTGGCGGTGCAACCGGTGGAGACGATATTTTAACAATTGTATTAAGTAAACGAACTCGTTTTACAATTGGGCAAATTTTCTTCGTCTTTGACGCGATTGTTCTTGCGCTTTCATTATATTATTTAAATTGGACAGAAATTGCTTTTACTATTCTTTCGATTGCCGTACAGGCAAAAACATTGGATTTAATTTATTATCCAAAAACAGAAAAAACAGCAGAAAAGCAGCCAGTATCTGTTCCAATGTCCAAAAAACATGCAACAAATTAAAAAAGCGAAAGGCTTCGGCCTCTCGCTTTTTTTATGCTCTTTTTTCTTTCTCGACTATATGGCGCACTTGATAAAATCTATTTGCAAATTCAGTAACGTTTCTTGTTAAACGATAATTCACTGTAGATCCAATTGCCATTCCAATTACCGGTATACCTTGGAATAATTTACGACGAAGAGCATAAATCGAAAATGTCTTCAAAATTTGTTTTAACACAACCTCAGTAGAAGCTGTTTGTAGCACTGCTTCGTCTCCTTCGTAAAAGAACGAATCTTCTTGCTCCAGCTCTTGCAATAAATTGTACCATGCATATTGCTGAAGTCTTCCTGGTAGTAATGACGCATGAAACACCTTTAACGCAAGCATCATTTCATACGGCTTGTTCACATCATGTCCAAATGATGTTGCAATAAGTTGGACTGCCTTCACATTTAACGCGATCATAACCGGAAAATCCGCCGTTAATAATAATAAACCTCCAGCACCTGTTGCCCCACCTTGTACAAATGAATATAGACGATGACGTGCTGTTTGCTGCTCTGCTATGTATGTTAATTGATCAATAGATAATGCTTTCAAATCTTCAAGCTGTTCAATCGATTCATCAAATAACCTTGATGTTCCTAAAATCCGATTACGTGCATCTAACTGTGCTTGTGAACTTTGAATAAATGCATGCAAATGAAAGAGCCATCCATCTGCTTTCGTGAAGAATTCTTTTCGCTTTTTCTCAGGTAATCTCGCAACTGTAGCATGTAACCATTTATCAAACACTTTTTGAAAATCGGTCGCTTCTTGCTCAACTAATTGCGCTTCCCATTCTTTTATATTGTCTAAAATGGCTTGTTCTCGCTTCGATCGCATCGTAACAACCACCTCGTTCGATTTTTTTCTATTGTAACATATTTCTGCTTATTCTTTGCAAATATGCTTGTCTATCTTTATTCACATACCATTTTTGAATGGCATAAAATATTAACAAAAAGGATGAGATAAATCACATGAATCTATCCGATATAAAAAAAGAATATAATGCGGTATTCAGCTTAGGACAAAACTGCTGGCCGGCTTGGGCATTATATCAATTAGAATTATCACCATTTTTTGGCGTTATTGATTTTATGCTAAGTCCCTCATTAGAAAAAGTGAATGTATTATTACAAAATCGATTTGACCGCTTTTTAAATTTCGAAAATTTATCCTTCATCTCATTTTGGGATGATGATGCAAAATTAAGATTAAGGGACAACCTTTATGAAATTGACTCCTGTCATGACTTTAAAACAGATGTAAACACACCTACTTCTTGGCCTTCTTATACAGAAATTAAGTTAAACTATGAACATCGTATTAATCGTTTTCTAGCTACAATTGAAACGGCAGAATCCATATTATTTATTCGAACTGGAGGAACATATGAAGAAGCATGTTCCCTAGAACAAATTTTATCTCAAATCGTTACACATACATTCTCTGTCCTGTTACTAATTCCTGCCGATATACCAACTATCACCCAAGAAGATTGGGGATTACAACGTATTTGCGTTATGAAATGTCCTATTATGGATGTATACCAATACAATGAAGCATTTTGGAAAGACTTATTTGATGGAATTACAGTTAGACCGCACACTTAAATACACGATACTTTTATCACACCATACATTATAATCGTCCTTATACAAAACAAATAAGGAGTGATTCTATATGTATCCACGTGCAAAAGCTTTCGGTCTTGCTGTACATCAAGATCGCCTTCTCGTACAAGAATATTATACAGAAGGCGAAATATATTATCGTCCTCTTGGCGGTTCAATTGAGCTTGGTGAAAAATCAGCACATACTGTTATTCGGGAGTTTAAAGAAGAGCTTCATACGGAGATAGAAATCACCAATTATTTAGGGTGTTTAGAAAATGTCTTTCATCTCGATGGAGACATTGGTCATGAAATCATTCAACTATATTCTTTGCGTTTATTAGACACGTCACTATATGAAATGAAAATATTAAATATACAAGATGAAGAAACAGTAGCGTATGCGAAATGGATTCCTATTACGGCATTCATTCAGAAAGAAAAAATATTATATCCAGATGGAGTTTTAAAATACATCCAAAAGAAAAAAGACGAAATCCTATAGGATCTCGTCTTTCTTTTCATATATTAACCAATATCTCCAAGACGTAGTACGTCACGAGCAATCATAACTTCTTCGTCAGTTGGAATTACGATAATTTTTACTGGAGAGTGTGGGAAGTTGATGAATGCTTCTTCACCGAATACGTTATTACGTTTTGCATCGAAGTATACGCCCATGTACTCAAGGCCTTCTAATACACGCTCACGAATAATCGCACTGTTTTCACCTACACCAGCTGTGAAGATGATTGCGTCTACACCTTTCATACGAGCAGTGTAAGAACCGATGTATTTGTGGATACGGCTTACGAATACATCAAGTGCTACTTTCGCACGGTGGTCGCCTTCTTCTTCTTTCGCAATGATGTCACGTAGGTCACTAGAGTAACCAGTAAGACCTAACATACCACTCTTCTTGTTTAATACGTTAACTACTTCTTCTACTGTTTGGCCTGTTTTTTCCATGATGTATGGAATTAACGCAGGGTCAAGGTTACCAGAACGTGTACCCATTGTTACACCAGCAAGTGGTGTGAAGCCCATAGAAGTATCGATAGATTTACCGCCTTCTACTGCTGCGATACTTGCACCGTTACCTAAGTGACAAGAAAGTAAGCTTAAGCTTTCAATTGGACGACCTAATAATTCAGCCGCACGCTCAGTTACATATTTATGAGAAGTTCCGTGGAAACCGTATTTACGGATGCCGAATTTTTCATAGTACTCATATGGTAAGCTGTATAGGAATGCAGATTCCGGCATTGTTTGGTGGAATGCTGTATCGAATACCGCTACTGCTGGTACGTTTGGTAATACTTCTTGGAATGCTTTAATACCAACAACGTTTGCTGGGTTATGAAGTGGTGCTAAATCGCTTAATTCTTCGATATCAGCTAATACTTCATCAGTAATTAAAACAGAGTCAGCAAATTTTTCGCCGCCGTGAACAACACGGTGACCGATACCGCCAATCTCATCTAGAGATTTAACGATTCCGTTTTCAGTTAACTTTTTAAGAAGCATATTAACTGCTACTGCGTGATCTGGAATGTTTGTAATTTCTTTTTGTTTTTCGCCATCTACAGTAATAGTGAAGATACTATCTTCTAAACCGATACGTTCTACTAAACCTTTTGTTAATACTGTTTCACTTGGCATTTCAAATAATTGGAATTTTAAGGAAGAGCTTCCTGCGTTAATCGCGATGATTTTTGACATCTAGTCTTTCGCCCCTTTTTCTCTTGGTAGTTGTGTGGATGTTTCCACAAACCGCTCGATTTTATCTGATCAAATTCACCAAATATGAAAACGTTTCATCATTAGCAAATTTTATACTCACGATTTTAATTTAAACATCGTCCGACATATATTTCAAGTGAAAAAATTGTAACACCAAGAAAAAATATATATTACAGATTTCAAAAAAATTCAGTTAAATCTTGTATATATTTAAAAATATGACATATTATATAAAACTGTACTACATGAATCACTAATGCTGTTACATATACCCAGCTTTATTTATGTGTTGCAAACCAAGTATTTAATTGATCCATAATGTCTTCCATCGCCTTCATGTTAGAGAATTTAGGCAACTCCACTAATAATGCCTGTTTTGGCATTGTTACATTAGCGCCTTTCTTTTGGAGAACAAATATACTTTTTGCATTTTTCTCGTTTTTAAACATGGAAACAGGAAGCTGTAATAACCCTTGAATAAAGCATGTTTCTTTAATAAATGCATGTAATTTCGGTGCCTGGTCACTTTCAAAAATGAAGTTTGGTACTAAGAAGAATAAGTAACCGCCCTCTTTCGTATGTTTCACACTTTGTTCAATAAATAAGTGATGGGCATACGACATTCCTTCATCTGCTTTTAATTTATATTCACTTGCACCGATTTCGTTTGGATAATAACCAACCGGTAAGTCTGAAACGACTGCATCAACTGGATCGATATAAAGTGGTGCTAGTCCATCTTGATGGAAGAATTCGATTGCATGCTTTTGTAAATTTGCATTTACTAAAGCAAGTTTAATTAGCACTTCATCCACTTCTACACCAAACCCACTCATTGTTAGTCCTTCTTTGGCGCTATTAAACACTGTAGTCATTAAATTACCTGTTCCAATTGCAGGATCTAAAACTGTGATCTCGTTTTGACCTTGCATAAATTTATGGAATAAGTAACTCATGAACATTCCAACTGCATCAGGCGTCATTTCATGATTCGCTTGTACGCCTTCTTTCATTCCTTTTAAGATGGCTAACTGAAATGCTTTACGAATTTCTTCACCTTTATATGTTTCTTCATTAAACGTACTATATTCACGATTCAGCCTTTCAATTGCTGATTCGGATAATTCCTCTTGTAAAATCGCTCCCTCAAACAAGTTATCACCTGTTTCTACAAGCGCCTCTAAATATGTTACATCTAATTCTTTACGTAAAACTACCGCAGAAGAATCAAAAATAGAAAATAATGTTTCTACTGTCTGACTCACGTACATTCCTCCTTCTCTCTTTTACACATAACTTATATCATACCACAAAGTGATTTTTTCCAAAAAGAAAAAGCGACCTCCTATCAAGAGCTCCCCTTTAGTTATATATGATATAACGTTTTTTCTCATATATCGATGCTGTTACAGAGCAATATATGAGAAAAAACGACCTCTTTATAAGAGGTCATTTTCATCACATTACTTCGCAGATTTAGCTGCTTCTAATGCTGCTTCATAGTTTGGATGGCTTGTACCTTCGCTTACGTATTCTGCGTAAACTACTTTGTCATTGCTATCTACTACGAATACTGCACGAGCAAGTAAACGAAGCTCTTTCATTACTAAGCCATAAGCTTCACCGAATGAAAGGTCGCGGTGGTCAGAAAGTGTAACAACATTTTCTAAACCGTTTGCTGCACACCAGCGTTTTTGAGCGAATGGTAAATCAGCGCTAATTGTTAATACTTTCGCGTTTTCAATACCTGCTGCATCTTGGTTAAAACGACGTGTTTGTGCATCACACACACCTGTGTCGATTGAAGGTACAACACTAATTAATTTCACTTCGCCTTTGTATGTTTCTAAACTTACTGGAGATAAGTCGTTTGCTAATACTTGGAAGTTTGGCGCTTGATCGCCAACTTTAACTTCTGTTCCAACTAAAGTCATTGGATTACCTTTAAAAGTTACGTTTGCCACTTGAAAATCCTCCCTTATTTAAACAAAATATGTACAATGTAAATGATAGTTTGTCCCTATCGATAATGCAAATAAAATCGCTTTATTTACAAAAAAATTAAAGAAGCTAACCTATTGATTAGCTTCTTTATTCGTTAAATTTGAAATTCAGGATCATCTTCTTTTCGTTTATCCATCATTTCTTTCACTTTATCAACAGCTTGTGGCGCTAATTCAATTATTTTATCGATGACGTGTGTTTGTTTATCTAAGTGCAATACTTTCACACCATCTCCATTTATAACAAGAAAGGCAACAGGATTAATAGAAACTCCTCCACCACTTCCCCCGCCAAATGGATGACGGCCTGAATGTTCTACTTTACCAAATTCACTTCCACCAGCAGCAAATCCGAAACTTACTTTCGAAACTGTAAGAATTACGCTTCCATCTGCCGCTTTAATTGGGTCACCAACAATTGTATTTACATCAGTCATTTGTTTTAAATGCTGCATTGCTGTTGTCATTAAACCTTGAATTGGATGGTCCATTCTATATCCCCCCTATGCTTGAACAGATTTTTCTGTCATACCAGATCTTTGTCTTCTCATAAATACGAGTAATTTGACGCCAGTTTTTATAGCGCGGAATATACGAAAAGATGCTGTTAACTCGCATCTTGATGCAAATCCTTTCCCTTGAAAAACTGGGGTAATTTCAAATTCTGGTACGTCGACAATATGCATATATTGTCCGACAACTCCAGCAGCCATACCTTTTGTCCCCCATGCATATCCAGTGACAATGCCAGTACTAGCTGCGTCGCCTGCTCCAATTTGTGTATGCCATTTCCAACCATTGATTTTCACTCGTTTGAGAAAATCTTTAACAATAGTATGAACTTCTTGAAGCTTTTTTATCAGTTCACCAATGCTGTCAAGTTGCGCCATAATTTTATTATCGAGTCCGCCGTCCTCTTCAGCTTTTTCGATTTTCTGTCCTGTCTTTTTCTGCTGTTTTTCAATTCTTTCCAACACATCAAATGTATATCGAATCATCCATATTTTCACTTGAAGCAAACATTGCTTTTCCATTTCTGAATATAAAAATGTCACCTTAAGCTTTATTTTCGACAATAGTATAAACAAAATAAAAAGAAGAAGAATTATTATTCCAATTACGAGCCACTTCATACGTATCATCCTTTCACTCCGTACCCATTATCGACAAGTTTATTCATCGTTAAACAGAGTTTTATAAGATTGAATATAAAAATTTTTCTAAAAATAAAAAGGTATTTTGACAATTTATATCGAAATATATTATTTGAACATATCATCAGGGAACGGACTCTAATGATATGTAGCACGAAAAACAGAAAATTTAACTGCAGTGGAGGGATACATAATGGCAGATCGTCGCAATTTATTTTTCTTTTATGGTGATGACAAAGCAACGCTCGTTGAAAAAATGAAACCAATCTATCGTATTTTAGAAGAGAATGGATTTACCATATTAGATCATCCAAAAAATGCAAACGCTATCGTCAGTGTTGGAGATGATGCAACCTTCTTACAAGCCGTTCGTAAAACTGGTTTTAGAGAAGATTGCTTATACGCAGGGATTTCTACGAAAGATGAAACTTCGTTCTACTGCGATTTCCATATTGATCACGTTGATACAGCCCTTCAAGAAATTACAAAAAATGAAATTGAAGTGCGAAAATATCCAACAATTCAGGTAGATGTAGATGGCAGTACATCTTTCCATTGTTTAAATGAGTTCTCATTACGTTCTAGCATTATTAAAACATTCGTTGTAGATGTTCACGTTGATGATTTATATTTCGAAACATTTAGAGGTGACGGTTTAGTAGTTTCTACCCCAACAGGAAGTACTGCTTACAATAAATCATTGCATGGTGCAGTTGTTGACCCGCTTATCCCATGTTTCCAAGTAAGCGAACTAGCATCTTTAAACAACAACACTTACCGTACGCTCGGTTCACCTTTCATTTTAAATCACGAACGTACATTAACTTTAAAACTAAGACCAGACGGTAACGATTATCCTGTTATCGGCATGGATAACGAAGCGCTTAGCATTAAACAAGTGGAAAAAGCTGTTGTACGCTTAAGCGATAAACAAATTAAAACAGTTAAATTAAAAAACAATTCTTTCTGGGAAAAAGTACAGAGAACGTTTTTATAAGATTAAAATAACCGCAGAATTATGAAATTCCATAATTCTGCGGTTATTTATTTCCCCCGATTGACGCGAACAATACTCTCTTACTATCCGGCCGTTATTCTTGTCAGTTTTTGTCGGTAATTCGATATATTCCGAAAACCGCTCATATATTTTTACGCATCTTTTCTATAGACAACTTGGCCATCTATTACGGTCATTTCTGCTTGTACTTCTTTTATTTCTTCTGCCTCAATTTCAAAAATATTGCGGTCTAATATTGTAAAGTCTGCTTCATATCCTTTTATAATTTGCCCTCGCTTCGCTTCTTTTCCAATTGCATAGGCACTTCCTGTTGTAAATAAAGAAACAGCCTCATATACCGTTAATCTTTCCTCAGGCATATAGCATATACCGTCAATAAAACTTCTACGTGTAACAGCGCTATATATGCCTAGAAACGGATTTACTTGTTCAATGGGAGCATCTGAGCCACCGTTGCAGTGTAATCCTGCTTCCAGTAACGTCTTCCAAGCGTACGCATAACGAAGACGGTGCTCGCCTAGTTTTTCAATGACTGACGGAAAATCTGATGAAAGAAAGACTGGCTGTATATCGATAATGGCTTGCAAGTTTTTCATTCTTTCTATCAACTCTTCACGAGCAAGCTGACAATGAATAATGCGGTCACGTAACCCTTCTGCTGGTGGATATAATTCGAGTGCATCAATGACATATTCAAGCGATAAGTCACCGATAGTATGAATCGCAACTGGCATATGTAAATCTCGTGCTTTCTTTACTAATTCCGCGAGTTCTTCACGTGAGAAAATCGCAACTCCATTTGTTTCCTTCGCATCTTCATACGGTTCACTTAATAATGCTGTTCTTCCGCCAAAAGAACCGTCAGAGAAAATTTTCATTGCTCCAAATTCAATACAATGTTCATTTTCATATTCTTTTCGTTCATGTGCTACTTCATGGTGAACGAGCAAATGGGCTTTAAATGGCATTTCTTTTATAACGTGAGAAAACGCATTATATGTTTTTCTAAAACCACCATAATAATTTAAATCTTCCGTATGCCCGCCAACAAGTCCGTATTTCCAGCAATCTTTAATCGCTGTTTGCAGAGCTCTTTGTAAATAAGCTTCATCAATTTCTGGCTGAACATGTTTAATTAATTCTTGCCCTTGTTCATATAAAAGCCCTGTTAACTTATTTGATGAATCCCTACCAATTTTCCCGCCTTTTGGATCTTCTGTCGCTGCTGTTATATTCGCTTCTTGCAGTATGTATGCATTCACCCATGTAACGTGACGACAAACTCTCTTTAGTAAAATGGGATGTTCTTTCGAAATTTCATCTAAATCACGCGCGTGAACATCTTTTGTATCTGTAAAGTTATTTTCATTCCATCCTTCTCCAATAATCCAAGAGCCCTTTGGAGCTTCTTCCACTCGCTTCTGAACAAGAGTAAGCACTTCGCCATAAGATGTGCAATTTGATAAATCTAAACGAAGCAATCTCTCCCCATGCCCAATAAGGTGCATGTGGCTATCAACGAGACCTGGAATCATCGTTTTGCCTTTTAAATCGTGCAATGTAACCGCGGCATATTGGTTTTCTAACTCTTCTTTACTTCCAACATCAACGATCGTACCGTTTTCAATGTAAACAGCGTCCACTTTTTCATTTTCTTCTCTCACTGTGTAAATGGTGCCGCCATACCAAATTTCTCCCATATATCCCATCTCCTTTATTTTTTATTGTATAAAAAAAAGCACCATTTCAAAACATGGTGCTTTTCTAAAAATTACTTTTGTTCAGTAGTAGATGTTGTAACTTGCCATTCAATATTAAATTTATCTTTTACTTGTCCGTATGCTGGGCTCCAGAATGTTTCTTGAAGTGGCATGATAACTTCTCCACCTTCTTGTAACTTATCGAATACTTCTTTTGCTTTTTCTGCATTACTAATTTGAATTGCGATTGTTACTTGAGATCCGATTGCATGCCCTTGACCTGGGAATGTATCAGAAATCATAAGATCCGTATTACCAACTTTTAAAGTAGCGTGTAAAACGCGCTCTTTCGCTTCAGCTGGAATCGGGTATTCTGGATTTTCAGGCATGTCACCAAAAGTTTGCATGACTTCTACTTTTGCATCTAAAGCCTCTTTATAAAACTGTACAGCTTCTTGCCCACTACCATCTAAAACTAAGTACGGATTAATACCTAAAATCATACGGACACCTCTTTTTTAAATTTATAAAATAGAACTTGTGTTCGTTTTTATTTTATCATTGATTTACATTTCATTCAACTATTTACTTCACTGTTTTCAAAATTATTTTGACGGAATCTCCATCTCTTGTTTTCTAAGTTCAATACGGCGAATTTTCCCAGAAATCGTTTTTGGTAGTTCATCTACAAATTCAATTTTGCGAGGGTATTTATATGGTGCAGTGAGTTCTTTGACGTGTTGTTGGAGTGTTGGAATTAGTGTTTCTTCGTTCTTTTCTATATTCTCTCTTAATACGATAAATGCCTTCACGACACTTCCACGAATTTCATCAGGACTTGCGACAACTGCACATTCTCTTACGTAAGGATGTTTTACAAGTGCATCCTCTACTTCAAACGGCCCGATTGTATAACCAGAGCTAATAATGATATCATCGCCGCGCCCTTCAAACCAGAAGTAGCCGTCTTCATCTTTCTTCGCTTTATCACCTGTAATATAATAATCACCGCGGAATTGCATCGCTGTACGCTCATCGTCTTTGTAATATTGTTTAAAGAGGGCCGGCGTTTCAATGTGAACTGCAATATCACCAACTTCGCCTACTTTAACTGGAGTACCTTCCTCATTTACGATATCGACGTGGTTACCTGGCGTTGGTTTCCCCATTGATCCTGGTCTAATATCCATCCCTTTCATTACACCAACAAGTAATGTATTTTCCGTTTGCCCATAGCCGTCTCTTACTGTAATATGAAAGTGCTTTTGGAATGTTTCAATGACTTCTCTATTTAACGGTTCTCCTGCGGATACAGCGCTATGTAATGCCTCTAAATTGTACTGACTTAAATCTTCTACCTTTGCCATTAATCTATACTCAGTCGGTGTACAACAAAGCACATTCACCTTATTATCGTCTAATAAATTCAGGTACGTTTTCGGTTCAAACTTACCGTGATATACAAACCCTGTTGCCCCTGATCCTAAAGTTGCTAAAAACGGGCTCCAAATCCACTTTTGCCAGCCTGGACTAGCTGTTGCCCATACAATATCATTCTCTTCAATTCCGAGCCAATTTGGAGCGCTCGTACGTAAATGAGCGTATGCCCACGCATGTGTATGAACGACACCTTTTGGATTTCCTGTCGTTCCTGACGTGTAAGATAAAAAGACCATATCTTCTTTATCTGTCTTCGCCATTTCTAACATGTCACTCTCTGTTTCTAACGCTGTTTTTAAATTAACCCATCCATCTACTGACTGCTCGCTCAGGGCAAATTTTCGAAGAGATTCCATCGCTTCTATATCATCAAACTGCCTAATATACGGCTCATAGCTTACTATCGCTTTTACTTCTCCATGTCCAATTCGATATTCTATATCTTTTTTACGTAACATTTCCGAGCTTGGAATTACGACAAATCCTGCTTTAATAGCAGCAATATACGTCATGTACGCTTCAATTAAACGCGGCATCATAATGAGAAGCTTGTCCCCTTTTTGCAAACCACTTTTTATAAAAGCGTTTCCAATTTTATTCGCACCTTGCATTAATTCAGCGTATGTAACTTCCCTTCGATTCCCTTTATCATCTTGCCAAATTAAAGCTAACTTCCCTTTATCACCTGTATATTTCTCTATTTCAGAAACTAAATTATAAGACGGTGGCGCCAACAATTCTTCTCGCTTCATAAAATATCCTCCCTTTTCTTTATGCCTCCTTTATATAATAAAGAATTTTCTGTTAATTTTGAACCCTCTTCTTTTGACAAATTTTTCAGTTCTGTCGAATTAGTAAACGAAATTACATCGACTTACCGACAAATAGCGACACAACACAAAAAAAGAAAGAGCGGGAGAACCCGCTCTTTCTAAGCCATCATATGGGATTATTTTTGGAAACCGCCTAATTGTTGCTCAGCTAGTGAAACTAGACGTTTAGTGATTTCACCACCAACAGAACCGTTAGCGCGAGCTGTTGCATCAGCTCCAAGTTGAACACCAAACTCTTGAGCGATTTCGTATTTCATTTGGTCTAATGCTGATTCAGCACCAGGAACCGCTAATTTATTTGTGCTACGTGACATGTTATATCACCTCCTTGTGAGTATAGAGTGTGATAAATAACATGACTTCATACACGATTTAGATATGGTAATTTATGGTTTTAGAAAAGTTCTTCGAATTTTTCTTCTTCCGCCACTACTTCTACCGTTTGTAATACCATTGTTTCTTTGTTCGCTACAGCTTCATCGATTAATGGTGTGAAATCGTATTTCGCTTCAAAACGATTTGCTTTTTCACGTTTCGGCTTCGTCGCTGGGCTTGCTGGTGTGAATACAGTACAGCAATCTTCATATGGACGAATTGAAATATCATACGTGCCGATTTCTTCAGCGATTTTAATAATCTCTAATTTATCCATCGTAATAAGCGGACGAATAACTGGGTAGTTTGTTACTTCGTTAATCGTATGCATACTATCTAACGTTTGGCTTGCTACTTGTCCAAGACTTTCACCAGTCGTAATTGCAAGTGCGTTACGCTCCTCAGCAATACGTTCTGTAATACGCATCATCATACGGCGCATAACCGTCATTGAATAGCTAGATGGGATTTCTTTATTAATCGTTTTTTGCACTTCTGTAAACGGAACAAGGTGAAGCGTTACTCGTTTACAATACTTCGTTAACTCTTGCGCTAAATCGATTACTTTTTGTTTTGCACGCTCACTTGTGAAAGGTGGACTATGGAAGTGAACTGCTTCCACAGATACGCCGCGTTTCATCGTTAAGTAAGCTGCTACTGGGCTATCAATACCACCAGAAAGAAGTACCATTACTTTTCCGCCAACGCCAACTGGTAAACCGCCAGCTCCCATACGCTCATCGCACATGATATAGCTATAGCCACTGCGGATCTCTACGCGTACATTTACATCTGGATTATGAACATCTACTGTAATATCTTCTGTGTTTTCTAGAATATGTCCGCCAATCTCAGGTAATAATTCCATCGTTCTCATTGGGAAATGCTTATAAGAACGGTGTACAGTAATTTTAAATGTTTTCACATCACCTTTTACTTGTAAGAAAGCTGCTAATGCACCTTTTTTAATGTCTTCTAATTCTGATGGTACTTTCATCGCTAAGTTAAACTTATGAATACCAAATACATCCTTCAATCTTTCAGAGACTGCTTCATGATCTTCACCATTTAACTGGATGTACATACGATCGTGTGTTGCATCGATTTTAATATTTGGGAATTTTTTCAGTTTGAACTTCACGTTATCTTTTAATGTGCTTACAAACTTAGAACGGTTCTTACCTTTTGTCGTCATTTCTCCGTAACGCACTAAAATATATTCATATTTCAACATAATTTCTTTACCTCATCACTTCATATAATTTTGGCATCGTCTCTTTTACAATACCTTCAAATCGTTTTACTTCTTCCATTGTGTTTTCTGGTGCCAAACTAATACGAATAGCGCTTGCAGCTGCTGCATGCGGTACTCCCATTGACACTAACACTCTGCTCACTTCATTTGCTTTTGAAGAACAAGCAGATTTCGTTGACACATATACACCGTGTTCTTCTAAAGCATGAACGACTACTTCTGGTTTTAAACCAACAAATGATACATTTAAAATGTGCGGTGCTGCATATGCAAGCGACGTGTTAATCGTTACATCTTCCATTTCTTTAAAGAAACGAACAAGCTCTGCTTGTAAACTTTGCAAATGAGCTACCTTTTCTTTCACTTGTTCCATTGTCATGCGAAGTGCTTTCACCATCGCTACAATGCCAGGTAAATTCTCTGTACCAGAGCGATACTTAAGCTCTTGTTGACCACCTGATAAAATCGGATCTAATCTTACACCATCGCGTACATATAGAAGACCCGTTCCTTTTACACTGTGGAATTTATGTCCAGATATTGAGCAAAGATCAATATGAGACGCATATAAATCAAGCGGTACTTTCCCTATCCCTTGTACATGATCTACATGGAATCTTATTTTCGGATGATTCGATAATAACGTTCCAATTTCAGCAACGGGCTGAATTGCTCCAGTTTCGTTGTTCACATGAATAATTGACACAAGAATCGTATCTTCACGAAGTGCTCGTTTCACATCTTCTACCGACACAACACCATGCTCGTTAACCGGTAAATATGTTACATCAAACCCGAGTTCTTCTAATTGCTTATATGCCTCAAACACAGACGCGTGTTCAATATTTGTTGTAATGATATGTTTGCCGCGCGAACGATTCCTCATCGCTATCCCTTTAATCGCAAGGTTATTCCCTTCTGTTCCACCTGATGTGAAAATAATTTCAGAAGGTTTAACACGAAGAAGCTGCGCTGCAATCGTTCTTGATTGTGTTAATAGACGCTCTGCCTCTCCTCCAAGCGAATGAATAGAAGAAGGATTACCAAAATATTTCCCAGCAACCGTCACGTACGATTGAAGAGCTTCTGGATATGGCTTCGTCGTCGCACTATTATCAAAATAGATCATCGTTCTTCCCCTTTCAGCGCTATCACATCGTATAATCATATCATAAATACGTGTCATTACGCTAAGACTACGCAAAGGTTCCGTTTTATCTCGATTGGTGAAGGCTAATAATTGTCGAGGATGCCCTCCTATTACAGTTTCACTTTATCCCGCATGAACGGGCAATAAGACTCTCACCTCAAAATCCAGTTAGAGCAAAGAAGTTAGGTAGGAGTCGGGCTGTCCGTAAATGCCCGATTGGTGAAGGCTAGTAATCAATGGGGATGAATCCTCCTACTGATTACAGTTTCACTTTATTTTGAAACGAATAACCTTGCTGTATTCCGCTATTCATTATAGCAACATCGTCTGCAAAATTACACAAAAAAACAAACCCTTTTATGAAAGGGTTTGTTCATTGTCTACATATTCAGCTATTTTTTGAACAACGCCAGGTTCAAGTTGCTCTAATACTGAAGCCGCTTGTTCTAAAGCTGCATCATATTGATATTCACGGAATAATTTCTCAGCATAATTTAAACTTTCTGCTAGGTTTTCATCATGACTACGGTAACGGTTACCGTACTGAATTAATTTTTCCACTAAATATGCTTGTCCAATTAACTCTTCTGTCATTTCAGCCACACCGTTCACAGTTGTGTATGCTTCTTCTAAACTGCTATTTACAGCGTTCATATTTAACGGCTTCACTTCTAATTGTTCATATACAGCTTGCATTGCCATTTGCCCTCTTTTTAAATCTTCCATAATACTCTCTGGAAGACCTGGCAAATTCGACTTTTGCATAAAGCGTTTCGTTTCGAAAATAGTATTTCGCATTTCTTGTAACTTCTCACGTGCTTCAAATTCTTCTTTGCGCATCGCTTGCAGCATTTCTTTATATTCTGCATGAAGTACTTTTAACGTTTCACATTGCTCATAAACCTCTTCTAGTTCCTCACGAATAATAGAGAAGGCAATATCTTGTTCTGCAACGCGTAATTGTAGCATTTCAAAACGTTTCGTTAAAATGTGCATTTGCTTTTCAATTACTTTTTGAGACTCAATGTCTTTATCTTGTAACTGATAGCTTTGTTTCACAAGTTGTGTTTCTGTTTTCGTTTCAATCGTTTCGATACGCATTTCTTCTAAGTCATCGTAAACAGAAAGTGTTTTTTGCTCCACATAATGTCTCGCATGTACTTCTTGTTCCAATTGATCGTAGAAGCCATCTAAACGTGTTTTTAAATTTTCTACTTTTTCAGCCGCTTCTGTTATATGAAGCTCCTGTATATCCATTAAACATGTTTGTAGTTGTTTCGTCATATCGCGAACTTCTTTAGGGACTTCCAAATAATCTAATACATAACCTTGTCTTACCATATCATTATGTCCGTGTAATAAATCTTCCAGCTGAACTGGTAACGTCGCTTGACACTCTACCAATAAATCTGGAATTTGGTGAATAATGATTTCTAAATCTGCTAAACCTTCTTCCAAACTAATAACAATTTCTCTCGCTTTTAAATAGTCGCCATTGTTTGTTGCTTCTTCAAAGGTTTTAAATTTCTCAGATTCAGCGTCTAGCATCTCTTCGATTTTCTGCTCTGCTGCTCCATACATATGTCTATGAGCAAGAACACTCTTTTTCATACTACGATATGTATCACGTAACCCTTCAATTTCCGAGCTATTTTTCTCATGGCTTTCTAACAATTGCTGTAATTCATTTAAAATGTCAGTAATACGATTATCAGCGTCATCTAAACCACTTATGGATTCGTTCATCGCATGCTTTGCTTTTCGGAAGGAGAATTGCGAGGCGAATTTTCGCGCTTGCGCTAAATCTTTGTCAGCTTTCGGAAGGGTTGTTGATACAATTTCATCCCATTCTTCACGCCATTTACCAAACAGTTCTTCTGTTTGACCCGTCATGTTTAAATCTTTTACCCGTTTTAGTTCATCTGCCACAGGTTTATCTTTTATCTCTTGTTTCCACTGCTCCAGTGCTTCAATATCTTTATATGAACGATTTCTTATCACAAGCTCTATCATGAGCAGCACTAGAATAGAGCTTACTACAATGATAACGATCGTCAGGATAGAATCCATGCAAAAAAGCCTCCTAGTTATATCTCTTTTTTTGTCCGTTCCGTTTATGAAATGGAAGGCATTATGTATAAAAAGGGAATTCCCCTATATTTAACAACTAACAATGTACTAATCATACCATGTAATGGTTTGTTTTTGACCTAGTTTTTTTTAAAATTTCATGTTTCTTTCAATGTGATTGTAATCTTTCTCAATATTCCGCCTACCTCACTACCTATCCTCAAATGATTGTAATAACAAACAATCTTTCGTATGGGATACGAAATAAATTTTCCGCATGAGTGGTGGTTCAACAGAAATTACATGTACATTTCCTTGCCTTACAGACTGCTCCACTGCCCTTTCTGGAAGTAACGTGATACCAAGGCCAGCTTTTACCATTGCAAGCATCGGTTCTGCGTAAGATGTTTCCACAGCTATAGTTGGTTTTACACCTATTTCATGAAACATGTTCATAATCATTTTCCTTACATCACATATTTCTGGATATACAATTAATTTTTCATTGTGTAGCTCTTCTATTTGAATGACTATCTTCTCTTTGTACGGATGATTATTTGAAACGGCACAAACAATTTTCTCTTGTTGCACTTCTTTTATATACGTAGCACCTTCTACTACTGAATCGATGAACATCGCGTCAATCTCCCGCGCTTTAAATAAATCTCTTAATACTTCCGTATGCCCGATTTGCCATTCCACTTCGAACTCATCACCTAATATATCTTTACATTCTGATATGTAATGCTCCGCTAAACTCGGTAGTATACCAATTGAAAACTTCCGGTTCTCTTGATACCCCCTCATTTCTGTTTTCACTTCATTTATTTGCTCCAAAATCGGTAACATTCTTTTTATAAATAACTCTCCTGCCTCCGTTAACTCTACTCCTTGCGCAGAACGCTTAAGTAACGTAACCTCTAAATCCGCTTCTAACTTTTGAATTTGTTTACTAAGCGCTGGTTGCGATATATGTAAAATCTTACTTGCCTTTGATAAACTTCGCGTATGCTTCACTTCAATAAACGATCGTACTGCCTCCAAATCCATCGTACACACCTCTAACAAAAAGTTATAACCGTTATAAGAAATCGATATTTCCTCCTATAAACAATTACTCTTTATACTTATTTCATCAACTTACTATAACGAAATGTAAAGGGGAAAGATACTCTTGAACAAAAAACAAATGCTACTCGGATCCTTTCTATGCTTACTCGCTGTCACTGCCTGGGGATTTATGTTTCCTGTAATGGCAAATGCTCTGCAATTTATCGATCCATTCTTCTTCACAACGATTCGCTATGGATCAGCAGCTATTATTTTTCTTATTTTGCTATTAATTACTGAAGGAAAGACTTCACTCCGCTTAGAAAAAAGAACACTTTCTCTATTCTTTTACGGGACAGTCGGTTTCGCGGGGTATGGTTTTCTCGTTTTCTACGGACAGCAACTTGCCGGACCTTCCGGAGCAATCCATGCAGCTATGATTCAATCCCTTATGCCACTGATTGCCTTATCACTGCAATGGATAACCCAAAATCGCCGCCCACAAAACTATACATTCCTTTGTATGTTCGTTGCATTACTTGGCGTTATGCTTGTCATTTCAAAAGGAAATATTGAATTACTATTTGGAGCTGCAAGCCACTTATCAACAAATATATTGATGCTATGCGGCGTTACTTGCTGGGTCATTTATACAAACGGGGGTGCTCGTTTTCAATCTTGGTCACCACTTAGGTACACGACATTAACTTGTTTATTTGGCTCCATTTCACTCATCGTTATTGTTACTTTCTTAACGTACACAAATATAGTTACTATGCCGTCACTGCGTACAGTTGTGAGCGTTCGTTTTGAGCTCTTTTATATGTCGATTATCGCAGGCGTTATCGCTGTATTTTGCTGGAATATGGGAAATCGCTATATTTCATCTATTAACGGCATATTATTTATGAATTTAGTTCCTATCCTTGCACTGATCGGTTCTATCTTTCGAGGTTATACAGTCGATAAAATTGAAATCGCTGGAGCTGCATTAACAATTATAGCGCTATTATGTAACAATTTATGGCAAAGAAAAGTAAACATAAAAATCCCCACCTCAGTTCGTTAGGTGGGGATTCTTCACATATGAACAGCTCTTGGCCATTCATGGTACATATTCGCCTTACATAATGCTTGTTCCATCCATTGCTCAATCTCTTTCGTGTACATTTCTATGAAAAATGTCTCAGACGGGAAAGAATGCAGTACTTCTGATATATATTGTGGATATAAAAACGGCATATTTATCATACCTTTTAATTGCGTCATAAACATTGTAAATGATACTTTCTGAAATTCTTTTTTCATTTGTCCTTGTCTAATCATTTGTTCTATATAATATCTTTCTTTAGAAAAATAAACGGTCATCACTTCACGAATTAATGTCGTATCAAGCGAAAGCTCTCGGTAGAAGAAACGTGTTAGTTCTCTATTTTCAAATTGATATCGTAAAATCCCGCGCACCATTTGCACCATCACATCTTTAGCCGACAAATACTCTCTCTGTTCAAACGACATTTCAATCACATGAATATATCCTTCTAAAAAATCAGTAATAAGCTGTTCTAATAAACCTTGCTTCCCAGCAAAATAATATGAAATATTCGCTACATTCACATCCGCTCGCTTTGCAATGTCTCGCACCGATGTTCCATCATACCCTTTCGTATTAAACAACGATATTGCCGCATCAATTACTTTTTGTTTCGTCTGCTTCATGCGCTCACTTCCCCTCACTGAACAGCTATAGTTTAAATTTCTTGACTTTTAAGACAAATTCCTTTAATTTTCTATCGACAAAGTCATGTGAAATACATCGTATTTTGCTAATATTTTACACATCTCGATAAAAAAGGAGCTGTTTCCATGTTTACTAAAGAAAGTTATGCAGGATCTCGCGTGCAGCAATATGAGACAGTAATTAAACAACTGGATGCGTTATTAACTGGCGAATCAAACGTAGTCGCAAACTTATCAAATGCGTCCGCATTATTAAACCAATTTTTAGATCGCGTTAATTGGGTTGGCTTTTACGTAACAGAAGGAAATCAGCTTGTCCTTGGACCGTTCCAAGGAATGCCTGCTTGCGTACGCATTCCATTTGGACGAGGCGTTTGCGGCGTAGCAGCTGAAACGAAAACAACACAGCTTGTAGCAGACGTTCACCAATTCCCAGGTCACATCGCTTGCGATAGTGCTTCTAATTCAGAAATCGTTGTACCGATTGTGAAAGAAGGAGCTGTCATTGGTGTACTTGACATTGATAGTCCTGAAAAAAATCGTTTTGATGAAGTAGATCAGCGCTATTTAGAAAAGTTTGTGGAAACACTCCTAAAACATATGTAAAAAGAAAAGAGCGAGTTATCGATTTAGTACGCCCTGTACAAAACCGATAGCTCACTCTTTTTTCATTGATTTACAGTAGATATTTTCTTTAATGCCTGCTCTAAATCAGAAACGATATCCTCCCACGATTCTAAACCGACTGATAAGCGTATTAAATTATCGAAAATGCCCATTTCTTTTCTTAGTTCAGCTGGAATCGCAGCGTGCGTCATCGTTGCTGGATGCTGAATTAACGTTTCTGTATCCCCTAAACTCACCGCAATTGTAATAAAGTGAAGATCATTAATAAACGCTTGCGTCTCTTCTTTTCCGCCTTTTACTGAAAAAGAAATAACACCGCCCCCGCGTTTCATTTGACGAGATGCTAACTCCCCTTCTGGATACCAAACACCTTCTACCGCATCATGTTTTCTTAGGAACGATACAATTTTTTCTGCATTATCACAATGACGATCCATTCTTACTGCTAACGTCTTTAACCCGCGTAATAATAACCACGCATCAAACGGTGCCATAATACCGCCGATATCCTTTCGCATCGGGCGAATCTTTTCAGCTAATGCTTTCGTTTTACAAATTGTTACGCCTGCTACAACGTCACCGTGACCACCAATATATTTTGTCGCACTATGCACAACAGCGTCACAGCCAAGCTCAAGCGGTCTTTGTAAATAAGGTGAACAAAATGTATTATCAACAATAACAAGTAAGCCTTTTCGCTTTGCAACCCGAATCACTTGTTTTAAATCAATTAATTTCATTGTCGGATTAATCGGTGTTTCAACGAAAATAAGCTTTGTATTTGGGCGAATTTTATTTTCAATATCAACCTCTGTCTCCATATCACAAAACGAATGCGTAATCATAAATTTTTCTTCTAACACTTCTAAAAAACCGTACGTGCATCCGTATAATCCATTTGAACAAATAATATGATCTCCAGCCTTTAAAAAACCGATTAAAGTCGCTGAAATAGCTGCCATACCAGATCCGAAGGCAAGTGCCTCTTCTCCTCCTTCTAACACCGCCATACGTTCTTCAAATAATTTCACAGTTGGATTTCCAAGCCGTGAGTAAATATAAGATGGATCCACTCCCGCAAAACTCGCCTCTCCTTGCTGCGCAGTCTCAAATGTAAATGTAGAAGTTTGAAATAAAGGTGGTGTTAAACTTCCTTTATGTTCCTCAGGTGTATAACCGTGATGAATTAACGCTGTCTCCATATGCTTCTTTTTCATAAAAACATCCCCCTTATGTTTTTATTGCCGCATATTCATCTATAAAAATTTGATGAACGTTTTACTTCATTTTATGTAAGCGTTTTATTTGTGTTTCTATCTCTTCTTCTATATTGTTTTAAATTCCTCCTTATATTAATTTCCAAAATTTATATGCATAAAACAAAAACGTACTCGCTTGACGAAACTCTGGGTAAAAGATATAATAGCGTTTGTGTAAAATAAAAAGGCAGCCTTGTAATGTGAGTTTATCGTTTGTATTTTGTTCCTCTACGGAGGTGTATCTCGTAACTCCCTGCTGCTGGAGCGAAGGTACATGAAAACAAAATGCCCGTAAATATCGATTACGTCTGTTTTTATTTTACGTAAATAAAAACATTTTTAAAGGAGGAGTCAACTATGGCTCGTTATACAGGTCCAGCTTGGAAACTGTCTCGTCGTCTTGGAATCTCTCTAAGCGGCACAGGAAAAGAATTAGAAAAACGCCCTTACGCACCAGGTCCTCACGGTCCTAACCAACGTAAGAAACTTTCAGAATACGGTTTACAATTACAAGAGAAACAAAAACTTCGTCACATGTACGGCATGACTGAGCGTCAATTCCGTCGCACATTTGACCAAGCAGGTAAAATGCCTGGTAAGCACGGCGAAAACTTCATGATCCTTCTTGAAGCTCGTCTTGACAACTTAGTTTACCGTATGGGCTTAGCTCGCACTCGTCGTGCAGCTCGCCAATTAGTAAACCACGGTCACATCATGGTTGATGGCGCTCGCGTAGATATCCCATCTTACCGTGTAAAACCTGGTCAAACTATCAGCGTTCGCGAAAAATCTAACAGCCTTGTTGTTGTTAAAGAAGCGATCGAAGTTAACAACTTCGTACCAGAATACTTAACTTTCGATGCTGACAAATTAGAAGCTACTTACACTCGTCACGCTGAGCGTGCTGAGTTACCAGCTGAAATCAACGAAGCATTAATCGTAGAGTTCTACTCTCGTTAATCTCGGTACTCTGAAAAGAGTATTATTAAAAGCCTTAGGAACCTTGTTTATCAAGGGGCCTGGGCTTTTTTTATTGAATATAGCCGATTATATGTATAGAAACAGACTAATGTAATAAAATAAAAAAGAACTGCAAGTCTATAGTTAATAAAACTTAACCCTCTCTCTAGAATTTCATTTGTTTTTTATCCACATTAATAAAAACCTCTCCCTTCTTCTAACACTAAAAAAAACACTACATTCTACCCCACAACTCATTTTTCTTTGCTGTACTCTCCTTTTGTTAACATGATTTTTACAACGTATTTATTTGTACATAATCTATACCTTCCCTTTTTCTATTTACATTCAACTTAAAAACCTCTTCATCACCCGAGCATCTGAATAAGATTAAAAAAACTTAATGAACAATTATCTCTTTAACTGCCGAATTATTAGAATATTCCATTTACAATCCCTTCCTTAAATTGGTATTATTTTCTTGTAAGAGGAGGGAAAGTTCATGTCTTTAAATATGTATCTCGGTGAAGTACAAGCTCAAACAGAAAGTATGAACTCTTTCTGTACCAATACTATTCAAGGTATGGAACAAATTATTCATTCTATTGACGCTTTTGCATTGGATACTGTTCTACAAGGACAAACATATAGCAGTGCAAAAGCATATTTCTTATAAACCTTTCGTCCGTTAGCACAAGGAATCATTTACTTATGTGAAGAATTAATCCGTCAGAATAATGCATTTCCAAATCAATTTCAATCACAAGTCGCTTCCACAGATGTAATCGAACAAGAGATATTAGAACAAATTCGAGAAATTGACCGAATGATAGCAAGTACGGAAGCGCTCAACCAAACTATGCCGATCCCAGGTATGGACGCTATGGTAAATCTTTTTACTGTCATGAGGCAAAAAATACAAGAAAAATTAGAACATCTATATAAATTTAATTATACTTCTAGTAATAATTATGATACTGCACTCCAACTAGCCGCTAGCATTGCGACAGGTTTGGCGGAAGTTCAAAGTGGAAAAGGTTTTAGTCCCGCCAGTGGTACATTTAGTACACAAGGGTTGAATATGGAATGGATAACCTCTATTCAAAAAATTGCAGAGGAAAGAGTTCAAGAAGCCGAAATAAAAAAAGAAATTGAAGAAAAAATGGCTTTGCAGGAACAAGAAGCTAATAGACCATGGTACGAAAAAACAGCTATTGGCGCTTGGGAATTCTTCCAAGGAATTTGTAATTCAGCCGCTGAAAATTTTACAGGCGCAGAATTACCAATGGGCAATGAATTAGAAAACAAAACAACCTTTCAAGCCGGAAATCTTGTGGGTAATTTTGTATCAGGGGTAGGATCTATTTTTGAAATTTTGGGCGGTATAGCTATTGTAACAGGATCAAATGTTGGAACCGTATTGTTAGAAGGAGTAACTTTCGGGGCAGCATCACCAATTGTTATCCCAGCTGATTTAGCTCTTACAACCGCTGGAGCAGGTGTTGCTACACATGGTACATTTGTATGGTATAATACCGTTCAAAATAGTATCGATACTTTGCAAAGGTTCCAGTCTTCTTCTGGGGGTTCCTCTAAAAATCTTTTAAAAGATGGTAAGTTTGTCGAATCTGATTTAGAATTAAAATATGCGGAATATTGCGTTAGAAAAGCAAAAGACGGTAAAATACCTAAAGATAGATTGAACTGGAAAGAAGCGAGTGATTATTGGACAAAAGATTCACCTATGGCAAGAGGAAATAAGTTTAATAAAACTGCTCAAGACAACGAGTGGTACCCACATGATGAGCTTCATTTAAGTAATGGTAAAAGATTAGATTCATATGACCCACGTAAAGGAGAAATCGTTTCTAGAAAAGCAACAGATTTCGAAGATATTGATATTAAAACTTTTGAAAAATATTTGAAAGAAATGAAAGATAAATATGCTGTTGGAACTAAAATTCGTTCAAATAAATATGAGAGAATAGATGGAAAGTTACTAGAAGGAAGACATATTTTAGAGATTCCAACATCTAATAAAAAATTCAAAAAAATAGATGAATATATCAAGCTAGCAAAAGAAAAATATGATATTGATATTAGATTTAGGGAGGAATAATTGATGGCGTATGATTTAGAACCCGAAATTAAAGAGGTACTTGAGAAAATTGATTTTATTCAGAGATATAAAGCATTATCAAAACAATTTCCAGATAGAGAAAACACATTTGAAAACTATGAAAACGAAAAAGTAATTGCAGTATTTGAGTCTCTTGGCTATAAAGCTCGTTTTATGAAAAAAGAAAACTTTTTTATTGTTGGTGAGGTCAAGAATAAAAACATCTATACTTTTAGATTTAATATTAGTTTAAAACATGGCCTTGTTGAGTTTATTTGGTCTGCACGACATAATGGTGCAATAAGAGCTGGAGATCCATGGGCTATGTTTGTAGCAATATTATCAAATGATACAGAAAAAATACTTCGTCCATGCTTCCACAGTTACGATGAACTCAAAGAAATCATGAAAATCGCCTTTGAAATGTACGAAGATTTCAAGCGAGAATTAATTCCTATTTATTCATAATTTCACCTTAAAAATACATGAAGTAATGACTAAAAAACAAGGACAGACTTAAGGTTTTAGGAGAATTAATTATGAATTTAAAATTAAAACCTGAAATAGAAACAGCACTTAAAAAAATTGACTTTGTTAATAGATACACAGAACTTTCTTCTTTTTCGAGAGAAAATTATGATGCCGAAGAAATCATTCCTAATCCCAATATTGAAGAAATTCAACAAATACTTGAAAAGCTAGGTTATAAATCAGTTTATGATAAAAAAGAAAAGTTTTTAAAAGTTGGAGAACTAGGTGATAAAAAAGAAAATTTATTTTATTTTCATATTGGTATTAAAGTAAACGTTCTGGATTTTACTTGGGTAGTTTATCATAATGATGAACTAAGATTAGGTAGTCCATGGAGTCTATATTCAAGACTTTTAATTTCTCCAGATACTAGAATTAAGCCCGTACTATTTAGCGATTATGACAGCTTAGAAAAAATTTTAAAAATTGCTTTAGGTATGTATGAAGATTTTAAACAAGAATTAATTCCTATCTATTCATAATTTTATATATAAGAAAGGCAATCTTATCTTATATATAAAAAAAGAAAATCCGACTCACAAGAGCCGGATTTTCTTTATGTATCTAGATTTGAGATGTTGTGCCTTGGAAACATGAATAAAGGGAGATGGTTTTATGCTAAGAAAATATTATTCAAAAAACAATCATTTACAACCATTTTTTGAGGAAGTTAATAAATATGTAGATGGCATTCACACCCTAAACAATGGAATTAACTTAGAAGATATAACAAGCCTTCAAAATGAACTTAACATTCAAATTCCTGATATATATAAAGATTTTGTCCAAGTGTGTAATGGTGGAGAATTATTTATACCTGGAACAGTCCTGTCAGAAATTCATACAGCTGCTCAGGGCCCAAAACAGCGTGGTGGCTCTTATCTAAATGATTCGTTTAAAAAAGAACGAAGACCGACAAAGATGCCAGACACGTATTTAATCATCGCAGATTTAAACTATGGTGACTCGATATGTATAGACTTAGAATCAAGCAATGGATACGATGCAACGGTAATACAATGGGATAGGGAGACTCACAGCGTTTCTAGATCATGGAATGGTTTGGTGGAATGGTTAATGGATACCTTAGACGAAGGATCATTACTAGTAGATTATGATGGTAATGAAAAAGATTTAGACTTTTAACATGAATAGTAAAAGTGGAGCCACAAGAATTACTTCCTATCTATTCATAATTTCATATTCAAGAAAGACAATGTTATTTTAAATATAAAAAAAGAAAATCCGACTCACAAGAGCCGGATTTCTTCATTTAACTAAAATTTATACCGTTCTATTCGATTTCGAACGTTTAATTGCGCAGGATAGACTAACAACACCTCATTGGAAAAACTCGCTCTAAAGTGGACAAAAAGAGATAATGAGTATTTGATAAAAGGCGAAATACCAAAAGACTCTTTCAAAATTCATGAATAAGAAGGTGCAAATATGAAATTATACTTTAAAGATACTGAAATAGGTGAAATTAGAGACATTTTTGCAGAAACACCATGGATGTCTGGAACAATACATTTAAATGATAATAGTAAACCCTATCAAGAATATTTTCGTGAAATGGTAGACGAAGACAGTACTTTTGGCTTTGAAAGTATTGACCCTGAATTTCTAGACGATGAAAATTGGTCCGTTTTCGATGAAAACGAAGGGAAATATTTAGGAATCGGCATTCCAGCAATCCACATTGAAGATACCACGATTGCATGGCGATGGAGATAAAAATCACACAAAGAAAAACACCTGATTAATATTTAAACTAACGTTTACGCTAGCTTGCTCCTTTGTTTCGAATCAAATATCATGAAAAAGGAATATTTGATTTTACTGTTGAAAATATTATACTTCAAAATGAACTGTATCAAGCAAATTGTACATTTGTAAAGACTTCAATTTCACGTACGAAAAAAGAAACAAATTCAGGGGAAATTTTGAGACGTATTTGAAAGAAATGAAAGGTAAATATGCTATTAGGATTAGATTTAGGGAGGAATAATTGATGGCATATGATTTAGAACTTGAAATAAAAGAGGTACTTGAGAAAATTAACTTTGTAGAAAGATATAAAGCTTTATCAGAAAAATTTTCTAATAGTGAAAATACATTTGAAAACTATGAAAATAAAAAAGCTATTGAAGTATTCGAGTCTCTTGGCTATAAAGCTCGTTACAATAAAAAAGAAGACTTTTTTATTGTAGGAGAAGTAAAAAACAAAGATAGCTACGCCTTTAGATTCAACATCAGCTTAAAATATGGTGTTGCTGAATTGATTTGGGAAGCATGCCATAATGGTGAAGTTAGAGCTGGAGACCCTTGGGACATATTTATAAGATTGTTATCAAATGACATGGGAAAAGTACCCGTGTTATATTTCCACAGTTACGATGAACTCAAAGAAATCATGAAAATTGCCTTTGAAATGTACGAAGATTTCAAGCGAGAATTAATTCCTATTTATTCATAATTCAAAAAGCTACCGAAGACGCCAAAACAGTTACTTCGAGTAGCTCTTATTTATATATATTAAAGTTATTTATTTTCCTCTTTTTGAACATATACATAAGCATCTTTCTGCTCTTTATGTATATCAACCTTCGAATTCTCTGCAAGTTGACCCGCGTTTAGCAAAGAAAAAATAATCAATGCTTCTAGTGACATTTCGTTTTACCACTCCTTTCTAATTGTTATACGTTTATCATACCGCTTACATGTGATTTCCGTATGAACTCGAAAAGGAGATTAAAACAAAAAAGCTTTGAGGAATTTCCTCAAAGCTTTTTATTTATTAGTAACGAATTAAGAAATATTTCTTCTTACCGCGGCGAATGATTGTGAATTTACCTTCGATGCGGTCGTTTTCTGTTACAACGTAGTCTAATGCTTGTGTACGCTCACCGTTTACATAGATTGCGCCGTTCGTTACATCTTCACGTGCTTGACGTTTTGATGGAGAGATTTTGCTTTCTACAAGTAAGTCGATTAATACTGTATCTTCTGCAGTACGTTCTACAGATGGTACGTCTTTGAATCCTTGCTCGATTTCGCTTGCAGTTAGTTCTGCTACAGAACCGCTGAATAATGCAGCTGAAATTTTAATCGCTTGTTCTAATGCTTCTTCGCCGTGAACAAGTTTTGTCATTTCTGCACCTAATGCTTTTTGTGCTGCACGTTTTTCTGGCGCTTCAGCTACTTGCTTTTCAAGCTCAAGAATTTCTTCATGAGATAAGAATGTGAAGTATTTTAAGTATTTAACAACATCACGGTCATCTGTGTTAATCCAGAATTGGTAGAATTCATAAGGAGTTGTTTTCTCTGGGTCTAACCAAATTGCGCCGCCTTCTGTTTTACCAAACTTCGTACCGTCAGATTTAGTAACTAGTGGAATTGTTAAACCGAATGCTTTCGCATCTTCTTCTGATTTACGGATTAATTCAAGACCAGCTGTAATGTTACCCCATTGGTCACTACCACCGATTTGCAGACGGCAATTATGTTGTTGGTATAAGTTTAAGAAGTCGTATGATTGTAAAATCATGTAACTGAACTCAGTGAATGAAATACCAGTTTCTAAACGAGATGCTACTGTATCTTTTGCTAACATATAGTTTAAACCGAAGTTTTTACCGATATCGCGTAAGAATGAAATGACATCTAAGCTACCAAGCCAGTCGTAGTTGTTAGCCATCGTTGCTGGGTTGTCCACGTTTTCAAACTCTAAGAAGTTTGAAAGTTGGTTTTTAATGCTTTCTGTGTAGTAAGCAACTGTATCTTTCGTATTTAATGTACGCTCTGCTTTTTTACCACTTGGATCACCGATCATACCAGTACCACCGCCAACAAGTGCGATTGGTTGGTGACCAGCTAATTGGAAACGACGTAACATTAATACTGGTAACATATGACCAATGTGTAAGCTATCTGCTGTCGGGTCGAAACCACAGTATAATTTAACGCTTTCTTTTTCTAATAATTGCTCAAGGCCCTCAGCATCTGTTTGCTGATTAATTAGACCGCGAAATTCAAGATCTTGTAAAATACCCATATCCTACATACTCTCCTTTAAGTTCATTACTGGCGTGAAAGTTGAAAACATAAAAAAATCGCCCCTTCAAATAAGGGACGATTTTGATTATCGCGTTACCACCCTAGTTGCAGACCAAAAAAGCCTACCACCTTATTTACATAACGGCTTAGCACCGTCTTTTCCCTTTTGAATACAATTCAATCGAAAAAAGATGCTCTAGGGGCGTAATTCGCGATCATCTATGTGCTGATTTTCACCGGCCATCAGCTCTCTAAAACAGGGAAATGATCACTACTTCTCCCTTTCCACGCTCAATTATTCATATACTTTTCTTTATACCATCATTTATATAGGCGTGTCAAATAGAGGTGGAATTTCACTTCTCTCCAATCCTTTACAACGTCGCAAAGAGTAATTTATTAGATATAAAAAAGCCTCCCTCATCTATTCTTTCATAAATGTATACAGACGAGGAAGGCACTTCGTTCAAATATTATTTTAGTTTTTTTATAATCTTTGCAGGATTCCCGCCAACTACTACATTATTAGGCACATCTTTCGTTACGACAGCACCAGATGCGATCACCGCATTGTCTCCAATTGTTACACCTGGATTAATAATTGCTCTTCCGCCAATCCATACGTTATCGCCAATTTTAACTGGTTTTCCGTATTCTGATCCGCTTATACGCTCTACTGGATCAAGCGGGTGCGTTGCTGTATAAATGTGAACACCTGGAGCTAACATACAGTTCACTCCGATTGTTACCGGGCATACGTCTAAAATCGTACAGTCAAAGTTCGCGTAAAAATTTTCGCCAACGTGAATGTTATAGCCGTAATCACATCTAAAAGAAGATTCAAGATGAATATTATCTCCTGTCGTTCCGAATAATTCTTTTACGATTTCGCTACGCTCTTTCAATTGCTCTTCTGGCGTATCATTTAATTTTCTCGTTAATATACGTGCTTGCTCTCTTTCTTGTACTAAAACTGGATCAGCCGGTATGTACATTTCTCCTAGTATCATCTTTTCCTTTTCTGTTTTCATCATACTATCCCCTTTAACTTATATATATGAGTTCATGATATCATAAAAAAGAAAGGCCTGAACATTTTTCGTTCAGACCTTTCTCTCTTAATCTTCCATCGTTGATAAGTCACCTGTTGGTAAGTTTAACTCCCACGCTTTTAATACGCGGCGCATAATTTTACCACTTCTCGTTTTCGGTAATTTATCTCTAAATTCAATTTGTCGTGGCGCTGCATGAGCTGCTAGGCCTTTCTTTACAAATTGACGAATTTCTTCTTTTAATTCATCAGATGGTTCGTATCCTGCTCGAAGTGCGATAAATGCTTTAATAATTTCGCCGCGCACCGGATCAGGAATACCAATTACACCAGCTTCTGCAACAGCAGCATGCTCGATTAATTTACTTTCTACTTCAAACGGACCAACGCGCTCACCTGACGTCATAATTACATCGTCAATACGTCCTTGGAACCAGAAGTATCCATCTTCATCCATATAAGCAGAGTCACCTGATACGTACCAATCTCCCGGCATGAAATAAGATTCATATTTTTGCTGGTTATTCCAGATCCCGCGCATCATAGATGGCCAACCTTTCGCAATTGCTAAGTTACCCATTGTGTAAGGAGGCACTTCATTTCCTTCATTATCAACAATCGCTGCTTTCACACCTGGAATTGGTTTCCCCATTGAACCTGGACGGATTTCCATACAAGGGTAGTTACAAATTACTTGTCCACCTGTTTCTGTCATCCACCACGTATCATGAATACGAAGTCCAAATGCATTCATACCCCAGCGAATTACTTCTGGATTTAACGGCTCACCAACGCTTAATACGTGACGAACTTGTGATAAGTCATATTTTTTAATTGCGTCTTGTCCAGCTCCCATTAACATACGGAATGCTGTTGGGGCGCTGTACCAAACCGTCACACCGTAATCTTGCAGTGCTTCATACCAAGCTTCTGGACTAAAGCGTCCACCTAAAATAACATTTGACGCTCCAACTAACCACGGTGCGAAAATACCGTAAGCTGTTCCAGTTACCCAGCCCGGGTCAGCAGTACACCAATATACATCGTCTTCTTTTAAATCTAATACCCACTTCGCCGTTTGATAGTGCTGAATCATTGCGTTTTGCGCATGAAGCACACCTTTTGGCTTACCAGTAGAACCAGACGTGTAATGTAGAATCAAACCGTCTTCACGGCCTAACCATTCAATATGTAATTCTTTTGAAGCTTGTTCAAATAACGGATTGAACGCTACCGTTTTACCGCCTTCTTCTACATTATCTCCAACAAGGAAAACTGTTTTTAAAGCCGGTAAATCATTTAATGGTACGCGCTCTAACAATTCAGGCGTTGTAATTAACACCTTTGCTTCGCTATCTTCTAAGCGATCGCGAACTGCGCCTTCCATAAATGCTTCAAATAGCGGTCCAACAATTGCTCCTAATTTCACTGCACCTAAAAGTGCGAAATATAACTCTGGAGAACGTGGCATAAAAATAAAAACGCGATCGCCTTTTTCTACATCGCCATAATTCTTAAGGACGTTTCCTGCTTTATTAGAAAAATCCTTCATTTCCTTAAATGTATATTTCTCTTTTCGCGATCCATCTTGATAATAAAGAGCTACTTTATTCTTTCGATCGGATTTCGCATGCTTATCAATTGCCTCATACGCCATATTTACTCGGCCTGTTTCATTCCAAGTAAAGTTTTTATTAACCTCTTCCCAGTTAAAATTCGCGTATGCCTCATCATAATTCGGCAAATTATTTTCTCCTTTAATGACAGGAAGCGTTTCTACTTTCATACTTTACATCCCCCTCCTATGTATTCTATTATCTATTATAATGACATTATTTAAAATTTTCAGTATATTTGTTGATTTTTAGACAAATTTTTAATGACAAATTTCGATTCACATCGCATATATTATAAAGTACGATATTAATAGATTCACAAACCCTCAAGGTGGTGAGCAATACATTGATTCATAAAAAAATATATAATGCTAGAAACTTAAAAACAGCGAAAGGCACTTTAATTATTGAAGGTCCTGTCTCTACACATAACTTAGAAATGTATGAGTTTCATCCAGACTTAATTGCGTTTCGTCCTGCCGAGCAACAATATAAAGCAATTGTCGAAATTTCTAAATTACCAGAAGCTCGTCTCATTATTGCTAGACATGACCAAACAATTGTTGGATATGTTACATACTTGTATCCTGATCCACTTGAACGATGGTCAGAAGGAAAAATGGAAAACTTAATTGAGCTTGGGGCAATTGAAGTAGTCCCAGCCTTCCGCGGGAGTTCTGTCGGAAAGAACTTACTAGAGGTTTCTATGATGGACGATTATATGGAAGATTACATTATATTGACGACTGAATATTATTGGCACTGGGATTTGAAACAAACAGGATTGAATGTGTGGGAATACCGAAAAGTAATGGAGAAGATGATGAATGCTGGCGGGTTACAATGGATGGCTACAGACGATCCTGAAATTTGTTCACATCCTGCCAACTGTTTAATGGTCCGCATCGGTAAACGCGTTGATACGGATTCTATTCAAGCTTTTGATCGTCTACGTTTTCACAATCGTTTTATGTATTAATAAAGGGGGCAACTGGAATGATTGTAGAAGAAATTATGAATCAAAATGTAGTTACATTACATCCAAACGATACAATCGAAACAGCAATCCGAACGATACGCACGAAAGGCATTCGGCACATTCCAATTGTCGATCAAAATAATCACGTCGTAGGCATTATTTCTGATCGGGATGTAAGAGATGCAAGTCCGTCTATTCTAGATGAACAAGTTTCACTCGATATGCTACAGCAACCGCTCGAACTTATTATGAAACATCCTGTTATGACTTGCCATCCTCTCGATTTCGTTGAGGAAATTGCTACTTTATTTTTTGAAAATAAAATTGGCTGTCTTCCTGTTACAAAGGCCGGAAAGTTAGTTGGAATCATTTCTGAATCTACAGTACTGCACACGTTAGTAAAATTAACAGGAGCACATCAACCAAGTTCGCAAATTGAAATTCAAGTAAAAAACGAACCTGGTATTCTTGGAAAAGTCGTTGCTATTTTTAGTGATTTACAAATAAATATCGTGAGCGTTCTCGTCTACCCAGCAAAAGACGAGAATGATAAAGTACTCGTTTTCCGCATTCAAACGATGAATCCTCTAAAAGTGATTGATGCACTTGAAGCAGAAGGCTACCGCGTATTATGGCCAAACATCATGGGGATGCAAGCATGAGTAGCGCGTTTATTTATTCGGATGACTTTCGGGGCTATTCATTTAGCCCTGATCATCCTTTTAACCAACTGCGCGTCACACTTACGTATGATTTATTACAAAAGGGCGGTTTCATCTCTCCCTCTCAAATCATCTCACCAAGGACGGCTACAGATGAAGAGATCGCCTACGTTCATACAGAGGAGTACATAAATGCGGTAAAACGTGCTGGAGAAGGAAAGTTAGAAAAATCAATTGCGATGACATATGGACTCGGAACAGAAGATACACCGATGTTCCCAAATATGCACGAAGCAAGCGCATTGCTCGTTGGTGGTACGTTAACAGCTGTCGATGCTGTTCTTTCCGGAAAAGTAAAACACGCACTTAATTTGGGCGGCGGCTTACATCACGGCTTTCGCGGCAAAGCATCTGGCTTTTGTATTTATAACGACAGTTCTATCGCAATGAAATATATTCAAAAGAAATACGGTTTACGCGTCTTATATATTGATACAGATGCTCATCACGGCGATGGCGTACAATGGTCGTTTTATGATGACCCTAACGTATGCACAATTTCATTACATGAAACTGGTCGCTATTTATTTCCTGGAACTGGCGCTGTAAATGAACGCGGACAAGGTAATGGCTATAGTTATTCTTTTAACGTTCCACTCGATGCTTTTACAGAAGATGAATCGTTCTTAGAATCATACCGAACTGTTGTAAAAGAAGTTGCAGCGTACTTTAAACCGGATATTATTTTAACGCAAAATGGTGCTGACGCACATTATTATGACCCACTTACACATCTTTGTGCGACAATGAATATTTACCGTGAAATACCGAAGCTCGCTCGTGAAATTGCTAATGAATATTGCGACGGTCGCTGGATCGCTGTCGGTGGCGGTGGCTATGATCACTGGCGCGTCGTTCCAAGAGCTTGGGCACTCATTTGGCTCGAAATGAACAACATCCAAAACATCTCAGGTTATCTCCCTCCAGAATGGATTGAAGCTTGGAAAGGACAAGCAGAAACAGAACTTCCCCTCACATGGGAAGATCCAGACAACATGTATAAACCTATCCCCCGTAAACCAGAAATTGAAGAAAAAAACGCATTAACTGTAGCAAAATCCCTTGAAATTATTCGGAATAATATGACAAAATCTTTGTACTAAACGAAAAGGAGGCTCGTTTTTGAATAGCCTCCTTTTATTTATTGTCGGTTTCTGTCGGTAAGTCAATATATTTTAATAATCGCTGATATATTTCAAGTTGCGCCGATATATTTGGAAAATCGCTGATATATTTCGAGATGCGCCGATATATTCTAATAATCGCTGATATATTTTTATGTACTAATGGATTTTATGAGGAAAGGTCGTGATATTATGTGGATACAACAAATGATCCACACGAAACGTGGTACATTTGAACTCTTTACAAAAGGAGATGGCGAATCGCTTTGTATTACACATCACTATTCACAATTTAATGAAACTGGTGATTACTTTGCGGATGTTTTTACTGCTACGCATCGTGTATTTCTCATTAATTTACGAGACGCTGGTAATTCGTTAAAAGCCAATTCAGAAAAAGAATTAAGCATGATTGAAACGATTCACGATTTAGAAGCTATACGAGAAGCTTTACAACTTCCAACATGGCATTTCGCTGGCCATTCAACAGGTGGTATGCTTGGACTTTTATATGCAATTACATATCCACATTCCTTACAATCATTAGTCGTAGCAGGAGCTGCAGCAAGTAACTATACCGAAACACCATTTTGCATTTATCACCCAGCACATCCACAGTTTCATTATATGCAAAAACTCATCGAAAACTTAAAAAGCCCTCACCTTACAAGTGAAGAACGAAAACAACTATCTACTGAGAGAACAAAATTATCATTGTTTAAACCAGAAAACTACAACTCTTATTTTTGTAAACCAATCAACAAAACACTGTCCATTAGCCGGATGAATGCTTTCGCCAATGAATATCCTTCATTTGATTTAAGAGAGTATTTACCTTCCATCCAAACAAAGACACTTATTATATGCGGAAGATATGATGTGCAGTGTCCGATTCAATATTCTATCGAGATACATGATGGGATACGTAATTCTATCTTCATTCCATTCGAAAACAGCAACCATTATCCTTTTTTAGAAGAAGCTGCTCAGTTTACTTCTACTACTCAAACATTTTATAAATTGTTAGTACCATTATTATTAAGAAAACCTAAACACTGACAAAAAGCTCACAGCCTCTATAAGACTATGAGCTTTTTTCAAAAGAAATATTTCACACTAAAAACAACTAAAAAAACAAAAGAAATAACCACTAAACCCACATCAAGTAATACCGACTTTTTATCTCTATCTTTTAAACTTACCTTAGAGCTAGAAATGCTTTTAATTACCCAAAAGATCGCAAAAAAGAACCAACCGAAATGATCATTCGTAGAATCTTCATCATAAAACATTTGTATTGCACCAATAATCAATAAGATAAGTACGATATTAGTTCCAATCTTTAAAGTCTTATTTGATTTATTATCTTTTAATATATCCCCCAACATATAGCTCGCTCCCTATGCTCTCCTCTGTTTTGTTTCTCTTTACATTTTAACAAAAATTACCTATTTCTTCCTTTTCATTCGAATAACATACAAAAAACCTGCCAATTACTCGGCAGGTATATTACACGTTAAAACGATAACCAGCTCCCCATACAGTTTCAATATATTGCGGGTGAGCAGGATCTCTTTCAATTTTTTCACGTAGCTTTCTAATGTGGACGACAACAGTGGCTAAATCACCAGCGGAATCTAATCCCCAAATGCGTTCAAATAACTGTTCTTTATTTAATACTTGGTTTGGATGTGTGACAAAGAATGTTAATAAATCAAATTCCTTCGTTGTAAATGCCACTTCTTCATTGTTTATAAAAACTTTTCTCGCTCGTTGATCGATAGAAATTCCGTGAATATATAACGTATCACGTTGCTTACTTACATTTCCTAATAATCTTTCATAACGGGCAATATGCGCTTTTACTCTTGCGACTAATTCACTCGGACTAAACGGTTTCGTTATATAATCATCCGCTCCTAATCCGAGTCCGCGAATTTTATCTATATCTTCTTTTTTTGCTGAAACAAGTAGAATCGGAATATCTTTTACAGCACGTATTTGTTTACAAATTTCGAATCCGTTCATTTTCGGAAGCATAATATCTAAAATAATTAAATCATAGTCTTCTTGCAAGGCTGTTTGTAAACCTATTTCTCCTGAATGCTCTACATCAACTTGGAAATCATTAATTTCTAAATAATCTCGCTGTAATTCTGCAATACTTACTTCATCTTCTATTAGTAAAATTCTTTTCAATTTACTCACCACATTCCTCTACTTTTTCCAATGAGAAGAAAATGCTTGTGCCTTTACCAAGCTCGCTTTCCGCCCAAATTTTCCCGCCATGTTCTTCAACAATTTGCTTCGCTATTGCTAAACCAAGTCCACTTCCACCTGTGCTAGAATTCCGCGATTGTTCTGCACGATAAAAACGTTCAAAGATATAAGGTAGCGTATCAGATTCTATACCTGATCCATTGTCCATCACTTTCACAATAACTTTATTATTATTACTCGATACTGTTACAGTAATTTTCTTCTCTTCTTTATCCATGTATTTCACACTATTATGAATTAAATTTGATATAACTCTATTTATCTTTTCGCAATCAGCCGTTACATATAGTGGTGATGCATGTAATTGCAAGTTAACTTCTATACCTTCTTTACTTAAATCCATTTGCATCTCTTCGATTAACTCTTGCATAAACATATTTAATTCAACCGTTTCAAACTGAAAGGGAACTCGATTCAAATCGAGCTTCGAAAACAAAAAGAGTTCATCAATGAGTGTGTCCATATGTTTTGCCTTCGTATGGATAGTTGTTAAATACTTATCCATTTTTTCTGGCGTATTTGCTACTCCGTCCTTTATTCCTTCTACATATCCGATAATTGATGTAATCGGTGTTTTTAAATCATGAGAGATGTTTGAAATAAGCTCTTTTCGATTTTCTTCATACTGTGTTTGCATCTCTATCGATTCTTTTAATCTCTTCCTCATTTCCTCAAATCCTTGATTTAATTGCCCTATTTCATCGTGTGATGTAACTGGTATTTGAAAATCTAAATTTCCTTCTTTAATTTTCTCCGTTGCGCCTTTCAATACAAAAATTGGTTTTATTACACTTCTTGAAACGAGGTAACTTAATAATCCAATGAGTAAAATGGCTAGTAGTAAGAGAGATACAAATAAGATTGGAAATAATTTTTGTGTAAGATCTACAAATGAACTTTGCTTTTTTAATACAAATATACTTCCCTCTTCTTCCTGAGGAAAATAAAAATCAAACTTTACATATCGATAAAATGTATCGCCTAGTTCCGTTGTACCACGACTATTAATATTTGCTGATTCAAATTTCGGAAGGGCTTCTTTTAAAGATACACTTTCAAATACGTTTGAAGCATATGAAAGTGTTTCTCCTTTTCTTACTACTATTTTCACACCCTCTTTTTCTATTGCTGAGACAAACGACTCATCTAACAATTGAGATTGATGCTGTTTAGCTGCTGACTTCAACTCAAGATAGGCATTCTCTTCTTCTGGTGTAAGCGGCTTTTGAATATAAGAACTTTTATAGAAATTTTTCACTGCTTCCAAGTCACCTGTTATCGAAAAAACGATTAAAAATCCCGCGACTAATATAAGCGTAATGGAAACGAGGATAACAGCAATATAAGAAAATAAAAACCTTGTTTTAATAGACATATCTTAAATCCTCACTTTACCCCGCATTAACGGGCAGTAAGATCCCGACCTCAAAATTCAGAGAAAGCAAAGAAGTTAAGTGGGGGATCAACTGCCCATAAAAGCCCGATTGGTTCAACTAATAATCAGTGGGGGATGAACAAAACCCCCACTGATTAAAGTTTCACTTTATCAAACCTTATTATTTATAAGCATAAAAATATATGTTCAATTACTCAAGCGATTTTATAGTAATTTTAGCGTCAGTTTATAAAAATTTAATGTTCCTATTTTACAGTTGAAATTAGGAGGTTGAAATTCCATGTTCAAAAAAACATTCAGTATGATATGTTGCGTAATTTTTTTACAAGGATGCTCGCAAGAACAAGAAGTAAAAAAGGAGATGGCAAACATGGAGACTGCACTACTAGCAGCTACTGAAAAAAATGAAACGAATACTGTTATATCTTTACTAAAACAAGGCGCAAATATAAATGCGACGGATAGTCAAGGACGCACTCCGCTTATGATTGCTACATACAAAAATGATGTAAAAACCGCAAAGGCGCTTATCAAAGCCGGTGCTGACGTAAATATTCAAGATGACATGAAAAATAATCCCTTTCTATACGCCGGTGCGGAAGGTTACTTAGACATTTTAAAACTAACAATTGATGCTGGTGCAGATCCTACGATTACAAATCGTTACGGCGGAACAGCTCTTATCCCAGCTTCAGAACATGGCTATATTGACGTCATAAAAGAACTCCTCACTCGAACAAATATTGATGTAAATCATGTAAATAACCTGGGATGGACAGCTTTAATGGAAGCCATCGTACTAAGTAACGGAAACGAAACACAGCAACAAGTCATTCGCCTTCTTATTGAGCACGGTGCAGATGTAAATATTCCAGACAATGATGGTGTTACCCCGCTAGAGCATGCTCGCGCTCATCACTTTGAGGAGATAGAGAAGATTTTGTTAGAAGGCCGTAAGTAAAAAGCTAATTTTTGCCTTCCTCCCCCACCCTATGCTACATTTAAGCCGTTACATTAATATTAATAGGGTGGGAATAAACATGAACAAACCTAAAATTGGGATGATTGGACTTGGAAGTATTGCGCAAAAGGCCTATCTTCCAACACTTACAAAAGAAACTGATTGGAATTTTGTAGGGGCGTTTACACCTAACGCAGAGAAAAGAAAACAAGTTTGCCAGCAATACCGAATTCAAGACTTTCATTCTATTGAAATGTTAGCTTCGGAATGCGATGCAATCTTCGTTCATAGTTCAACTGCATCGCATTATGAAATCGTTTCTGAACTTCTAAAAAAAGGGATCGACGTTTATGTTGATAAACCGCTCGCAGCTACAGTGGAACAAGCTGAGCAACTAGTCGAGTTAAGCGAGAAGTATAACCGAAAATTAATGGTCGGATTTAATCGCAGATTCGTTCCTATGTATGTCGCTGCCAAAGAACAGGCTAATGATATTTCATGGATTCGAATTGAAAAGCATCGTACAAATAAAGTCGGGCCATATACGTACGACTTCACTATGTTAGATGATTATTTACACATTGTAGATACCGCTCGCTGGTTAGCTAATGATGACCTTAACGCCGTTCACAATATGATGCAAATCAATGAAAAGAATGAACTTCTTTACGGACATCATACATATACAACTCCAAGTGGACTGTTACTTTCTACTGCAATGCATCGCCATGCCGGTACAAATTTAGAACAAATTGAACTTGTAACGCCAGGGAAAATCATTCGCGTAAAAAATATGAATACATTTGAAATTGAACAGGAAAACTCAGTTTCACAAAGTGGTTCCCCATCATGGGATACGACGTTAAAACAACGTGGTTTTGAAGATGCTGTTCATCATTTTATTAAGTGTGTACAAGGCGATACAAAGCCTGTTGTAGATGGATTAGAAGGATTAAAAACGCAGCAAATGCTACAATCTTTACTAGATGATGTAAACAAAAATTAAAACGGATACATTTTTCAGAATTTACTTTCATTCCCATTCCCTCTTTATTTCTCTCGTAAATTTCTATAGAATATGTTGATAGGAATTATAAATTTCATAATGAATCGTGGAAAGGATGGGATTAACACATGTGGAACGAGTTTAAAAAATTCGCTTTCAAAGGGAATGTCGTTGATTTAGCTGTCGGGGTTGTAATCGGTGCTGCATTCGGTAAAATCGTTAGTTCTTTAGTAAAAGATATCATCACACCATTACTTGGTATGGTATTAGGTGGCGTTGACTTTACAAGTTTACACTTTGGATACGGTAAATCTGCTGTTATGTATGGTAACTTCATCCAAACAATTTTTGACTTCTTAATTATCGCAGCTTCTATCTTTATGTTTGTTAAAGTTTTCAACAAACTAACATCTAAAAAAGAAGAAGAAAAAGAGGAAGAAATTCCAGAACCAACAAAAGAAGAAGAACTTCTTGGCGAAATTCGCGACTTACTAAAACAGCAAAACTCTTCTAAAGATAGAGCATAATTGAACGGATAAAAAGGCATGTCCCCTCAGGACATGCCTTTTCTATATGCTATAACGTTTCCGAATTCATATGAATAAATAAAATAATACCAGCAACCATAAGTACCATAATGCTACCTGCAAATAGTGTAATACCAATAAACATTAAACTTGTGCTCATATCTACTGATACACTTTCAATAAAAATAGAAATTACATACGTGATAAGGGCAATTCCTGCAAGAATACTTCCTGGAACAAATCGCTTTAAACCATTTTGTTTTAACGTCATATATGCAAAAATAGCAGTCATACAAAGCGTAATTATCCAAAGAACGATCATCTCTTTTCCCCCCTCACAAGCCTTTTCTTTCTATTATACATGACATTGCCCTATAATAGTTAAATTTGCACTTATGTGACATATAACAAGGAATAGCCCCATCTATAGCGAAGGCATTATAACATACACTTATACAATAAGGAGGCTTTCATTTGGAATATACTACTACATATAAATTAGAGCTATCCGAACGATTCGATTATGTTACGATTGACTTAGACAAACAGTTTTTTTACATCGAAGTTGTAAATTTACAAAGTAATATAACTGTACTAAAAATATCAATTAACTTGCAAAAAGACGAAACGATGGTAGAGGGAAATATAATTCATTATGATACTTTTCACGTAGATGCATTATTACAAGGATTGAAATATGTTGCTCGAACATGTATTGATCACAATTTAAAAAACCAAAAGGAACTGTTTGCATTTTTAGAAGAAAATTAGCTCCAACAAAAAAATGGTTATTTTTTCTTTTTATTGATATAATTGTTATATAGAAATATTCTTTATAAGGGAGTGTTCATAATGATTTGGATTTCACTAATCGTATTAGCTTATTTCATCATTCTCGTCCCAATACAGTACAACTACATTAAAATGCTCAAAGAAAAACAGAAAAAAATGAGTGTCTCACAAAACGAACTATATGACAACATGTCTTATGAAGAATCCCAAGTACATTACCATTATCAAAGTAACGTATTTACAATACCTGCTTCGCTTGTCGCAAGTATTATTTATAAAGTGAACCATGCAGCATAATATGTACGCTGTAAAATTATTGTTTGAGTCTGTTCATTCTAGTGAGCCTGATTCTACGAAAATTGATGAGTATTATGAAGAGAATCACGATACACTTTTTGAAGAAAGTATTATTCTTGTTAAAGCAAACAGTTTGGAAGAAGCTCATGCACTAGGCGAACAAATCGCTATACAGTCTGAGCATACGTACGATAATAAGTACGGCCAGCAAATAACATGGACGTTTCGAAAACTATTGCATGTGTTTGAATTAGACGATACCCCATTTGAAACTGGAAAAGAATTGTATGCAAGATTTTTACACGTTAAGAAAGACGAAATGGTAAATGCAGTCGTACAAAAATACTATCCTGAATACGAATAAAAGCTCACAGCAATCGCTGTGAGCTTTTTTATACTTACTTCGTTGAATCTCTAAATTGGATACGGTGAGGTAAGATAACAGTGTGATCTTCCACTTTTTCTTTGTTCATATACTTTGTTAATAGACGCATTGCTACTGCACCGATATCATACATCGGTTGAACAACTGTTGAAAGCTGCGGACGAACCATTAATGCAAGGCGTGTATTATCGAAACCAAGTACTTCTACGTCAGTTGGTACGTTTAATCCAGCGTCTTGTGCTGCATGGATTACACCTAGTGCCATTTCGTCAGAAGATACGAAGATTGCTGTTGGCTTTTCATCATTGCTCCAAAGCTTTTCGAATGCTTCGATACCTGAGTCATATGTGTAATCTCCATCGATTACAAGATTTTCATCATATGAAATACCTGCTTCTTCTAAAGCTTTTTTATAACCTTGTAACTTCTTCGCGCTTCCCGCTTTATCAATGAAAGGACCAGAGACGAAACCGATACGTTTATGTCCTTGCTCGATAAAGTGCTTCATTGCATCATAAGCTGCTTGTGTATAATCAATATTTACTGATGGCGTTTCATTTTGCTCATCAAATGATGCTGCTAATACAATTGGTACTGGAGATTTTTTAAATTCTTCAATGTGAATGTCTGTAATATCTTCACCCATGAAAACAATTCCGTCCACTTGTTTTCCAAGCATCGTATTTAATAAATGGAACTCTTTCTCTTTGTTTTGGTCAGAGTTACTTAAAATGATGTTATATTTGTACATTGTTGCGATATCTTCAATTCCACGAGCTAGTTCTGCATAAAACGTATTTGAGATATCAGGAATAATAACACCTACTGTAGTTGTCTTCTTACTTGCTAGTCCACGTGCTACCGCATTTGGGCGGTATCCTAAACGATCAATTGCTTCTAATACTTTCTTTCTTGTTGTAGGCTTTACATTTGGGTTACCGTTCACAACGCGTGATACGGTAGCCATTGAAACGTTCGCTTCACGCGCTACATCATATATTGTTACGTTCATCTCATCGCACACTCCTTCTATTTTTGTTATCTATTTTTATGTATCGGTTACTTGAATGAAAAAAAGACATCAACTCTATTTGCAGATGCCACCAATCGTCCCGAGTTCTTCCTTTTACTAATGATACGATAAAAACGCAGGCTCATACAATATTTTCCCGCAAAAGTTTCGAAAAAATTCGCTTCTTTTCTCGTATTTTCGTATTTTTTATGAAAAAAGGGCATTTTTTGTAAAAAAATAGATGTTTCCTTAGTAGAAATCTTATTTTAAGCAGTACGATAGTAAATGAAATTTATATCGGCGATTTTTCGAATATATCGACTGTAACTCGAAATATATCAGCGATTTTCCAAATATATCGACCGCAACTCTAATTATATCAGCGATTTTTTAAATATATCAACTTACCAACAAAAATCGACAATGACAGTCGCTATACAATAGGAGAAAGCTGTTCCAAAATGCCTTTTTGGAACAGCTCATTAAAAGTTTTTATAATTTACTTCCAAATGATTTTAATTCATTCATAAAATCATTGAACTGCGGTATATTCATTTGTTGCGCTGCATCAGATAAAGCTACAGCTGGATCTGGATGTACTTCAGCCATAATTGCGTCTGCACCAATTGCCATCGCTGCTTTTGCAGTTGGTAAGAGAAGGTCACGTCGCCCTGTAGAATGCGTTACATCGACAACGACAGGTAAATGTGTTTCTTTCTTTAAAATCGGCACAGCGGAAATATCAAGCGTATTACGCGTCGCTCTTTCATACGTGCGAATACCTCGTTCACATAAAATAATGTTCCCATTTCCCTTTGCCATAATATATTCTGCCGCATTAATGAATTCTTCAATCGTTGCTGATAGACCACGTTTTAATAATACTGGTTTATTCACAGCACCAGCTGCCCTTAGCAAATCAAAGTTTTGCATATTGCGAGCGCCAATTTGAATAACATCAACGTAATCTAATGACATCTCAATATCATTCGGATTTAAAATTTCACTAATAACAGCCAAATCATATTCATCTGCTACCTGGCGCAAAATTTGTAATCCCTCTAATCCAAGACCTTGAAAATCATACGGTGAAGTACGTGGTTTAAACGCACCACCACGCATTAATTTCAGACCTTGCCCTTTCATTGCTTCAGCAACTTGACGTACTTGTTCATAACTTTCCACTGCACACGGTCCCATAATAAAATGCTGATTTCCATCACCAATTTTTTCACCATTAATTTCAACAATCGTATCTTCTGTTTTTTTCTTACGAGAAACAAGTAATGCTTTACGATGATCGTCTTCTTGTAATTCTAAACCAGCTTGAAAAATTTGTTTGAAAATATGTTGTAAAGTCGAAGTTTCAAATGGACCATTATTATTCTCTGCAATTAAATCCAGCATATTTCTTTCACGTACAGGATCAAAACGTTTCACACCTTGTACTTCTTTTAAATTACCAACTTCTTGTACGAGACGACCTCTTTCGTTTAGTAACTCTAATATTTGTAAATTAAGTTGATCAATTTCAGAACGTAAACGACCTAATTGTTGTGATGCCATAAGAAAGCCACCTCTTTCAAATTCCTATATGTTACTTTTTTAAGATAATTTATTATAGCTGATACATATACGATTGTCACACGATATACAGCAAGGAATTACTATCAAAAAACATTATATATTTTCATTTAAAATAAAAAAAAGACAGTTTACATACTGTCTTTTTTTACAAGAAGGAAACAAACGGTTTATCACTGTTTTTCTCTTTTATAATAACGGCCTCAATTTTACTCTCGGACTTGATCTGTAATTGTACTTTCGCATCTTTAGGCAATTTGTCTAACATGCCTTGAGCAGCCAATTGGGTAAGAGCCATTAATTCTGTTTTACCGTTATATTTAATAACAATATTCATATTTAATGTATCCATTTGATCTTTCTTATAAGAAACTTTAGCGTTGACTGGAATAAAATCTCCATTAGAAAAACCTTTTATTTCCTTAGCAAAGTTATTTATTTTTGTATTATCTTCTCCATGTGCTTGTGTAAATTCATCAGAAGGATATGAATACGACTTTTCATCGATCGTACTCCAATTTCCAAGGTTCGTATCATTCTTTTGAACAGTAGCACTAGCAATATACGTACCATTTTTTAAAGAACTTGTACTTTCTTGCTTAAAGATAGCAAACGTAATTGGAGATTTGTTATATTTATCATTTTTGTTAATAGCTTCAATAAGTTGTTTAGCAACTTCAGTCCCTTTAGACATAGCCTCTTCATTCGATACACTTGAAGACATAGCTAAGCCAATCATAACACCAGATAAACTTAATTCATTTGAATTCTGTTTTCCGAAATAATCTTGTTCTATAATATTTGTCAAAACTGGCGCTTCTACTTTCGCAACTAGTTCATCAATTAGTTTCTCTGGAATATACTGGTTTAATTGCAGTACGTGACTCTCTGTATCAAATTGCTGCGTTGCAATATTTATTAAACCATTTTCATACTCTGCTAAATCTAATTTAGAATTTGTTTTTATATTAGCTGTATTAATAACCTTTTGTTCTTTTAAAGGAATAACAGTTCTATAATAATCTTTAGAAACAGCAGTTCTCGGAATCATACTTTTTTCTTTTGTATCTTTTTGTATAACTTCATCCTTCTTACTAATCGTATTACTATTGTTACTACAAGCTCCCAGTAATAAACTTACGACTGCGAAGGATAATGCCATTTTCTTCATTACTTAAAACCTACTTTCAACAATCTAGTTATTTAGTTTGAACTATTAATAGTGTACCACTAAATATATTTCAACAAAAACAAAAAAAAAGAAGCAAGCACCTTTAGCTTGCTTCTTTTTACTTTATATTCTCTTCTAAAGCATCTTTTTTAATATTCCAATGAGATGTATTCCATACTACCATCCCATCTTTTATGTATAACACTTGTGGTGATTCATGTCTAATACTGTATTGTTCTGCAACACGATTTGACACATCTCTCGCATCTTGTACGTATAAGTAATACGCTGGTACTTCTCTTTCTTCGCTGCAATACGCTTGAAATTCTGTGTATGCACCGTGACTAATTGGGCATGTCGTACTGTGTTTAAAAAGAACATACGGCTCGTTCTTTTCTACTAAGACTTCAAGCTCTTCAATTGTTTCAAGTTTTGTCATATTCATCACGATTCACCTCTCATACGAAATCTAGAGCGTTTCTCTTTCTTTTCAGCTTTTTTCTCAATTCTTTCTAATTTACGCTCTTCTTTTTCAACCTTCTTCTCTTGTCTCGACGCACGGTAATGATTGTATACTTCAATCGCCGCACTGCTCCACTGTACAACTTGCGCTACTTTATCAGCGTTATTTTCAATTTCGTCCGTTACAGAGTCTGATACATTACGAAGCTTCGTATTTAAAGATTGGATTGTCGTTCCAATCCCATCTACACCCGCTACCACTTTATTTAATGACTGTGACTTCTGTTGAATATCATCAGCTAACGCATTCGTTTTATGTAATAATTGCTCTGTCTCTACGCTAATTCCTTGCATTTGTTTTTCTAAACCTTCTAACGTGCTTGCAACGTTTTCTAACGTCTTCTGAACCGATAACAACGTTCTGCATACATACACTACTAATACTGCGAAAGCAACCGCGATAATAGCCGCACTTACATATAAAAGAACTTGCATTTCATCACTTCCTTTATCTTTTTCATACTTTCCCCTATTATACAATCATTTTCCGTTTCATTCTAATCCCTATCTCATCATTAGAATTTTCATACTTATTCGTTAACTGTAACATAAATCATTCAACAAATTCCACTAAGTAGGTTACAATAGGAGAGGATACATAATTAGTAGGGAGGCTTTACATATGAAAGATCCACGTATTGAAAAGTTAGCATACAATTTAATTAACTACTCTATCCGCTTACAAAAAGGTGAAAAAGTATTAATTGAAAACTTTGGCTTACAAAAAGAACTTGTAACTGCACTTGTAAAAGAAGCATATGCAGCTGGTGGTTTCCCATTCGTCTCTTTAAAAGATCATCAAGTAGATCGCTCTTTATTAATGGGTGCTACTGAAGAACATTTCGAACAAATCGCTGCATATGAAGCAAGCGTAATGAAAGACATGGACGCTTATATCGGCCTTCGCTCTGGCGATAATATTAATGAACAAGCTGACGTTCCAAGTGAGCGTATGAAAGTTCATGGCCAAACAGTTGGTAAAAAAGTTCATAGAGACATTCGCGTTCCAAAAACACGCTGGGTTGTTCTTCGCTACCCAAATGCTTCTATGGCACAGCTTGCTAAAATGAGTACAGAAGCTTTCGAAGACTTCTACTTTGAAGTATGTAACTTAGACTACGGTAAAATGGATAAGGCGATGGACAGCCTTGTTACATTAATGAATAAAACAGATAAAGTTCGTTTAACTGGTCCTGGAACTGACTTAACATTCTCTATTAAAGACATTCCAGCAATTAAATGCTCCGGTCATTTAAACATTCCAGACGGTGAAGTATACTCTGCACCAGTTCGTGATTCTGTTAACGGTACAGTTTCTTACAACACACCATCTCCTTACAACGGTTATACATTTGAAAATGTACAACTTAAGTTCGAGAACGGCCAAATCGTTGAAGCAACTGCAAACGATTCAGAACGCATTAACAAAATCTTCGATACAGACGAAGGCGCACGCTACGTTGGTGAGTTCGCAATCGGCGTAAACCCATACATCTTACATCCAATGGGAGACATCCTATTCGATGAAAAAATCGATGGCAGCTTCCACTTCACTCCTGGACAAGCTTACGACGATGCATGGAACGGTAACAACTCGAACATCCATTGGGACTTAGTATGTATCCAACGCCCTGAATACGGCGGCGGCGAAATTTACTTCGACGACGTACTAATCCGTAAAGACGGGCGCTTCGTTGTACCTGAATTAGAAGCTTTAAACCCAGAGAACTTAAAATAATGAAAAACGCTCGGAATTATATCCGAGCGTTTTTTTATTATCCTCACTCTATATCGAGCTACTGTTCTTACTTTTTGTTTGCTGAAAATGAAAATAATATAAAAGTGCCACTGCGATAGTACCTATTAATATTGGTACATATAAAGGCAGGTTCCATTTCATATTTATCCTAGTGCAGATAGCAAACACCAGCATAATTTCCAAGCAAAAAAAAGGTTTTATATATTTCATTTCTTCCCTACCATTTCTATTTTCACATGTGGATTTTCTTTCTCTATAAGCGCCAAGAATTCATCCATATTTTGCGGCATCGCAACCATATGTACTTTATATGCATTCGTCGTAATTTCAAGAGACTTTCCGACCTGACGTATAATTCTCACATCTTTTAATACAATATCATCATTTAAAATACCGTACTTTAATACGCCATTTTCTACTTTATGTTTTTTAATAAATACTTCCCAAACGAGTGGTACATTTACAATGAAGCATAAACCCATCCCAATCAACGCTGACATCCAATGCGCTTTATTAGTGAAAAGCATGACAATTGGATATATAAACATAAAAACTAACGTAAGGCAAACGAAAATGACTACTGACTTACTTCTTTGAATTGGAAAGTTCATACCTACACCCCCCTAATCCAAATTATACCACTATTTCCATTTTAATTCATAGAAAAAGGCCATTTCTAAATGACCTTTTACACAATGTACCTATAAAATTTCTTATCTACCTGTAGCACCGGAAAGTTTTTCGGCAACTCGTCTATACTCACACTTTGAAAATCATTCTTTTCATAAAAACGATGTGCCGCTAAAAATTTTACTGTTGTTCCTAAGTAAATATCTTTCAATTTTTTATCCTCAGCCCATGAAATTGCTGTTTGAAGCAACATATGTGATGCACCCCATTCTTTTCCGCGAAACTCTTTTTGTACGAACATTTTTCTTAGCGCTACTTGATGATTCTCAATATCTAATAAAGCTACTGTTCCAACTACTTTACCATCATAAATTGCTACCCAAAAGTTTCCGTGATCCTTTTGATAGAATGTTTCTATTTCAAGTAAATCAGGTTGCTCTTCTTTCGTAATTGAAACATTATACTCTTTTTGCTGAATATGAACGATAAGATCTACTACTTCCTCTTGAAACGTACTTTCATATGGAACAATACGAATCTTCTCGTTCATCGAATCTCTTTCCATTCTGAAGCTAGTAAACTATATACAGCGATATCATGAAAATGATCATATAGCCATTCTTCATCTCGTAAAATACCATCTAACTTAAATCCTAAACGTTCTGGAATTGCGCGGCTTTTCGCATTTCCAACACCGCACCGAATTTCAATTTTATTCAGCTTTAAATTTTCAAATGCATAGTGAAGTACAGCCTTTACGCTACGCGTCATAATACCTTTCCCGCCAGCATCTTCTGCAAGATAATACCCAAGACTCGTCGCTTTCTTCCCCCAGCTCACTGGATGAATGCCTACCATCCCAACGAGCTTTCCTTTGTAACGTATACCACTTTCAAAACCGTCTCCCTCTGCAAACTTCTTTAACCACATCGGAAAAATTTCATCATAAGCATCAGCAGATTTTGTCCCATCTACCCAAGGGAGCCATTTCCGTAAATGATTACGGTTTTGATCTAATAATTGATATAATTCCTCTTTATGATGTTTTTCTAGTAATTGTAGTTCGATTTCGTCATCTACTCGGAGTGTGAACATGTTTTTTAGTCCCCTTTTTAGTTTTCTTATTATTCTAACATTTTTAGATGTAAAAAGTTAAATATTAACACTTTCTTTTGATTTTCTTTGTATAAAACCAGAAGAATACGATACTCCCGTAATAACTAATATCATTCCTACAGATTGTGCAGATGTTATATTGACTCCTTCAATAAAAGAAATAAGTATTGTAACAACAGGCACTAGATTAAAAAATAAAGATGTCCTTGCTGCACCAATTTGAGCAATTCCATTATTCCACCATAAGTAACCAAGCACACTCATTCCAATTGCCATAAAGAGAATTGCTCCCCATGCCAACAAAGGAATTTCTAAAACTGGTACTATACTTTTTTGTGTAGAAGATATGATAATAAAGGCAAGTGCACCAATAGTCATCGTATATGTCGTCGTTTGTATTGGATTACCAGTTTTAATAAACCGTCTGCCTAGCACGCCGTATAACGCCCAGCAAATATTCCCTAATAAAATATAAAAATCCCCTTTTGAAAATGATAAATGTTGTAGTATTGTAAACGAACCTTGTGTAAGTACAAAAACAACGCCAATTAGTGCAAGTAACATTCCAATAGCTTGGCGCTTCACAATTTTCTCTCGTAAAATGACACTTGCTAACAGCGTCGTAACGAGAGGATTTGTCGCCATAATAAGTGCACCATTAACAGCTTCTGTATATTTCATTCCTAAAAAGAAAAAGAAGTTAAAGCCGAATACACCAACAATACCTAGGAAAAGATAATAGGTCCTATTCTGCATCCATACTTCCAGATCAAAATCTTTTCGTATTTTTAACAAACATAACATCACAAATGCAGCAATCCCAAAACGCCATGCTGCTATATGAATTGCTTCGAAATACTGCACCGCATATTTCGAAGCATTAAATGTCCCACCAGTAAATATCGCAAAACCTAATAACTGCGTATATACTTTATTTTTCATTGCCGGCCTCCAAGTCCTTTTCTTCTAGAAAACCGTAATAAATTTCTAACTTCTCCTCCGTTAGCTGAACAACTTTTTGCAATTGTTCCTGCTGTTCTTTTAATCGCTCCAAGTGCGTTGTTAAAATGGAAATTCTCTTTTTTACTTTCGCTGGTACTTCCTCTTTCTTCTGCCTAATTTCCTCTATAATGCACCCATCACTTGCAAACTCAGCCATCTCTTCTAATGACATCCCAGTTTGTTTTAATGAATATAAAAATTTTAATAAACGTACATCGCCTTCTGTATATTGACGAATACCACTATATCGCGTTGGTGGTGGTAATAAACCTAATTTCTCATAGTAGCGCAAAGTGTGAATGCCCATCCCTGTTAATTCTGCTACTTCACCGATTTTATACATGTTCTCTCCCCCTTGTTTTTACATTTTCATCTTACAACCTAGAGTTAGCTCTAGGTCAATACATAAATAAAAGTTGAACACAACAAAAAAGACGCACAGCCAAGCTATGCGTCTTTTCTATTATTTCTCTGCAACTTGAACTTCTTTTACGTAAGCCGCTTCGAATTTTTGGATGTCACCTGCGCCCATGAAAATTAGAACGCCGTTTTTATGTTTCTTTAATACATCCGTTGTTGTATCTGTAATTAATTCTGCACCGTCAATACGCTTTTGCAGATCTTCGATTGTTAATTCACCTTTGTTTTCACGTGCTGATCCGAAAATATCACATAAGTATACTTGGTCAGCTTTGCTTAGGCTTTCTGCGAACTCATCTAAGAACTTTTCTGTACGTGAGAATGTATGCGGCTGGAATACAGCGACAATTTCACGCTCTGGATGTTTTTGACGAGCTGCTTCAATCGTTGCATTAATTTCTGTCGGATGGTGCGCGTAGTCATCGATGATTACTTGCTCTCCCATCGGCTTTTCATTAAAGCGACGTTTTACGCCTTCAAAAGTTGTTAATTGATGTTTTACTGCTTCTACATCAACATTTTCATAATGGCAAAGCGCGATTACTGCTAACGCATTTAATACGCTGTGATTGCCGTATCCTGTAATTTTGAACGTATCATAGTACGTGTTACGAACGAATACATCAAATATCGTACCATCTGTTCTCTTTTGAATGTTGCGTGCTTGGAAATCATTATCTTCTCCAAATCCATAGAAAATAACAGGTACTTTCGCTTGAATTTTTTGAAGTTCTTCATCATCTCCACATGCAATAATGCCTTTTTTCACTTGCAATGCCATCTCTTGGAATGCACTGAATACATCATTGATGTCTGCAAAATAATCTGGATGATCAAAATCAATATTCGTCATAATTGCATAGTCTGGATTATAAGACAAGAAATGACGACGATACTCACAAGCTTCAAATACAAAATACTTACTATTTTCTACCCCATGCCCTGTTCCATCTCCAATAAGGTAAGATGTTGGGTGTGCACCTTGCATTACATGGGCTAACAAACCTGTTGTTGATGTTTTTCCGTGTGCACCAGTTACAGCAACACTTGTGTATTGGCTCATCAGGTCACCTAAGAAATGATGGTAACGATGGACTGGGATGTTTAATTCTTTTGCTGCTACGATTTCTTCATGCGTATCAGGAAATGCATTTCCTGCAATAATCACTTGTCCTTCTTCTACATTATTCTTATCAAAAGGAAGGATCGAGATACTACGCTTTTCCAACGCTGTTTGTGTAAAGAAACGCTTTTCATAATCAGACCCTTGAACAGTATGCTTCATATCATGAAGAATTTGCGCTAATGAACTCATTCCTGTTCCTTTAATTCCTACAAAATGGTAAACTGTCATCTTAAAGAACCTCCAACATTTCGAACTAATACAACGGCCTATCTATAAGACAGTATATGAATCTTTTCTTATTTTGGTAATCATCATACATTTTTGATGTAGTGAAGTTATTCTTTCCCTTCACTTATCAGGATAAACTCGTACGTACTTCTTTATATGTCCATAATAAGTCCATTATAGCAAAAAAGAAGCCGCTATACTATGATAACAGAAAAACTGATAGGGTCAATCACCTATCAGTTTTTCTCTCTTTTACATCTCTTCTCTTTTTTCTAATTGAACACGCTCTAAACGTGGGTTTGGACGATATTTACGACCAGCTTTTGCTTCTGGTTTCCCATTTAGTTCTACATTATCACCAGTAAAGCCAATATTCATTTTTAATAAGCTACTTCCTACCCCGTATATGTCAACAGGTACGTTTTGAGCTTCAAATTCACGAATACGCTTCTCATCAAATCCACCAGTTACAACGATGTCTACATGCTGGAATCCTTCTTCATCAAGTGCTTTACGAAGTGCGAATACAAGCGATGGGTTTACACCACGTGGATCGAATGTTCCAAGTACTTCTGGGTGGCGAATAAAGTATTGATCAATCATCGTGCGGGACGTATCTACACGTACACCTTTTAATGTTGATCCAAATTCACGCGCTACGCGAAGTGCATCTGTAATAACATCATTATTGTAATCAATTAGTACAACTAATTCATCTTCTGGGAATTTCTTATGATATGCTTTTGCCGCTTCCACAACATCACCATTAAACATTTGAATTAATGCGTGAGGCATCGTCCCCATACCACTTTTGCCCCACCATTCATTCATCGCATGCGTCGCTTGTGCGCTCATACCTCCGATGTATGCTGCATAACCGTCACCAGCTTGTTGTGTATAATGATCATCACGGTCTCCCATGAAAATAACTGGTTTTTCTTTATCTACGCTACGCGCAGCTTGGACAACGTTATATACGTTTGTCGCAACCGATGTACGACGAGCTAAAATCCCATCAATGACACCTTCTAAAAATCCGAAATTTTCATAAGGACCATGAATTGTTAACACTGTTTCAAATGGACTAATTTTATCGCCATCTTTTAAAGAGTTAATTTCAAGTTCCTCAGGATTTTTAGCGAATGTTTGTAGCAATGCAATTACTTCATCCGTTCCGCAAAGAACTGCATTTTCCTTTTGGAAAAATTGCATCGTTACAACACTTTTCGGGCGAAATTCTTCGATGATTTCTCTAGTTTTTAAAAAGTAAACGGCAGAGAACCAACCTTCTCCAACACGTTCGTCAAATTTAAATGTTTTATTTGTTAGTCTATTTATTTCACCTTTTAATTTTAATTCAATTTCTTTCATGTCGCTTTACTCCCTACTTTACTATCCAACATTTTCTCTTAGTATACAGCAAAACCGTTTACTATACATTTGTTTCCTGCATAGCGGCAAATTCATCCTCAGAAATAAGGACATCTCTCGGTTTCGTTCCTCTACCTTCAGAAATAATTCCTTGCGATTCCATCTCTTCAATGAGACGTGCCGCGCGATTATAACCGATGCGGAATTTTCGCTGTACAGAAGATGTGGACGCTCCCCCTTGTTCTACAACAAATTGACATGCATCAAGGAACAATTCGTCTTCCGACTCAGCTTGTTCTGTTTTCGCTAATAAATCCTCTTGCTTAAATAAGTAATTCGGCTTCATTTGCTTTTTCACATGATCAACTGTTTTTTCAATCTCATCATCCGATACGTATACACCTTGTACACGAACTGGTTTAGATGTACCGTTCCCTAAGAATAACATATCACCACGGCCAAGTAATTTCTCCGCGCCCCCAATATCAATAATCGTACGCGAATCAACTTGAGATGATACAGTAAACGCAATACGCGTTGGAATGTTTGACTTAATTAAACCTGTAATAACATCTACAGATGGACGCTGCGTCGCTACTAATAAATGAATACCACAAGCACGTGCTTTTTGCGCAATACGACAAATCGCTTCCTCAACATCACCAGGTGCTACCATCATTAAATCGGCTAACTCGTCAATGACAATAACGATATAAGGTAATGTCTCTCCTGGAATTTCTCGCTCACTTACAATCGTATTGTAGCGAGTTAAATCACGAGCACCTGCGTGTGCAAACAATTCATAACGGCGTTCCATTTCCTCAACTGCCCATTTTAATGCAGCTGTCGCTGCTTTTACATCCGTAATAACAGGTGCTACAAGATGCGGAACAGAATTGTATGGTGCAAGCTCAACCATCTTCGGATCAATTAACATTAACTTCACTTCATGTGGTTTCGCTTTATATAAAATACTCGTTAAAATCGCGTTAATACACACACTTTTACCTGAACCCGTTGCACCCGCAATAAGTCCGTGCGGCATTTTTCGAATATCCGTTACAATTGGGTCCCCTGAAATATCAAGTCCAAGCGCAACAGTAAGCGGTGATTCACTCTTTGTGAATACAGGACTTCTTAAAATTTCGCGAAGAAATACTGGCTTGCTTTCTTTATTTGGAACTTCAATTCCAATTGCACTCTTCCCTGGAATCGGCGCTTCAATACGAATATCTTTCGCAGCTAAACTTAACTTAATATCATCACTTAAGTTTGTAATTTTATTTACTTTCACACCTGGGTCTGGCTGTACTTCAAAACGAGTTACCGCTGGCCCTTGCGATACATTAATAACATGTGCGCCAACGTGAAAATTATTAAACGTTGTATCTAATAATTCTTTCTGCTCCTCTAACCATTCTGTATTATCTAACGCTGATTGCTTTGGAATCGACAACAGCGCTAATGGTGGAACAGTATATGTCGGTGGTGTATGCAATACATTTCGCATATCGTTCTCTCTTTGATTTACAACATATGCTTTCTCTTGTACTTCCGTACTTGAAATTGGCTTTTGTACTTGCTCTACCACTACTTGCTGCATTGGTTGCTCTTCCACTTGTGGTTCTGCTACTACTTGCTGCACTGGGCGTTCTTCCACTTGTGGTTCTGCTACTACTTGCTGCACTGGGCGTTCTTCCACTTGTGGTTCTACTACCACCTGCTGCACTGGGCGCTCTTCCACTTGTGGTTCTACTACCACCTGCTGCACTGGACGTTCTTCCACTTGTGGTTCTACTACCACCTGCTGCATTGGGTTTTCTTCCACTTGTGGTTCTGCTACTACTTGCTGCACTGGGCGTTCTTCCACTTGTGGTTCTGCTACTACTTGCTGCACTGGGCGTTCTTCCACTTGTGGTTCTGCTACCTCTTGTTGTACTGGCTTATTCTCTACTCGTACATTAGCAGAAGGCTGCATTGCATTTGCTCTAGCTGCATGTCTTTCCATTAATCGTGTTCTATCTTGTTTCAACATAACAACATTAAATGGTACATGGCGCTTTTTCTCACGTTTTGGTTCTTCTTTTTGTACAACTGGTTGCTCTTCTGCGATTGGTGTTTCTTCTACAACTCGTTGCTCTTCTACGACTGGTGTTTCTTCTACAACTCGTTGCTCTTCTACGACTGGCGCTTCTTCTACAACTCGTTGCTCTTCTGCGACCTGTGCTTCTTCTACAACTCGTCTATTTTCCTCTGTTTCTGCAATTAAAACATTCGCAAAGCTTTGAACATCTTTCTTCGTTTGTTCATCAGCCTCAGCAACATGTATGAATTCACTCTTTTGTTCAATTGCTTCATCTTCTTGCTGAATTTCCTCAAGTGCTACAAATGTCTCTACTACAGGCGCTTTTGTTTCTGCAATCACTTCTGTTTCTTCTGCTTCCGCAATTACTTCCACTTCTTCTGACTCTTCTGTTTCTGTAATTACTTCCACTTCTTCTAGCTCTTTCGCTTCCGCAATTACTTCCACTTCTTCTGTTTCCATAACTACTTCTTCTGGCTCTTTCGTTTCTGCAATTACTTCCACTTCTTCTGACCCTTCTGCTTCCACTTCTTCAGGTGCCTCTGTTTCCATAACTACTTCTTCAAGCTCTTCCGTTTCTGCAATTACTTCTACTTTTGACACTTCTTCTGGTATTTCCACAATGATTGTTTCTTCAAGTTTTTCTTCTGCTTTAACAATCACTGATTCTTCTGGAGCTTGCTTTTCTACTTCAATAGTAGGTTGTTTTATTTCTGTGTTACGTTTAATTTCTTCTGATAATATTGTATCCTCGTGCTCTACTTTAGAAGCTACTAATTCTTCTTGTAGATTGTTTTCGTTTAACACCACTACATCTTTTTCTAGCTTAGCACTTTCCATCTGCTCAGCTACTGTTTTATGAAGTAATTCATCCGCTGAAACTTCCTGCGGTGTACTCATTTCTTGAATCACTTCTTTTTCTTCTACTAAAGGCACTACTTGGCGTTCGATTTCATAACCGTTTTTCTCTAGCCATTGATCAACTACTGACTTTTCTTCCTTTTTATTCTCTTCATATTGTTGCTCTCCTTGCTGGTTAGCAGCTCTATGACTAGAAGAAGTTGGTGCTTGTCCTTCTGAGAAATCAGATAATTTATATCCTTTTTTCTCTAACCATGCATCAACGACTGATTTACCCTCTACAGATATTTCAAGGTCTTCTCTTTCCTTTACTTCCTCCTGCTTTTCTTCCTTTTTCTCTACTGAAGGACGATTATATCCATAAATTGGCGAAATCATTTCTGTTGGACGAAATGGTCTACGGTTACTCTCTTGCGAAGGTGCAGATGCCTTTTTAACGACAGACTCCCGCACCGGTTCATATTGCACTTCCGGCTCTTCATATGTAGAAACTACCTTTTCCACATACGGTCGTCTGCTTCTTTCCACCTTTATTCCTCTTTGGGCAGTAGGTTCTTCATATGTTACTCCTTGAACAGGTTGTTCTTCGAAGCGATTTACTTCGCTTTCATCCTCTTCATCGAACCCATTATCCGGTACTAAAGGAAAACGGCATTTACCTGCATTCCTACTTGCCATTTGTGCTTCTCTTGCTTCAGTGTAGTGGTTTACACGAGGAATTTTCGGCTGACTTTCAATTTGCTTTGGTACTTCTTTATTCATCGCTGTTTGTTCTTCCTCTTTGTTAAACAGCTTTTTCATCCAATCTAACATGCTTACCACTCTTTCTACTAAATAGTAACATCCTTTATTGTATCAGCATTCGGCAAAAAGTGCAGGTAAAATTAAGCATGTCATATTTATCCACAATATTCTAATTTACGAGTGTTTCATATAGAAAAACGCAGCCTTTCATGTAAGACTGCGTTTAAGCTTTACTCTTCCGATATGCATCTACACTATCCGTTACACTTTGCAATAAAGAATTTACATACTGCGGGTCAGATAATTTTTTATCTTCTTCATGGTTTGACATAAACCCAAGTTCTAATAGTACGCCAGGAACCTTTGCCCAATTAAATCCAGAAAGATCATCCCGAAATTTAATTCCATTTACTTTCACTTGCTGGTTCTCCCTCATTTTATTAACAATCATTTGAGAGATTTGAAGACTTTCCGCATAAATCTCTTTCGTATACGGACTTCCTTCTGCCGGTGTCAATACAGCAAATCCACTTTCGTTTGGATTTTCAGAACCATCTGCATGAAGACGTAAAAATAAATTAGCCTTATGATTATTTGCGAATGTCGCCCGTTCTTTATTACTTATATCAACATCTTGTGATGTTCTCGTCATTAATACTTGTATCCCTTTTGCTTCAAGCTTTTCTTTTAATAAAAAAGCCATTTCTAATACAAGTACAGCCTCTCTCTTTTTCGTCACAACACCCGTTGTACCGTCTGTCACTTTATATTTTTGCGTTGTTGCCCCTGGTCCAATTGGCTCTAAATTTAAATTCGCTTTTTGTTGATGCCCTGGATCAATAACAACGAGAAACTTCTCTTGTTTTTCATTACTCTCTACTTTTTGTTCATTATTTTGCACTGGTTGCTCAGTTGGCTGTACTGGCGTAGTTTCTTCTTTCTTTTCCTCAGATGATACTTCCTCTTGCTTATGTTCTACTTGCTCATTCGTTTGAATTGCTTGTGACTCTTCATTCTTTTCTTGTTCTTGCTGCTTTTCTACCGGTGCGTCTTCTTTGGTATCTTTGTTTTTCTCTTGTATAGAAGATGTAGTTTCTTTTTTCGGCTGCTCTTGTGAACAACCGGCCATATATATTCCAATGAATGCAATCATGCTCATTATTTTTATATACTTCATACTTCTCTCCCATCACTTTGCACCGGATTCAAAGTTTTTCTTATAATTGCCCTATAATCTCATCCATATTTCCAATATAAACTGGCTGCCATTTTTCTGTACCACGTTCTGCAGTATAAACCGGATAAGCGTCATCATCTATATTTACGAAAACTGGATCGCCCATATCCGTTTCATATCCAATTGTAATCCATCCTTCTTGCCACTTTCCGTTTTCTTCACTTATTAATGAATTTTTATGTTTATCGTATCGGTAACCGATTTGTCCTTTTTCTAATTCACTTTCACTAAACACATATATTTCATAAGTACCTAGCTCAATATCTTGCTGTTTTGAAGTTTCAATTCGTTTTAGAAGTTCTGCGATTTTTATTTGTTGTTTCATACGTCTATCCCCTTCTATTTTTCTAAATTTTAACTAGTTTGTTTATAAAATACAATATAGATTTTAAGAAAAAAGGTGACATCCTTATAATATGAATGATTTTTTGAATATATCTGTCACAACTCTACATATATCAACGATTTTTCAAATATATCTATCGTAACTCTACATATATCAACGATTTTTCAAATATATCTATCGTAACTCTACATATATCAACGATTTTTTAAATATATCTATCACAACTCTCAATATATCAACGATTTTTTAAATATATCTATCGTAACTCTACATATATCAACGATTTTTCAAATATATCTATCGTAACTCTACATATATCAACGATTCGACACGGAATATCGACTTACCAACAAAAAATGACAAAACAAAAAGAGAGACTGTCCAAAAGGACAACCTCTCTCTTCTTATATCAATTAAAATTTAAACTCTTGTCCAACTTCAAAGCTATCTTCTAATACAAGGATACCTTTTTCTTGTGGAGCATCTGGAAGCTCTAATTCACGTGCAGAGCAGATCATTCCAGAAGAAGGAACACCGCGAAGTTCTGCTGGTTTAATTAACATACCACTTGGCATTACAGCACCAATTTTTGCAACGACAACTTTTTGTCCTGCATCAACGTTTGGTGCACCACATACGATTTGTAATGTTTCTGTACCGATTTCTACTTTACAGATGTTTAGCTTGTCAGCATTTGGATGCTTTTCTTTTTCAGCTACATAGCCTACAACAAATTTCGGAGAAAGATCTGCTTCTACTGTTTCTTCAAAGCCATTCTTCGCTAAAATTTCGTTGATTTTCTCTACAAGCTCTTTCGTTAATGTAAGGTTGCCTGTTTCTTTTACTTCTAAGTAAGAAGATGCATTAAAGATGTTGAATCCTGCTGTTATATTGCTTTCACGATCATATACGCGTGCAACATCTCCTTTGCGATCAAAAGTACGGTTCTCTAAAGTAATATCTTGTAAGGCAACAATTAAAGTGTCACCAATTCCTTCAAGGTTGTAAAAAACGTTCACTTCGTTCATCCTTTCTCTTTTCCATCTGTCTTCTTCCGATTTTTCGCTAAAATAAAGATTGGTTCAAATTCTCCATCTTCATATACGAATGAAAGTGATGTAATCGGAACATGCCCTTCGGCAAAAAATTTCATTGTCATTTGTGCAATAATATCATAACCGATTTCGTTGACGATATCAGCAATAATTAATACATCTTGGTGAGGAACAGCAACAACCATGTCACCAGAAATCTTTTCACGCATCGATTGTAGTAATGATTCGTTTAAAATACGAGTCGCGTCATACCCATCATTTGTGTTTAAAAAGTAGAATGTATTACCCGCTACTGTGTCTTGTTTAAATTCATAACCTAATGAGCGTGCGTTGAATAATGCCATTTCACGCACTTGCTGTTCTGTAAGTTCTAATTTTTGTAATAGACGCTCATCAATTAGTCGATACGTTTTATTCGAATCTAGCGCGTAGTAAATACGTGTTTCCGCCGTATGATCCGTCATAATAAACGGATTTCCTTCTTCTGCTTGTTTCGGGAAAGAAGTAGAGCGAATAACAGGTAAAATTTTCGCTCCGCTATTTTCTTCTTTATGCATCGCAATTAGCGCTTCTTGTACGTAATAAGCAACTTCTTCAATTGCCTTTTCCTTGTTCACTTCCCATTTTGCCACAACTCCTGGAAGCGATACGTTAATACCTTTTTTGGAGTCTTTTTGTTCAATACGTAAAACTTCTTTCTCACTATCATACTGAAAGTCCCATTCTGGGCGAGATAATTTCTTTATTAACTCATCTTTCATCTTTTTACTTGTCATCTTCATCTCTTTTTTCCTCCCTTCCAAAAAAATAACCTCCCCCGCGAAGGTAGAGGTTGTTTTACAATTCAATTGGCAAATTGCCTTATTTTAAACCTTCAATGAACTCTTCGATTTGTTCTTGTGTTTTACGATCTTTGTTTACATAGCGACCAGTTTCTTCACCTTTATTGTACGCTACAAAGCTCGGAATGCCAAATACGTCTAATTTTACACATAGATCAATAAACTCATCACGATCTACATAGTAAAATGAGAAATCACTATATTTCTCTTCTACTTCTGGCATAAATGGATCTACAAAGCGGCAGTCTGGGCACCATTCTGCTGAGAACATAAAGACTACATTCTCTTCATTTTTTAACTGTTGGAATTGCTCCATGCTTTCTAATGACTTCATCTATATTTCCTCCTCTAACGGGTGCATTTTTCATGTTATAATCTTTCTTTTATACTACCATACATCGCGCACGGTGCAAGGTTTATGCTTGCTTTTTGTCATACTTATATTGCCCAACTAACAACTTAACAACGTGTACAAATAATTCCGTGCGGTCGACATAATCATCTGTAAAAATACCGATAGCACCTTCGTGACTACGAATATCTTTTCGCTGCACAAACTCTTCCATCACTTCGCTTAATTCCTTACCATCTTCAAGAGGTGCTAAAAAATCGTCTGGTAACGTAATACGCGCTCCTCCGGCCACAAATACTTTCCCATCCATTGTTGCTAGCGCGCCCCAGTTACACATAAATAAACCGTGCTCCGTTTTCATTACGCCGCCTTCTAGTCCAATACCAATTTGAGCTTCTCCTTCCTCTAGCGCTCGCTTCGCTCTATTGATCGCTCCTTGCATCGTCTCTTCATCTGAGAAAGGCTGAGCTGATACTCCTGACGGAACAGAAAGAGATGTAATTTCAGCATCTTTCCAAACCTTCTCCACAGCGCCAACCTTCGTTTTATTCTTTGATCCTACTACTACTTTCATTTCGTTCACCTCTATAAAAATTCATCATTCTATTCTAATATCCCTATCAGATACGAATTAAGCATCAACAACTACCACATATTACCAAGTCATCTATTCAGCCTAAAAAAGAAGGTTTTTTCTAGCAACATTACCGTCTTCGAAAACAAAAACAGCCTTCCTCTCACTTCCTACTTGGGGTCTTCATACATCATTCGAACACCAATTAAGCACTGACCACTCCCACTCATGGATGGGTCATCTATATTCAAGCTAAAAAAGAAGGTTTTTTCTAACAACATTACCGTCTTCAAAAACAAAAACAGCCTTCCTCTCACTTCCTACTTGGAGTCTTCATACATCATTCGAACACCAATTAAGCACTGACCGCTCCCACTCATCGCTGGGTCATCTATTCAAGCTAAAAAAGAAGGTTTTTTCTAACAATATTACCGTCTTCAAAAACAAAAACAGCCTTCCTCTCTTTTCCTATCTAGGGTCTTAATACACCATTCGAGCACCAATTAGGCACTAACCGCTCCCACACATGGATGGGTCATCTATTCAATCCAAAAAAAGAAAGGCTCTTCAGCCCTTCTTCTCTACGCGTTATTTTTAATTGTCTCTAACGTCGTTTTATCCGTTGCTCTTACAAGCTTCGTAATTAACTCTTTTGCTGCCGCATAGTCATCAACATGTAAAATAGAAGCATGTGTATGAATGTAGCGTGCACAAACACCAATTACTGCTGATGGGATACCTGAGTTACTTGTATGTACACGGCCCGCATCTGTACCACCTTGTGAAATAAAGTATTGGTACGGAATGTTGTGTGTTTCTGCTGTATCTAAAATGAATTCTCGCATTCCTCTATGTGTTACCATCGTACGGTCGTAAATACGAAGAAGAGCACCTTTTCCTAATTGACCGAACTGTGTTTTGTCACCAGATGCATCGTTGGCTGGACTTGCATCAAGCGCATAGAAAATATCTGGTTGAATCATATTTGCAGCAGTTTGAGCACCGCGAAGACCAACTTCCTCTTGTACAGTCGCACCAGAGTACAATGTGTTTGGTAATGTTTCGTCTTTTAATTCTTTTAGTAATTCGATTGCAAGGCCACATCCATAACGGTTGTCCCAAGCTTTCGCCATAATTTTCTTTTCGTTTGCCATCGGCGTAAACGGGCAGATTGGCACGATTTGTTGTCCTGGTTTTACACCAATCTCAATCGCATCTTCATAGCTATCTGCACCTATATCAATTAACATATTTTTTATATCCATCGGTTTTACACGTTGCGCGTCACTTAATAAGTGAGGAGGAATAGAACCAACAACCCCAATAACAGGACCATTCTTTGTCATCACTTGTACGCGCTGAGCTAATAGTACTTGGCTCCACCAGCCGCCTAATGGTTGAAAACGAAGCATTCCGTTTTTCGTAATTTGCGTAATCATGAAACCTACTTCATCCATATGACCTGCTACAAGAACACGTGGGCCAGTTTCGTCCCCTTTTTTCAGACCAAATACGCTACCTAAACCGTCTTGTACAATTTCATCAGCATATTTGCTTAATTCTTGCTTCATAAAACGGCGTACATCATGTTCGAAACCTGATGCACCTTGTAATTCTGTTAACGTACGAAATAATTGTAATGTCTCTTTATTCACGAAGTCCCCTTCTTTCAAACCTTAGTAGAATACCTCTTTTATTGTAACGAAATTTTCGAAATGTTTCTAGTTTCTTCTTTTTTAGCTGTATTTGCTTTATAATTATTATCGGTACACTATTTTTATTTTATAGAATTGAGGTGAATATATGAGCTGGAAAGGTTTAGTAGCAGGTCTTGGCGTTGGGTTCGCAGCTGGTTATTTCGTTGCAAACAAAGTACAAGAACAATCCCATATTTCTTCAGAGAAAGCATTGAAAATGGTGAAACAAGCATTAAGTCATAAAGGTGAAATTACTGGCTCTTGGGTACATATGGTTCCAGAGACATTTGAAAAATATGATGTCGCATATGAAGTTTATCGCGGCGGTCTTACAACGATGTTAAATGATATACAAGAACGATTTGAATTTTTAGTTGATGCTAAAACAGGTACTGTTTTAGAGGTTATAGCAGCATAAAACGGAGGGTTCCCATTAGGTGAACCTCTTATTTTTTAATTGTGGATAGTGATTAAATTTATATCGGCGATTTTTCGAATATATCGGCGCAATTCGATTTATATCAGTGATTCCTCAATTTTATCGGCAATTTCCCCACTGTATCGACTTACCGAAAAAGACCAACAATAAAAAAGAGGTCGCTCCAACAAATATTCTGGAACAACCGCCTCTTTTTATGCTTCTATACTCGTTTTTCTCTCTATCTTTTCTACAATGTGACCTTCCTCATTCCACTTTACCGCCCGGTAATATGCGTCATGATAAAAAGTAAACCATGCTCCTTTTTCAGCTCCATACTTCATCCACTTTTGCTTATTTTCAATCGATGTCATCGGATAATCATCGTATGCCATTACCCATAATACATTTTGATGGGCGTGCGTCGGCAATAGGTCTGCTAAATGAAGCATCGTTTCTCCTTGGCTTTCTAAAGCAATAACTGCATGTCCATCACTATGACCGCCTGTATGCGCCATTTTTATTTCAGCTGTAATTTCTATTTCTTGCTGAAACGTAACAACTTGATCTACAATCGGCTCCCAATTTTCCTTCCAATATGTATTACGGGATCTAATATTTGGACTTCTCATTTCATTCCACTCTGTTTCACTTACGTAAACTTTCGCATTTGGAAAAGTTGGTACAAGTTGATCACCTTCCCATTTCGTTAAACCAGATGCATGATCAAAATGAAGATGCGTCATTAAAACGTAATGAATATCTTCAGGCTTTAGTCCCAGCTTTTCTAAAGAATTCTCAACTGACGACTCTTCCGTTACACCTTGATTCCGCTTCATCTTTTCATTCAATTTACCATTTCCTATACCTGAATCAATGAGCATGTTGCCGTCTTTCGTTTGCAAAAGTAACGGATCTGTTCGTAAATAAATATGATTTGTATCATTATGTTTATATTTACGTGACCAAAGTACTTTCGGTACAACGCCAAACATTGCTCCACCGTCTAAATGTGTATTTCCACCTTTTAACCATGTCACTTTTATATCACCAATTTGTAACTGTTCCATTTTTCATCCCCCTTTCCTTTCAATACTAACATAAAATTCTGATTATTTTAGATACAAAAAACCTATGCATTACTGCATAGGTTCTGTACGATATTTTGCTTCTACTCGGTAAATGCGATGACCTTTACTAGAGAACTTCTCTTCGTATTCTGTCATAATGTTTCCTTCATAATCACTATTATGAAGATCTAGGCTAAGGTAAGTTAATAACATACCATACTCAGCCATACTCATTAGAGAGTATTCAAATAAACCTTGGTTATCTGTTTTGAAATGAATTTCTCCGCCTTCTACTAACACTTCTTCATAATTGCGTAAAAATGTTTTATACGTTAAACGACGCTTCGTATGACGTTTCTTTGGCCAAGGATCTGAGAAGTTTAAATACACGCGATCGATCTCACCTTTTGCAAAGAAAACTGTTAAATCTTCAGCATCTTTATTAATTAACTTTAAGTTCGGTAATTCTTCTTCAATTAATTTATCTAGTGCATCTACAACAACACTTGTGAATTTTTCAATTCCAATATAATTAATATGAGGATTCGCTTTTGCCATATCATACATAAAGCGGCCACGACCTGTACCTACTTCAATGTGAATGGGTTGCTCATTCCCAAATACTTCTTTCCAATTACCAGCGCGCTCCTCTGGGTTTCCGATTACGATATGTGAATACTCATTAATTCGATCCATTGCATATGGTTTATGTCTTAAACGCATAGATGTTTCCCTCTCTTTACATAGCTATTTTAAAGGAATAATTCCTTCTTTCTGTTTTAATCAATCTACCAAACAAAAAACCAAGTACGTACGAGCACTCGGTCCGTTTCTTTCAAGTATAAGATGTACCATTTTGATAAAAACTACATACAGCATTAAACATTCCATGACGAAACAGCTTTTTCTCTTACATTTGAAGAGAAAAACAATCGAAAGGATGATCCGTTCATGCCAATTAATCAACAACATCAATTAGAAGTGCTGAAAGATATTTTAGTCAACCACCAAAGTGATTGCTGCGGGACAGTTTCAGAATGCGAGCAATTAGAGCGCCTCATTCAATCGTTACTCGCAAACGATAATATAAGTAGTGACGCTAAAACAATGCTAAACGATGTATATTCTTATAGTCAATCGGGTAAATCTTCCTCTAATTTGGACAACCATATTTCCAATAATCAAGAACAACTTACTCAGTGGATTGCTGGAATGGACAATTTTTCTTAAGTATCATTCTGAAGCAAGTAGTTGCTGTAAATATTGATGCCAATATTCAGCTTCTGCTTGCTGTTTTTTTGTTGTATGCCATTGAATAGACAAAATCGTTTGTGCTATCACATACCATCTCATACGCCTAAGCAGCGATTCATCCATTTCAATATCATAGTAACCGAGCCACTCACTCCATTCCTGGCGCGGAATGTACCAATATAATAACATACCGAGGTCTAGAGCTGGGTCAGCAATTACAGCTCCATCCCAATCAATTAAAAACAATTCATCTTCATCCGACAATAGCCAGTTGTTATGATTTACATCACAATGGCATACAACGAATTCATTGTATTCAATAGCTTTTAATGAATCCATTAAATATTGAAGGCCTTGCTGAATTGTTTCATCATCCCTTATATCTCCTCTTAAAACGAGTTGCAGTTGTTGTAATAACTCTTGTGCGTGAAGCGGCTGCTTCCCAAGTCTTTGAATCATCTGTACAAGCGCTTTAGAGGAGTGTATTTTCTTCAAAAGTTTCGCAACACGTTCTAGTTTCATATCCTCTGGCTCTAGCTTCTGTCCCGGAAGCCATTTTTGAGCAGAAATTACATCACCATTCGTTACCCTTCTTGTCCAAAGTAATTTTGGAACAATTCCTTCTGCTGACAATACCGCTAAAAAGGGCGATGTATTCCGCTTTAAAAATAACTTCTGTTGTCCGTTTTGCGCAATATATGCATCGCCCGTTACTCCACCAGCCGGTACAAGACTCCACTCTTTTCCTAATAATTGTTCCAACCATTCCATATTCATTACCCGTTAACAAATCCTTATCTTTTATAGTTATGAAAAGAAAAACCGCAACATTTCTACACATGTTGTGGATTCATATATTTTACTGTAAATGAAAAGAAAAATTAGCCTAAGCCAAAAATCCTCTATTTTATTTTACAAAACCTGTCATAGAATGACAACTTATCAAAATCGTCACCTTTGTCAATTCTACATTTATTACATTCTCATCGTCAAGTAGCGATTTGTCACATTATCGTCAATATATACGTGCTAATTGGAGCGAGCTTAAGTTCCTTTCCTCTAAATGAAGAAATTGGCTCTATTTTCGCTTCGTTTTCGTTTACTAACACATGCCACGTTGCTTCTTTCGGAAGTTGCACAGTTTTAGCTTCTAAACCGCTATTAAATAAGACGATAATCTCTTTCCATGGCCCAAACGTTTCTGCATGCTCTAGGTGATATGCAAGTACTTCTGTAGATGTTTGTAAAAAAGTCATATGTTTTTTTATAAGGTCTGCGCTTTGTAAACGGAATGCCCCATGCTCTTTACGAATCGCAATTAAACCTTTTATATAGTTAACAGTCTCTATCTCTTTCTCTTTTTGATCCCAATCTAATTGATTGATCTCATCATTTGCATTATAACTATTTTCATTTCCTTTCTTCGTACGATAAAACTCTTGCCCTGCGTGTAAGAAAGGAATGCCTTGTGAAAGAATAACCATTGCGCTCGCTAACAGGTGACGTTTTTTCAAAATCGTTTCTGATTCTTCATTACTGCGCACTAGTTTATCCCACATCGTCATATTATCATGACATTCTACATAGTTAATGCTTTGCGCTGGCTCTAGAAACAGCCCTGTTTCTTTCATACTTAAAAGACTTCCTGCTGCAATATACTGCAAATGATTACAGTCTACATGCCCACCAAAGGCAAAACCACGCTTATTTATATGAAATGTACTCCCTTTTATCCCATCACGAAATTGATCATTAAACTGCGCGATATGTGGCATTTTCTTCGCATTATTTAACGTTGCTTTTTCTTTGGCAGGAAGCGGTGTTTGTAAATCCCATCCTTCTCCTAATAACAAAGCATCTCGTTTTATGTTTCGCACTTCTTTTTCTATTATATTCATTGTATCAACATCTAAAATTCCCATTAAGTCGAATCGGAATCCATCGACATTGTATTCAGTAAGCCAATATAAAATAGACTCTACAATGAATTTCCTCATCATTTTCCGTTCAGACGCTATATCATTTCCGACTCCCGTCCCATTAGAAGGCATACCATCTTCACCATGACGAAAATAGTATCCTGGAACAAGCTTTTCAAATGATGATAGCTCTCTTTCATAAACATGATTATAGACAACATCTATAATCACCCTAATACCTTGTTCATGAAATGTTTCAATTAGTTGTTTGCACTCAACTATCCTGTTATACGGATCAGAGGGGTTTGTAGCATAATATCCTGTTGGTGCATTGTAATATAATGGATTATATCCCCAATTATAGGCGGACGAAGGATTCGCCTCATCTACACCACCGAAACAATATAAAGGTAATAGTTCAACATGTGTAACACCTAAATCTTTTATATGAGACAACCCTGTTAATGTCCCATTCCGTCCTGTTGTTCCCTCTTCCATCAATCCTTTATATGTTCCCTTTTGAATTACTCCACTATTTGGATGTATAGTCGCATCACGAATATGCAGTTCATACAATATGGCATCTGTCATTGATTGTAATATTGGTAATCCCTCTCGTCTTGTTACATTCGTTTTTTCTAAATTGATAACAACACCATGTTTTCCATTTACCGTCACCGACTTTGCATAAGGATCCACAGCTTCGTTCCATATTAAATTAATACAAACAAGAAATGTATAGCGTGCTCCGTCTAAATCACCTTGTAATATTTGAATCCAAACTCCGTTTTCTCCCCTGTACATTTCATGATCGGTATATTCTTTATCGCTCTTATAAATTCTTACTTTCGCAAGCCTTGCAGTTGGGGCCCATACTTTAAATGTCGTTTCTTCTTTTTGATAAACAGCACCTAAATCTGTACCTTCGTAATAATACTTTTCATCGAAACTTTTTGTTCGAATAACAGCACCTATTTGTAAATCAGTTTCTTCATTCCGTTCATCTCGTACTGTATAATACTTCCCCACATCTAGCGGCTCTTCTATAAAGCACTCATACTTCGTTGCATCTGGAAGCGCAATAGTATGAGCAATCGGTAAATCTTTCACATTACTTCCTTCTTGCAAACGAAATGTCCGACTTGTTCCATACGCATGTGGGAGCAAAATTGTAATTTTATTCATTTCATCTAAATAGGCATCAAATGGACGTTTTACTTTCAACATAAAAAAATCACCATCATTCTCAAAGTTAAAATAAAGTGAAACTTTAATGAGCGAGAAAATTTCTCCATCCTCACTTATTATTAGCCTTCACCAATTAGGCGAGATAAAATGAGCTGCAAATGATAAGGCTTTTCTTATCAACAAGACTCTATACAGTAACTCCATTCTTCTCTATAGTATATTCACCTGCATAAAAAACGTTTTCAACATTCTATTTTTGTAATTTTATTTCAGCAATCGATTTATACTTCGGGGTTTCTTTCACGTGGGATTCGTATAAAGTAATTGTATCTGCTTGAAATGATATTTCAGGCACTTCTTTTATACTTTCTAAACGAAACTTTTCTTCTCCTATCCATTTACGAGCAACGGTAATATGCGGGTGATATGGGCGTGTTTCTAGAGAAAATCCATTTTCTTCACAAATGGCATGTATTTGCTTTTGCAACTGAAACAAATCGTGATTCTCACTTACCTTCGCCCAAAAAATACGAGGCTGATCTTCCCTACCAAACGTTGAAAAACCTTGTAATGTGAACGATAGTTCTTTTGTTTCTGCAATTGTTTTTAATCCATTCTTTATTCCCTCTAATTGTTCCCCCGTTGCACTCCCTAAAAATGAAAGGGTAATATGATAGTCTTCTTTATGTACCCATGAACGAAATTGTAATTCCTCTTGCATATCCTCTTTATAGTTAGACAGCATTTCTTTTATATGATTCGGTAACGTAATTGCGACAAAATAATGCAGTTCCATGTACATCTTCTCCTTCTTTTCTATTGTTGCTTTTCTTTCTTATCTCATTCAGGTAAAAAGAAGCCGCTCTCCAAAATAGAGAGCGGACATTATTTATATATCCATTACTTCGCTAATTCATGAATTGCTTGCGCGTAAATTGCTGTTGCTTTCAATAAGTCTTCAATTTCGATATACTCATCTTTTTGATGCGCAAGTTCTTCTTTTCCAGGGAATAGCGGGCCAAATGCCACACCAGCTTTTAATGAACGAGCATAAGTACCGCCGCCGATTGCTAATAGTTCTGCTTTTTCACCTGTTTGTTCTTCATACACACGTTGTAACGTACGGATTAATACGTGATCTTTATCGACGTGATGTGGGCGAGAATTAGAATAGTCAGCCACTTCAAAACCATGCGTACCAACATATTCTTTCAACTTCACAATTGTTTCTTCAAAGTTAGTTGTAACTGGGTAACGTACGTTTAGCCCTAAGTTACCACCGTTTTCTTTCGTATAAGAAATGCGACCGACATTCACTGTTAACGGACCGCTAATTTCATCTTTGTAAGCAATAGTAGCTTTTTCACCAAAAATATCACCAGTAAATGTTTCTGTTGCAAATGTCGCAAATGCAGTTGCTTTTCCATCAAGTGAAACTGTAGTTAAGAAGTTTGCTAATAATAAACCTGCATTTTCTCCTTTTTCAGGAGTAGATCCGTGCGCTGAAATTCCTTCTATTTGCAACGTCACTGTATTTCCTTCTATAGTCGATTTCCCTATTTTTTTAGCAGTTTGTAAATACTCTTCATATGCTACTGTAAGTGCATTTACATCTTCTCCTGTGATAACTGCTTCTGCAAAATCAGGAACCATATTTAAACGGCGCCCTGAATCAAATGAAACAAGTTCATATGTACCTTTTTTCTCTTCACTACCATTTTGCACAACTTGTATATCAGAAATTCCTTTTTCTGCATTAATAATTGGAAAGTCTGCATCCGGTGCAAAACCAATTGTTGGCATTTCTTCATTTTTAAAGTAGTGATCTACACATTTCCAATTGCTTTCCTCATCTGTTCCTATAATCATACGAACACGTTTTGAAAGAGGTAAGCCTAATTCTTTCACAATTTTCATTGCATAATATGCTGCCATCGTTGGGCCTTTATCGTCAATTGCACCACGTGCAAAAATCTTTCCATCGCGAATATCCGCACTATATGCGGGAGTCGTCCAGCCATCTCCTTCTGGTACAACGTCAACGTGACAAAGAATACCTACTAATTCTTCTCCTTGTCCCATTTCAAGATGACCTGCATATCCTTCTAAATTTTTAGAAGCAAAACCTTCAGCTTCTCCTTTATGTAACATGAAAGATAGAGCTTTTTCTACACCTTCACCGAATGGTGCGCCCTCTTTCGCAGATTCTTCTTCCCATACACTTTTAATTTGTAAAAATTGTTGTGTATCACGAATTAAATCATCTTTTCGTTTTGCAACTTCTTCTGTCCAATTAATCGCTGACATCACGCATCCATCCTTCACTATATTGTTTCTTTCATCATAACAAACAGAAATCTCTTATGCCATACACGAAAACTAAATACCGAACAATTGTAATATTTCAGATATTTCTTATTAGTTTTTCTTTTGTTTTTTCAAAAAAATTTGCAGGAATTTGGCGTTTTACGTAGAATTTTATGTGTTAGTTGACTGACCATATATACAATGTCAACTACCAATATTTTTCTATATGAATATTTGTTAAATTTCTGTAAAATTTAAGTAGATTAAAGCATGAATTTTATCATGTAGAGTACAATGGTAGTAACGACCTTCTTTCCTGAATGGGGTCAAAAAAACTAGTAGAGGAGTGGTTTTCTCTTGAAACCTACAACTACTCGTATGCTAACACGCATTAAATCAATTTATATGTACATCAATGAAAACGGAACGGTAACGACGAAAGACCTTGTAGATGAGTTCGGGATCACACCGCGAACGATACAACGTGATCTAAATGTGTTGCAGTTTAATGAACTCGTGTATAGCCCTTGCCGCGGTAAGTGGACAACAACAGGAAAGAAAGTGAGAATGACCTCATAACGAAAAATAATTGTATGGTAAATAAATACATACCCCTTTCTAATAATTAGAAAGGGGTCTTTTCTGCGCCTATAAAGGTACTACTTTTCAGTATCTACTTGATATGTTTTTAACATTTCTACTTCTTCATCTGTTAGCTCTCGGTATTGTCCAAGTTCTAGTTCTTCATCTAATACTAACGGACCCATCTCTGTTCTCTTTAGGTAGACTACTTTTTTTCCTACCGCTTCAAACATACGCTTCACTTGATGGAATTTCCCTTCCGTAATCACAAGCTCAATTTCAGAAATATCATCGCTTTTCAATATTGTAAGTGCACCTGGCTTTGTTTCATAGCCATCGTCTAAAATAACACCTTTAGCAAATTCTTTTACATCCTCTTCTGTTACTACTCCTGCAACGTGTGCATAATATTTTTTCGGCACATGCTTTTTCGGAGATAATAATTGATGTGATAACTTCCCATCATTTGTTATCAATAAGAAGCCTTCCGTATCGATATCAAGTCGTCCAACTGGGAACGGATCAAAGATTGCATCTTCTAATTCTAATAAATCTATTACTGTTTCATGATTATCATCTTCCGTCGCTGAAATAACACCTTGTGGTTTATGCATCATTAAGTAAACAAATTCTTTGTATTCCACAACTTCACCGTGAATCATAACTTCTTGCTCTTCTACATTTACATGAACTTTCGCATCTTTTACTGGCGTTCCATCAATTTTCACAACGCCATCTTTCAATAATTTCTTTACTTCTTTTCTACTTCCATATCCCATATTTGCTAATAATTTATCTAATCTCACGTTTTTCACCTTCTTTATTTATCATAGAAAAGGGGACGTAATTACGCCCCTCTTGATTTCAACTTTATTTTAAATCTACTACCAAGTTTACGTTGAATTTTATCTAATGCTTCTCCACCAAATACTCTTTCAAGTACTCCTGTGCGAATTGCTAACAATCCGTAAACAAGACCGCCAATACCTGCACAAATCGCAACTGTTATAAGAGCACCAATACGGCCATCAGGCGAAATCATGAAGGATAGAATCCATTGTGATAGTTTTACAGCAACGACCATTATAAGTGTCAGTACTGCAATTTGGAATGTTCTTTTATATACAACACCGAATGAATAGTGTGCGTATTTTTTAATTTGTTGATTTGTGTACCAAACAGAAGCTAAGAAACCAACTGCTGTCGCTAGAATTGCTCCTACTGTACCGAAATAACGAATAAAGATTACGTTACATACAAATTTCAAAATAACGCCCATTATAAGCGCAATAATCGCATGCTTCTGCTGGTTAATACCTTGCAGGATTGCTGCTGTTACTGTAAATAACGCGAATAACAACGCAACTGGTGCATACCACATTAATACTTGTCCACCTAGTGGATCTGAATCGTAAAACGCAGTATAAATTGGATATGCCAGTGAAGAAATACCGACAACTGCTGGCAATGTTAAAAACATATTTGCCTGGAATGTTTGTGTAATTTGTAATTTCAAATAGCGGTATTGTTTTTCAGTAAATGATTTTGTGATTGCTGGTACAAGCGTTAAACTAAACGCTGTTGCAAGTGATACAGGAATCATAATTAACTTATGCGTCCACATTGTGAAAATACCGAGAGCTCGCTCTGCGATATCACCTTGACCAATCGCCTGCATAATTGAGTTAAATGTCAATGTATCAATTTGTTGATATAAAGGAATTGTTAACCCAATTACAACGTAAGGAATCGCATATGCAAATAACTCTTTAAACAATTGAACGGTGCTTACTGTTGATTCTGGTACAGTTTGTTCAATTAAATATTGATCCAAATATTTTTTACGTTTTAGCCAGTACCAAATTAACACACCGAGTGCTCCAACCGCTGAAACGAACGCAGCAAATGTCGCTACTCCAACTGCTGTTGCAACTGTACCGCCAAGTACTTTAATAACGATAAAACTACCTGCTAATAAAAAGACGATACGAATAATTTGTTCAATAATTTGTGAAACGGTAGTTGGTCCCATAGACTGGTGACCTTGGAAATAACCACGAATTAAACTCGCTGCTGGTACAACAATAAGCGCGAAGCTTACAAGACGAATGATCGTCGTAACTTCTCCTACATTATTGTGTATACTTTGTTTACCAAGCATCGCTTCTGCAAACAATGGCGCCGTCATGTACAGTACTAGGAACGAAAGAACTCCTGTTACTATCATCATAACCATTCCCGAGCGGAACATTCTCCGGCTCGTTTTATAATCGCCAAGCGCATTATATTTGGAAACAAATTTTGAAACAGCAAGTGGCACACCTGCCGTTGCGATACTTAAAAAGATCGTATATGGAATGTATCCATATGTATAGAGCGTTCCGCCTTCTGTTCCTACTAATGCATGAAACGGAAAGACGTAAATCATGCCTAAGAACTTTACTAAAAATGTCCCTAGCGTAACAATAAGCGTTCCGCGCAGAAATTTCGAATCGGACATACAAAAATCCTCCTACATCTACATAAAGTGAAACTATAATTAGTTGGAGACTTCTCTCCTACTCCTTATTAGTTGAACCATTCGAGCATTTACAGGCTAACAGACTCCCTATTTGCTTCTCCTAAATCTTGAGGTTTTAGTCTTATCGCCTACAAATGGCAGGATAGTGCTGAACTCTAACTTTTGTATTGTACCACAATTCTCTCATTAAGCAGTACTTCACTCTATTTTTCTTTTAAGGGAAAACATGCTATTCTTTTAGGCAGGAAATGTAGAAAATGAGGTCGATATATTATGCATTATGATGTTATTGTCATCGGCGGCGGTCCTTCTGGGCTAATGGCTGCAATTGGTGCTGCAGAAGAAGGCGCAAATGTCTTACTTCTTGATAAAGGAAATAAACTTGGGCGTAAACTTGCAATTTCTGGTGGCGGACGCTGTAACGTAACGAACCGTCTACCACTTGATGAAATTGTTAAACATATACCAGGAAACGGTCGCTTCTTATACAGCGCTTTTTCTATTTTTAATAATGAAGATATTATTACATTCTTCGAAAATCTCGGTGTTAAATTGAAAGAAGAAGACCACGGTCGCATGTTCCCTGTGTCAAACAAAGCACAATCTGTTGTAGACGCACTTTTAACACGATTAAAAGACTTAGGTGTAAAAATTCGTACAAATACGCCTGTTGAAACGATTGAATATGAAAATGGTCAAACAAAAGCAGTTATACTGCAAACAGGCGAAGTGTTAGAAACAAATCACGTCGTTATCGCTGTTGGCGGAAAATCAGTTCCTCAAACTGGATCTACTGGAGACGGATATGCTTGGGCTGAAAAAGCGGGTCATACAATCACAGAATTATTCCCAACAGAAGTACCTATCCTTTCAAACGAGCCGTTTATACGTGACCGCTCATTACAAGGTCTTGCTTTACGTGATATAAACTTAAGTGTATTAAACCCGAAAGGAAAAGCTATCATTTCTCACAAAATGGACATGCTCTTCACTCATTTCGGCCTATCTGGACCTGCTGCTCTTCGCTGTAGCCAATTCGTCGTGAAAGCGCTGAAAAAGTTTAAAACGAATACAATACAAATGAGTATTGATGCATTGCCAGAGGAAAATAGTGAACAACTATTTCAGCGCATGCTGAAACAAATGAAAGAAGATCCGAAAAAAGGAATTAAAAACGTTTTAAAAGGTTATGTTCCTGAACGTTACTTCCTATTCTTATTAGAAAAAAATGAAATTGACGGCAGCGAACAAGCTGGACAAGTTTCTCACGAAAAGATTCGTGCACTTGTGAAAGACTTTAAAGAGTTTACTGTGAATGTAAATGGTACGCAGTCAATTGAAAAAGCATTCGTTACTGGCGGCGGTGTATCCGTGAAAGAAATTAATCCGAAAGAAATGTCTTCTAAATTTACGAACGGCTTATATTTCTGCGGAGAAGTTCTTGATATTCATGGTTATACTGGTGGCTATAATATTACATCAGCCCTTGTTACTGGTAGAATTGCCGGAACGACAGCTGGAGAAAACGCGAAAATGCAGTATTAAAAAAAGAAACAGGGATTCCTGTTTCTTTTTTTATAGGTACATGAAATTATATGAGCGATTCCGCAACTTATATCGGCTATTTTCCAAATTTATCAGCGATTCTGCAACTTATATCGGCGATTTCCCAAATATATCGACTTACCGACAAGAAACGACAAATATAGGCTCCACTTAACTTCCCATTGCTTTTTTGTTGCTTTATATACCTTAGTACCTTTATATTTTATATTGTTGAATATTTAAAAAAGGGTAAGGGGAAAACAAATGAGAAAAAAAGTCATGATGTCTTTAATGTTAATGACGTTTCTTTCTGCGGTAGAAGGAACGATTGTTAGTACAGCAATCCCTCGTATAACGAGTGATTTGTCAGGCGTCGAACTTGTTAGTTGGGTATATGCAATTTATATGCTTGCAACAGCTGTTTCGACTCCAATATACGGAAAGCTCGCTGATTTATTTGGCCGTAAAAAAGTTTTACTGATCGGAGCTACAATCTTTTTAGTCGGTTCTGCACTTTGCGGAGTCGTTACATCGATGGAACAATTAATCTTCTTCCGCGCGCTTCAAGGTATCGGTGCTGGTGCTGTTATGCCAATCACAATGACAATTATTGGAGACTTATATAGCGAAGCGAAAGACCGCGCGAAAGCACAAGGTTGGATGAGTGCCGTTTGGGGTGTATCCGGTGTTATCGGACCGTTAGTAGGTGGATTTTTAGTTGATTCCCTTTCTTGGCGTTATATTTTCTTCCTAAACGTTCCATTCGGAATTATCGCTTGCTTAATGATTGCAATTTACTACAAAGAATCTATTAAACCTGCTAAGCATCATATCGATTATCTTGGTGCAACAGTCTTCTCATTAAGTACAATCGCTCTACTATATGCATTATTAACAGGTAGCAGTAAGCAAAACTGGGGAGACATGACAATTATCGGCCTATTAATCTTTGCCGCTATTTCATTTATTATTTTCTTATTCATCGAGAAGAAATCTCCGGAACCATTAATTCCGCTAGCACTTTTCTCTAACCGTACATTATCTACGATAAATATATTAACTCTTATTGCTGGCGCAATGATTATTAGTATTACAATGTACCTTCCAATTTGGAGCCAAGGTGTATTAGGGAAAAACGCTACAGAAGCTGGACTTATTTTAATGCCAATTCCTGTTATGTGGACATTTGGCGCTATTTTCTCTGGTAACTTAGTAGGCAAATTAAAAACGAAACAAATCATTTTACTTGGAGCTAGCATTTTATCAGTCGCTACGTTCTTATTATTTACACTATCAACAAATTCACCATCGTTCCTTATTTATGTAGCAGTCGGATTATTCGGCTTAGGCATGGGGCTTGTGACACCGATTTACATGGTAACAATTCAAGCAGCCGTACCAGCTCATACACGCGGAACAGCTGTTGGTTTAAACACATTTATTAATACATTTAGTCAAACGTTAGGTGCTGCAATATTCGGTACAATCTTCAATACGATGATTCACGCACGTGGTATTAAAAATCTTGATCTTGTATCTGGTGGACATGGCGGTACTACAGCAAACGTAGTAACCGAATCGCAATCTGCATTAGCATCAAGCGTACACGTCATTTATATGAGCACTTTCGTATTAGCAGTATTTACATTAATTATCGCTTGGCTCTTATTAAAGCCAGCTACACAAACAAGTGAGCAACAATAAAAAGGATGACCATTTTGGTCACCCTTTTTATTCTTCATTCTCCACAATATGTTTCAGCATGGATAATTTATTATCCCAAAAACGTTCATAATACGAGAGCCATTGTTGTAATTCTTCTAATGGTTCTGGATGCAAACGATATATCTTCTCTCTTCCGCTTTTTCTTCCACTTACTAAATTCGCTTCTGAAAGAATATGAAGGTGCTTTACAACCGCAGTACGACTCATCGGAAAATGATCCGTTATTTTGGAAATCGGTAACTCTTTGTCACTTAATAACCGTATTACTTCTCGGCGGGTTGGATCAGCAATTGCTTGAAATACATCATATTTCGCTGCTGACGAGGACACTTAGCCTTCGACAACCTTTTTCAGTTTTTCATTTACAATCGCTACCCAACCACCGCTCATTCTATCGCGAATAATAGAGCTCTTCGCATTTGCTTTCGGAAGAATTTCATCAGGATGTTTCCAGCCGCCGTGAATTAACGTAAATTCTGTTTTGTTATCTCCTAAGTCTTTCAAATCAAATGAAACAACCCAGCCATCTGTATCCCATGAGAAAGATAAATGGTTTGGCTCATCAATTTCTAACACTTTACATGGTGATGGCCCAAATGGTGATTGCACATGAAATTCATGTCCTACCTCTAATACAAAATCATTTGGCATAAACCATGACGCAATCCCTTCTGCAGTTGATACTACACTCCATACCTTTTGAATAGACGCGTTAAAAACGATTGTTTGTTTAATATCATTTAATGTATTTTGTTGTTCCATTTTCATTCTCCTTTACTCGGCGTTATAACATAACACCTTTTGGTTATACTTCGATAATATAACACCTTTTAGTTTCATTTCAACGCTAATTCTTTTACTGTTGAGAAATTCTCAACATTTTTTCAACAGGACAAACACCCTCTTAGCATTTCCTCATAATATACTCACAAAGGCAATACAAAATAAAAACTTCTCTCAACATGAAACTCCATCATTCATATTGAAAGAAGCGCCTTACTTATATCATGCGTACTTCGTCTCTCCTCCTTCCCTCAAGGGACAATACGCGAGATATGACAAAGTCAGAAGGAATATGCCCACCATTTGAGTAGGTAGTTATTTCTCTTCTCCTCAACATTTCCTCAGGAGCGAAATGACTACCGACTCACTTTTTTCAAACAAAATAAAAAGGGGTTGAAAGCTATGTTCTATTGCATTAACTGTTCTGATATTCATCATGAAAAACATCCGAATGATAAAGTATTCAAAAACGGTTTTTATATTGATCCATTTTTAGGTGATCGTTATCACCTTGGTATGTGTAAAGATGCCCAAAACCATGAAACAGGGGAGCCTCTTTTAACGACAAAGAAATTAGGCACAACCCAATCTATTATGAACGTATTACCGACACATGTTGTCCCAACATAAAACATAAAAAAGAGCTGGGTGAGCCAGCTCTTTTTTATGCTTTATAAACGATCATTGCTGAAAAACAATAAATTTGGTTTTCGTCATCGTTAATAGAAACACCGACTTGGTACTTAATGTCTACAAAGTTACTATCATCAATCTTTTTCAAAAAAACATTTACAGCGTCTTCTAAGTCTTTTTCGTGACTTTCATCAAACACTTTTACACGAATCATGTTAACACCATCCTAGATCGCAGCCCTCCGCCGCTTGATTATTGCCACGGTGCGTATCTATGATGCGATAAAACTTTCCCTCTTCATATATATATCCGTCTTCTAACACATATTGTTTACCTTCAGTATAGACATAAAACTTACCTATCATAAATTTACTCGTATATAATTCCAAATAATCTGGTCTAAATTTAGCTACCACTTTATTTGTAATATCAATTTTTATTGTGCGTCCCACCTTCTCTCCCTCCTTTGCAAAGAACGGATTTAGGTATATTGTATTAGCGATTTTACATTTTATGCTTAAAAATAAGTGGATATGCCTCCTTTCTCCACCTGTACTATTTTTCTAAAAAAATCACGATAAATAAGGTCCCCAAAAAAAACATAAAAAAGCACTTTATCTTATTGACTCGAATATAAATATTATGTTATTATATAAAATTTGACATTTTTACATACGTATGCTATCATTAAAAGTGGTTACCACATATGGAGGTGGATGATTTGTTTCAAATTGGTGATAAAATCGTTTATCCAATGCACGGTGCAGGAATCATCGAAGCAATTGAAGAGAAAGAAATATTAGGTACTTCACGTCAATATTGTGTGATACGCATCATTAGTAAAGATATGCAAGTAATGCTTCCGATGGATCAATTAAAAAAATCAGGTATTCGTTATATCGTTGATCGAGGTACGTTAGATGATATACTTCTTGAATTTCAAAACGGGGAGTCAGACACATCACTCTCATGGAAACAAAGATATACAATGAATATGGAAAAAATGAAAAACGGCAATTTACAAGATAGCGCAGAAGTTGTTCGGGATTTACTTCGCCGCAATAAAGAGAGAACATTAAATGCGAGCGAAAAACAAATGCTAGATAATGCACGAAAAATGATGATTAGCGAAGTCGCGCTCGTACAAAATGTTACTGAACATCAAGCAACAGAATTTCTTCAAGATACAATTAATCACTAAATTTAAAATAGCTGGCCGCTATTTTTTTTGTAAAAAAAGGACGAAGAGTTTTATCTCTTCGTCCTTTTATATTACCCACGCCCAGCTTGAAACGATGGATATAACGTCATTCCACCATCTGCAAATAGCGTAATGCCCGTTACATAACTCGCCTCTGAAGAAGCGAGCCAAGTTGCTACTGCTGCAATTTCTTCAGGGTTTCCAATATAGCCCATCGGTATCATACTTTCTACGTCAGCACGTTTTTTAGGATCAGCAAACTTTTCTGCATTGATCGGGGTATTAATTGCACCTGGTCCTATATTATTTACTCGAATACCTTTTGGCGCATACTCTAGCGCTAACGTTTCTGTCATCAGTTTAATACCACCCTTACTTGCTGCATAGTGCACAAATAGTGGCCACGGAATTTTCTCATGAACACTAGACATATTAATGACAGAACCTTTAATATCATGTTCTACAAAATATTTAATCGCTTCACGACTTCCTAAAAAAGCACCTGTTAAATTTGTATTAATTACCCTATTCCAATCTTCAAGCGGCATTTCATGCGACGGTACCGCGTTTTCTATCCCTGCATTATTAATCATAACGTCAAGCGTACCAAACTCTTTCACAGCAGATTGAATGAGATTCACAACATCCGATTCGACGGTTACATCACCTTTTACAGCAATCGCTTCGCCGCCTACCTTTTTAATTTCTTCTAACACATCATTCGCTTCTGACTCTCGTGAGCGATAATTAATAACCACTTTCGCTTTTTCCTTAGCAAACCTCACTCCCATCGCTCTTCCGAGACCAGTTGCTGATCCTGTAATAACGACAACTTTCCCTGCTAAATCACTATACATTTCCATACCTCCTTTAACTTTTGGCTATACCTAACATAATTCCGGCTGCGATAATAAAAACAATACCGACAACGATACCCGTTAATTGACGTTTCGTTTTCTTTTCACCTAATATAAGGATCCCACCAAGCGTGGAAATAATAATTCCCATTTGCGATAGCGAGAAACTTGTTGCGACTCCAACACGCGGCTGCGAAATGAATAAAAACATATTTCCAGCTGCCCAAATTAATCCTGGAATAATATTTCGGATTGCATATTTATTAAATGGATGATGTTTAAAGGTAAGCAAAATCCCACCTAACACCATACCAACTGCTTGTGGCAACAAAGCTGACCAACCATCTACGTTAAATAGTCTAATCACTACTACGTAAACTAAATAGCCGACTGTTGAAATTAATAAAATTACGATACCTCTTTTAAAGTTTGCTGCTTGCTCTGCATTCTTTTCTTCTTCACTTTGAAGCGATGTTAAAATAACACCGATAATAATACAAACGAGCGCTAAAATCCCAAGGACGACCGATATTGTCGTGGACCATTCATGAAATACGATAACGCCAAATAAAGTCGTCGCGACTAATTGAAGTCCTGTTGAAATTGGCATCGTCCTCGAAACACCCATTAAATCAATACTTTTCAATTGATTTGCCTGACCAAGCGCCCAAAATAAACCTGACACAACTCCAACTCCGATAACGGTAGGTGTTAATACTGGCTTCATAAAAATATAAACAACAATTGAGAAAATAAGTGCTCCAAACGTTGTTCCGAGCGTTTGACTATACGGTCCCCCGCCCAGTTTTACGTTAAATAGCACAATACTTCCCCAAAATATAGCTGGTAAAATCGCTAAAAATATATCCATCACTCATTACCTTTCTTTACTAAATGCATAGGTTATCACTCTAAGTCATTAGAGTGAGCTTTTATTTTTTCTTTTTCCCGTTCACAAACTTTTTCTGCAATAGCGTCAGAAACATTCTTTTCTCGCTCCACTTTCTTTATCTTTACGTGATCTAAATGGTCTTCCAAAGTAAGCGTAACTTTATCGTTCGGGGGATTATGCGCTCCTTGAAATGTAAGAAATTGTAGCTTCACTTCATACCTAGGAACAAATTCATCTTTCTTGCCGAGACGCTTTATATTTATAACTGAAGCACATTCATATTGATCTTCTGTCACTTGTCTAATAACTGAATAGTACCTATTTGATAATGCACTCTCTAAAAGCTGTTCTCTTGATTCTTTCGCGAAAGAATCACTTGGAGAAGAGAAAAAAGACGCACATAGCATTGTCATAACTACACATATTTTTTTCATAATTCCCTCCTTGTTCTATAGATTAGTGTTCTCAAAACTGCCATAAAAAAACGACTTTCCCTATATAGGAAAGTCGTTTTAATGAATCCAATATTAACCACCGCTCACTGGTGGGATTAGTGCAACAACATCACCAGATTGGACCCTGTCATCTTCATTTGCATATTCTTCATTAATCGCAACCATAATTGGCTCTGAAACTGGTACATTATATTCGTTCGCAACAACATCTTTTAACTGTGCAACCGTAATATTTTCTTTCTCTATTTGTAATTCACTTGTCCCTGCTTCTTCTTGCAAGTGCGCAAATAACAATACTCGAATCATACTTATAGCTCCTTCCCAGGCTCTCCCGCCGGATATGGTGTTTTTTCTAATTGATCACCAATCCATGAGTCACCATCTTCCCAAAACTCCTTTTTCCAAATCGGAACAATTTGTTTTATGCGTTCCATAATATATTCGTTCGCTTCATAAGCCGCTTTACGGTGTGGTGTTGAAACAGCAACAACAACCGCTATATCAGAAATTTGCAACGTACCGATGCGATGTGTAATCGCAACGTGTGTACCTGGCCATTTCTCTTTCACTTCTAATCCGATTTTCTCTAGCATCTTTTCTGCCATCGTTTTATAAGCGACATATTCTAAGTATAATGTACGACGCCCTTTCGTAAACTCTCTAACCGTTCCAATAAATGTTGTAACAGCACCGCATTCACGTCGAATTACTTTCTTCGTTACCTCTTCAATCGAGATTTCTGTATCAATTACTTCATAATATGTATTTGTCATTTCGCACTCCTAACCGTTTGTAAAAACCAGTCTATGTACAACTCTTCTTCTGTTATATGAAATACTTTATATTCTTCTCGTATATTTGCTGGGACATCATACCACGTAATAACCGCCACTATATTTTCTACTTTATGTAAAAGCTCAGCATCTTCCGCAGAACGAAGTAACACTACTTTCGGGTAGTTCTCTTTTTTATAGCCCTCTATTAAAATTGTATCCACTTTAAAAAACTCATATAAGCGAATAATTTCTTGCAAGGACCATTTCTTTCTTAGTGAAGAAAGTGAAAGTAATCCAGCACCTTCTACACTACTTACGACAGCACCAGCTTTACGGTGTCTTTCGCTATCTTTTTGCGCTACTTCTGGAAAACCTCCGTGCCCGTGATGTTTAATTGTAGCAACTTTCATTTCGCTTTCGGCTAATGCATGCACAATTTTCTCTACAAGTGTCGTTTTTCCGCTATTTTGATACCCTACTATTTGTAAGATTGAAGGGGCTTCGCCCATGGCCACTCACATCCCTCAGAGTGCTCTAACAATAATACGGATACTTTCATTCCGGTCTCAAATCCTCTCGTTCCTCCGGGTAACACGATAAAAGCATTCGCATCTGCAAGTGAAGATACCGCACTCGATTTATCTAAACCAACCGGCATCGCTTGTAACGCCCCATCCACAATTGTTACGTTCGCTCTTACGAAACGAGTAAATGGATTTGGCTTCGGAAAATCTTTTTGTAAAATAGCATCCGCTCTATATACGTGAGGTTCCTTCGCATACAAATACGTTTTTATAATTGGATGCACAAATAATTCAAAGCCTACATAACAAGCAGACGGATTTCCTGATAAACCAAAGAGTAACTTTCCATCAACTTCAGCTACTGTCGTTACACTTCCGGGCCTCATGGCTATCTTATTAAAGAGTACATTTGCCTGTAATCTTTCATAAATAGCTGGTAAGTAGTCATAATCTCCTACTGATACACCGCCTGTTGTAATTAAAATGTCGACCTCATCCATCGCTGATTGAACAGCTGTAAAACATGCATCTAACTCATCCGCGAGTTGACCATAATAACGAACTTTCCCGCCAGCTTTCATAATTTGAGCTGCGATCATATACGAGTTACTATTTCTAATTTTCCCCGGTTCTAACGGCTCATGTACTTCTAATAATTCACTTCCTGTCGTTACAATACCGACAACAGGCTGTTTTACAACTTTCACCGTGCTATATCCAAACGTTGCTAGTAAGGCCGCAACACCTGGATTAATTGCAACACCTTTCTTAACGAGAACTTGATTTTGTTTTATATCTTCTCCTTTAAACGACACATTGTCACCGTTATTAAAAGGGCGTTTTAACTTCATATATGTTTTCCCGTTCTTCTCAAACCCTTCTGTCAGCTCTAGCATTACGACTGCATTGCAATCTTCTGGAATAGCTGCTCCTGTCATAATGCGAATTGCTTCAAAAGCTCCTACTTCCTCTAAAAAAACGGAACCCGCCCCGATTTCTCCTATTACTTCAAATTCAACTGGATTCTCTTGAGTTGCTTCTTTCGTATCTTCTGCTCGAATGGCGAAACCATCGTAAGGGGAACGATTAAAATGAGGAACGTCATGATCTGAGACAACATCTTCCCCGAGAATTCTCCCGTAACTTTCCGTAATAGAAATTTCTTCTACTTCACCATGCTTCGCATATTTCATTACCCGTTCTACTGCCTCAGCAACTTGAATTGGAATTCGTTTTTCTACCATCGTTTCTCACCTCATATTTGCAATTTTTTTTATCTCGATTAAACTTTATATATTCAATAGAAATTACTTCAAGGAGGAATTCCATGTCTTCATTTACACATTTCAATGACCAAGGACGCGCAAAAATGGTTGATATAAGCGACAAAAAAGCAACCGTTCGAACAGCAATTGCGTGCTCTAGCATTGTCGTTACGAAAGAAATTTACGATAAAATCTCTCACAATGAAATTGGGAAAGGTGACGTATTAGCAGTTGCGCAAATCGCAGGCATTATGGCCGCGAAACGTACTTCTGATATTATCCCAATGTGCCACCCTTTATTATTAAAAGGTGTTGACGTTTCTTTCGATTGGAAACAATCAGAAGAACAATATCGTTTACTCATTGAAGTAAAAGTTAAAACAGAAGGTAGCACCGGTGTTGAAATGGAAGCTTTAACAGCTGCTTCCGCTACCGCTCTTACTGTGTATGATATGTGTAAAGCTGTCGATAAAGGTATGATTATCGGTGAAACGTACTTACTTGAAAAAACAGGTGGAAAAAGTGGAGATTATACGAGAAATTCATAATCCTCTCTCCGTTGAGCCTAAAGGGTTTCCTTTAGGTTCAACCTATATATCTTGCATATAAACTTTTCGCTACATTCATATCATTCGTCCCATGAATGAACGCCCTGCCATCTGTAAATAAAACAAAACGATATTCTTCTACCGGAAATGATAATAAATAAGGTGTCGCCTTTATCTCTACGCTTCTTTGTAAGCGTTTTTTAATTTCTTCTAAATTAAAATTCTTCCGCACACCCGGGCGAATTTGTACTGTATTCCGCCCACATAACACTTCTGTTTTCGTTTGTCCTTCAAATGTTAAACTCGGATATGTACGTAGCCTTCCGCAAGATAAACAAGTATCTTTTTTCTGCCTATTCACTTTAAATGCCATCTGTTGATTATTCCAAAGATCAAACGATAACATCGTTTCACGAAGCGCACCAAAGTCTTCTACTAATATTTTCAGCGCTTCCGTAATTTGATGCGCAACTACTAATTGTACTGCCGGTTGTATAATACCAGCTGTGTCACATGTTGCACCGCTCGCTGGATGCTCCATTAAACAGCGAAAACACGGTGTTTTCCCTGGTAAAATTGTATACGTTACTCCGTAGCTTCCGACACACCCACCATATATCCACGGAATATTATACTTTTGTGAAATATCATTAATCAGAAGACGCGTTTCAAAATTATCTGTCGCATCTAATATTAAATCTACATCATTCACTAATTCTTCCATTTCTTGCACCGTTACATCCGTCACAACCGGATTTATTTCCACCTCAGAATTAATCGCTTTTAAATGTTCTGCAGCCGCTATCGCCTTCGGTTTATACTGCTTTGCATCTTCTTCTGTATATAGTTGTTGTCTTTGTAAATTACTCCATTCTACATAATCACGGTCAGCAATCGTTACTTTTCCAACACCTGCTCTAACAATCGCTTCTGCATTTGCCGCACCGAGAGCACCAGCACCAATAATAAGCACATGCTTCTCTCTTATTTTTCTCTGTCCTTCTTCTCCAACACCAGAAAATAATATTTGTCTTGAATATCGCTCCTGCATGCGATAGCCCCCTTTCTTATCCTCCTATATAAGACATTTCGATTTTCGGACGATTTTTTGCACTTTCTTCTGTTCGTTCATCCGAATACCTATCTTTTCTATTCATCCATACATCTTGTATAACACTTAATAACTCCTCATCCGAAAGATTTCCTCTAAGAAGTTCTCTTACATCCAAACCCTCTGTCGCAAATAAGCACGTATAAAACTTTCCATCTGCCGAAATTCTCGCCCTCGTACAAGAGACACAAAATGACTCAGAAACAGATGTAATAAAACCAACTTCAACATTTGTTCCAACGTACCGATATCGCTTCGCAACTTCACCAAAGTAATGCGCTTCAGCTGGCTCAAGTGGATCCATCTTATGAATCATCTCAATCAATTCTCGTTTTGTAACGACTTGATCAAAATTCCACCCATTTGTACTACCAACATCCATAAACTCAATAAACCGAAGCGTGATTCCTTGCTCTTTAAAATACGCAGCCATCGGAAGTACTTGATGATCGTTCATCCCTTTTTTCACAACCATATTTACCTTTACTTCCAGCCCCGCCTCTTTAGCTGCTATAATTCCCTTAATTACCGGTTTCGTATTAATATTTCGACCATTAATATTCTTAAATATGTCGTCATCTATTGCATCTAAACTAACATTCACTCTATGTAATCCAGCTTCTTTTAATGCCTTCGCTTGTTTCGTTAAATGTACAGCATTTGTCGTTAACCCTATATCTATTAGCCCATCAATTTTCACAAGACGTGCAATAAGTTTTGTTAAATCTTTACGAAGTAGTGGCTCACCGCCAGTAATTCTAATTTTTCGTACACCAATGTTAACAAATAATTTTGCCAAACGCTCAATTTCATCAAAAGTTAGTAAAAACTCATCTTTCAAAAAAGCATAATCTGACCCAAATATTTCCGCTGGCATACAATATGTACATCTAAAATTGCAACGATCAATGACAGATATACGTAAATCTTGAAGTGGGCGTCCAAAAAAATCTTTAACCATCTCCTGCATCGCCACCCTCCCTTTCTGCCAAATTTCTTTCTTTTCATTCTATTATAATATATTTTCGAACTGCGATGTTTTTGCTCAAGAGAATAATGTGAAACTTTAAATAATTAGAGGGGATCCACTCCCCTGGTTAACGAGGTTTACTTACAAATACAAAGATAAAAAAACCTTGAAACATAAAAGTTTCAAGGTTTTCTGCTTATTAACTTAATCTAATAATAGTTAGGGTAGCCCCTGGCGTTGCTGTAGATAATGTAGCTACTGCAACTACTCCAAATAACTGTAAGCTAACAGCGGCTCCAGCAGGCAAGTTAGCGATTATTGTTGCACTAAATGAACCAGTAGCCACTGTCGGGGCATTTATCGTTCCCGCAAGCGGACTGCCATTTACAGTTATACGAGAACTTACAAGTAATCCTGCCGTTAAATTAATTGTATAGGCTATATAATAGTTTCCTGCATTCGCAACTGTAAATACAGTATTTCCACCACTAACGGTTATTCCTGGTCCAATATTTTGATTGTTTGGTAACGGAATATTCGTGCCACCTAACAAAACAGAAATAACACTTCCTGATGTATTATTCGCAAACGCATACGTTGCAGTTGTACTGACTCCGGTCACCCCGGTCGCTCCTGTGGCTCCGGTTGCTCCAGCTCCGGTTGGACCAGTTGGACCTTGGATTCCTTGTGAGCCGGTTGGACCTGTATCTCCAGTTGGACCTTGAATTCCTTGCGGGCCTTGAATTCCTTGTGGGCCTTGAATTCCTTGTGGGCCTTGAATTCCTTGTGGACCTGTCGCTCCGGTTGCTCCTGTAACTCCCGTTGGACCTTGAATTCCTTGGGGACCTTGAATCCCTTGTGGACCTGTCGCTCCAGTTGCTCCTGTAGCTCCCGTTGGACCTTGAATTCCTTGCGGGCCTTGAATTCCTTGTGGGCCTTGTGGGCCGGTCGGACCTATCTCTCCTTGCGGACCTTGGATTCCCTGTGGGCCTTGTGCCCCGGTTGCCCCTGTCGCTCCTTGGATTCCTTGAGGACCTTGTGGACCTTGAATTCCTTGGGAGCCGGTTGGACCTATGTCGCCTTGTGGGCCTTGAATTCCTTGGGGACCTTGTGCTCCGGTTGCCCCCGTTACTCCTTGGATTCCTTGGGGACCTTGAATACCCTGTGGACCGGTTGGACCTATCTCTCCTTGAACACCTTGGATTCCTTGCGGGCCCTGTAAACCCGTCACTCCGGTTGCTCCTGTTGCTCCTGTCACTCCAGTTGAGCCTGTCGCCCCAGTATCTCCTGTTACTCCTGTCGCACCTGTTGCTCCTGTCGGGCCAGGTGGTCCACCTGATGGACCTGTCACTCCTGCCGGACCTGATGGCCCCGTTGGGCCGGTCGGTCCTGCTGGTCCTCCTGACGGGCCAGTCACCCCTGTTGGACCGGTTACTCCTGTTGGACCGGTAGTTCCTTCTCCCGTCGCTCCGGTTGCCCCCGTATCTCCTGTTGCTCCCGTCGGACCTTGCACTCCTTGAATTCCTTGTGGTCCTTGCACTCCTTGTGCACCTGTTGCTCCTTGAATCCCTTGTATTCCCTGCACTCCTTGTGCGCCCATCGGACCTGTTGGACCAATCGCCCCTTGTATTCCTTGCACTCCTTGGGGCCCCTCTGGACCGGTTGCTCCTATTTCCCCTTGTATCCCTTGAATTCCAGTTGCTCCTTGTGCTCCAGTTGCTCCCGTTATCCCTTGCACACCTTGTATTCCCTGTATTCCTTGTGGACCTTGTGGGCCGGTTGCTCCTTGCACTCCTTGAATGCCTTGTATCCCCTGAGGACCCTCTGGACCCGTTGCTCCAACTGGCCCTTGAACACCTTGTATTCCTTGCGGGCCCTGCAGTCCCTCTGGGCCTTCTGGACCTGTTGGTCCTATCTCTCCTTGTATCCCTTGGATTCCAGTTGGACCTTGTGACCCAGTCGGACCTATGTCACCTTGCGGACCTTGGATTCCCTGTGGGCCTTGTGCTCCTGTTCCCCCTGTCGCTCCTTGGATTCCTTGAGAACCTTGTGGGCCTTGAATTCCTTGTGGACCAGTTAGACCTATGTCGCCTTGTGGGCCTTGAATCCCTTGCGGACCTTGATCTCCTGTGGCCCCGTTACTCCTTGAATTCCTTGGGGACCTTGAACACCTTGTGGCCCTGTTGGACCTATCTCTCCCTGCACACCTTGGATTCCTTGCGGACCCTGTAAACCCGTCACTCCGGTTGCTCCCGTTTCTCCTGTCGCCCCGGTTGCTCCTGTCGGGCCAGGTGGTCCACCAGATGGACCAATTACTCCCGCCGGACCTGATGGCCCCGTTGGGCCGGTCGGTCCTGCTGGTCCTCCAGACGGGCCTGTTACCCCTGTTGGACCAGTTACTCCTGTTGGGCCTGTAGTGCCTTCCCCTGTCGCCCCAGTTGCTCCCATATCCCCTGTTGCCCCCGTCGGACCTTGGATTCCTTGAATTCCTTGTGGACCTTGCACTCCTTGTGCACCCGTCGCTCCTTGAATTCCTTGTACTCCTTGCACTCCTTGTGGCCCCTCTGGACCCGTTGCTCCTATTTCCCCTTGTATCCCTTGAATTCCAGTTGCTCCTTGTACTCCTGTTGCTCCCGTTATCCCTTGCACACCTTGTATTCCCTGAATTCCTTGTGGGCCTTGTGGGCCTGTTGCTCCTACCGGTCCTTGAATGCCTTGTATCCCCTGTGGACCCTCTGGACCCGTCGCTCCAACTGGCCCTGGCACACCTTGTATTCCTTGCGGGCCCTGCAGTCCCTCTGGGCCTTCTGGACCTGTTGGTCCTATATCACCCATCGGACCTTGTATCCCTTGAACTCCCTGTGGCCCTGTTTCTCCTGATGGCCCTGGTACTCCTTGTATACCTTGTGGACCTTGATCTCCTGTGGCCCCTGTTACCCCTTGTGGCCCTATAACCCCCTGTATACCTTGTGGACCTTGATCTCCTGTTGCTCCCGTTGCCCCTTGAATACCTTGAACTCCTTGTATTCCTTGTTCACCAGTTACTCCCGTCGGACCAGGAATACCTTGAATACCCTGCGAACCTTCTGGACCTGTTGGCCCAATTGGTCCTTGAATCCCTTGGATTCCTTGCAAGCCCTGTGCTCCCGTACTTCCAGTCGGACCTGTACTTCCCGTTGCTCCTGTTACCCCTGTACTTCCTGTAGCCCCAGTATTCCCCGTTGCTCCAGTCGCACCTGTACTTCCACTCGGTCCACCACCTGGACCTGTCGCACCAGTCGGCCCCGTCGGACCAGGAGGTCCTCCAGATGGTCCAGTTATTCCAGTTGGACCTGTTATTCCAGTCGGGCCTGTTATCCCCTGACCAGTTGCTCCAGTCGCTCCGGTTGCACCTGTATTTCCACTCGGTCCTGGTGTTCCTTGTATCCCTTGTGCTCCTTGTATTCCTTGTGGACCAGTTGCACCCGGTAACCCTTGGACGCCTTGAATTCCTTGAGATCCCTCAGGTCCCGTCGCTCCAATTGGCCCCTGTAATCCCTGTATCCCTTGTATACCTTGTGCCCCAGTCACTCCCGTTGGACCAATCGGACCTTGTAGCCCTTGCACACCCCCCGGTCCTGTCGCTCCAGTTTCTCCTTGTGGTCCTCTCAATCCTTGTGGCCCCTGCTGTCCTTCTGGTCCAGTTGCACCTATTGGACCAACTGATCCTTGTATCCCTTGCACACCTTGAGGTCCTGTCGGGCCCATCTCCCCCATCGGACCTTGTAATCCTCTTGGTCCTTGAGGTCCTGTTGGGCCTTGTGGACCGGTTGGACCAGTAATCCCTATACCTGTAAATCCAGTTGGAACAGGTGGGAAAGTAGGCCCAATAAGTTCTGGTGGAATTCTAAAATTAGAGCTTAACGAATTTTGCTTCCGATTATTATCACGATTCTTCACACTTTCACCACCTGCAAACCGTCTTTTTCATAATAAATAAGCCTCTTCTTAATCTATTTACAAAAATAATTTCCAAGACTATTTTTATTTTAAATAATAAAAACTCCCTTAATTCCTTAAGGGAGTCCTGCAATTGAATCCATATTATCTGTATTAGGGACAGCTTGTGCTATACCCGATGTATTTACACTTTGCCCCATATTTGTTCCTGTTACAGTACCAGCAGGAGTGCCTCTTGTATATGTTGTCGTCACCGAATCACCTGGCTGTAAACAAAGCTTCGTCTCCGTCCCTATTACTGTAACAACATCAATCCAAGTGCACCCCATTGAACCACTATATGATTTCGAAGCAGTAAATGAAGTATCACTCAAATTATCACCGGTAAATATATTCCCAGTGTTATTCACAATAACAAATTCTTTTATATGAGCAGGCATAATTACACTCTACCTTTCCTCTATGAACCTAATGTACGTGTACTTGTTGCTAACGGCGGAAGAAACACTGATGTTCTAATGACTGCTTCTGGCTGTCTTTTCCCATTTAAAAAAATAGCCGCACTCGACCCTCCAGCACCTGCATATACTTTTGCTACAGCTAAAGGCGAGATATCATAACAGTCGCCGACATTAACAGCTCCTGTATTATTCATAATTTTTACTTTACGCAAATTAATCCCCATTTACCCCTCCTCCTTTTTATACTGTATGCAAAAGAAAAAAACTTGAAACAGACTCGTTTCAAGTTTTTAACTATTAACTATTTCGTTTCACCTTCATATTGAAGCATACCGCCAACCATATTCACTGTTTTAAATCCTTGCTCATTTAAATAATGACATACATTTTCACTGCGCATTCCTGAACGACAAATAAAGATATATTCATTCTCTTTATTAAAGAAATCTACTTTATGTGGGATATCGCCCATTTTAATATGTACAGCTTCTGGAATCTTTCCTGCCGCTACTTCTTCATCTTCTCTTACGTCTACTAAAAATAACGTTTCTCCATTTTCTAAACGCTCTTGTACCTCTTCTGTAGTAATTGTTTTAACTTCTGTCATATGTAGTTCCTCCTTATATACAATAAAACCTTTAGTTTCTTTTTCACAAACATTCTCTACCAATTTTAGCACGCAAAAGAAAGAACGCAAAGAATCGAAAAACTATTTCTCAATTTTCTCGCAAAACTTATTCTTTACAAACATAACTCTTGCATTGTATCCTCAATATACTTGTCTTATGAAAGGAGCCAATGAAAATGACACTTTCCCTTTTCATAATGGGCATCATTTTCTTAATCGCTGCAATTATTACTCTTAGTATGAAAAATACTAAAAAAATAAAATCACCCCAAGAAATGTCATTCTTATTTCTATTGCTTAGTATCGCATTCTTCGGTATAGCAATTGCCACATATATTTTCCGTCTACAAATCATGTAAAAAAAGGTGCCTACTACAAACATTGCACCTTTTCCCCATCATTTGTCTTCTAAACAAAACTAGATACTTTCCGATTTAAAAATTCATAAACTTTCTTTTCAAATAAATGAATATCAAATGCTCCCGCCATATGCCCATTTATACTTTCTATCTCATACACTTCCGCATACTTCCCTTGTTTTCGCAAAATATCTACCATTTTATAGTTGTAACGAGACGGCTGAAGCAAATCTTGTTTACATGGAATCATAAGTACATTCGCTTCTATGTTAGAAAGAGATTCTTCTAATGAAGAAAAACCATGTGCAATATCATGCAATAAAACTGCCTTTGCAGTATACATCCATGAATTTGCATCTACTAACTCTATACTTCTATATGTCGCTTTATTTATCTCTTTTTCAAATGATGTTAGTGTAGAAAACTTTTCATAAGGTTCTATCTCTATACTATTACGAGGAAATGCCATTTCATAAAAATGCTCATCAAACGCGTTCATAAACATCATTCTATTTGCTAAATGAAGCCCCTTTATCGGCTGCTCTTCTCCATATTTTCCACCTTTCCAACTTGGATCCAGTTGAATTGCTTCAATCGCATTTTGCGCTACGTTTACTGACGTAATAATTGGATTTTGTGGGTTCGTAATAACGCCAATCATCCGCTCTACCATATGTGGATAGTGAACCGCCCATTGTTGTGCAATCATTCCCCCTGCCGACGGTCCAATTACAGCGTGTAACCTTGAAATTCCCATACCTTTTATTAACTCATATTGCATACGAGCTACATCAAGAAATGTAAAAAGCGGAAAATCCATAGCATATTCTTCTCCAGTTTCTGGATTAATCGATTTCGGTCCTGTTGTAATCACATATGGATTTCTCACCTGCACATTACAAAGATTATCTGTACATATAACAAAATACTTATTTGTATCAATTGCTTTTCCAGGTCCAATGAGCCCATCCCACCAACCAGACTCCTCATCATGCACTGTATATTTTCCTGCCGCATGACTTGTTGCACTAAAATAATGACAAACCAAAATCACATTTGACCTTTCTCTATTTAACGTACCATATGTCTCATATCCCATTTGAACAGGAATTTCCCTGCCATTTTCAAACGTAAACCCTTTTAAAACAAACTTCTCCTTTTTTACAATTTGCACAGATTCTCCCTCTTCCCGTTATAGTATGAACTGCTTACTAAAGATTTTTTTCCATGCAAACTAATCTCCTTCTTCTTTTCATAAATAAATGAATAATATACAAAATTAGCCACAAAATAGCACTATATTACAAGATTAAAGAGGGTATACACATGATTTGGAATTGGTTACGTAAGAAAAAAAAATCAAATAAACCAGAAGCAAACGAAACAGATAATCAGGAGCAGCATTCTAACAATGAAGAGGATGATAACAAAGAACAGACTAGAAGTATGAAACATAATAAAGGTAAAAATCACGAACAAAAAGATTCTTCTCAGGATAAGCAACAAAGTACTAAACAAAAAGATTCTTCTCAGGATAAGCAACAAAGTACTAAACAAGAGGATTCCTCTCAGGATAAGCAACAAAGCACTAAACAAGATGAACCTTCTCAGGATAAGCAACAAAACTCTAAACAGGATGATTCCTCTCAAGATAAGCAACAAAGTGCTAAACAAGAGGATTCCTCTCAGGATAAGCAACAAAACTCTAAACAAGATGACTCTTCTCAGGATAAGCAACAAAACTCTAAACAAGATGACTCTTCTCAGGATAAGCAACAAAACTCTAAACAGGATGATTCCTCTCAAGATAAGCAACAAAGTACTAAACAAGAGGATTCCTCTCAAGATAAACAACAAGGTGCTAAACAAGGTGATTCGTCTCAAGATAAACAACAAAACGCTAAGCAAGATGAACCTTCTCAAAGTAAGCAACAACACTCTAAAGGTAATAGTATTTATGATTTTACGAAACCAGAAAAAGACCGTATCCATTCTTTACAAAATTTAATAGAGAAGCTGAAAAAATCTAGTGATTTTGTGAATTATCATACATCCGACGATGAAACGATGCCTTATTGGATTTCTTACTATCGTCCTTCGCTTGATGGAGAGAAATTACAAAAATATTTAATGCCTACTCTTTTGGAACGACCTAATGCTTCACTAGAAGAGCTGAAAGAACATATTCCAATGAGCGGCATTACAATTACGAACGACTTACAAAAAATTGAGGATATGGTTTTAAAGGGGCATGCGATTATTCAATTGAATCAGCAAGATCAAAAATGTATGCTTGCAAACATTGCAATTGATAATTATCGTGCACCAACCCCTCCTTTAAACGAATCAACTGTTATTGGTCCGCAAGAAGGTTTCGTAGAAGATATTGATACAAACATTAATTTAGTTCGAAAACGTCTTCCTGTTTTAGATTTACAAACAAAAGAAATGATTATCGGCGAGTTTTCCAAAACAAAAGTTGTCATGATGTATTTAGACAACCTCGCTGAAAAAGATAATGTAGATTTTCTCGAGGAATCATTACGCGCTCTTGAATATGATCAAATTAATGATAGTGCTTATATACAAGAATTGATGGGTGAAAAATCGATTTTCCCTCTCTATATCAATACAGAACGCACTGATAGAGTTACAAAAGCACTAATTGATGGAAAAATCGCTATTTTCGTTGATGGTTCTCCAAATGTTCTATTAACGCCCGTATCATATTTCGATTTCTTTATTTCACCAGAAGATTATAATGTCTCTTGGCTATATGCAACGTTTTCAAGAGTTTTACGACTTATCGCTGTCCTTTTCTCAATTTGTGCAGCTCCATTATATGTTGCCGTTTTAAATTATCATTATGAACTTATTCCAAGTGATTTGCTGGAAACATTAATTTTATCAAGAGCGCAAGTTCCATTCCCACCTTTAATTGAAGCACTTTTTTTGGAATTAGTTATTGATTTATTAAGAGAAGCTGGTGCAAGGTTACCGATGAAAGTTGGGCAAACACTCGGTATTGTAGGCGGTATCGTAATCGGGCAAGCATCTGTACAAGCTGGGTTAACGAGTAACATTTTATTAATTATCGTTGCACTATCAGCACTCGCTTCTTTTATTACACCTATTTATAAAATGGGTAACGCTGTTCGATTACTACGCTTTCCTTTTCTTGTGTTTGCAGAAATAGGCGGATTGTTCGGGATTTCTCTTGGATTTATCTTCTTATTTACTCATCTATTCAGGCTTACTTCCTTACGTAAGCCGTACGCTTTATTTTATCCGACAAGGCAACAATCAGTTAAAGATTCTTGGATCCGTTTTCCATTAACAATGATTGATACAAGAGATGTGCAAGCAAGACCACAACATGTAAAAAAAGCAGCGAAAGGAATTTCAACAAAACATAGATCGGATTTTGATGATTAAGAAACGAGGTGCATTGATGAGTAAAGTTCAAGAAAAATATCAAATATCTCCTATCTTCGTTTTCTTCTTAATTCACAGTGCACAGTTTGGTGCTGGCGTTCTAGGATTCGCTCGAATTATCGCAAAAGCTGCTGGATACGACGGCTGGATGGGGGTTATAATCACAGGAATTTTCATCCATATTCTTATATGGATGATGTATATCTTATTAAAAGAAACAAATGGGAATTTAATTGATTTACATCGACAAACATTTGGAAAATGGCTAGGAAATGGCATTAGCATCATCTTTATGGCTTATTTTTTAATCGTTAGTATTTCGGTCATTCGAACATATGTTGAAATTATTCAAGTATGGATGTTTCCTACCGCTTCCACCTTTATGTTAACACTCTTTTTATGCTTAGTTAGTTATTACATTATTTCCTCTGGATTTCGTGTCATTACTGGTATTTGCGTAATCTCAGTTGGCGGTACATTGGGCTATTTATTTCTTAGCCTATTTGTTTTGAAATACTCACATTGGGATAATTTACTTCCTATATTTACACATTCTTTTTCAGATATTTTAAAAGCAGCGAATCTGTCAATCTACAGTATGACAGGGTTTGAGATTTATCTCATGGTTTATCCTTTTGTGAAAAAACCTATGCAATCTCATAAATTCGCTCAATATGGAGCATTATTTTCAAACCTTTTATATTTATTTAGTACCGTTTTAGCCTTTACCTTTTTTAGTGAGAAGCAATTGTTAAAAACAATATGGGCACAACTTTCTATGACCCAAGTCATTCAATTACCATTTATAGAAAGACTCGAATATATTGCAATTTCAGGCTATGCACTCGTTATTATTACAAGTTTCATCCTTCCTTTATGGGCGGCAACGAGAGGAACTCACGAAATATTTCGCGTGAAACAAAGAGGCGTTCTAGTTGCTTTCTTCCTTATCACTCTCATTGTTTCACAACTTTTAACAAGCAGACATGATATTAATAATTTTATTAGTAATGCGTCAAAAGTTAGTTCTTGGCTCATTTATGTATACATCCCAATCCTATTTATTATTGTGTGGGTGAAAAGAAAATGGAAAAAATCAAAAACACAAGTAAATTAATACTTATTTCTTGTATAACATTCTTCAGTCTAACTGGATGTTTACAAAAAAATATTATCGATGATGTACAGCTTATTCAAGGAACCGTTTTTGATGTCGCAAAAGATAATAAAGTAAAAGTGACATTCGTTTGTCCCATTCAGAAAAAAGGAAATAAAGTTCAAGTTTTTGAAGGCAGTGCAAATGCAGTAAAACAAGTAAAAGCAGACACATCTTTAGAGTCTTCTCAACCATTTGCTAGCGGACAAATGCGTGTCGCTCTATATACGATAAGACTTGCTAAAACAGGAATGTCTACTTCATTCGATACATTACTTCGAGATGTGAATATAGGGAACGCTTTATATGCTGCTTTATTAGATGGGAATGGTACTGAACTTTTAAAAGGCAAATATTCGACTTCATACAACGTTGCAATTTATATAAAAAAATTGCTAGAACATAACATGGAGACCGGACCTTTACCAGCGGATAATCTACATATAGGAGCATTTCGCTATTATCAAGAAGGAAAAGACTACTATATTCCCATTCTAAAGAAACATGGTGATAAAATAAAAATTACCGGAATTGGCCTTTTTAAAAAGGATAAATATATCGGTAAAATTGCGGAAAAAGATATGTTCATATTTAAAGGACTGTTAGAGAAACATAAATTAGATTCACATGAATTTAAAACAGATTCTGCGTACGTAATGATTAATAATATTCGTTCTGTTCCAACTTACGATATAAAAATTAAAAACGGAAAGCCTTCTTTTTTCATTAACGTTCGTCTTGATGCACGTATTCAAGAACTATCAAAACAAATTAACTTAGAAAATAACAAGAACACAAAAAACATTGAAAAAGATGTCCAAAAACAATTAGATAAACAAGCTGCTAAGTTAATTAAGCAACTTAAATCTTTAGGCGTCGATCCTCTCGGGCTAGGTGCAAAGTATAAGCAACATTATCGCCCATTCAAATTAGAAGAATGGAGACAAATGTATAAAGATGTTCCTGTCCATATAAAATACACCGTAAATATTACAAATTCTGGTGTCATTGAATGAGAAATGATTGAACTCCTCTCTCCAGCATGATACAACGGAGAGAGGAGTTTTTTATTATCAAATAGAGAGAGAAGATATTTATGGGGGAGCTTATGTCTAAAAAATTAGTAAAGCCTATTTTAAATGGTATTTTATTTCTCGGCGTCTTTTTATTTGCTCATACATACTTAAAAAATGTTTCCTTCACACGTTATTTACTTGTCGTTATACCAATGTTGCTCGTTGGTATGTTTGGCATCGACCTTATTTTATCCATTTTAATAAAAAAAGAAGAATAACGAGCGAACATCTTATTTCGATAAGATGTTCTTTTCATTTCATAATCACCTTATGTTACAATAAACTTCGGCATAACGTAAGAAAGGATGAAACAACATGACAAACGAAAAAGGTTTAGATAAAGGATACGAACTTGTTGCGAAAATGCATGAAGTATTCGGACATCCTGTAACAAATACTCCAACAAAATTAACGGAAGAGCGCGCAAAAATCCGTGCAAGTTTTATGCAGGAAGAACTAGAAGAATTTCTAGAAGCAACGACTGTTGAAGATCAATACGATGCACTGATTGACCTTATTTACTTTGCATTCGGCACGTTTGCCGAAATGGGCGTACGTCCTGATAAAGGATTCGAAATTGTAAATAACGCAAACATGGCAAAACTATTCCCTGACGGGAAACCTCGATTCCGCGAAGGTGACGGTAAAATTCTAAAACCTGAAGGCTGGCAAGCACCAGAACCACAACTTCGTGCTGAAATCGAACGTCAACGCCAAGAAGCTGAAAAAAACTGCTAGGATTTCCTAGCAGTTTTTTATTATGTCTTTTTTTCTGGCAATCATTAATGACCCACGTGTCCCGCATGTCCTGCAGCTCCACTAATGCTAGCCGCTCCTGCTGCTGCCCCCGCTCCTCCTGCTCCAATTCCACCTGTCCAAGGAGAAGATTGTTGTTGTTGATACTGTTGATACTGTTGGTATTGTTGGTGTTGTTGGTGTTGTTGGTGTTGTTGGTGTTGTTGGTGTTGTTGGCCTTGGTAACCTTGATGACCATGTTGACCTTGGTGACCGTGGTGGCCTTGATGGCCGTGGTGATGTACTTGTTGTTGATGATGTCCATGATGACCGTGGTGACCTTGGTGGTGATGGTGGCCGTGGTGATGTACTTGTTGTTGATGATGTCCATGATGACCATGGTGACCTTGGTGGTGATGGTGTCCATGATGGCCATGGTGTCCTTGGTGGTGATGGTGTCCATGATGGCCATGGTGTCCTTGGTGGTGATGATGTCCATGATGGCCATGGTGACCTTGATGATGGTGTCCATGATGACCGTCGTGGTGGCCATGGTGACCGTAAAAACCTTGTGGATAACCACCTACTCCTCCAACGAAAGATGGGAATGTAGTTGGTACGCCTACTGGTACTCCTCCCGCTGCTCCGCCTACAAATGTTGGGATTCCTGTTTGCACTCCAGCTACTGATGATGGAAATCCTCCTGTTAATGTTGGAATTCCAGTTTGTGCTCCAGCTACTGATGTGGAAAATCCTCCAGGTGTTCCACCCATCCAGCTCGGAATTCCGCCATATCCTTGTTGTCCGCCTCCCATTAACATCATTTGTTCATAACTATCCGATCCACCTCCGAAAAAGCCATGTGGTGCATTATTGTCCATCCCTTTCATTCCTTTCACCTCTTCTACTCAATTTAGCCTACCTTTTTTATCATATTTCCTATAGAAAAATAGGTGTTTGTCTGTATTGGAATTCCGCTCTTTTATTTGTACGTATTGGAATAATTGAAAACTTAGACTAGGGTGATCCAGAGATTATTTTCTACACAAAAAAGCTCAGAGTATACATACTCTGAGCTTTTATTTAGAATAAATTAATTTGCAACAACATTAACAAGTTTTCCAGGAACAACAATTACTTTACGAACTGTTTTCCCTTCAATTTGGTCTTGAATTGCTTCAAGTGCAAGTTGTTCCATTTCTTCTTTTGATGCGTCTTTACTCATTGTTAGTTTTGCGCGAACTTTACCCATAACTTGAACAACAATTTCAACTTCATCTTCTACAAGTTTAGACTCATCAAATGTTGGCCAGCTTGCATATGTGATTGTTTCATTGTATCCAAGTTTGCTCCATAGCTCTTCCCCGATATGAGGTGCAACTGGTGCAATCATTTTTACGAAACCTTCTACATATTCTCTCGGAAGTGTTTCAGCTTTGTATGCATCGTTGATGAATACCATCATTTGAGAAATCGCTGTGTTGAAGCGAAGCTCTGCATAGTCTTCTGTTACTTTCTTCACTGTTTGATGGTAAGCTTTTTCAAGCTCTTTATTTGGTGCGTCAGTAATTTTCTCACTTAATTCACCGTTATCTTGAACGAATAGACGCCATACGCGGTCTAGGAAACGACGAGCTCCGTCAAGACCATTTTCAGACCAAGCAATTGAAGCATCTAATGGTCCCATGAACATTTCGTATAGACGAAGTGTATCTGCACCGTGGCTTGCTACGATATCATCAGGATTTACAACGTTACCTTTTGATTTACTCATTTTCTCGTTGTTTTCACCTAGAATCATACCTTGGTTGAATAATTGTTGGAATGGCTCTTTCGTTGGAACTACACCGATATCGTATAATACTTTATGCCAGAAACGAGCATATAGTAAGTGAAGTACAGCATGTTCTGCACCACCGATATAAATATCAACTGGAAGCCATTGTTTTACTTTTTCAGGATCTACAAGTGCTTCGCTATTGTTTGGATCGATGTAACGTAGGTAGTACCAGCAGCTACCAGCCCATTGCGGCATTGTGTTCGTTTCACGACGACCTTTTTTACCAGTCTCAGGATCAACAACATTTACCCACTCGTCAATGTTAGCAAGTGGTGATTCACCTGTACCTGAAGGACGGATGTTTTCTGTTTTCGGAAGAACTAATGGTAATTCCTCCTCTTTCACAGCTGTCATTGTACCATCTTCCCAGTGAATTACTGGAATTGGTTCACCCCAGTAACGTTGACGGCTGAATAACCAGTCACGTAAACGGTACGTTACTTTTTGATTTCCTGCGCTCGTTGCTTCAAGCCATTCAATCATTTTTGCGATTGCTTCTTCTTTATTTAATCCATCAAGGAATGCTGAGTTTACGTGTGCACCATCACCTGTGTACACTTCTTTCGTAATATCTCCGCCTTTTACAACTTCCTTCATTGGAAGATTAAATACTGATGCGAATTCATAGTCACGCTCATCGTGAGCTGGAACTGCCATTACAGCACCTGTTCCGTAAGTTGCAAGAACATAGTCAGCGATCCAGATTGGTAATTTCTCACCGTTTACTGGGTTAACTGCGTAAGCACCAGTGAATACACCAGTTTTCTCTTTCGCAAGTTCTGTACGCTCTAGGTCACTCTTCATTTTTACAGCGTTAATGTAAGCTTCTACCGCTTCTTTTTGTTCTGCTGTTGTAATTTCTGCAACAAGTGCATGTTCTGGAGCTAGTACACAGTATGTTGCACCAAATAATGTATCAGGGCGCGTTGTGAAAACTGTGAATTTCTCGTCTGTACCATCGATGTTGAAGTGTACTTCTGCACCTTCAGAACGACCGATCCAGTTACGTTGCATATCTTTTAAGCTTTCAGGCCAATCAAGCTCATCTAGATCTTCTAATAGACGATCTCCGTAAGCTGTAATTTTTAACATCCACTGTCTCATCGGACGACGCTCAACTGGATGTCCACCACGCTCACTCTTACCGTCAATGATTTCTTCGTTTGCGAGTACTGTACCAAGTGCTGGGCACCAGTTTACAGGTACTTCATCAACGTAAGCTAAGCCTTTTTCAAATAGTTTTAGGAAGATCCATTGCGTCCACTTATAGTAGTTTGGATCTGTTGTATTTACTTCACGGTCCCAATCGTAAGAGAAACCTAATGATTTAATTTGGTTACGGAACGTATTAATATTATGCTCTGTAAATTCAGCTGGGCTGTTTCCAGTATCAAGTGCATATTGCTCTGCTGGAAGACCAAATGCATCCCATCCCATTGGATGCAGAACGTTATATCCTTGCATACGCTTCATACGAGATAAAATATCTGTCGCTGTATAACCTTCTGGATGTCCTACGTGTAAGCCTGCACCTGATGGATATGGGAACATATCTAGTGCATAAAATTTTGGTTTTTCTGTCTCATCTGGCGTACGGAATGTTTTATTCTCTTCCCAGTACCCTTGCCACTTCTTCTCAATTTCTTGATGATTAAAGCTCATGAGATACCCTCCTTGAAATTCTATTTATTTTCACCGCCCAAAATACAAAAAACCTCTCATCCCTAGAAAGGGACGAGAGGTTATAGATTCCCGCGGTACCACCCTAAATTAATGTACAAATATACATTCGCTTAGATCCGTAACGTGGATTAACGGCAATTGCTACTATTAGTTTCACAACTGCAACTCAAAGGCGAGTTCATAACGAAACGTGGATTGACTTGCACCGACCGTCAACTCTCTAAACCAGCTTCTATTACTACTACTCCTTCTCACTGTTATTACACATATAAGTTAAGTGAACTATCCTTCACCTAGTATCTCTTAAGAGCTTACTTAAAGCGAGGACTTCTCGGTTAATCGTTACTCTTAATAACTAACGAATTCATCTTAAGACAGCCGAGCTATCTCCCTTGTTCTAAAGGTTGTTTTATTTAAATATATTCTAAAACATGTTACATGTTCCGTCAAACTAAACTGCAATTTTTTCTTCAACTGTTTCTTCTACTTTTACTCGTTTATCATAAATGCTCGTTGCTATAAGCGCTACTACAAGCATTACCATGATTGCTATAAACAATACTTCCATATTGTATAAATCCACAATTGCTCCGCCAACGACCGGTCCGAACATTTTCCCTACAGTCGCCGCACTATTTACGACACCTTGATAAAATCCTAATTTATCTTTTGGTGCAAGTATATTTGCAATCGTTGGAACCGCAGGCCATACAAATAACTCACCAATTGTTAATGTTACCATCGCAACGAGGAACATCGTAAATTGCTGCGCTTGACTTAACACAATGAATGACGCCGCAAAAATGAAAATCCCAATCATAATTTGCTGTTTTAAAGAACGCTTCATCCAACGAATTAGCATACTAACAAGTGGTTGCGCACAAACAATCATCGCTCCGTTTATCGTCCATAGTAAACTATAGTGACGAAGGCTAATATTCAATTCTTGCATATGTGTTGCAATCGCTCCTTGCCACTGTACGTATGTAACCCAGCATAAAGCATATGCTACACACACGATAAGAAGTGCTTTAAATCCAGGTGTAAGTGACCACCCTTTTTTCGTTTCGACTTCTTTTTGCACTCCTGGCTCTTTCTTGTCTTCCATACCGCGGAATCCAATAAAAGCAATTAAAAAGAAAACAAAGTATAAAATAAAATTCGCTAAGAAAATATAATCAAAACGATACGATGCAACTAATCCACCACATGCTGTTCCGATCGCAATACCAACATTTTGTCCAACGTACATCGCATTAAATGCCCGTCTTCCGCCTTCTGGCCAAACCGTACCAACCATCGCATACATCGATGGGAAGACCATTCCAGAACCGAAGCCGATTAACGCTAGCCACACAACATATAACGGCCAACCGTGGAAGAACACAAGACCTAAAATCGATACAAGTGTAATCACAATCCCTACTAAAGTTGATTTATAACCGCCCCATTTATCAAATAAAACACCGCCGAGCAAGTTTCCGATTACACCAGTAAGCGAATTGATCATTAATACCATTCCGGCCACAGATAAAGATTTTCCTAGGTGATCATGCAAATAAATTGTATTAAAAGGCCATAAAAAAGAAGCACCCGTGACATTAATAATCATCCCAGCTACTAATAGCCATACTTTCCTTGGCATAGTTTCCCCTCCTATTCTATTTTTTTCGTTCATATATATAACAGTAAAATTGTAGTCGTTTTTAAATAGGAAGGCAACTGATTAATAGTTGATGAAATTCAGATAATGGCTCTTCGGTAAATGAAATTATATTGGTTGCTTCTTGGATTATATCAGCGATTATTAAAATATATCGACTTACCGACAAAAAACGACATCAGTAACAATATATAAATAAAGGGAGACTGCATGAAGTTCATGCAGTCTCCCTACTTTATACTATCCAACTTCTTTTTCTCGCTTCGCACGTTCTTTAGCGCTCCATTTAAATATTTTATCTAATAAGGAATATATTCTCCCAGATTCTTTCGTTAACAAAGGTCCTAACGATGCCAATATTAAAACATACAAAGCTGAGAATGGTTTAATCGTTGCCATTAAGCCGCCCGCAATTCCAATATTCGCGACGATAATGGAAAATTCTCCGCGTGATACAAGTGTTAAACCGATATTCGTAGAAGCCTTATGCGATAACCCAGCTTTACGACCCGCAAACATTCCAGCAGTAAAATTACCGATAAGAGTAATGAAAACTGCTCCTAACGCCAACCACACTGCTCCTCCAAGTGAAAATGGGTCTATACTTAAACCGAAGCTGAAAAAGAATATAGCTCCAAAGAAATCACGAAACGGAACAACGAGCTGTTCAATTCGATCACTATGCTCTGTTTCAGAAAAGACGAGCCCCAATAATAAGGCTCCAATCGCCTCTGCGACATGAATCGTTTCTGAAAATCCTGCTACAAAGAATAAAATAGCGAATATTACGATAATAAAAATTTCATTGGACGAAATATCTAACATTTTATTTAAAAATCGTGTAGCTTTTCTAGCAACTACAAAGAATAGTAGCATATACCCTACTGCGATTAAAATAGATGTAAGAGCACCTACAAATGACGTTGCCCCTCCTAGTACTAATCCTGAAACGACTGATAAATATACGGCTAAAAAGATATCATCAAACATAATGATTCCTAAAATTAGCTCCGTCTCTTTATTACCAGATCTTCTTAAATCAACAATTACTTTCGCAACAATTGCACTCGATGAAATTGTTATGATCCCAGCAATAATTAATGTTTCTAATAAGGGGAAACCCATTATATATCCGTAAAGTAAACCTAATATAAAATTAAGCGATATATGAACAGTTCCCCCAAAAGCAATTGATTTTCCTGATTTAATTAACTTTTTAATTGAGAATTCTAAGCCTAAATAGAATAAGAGGAATATAACGCCAACACGGCCGAGGAAGGAAATAACTTCTCCACTTTCAATAAATTTTAAATCAATCAGCCCTAAATCTGGGGCATGGGGACCCACTAGCATGCCAAGTATTATGAGAAACGGAATAATCGAGAACTTTAACTTTGCAGCGAGAATAGCTGCAAAAGCGACTAATACTAACGCAGTTCCAACTTCAAAGATTAAAGTATCCATCGATTATGAATCCCCTCCTACTGAAAGCAACTCATTAATAATTCTTTTTACTTCATGTCTTTCGCCTGATAATACCAGCATATCGCCAGCCTCAATGATAGAATCTGGGCCTGGATTAAAGAACTTCTTCATATTCTTTTTCAAAATGGCAATGATCGTTACGTTATATGTGTTTCGGACATGTAAACTACCAATTGTTTTTTGTACGACTGGTGCATTATTTTCCACCTTAAACCACTCAATTGATAATCCTTCAAAAGCCATTTCAATCGTATCTAAAGCTTGTGGTCTATATACCATTCCGCCCAATATAGCTGCAATTTGTCTCGCTTCGGAATCACGAAGAGAGACGCTTGAAATACTCTCCTCATGATCAGCATCAAAATGGTACATTTCTCTTCGGCCATCATCATGAATAACGATAACCATCTTTTCATTACCTTTTGTAATCACTTCAAACTTACATCCAATGCCCGGCAGTTCACTCTCTCTAATATTCATATTTTCCGCCTCCTAATTTTTTAGTTACGGCTTTTATAAATCGACATCAATCTCCGTTTTAAAGGGCTCATCCTTTGAGATACCTAAATACTTTAGCGTCTCTGATGGAGTCGCGTGATGGAAATGTTTTTGCAATAACGCAATCGCTATCCCTCTTTTGTACGCATGAAATCCAAACGTTTTTCGCATTGAATTTGTTCCGATTTTACCAACAACTCCAACTGCTTCTGCAGCATTATGGATTACACGATACGCTTGTTGGCGCGTAATTGAATTTGGCGTTTTATTAGATTGAAATACGTAATTTTCTCTTTTAACGTCAATAGATTGTACGTAATCTAAAAGCGCTTTTTTTACTTTTGTATTTAAATAAATATCTTGTTTAAATTTTTCATCTTTCACAGGAAGAGTATAAAACTCTTTAACAGTCCCGTCTTCATTTAATACATCTTCAAATTTCATACTAAGTAGCTCTGTAATTTTTAATCCTGTGTTAATTCCAATAACAAATAAAAGATAATCTCGCTGGGAGTGCTCTTTTAAATATTTTTTCATAGCCTCAATTTGGCTTATATCTTTTAATGCCTCTACAACTTCCATACATGTATTCTCCTCATCTTACGAACGGTAATTTTCTCATTATGTTGTCCATTTTACCTTATCATGCTATGAGATTTCCATGTGTTATCCATTATTTTCACAATATACTCAGGTGGTTCTGAAAACTTTCAATGTGGAAACTTACGATTGTATAAATACGTTGCGGTAAAAAATGTGGGGATAAAAGTTCAGCTTCTTTCTACAGATTGGATTCCTCCTTTCCTTATACAGCTACTTCTACTTTTATATTACGTTACTTACTTGCATTATATTATATATATCAGTAACATTAAAGTGTTTTTTCTGAAAATAATAAAAACCGAGCGTTTTTGCTCGGTTTTTATTATTAATCTTCTTTCGGAAGAACAATTCCTTTATACAATTGAACTGTAATGAAGTAATAAATCGCATAAATAACTACGAAAATTACGATTGGTACCCAAATACGGAAGTACGGATCGATTAAAATAAATCCGAAAATATTCATACCAACTAATACGTGAGCGATACCCACAATTGCTGGGAATAAGAATACTAAGAATAACTCTTTATAAATCGATTTCGTTAATAACTCACGGCGCACACCGATTTTACGGAGCATTTGATAACGCGTAATATCTTTTGATGCACCAGAAAGAATTTTAAACATAAGACAGCTTGCCATCATTGCTAAGAACGCAATTCCAAGGAAGAATCCCATAAACACTGTTCCGCTCGCAAAGCCGTAGAACATGTCATACATTTGATGTTTACTATTCATTTGTTCAGCTTTTACATTTTTATATTTATCTAGTTGCAACTCGTCAATTTTTTTCCATTCTTTTTCATATGTTAAGAAATCATCTACTTTTCCGATAAATGCTATACCTTCTTTACCATTTATCTCATCGTACATTTTTTGATTTACAATTTTAATTGCATGATCCTGATGTACATAGAATGGTTGGATTGTTCTGAAAGCCTCGTCCCATTCTTGTGGAAGTTCTTTCGCATTCGCATCTTTTTCATTCATTTCTCTAGCAACTGCACCTACTGGTAGTTCCTTTGAGACTTTTTTCGTTTTCACGCCATCCTTCATCGACTTCATATTTTCCATATCTCTTATTACAGGACGATTTTTCTCTAAATCCTCTTTTACATAGTAAACGTATTTATCATCGATTTTGTAACGATATTCATTTTTCTCTTTAAATGTAATACCATTTAAAATTTTCTTTTCTTCAGCCGTTGGATTATGAACTACTGAATCATAAATTTCAAATCCATCAACCATTTTTATAACGTTATTTTTAAACGCCATACCGCCTGAAATTGCACCAGCTCCGAGCGCAACTAACATTGCTACCGTCGCAAGCACCTTCGTTAAACTATTAATACGGAAATTTAATTGTGCAAATGTAAAAGCGTTAAGTCCTTTTTCACTACGCTTTTTATTACTTTTTAACTTTTTAATAATGACTGGGAGAAGTGATCCAAATAACATGTAAGTACCAGCTGTTGTTGTAATTAATGCAATAAGGATTCCCATTTCTCTTAGTTTTTCCATGTAAATCATTGATGCATAGCCCATTCCTAATAAAATAACCGCAAGGAATGCAACTACACCTGTCATTTTTCCTTTTACTGCAACACGTTCTGTTTGTGCGTCTGCATGTACAAGTTGCAGGACAGAAATACGTGATAATTTAATACTGTTCATAATTGCCGATAATACAAATAGTGCAAAGAAGAAGATGCACGTAACAGTCATAGATGGCAGATAAAATGCTTTATAGCCTTCACCAGCAAATTCTAATTGTTTCATTAATAATTGACCGATACCTTCTGCAAGTCCTACACCAACTGCAATTCCAATTGCAAGAGACGCGGCGCCTAATACAATTGTCTCAATAAACATAAGTAATGTAACTTTATGCTTTTTTGCTCCTAACATCATATACATACCAAACTCTTTTTGACGAAGAGATAGTAAGAAAGAGTTCGCATACAAAATATAGAAGAACGTTATAATAGCTAGTAAAAATGAACCTGCTTGGAATACAAATCCAATTTGACCAATAGTAGAATTTTCCTTAAGGAAGGCCTCGTTTAACGCTAATGTTTGAAACATATAAAAAATTGAAATGGACATGACAAGACCAACAAGTAAGACGATATAATCTTTCAGCTTACTTTTTAGCCCTGACATGGAAAGTTTAAATAACATGCTCTAGAACCTCCCTTCTTACGCTTTTTGTGTGCCTAAGTCCGCAAGCACATCTAAAATTTCTTTATAAAACTCTTCACGTGTACCGCCGCGGTGAATTTCTTTATATAGCTCACCATCTTGAATGAATAAAATACGCTGACAGTAACTTGCACTGTACGGATCATGTGTAACCATCATAATAGATACGCCTTGATCTTTATTTAAGTTTGTCATCGCATCAAGTAAACTCGTTGCATTTTTAGAATCAAGCGCTCCTGTTGGCTCGTCCCCTAAAATAATTGCCGGCTCATGCACTAAAGCACGCGCTGCTGCCGAACGTTGCTTTTGCCCACCAGATACTTCAGATGGGTACTTTTGAAGTATTTCTGTAATCCCTAACATATCCGCTACTTTCTCGACTTTTGGTCCAATGTTACGTGATGCGACACCTTGAAGAGAGAGTGGAAGTGCAATGTTTTCATAAATAGATAAGTTCTCTAATAAGTTAAAGTCTTGGAAGATGAATCCTAACTTTTGTGAACGGAAATCAGAAAGCTCACCTTGCTTCATTTTTGTAATATCCGTACCCGCAATTTCAACAACGCCGCCCGTTGCTTTATCTAATGTTGAAATTACATTTAATAATGTCGTTTTACCAGAACCAGATGGTCCCATAATTCCAACAAACTCACCCTCTTGAATTGAGAATGACACACCTTTTAACGCGTGTGATTGGTTCTCACCTTTTTTACCGTACACTTTTTGAACGTTTTTCACGTCTACAACTGGTTTCGTCATATATATCCTCCTACGCTTGTTTTTCCATTACCTATTTTGCGCCTTTTGGAGGTGAACTGCTATTTGTTAACATTACATTTACCTTACACTTTTGTAATATAAAGAAGGTGGGCGTGTAAGTTTGGCTTTTACTACTTTGAATATTAGTGACATATCGAATCGGTAAATGAAATTATATCGGCGATTTTTCAAATATATCGGCGCAACTACAAAAGCGGAAAATAAAAATAGGCTGCTCCACAAAAGGAACAGCCCACTTCTCTCTTTATTTCTTTAAAGGTGTTACCGTCCAATACGTAACAACTCGCCAAATCCATTCTAATGGACCCATTTTAAAGATTTTCATCCAAATTACACTAAACACAATTTGAATTGCATAAATTGCAATACATACATATAAAGTCTGCATGTAAGTTAAGTTTTCTGCAAAGTTAAATACACTGCCTGCAATTAAAATCATTGCAGTTTGTCCAATATAATTCGTTAAAGCCATTCGGCCATAATATTTCAGTGGTGCTAACAATGTTTGAACTGGTTTTAATTGAAGTAATAAAATTAATGCTCCAACATAGAAAGCTGAAATAATTGGTCCCACTGTAACACCAATTTTTAAAAATTGGCTTGCAGCGTCCATTGTTCCATCCTCATTCATAAGTATCATATTTACAAATGGATCAGCAGGAACGTGCCCATATTGATACCATACAGCTATGACACTTAAAACAAACATAATGCCTGTAAAAATAGCGACTTGCTTTATGTTTTTTGAAAGATTTTCAAATACACGATATTGTCCTGCAGCAAGACCTAATAAAATTAAACCAAGTGGTAATAGTTCTTTAACACCCATTACACTAAAGGCTATTGTCAAAATAAGACCAATTACTAAGTTCACTTGTTTTTTCGCTTTATAAAACGGTAAAACGATTAATCCGCAAATTGCATATAACGTTAACGCTTCTCCAGGCTGAAACATGTAATGAATCAAACCAAAAATAAATAATGCAACTACGCGGCGGAAAAATAGAACATATCCATTTTTCCCTTTCGCAATCGCTCTTGTAATGAAGATATAGAATCCCACTCCAAATAAGAATGAGAAAATCGAGAAGAAACGACCTTCTACAAATAAGTATAGAAACCTTTGATAGCTAGCATCTACTGTATTAGGATCTGGAGTTTTAATATTAAGTAGTGCTAAAATATTTACTAAAATAATCCCCAGTAATGCGAAGCCACGAATGTAATCTAACTCATCAATTCGCTTGTTTATAATATTGTTCCCCATAAAGCAGCTCCTTGTCCAAAATTTAATCCTCCCTTACTCTACTGGAAAAGTAAGCTTACAACTATCGGCAAACCTTACAGGAATCTTACATTATTGTCATATAACAAAACAAAACCAGGTCATATTGCGACCTGGTTTACTCTGATTGCTTTGATCTTTGAGGTTGTCCTTTTTTACTGTTACGCTGTTTCACTTGAACAATCGGATCAAGTTCATTCGAAAATTCAGCGTTATGTCCATTTTGTGTTTTTTGCTCTGGGTTATTTTGATCTGAACGTTTCGCCATTACATTCACTCCTTATTAGTGCGGTGTAATAATCATTTGATGTTGCAATTGGCGAATTGCCATACGTGCTCTATTTAACTGCTCACGTTGCTCATCATTCGCATGTTGTTGCATCGTTTGTAAATCGTTATACGCTTGTTCCAATTGTAACTGTGCATCTGAATACTCCATCGTATTGTAATGCTCTTGTCTCATACCAAGATCTAATTGTTCTTTCGCATATTCCACCGCTTGTTCCGCTTGTGTAATATACGATTCAAGTGATTGACGCTCTGCCATAATTGTCCCTCCTTGCTTCAATTCCCCTTTAGTGTGTCCCTTCCATCTGAACCTTATGAGTATGTTATAATGGATTTTGTTTCATTTTGACTCGGCTTAGGAGGGAAAGTAATGAAGGTTCAAAACCCTTTTCCATATACAAACGACAATAAACGTTATCATACATGGAATTATCATTTACGAAATGAATTTGGTGAAAAAATCTTTAAAGTTTCATTAGATGCTGGCTTTGATTGCCCGAACCGTGACGGTACAGTTGCTTATGGCGGTTGTACATTTTGCAGTGCTGCTGGATCTGGTGACTTCGCTGGCGATCGCCGCGATGATGTTATAACGCAATATCATGAAATGAAAGAAAAAATGCGCTCAAAGTGGAAAGATGGAAAATGTATCGCTTATTTCCAGGCATACACAAATACACATGCACCACTTGAAGTGTTAAAAGAAAAATTCGAACCGCTTCTAGCAGAAAAAGACGTTGTCGGTCTTTCTATTGCGACTCGTCCAGATTGTTTACCGGACGATGTTGTTGAATATTTAGCGGACTTAAATAAACGCACTTACCTTTGGGTTGAACTCGGACTACAAACCGTCCATGAACGTACTGCAAATCTTATTAATCGTGCTCACGATTATCCTTCTTATGTGGAAGGTGTAAATAAATTACGTAAGCACGGCATTCGAGTTTGTTCTCATATTATTAACGGCCTTCCACTTGAAGATTACGACATGATGATGGAAACAGCTCGTGAAGTAGCGAAGCTTGACGTACAAGGAATTAAAATCCACTTACTTCACTTATTAAAAGGAACGCCAATGGTGAAGCAATATGAAAAAGGACAACTCGAGTTCCTTTCTCTTGAGGATTACGTAAGTCTCGTTGTTGACCAACTTGAAATGATTCCAGAAGACGTAATTGTGCACCGTATCACAGGTGACGGTCCACCTGATTTAATGATTGGCCCAATGTGGAGCTTAAATAAATGGGAAGTATTAAATTCCATCGATGCAGAATTTGTACGCCGCGGAAGCTGGCAAGGAAAATATGCAAATGAGGAGAAACAAAAATGAAATTAGAACGTGTATTACCGTTTGCTCGCACTCTCTTGCAAACAGCAGTAAAAGAAGGCGATTACGCTGTAGATGCAACACTCGGCAATGGGCATGACACTTGCTTCCTAGCTGAAATCGTTGGAGATAACGGAAAAGTATTTGGATTTGATATTCAAAAAGAGGCAATTGAAAGCTCAACAACTCGTCTAAAAGAAAAAGAACTTTTCGAACGTACTGTTTTAGTTCACGATAGTCACGATACACTTCTATCCGTATTACCAGAAGATGCAAAAGGAAAAGTAACAGGCGCAATTTTCAACTTAGGTTACCTTCCAGGCGGAGACAAGTATATCGTTACAAAACCGAACTCAACAATCTCAGCGATCGAACAATTATTAGAAGTAATGGCACCTGAAGGTATCATCGTCCTTGTCATTTACCACGGACATCCAGAAGGACAAGTAGAACGCGACGCTGTTCTCAAATTTGCCGAAGAACTAGACCAAAAACAAGCACACGTACTGCGATACGGCTTCATTAATCAACAAAATAACCCGCCATTTATTGTGGCGATTGAGAAGCGATAATATATCAACGATTTTTCAATTATATCTATCGTAACTCGGGATATATCAACGATTTTTTCGATATATCTATCATAACTTACAATATATCAACGATTTCTCGGATATATCGATTGTTCGACAAAACATAACAAAAAAAGACGTGCATTCATTGCACGTCTTTTTGTTATTCTCCTATATAATGGATATAAACATTCTTAAAGGAGACGAAATAATGATCGGAATACTAGCAGGAATGGGACCAAAATCAACTGGGCCATTCGTCGATACAGTTGTAGCAAAGTGCCAAACAATATACGGAGCAAAGCATGATATGGACTTTCCTCATATGATGATTTACTCGTGCCCAACACCGTTTTACATGGATCGCCCTATTGATCACGAAGCGATGAAAAAAGCGATTATTGAAGGAGCACAAAAACTTGAAAGTACTGGCGTAAGCTTTATCGCTATGCCGTGCAATACGGCGCATCTTTATTTTGAAGAATTACAGCGTTCGCTTTCTATCCCGATTTTAAATATAGTCGATGAAACGTTACAAGCAATTCCTGAAAATACAAAAAGAGTCGCTCTTCTCGCAACAGAAGCAACTGTTCAATCCGGTATTTATCAAGACGGGATTGCAAAACGGAATATAGAATACATTCATTATGAAAAATGGCAAACGATGATTAATCAAATTATTACGTATATTAAAAGCGGAGAAGTTGAAAAAGCTCGCAAATTATGGAGCGCGCTCGTTGGGCAGTTGAAGGATGAAGTAGATACCGCAATTATCGCATGTACTGATTTGAATGTTGTGGCTAGCGAGAATTTTGTTGATTCTTCTCAATGTCTTGCGAAAGCGGTTGTTCGGATGTACTTATCAAATATAAAGAGATCTTCATAAACATAGAAAACACTCCTTCTAAAATGTGTTTTATGTTTAATAAAAACCCCACAAACTTTTAACTTTCTTCACAATTCTTTCAAAGTAATCACACTTAATCTCGCTATATTAAATAAGTAGTTATTCATATAGGGAAGGTTAGGGGAACTGAAAGTATGAAAGTAAATCGTTCGCTTCATTACATTTTTTGGCGTTGGCATTTTTATGCTGGGCTTTTTATTACGCCGCTTCTTATTACGTTGTCACTGAGCGGAATTGGGTATTTATTTCGGGAGGAAGTTGAAGATTTCATCTATAAAGATTTATATTTTGGGAAGAGTGCTCAAACAGAATCTATTTCGATGTCTGATTCTATTTCCTTAACAGAGAAAAAATATCCACATTATAGCGTGGCGAAAATTAGTGAGTTTAATGGGGATTATAATACGAGACTTACCATTGCAAATGAGTATACTGGGCAACAAAAATATGTGTATTTAGACAGCAATAATCAAATTATTGGGGATCAAAATGCAAGTGAAACGTTTGCCAATATAATGAGGGAATTACATAGTTCTCTTTTAGTTGGTGGCACTATCGTTAACTATACTGTAGAACTTGCAGCATGCTGGACAATCTTTTTAATCGTAACCGGATTGTACATGAGTATACGACAATTCAAAAACACACCATCATCCAATAAGCGAGAAAAAGCAAAAAGACGTCATTCTATTATCGGTATTATATTTACAATTCCTCTCTTTCTGCTAGTCGCATCTGGATTGCCATGGTCAGGATTTATGGGGAACCAAATTTATAAAATCGCATCGTCAAATGAATCACTCGGATATCCAAAATTGTACATGGCTCCGCCTGAATCAAAGGTAAAAGAATTGCCGTGGGCAACAAGAAAAGAAGCTCCGCCTGAATCAAATTCAAATGAACCGAAAGCAATTTCTGTCGATGAATTACAAAAAGGAATTGAAATAAAGAAGCCATATGTTATTTCACTACCAGCTGATCCGAAAGGTGTATTCACTGTTTCGAAATCGAGCGGTTCTGGTATTACAGGTATGCATGTTGCACCAAATGAAGAGATAACAGCTTACTTTGACCAATATAGCGGGGAGCTCATTTCAAAAACGGACTATCGTGATTATGGATTACTTGCACAATGGTTCACTTACGGTATCCCGCTTCATGAAGGACATTTATTCGGATGGCCAAATAAAATATTATGCTTACTAACGACATTATCTCTACTACTTCTCATTTATTACGGAATAAAAATGTGGTTAGCAAGAAAGCCGAAAGGAAAATTAGCAGCACCTCCAAAACAAAGAGATAAGAAAAGTATATTCGTTTTCTTTATCATGATGGTGATACTAGGCGCTGTCATGCCTTTATTTGGACTATCTGTTTTAGTTATTTTTGCAATTGAACTTCTTATATATGTATTTTTAAAAATACGATCATAATGAAAAGAAAACCACTCTACATGAGTGGTTTTCTTCATCACTGCGCTGTTTTCTTTCGGTACATCTTCCCGTTCCAATAGAAGAATCGTGAAGTGAGGCCTCCGTACTTTACAATGCGCCGTGCCATTTTGTGCATATTCTTTTGTGCTGATACTTTTTGATCTGATAAATAAATACCAAGTAATCCTCGGCTTATAAGGCGATGAAACTTCGCATGAGGCAAATCACCAATGCTCTTCTCTGCTTCTTCTACAAAGTGTTTCATACGATCTAATATTGCTTGCTCGTTTTCATAATAACTACAGAAATTCAAATCCCCGCCGGCGCGGTCTTCTTCTTGATCAATGAAATAATCAAGTAAGATATGAAGTCCTTGTACGTAAGGGAAGTACCCTTGTCTAATTTTCGCAATATCTTCATCATGTAATTCATCATGAAATGCATATGCTACAAGACAGAAAATTCCAAGTGTAGAACCGGCACATGCTGAAAATTCAAACCAACTCATCTCAGGTAAGTTTTCTTTATGTGCTTCAAACCAATTTTTCAGGCGCGGCTCTCTTTCTTCTAATTTCACATGTTTATGAATTTGCAAATCACAATAATAACAAGCAAGTTCATGAAGAACAGGAGCAATTTTGTCATAGTGCTTCGTTTTCTTTAAAACATCTTGGCATGTTTCAACAAGTTCATCTAAATAACCACCATCATCTTGATCATCACGATAACGATAATAATTACCGCCACCTTCTACTTCAGGTGATAATGCCATTAACATCGATTCATGCAGTGCGGCAAAATCATTTGGATCAAGTGATGTACTGCGATCACATAAATTATCTAAATAGTCGCTGATCGTTTGATACGCTACGATAAAACGAATACATTCTTCTCGGTGTTCATTTGCTAGCAGAGCTAAAATGCCACCGCCCTCACAATGAAACGTTTTATGCTCAATACTTGCGATTGCCTGACTATGAAGCTCATCATTCGGAATATGGTAGGCACGCTCTTTCCACATCGCTAGCTCATGGTGTACAACCGGAAACACATCACGGTATACTTTCGCCATGAGCGTTATGGGATTACTCGGTACGTTCACTTCTTCCTTCATCTCCTCTATTAAATGTACAAATAATGATTTATTTGTTTGTTTTTACTATATTATTGACATGCATTTCAGTAAATGACTGAATATAACTCAAAATTTCATCACGCTCATACTCATTTAATAACTCGTGATAACAATTCGGCCATTCTTTAAAAGCCTTATCACTTATTTTAACATTATCAAACCAAGTGCGGACACGTGTTTTATCTACAAGTTTATCCTCACAAGCTTGCATTAGCAAGAGCGGAACATCTGGAAAATCATCTATTTTTTTATGAGCAATTTCGATAGACTTAATCAATTCACTATACCAACGTACTGATACTTTGCGCAAGAACAAAGAATCATTCTCCATTGCATCTCTCACTTCGTGGTTACGTGTTGACATTTCCACCGTAAGATTCGTTGCAAATTGCAATTTTGGAGCCACAACATTTAATATTTTTGAAGCAAATTGAAGCGGAGCAGAGGGTCCAGTCACTACCCCTAAACAAGGCGAACTCAAAATAATACCCTCTACATCTTCTCTCTTCGTTTCTTGCATCATACGAATGACAATAAGACCACCCATACTATGACCGAATAGAAAAATAGGTAACCTATACTTTCTTGCTTCTTTCACCCATAGTTTAACTTCCTCTATGTATTCATCAAATGAATCAATATGTCCTCTATTTCTTGAAGTCGTTCCATGTGACGGAAGATCCCCCATCACGACGTGGTAGCCGATATGATTCCACATTTCCGCAACGGCTTCGTAACGTCCGTGATATTCCATTGCGCCGTGCACAATAACAATGACAGCCTTTGCTTCCTCCGCTTCATAATTCCACATACGGCTCTCCTCCATTTCACTCTTTCTCATAATTTGATACACTAAAACTAGTCTCTAGGAAAGGAAGACTTTACATGATATATCCTTACAAAGAAAAAAAACCGAAAATTGCGAGTAGTGCTTTTATCGCTGACTATGTTACGATTACAGGCGATGTTTACGTTGGCGAGGAATCAAGTATTTGGTTTAATACAGTCATCCGTGGTGATGTGTCACCAACGATCATTGGAGACCGAGTAAATGTACAAGACCAATGTACACTCCACCAAAGCCCTCAGTATCCTCTTATCTTAGAAGATGATGTTACAGTTGGGCATCAAGTTATTTTACATAGTTGTCATATTAAAAAAGATGCTTTAATTGGAATGGGATCCATTATATTAGATGGTGCTGAAATTGGCGAAGGAGCTTTTATCGGCGCTGGAAGCCTCGTTTCACAAGGAAAGAAAATTCCACCAAACACGTTAGCTTTCGGTCGTCCCGCGAAAGTCATTCGTGAATTAACAGAAGAAGACCGTAAAGATATGGATCGTATTCGCACGCAATACGTTGAAAAAGGTCAATATTATAAATCATTACAGAAGTAAATTTCCGCTGCCATAAGATTGGCAGCTTTTTTTATATAAAAACTAACTTTTTCTTTACAAAACATTATTACTCCCTCAACAAAATCTTATTAAAATAAAAGCTAATATCTCCATATATATGTAAACGAGGGAGGAGAATTTTCATGAAGGTCAGTGGATTATATAAAATAGAATGTTACATTTTCAAAGGAATTAATCGCTACTTTGATCAAAAAACATTAAATATCTTTTTCAGCAATATTACTCATATCGGTGGCGCGACTTTCTCCATCGCACTCACACTTTTCTTTTTAATTTTTGCAAAAGGTACTTTACATCAAGCAGCAATTGCAACTGCTATTTCTTTAGCAATTAGCCATATTCCTGTACAAATATTAAAAAGATGGTATCCACGAAAACGTCCTTATTTAACAATTCAGGATGCAAAATATCCAGTCCATCCATTAAAAGACCACTCTTTCCCGTCTGGTCATACAACAGCCGTTTTCTCTGTCTTCATTCCATTTATTTGCTATAATCCAAGCTTACTTGCTTTCCTATTACCGTTAGCATTATGCGTCGGTATTTCACGTATTTATTTAGGACTTCACTATCCGTCAGATGTATTCGTCGGTATGTGCCTTGGCACTTGCTCTGGCATCATCTCTTTTTATCAATTCATCCCACTTTTCACATAAAGGAGTGATATGATGAGAGTCGCCATTTTTACCGATACTTTTACGCCACAAGTTAACGGGGTTGCGAAAACGTTAGAGCGATTAACACGATATTTTCAGAAAGAACAGATCGCCTATTCTGTTTTCGCCCCTCAGCATACAGCTGAAGATAATTTTGTAGCGAATGTGAATAAGATGAGAAGTATCCCGTTAACAATATTATATCCAGAATGTCGTTTTTCTTTTCCTACTCCGCGTATTAAACGGGAACTACTTTCCTTTAAACCTGACATTATTCACATTGCCACACCTTTCAACATGGGACTTTGTGGATTGTATTATGCAAAAAAGTTAAACATCCCAGTTGTCGGTTCTTATCATACTGATTTCGATGCCTATTTACGTTATTACAAAATCGAATTCCTCTCCAATATGCTTTGGAACTATTTAAAATGGTTTCATAGTCATATGCAAAAAAATTTTGTACCTTCCTTTGAAACATTACATCAATTAAAAAATAAAGGCTTTCAGACCCTCTCTATATGGGGACGTGGTGTAGATTGCACACTCTTTCATCCAGCTTACAATACAGACCTATTCCGAAAAAAATATAATATTACAGCGAAGTATGTCCTTTCCTATGTTGGACGAATTGCTCCTGAAAAAGATATTGATACGCTGCAACACCTTATCGTTAAAACAGCACATACTCGAAACGATATTCATTGGCTCATCGCAGGAGACGGTCCTCTAGCAACAAGTTTACGTGAAGCTGTTCCGAAAACAAATATCACTTTTACTGGCTATTTACAAGGCGGGGATTTAGCTGAAGCATATGCTTGTTCTAACATAATGGTGTTTCCATCAGCTACTGAAACATTCGGAAATGTCGTACTTGAATCACTCGCATGCGGTACACCTGTTATTGGTGCAAATAGTGGCGGGGTTAAAAATATTATTACAGATGGAAAAACGGGAGTTCTTTGTCCGCCTAAAAATGAAGATGCATTTCTATCATCCATTTATTTTTTATTACAAAATGAAGAAAAACTTGAGCAGATGGGAATAGAATCTTCCTCTTTTGCGAAATCAAAGAGCTGGGATGAGGTCTTTCGTGGCTTGCTTAACCAATATGAAGAAGTCCTTCAGCATAACGCATCAGAGTTGCTTGCTTAAATAGAAAAACTCCCTTCAAAAAACGAAGGGAGTTTATTACATGGTCATAAATTTTAGTTTAATAAATGATACATAAGGTTAAGCATTGTTTTATTTCTATATTAATTATATCAAAAATAAACATAACTAAACAGACTTGTAATAAAAACCCATAAAAATTAATATATGGTTATACAGTGTTTTAACTGTATAATGATTTTAAGAATTCCCCTTAAAATCAACTCACTCACATACCTTTATACAGCAATTGTTCCCCAATTCTGTATATCAAAAAAACCTTTCATTCATTTGAAAGGTCTTTTTGAGCCTGCACATATTCTTCTTTCGTATTTACATTTATAAACCAATCCGCATTCGCTTGTACATCTTCTCCAGAAACATACTTCACATTACATTGTGATAAAAGCTGCCCCATACTTCTTTTTTCTTCCTGAAGTAAAGCATAAATCTTTTCTTTCACGCGGTTATGATACGCCGCAAGTAGCGGTTGTTTTCTTCCATTAATAATAGGTACAACCGCATCATATTCATTGTTCGTTTGCTCTAGTAAAATGGTAAACCATTCATGCGACACGTTTGGTGCATCGCAAGGCATAATAGCGTACCAATCTGCTTCTATGTATTCCATTCCTGATACAATGCCGGCCAGCGGTCCATTCCCTTTATAGTGCGGAATGTCTTCTATAACAGGTACTTGTACGAATTGCTCTACTCGCTCTTTTATATCAGCATGGCTAATTACTACAATGTCTTGCAAAGTATTTCCCATCACTTTCACAATATGCTCAACAAAAGTAGTTCCCTTCCAAATTGCTAACGCTTTCGGCTCACCGAATCTACTCGACATACCACCTGCTAATACAATTCCAGCATACTTACTCATTGGCGATGCAGCTCAAATGTAATATGACCTAATTCCGGTAAAATTAATTTATTCATCGCAAGGCGAACCGCTCCGCTAGACCCTGGCATCGAGAAGACTACTTTGCGCCCAATTGTACCACCAATCGCTCTACTTAACATTGCGCTGCTTCCGATATCTTCTAAATAACTAATCATACGGAACAGCTCACCAAATCCAACAATTTCTTTATCTAATAACGCTGATACTGCTTCAATTGTGACATCGCGTTTCGTAATACCAGTACCGCCATTTGTTAATACAACATCTACATCTTCCTTATGATAACCAGCTAACACTGCTTGCTGAATACTTTCTTTATCATCTTTTACAATTTCATAAGAAGTTACTTTATGTCCCGCTTCTTTTAACAATTCATGTAATAGTTGTCCGCTCTTATCTGTTTCTTCCGTACGTGTATCGGAAATCGTCACGATCTTGCAACGCACTTCTTTTGGAGCTTGTTTTTTATGTTCAGTTACACTCATTTTTTATCTTTCCTTTCTTAAAGACTTTTCTTCATTTTATCATACATACCTTTACACAATTATGTATGAAGCCAATCATGCGCCATGATACAATATAAGTATACTAACCCACAAAAAGGAAAGTGCCCTTTCTTATACTCCTAGACTACACATCTTTAGCTACTCTTTATATTTTCTACATAATAGAATTCAATTTTAAAACTTGTACTAAAAAATAAATTGGAGGTCTACATAGTATGGAACTTTATAAAAAATTAACAACAACATTTATCCTCTTATTCGTCGCTTCCATCACTGTCGGTTTTTCTCTAAAAGGCGCAATTCCATACGCTACATTAGTAAGTATTATATTCGCAACGCTATTTTTACTAAGCAGTGCATTTTGCGCAGGTAAAGCACGTCAAATGAAAGGTTGATTACATATGTTCCAGAAGAAATCAATCCTTTGTAAATCATGTGAAAAGGAAATACAAAAGGAGGACTTACATTGTTTGAATCAAACCGTATCCAGTTACGAAAGTTTTCCGAAGATGATATTCTAACATATTATAAATGGCATAATGATATAGACGTTATGAGTTCAACCACTCTCACTCTTGATAAATATTCCCTTCAAGACACAGAAAAACTTTGCCAGCAATTTATTCATTCTTCGGACTCTAAGAGCTATATCATTGAAGAAAAATCTACGCATCTTTCAATTGGTATTACTTCTTTAATTCATATTGATTCATATAACCGAAACGCTGAATGTATTATTGATATTGGTAACAAGGGTTACTGGGGGCAAGGTTATGGGAAGGAAGCTTTCACCTTATTATTGGATTATGCATTTTTAGAATTAAATTTACATCGCCTTTCTTTACGAGTATTTTCTTTTAACGATAGAGCAATTAAATTATATAAATCACTCGGTTTTCAACATGAAGGAACTTGTAAAGAAGCTATATTCCGCAATGGCAATTGGCATGACATTGAACTCTTCGCTTTATTCCAACGTAATTATAAATAAAAAAAGCTTTGCGCTCACCGCGCAAAGCTTTTTTTCATATATTATAGACCAGCTTGCTCTTTTAAAGCTGCTGCTTTGTCTGTACGTTCCCATGATAGATCTACATCAGTACGTCCAAAGTGGCCGTAAGCTGCTGTTTGTTTGTAAATTGGGCGACGTAAGTCTAGCATTTTAATAATACCAGCTGGGCGAAGATCGAAGTTGTTACGAACTAGTTCTACTAATACGTCTTCAGATACTTTACCAGTGCCGAATGTATCAACTGAAATTGATACTGGTTGTGCTACACCAATTGCGTATGCAAGTTGTACTTCTGCTTTTTCAGCAAGACCAGCTGCTACGATGTTTTTCGCAACATAACGAGCTGCATATGCTGCAGAACGGTCAACTTTCGTTGCATCTTTACCAGAGAATGCACCACCACCATGGCGAGCGTATCCACCGTAAGTATCAACGATGATTTTACGTCCTGTTAAACCAGCATCACCTTGTGGTCCACCAATTACGAAGCGGCCAGTTGGGTTAATGAAGAATTTCGTTTCTCCATCGATTAATTCTGCTGGTACTACAGCTTTAATTACGTGCTCTTTTAAGTCGCGATCGATTTCTTCCCATGTAACATCTGGGTGATGTTGTGTAGAAATTACGATAGTATCAACACGTACTGGTTTACCATTTTCATCATACTCAACTGTAACTTGCGTTTTTCCATCCGGACGTAGGTATGATAATGTATCATTTTTACGTACTTCAGTTAAACGGCGAGCTAATTTGTGAGCAAGCGAGATTGGAAGTGGCATTAACTCTTGTGTTTCATTACATGCGAAACCAAACATTAAACCTTGGTCTCCTGCACCAATTGCCTCAATCTCAGCGTCAGTCATTTGACCTTCGCGTGCTTCTAGCGCTTGGTCAACACCCATAGCGATGTCAGCAGATTGCTCATCGATAGATGTTAAAACTGCACAAGTTTCTGCATCGAATCCGTATTTTGCGCGTGTGTAACCAATGCCTTGAATTGTTTCACGAACGATTTTTGGAATATCTACGTAAGTAGAAGTCGTAATTTCCCCCGCTACCAATACTAAACCAGTTGTTACAGTTGTTTCACAAGCTACACGTGCATTTGCGTCTTTTGATAAGATCGCATCTAAAATTGAATCAGAAATTTGGTCACAAATTTTATCTGGATGTCCTTCAGTTACAGACTCAGATGTGAACAGATGACGTTTTTTTGTCATGTGGTAAACCTCCCTACAGTAATTGTATATATTGTACGGAACTCATCCTTAATTTGCCACAAACTGCGACATACATTTATTCTCCCACACAAGCATACAGAAAAACCTTTCCTACTTTACATAGAGGAAAGGTTTAATTTGCTACTTGCATACTGCTTTTTGCCCTTCGCTCTTATCGTTCGAGACCTGTAGCCTCGCACAGGTTTTAGCACCTATTCACCTGTATTTACCACTACAAGTGAGGTTGCTGGGCTTCATCGGGCCTGTCCCTCCGCCAGCTCGGGATAAGAGAGTATCCGTCCCAACCTATACTAAAGAAATGATATTCATTTGTCAATTAATATTCACATTTTCCTGAAAGTTTTTCTCAATACGCCTGAAATGAAATATTAATAGTGAAATAATGCATTCACACAAACAAAAAGAAATAAATAGTATACATTATTTATATAATTGTGTTATACTCTTGTTGGGGATTACGAGAAATATTTCATTAAATGAAAAGGATGGTATATAAATATGAGTACTGTGAATGTCCAAATTGGTTTACACGAATTATTGAACGGAAGCAATGCACAGATTCAACTAAGTGTTCCGCAATTAGTGGAAAAAGTATTAATGCGAAATGAAGGGAAATTAACTTCTACTGGTGCCGTTTCTGCTTCAACAGGAAAATATACAGGACGTTCTCCTAAAGATAAATTTATTGTGAAAGAAGCATCGGTTGCTGACAAAATTGCTTGGGGAGCTGTAAACCAACCGATTTCTGAAGAACATTTTAATAAATTATATACTAAAGTTTTAGAATACTTAAAAGAAAAAGAAGAGTTATTCGTCTTCAAAGGATTTGCAGGCGCTGACCGCAATTACCGCCTACCAATTCAAGTTATTAATGAATATGCATGGCACAATTTATTTGTACATCAATTATTCATTCGTCCAACTGAAGAAGAATTAACAACTCATGAGTCAGGGTTCACAATTGTTTCTGCACCGAACTTCAAAGCTGATCCAGCTGTTGACGGTACAAACTCTGAAGCATTCATTATGGTTTCATTCGAAAAACGTATTGTACTAATTGGTGGTACAGAATACGCTGGAGAAATGAAAAAATCAATCTTCTCTATTATGAACTTCTTACTACCTGAACAAGATATTCTTTCTATGCATTGCTCTGCAAACGTAGGTGAAGAAGGCGACGTAGCACTATTCTTCGGTTTATCTGGAACAGGTAAAACAACATTATCTGCTGATCCAAACCGTAAATTAATCGGTGATGATGAGCACGGTTGGTCTGATAACGGTGTATTCAATATTGAAGGCGGTTGCTACGCGAAATGTGTAAACCTTTCACACGAGAAAGAACCACAAATTTTCGATGCAATCACATTTGGATCTGTTTTAGAAAACGTTATCATTAATGACCAAACACGTATCGCCGACTACAACGATACTACTTTAACAGAAAATACTCGTGCTGCATACCCTATGCATGCGATCGACAATATCGTACTGCCAAGTGTTGCTGGACACCCAAATACAATTATTTTCTTAACTGCTGATGCATCTGGCGTATTGCCTCCAATCAGTAAGTTATCAAAAGAGCAAGCTATGTATCATTTCTTAAGTGGTTACACTAGTAAACTAGCAGGAACAGAGCGCGGCGTTACTTCTCCGCAAGCTACATTCTCAACTTGCTTCGGTTCACCATTCTTACCACTTGATGCATCTCGCTACGCTGAAATGCTTGGTGAAAAAATCGAGAAACACGATGCGAAAGTATTCTTAGTAAACACTGGCTGGACTGGTGGCGAATACGGCGTTGGTAAACGTATGAACTTAGGTTACACTCGTGCAATGATTCAAGCTGCATTAAACGGTGAACTTGCAAAAACTGAAACAGCTAAACATGATATCTTCGGTCTTGAAGTTCCACTTCACGTACCAGGTGTACCTGACGAAGTGTTAATGCCTGAACAAACTTGGGCTGATAAAGCTGCTTACAAAGCAAAAGCAATCGAACTTGCAAATGAATTCAAAGCTAACTTCAAAAAGTTCGACAGCGTATCTGAAGACATTATTAACTTAGGCGGTCCAATCGCTTAAATTAAAACTTTCTGTTGGAATAACCCTTTACTCATATGAATAAGTGTCGTGTAACCGTAAAGTTTCGCGTACTCACCGACAAAACCCAATGCGGCTTAACGGTTACACACACTTACATAAAAAAGAAGCTTACGTGAAAACGTAAGCTTCTTTCTATATCTTATATAAAGTGAAACGCTAATCTCTTCATCTGTAACTTAGTTTATTAATTTGCAGAAATTTCACTTTATATTTATTTGTTTTTAGTTTTTTATGATATAATTTACATATATAGGAAGGAGTGAGACCTATGAAAAATTTTTCTCGTACAGGAAAAATTTTATTCAGTTATGGAGCGATTCAAATGCTTTGGGGACTTGTAATGCTTAACGTTAATTTATTTGGGCATACAAGTGAAACAATAAAATATATTATTCTAATTACCGGAATAGTTTTTTGTATTATATCCAACTTTTTTAAAGAACCTAAAAGTCATACTAATACGTAATTTCATGTTAACTTATTGGAAGCAAAAACCTGTATTTTATGCAACGTTTCGCTTCCTGTTGTACTATTCATCGCTGGATCCCTTATTCTAGGGTAAATTCATTTTTACACATACAACTTACGGATTCGAACATATAAATTACATCCCTCTAGTTTCACAACGTATGGAGCTAAAAAAGGATTTAAACGCTTCTATCCCTCGCTAGATCCTCTATTCCATCTAAAAAGAGGCTTTTTATCTTTTTGTTAGTTCCTTTTCATCTTTCATACTATAATAACCTAAATTCACAACGATTAAAAAATAACCGCCCATAATCCCTACTGCAAATGCCCACATCACCATATGGTGCTCAATTTCGTACATAATAATAGCGCCCAAAATAGCAGCCGCAAAACGATTAAACATACCAAGCGTCGGTGCTTTCGTTTTCTTTACGATACTATCTCCAAGCTTCTCAATTCTTCTCCCTAAAAGCCAAACGCAATACATACTTACAATAAGCCCAATTCCAGCGCCTAAAAAGTGTGCTGAAAACGGTGTTAACATCCAACCTAGTAACAAAATACCTAGTATATAATACGATTGGATTTTAAATGATCTTAGTGACATACTAATCATGCTGTACCTCTCTTCATTCGTTCTTATCTATCCAACAAAAAATTTCTTTCAAATTCATATTCCTTACATTCATTTCATTCAAATTAAAAACAACATAAACAGTATGTTTATGTTGTTTAAATGTTTTTAGAAAATAATATTATACAAGATTTCAAACATCATATTCTCATATTTTGTGACGGTTTTTCAAACTTTTTTCGTCCATTTATGAAAAAAATGATATCAATCTATGAACATACGGATATGATGTAATAAGCACACAAATAAAGGGGGCGTCTAATGATTTATTTTTTAATGGCTCTCATTCACCTCATTATCCCTGCACTTATTGGACTTTCATTGTATTGGTACACGAAAAATCATAGCATTTTTTACGCTGTCCTCGGTGTTCTTCTTCCAGGTATTATTCTTATTACACTCTTCCGTATTCCATTTTTAAACTTAATTCCACTTATTACTGCTATCTTGTTTCTCATCTTCTTACCAAAAATAAAAAAATAGGAAAGCAGATCATAGGTGATCTGTTTTCCTATTTTGATATAGGTTCCTCTGCAATAGAATGAACTTTTACTTTCTCCGATTTCACAAACCATAGACCGACAAAAATGATAATTCCACCGATGATTTGTTGAAACGATACATATTCATTTGCCCAGACAGCTGCAAATAGAACCGCTACAAGCGGCGTTATATACATATATACCATCGTATGTGACGCCCCAATTTTTTGAACACCAACATACCACATTACTAGACCAAATACTGTTACAAAGAAAATAGAATATAGTAAAGCAAATAGTGTCATTCCGTGAGTAATGTGAAATGGCATGACAAATACATGCGGACCACTTAACAATAATAGCGGAATCGCACCCACTAATGCAGACCATGCAGTAACACGTAATGCTGAATATTTTTTAATTAATGGTCCTGCTAAAACAGGATAAAGCCCCCAGCATATTGATGTAATAAGTCCAATTCCATTGCCATAAAAAGAACTAGTAAGTGAATGTCCTGCTACTAAAACTAAGGCTGCACCAACAAAGGCAGTCATAGAACCGATTAACTTTCGAGAAGAAAACTTTTCTTGTTTCAAGAAAATCGCAAATGCAGTTGTAAAAATAGGTGAAATAGAAATGAGTAAAGAGGCATTTGTAGCGGATGTATATTTGACAGTTTCCATAAATAAGGTTTGATACAGTACAATACCTACAACGCTAACGATAATTAATCTAGGTATATCCGTTCGCTCCATATAAACCGACTTTTCAATACAAAAGGTAAGGAGTAACAGAAGCGGTGCCGCCGCCATCATACGAAGTGCAGTAAACTCAATTGCTGTAAATTCTAAAAGTCCATACTTCGCAATTGTATAGTTAATCCCCCAAATAATAACAACACTTAAAATTAATAACTCAATTCCCCATCTTCTCATGCGTATCCCCTCCGCAAAGAAGATTATACAGAAAATTCAATCACATGTACATTTCATTATGTGAAAAAATCTTTTTATTATATGAAACGTTTTGGTAAATGAAATTATATCGGCGCAACTCCATTTATATCAGCGATTTTTTCAATATATCGACTTATCGACAATAATAGCGACTTATAAAATAAAAAAAGTGAGTCCAAAATACATTTTGGACTCACCTTTACTATACTCGAACGTGTAATTTCATATTTGGATTATAAAACTGGCTTGGGCTCTTCAACTGAAAAGTTCCTCCACCTTCATGCCAATCAACCGTTAACTTATCGTCCATAAATACAAGCTTTGTACGATCAGCGATAAAATTCATTGTGCTTGATTCAATATCCACATCGCGCTCATCTTTCTCTGCTACAGCTACTAAATCGATGATTCCGCTCATAACACAACCGCAACCTTCATTATCATAAAATAACTTTATATATTTCGCTTCACTTGGAATCGTATCCATAATCTTTTTATATGCTGCTTCTGTTACAGTAACGTACATATGTTAATCTTCATCCTCTCTTCTCTTATCATTCATATATTGTATCACCATTTTTCTTAAAAGTTATATACAGAAAATTAAGACTAATATACAATGTATGTGATAAAGTTTCAGCAATCGAGCTTTTATGAGTAGTTCATGCAGGAGAAAGGATGTTTACTATCTGTGTTCAAACTACAACGCTATCCCATGTTATTAGGTGTATTTAGTAGTTTCTTCATTTCTAGCGGAATGCTATTACAGCATGTACTTCCCTATTCTCCTTTTATTAGCTGGATTCTAGGTTTTATTTGTTTCCTATCCGCTTCTTATTTTGCTACGAAGAATACAAACAACTCATAAAGCAAGAATCATCTTAAGGAGGATTATCAAACATGCCAGCCTTAAAAAAAATAGAGCAATCACTCGATCACTTATTCCAAATTGAAAAATACGGAAAAGATAGTGCCTTTAGTCGATTTATCCCAGCCGTATATGATCCTATCAAATTTCCTTGGCAACAATTTTTCGAAGCAAATTTTGTAGATTTATTTAACGGCCTTATGATGCACGGATCTGAAAATGTAAACAAAGTATTTTTAGCTGTATTCCCTACAGATGACGTTCTTGAAACATTCATTTCACAATCCACACCCGGTGATTTACTCTTTATGCATCATCCCCTTGTAATGGAGTGCGGTGATCCGCTTGGAAGATCAGGCCGCGGTTTCTTACCAATTCCTGAAAAATATTTGCAAGGAATAAAAGAAAAACAACTTTCTATATATACATGTCACGTACCAATGGATTTTCATAAAACACATGGAACGAGTATTTCAATTGCAAAAGCATTAAACGCTACTGTAGTGGACGACTTTGCATATGGAGGTCCAGAACAAGAACCAGTTGGCCTTATTTGTGAAATAGATGAAACATCAACAGAAGCACTCCAAAAACATCTAAAACAACTCTTCCAGATTCCTTACACAGACTTCGAAGGTAAACGACATGATTCCATCAAAAAAATCGCAATTATCGCTGGATGTGGCGATGTCGTATCTTTAATGAAGGAAGCAGAAGAAAAAGGTGCTGACGCATATATTACAGGAGAAATCCATTGCCATATCGATAATGATTACGGCAGACATAAATACTCGCTCATTATGGATTATGTAAAAGAAACGAATATGTCTCTAATTGGTGTGTCACACTCTGCCTCTGAATATTTAGTGAAAGAGACATTGATGTATGATTGGTTTAAAGAGAATTTTGATGTGGATGTTATTTTGCTTCCGCAGGAGAAATGGTGGCTCTAACGCTATCATTTTTTAAATTTATATACACAATACAATCGACCACAGAAAAATAGAGAAATGTGAAAGCACCACCTGTACCAACGTAAATGCTTTCGTTGTGCCGGAAAACGAACCTACTGGTAGCACCGAGTTTACTGGTGCTACCAGTATTACAGCATGAATATATATTCTATTTTTCTAATCACTGACATATAGCAATTCATTTCATAAAAAAAAAGACCCGAGATTCGGGTCAACAAATAGAAATATAAATGAACTACAACAAATAACAGACAAAGCCATTATATATTTTTCATAGTAAAACATCCATTATTTTCTTTTTACACTATCAATATATTATTTTTCGTTATCGTCCTCTTTTTTAGAACGTCTACCTAAGAAGAACACAAAAACATCACTTCCAAATAAGTGATGTTTTTTGTAGTTAATGCAGTGGTAACATAACTTCAACCGTCGTTCCAACCCCAACTTCACTTTCAAAACTCATTTTACCGTTGTGGTCTTTAATAATTTTTTCTGTAACTACTAAACCTAGACCAGTTCCTGTTTCTTTCGTTGTATAAAAGGCTTCATTTAACTTTGGAATTTTATCTTTCGGAATGCCGCATCCCTCATCTTTCACTTGAACGATGATTCCATCTTTTACAGTAACTTTAATCGTAATTGTTCCGCCAACTGACATTGCTTCAATTGCATTTTTGATTAAATTAAAAAAGACCTGTTTTAATCGTTTTTCATCACATGTAATTGATGGTAAGTCTTTACTGTAAATACCTTGTATGTGGACTCCTTGTTTTAAAGCAGGCTTTTCCATAACTCGAATAACATAAGAGATAATTTCTTTTATGTTATGAGTTTCTGATTCTAGTGATTTAGATTTCTCAAATCCACTAAGTTCTGTAGCAATTATATAAATCCGATCTACTTCTTGTTTCATAATATCACTATAAATTTTATCCTCTGGATGCTTGTCTGCTTGTTTATTCACAAGTTTTTTTAAGTTTGCTAAAGGTCTTCTAATCTTATAACCAATAACCGTTGCCATCTTTCCAACAGCTGCTAGTTTTTCTGTCTGTTTTATTTCTTTGTCCATCATCTCAAGCGTACGAACGTAAGACTGAACCCTTAAAAATATAATCCAACATATGATAGTAAATACGCTATATAATGCCATTGGGATTAAAACGAGAGAAGATTGAATAATGATTCCTGTAAGAGCATACTTTCCGATAAGTATCGCTGGAACTAACCAGAAATATCTTTTATTCACAAAGATTGGTGCAAACAAAATAAAAAATCCTTCTACTATATTTCCACCGTCAAATTCTGCATCGCTACCATAATAAATCATAATGTTATGGATACAATCTAATACATTATAGCCAATTAGAATAATATACTTTACCGCAAAAGCATTCTTCCATTTCATAAAGTATATTCCAATGCAAAACAATACCACCATCAAAAAGTAAAGCCATAAACCTAAACCATCTTCAAACTCTCCTACACCTTCTTGCTCTCCACCGATTAACGGTACAATAAATTCATAGGCAAGATCATATACGAAAAATATAATAAAAAATAAACTTAAAAATGCTTTTAGCGCCTTTATTTCTTCATTTTTAAATATATAGCCTTTATTCATATGGTAACTCCTAGCTTTTCTTCCACTTGGATTTCAGTATTTCCACACTTCCTTGGGAGAATGATGTCTATTCTCGTTCCAGTATCTTTTTCACTTGAAATATGCAACTCACCAAGGTGCTCGGCGACAATTCGATTCGCTACCGTCAGTCCCAGACCAATTTTATCTTGTTTCGTTGTATAAAAGGCCTCTGTAACACGGGATAAGTTTTCTTGCTTAATACCATGACCATTATCGATCACACTGATCATTACATATTCTTTCCCTTTATTTTCTAATTGTAAATGTAATATGCCACCTTGTCCCATTGCCTCTAAAGCATTTTTTATCGTATATAAAAAGACTCCTCTTATTTTTCGTTCATCACATTCAATTTCTATTGTTTTTTCTTCCACATTAGAAATAAACTGCACGTTTAATTCATTCACTTTTTCGCGAAGACTTGTTATTACTTGTAATACAATTTTTCCTACATCATGTTTCTTATAAATAGAAGGTTTGCATGTAGCAACTTCCATTAACTCACTTATCATATTATTCATATTTTCTATTTCAAAAATCATACGTTTATAAATAGGATCCTCTTCATGCTTCTCTCGTTGTAATTGCGTAAATCCTTTTAATGAAGCGAGTGGATTTTTAATTTCATGTCCAACCGTCGCTGCCATTTTTCCGATTACTGCTAATTTCTGTGATTCACTAGCAATCGCAATACTTTCCTTTACAGCTGAAAGATATTGTAAAAATCGGTTTAAAATGATATATACAGCTATTAACATAAGTGTATACATAATAAGGAACATAAATGCTTTTACTTCCTCTAATACAAATAAATAAATTAAATATTTTCCTACAATAGAGGAAAGTAAAAACACATAGAATTTTTTATTTAAAAATATAGGTACAAAGAAAATGAGAATAATTTCTATTATATTTGTCGCATCAAACGCCGCCTTATTATAAAAAACATACGAAAATATATTAGCGAGTTCTATCCCTATGTATGCAAATATCCATGCATATTTAACAAGGTTTGCCTTCTCTTTTTTCATTAAATATATATTCACGCACAGTATTGCTACTCCGCAAATAACTTGCCATATTATATTGTATCCCTTATCCATTATTGATTTATCTTCTAATACGATTGCATAGAAAATTTGATATACAATAACAATGACATATAACACCCATAAAAGGATTTTTGCATTTCTTTCTTCTTCTTTATATGATAGAAAACTTTCTTTCACTTCAACACCCCTTCAAAATAATATCTCGAAGAATACCATTTATTATAATAAATGATTTTCATAGACAAACAAAGATAAATCGAACATTTGAGGAAAATCATGCCAACTATGCAATATCTTCATGCTATATACAAGCATAAAAAACATAAACAATAATACGTATATTATGGGAGGTGTTTTTTATGGATGGCAAAAAAAATAAAAAGACCGAACAACTCCAATCTTTCATGCGTGAAAATGAAGGAAAGGAGATGACAACAAATACAGGTATTAAAATTTCAAACGATGAAAACTCTTGAACTGCCAGTGATCGTTTCAGAACGATTAGGTAGTGCAGGGAACGCCAAATGGACAGTGGGAAGTAAATGATACTTTCTTAACAGGCTCACCACTCCTTTATGATGGATTACTTCTTATCGGCGGAGAGATGGATGATCATTTTCTTAACAAAGCAAGTTCATTTGTCGTAGAATCATATAATCACTTTAAGCCGATTGGCTCCTTCCAAAACGGCTCTTCTATTATTCAATCTTTAAATATCGAAGGAAAGCCTGGTGTTCTAATAGAACAAGACCCTACGAGGCTAGCAAATGAATTTATTAAAGCTATGACAAAACAACGCTTTTGGGATAGAGCATATTCATAAAACAGGGGGAAATTTATGTTTGTTACTGTCGAGAAAGATGTGCATATTTTTGTGCAAGACGTTAATCCTGGTCCAGGTAGTAAGACTGTTTTCTTCGTTCACGGATGGCCTTTAAATCATCAAATGTACCAATATCAACTCAATGTTTTACCTGAGCATGGCTTTCGCTGTATCGCCATGGATATACGAGGGAATGGACAATCTGATAAGCCATGGACTGGTTACACGTATGATCGATTAGCCGATGATATCGCAATTGTTCTGGAAGCACTTCAAGTAGAGAACGCTACATTAGTCGGTTTCTCAGTTGGTGGTGCTCTTTCTATTCGCTATATGTCTCGCTATAATGGGCGCCGCATTTCTAAGCTCGCATTAATTGACGCTGTCTCCCCCTCTTTCGTTAAAAATCAAGAGTCCCCTTACGGTGTACCGAAAGAACAAGCAGATGCTCTCATTAATCAAATGTATGCTAATTTACCAAAATTTTTAAATGATGTATCTTTATCCTTTTTTAATAGAAACTTAGGGGCTGCAACCCTTGAATGGTTTTCTTATCTCGGTATGCAGTCCGCTTCTTATGCCCTTATAAAAATTTTACAAGCAGCTGCAAATGAAGATGTAACGAAAGATTTAAATAAAATTAACGTCCCAACAAAAATCTTCCACGGCGTTCACGACCAACTAATTCCTTACAAAAGTGCTGAGCTTACGCAACAACGAATTAAAAATTCTCAGTTACATGCTCTTACAAATAGTGGTCATGGTTCACCAATCGATCAAGCGGATGAATTAAATAAAGAACTGATAAAATTTTTACATGTATAACAACTGCAATACAAGAACGAAAGTTAATATAATCGATTTTTCACAAAACATAAAATTCACATATTTCTCACAAATACACAAATAAAACGATTACATTTTCATATATACTAAATGTACAGGTAATACTCCCTAAACCCAGCTTGTCTGGTTACCCCGTTAAATACTATGAAAAAAGAACTTGTATCGTTATACAAGTTCTTTTTGTTTCTTTTATTTAAAGAGGATATCTTTACTATATTGATTTCCAACGAGTAAATCATATTGGAGCATTTTATATTGCTCTAACATTTCTTTTTGTTTCTTTGTTAAATCATTGATTACTTCTCCATTTTTATCAACTTTTAATTCATCTCTAAGCACTGGTATTTCCTTGTAAAATTCCGATAAAAATTGATAAAATAAGGATTTATTTAATCCTGCATAATCAAAAATAAGATTAGAAAAATGAATTGGGCTTACTAAACCTAAATTATCATTTGGCATATCAAAGTTTGCATACATTAATAGCGGTGTTTGCGCCATGGCTAAACGTTCATTCGGTGTTTTTTCATTCGTTATATACCCATTTTCTTTATAAAAAGATTTATTTGTTCCTAATGATGGAAGATGATCTCCAAAGAATACTAATAATGTAGGTCTATCAAAATTATCTAGTTGCTCTATTAAATATTGAAGAGCCTCATCTGAACGTCTTAATCCTTCTGTATACGTCTCTAATTCTCCCTTTGAGTCTTCATTTTCTAGACCGCTAATTTCGATTAGGTTTTCACCAAATCGGCCCTCTGTAAATGGAAAATGATTTTGCATCGTAACTGCATGAATAAATGTAGGTTGTTTTTGTTTCTCTAACTCAGCAATTATCTCTTTACTCATCGCTAAATCACTAATATAATCTCCATCAATATCCACATTTTCCATCGTGTCCTCTGCATTAAACTTATCAAACCCTAACACCTTATATACATCATCACGTTTAAAGAATGTGCGACCAAATGAATGAATTGCACTTGTATAATAACCTTCTTTTTTCAACGCCGTAGGGATTGATGGAATTTCTTTCTTATTTGTAATAACCTGCTGATATGGTATAGAACCTGGCTTTAACAAACTCATTGAATAACTTGTTAATGCCTCAAATTCAACGTTCGCCGTATTTCCCCCAAATGTAGGAGAAATAGTTTGTCCACCAGGAAAGTTTTCTATATAATGATGTAAATTTGGTACAGGATCTTCACTAAAAGAAAGGTTAGTTACTTTCGTCGGATCCCAAAACGATTCACTCATTACAAAAATAATATTCGGTTTCTCTTTTTTCTTTTGGCTCCCTATATTTCCACTATATTGTTTTTTTATATCGTTTGCTATTTGAAGCATATTTTCTTTAGAATAATTTTTTGGTTTTTCCATAACTGTTGTATCTAAATTGCTAATAAACCCAAGTACAAAACCATTTGAAGCATAGTTCTCATTTTGATTCCACAAAACAAAATCTACACCTGATTTTTGAAATACTTTATTCATAAATGTATTCGCAAAATTACCGTACGCATATAGAACAAAAATAGATCCTACTACTAATAAGGCTCTTATTCCTAGATGAATCTTTACATTTTGAATATACCTTCTCATATATATCCCTGCTACAATACAAGCTACGATACTTAAGATAATGACAAAAATATAACTCCAACTAAAATAGTCCATCACCATCGGTATAACAGATTGCATATGCGTAATTTGTGTAAAATCAGAAGGATATAACGGATCACCTCTGAAAATAAGCTTCAAATAATTCACAATACATAAAATGACTAACGTACAGCTCGTTAAAACCATACTTAGAAAAACCTTACCTATTAAATTATATACAAGAATATATATTGCATAAATTACTACAAAACTTAATATAAACTGCATATTATAAAAGTAAATCCAATTCATTGCCTCTATGAAACTCATATTAACTTGCATGACAATATAAAATAACGCTACTGTATGAGCTAGCAAAAATAATATAAAATGCACTCGTAGGGATGCTCTAAGTATAGACATCTCTTTTTTATTGAAATGCGTAATATAAAACGTTATGCCCCATACGAAAATCATCATAACACTTAAAACAAGCTTTTGATTTAAATGATCTTTCATCATGTCTAAATTGAAAACCTTTAAAATCATAAACAGCATAGTTATTACTAATAAAGTCACCATACTACTTATAATGCTAGAAATTAATATATTTCTTTTTGGAAGATGAAAAAGTGTAGAACCATACTTCAATTCATTCCCTCGTTTCTATGTCTTAATTTCCCCCGCATCGAAAGAACTATTTCTATTAAAATAACATATATTACATATTTCGTCTGCATACTTGTTTCTATCATAAATGTATTGTCTTAATATTCCCTTAATCAACAGTTAAATTGTGGCATACAAATTACTCATTCTTGAAAAACTTAATTTCAGCATTCCACTTTATGATATAATAACTATGTTTTGGAAATCCTTAATACTATTAAAGATTTCACATAAAAATACGAAAGAATTAATAAAAAAGGAGTTGCTCATTTTTGCTTACTAAGTTTAAGAGTTTGCCTAAAGCGGTATATGTAATTTTGGCGCTTTCTTTCCTGTTTCACGTTTTTTGTTTAGTAAAACAGCCGGGATTAGATGGAGAGTTAGTCAAAGTAACATATGGTGCAAATGATGCCTTTAACTATTCGTTAACAGCTGAACAACTATTAAAACATGGTGTATTTGGTTATGTGTATTTAGAACCTAGTGAAGTTCCAGGAAAAAATGCATATATTACACCAGGTCAGCCATTACTATTAGCTGGCGCTATGATTATTTCTGATATTACATCAATTCCTTACTATTACGTAGCAACTGTTATTAACATGATCATGAACCTTTGCACAGTACTATTAGTATTCTTAATAGGAAAAGAATTGTTCGAAAAAAACATTTATGGAATTGTTGCAAGTATTTTATATGCTATTTATCCAAGTAACTATACATACTTCCGTACATTGCTAACAGAAGTTCCATCCATATTCTTATTGGCGTTATGTGTATATGTATTTGTTCTCGCATGGAAATACAATAAAGTGAAATTCCATATATGGTTTGGAATTGTCGTTTCAATTTTACTTATGTTCCGTCCAAATCCAGCTCCAATGATGCTCATTCCTGTTCTTGTTGTGTTATTTACATATGGATTTAAAGACTCCATTCGAATCGGATTGTTATGGTTTATCGGACCTTTCTTTATTATTGGCGCATGGGTTGTTCGTAACTACTTAGCACTCAACCAATTTATTTTATTCTCAACCCAAGGTGCAGATCCACTAATTGCCGGTGCAGATCCATTTAATAAAATTGGATATGAAAATATAGTAAATGAAATGAGAGCTAAAGGCTTAGATGACAAAGGTGCATACGCAAAAGAATTAATCAAGAACGGATTTAAGACGGACTTCACTTATTGGTTCTCTTGGTTCACTGTCGGTAAAACAATTGAATTATTCAAAACAGCTCCTGCTGTAGACCAATACCGTATTCACAACTTTATGCAACTATGTCATAGAGTGTTTATCATCGGTACATTCTTGAGCAGCTTCTGCTTCATGCTAAATTCATTTAAACATAAACGCGTTATGATGCTAGTAGCAAGTTCTATTATTTACATTATCTTCTCAAACTTATTCTTAGCAATTAATCGCTATGGATTTTTCATTAATCCTCTTATGTGCTTAATTCTTGCATACGGATTAATTCACATTGTGCAGAAACTTCCATTCTTCCGCACTAACCAAGCATAATAAGAAAGAGGTCGTCCACCGTTGGACGACCTCTTTCTTATTCCCCACACTTTACACACGGCCAATTTGTCCATTCTGTAATTACACTTTAATTCCGTATGTATGTGTTTCTGTATTTGTCAAAATATCTTTCACAACACCACTCACTGTTTTATGTATAAATGCAAGTTTTTTACAACTATTACTATAACGAAAAGAACCCGCCACAAGACAGGTTCTTTTCGTTATTTTATGATAAAAGAGAAGATGATTAGCATGTGTATTATATAAAAGGAAGCAGCCATATTTTCCATACAATACATACGAGTACTGTAACTACAAAATCAAAAAAATCTAATCTCGGGCATTTTTTCATATTCATATGTAGCCACATATGAAACCATTTTATTTTTGTATATTTATGGATGTTTTTCTTTGCAAATTGGTAAATAAGCATTTGCATAATAAAAAATCCGGCCACAAAAATAAATAATAAGATGAGAAATCCAATCACAAAATTCCTCCTATTTTTGTAGCGTTTTTTCTACTATCCGATTTTTCAAAACCCACTCTTCAAACTGGGCACTTCCAAATTCCCAGCTAAGATCGCGAGCATGTACAGAAAAAACGTAATGACCAGCATATTCGTCCATAAATCTCCCTAACTCTACATCGTCTTTCTGAATACCGTATACTCCAAAATTAAAATACACATCCCATACGTCTTCATTCTTTCTCTTATAAGCAATCGATTCCATATCACATTCTGTCCCGAAATAATCAAGATGTAAATGTACGCTATCATCGTATTCGTACTCCATTTTATCACCCCTTATATTTGTACTTCTTTACCTCCAAAAAAATTCCTGCTATCTACACTCACATATGGGCGATTACCTACATATCATGCTTGTAGAGTGACTTCTAGGAGGTGTTATATAGTGAAAAAATTAATCGCGATTTTTTGCATCATGTTACTAGCTGTTTTTACTTTTGCTGCTTGTAGTAGTAAAAAAGAAAGTACGAAAGAACAAACTCAAAACATTCGCGTCGGCGAAGTTACCCATTCTCTCTTCTATGCCCCATTATATGTTGGGATTGAAAAAGGATTTTTTAAAGATGAAGGACTAAATATTGACCTACAAACAACAGCTGGTGGCGATAAAACGATGACCGCCCTATTATCTGGCGGAATTGATATTGCTCTCGTCGGTTCTGAAACGTCTATTTACGTTCATCAACAAGGAGCGAAAGACCCTGTCATTAACTTTGCACAGCTTACACAAACAGATGGGACATTTTTAGTTTCACGTAAAAAACTAGACTCTTTTAATTGGAATGACGTAAAAGGTGTTACATTTTTAGGACAGCGTAAAGGCGGCATGCCGCAAATGGTTGGGGAATACGTTTTAAAGAAAAATGGCATTGATCCTCGTAAAGATACGAACTTAATTCAAAATATCGAATTTGCTAATATTGCAAATGCCTTCGCATCTGGTACTGGAGAGTTTGTCCAGCTCTTTGAACCGACTGCAAGCATATTCGAAAAAGAAGGTAAAGGTTATATCGTCGCTTCATTCGGAAATGAATCTGGTACTGTTCCTTATACAACATTCATGGCAAAAGAAAGTTTCTTAAAGAAAGATAAAGCTGCTGCTGAAAAGTTCACACGTGCGCTCTATAAAGCACAGCAATGGGTTGATACACATAGTCCAGAAGAGATTGCTGATGCTGTTTCCCCGCTATTTAAAGACACTTCAAAAGACATTACATTAAAAGTAATTGAACGGTATAAAAAGCAACATTCTTATGCGACAAATCCACTACTAGATGCGGAAGAATGGAAACAGCTCCAAACGATTATGAAAGACGCTGGTGAATTACAAAAAGAAGTCCCACATGAAGCGCTCGTCAATACAAAAATTGCCGAAAGCGTTATTAAGAAATAGAGGCGAAGTGTATGAGTTTTTTACAAATACGTAACGTTTCTCACTGCTTTTTTGCAAAAGAGAATGCCAAACTTATTCTTGAAGATATGAGCTTACAAGTGGAAGAAGGCGAATTTATTTCTATACTCGGCCCAAGTGGTTGCGGTAAAACAACGCTCCTCTCAATCATTGCTGGATTACTTGATCCAATTGATGGTATTGTCTTTTTAGATGGTGAACCAATTACAACGAAAACATCATCTATGGGATATATGTTGCAGCAAGATTACTTATTCCCGTGGAAAACGATTGAAGAAAATATTATGCTTGGACTTCATATTCGAAGGATTTATGATGAACAAATGAAAGAACATACTTTAAACCTTTTAAAGCAAGTCGGTCTACATGGGGTAGAAGGACAATATCCTCGTGAACTATCCGGCGGTATGCGTCAACGTGCTGCTCTCGTTCGAACGTTAGCAACTGATCCGAAAATTTTATTACTAGATGAACCATTCTCCGCACTCGATTATCAAACGAAATTAAAACTAGAAGAACTCGTTTTCAACTTACTAAATAAATATAAGAAAACATCACTACTTGTTACTCACGATATTGAAGAGGCGATTGCGATGAGTGATCGTATTTATTTACTGCAAGCAAATCCTGGAAAAATCGCAAAAACCTTTATCGTCCCGGAAAGTATCCGTTCTTTATCACCGTTAGAAGCACGCCATCACTACGATTTCCCAGCCCTCTTTCAAGATATATGGAAGGAGCTGGAACGACTTGGATAATATAAAACAACTACATGAACAATTTCGAAAGAAAGAACGCAGGCGTGCTTGGATTGCTCGCTCACTACAGCTTTTACTACTTATTCTTTTCTTTGCACTATGGGAAATAGCTAGCAAAAAAGAATGGATCGATCCTTTACTCTTTAGTTCTCCTTCGAGTATTTGGGATCTCTTCTTAACGAAATGGATCGACGGTTCACTTTGGGTCCACATATGGACGACATTGCTGGAAACCGGAGTAGGCTTCATTCTCGGAACGGTACTCGGTGCTATTATTGCCACGTTTCTTTGGTGGATGCCACTTCTAGCCCGCGTACTTGATCCTTACCTCGTCGTCCTAAATGCAATGCCAAAAGTTGCACTCGGTCCAATCATCATCGTTATTTTCGGTCCAAACATTTCATCTTCTATCGCAATGGGAGTAATCATTTCCATCATCATTACCATTCTCGTTATTTACAGTGCATTTCAAGAAGTCGATTCTAACTATATAAAAGTGATGGATACATTTGGCGCAAATAAATGGCAATGTTATAAGCAAGTCGTTCTCCCTGCATCCTTTCCAGCAATTATCTCAACGTTAAAAGTAAATGTTGGTTTATCCTGGGTTGGTGTTATTTTCGGAGAACTTCTCGTTTCCAAACAAGGACTTGGCTACTTAATTAGCTACGGATTCCAAGTCTTTAACTTCACACTCGTCTTACTTAGCGTACTACTCACATGTGTTCTTGCAACTCTTATGTATGTATTTGTTGAGGCATTTGAAAAAATTCTAATTGGAAAAAGAAAAAGAAGCTGACTCAAAACAGTGCGCTATAGTCAGCTTCTTTCTTTTACCTTTTATCACACATTTTCGTTTCATTTGTAATGTTTCCATCCGCAACCGTAACTGTATGGAAACAGTCTTTCACACGTACTGTAACGACATTATCTTTTCGATCTATCACATGATAATCATTAAACTTTTCATTCAAAGCACTACGAATTTGCTCCCCTTCAAAAATCGGAAAACCGTGAGACATTACCCAAATGAGACCAGCAACAGCAAGAATCGTTTTCATACGTTTCATTACCTCCTCGAGAGTAAACTTATAGTCCCTACAACACGCGCATTATAATTGTGTCTAAATTGTGACATTTTTATACTAATTCTCTTTTGTGCCTCCAGTTCCTTCTTCTTTTTGATAAAAATACATAATTTTCAATTTTATCAACATAAGAAAAAACGCAAAGAATTAAAAATTCTTCACGCTTTTCTTTAACGAAACTATATCGAAAGCATAACTCACATTAGTCTCCACTTTGTTGTTCTATCGTTTTCGAAACATCATATAATCCTGACAGCACTTCCGCTCTCATTTTTACAAGCTCAGGGAACTGATAGAAGAAAGCAATTTTCTTATATTTTAACTCTGTTCCTTCTTTCACTTTTTTTGAATCTTGTAAAATGAACGCTGTAAATGTATCTGCGATATCTTCCGTTACATTTGTTGTTCCATATAGCGATACAAAATCATCATGCTTTTCTTTATAAAATTCAATTTGTGCCTCTTCACTTTCTTCTACTTTCTTTTCTGTCCACTCTTGCTCAATTGGTTTCCAAAATTCATTATAAAATTGGTTAATATACGAACTTTTTCTTACACATCCATTTTTCACGAACACCGTTTTACATTTATTTCGATATGATGAAATGTCTTTCTCTTCATCAAACGCCTCTAAATATTTCCTATCCACTGGTACTTGTTTATGTCCAATCGTTAATACGTGAGCCGTTTCATGAATTAATGTTTTCATCACTTCATCTATATTCACCCCAGAATCAAGCACGTCTAAACTAAGCACCCAATCTCTCGGGTCATCTATACTTGGCATGACATGGGCAACAACGCCATCATAACCATCCGTTATTAGACCAAATCCTGTTATATTCTCACGATATTTCACTGGGACGAGAGTGCGATACATGTCCCATAAGGTTTCATGATACTCTCTATCTTGTCGCTGACTTAACAAATCATCTTTTGCTACTTCGTCATCTGCAAAAACTTTATTCAATCTCTTACGATCCAATTTCTCAAAATAAGGATCTACAATTTCATCACCATCGATATAATAAGAAGCTAAAAAGAAATAATTGTCATCCTCTTCTTTTTTCTGTTCCGCCTCTTTCATATTCACACTTTCATACTCTTCTATGTCATAATCTTCTACTTTTTCAAGTTCTGAAAGTCCCTCTATCTTTTTATATACTTTTTGTAATGTTTTATCTCCTATTTGCGTACACTCTTCTTCTGTTTTACAAATTTCTTTTTCTTTCGTAACCTCGATAGCACTATCGCATCCTGCAACTAAACCGCTTGCTATAATACAACACACTAACTTGCCATACAGTTTCTTCATACAATCCCCCATTATTCCATTCTACAAAATATCATAATCATTTTTTTGCGAATATGCGATAATTAATTATAAAAACTGCAAGGAGGCTTCTCATGATTCGTGCAATCTTATTCGACTTAGATGGAACACTATTAGATCGACGCCAATCTTTAGAACAATTTATTTGTGAGCAATATAATCGCTTCTCCTCACATTTGATGAGTATAGAGAAATCAGAGTATTGTTCTCGATTTCTTGAACTCGATAATAATGGCTATACGTGGAAGGATAAAGTATATGCTACTCTCCTTTCCGAATACAACATTACTACTTTAACGCAAGAGCAACTACTACACGACTATATTACAAACTTCCAACATCATTGTATTCCTTTCAAAAACACGCATGAACTACTTCAACAGTTAAAACAGCGAAACATTAAAATTGGTATTATCACAAACGGTTTTACTGAATTTCAGATGAGCAACCTTCGAGCACTACATATACATACGTATACAAACACCATTCTCGTTTCAGAAGCTGAAGGAATTAAAAAACCTCATCCTGAAATTTTCGAACGTGCTTTGCAAAGACTAGATGTGAAGGCAGAAGAATGTCTTTATGTTGGAGATCATCCAGAAAACGATGTGCTTGGTTCTGAACAAGTAGGGATTCTTGGTGTTTGGAAAAAAGATTCGTTTTGGGGTGATTTTAAGCATTCACGTATCGTAGATGATTTGTTGGAGGTGCTTTCGTTTTTAGAGGTGGAGATAAAAACACAATAACAGTAATTAAATTATATCAATGATTTTCACAATATATCGATTTACCGACAAAAAGTGATAATAAAGGAAGAGGAGGCAGTTATTCAAAAACGCCTCCTCTTTCTTTATTATTCATATACTGTAAACTGTGGTTTACTCGGATGATCTTTTACTAGCGCATCATCTGGAAACTTTGAAACTTTTTGATATAAGGCAATGTCGCCGATACACCCTGCTGTTAGTAGAATTCCTAAAAATGAGAGTGGCTCCAGATTCATAGCTAATCCCAATACAATTGGCAAAATTCCAGTTGGTAAAAACGGAAGCATTAACACTTTCTTCATTTGCTTTACTGTAACCGCCTGTTTAGAATGAGCATATGCAACACCTAATTTCCAATTAACGCCCCATTTTAGTTCACTCCACGGAACACCTCCGATATAGCGAAAGCCAATTAAATGTATCGCTTCATGAATACAAACGAGAACAATCATTGCGATAATAAAAAGAAACATCGTTAATAATGTAACTTCAACTTGAACCCCACCTGAAAGAAATATATGCAAATAACCAATTCCAAACGACAAAGCAATTATTATAAAAAATAAAGAAAAGTTTAATTTAACCATCGAAACAGTAACAGTCGTTTCTTTTCTTTTATCCATCTTCCCCCTCCTAAAATGTAAATATATCTTTACAAAATTGTATAATATACCCAAAATAATATAAAGATATATTTACATTTATTCTTACATACAAAAAAAGAAACCGGCTACTTTACTTCGTAAAACAGCCGATTTCTTCTATATGTTTCATCGTACGCGCTAATACGTCATCGCGCATTATAAAGCTAAATTTTCTATTCGTTTTAATGTTGTCAGGAATGTCTTTTAATAAAACAGACCCTTTCGTTTCTTCGTAATGCGTATGTTCTTCTACCGCACTAATTGTTGCAAAATAAATGTTTTTAATGATTATTTTGTCTTTTCCAGATACTTTGTATTGTCCTAAGTAAGTTAAATCAGAAACTATGCCGCCGGTTTCTTCATGAACCTCTCGAACTGCCGCTTCTTCCGGTGTTTCCCCTAGTTCTACTTTACCACCTGGAAATTCAAGACCGCGACGTAAATGATGCGTTAATAACCATTGATCCCCGTACCGGCATACAACCCAAACATGCTTTGGCTCAGGAGAAAATGGATAACGTTCAAACGATAATTGTACAGTGTTGTGGTAATAATCTTTAAATTTGTACATGCCATTACTCCCCTATTGATGGTTACAAGTTTTTCCTACCACAAATTGTAGCATATTCTCGCTTTTCTGCATAATATTATCCAATTACAATCCATTGATTATTCCCATTTGTGCGACTAATTCTTTCGTCTCATGATTTCCTAAATCGTAAATCATTTTATATGCTTTTTGTAGTTGTTCATCATATCGGTCATTATTTGAATCGTGATGATACTCAACAAATGGAACGTGGGAGCGTACAAATGACCCTAAATCTTCTACATATGCTTGATCAAAGTGCCCTCTTAATTCTGTAATTTCCTCATCATTTGCGGAAATCTCAAAATTATACGTATCCGCCGTCTTCACTTGTGAAATTTGACCGTTTCCTATTGATATATAATATGTTTTTTTCGTCTCCATGTAACACCCTTCTTTCATCCTTTTATTTTCTATTGTTTTCATCAATTACAAAATTATGTAAAATAAAGAAAAGGAGGGATTTTATGTTCAAAATATTAATTATCGGTATTATCATCGTCCTAATCATCCTCGTACTCTCCGTCATGACAATTAATAAAGGCTATGCTTATAAACATTCCGTCGATAAACTAGAAGACAATCCTTATACAAAAAAGAATAAGGAGAATTCCTAATATGCTTCGTATACTTCGCATCATAGTAGCACTCACTGTGATTGTTATGTCGGCAATTGGATTATATACAGGTCAAAATAATTCTTTACCTCTTTCACAATTTCTATTAGGGGCTTTAATGTTTCTCATCGCATTTGAACAAATAAAGAAAAGGGAATCAGCAACTGGACTTATTTGTATTATTGCCGGTGCTTTCATTTGGATTGTTCTCATTATTACCTACATAAAATAGAGGAGGTCTTTTATGCTAAAATGGGGACGGATTACTTTATCACTTATTGCCTTGTCTATAGCAATCTATGGATTTTTTACTGGTAATAGAGAAATAATCCCTTATATGTACATCTTTTTAGGAGGTATGGCCCTCACCATAAGTTTAGAGGAAATATTAAAACAGCAAACAGGAGGTAGTGTGCTCGCTCTACTAACAGGAGCCGCTGCTTTATTTATTGGTTTCACAGAAATATTCTAGTAAATGGTCTAAAGGGGGCTATACAATGCTAACTCTAACTATATTACGGATTTTTTTAGCATTTCTCATGCTTCTCTTACTCACTCTAAGCACTTATGTCCATTTTACCGATAATTTTTCACTTCTCCCATACGTACAATTTATTCTCAGTTGTTCCTTTATTCTTCTAGGAATTAATGAGTATCCCGTATTTTTTCGTTTCTAGTCTCATATTCTTCTTTTTAATATCAAACTCTTTCGCTACATGTAGAATAAAATTTCGATCAATTTAGCATTTATAATTATTTTCTCTCAGTAACTATTTCTTTCTACTTAAGGGTGATTCCATGTTAAAAAACATTCAAATTATAATCGCCACTATCGCTCTTTCTCTCGCCCTATTTAGCTTCTTTGCAAACTTCACTATTCTTTTACCTTACGTGTTTATCCTTTTAAGTATTATGTTTATCCTTTTTGGAATTGATGAAATGAAGAAACGGGAAAAAGCAAAAGCATTTGTTTATTTTCTCGGTTCTGCCTTTGTTTTATATGTTGGAGTATCTAATATATTTTCATAAAAAAGAAGAGTATGTTCGCTCTTAGTACAATAAAAAAACTGCCCTTTCACAGGCAGTTTTCCTTTTTATCCAAACACTTTCTCAAGTTCATCTTTATCTTGGCTTAACCAGAAGTTCATTAAGCGTTGTGCTCCTTCTAAGTCGTGAAGCTTCGCTTGACCACATTGTGTTTCATTTGCAGCTGGAATTTCTGTAATTTGAACCGCATCTTTTAATGTTAGTTCTAATAAATCAATGATTTCTCGTACTGTCGGTGTTCCGCTTACTACAAGATAATATCCTGTTTGGCAGCCCATCGGTGAAATATCGATAATATCAAAATGCGGATAACGATCAATATATTTACGTAAATTAAATGCTAATAAATGCTCTAACGTATGAATAACATCTGGTTTCATTGCTTGTTTATTCGGTTGGCAGAAACGAATATCAAATTTATTTACAATACCGTCACTACCTACATTGTGAACTCCGCAATGTCTTACATAAGGTGCCTTTACAATCGTATGATCTAATTCAAAGCTTTCTACTGATGGCATACAACATCTCTCCCGCTTTTAATTTAATTCCGTTATATCCAATATGATATAACGGAAATGCACATTAGTAAAGTATTATGTACAGTCGTGCTATAATACTTTAAGAATATGCTGAAAAGGAGACCGTTATGAAACAGATTTTTATTGGGATTATACGCTTTTATCAAAAATTCATTTCTCCGATGACACCACCAACATGCCGTTTTTATCCGACTTGTTCTCATTACGGATTAGAGGCGTTTCAAAAACATGGTGCACTCAAAGGTTTTTGGCTTACTTGTAAGCGTATATTAAAATGTCACCCTTTCCACCCGGGAGGATTTGATCCTGTCCCAGATAAAAAGGATGACAAAGTAAATTCTTAATTGTCGTAACCATTCACAACTAAATCTAATTTTCCTGTTTCAGGATCGATAACAAGACCGTGAACAGGTACTTCTTCTGGAAGTAACGGATGGTTGCGAAGTATCGATACGCTATGTTCTACACTTTCTTCTACACTAGAGAACCCTTGTAGGAATCTTTCTAAATCGATTCCAGAATAACGGAGTGTATCTAATTTCTCATTTGTTATACCGCGCTCTTTCATCTTCTCAATTGTACTGCTTGCCTGAATTTTTGCCATACCGCAATCGTGGTGACCAACTACACAAACTTCATCAGCACCAAGTTCATATACAGCAACTAAAATACTACGCATAATACTTCCGAATGGATGTGAGATAACAGCTCCTGCTACCTTAATAATTTTCACATCACCGTTACGCATATTCATTGCTTTTGGTAATAATTCAACAAGACGAGTATCCATACAAGAGATAATTACCATTTTTTTATTCGGGAATTTTCCTGTTTCATACTCTTCGTATTTTTTCTCTTCAACAAATTTCTCATTGTACTGCAAAATCTCTTCTAATGACTTCATAGTAAAGGACCGATACGATAAACTTAACTAAATCTATACAATTCAATCAAATTTATACAAGTTAGTGCTTCATCGTGTTCTCGCAGCCCCAAAGGGACGAGGGGTATAACACTCCACACGAGGCAGTATCGTTACCTCCTATTATCAAGCATTTATTTTACCCATCTTGATAAATTTATCGCAGCATTTACATCCCTATCGTGATAGCTATTGCATGAAGCACAACGCCATTCACGAATCTTTAAACTCCACTGTCCTTCTGGTTGAACTGAATGGTCGTATTTAACGCCGCAACATGAGCAAATCTTGCTTGAAGCGAACCATTTATCAGCTTTTACATACGCAATGCCGTACTTCTCACACTTGTATAATAAACATTGAAAGAAGAAGTTTAATTTTTGAAAGGAAAATGCTTTCGATAGTTTTTTATTTTTTAACAGGTTTGAGATAGATAAGTCTTCCACAACAATCCTCATTGGTTTGGTTTTCACCAATCTAGCTGTTGCTTGATGGATATGGTTATTTCGGATATTCATAATTTTCCTAGATAACCGCAGGTGCTCAGCTTTCGCTTTTTCATATCCGGCGGATTGAATTTTCACACCTTTTTTAAATCTCCTAGACATATCTCTTTGCGCTGACTTTTTCCTTTTCAAAAGTTTTTTAACCTTAGCATCTTTGTTTATATTTCGTTCTTTCATACCATTAGAAGCTACAAAAAGCTCTTTTAATCCAACATCCACACCAATCGACTCGTTCGTTAGTTCTTGTAATTCAAAGTCTTCTTGGAATCCTACACTAATCCACCAGTGACGACCATCAAAGGTAACTCTTGGATTGGATGGTTTTTTGTTTCTTGGTAGTTGTTGGCTTGTTTTCACTTCTCCAATGGACTGAATATGAACCAATTTCTTTCCTATAACCAGTCTTTCATAATTGGCATAAAATCCTTGGATTAAATCTTTTTTGGATTTATAAGAAGTGTGAGAACCATTTTTGTACTTTTTGAACGAATTTTTTCTCGCCGTATCAAAATCTTTTGAAGCCTGTTTAGGAACTTGTGCATTAATGTCTTGTAACCACTCATATCTTTTTCGCTTCTTGATCTTTGTAAATCGTTTCTGTAAAGCTAACTGTGAAACAGATTTTCCAAATAGCTTATAATATCTATCACTCATTCTTTTACAATAGTTATAAGCGAATCTTGCAGCACCAGCATGATTTCTAAGCACTTGTTCTTGTTCAGGCGTTGGAATTAGTCTAACTTTCTTCGCCAATATCATCAGAAGCCTACTCCTTTACTGTGCGATTATTCAGACACTCACCTTTTAGATAATGAAAGATGGATTCCTCTGAATAGTAGCGTGTTCCACCAGCATTCTCGTAAGACTACTCGGATGCAAACCTGTTAATTCTGATACTTGACTAACTCGTAAAAATTTCATTATTATTCTTACCTCATTGAACCTAACATAGCACATATGTTCGGTACATTCAATGAGGTTTGATAGATTTAATTAAATTTATCTCGTTCAACTAAGGGCGCAATTCCTTAGCCAGTTCTCTTATGAACTTCTCATGTTTTCACATGAGCGCAGACTATATGTTTATCTCTTTAGAGATAGAGGATTTTTCCATCACCATAGGCTTGTGATGTACTCTCGTCAGTTATACGAGATAGTCGTTGAACGTTCATCCTATCAATTTTGACTTAGATGATTCGAGGCGGAAGACCCATTGTTCTAGTGTTTAGGATTTAACCTTGCACGATCTGATTGATTTTTTCTGCTTTCGCAACATTCACGCTCGCTATTTCTAGCCACGTTGTAGTTCAATCAGCTTTAGGGATTGCCCGCAGTTAACCCTCACTACTAGCCAATTACTTGACTAGCAGGGCTTACTGATATATTTAATTAACTTTCGTTATAATTGGTTAAATAAATCGTAACAGTTAGTTACCCTCTTTTCTCTCATTTACATTACTTATATAGTGTACCAAAATATGAAAAACTCAAAAAGGATATCGCTTTATAGTAAAAATAAGATATTTTCAGATAATCGACATAATTCTTTCAAAATATACACACACCTTTGTAACAAGTTTCACATACTTTAAACGTATTTTCACTATAAACTGATTGTAGATAATGTAAAAAAGGAGTGAATATTTATTATGTCCGACGTTCTGTTACTGAGTCGTTTTCAATTTGCAATTACTATTTTTTATCACTTTTTATTTGTACCTTTGACAATCGGACTTGTCATTTTAGTAGCATGTATGGAAACTCAATACGCCCGCACATTGAATCCAACATATCGCAAAATGGCAAATTTCTGGGGTAAATTATTTACAATTAATTTCGTAATGGGGATTATAACCGGGATTACGATGGAATTCCAATTTGGAACAAACTGGTCTGAGTACTCCAAATATATGGGAGATATTTTCGGATCACCTCTCGCAATCGAAGCACTTGTTGCCTTCTTCTTAGAATCTACTTTCATGGGAATATGGTTATTCGGTAAAGACAAAATTTCACCAAAGTTTCGTGCCTTCTGTATGTGGATGGTTGCACTTGGAACAAATATTTCCGCCCTTTGGATTATTACAGCAAACGGCTTTATGCAAAACCCTGTTGGCTACGTAGTACGTAACGGCCGCGCTGAATTAAATGATTTCTGGGCACTCGTTACGAATCCATACGCTTGGAATATGTTCTTCCATACTGTAGTTGGTTGTTATATTGTTGGTGCTTTCTTCGTTATGGCAATTAGTGCCTATCACTTATTACGTAAAAATGAAGTTGAATTCTTCAAAAAATCATTTAAGTTCGGCTTAATGTTAGGCTTATTCGCCGCAACAATTACACCGTTTATGGGACATCAATCTGGTGTATCAGCAGCTAAATATCAACCCGCAAAAGGAGCTGCGATGGAAGCAGTTTGGGAAACTGGAAAAGGACAAGGCTTCTCAATTGTTCAAATTCCTGATGTAAAAAATGAGAAGAACTTTGAATTCCTTACGATTCCAAAACTCGGAAGCTTCTTCTACACAAATTCATTTGATGGCGAAATTGTTGGTTTAAAAGATATTCCGAAAGATGAACGTCCAAATGTTAACCTCGTGTATTATAGCTTCCGCTTAATGGTTGCACTCGGTATGTTCTTTATGGCATTAACTTGGTATGGTTTCTATTTAAACCGAAAAGGAAAACTAGAAAACTCAAAACGTTATTTAAAAATTACAATATGGTCTGTCTTACTTCCTTATATTGCGATTAACGCAGGATGGATTGTCGCTGAAGTAGGTCGCCAACCATGGACAGTATATAAACTAATGCGTACAGCAGAATCTGTATCGCCTATATCTGTCCCGCAAATTTGGTTCTCATTAATTAGTTTAATTTTATTCTACACTTTACTTTTAATCGCAGACGTATACTTAATGCTGAAGTTCGCGAAAAAAGGACTTGCCGCATTAGAAGAACCTGCTACTGAGGGAGGTGTGGCTCATGTCTCATGATATGCTTGCAATCATCTGGTTCGGTTTATGGGGCGTGATTTGGACAGTTTACTTCATTCTTGACGGGTATGCACTTGGTAACGGAATGATTTTTCCTTTCGTTACGAAAGATCGACAAGAACGAAATCAATTACAAGAAGCAATTGGCCCGTTCTGGGGCGGTAATGAAGTATGGTTAATTACAGCTGGTGGCGCAACATTTGCTGCCTTCCCAGTCACATATGCTAATATGTTTAGTTATTTATATACACCGTTATTCTTAGTATTACTTGCACTATTTGCTCGTGCCGCTGGACTGGAATTCATGCATAAAGATGATTCACCAATTTGGCAAAAAACTTGTAAATGGGCATTTGCAATTGGCAGTTTCTTAATCGCCTTTTTATTCGGTGTTACATTTGCTAACTTGTATTACGGACTACAAATCGGAAAAAATGGCTATGAAGGAAATTTACTTAGCTTACTAAACCATTACGGTATTTTAGGAGGGTTGTTCTTCACTGCTATATTTGTCGTATCCGGTGCCCTTTGGGTCATGATTAAAACGACTGGTGAAGTATCTGATCGTGCTTATAAAATCGCAAGACCGTTTTCAATGGCAGCTGCTATCATTTTAGCTATTTTCTATGTAGCGACTGCTAATCGAACAAACTTATTCCAAAACTTTACGGAATATCCGGTACTATTCATTCTTCCAGTACTTGCAATGCTAATGAGTGTACTCGCACTAATTATGGTGTACAAACATAAAATTGGCCTTGCCTTCACATTCGTTTGCCTAACAATCGCAATGTTTATGACAACTGGCTTTGCAGGTATGTTCCCAAGAATGTTACCATCTCGTATTAACGATGCATACAGTACAACGTTATACAACGCAGCCGGTAGTCAACTAAACTTAAAAATTATGTTCTTCGTTGCAATGGTCATGGTACCAATCGTTATTGGATATCAGCTTTGGAGCTACAGTATATTTAAAAATAAAATTCATAAAGACTCTGCTAAAGGGTATCACTAAGGTAAAAAAAGACACTTCATTTGAAGCGTCTTTTTTTATACGTATGATTTTCGATAAGATGTTATATTTCTAATCTAACAACTATACTACAGAAGAATCATTAACATCTCACAGCTAGATTGTATCATAGGGCAACTTCATCATTTTATGCAATTTTACATACTGTACTATAAAGTAAACTGTATCCCCTGATCATTCGCATCATTATCCCATACATCAGCTGTACTAATCCCGCTAAACGTTTGTACTTTCATTCCTGTATTTGATGATCCCGATCCATTATAAGCCTTCGTCTTTTCAATCGGCTGTACGTTATATTTGTCACCTACATTAATTGTTCCATTGCAGTTTTCAATAATAACACCTTCCACAACTGCCGGCATTTTGTCACCCACTTTCATTTCTTTACTTTTATTTTATGAAAATCGCCTAGAAAAATAGCATGTTTCAATAAGAAAAAGCACTCAATTTGAGTGCTTTTTCTTTAAGCATAAAGACAAGTTTGGAGACAGTTGACTTCTTCAAAATTTTATTAGGGGTAATATTTTGAAAAAGAAAGCCTTTCATATGTAGGTTAACACCACTGGAATATATAGTAAATTGATAATATTTATACGGAAGATTGCTAATGTTTAGTATAGATAGTTTACACTATGCTAACAGTGTAAACTATCTATACTAATAAAAAAAGGTGCCTTCAAAAAAGACACCTTTCAAAAACAGACACTATAAAACAGAATTATTTATTGTTATACGATTGTTAGATACAAAAAGTAGAGGGAAATGTTTGTATGAAATTCTGCTTTATAAAGTCTGTCTACAACTTATATTGTAATCCTCTTCATTTGAAAAAAAATATAATATGCACAATTGCATACAAAAAAAAAAAGCACTCTACTAAGTGCCTTTTCAACCATTTTACTTTTAATATATCGCTTTGAATATATTGTAACATACGTATCTATATATTTTATTGAGAAAATTCAAAATCCTTTTTCTTTCATTTTCACTTATAAAATCATGTAATATAAAAGGTATGTCAAATTCTTATACAAGTTGAGGTGTACTATATTTATGATGTATTTCGGAATTATTCCTCTTATATTGTTTATTATTTTTCTTATCTCGTATTTAAAAGATCCGCGAAAAATAATAAACGGCTTTTTATTTAATGCCTTTATCTGTTTTTTCCTTCTTTTTTGTGTGATTGTATCATTGAACTCAGATAGTGATGTCCTACGCTACATTATATTTTTACCTTTTTTAGCACTTCTCATTATGCTTCCTTTCGGTATTGTTGCTTTAATGTTTGGACTATTTCTTAATGCTAGAATTTTAATGAAGCGAGAAGGACGACGGTTCACTAACTGTTTAACACTCCTTGCTGCTTTAGGGATGTTATTCTTTATGTTACTCCCTATTATAAATCCAGCAAGTTTGGTTTCATCGCATTTAGAGCCTATTTTTGCAGCTATTTCTCTTATAAGCATATATTTCTTTATACACTTATCTAACTTCTTAAGTGCATATTTTTTATACCAATTCAACAGACCAAGACGTAATCAAGATTTCATCATCGTTCTTGGTAGCGGCTTAATTAATGATAAAGTACCACCTTTACTTGCAAGCCGCATTAATAAAGCGATTGACTTCTATTGGAAACAAGCCGCTGTTAATACACCACCAACAATTATTTTTTCTGGTGGACAAGGTCCAGATGAAGGTCTTCCAGAAGCGGAAGCGATGCAAAGTTACGCTGTTGAAAAAGGAATTCCTCTTGAACATACAGTCCAGGAAAATCGCTCTGTAAACACATATCAAAATATGCTGTTCTCTAAAGAAATTATGGATTCTTTAAAACCAGAAGGTAAATATAAAAGTATTTTTACAACGAATAATTTCCACCTTTTCCGTGCTGGTATATATGCAAGACAAGCCGGTCTTAATAGCCAAGGAATCGGATCAAAAACTGCATTTTATTACTGGCCTAACGCAATGATCCGTGAATATGTTGCGATTGTCGTAATGGGACGCAAGCGCCATATGAAAATATGTGGAACTATTTTAGGTTTCGCTTTATTCGTATCAGTACTTAGTTTTATATTTTCTTAATAGCATCCCATCCTTTGAAAGGATGGGATTTCTTATACTTATTTCAAAAATATTTTAAAGATAATATGGTGATAATATTCCCTGCATACATCCATTAAAGGAGAATTTTTTCAAATTAAATGTTAAAATGAAATTTAGGTGTGAATGAGGTAACAAATAAGAAACTAGTTTGAAACGAGGAAATTATATGGAGAAAATTATCAAAAACAAGCCCAATAAGCTAAAAATTGCTGCAAAAGCTTTGATGATTATTATTGGGGCATTTATCACAGCGTACGGATTAGAAGCGGTATTAATTCCAAATAACGTATCAGACGGTGGTGTAACTGGTTTAAGTATCGTTAGTTCAAGATTATTTGGATTGCCATTAGGAGCTCTAATCGCAGTCATTAACATTCCTTTCGTTTGGTTAGGATATAAGCAAATTGGTAAAAGCTTCGCTATTTATTCTATTATCGGGATTGCTTCATTAGCAATAGGTACCGTTGTCATGCACGGAATACCAGCTATTATTGAAGGCGATACATTATTAGTTACAGTTGTTGGTGGTATTATCATCGGTTTTGGTATGGGACTAGCATTACGTAACGGCGGAGCATTAGATGGAATCGATATGCTAGCTGTATTGCTTTCTCGTAAGTTACCATTTGGAACGAGTGACCTTATTTTATTCTTAAACATGTTCGTATTTATTTTCGTATCAACAGTATTCGGCCTGCAAGGAGCTATCCTTTCGGCAATTGCTTATTTTATCGCTTCGAAAGTGATTCATATCGTTGAAGTTGGTTTAAGTGGTTCAAAAGCATTTAAAATTATTACAAAAGAGCCTGAATTAATGGTAGAAACAATTCGCGATCGTTTAGGCCGAAGTGCAACATATAACGAAGTATACGGTGGTTATTCAAGAGAGAAGTTTAAAGAAATTTCCTGTGTAATTAACCGTTTAGAAGAAAGTAAAATGAAAGAACTTATTAATGAAATCGATCCACACGCCTTTATTACAGTTTATGACGTAGCAGAAGTAAAAGGCGGTAATTTCAAGAAACGTGATATTCATTAATCGTTATGAAAAAGAGGGTGTGCCAAAATTTTGGCACACCCTCTTTTTATTATTAAGTTGTTATCGTTGTCAGTTTTTGTCGGTAAGTCGATATATTTCAATAATCGCTGATATATTTTGAGTTGTGGTCGATATATTCTAATAATCGCTGATATATTTTTACTCTCCCCCCTTATGCCTAAATCGCACCAACTGAAAGGAATTAGTTCTTATAACAAGAAAAAAGACCAAAAAGCAATTTACACTTTTCGGTCTCTACACTATCTTCTCTTCGTAATCTTTCCTGAACCACCGACCCTCGTTTTCGGAGGAGATGTATTCCTTGGCGGCGTTTTAATAGATGATTTCGGCTTCACATCTGATCCGCTTGAACCGCCTGGATTTTTCGTAATTTTCCCTTTGCTTCCAGTAGAAGGCGGCGTACTACTTCCTTTTTTCGTAATACTTCCTGTATCTCCTACAGAAGATTTCGAATCTACATTATCGCCTCGCTTAATGATAGACCCTTTTCCTTCCTTCGTAATTGGAGGAGGGGTTTTCTTTTCTTCTTTCGTAGGCGGTCTCTCTGGAATAACTGGTTTATGATTTTGTCTGTCATTATATCCGCGGTAATCACCGTACGATGATTTTCGTGAACCGAATATATCATTTAATATACTTCCCATAATATACCCTTGCAAGAAGGACGGTTGGTAATTTTGACGGACAAATTCTTTATTACTTATTTCAATTAACGTATCAGATGGTTTCTCTTTATCCTTTTGCAGGTTATAAATCTTATCAGAATAAACGAGGAACATTTGATTTTCGTCTTCTTTAGATGCTTGCTTCGGTTCTCTTTCGTTAATGAGTTCCTTCGCTACTTCAGGAACTGACCGATTGGCGGCCCTATACACGTAAGATTCTTGTTTACCTTCCTTGGCAACGGATTCAAGTGGATAACGGTCTTGAATCGACTTTGTCTGCCCGCCTTGACAACCTGATAAGGCATAACCAGCAACAACAAGTAATATAACGATAGCAAGTATAGGGATCACAAACGATTTAATCATGGTAAACAATCGGTTTGACATGATTACGCCCCCTTACGTTGCTCTTATAATTTGTACATCAGCAGGAATGATTGCTTCTCCCTCATACATCATTGTGCGACCATTTTGCCATTCAATACGCAATAATTTTCGATTATCTGATTGGAATTCCCATATATACTGTTCTTCTGAAGCTGAGAATGGAGTTTTTCCCATCACAACAACACGTCCATTATATTGTTCTTCCATATGGTACTCGGTATCATCCATTTCAATTGTCGTCGGAATTTCATCAATTGAATCTAAGCGACCATCAATTGGAGTATATAATTTGTAATACGTATTTTCTCGGTCTTCAATTTTTAAATAACGAATATCTTTCCCGTCTTGTAGTGTTAAAACAATTTCTTTACGAGAATGCATACTCGTTTTCCCAATTAATTCATACATAACTAATGAAACTTCAATCATATCGCCAGGAGCTAACGTTAAAAGACTCTTTTCCGGCTTCGGTGGCTCTGGGCTTTTCATTATATTTTTAATTCGTTTAAATAAACTCATGATCTACCCCTCCTTTTCTCTTTATAAACACGCACCTAAAATTAGTGCACCAACAATATGTAATGATCCGGCTAACATCGCATGTGCAACGCTACCTTCTTTCGTACCCTCTTCTAAATCAAGACCAGACATTTTCTTTAATACGAATTCGATAAACATTTCTACCACTAATAAAATAACGAAAGAAACTGCTGATGCAAGAAGTGCTTGCCATAAATCATTTGCTTTCGTTATTGATTGGGATAAAATGTACCCTTGTGCAAATAATTTCATAATAAAACGAGTTGTTACAGCTGTATTTCCATTTTTTATTTCTTTTAAGTCATTGTATTTTGTAAAAATTGAATCAACCCACATAATTGCAAATAAAAGTACTGCACTCGCTCCAGTCCATACAAGCATGGCAACTACATTCATCCATGTCATTGCAAAACCTCCTCTAAAAAGTAATAGAAAACCGACATGAATTTGTTTAGACATGTCGGTTCATTTGTCTTTATTCTATATTATTTCTCATACTGCTTCATAATACGAGCTAATTCATCGTCAACAGCAGAATTTTTGTTTAAGCTTGCGAATTCATCATCTAATGATTTTTCTTTCTTATAAACTTCACCACTTGCTTCCGCTTCAGCCTCTAATTGAAGAGCTTTCTCTTCCATACGGCTTAAGCCAGCTTTCGCTGAGTTTGAATCAAATCCAGACATCGCCTGATTAATATTTTTTTGTGCTTTCGCCGCATTTACACGTGCTACAAGTGTTTCACGTTTATTTTTCAGCTCTGTTAATTGCTTACGCATTTCTTCTAGCTTCAGGCGAAGATTGTCAGCAGCAGCTTTGTTTTGCTCATAGCTTGCTTTATACTCATTCATCTTTTGCTCTGCATTTTGTTTTTCTTCAAGAGCACGACGCGCAAGATCTAAGTTATTAGCTTGAACAGCCATATGAGCTTGCTCTTCACGTTTTTTCACAAGTGCTTCTTGCTCTTCAAATAATATTTTGAATTTCTTCTCAAGCGCGATTTGAGCCGCTACACTTTTCTCTGCTTCTTGTACATCCGCTTGCATATCACGTAAATATTGATCCGTCATCTTAACTGGATCTTCCGCTTTTTCAATTAATGAATACACATTTGACATTGTTAAATCTCGTAATCGTTTAAATACAGACATTCAAATTCCTCCTATGATATACCTCATATTTTAAATTCACTACTGGGAAAAATAAAAATCTCCCTTAACAGTAAAGAATAGTCATTTTTACAGCCTACGTGCTTATTATAACAAAATGAAGATGTCCTTACATGTTATTTCCAAAATACATCCAATATAATATGACATTCTAGATACAATATTGCATTTCTAATATATTCTCATTATTTCTCTTTGAAATTAACTTACTTTTGCGCACTTTCACTAAATTACATAAGTGTAATGTTACTGTAAGCTAACTCGATAGTTACGTTTCCATATTTCTTATACACTAATACAAGAAGCAGCAAACAAGCTTCTCATCATTTCAGAACTAATACAAAAATGTATTTACTATAAAACAGATAAAAGGAGAAATCATCATGAAAAAATTAGTAGGAATCGGATTAGCAGCAGCAATTTCATTCGGAGCATTATCAGGTTGTTCTTTATTAGGAGAAAAAGCGAACGGTTTTGTACTGTACGGAACAGAAGATCAAGTAACACAAATTGCAGATAAAAACAAAAAAGAAGTGAAAGAAAAAGACTTCTATAAAATGAAAATGACAACATTAGAAGGTAAAAAAGTTCTTGTCATGGATAAGAAAACTGGTGAAGAACTCGTGAAGAAAGAGTTACTTAGTAAAGTTGATGAAAAAGACGATACGAAACCACTTGATAAATTACCGGCTGTAACAACAGAACAAGGTGTATTATTCGCAAAAGAGAAAGTAGAAAATGCTACACTTGATGGGGCAAAATTAAAATATGAAGGCAACACAATTATCGGTAGTGGCCGTGCATATGCCGACATGTTCGCGGTTGTTGATGATGCAACATACGGAAATGTAAAAGGCGATGAAAAATCTGTTGGGGTATTAAAATTCGATAAAGATCCAAGTAAAGAATTCCCTGGAAAAAATGGTGTAGAATCATCACAACTTGTAAAAATTAAGAAGTAATAAAAAAAGCTTTGCGACATTCGCAAAGCTTTCTTCTATTTATGAGCAACTTGCTCCATATCCGGACTACAAGTTTGTGACTGACATGACTTATTTAAAGAACATGCCGCGCATTTTCCTTTTTTACTTCTCTTTACAAAATGAACTAACGTGTATGCTGCATAACCAAAAATGATAGCTCCAATTATAATATTGACCATCATCGTAATACATCTCCTTCTAGAATCCGAGTAAGGATCCAACTTGATATATAATGAGCGTTAATATATAAGCAACTACGAGTGGATAAACGACTGAGAAAATCGTCCATTTCGCTGATCCTGTTTCACGTTTAATAACGGCTACTGTCGCTAAACACGGAACATATAATAAAATAAAGAACATAAATGCATATGCTGATAATGCTGTATAATGTGCTCCCATTACGTTTCCAAGCACATCTTCTTTAACTGCATAAATAATTGCCATTGTAGAAACGACAACTTCTTTTGCTAAAAATCCTGTTAAAAGGGATGCTGCAGCTTGCCACGTTCCAAAGCCGAGCGGTGCAAATAGTGGTGCGATAAATCCACCAATCATTGCTAAGAAACTGTCTCCCATATCAACACCAAATCCTGATGGACCTGCATAATTTAATAGCCAAATGACAACAGAACCACCGAAGATGAATGTACCTGCTTTACGAACAAATCCTTTCCCTTTCTCCCACGTACTTAGCCATAACGTTTTCGCTTGTGGCACGCGGTAAGGCGGTAATTCAATGACGAAAATAGATTTTTCAGCTTTTAAAATGGTAAGAGACATAATCTTTGTAACTAATAACGCAAGAACAATACCTGCAACATATAAAGAAAACACAACAGTTGCCTGACTATGAGGGAAGAATACTCCCGCAAATAATGCGTATACAGGTAAACGTGCCGAACAAGACATAAATGGTGTTACAAGAACTGTAAGTAAACGTTCTTTTTCTTGTTCAATCGTTCTCGCTGCCATAATACCTGGAACATTACATCCAAAACCGATGATCATCGGAATGAACGCTTTTCCGTTTAAACCGAAGAACTCCATAATTCTATCCATAACAACTGCAATTCGCGCCATATATCCTGAGTCTTCTAATAATGAAATGAAAAAGAATAGTGCAAAGATTTGTGGAACGAATACTAATACAGCACCAACACCGGCAATAATACCTTCTGTAACGAGTGCTTGAATAAAATCAGAAGCCCCGACACTTGTAAGTCCAGCTGTCACCCAATCCGTAAGCTGTCCAGCAAAAAACTCATCTAACATATCTGACAGCGGTGTCCCAATCCACGTAAACGTAACCTGAAAAATAAAAAACATAACTGCTAAAAAGATTGGAAGTCCTAAAATTTTATGTGTAATTAATCTATCAATTTTTTCTGAAAAAGGGATTTTCCCTTCTTTCTCATGCTTCATAACATTTGTTTTTAACTTTTCAATATACGCTTCACGAGTTTTGTATATGTGCTCTTCCAACGTACAATCAAGTTTTTCTTCTAAGCGAGATCGAATGGCTACAAGTTCCTTATAAATTGGTAATGCTTTCATTTCTTTTTCTACTACTTCGTTATTGCTTAAAAATTGAAGTGCTAACCATCTCGGATGCTCGTAATTCACTGTCTCTAAAAGAGCAATTACTTCTCCAATTCCTTCATCCATTTGTACACCATATGAAATAAGGAATGGCTTTTTCTCTTTTTTGTCATTTTCTTTAAGAGTCATAAGCAGTTCTTCACAGCCTTTTCCACTTCTTGCAACGACAGGAACGACTGTTACACCTAATAATTCAGATAAACGTTTTACCTCAATGACAATTCCTCTTTGCTTCGCCACATCAACCATATTTAAACCAATTGAGACTGGCTTACCAAATTCAAGTAACTGCAACGTTAAGTGCATATTTCTTTCAAACTGCGAGGAATCTACGATATTTAACATATGATTAAATTCTTCTGTTAATAGAAAGTTTGTTACAACACCTTCATCACGTGAAACTGGATTTAGATCATAAACACCTGGTAAATCAATTAATGTTCCTTGTCTATCTTTTAATTTACCAACCTTCTTTTCTACTGTTACACCGCTCCAGTTTCCTACATATTCATAAGAACCAGTAAGTGCATTAAACAATGATGTTTTCCCTGTATTCGGATTCCCTAGCAAAGCTACCTTATTCACGCTAATTCCACCTTTATCATTTTCGCGTCACAATGACGAATACTAATTAACTGTCCACGACACTCCAATGTACAAGGACCTTTGAACATCGCTTTCTGCTTCATACGAAGTACGCTTCCTTCAGAAAGACCAAAAGCAGCCAGTCTTCTCTTTAATAATTGATCTAACGACTGAACGCTTTTTACTAACACTTTCTCACCGATTTTAATATCTACTAAGCTCATAACCTTCCCCCTCAGAAGAGAATGATAATTATTTTCAAAAGAATTATAGCACACTCTATTTCTTGAGTACTATACCCTTTGACTTCATATTTATTAACATTTCTCTACAATTTTATTTCAATTATTGTCATAATGGATTCGTTTGCCATTCTCATCCATTTCGCTTACAATAAACAATAGCAAATAAAGAATTTCGTTATCACAGGGGGAGCTATGCCGCTGAGAGGGAACACTTCGTTCCGACCCTTCGAACCTGTTAGTTAATGCTAACGCAGGGATTGTGCAAACGTCCGAAATACATACCTCTTTTTTATTTACGTATTTCGTATCCTCCTATGATATCTATTCTTTTTTGTACAACTTGGATTTAGGGGGAGACAACATGCGTAACACCAATTTACAAGCGATGATCGAATCTGCTATTCTTGCAGCCTTCGCCATGATCATCGACATTTTACCATTATCAATTAAACTTCCAACAGGCGGTTCCATTTCATTTGCTATGATTCCTATTTTTATTATTGCTTACCGCTGGGGCTTTAAATCAGCTTTCTTAGGCGGTTTAGTTTGGGGACTATTACAAATTGTCGTGGGAGATGCTTACATTTTAACACCTGTTCAAGCATTCATTGAGTACTTCATTGCCTTTGCTTTTATCGGATTTGCTGGCTTATTCTATCGTCCAATTCAAAAAGCACTTTTAACATCTAATGAAAATAGCTTAGAACAATCAAATTTAGGTAGCCGTAAAGACAAACCTTCATCAAAACAAAACCAGGGTAAGAAAGTCCTTGTTTATATTATCCTTGCTACATTTATCGGTAGCTTCGCTCGCTATTTCTGCCACTTTATTGCTGGCATTATTTTCTGGGGACAATATGCACCGAAAGGTCAATCAGCTGTGTTATATTCATTAATCGTAAACGGCAGTACAATGCTCGGTTCTTTTATTTTATGTACAGTTTTACTTATATTTTTATTCCTTACTTCACCGCGATTATTCAAAAGCATCAACGCTTATCAAATAAATGCAAACAAAAAGGGCGCTTAATGAGCGCCCTTTTTTCATATCGTAATATCAATTAAAAATACAATAAATGCGCAAAAGAAAATAAATACCATTATACTTAGCCAATTGCTATGCACGGTTCATCGACTCCTTACATAACCTCATTTTCTAAACAAATTATACTGATTAAAAATAAAGATTAGGTAAAGATAATATGAAAATAAATTAAAAAAACGTAGATAATATGATCTACGCTTTTTTCGGTAAATAGAAGTAAAATAATACACCATTTTCTGTATTTTCTACCCCATATTCAGCATCATGTAGTTCTAAAATGTTCTTTGAAATGGCAAGCCCAAGCCCCGTCCCACCTTGTGAACGCTGACGAGCTGTATCCACGCGATAAAAACGATCCCAAATTTTATCTAATTGCTCTTCTTCAATGTGAGTACCTTTATTTTCAATGCACACTTTTATCCGATCCTTCTCATCTATTGTAGAAATAATAATATCCTCTTTATTTGGTGTATATCGTATAGCATTCGTAATGAAGTTCACGATGACTTGTTCAATCCGGCCTTGATTTGCAATCACTTCAAATGAACATATATTTTTATGAACATGAAGTTCTTTTTTCTCTATTTCCACAGATAGATGTTCACATATATCTTCAATTACTGTATCAATATAAAACGAATCCTTTTTCATTTTATATGTACCAGATTCAAATTTAGCTAACTCAAGCATATCCAAAATTAACGTATCCATTTTGTCTACTTCTCTCTCCATTGCCTGAAAATAATACTCTTTTTTATGTTCAGCTACCCCGTCTTTTAAAATAGAAATACAGCTTTTCATAATACTTAGCGGTGTTTTTAATTCATGTGAAACACCAGAAATGAATTCTTTTCGCGTCTTTTCTAACTTTCTTTCCTTTTCAATATCTTCTTCTAACTGTCCAATATGCGAATGGAGTTTATTTGATAGCACATTAATATTTTTCGATAAATCTCCAATTTCATCTTTCGAAGTAATCGGTATTTTTTCTGTGAAGTCTAAATGCGCTATTTTCTTTGTTGTATCATTTATTTTCAATAATGGCTTTGCAATTTGTTTTGAGTAATAGAACGAAGCTAAAAAAATAAGAACGACTACAAATGCAATGATATAGATATAATAATCTTGCACCATTTGTACAGCTTCATCTACCGGCTGTAAAGAAGCCATCGCATAAATATATGTTACCGATCCGTCTTTTTCTTTTATTGGTTTCATTAATAATTTATATTTTATATCATTCTTTTCGTAGTCCATTGTCTTTGTTGAATACTCTATTTGATTACTCTCTTTTAGTAACACATCCGTTTGAAATTCTTTTATACTATCCAAAAATAAAGTGTTTTTATAAATTGGATTTACGGGGCCTTTTACATCTGGAAACTGTACTTTCGTAACACGCCCTCCTATGTAAACATCTGGTTCTTGAGCAGCTTGCTCCCGAACAGCCGGCTTCTTTTCCTTACCAACTTGTTCCACAGCTGCTTTCTTTTTCTCCTCATTTAATTTACTCATTTTCTCATTAAATGCTTTTTCTAACGGTTTATTAGATCCGCTTAAATTCTGCTTAGATAAAGAAAAAGAGAATGGAATAAAACTATCTTCTTTTCTCACTCCAGAAAAATAAATTTCTTGCCCTAAAAAATGCTCCGATAATTTATTATCAATCTCCTCTATATTGACGAGATTGCCTAAAGGAATTTTAAATATTTGTTGTCCAAAGCTCTTTTGTTGCCTACGATCTATCGTTACCTCAAAATAAAAATCATCTGCATGTTTTAAATTCCCGTTCTTATCTAATGTCGTAATCCACGTATTATTTTCTCTTAAAAAGTCTTGCTCTAGTTTCTGAATTTCTTCTGCATTTCCTGCATGATTTAAATAGTTCTTCTCAAAGGAATTTAAATTCACTTTAATATCTTCCACTTTTCGATTCGCATAATATTGTTTAAAAAATATCGTTTGTCCAATAAATATCGTCGCTAAAATTAACATGCATAATGCTGTTGTAAGAGTAAATAATTTTAGAACAATCCCTTTTCTCATATATTCCCCTCAAATTTATAACCAGTTCGTACTACAGTTGTAATATACTTTGCTTTCTCTCCTAATTTATTTCTTAAATTACGAATATGGCTATTCACCGTTCGATCATCGCCAGCAAATTCATATCCCCAAATTCTTGAAATGAGTTGCTCTCGCGTTAAAACAATTCCTTGATTTTTCATGAAATACGCTAATATTTCAAATTCTGTATGCGTTAAATTAATATCGGTTCTATCTACCGTAACAGTGCGAGACGGAAAATGAACGTGAATACCGTGGATTGATAATGTATCATCTTCATTCTCTAAAAGTTGCTTTGTCACTTTTCTGCTTTCTAATAACCTTTTCGCTCTTGCTAATAAAATTGGCGGACTATACGGCTTCGTCACATAGTCATCTGCCCCAAGTTCAAAACCGAGTAACGTATCGTCTTCATCTACGCGCGCCGTCAGCATAATAATAGGCACCTCGGACGTCTTTCGAATTCTTCGGCAAACAGACCATCCATCGAGTTCTGGCAACATAATATCTAAAATAACTAAATCAACCTCTTCTTCTTCAAATACAACTAAAGCCTCTTTCCCGTCCCTCGCTTCAAACACTACATATTGCTCACTTAAAAAATAATCTTTTAATATTTCACGTAATATGTCTTCATCTTCAACAATTAAAATATTTTTTGACATAATTTATATATCCCCCTCCCGCTTTCAGAAACTATAATTTCACTTTGAATGACTGCCAGTTAACTTCGCCTCGATAATATATCTATCTGGTGCATTCCCTATATAATTAAATGGGTAACAAGTTGTCAGTGTTAATATCGGTTCTTCTTTTTTTATAATAACAGTACGATCATCCGCATGAGTAATCCATGTCTTTTGAATTTCATATGTGTACGTTTTATTATCATACTCTAAAACAAGGGTATCCTTTTCTTTCAACTCTCCTAAATCTGTAAATACAGTATCTCGATGTCCACTTAGTACAGTATGTCCCCCTCCAGATGGAGTTGTCGTTAAATCACTAACGAACATACCCACTCCTTTTTTCAAAGTCGTATCATCCGCTCCCCAATATATAGAAAACTTCTTCTTTATTTTTGGTATGTTTAACATCGCTACCTTTTCTCCTTCTTTATGTTCTGTTTGAGAAGAAGGCACTTGAGAAGTTACAGGTGTTTCACGAGAAAGTTGAGTATCTTGTATATTTTTAAGACTCTTTATTTCTTCTGCAGTTAATTGCCCGGCAGAGCTTCTTCCTTTATACCATTCCACAGCATAATAGGATCCCATGAATAGCCCTATAGCCATCAATATGATACCGATATAATTGAGTAACTTCATTCTTCATTCCTCCATGCCAAAAATGGTAGGAGTAACCTACCATTTTTAATATATGAAATTATCCCATTCTTTATAGGAAAATATTTTATTTACGCTTTAATCTTATTGCGACGATTCAAACCAAATAATGTACCTACCGCTACAAGACATGCACTTAATCCCATCATTGCTACATTATTTGATGCTGTATTTGGTAATTTTTCACCTTGTACAACTGGCTTTGCTACTTCTTTTTTAGCTACTTCATTCTTTTGCTCGGCTTTTATCGCTGCTTCTTTTTTTGCCATATCGTTTTTTAACTGTTCTTGCGCTATTCTCTTTTTCTCTTCTTCACTTTTTTTCTCAGCTTTTATTGCTTCCTCTTTTTTAGCCATATCACTTTTTTCTTGTACTTGCGCTGCTTGCTTTTTCTCCTCATCACTCTTTTGCTGTTCCTTAATTGCTTCTTCTTTTTTAGCTTTATCTTGTTGCACTTGTGCTTCTTCCTTTGTTACTGTTCCAGTATCTGCACTCGCTACTGAAGAATATCCTACTGCTAAAAGTGCCATTGCACAAATTGGTAATAGTCTCTTTTTCATTTTCATTCTCTCCTTATATTTTATTCTCATCAACTCGCACCGGATGTATTACTAGAATAAGCAAGAGATATAAATATAAGATGCAGATGAAATATATTTCATTTAAAGATTTCATTGTAGAAAAAGAAAAAAACATCGCAATATGTACGATGTTTTTTTCGGGTGTGTGTCTCAATTATTTACATGTTACTTTCGCGTGATTTGGAAGTAGAACGGGCTGGAGCGATAACTAATTGTCTCGGCTCAGTTTTCTTGAAGTGATTTTTGACGTTACACTTACGACGTTGAACAACCCACGCTTTAATAGGGTTTGTTAAAATAATCTTTTGCTCTTCGTTAGGGGCCTCTTCTTCAAACCTACAACTCTCGCTCCATTTATTCCATTTCATTGTAAATTTAGAAGAAGAATGATCATCTTCACGATCAAACAAGTGCAAAAAATCCATTTTTCCATCTAGCATTACAGTGTTACTAGTCGCTAAAAAAGAAAAGGTCGTCCAACGTTTCTCCATGCCCTCCTACTCCTTTTTCACATATAGAGTGCCTAAAACTTAATTTACCTAAAATATGCTTGCCTTTTACCTTACACCCATAGTTTATCCAAAATGCTATTATGCAACTATCGATTTGCCTTACAACTACCTTACATTTTTGTAAGAAACAAAAAAACCTTCACTCTATATAATGAAGGTTTCTTACTTTTTATCTATATGATCTCTCATATCACCAAGTCCAGCTTCTTTTAGCTGCGACATCATACCGTGCGAAATTGCTCCTAACACTAAAGTCATTCCAATTAATGAAATACGAATCGCAGGTACATCAATTACGTAAGCCAACAGGCCAAAAACAATTGTTAAAAGTAATGCTTTTATAAATGTTACACTTGTGTACTGTTTCTTCTTCATCATATTCACCCTTTATGGAAGCGTTTTCTTAATATACTTAGTATATCATATCATCAGATGATTTTGTCGTTATCTTTGTAAAAAATTACTATCTCCTTTGACTTTTTCTATTCTATCCTTTACAGTCGAAATGTTCATAAGTTTTACACTGTAGGAGGATTACAATGAATATTGAAATAAAAGACACTTTAATTTCTGAAGAACAATTACAAGAAAAAGTAAAAGAACTAGCACTTCAAATCGAACGTGACTTTGAAGGAGAAGAAATCGTAGTTATCGCAGTATTAAAAGGTTCATTCGTATTTGCTGCTGATTTAATTCGTCACATCAAAAATGATGTAACAATCGACTTTATTTCTGCATCTAGCTACGGAAATCAAACAGAAACAACTGGAAAAGTAAAACTATTAAAAGATATCGACGTAAACATTACTGGCAAAAACGTAATTGTCGTAGAAGACATTATCGATTCTGGTTTAACACTTCACTTCTTAAAAGATCACTTCTTTATGCATAAACCAAAAGCGTTAAAATTCTGTACGCTACTTGATAAACCTGAGCGTCGTAAAGTGGACTTAAAAGCTGAATATGTTGGCTTCCAAATTCCAGACGAATTTATCGTTGGCTACGGTATCGACTGTGCAGAAAAATATCGTAACTTACCATTTATCGCTTCAGTTGTAACGGAATAATATAATAAAATAAACTTTCATCAATTACTGGTGGAAGTTTATTTTCTATCACAATTCGTAAAAGACAAAGGGAGAGAAAAAAATGACAAAGACAAAATTTGAAAAAGTACTCCTCATCGTAAATCCGAAAGCTGGACAAGGTGACTTACATACAAATTTAACGAAAATCGTACCACCTCTTGCCGCAGCTTTTCCTGACTTACATATCCTTCATACGAAAAAGCAAGGTGATGCAACAAAATATTGCCAAGAGTTTGCTAGTAAAGTAGATTTAATTATCGTCTTTGGTGGTGACGGCACTGTATTTGAATGCACAAATGGCTTAGCACCTCTTGAAACTAGACCTACACTTGCAATCATTCCAGGCGGAACTTGCAACGACTTCTCTCGCACACTTGGCGTTCCGCAAAACATTGCAGAAGCGGCAAAACTTATTACAAAAGAACATATAAAACCAGTTGACGTTGCAAAAGCAAATGGACAACATTTCTTAAACTTCTGGGGGATTGGTCTCGTATCTGAAGTATCAAACAATATCGATGCAGATGAAAAAGCAAAGCTTGGTAAAATCGGTTACTATTTAAGCACAATTCGAACTGTAAAAAATGCTGAAACATTCCCAGTAAAAATTACTTATGACGGACAAGTATATGAAGACGAAGCTGTCCTTGTCATGGTTGGAAATGGTGAATATCTTGGTGGTATTCCATCCTTTATTCCGAACGTAAAATGTGATGACGGAACACTTGATATTTTCGTAGTCAAATCAACAGGTATTCAAGCATTTAAAGATTACATCGGAAAGAAACTATTCGAGGATTCAAATGAAAATGACATCTTCCACGTAAAAGCAAAATCCATTCATATTGAAACGAAAGAAGAAAAAGAAGTAGATACAGATGGAGAAAGTTCGCTTCATACACCTTGTCACATTGAATTATTACCAGGACACTTTACGATGATTTATAATCCTGCGGTTGTGTAAAGAAAAAAACGAGTGCTAGCACTCGTTTTTTCTCTTCTAATCTAGCTATGTCTTTGAATCATTTCTTGTATTTCTTTAACTCTCTCTAAAGTAATTCCATTTCTTTGTTCGATTGCTAAAGGATGCTCGGTTGGCTCTAATTCAACATACGGTGCCGTTCCAACTTCTCTTATATGTACATTTGTTTTTAAATTTAATGTTTCTGGATAAAATGGTATTTCTACAGATAACCAACCAAAATAAGGATCACTATTTTCTCGGCCTCTCTCATCCCACTTTTCTAATACTTCATCATAACTTTCTTTACTAAGTGATACCCAAACAGTCCATATGAAATTTTCGTGGTAATCAATGATAGGAAGCTCTAAACATCCTCTAATAAAATAATGTTCATCATCCATTACACAAAGATCCGATGTTAAATGGAAGCGTCCCTCTCTTTCATGGGGCGCTACCTCGTAATAATAATATGGCGCTTCACTTCCGTAGCATAGAGGTAGTGCAAAACGATGCATTTGTACTTTTTCTCCGGATTTTCTTCTTCTTTTCATTTGTTATTCTTTCTCCTATCCTTTTCAGTCACAATCAAACGCTACCCAATTTCTCCAATGCGTATTAGCATTTTCATTCACAATAACACTTGGATCTTTCTTCTCTATTGCAGAGGCTACTGATTGGAAGAATTCATTTTCACTTACTTTTTCGTCTTCAACATGTTTCCATTCTTCCGTTTCATACGCTAGTTCCCAATTACCTTCTAAACCGAACTCTTCTAAAATCTCTTCTTTACTCCACCATAATAATGTTCTAACTTCTTCATTAGTAGCAAGCATACGCATAAAGTATGTTGGATAATGCTCTGTCGTTTGTACTTCTATTCCATTATTTATATAATCCTCTTCTGTAAATTCATATTCAAAATGATGCTCACGAATTTTTAAACTGCCGTTATAAATATTCGGCATAAATTCACCTTCATCATCAAACAACTCATAATTGCCATCATTTAATTGTAAAATGCAATCATCACCCATTGAATGAGTAATTCTATCTCCATATACTTGAATATCATTACATACACCTAATGAACCTACACCAACAAGTTGAAACACCATTAACCAATCCTTAGTATCTTTAAAGAAAAGAGAGAATTTCACTTGCGAAATATCCATATATTCATTATCAAATGCAGGAAATTCATAGTTACTTTGCTTTTTATCTAATAGTTTTAAAATATCTTTTTGCATAATAAGACCTTTCTAAGTATAGAGAGCATTTCTTAATAAAAACTCGTGCGGTTTCTTAACTTTTTCTTAATGTCACAGGGCTTTGCATCAGCACTTCGATAAATAAAGCCATATTAATAATAAAAGGAGGCTGCCGCCTCCTTTATTTACTCATCACTGTATTTCTTTTTTGTCTGTAAAAATAAAACACACTCACAATCAATGCAATACTCCCGCCAAAATACAAACCATACTCTATCGCAGCTGCTACAATCCTTTCAATATGTTGTCCAAATAAAGAACCGAGCACAAAATAAACGAGTGTCCAAACAAATCCTGTCGTATAGGAATACAAAGCATATATCCGAAATGACATGTTATTCATCCCAACTAAATACGGTACGATATGTCTTACAACTGGTATGAAATAGCTTGTAACTAACGCGTACTGTCCGTATTTATCAACCATTTCTTGTGATTTCATCAAATACTTCGCTTTTTTCTTTTTCATTAATTTATGGAGTACCTTCGTTCCAAAAAACTTCCCTAATATATATCCTAAAGAAAGCCCTGATACAACACCTAAATATGTTAATACGAATGAAGGAACAACACTTAATATACCTACTGAAGATACGAAACCACCACTCATAACAATCATTTCATCTGGAATTGGCATACCGATAATCCCTAACCATAAACAGAAAAATAAAGCCCAATAACCGTATTGTTCAATATAAGATAATAATTCATGTAATTCCATTATGCATATGCTCTCCTTAGTTCTTTTTTGCAACTAAAGACGTAGGCTGGCGGGAAATTGAGCCATACTTTTTCTAGTGTAATTTCAGGGAAGAAATGCTGTATAAACCCTTTTTTCACAAGTGAATATTGAAATGTAATGAACTCACCATTCTCATGTATCGCTTCCATCGCATTATTTAAAATGCGCTTTGAAACTTCTTCTGGTAAAGAAGTGAAAGGCAACCCTGATAAAACGTAATCAATGCATTCTATATTGAGCTCCTCCATATACTTCTTTATATTTTCAGCTGAACCGTGTACAACAATGACATTCTGCTCATCTTTAAACTTTCTTTTTAATTCTTTGAAAAATACTTCATTAATTTCAATAAGAAGAAATATCGTTTCCTTCTTTTTTCTCTTCATAATCTCTTTCGTAAAAACCCCTGTGCCAGGCCCTAACTCTACAATACATTTCGCTTTATTAAAATCAATTACATCGACCATTTTCTTTGCTAATATTTTTGAACTTGGCGCAATTGCACCAGTATGTTTTGGATGCTTTATAAATTCATGTAAAAATGTAATGAGCTGCATGTAAACCTCTCCTCATTCGTTCGATAGTTTTTAACTTGTGTCTAAGTATAACTATCGTTTCTTAATAAAAATTGAGGAAGTTTCTTAAGATTTTATGAAGAATAAAAAAAACAGCTATCGCGTGTAGCGATAGCTGCCCCTTATTACTTCACACTCACGATCTTATAATAAGAACGAACCGTTAAGAAGTAATATCCAATATAGATGACACCGTATACTCCAATACTAATGAGAAGCGGAATCATAATCTCAAATGGTAATATATTTGATAAACCTTTTAGTGCAAATAAACTGTGTAAAATACCGATTACTAACGGAATAGCGAAGATAAAGCTTACTTGTTTTGCGATAGCTTTCTTCATTTCTTGCTTCGTTACACCAACTTTATGAAGGACAATGTAACGATCACGGTCAGCACTTGCTTCTGTTAATTGTTTAAAGTAAATGATTGAGCCTGTTGCTAATAGGAATACTAATCCTAAGAATAACCCAATAAACATCATTAAGCCTGTCGTTTCAAGCCCCATTTGGAATCCTGTATAGAAATCGTTAAATGGTTTTAAAACTTCTGATTCTCCAGCTGGCATAATACTTGCTAATTTTGCTGTTAACTCTTTACTATTTCGCTCACCTTTTACATCAATATTTTTTACAGTACGCGTTTCGTTTACTTGTTTCACTTGCTCATATGTTTTATCAGGAACGATTACAAATAGTTCATTTAAATTTGTAAGGCTTCTATTATTTACACCTTTAATTTTTAATTCTTTTGACTCATTTCCAACAGGGAATACAGCTGTATTTCCTGTATAAAGAGGACCAAAATCAAGTTTCTCAATATATAAGCTATCATATACGAAAGCTTCATTCGCACTCAAATTTACAGGTTCTACATCTAAATGTTTCACATGTTTATTAAAGATTGATTGAGAAATAAGCTGGTACTGATTCGTAACATTATAGTGTGTGTTCAGAACTTGATCAGCTCTTTCACCTTTAAATGTTCCTTTCACAGGAATCATTTCAACTTCTGATTCATATGTGACTGGGTGATTATTCTTCTCTCCAGCAAGTATTTCATTTACTTTTTTATCTAATGCTGCATCTTTTTTCTCATAGGAATAACTATACGGCGCAGCAACTTTTGATTGCGTAAATGTGTTGTAATACATCGTAACTGACGTACCAACCGCTGTTAATGTAACTGCACTTAAAATAGCGATTGTCGCCAATGATTTCGCATTTCCTTTAATACGATATAGTAACTGCGATGTCGTTACCATATTCATACCATTATAAAATGCTGACTTATTATTTCTTGCACGTTTCAATACAAATACTGTGAAGAACATGAACAGTAAATAAGTCCCTGCTACTGTCGCTAATAAAATATATAATGCAACGACCATAAAGTCTGCATACATAACTGCTTTCATGTACATTAGCGCTAAAAAATAACCTGAACCGATTAAGAAAACTGAAATTAATGCCATGATGACAGATCCTTTTGGCATTGCTTCTCCTTCACGTTCTGCGCGGAAAAGTTCAATTAACTTAAAGCGATAAATTAAACGATATCCTTGAAGTGATGTATATAAAATAATCACAAAGAAAATAATTGCTGTATCAATAATGGCAGCCATCGGTACTTCAAAATGAACATTTAAATTTAATCCCATCATATTTACTAATAACTCAAGGAATAATTTCGAAAGGACACTACCAATCGCAATACCGATAATTAAAGACATTAATCCCATTAACATATTTTCATAAAAGAGCATTTTACCAATTTGTCTTTTACGAATACCTAATAACGAATATAAGCCAACTTCTTTTTTACGTTTACGTGTAAAGAATCCGTTCGAATATATAATGAACACTGCTACGAAAATGATAAGCATCACACTGGAAACTTGGAACGCTCCGCTAATCTTTTTAGAAGCTTCTGCTGCTTTTTCCATTTGTGAATTATATTGCAGTGCTTTAAATGTAAAATAAATAACGATACTAAAAATCATAGATGCGAAATATACAAAGTAGTCTTTAAAGTTCCGCTGTATGTTGCGGAGGGCAATGCTAGATAAGGTCATCAGCCATACCTCCAGAAATAGAAGACATTACGTCAACAATTTTTTGGAAGAACTGTTTACGCGTTGATTCACCACGGTGCAATTCTTTATATAGTTCACCATCTTTAATGAAAATAACTCGTTTACAATAACTTGCTGCAAATGCATCATGCGTTACCATTAAAATTGTTGAGTTATCATATTCATTTAATGACTTCATACTTTCAAGTAAATCTGTTGCAGATTTAGAATCAAGCGCTCCAGTTGGCTCATCCCCGAAAATCATACTTGGATTCGTAACGATTGCACGTGATGCTGCGCAGCGCTGCTTCTGTCCACCAGATACTTGATATGGGAACTGACTTAAAATATGATCAATGCCAAATTTCTTTGAGATTTCAAGAACGTGGCGATCAATCTCACTCGCTTTCACCTTTGATAACGCAAGTGGTAAAGCAATATTCTCTTTCACTGTTAACGTATCTAATAAGTTATAATCTTGGAAAATGAAGCCTAAATGATCGCGGCGGAATAATGCTAACTTATCATCATTCATTTTCACAATATCTTTTCCATCAATTAAAATTTCACCGTTCGTCGCATTATCAATTGTAGAAAGAACATTTAGTAAAGTCGTCTTACCAGAACCAGAAGGTCCCATAATTCCAACGAACTCACCTTCTTTTACTTGTAAGTTAATACCTTTTAACGCTGCAAATTTATTACCACCCGTGTCATATACTTTTTCAATATTTTTTGCTTCTAATACTGTTTTCATCTCGACATCCCTCATTTCTTCTATTCTCTATTTTCAACTATATACACTCTCTACTCTTGCCACTATCGATGTTTCTTACACAAACATGACAGTTATGTAAGGCACATAAGTAAAGAAATCAAAAAGTTAACGTAATGAATTAAAGTACTTTGTTACTATAACATTGGGATATCATACCATCCATTCATTCTCCTTACAGGAACATTACAATTTTGTAAGGTAAAAAATGCACCTACAAAGTTGTGCACGAAATGTCGGATGGAGCTATTTCGTTCCTGCTATTCTATGTACAGAGGAGGTCATAATATGGATTCACTTAAAAATATGAATGCTGCAATGCGCTATATTGAAGATAACCTTACGAATGAAATTGATTTTAAAGAAGTTGCGAGGCTAGCTCTTTGTTCTGAGTATCACTTTAAAAGAATGTTTTCGTTTTTAGCAGGTATATCACTATCTGATTATATTCGCTGTAGACGTCTTACTCTCGCTGCCTTTGAACTAAAAAACAGCAATGTAAAAGTCATTGATATCGCTATAAAATATGGATACAACTCACCAGATTCATTCGCTCGTGCATTTCAAAACTTGCACGGTATAACACCTTCAGAAGCCCGAAATAGTAGCCATTCTTTGAAGGCTTATTCACCAATGACCTTCCAATTATCCATTCAAGGAGGAAATGAAATGAATTATCGAATTGAAGAAAAAGAGCCATTTCGAATTATAGGTATTACAAAACGAGTACCAATCGTTTTTAACGGTGTAAATGAAGAAATTGCTTCTATGTGGAAAAGTTTAAACCCAGAGTCTATTCAAACATTAAAGTCCCTTTCGAACATTGAACCTACTGGAATTATTAGTGCTTCTACTAATTTTTCTGAAGGAAGAATGGAGGAAAAAGGAGAACTTGATCACTATATTGGAGTAGCCACAACAAAGGATTGTCCAGAGCAATTCGCGCAACTTGAAGTCGCAGCTTCAACATGGGCTATATTTGAAGCTGTCGGTCTATTTCCTGATGCATTACAAAATGTGTGGGGGCGTATTTATTCTGAATGGTTCCCTTCTTCGAACTATGAACTAGCGGAAGGACCGGAAATATTGTGGAATGAACAGAAAGATATATCTTCTCCAAACTTTAAAAGTGAAATTTGGATACCGGTTTTGAAGAAGTGATAAAAAAAAACAAAGCTGCTCTTCCCTAAAAGGAAAAGCAGCTTTATTTACATTTTCAACTCTTCTTTATAAATACTATATGACTTTATTGTTGATACGATAATACATATTAATATGATTCCAATCCCCATAAAAATATTAAATGGATCTGGAAGCAAAGCCCCGGCATATATACAAAGTGAACCTATTACAAATACCCTCGAAGCAAATCTATGTGTTTTTCTCCAAACTACAGGATTTTCTAATGTCCAGTCCATTCGGATGCCTACTAACCCGTTCGGCTTCGTTTGTTGCATGTAATTACCTAGTACAAGAAACAATGTTCCAAGTCCAAAATTAAATGCAATTGAGCCCGATGCAATATAATTAGACGCTGCTAATAGTGCAAATATGTTACATCCAAATCCGATAAAGAGAATGGCATAATTAATCGCTGAAAGAACTTTGGATTGCTGTGTAGACTTATCTTTTATGAATCCAAAAACTAGCCATATCATATAGAGCACTACCATACTACCTATCGAGAATGAACTTGCTTCTATTTTAGAAAAATATCCATCTACTACTCCTGCTGCATTATAATGGCGTGGAATTTGTTCTGGTAAATATGGCCATACAATATACCATCCAATTGCAATGCCAATAATTAAACTCCATGGTACTACGTGTCTTTTCATCCTCTCTCCCCCATAATTTTTTATTAGGCCCCTATTTCTTTTTTATAAGCAATATATGAATATCCCATCGTTAATCCTACTGCACCAATAATAATTCCAACCATTACGAAAGATTTCCACGCCACTGGTGCAAAAACACTTAAAATCATAATGATCCCCAATGCAACAAACACCTTTCCGCTAAAACGGTGCGTTTTTCTCCACACTTCTTCGTTACTTAATGTCCACGGTGTTTTTATACCTACAAAGTAGTTTGGTTTACATTGTGGTAAATAGTTTCCGATGACTATAAATAAAATACCCACTAATAATTCCGGCACGCGATTAATGAATAAATTGTATCCTAATCCACTTGTAATAATATCTATATTCCCTACAAATAGTAGCAGTAGTATCCCGTTATTCATCATCATAAAAGCTTTAGAAAACTTCTCGTAGTTCGCTTTCTTTGGATCAATCTTTGGTAACACGTTTAGAAAAATATATAAAACAATCATAATTCCAACCATAGAAAGCATTCCATACAATTTAGAAGAATATCCATCTACTTTACCGCCGCTCCAATGCGTTGCAATTGTATCCGGTAAATGTGGCCAAGCAAACGCCCAAGCTAAACAAGTTATAACAATTAATAAGATTGCAAAAAGATGCTTTTTCATTTCCCCTCTTCCCCCTTATTCGTAAATGTAAACACCCAAGTCAATAAATCTTGAAAGACCGTTGTGTTTAAAGAGTACATAACGAATTGCCCTTTCTTTTCATCTTGAATAAGTTCAGCATTTTTAAGTGCATTTAAGTGGTGTGAAATACTTGGTTTTGTCATATTGAAATGTTCAGCAATCTCACCAGCGGTTAGATCGCCTTCTTTTAATAAGTCTAAAATTTTTCGCCTTGTTGGATCTGCTAATGCTTTGAATGCTTGATTCAATGTCTTTCTTCCTTTCGATAATTAGACATTTAGATATTTATCTAAATATTAAACCAATTACCGTTATTTGTCAATTTCATCCAGCGCCCTTTTTACTTTTCTCACTTTTAACCTATACTGTTTACTAGCTTATCTTTCAACATAATGAAAAGACTTGAAACACATGATACACTATAGCTACAATTGTTTTTTTGAGGAGGAATATACATATGTATAAAATTTTAATCGTTGAAGACGATCCAAATATTTCATCATTACTGCAATCTCACATTCAGAAGTACGGTTATGAGGCTGTGGTAGCGGAGAATTTCGATGATATTATGGAATCGTTTAACGCAGTGAAACCACATCTTGTTTTACTTGATGTAAACTTACCGAAATTCGATGGTTTCTACTGGTGCCGTCAAATTCGTCATGAATCTACTTGTCCAATTATTTTCATTTCAGCGCGTGCTGGTGAGATGGAACAAATTATGGCAATTGAAAGCGGTGCGGATGATTACATTACAAAACCATTCCACTACGACGTTGTAATGGCAAAAATTAAAGGACAATTACGCCGTATTTACGGTGATTATGCACCAAATATTTCTGAACGTATCGTTGAAGTAGAAGGTTTAAAACTATTCCCTGAACGTCCAGAAATTCATTTTGGATCTGAACAAGTTCTTTTAACGAAGAAAGAGGCAATTTTAGCAGAAATGTTATTATCTAAATTCCCTCGTACAGCGAGCCGTGAAGATTTATTAGCTGCGCTTTGGGATGACGAAAGTTTCGTTGAGGAAAATACATTAAACGTAAACATTACACGTCTTCGTAAAAAGTTTAATGAGCTTGGCATTGAGAACTCTATTGAAACAGTACGTGGACTTGGGTATCGTTTTAACGCAACTTGGAGTGAATAAGCATGAAGCTATTTTTACGTGATCATTTTGCATTTTTCCTACTGTACGTATTAAACTTCGGTATCATTTTCGTTCTTTATGATGCAGTAGATGGATTTCAAAACAATAAATTTTACTTCGTCGTTTTAAGTTTATACTTATTTATTTGTTTCCTCGCTTATCGTTACGTTCGCAATCGTAGAATGTACCATAGATTAAGTGAGCAACCAGAAAAAATGGAAGATGCGTTTATTGAAAGAGCGACTGCTCCGATGCCTCACGGTGTCAATGAACTCGTGCGTACGCAGTACCGCCTCTTCCAAAAAGAACTACAATCGTATGAAGTAAAACAACAAGAACATCAATTATTTATTAACCATTGGGTACATCAAATGAAGACACCTGTATCCGTTATGCAGCTTATGGTGCTCGAAATGGAAGATGAGCATTTGATTCCGAAATTCAAAAAAGAATTAGAACGATTAAATCAAGGACTCGATATGGCTTTATATATGGCAAGGCTAAATAACTTCCATGAAGATTTCCATGTTGAGACAATTTCATTAAAAGATACAGTAACAAAAAATATTAACGGATTAAAAGAACTATTCATTCGTAATGGTGTCTTCCCTGTTTTAGAAGTCCATTCGGATTTAAAAGTTGCTTCTGATGCGAAATGGCTAAAATTTATCATCTATCAGTTAATGACAAATGCTGTTCGTTACTCTGGGGAACGCGGAAAGAAAGTATTCTTATCTGCTTACCGAAACGGAAAAGATATTATTTTAGAAGTTCGCGATGAAGGTGTTGGTATTCCGCAAGAAGATATTCGAAGAGTATTTGAACCATTTTACACTGGGAAAAACGGTCGCGCGTTCGGAGAATCTACTGGTATGGGACTTTATATTGTAAGTAAAATTTGTGATTATTTAGGTCACTCTGTCAAACTAGATTCTGAAGTTGGTAAAGGAACGACGATTAAAATCATCTTCCACAACGCTGCAAATAATCAAGCAGAACATACGGAGAAGGTGACCGAGGCATGATCGTAACATATGCAAGCAAAATGTATGAGAACTCACTCTCATACATTTTTTGCAATACAACTACTTCTATATCTTCTAGCCGGAGGTATAATCTATGACATTTTGGCAATTTGCATTTAAAAACGTCACGCGCAACTCAAGAGCTTATTTTGCTTACTTTGTAAGTAGCTCCTTTTCCATTGCTGTGTTCTTTTCGTTTGCTGTTTACTTATTCCATCCGAAATTACAAAACTTTGACATGACCTCTGAAATTTCAGCATTAATGATATTTTCAGAAGTAGTAATTGTATTTTTCTCTTTCTTCTTTTTACTATATTCCATTGGTACTTTTTTAAAAGTTAGAAAAAAACAATTTGGTATTTTGACCATTTTAGGAATATCGAGAAAACAATTACATCGTCTTATTTTTATGGAGAATATGTTAATCGGGATTTTATCTATCTTTTTCGGCATGCAGTTTGGAGTTGTTTTTTCTCAATTTTTCTTATTAGTAACAGCCAAACTTACCCATGTTCCAGGAATATATTTATACGGGCCTACTAACGCGTTTATTTTAACAACCATTGTTTTCCTTAGTCTTTTTATCATTGTATCTACATTCACACCAATGCTTATTCGTACAAAAAAAGCAGTACACCTTTTAAAAACAAATGGTGGAAAACAAAAAGAAAGAAAACCATCCATACTTGTTTCATTATTTGGTGCGATTTGTTTATTTGGTGGTTATGCGTTAGCTGGAAATCCTAAATATTTCGTATCAGTAAGCCCGCAAATCGGTGTTATATATATGGTTTCAAGTATTTTCGTTATCCCAACGCTTGTTACAATTGGAACATATTTCTTCTTTTCACAAATTAGTTTCTTACTTATTTATATTTTAAAGAAAAGAAGGAAGTTTTATATGAAACGGATTAATATGCTTTGGATTTCGGATTTAGCGAGCCGTATTCGAACGAATATTAATATGCTGTTTATTGTAGCGATGCTATCTACAATTGCTTTCACAATGATTACGTTTCTATATGGATTCGGGAAATTTATTAAGCTAGAGGTGAATAGAACTTCTCCTTTTCCAATTTCTTATTTTTCTTATGATGCGAACCCTTTTGTTACAGAGCATTTAAATTGGCTTGAACAACAATTACAAAAAGAGCATTTCCCTTATCAACAAATAAAAGCTGATATATATGAAACACCACTAAAAGAAGATAAAGATATAGCTATTTATAATGACGTATACGCAATTAAGCAAAGTGACTATAACAAACTTGCAGATTCTTTACGAATGAAACAACTATTTATGGATGATAACGAAGCATATGTGCTAACAGGGACATCTTATATCACCATATTCAACGAATTTGAGCAAAGCTACAAAAGAGATTACATTACACTCTCTAGTACAAATACGAAATTACGAGTAAAAGGTTATGAGCATGTAAACGCAATCCCATCTGACTTTTCATATCAAACGATAGTGTTGCCTGATATTATCGTAAATAACTTACCTAACACCATAAAACATATATCAGCATACAATTACAAAATTCAAAACTGGGAACAGACATATGAAATTGCTGATAATTTTATAGAAAAAGTGCAAAAAGATCGAAATAAATCCCAGTATGAAGGACCTCTTATTCGTTCCTTTGAATCAGCAGGATCGTTATACAAAATAACATCAGGCAGTGCTGCATTTTTCCTAATTGGGACATTTTTAGGAGTTATTTTCTTCATTGGAGCTGGTAGCGTTCTTTACTTTAGAATGTATACGGATTTGACGAACGAACAAGAGAAATATATAACGATTTCTAAAATCGGTGTAACAGATACAGAGATGAAACGATCTGCAACCATTCAACTTAGTATTTTATTTTTCATTCCGTACATTATGGCATCCATTCATACAATGTTCGCAACAAAAATGCTACAAGATGTAATTGGTTTATCTCTGTTCAAAGAAGTTTCAGCCGTTCTTATTATTTTTGGATTCGTTGAAATCATATTTTTCTTATTCATTCGTTCACTTTATATGCAAAAATTATCACATTACACGAGTGGACAAAATATTTAAAACAAACTTGATGAAAAGAGTATCTCTCATACTCTCTTCATCTTCACCCTATTAGGAGGTTTAGGTGAATGACATTTTGGCAGTTTGCATTTAAAAACGTCACAAGAAACGCCAGAGCTTATTTCGCCTATTTTGTAAGCAGTGCGTTCTCCATCGCAATCTTTTTCTCATTTGCAGTTTATTTATTTCATCCTAAATTGCATATGACAGACGTAAATTATTCTCTGAACATATTAATGACAATTTCAGAAGTTGTCATTGTGTTCTTTTCATTTTTCTTTTTACTGTATTCAATCGGGACGTTTTTAAAAGTACGAAAAAAACAGTTCGGGATTTTAACAGTACTTGGCATATCTCAAAAACAATTAAAGCGACTCATATTTATAGAAAATATGTTAATTGGTGCTCTTTCTATATTTTTTGGCATTCAACTTGGAGTTGTCTTTTCACAGTTCTTTTTATTAGTTACCGCCAAAATTACACACGTACCTGGTTTATATTTATATCCGCCTACAAGTGCTATCGTTTTAACTATCATCATCTTTCTTGGGCTCTTCATTCTCGTATCATCTTTTACACCGATGCTCATTCGTACGAGAAAAGCCGTACGTCTTTTAAAAGAAGGAACACAACAAAAAGAAAGAAAAGCATCCGTGCTCATCTCTCTATTTGGTGCGACGTGTTTAATATGTGGATATGCGTTAGCCGCAAATCCGTTGTATTTTATGTCGCTAGGTGACATCATTGGGCTTTTATATGCCGTCTCTAGTATATTTGTCATCCCATCGCTTATTGCAGCTGGAACATACTTTTTCTTTTCACAAATTAGTTTTTTACTTATTCGTATTTTAAAAACGCGAAGAACGTTTTATATGAAACGAATTAATATGCTTTGGATTTCCGATCTAGCATCACGTATTCGGACAAACATTAACATGCTCTTTATTGTAGCGATGCTATCGACGCTCGCTTTTACAATGATTACATTCTTATATGGATTCGGGAAGTTTACAAAGTTTGATGCGATTAGACAAAACCCTTTCCCGTTTACGTATTTATCGCATACTGAAAATACATTAGCTGATGAACATTTAAACTGGTTAGAGCAGAAATTTAATGAAGAGCATTTTACTTATACGAAATTTAAAACGGATATATATGAAGTATCTTCAGCTGAAGATAACACGCAGCTCTATTACGCAATTAAACAAAGTGACTATAATGTACTTGCTAAGACTTTAAATTGGGAAACGCTCACGGTAAATAAGAATGAATCTTATATTCTTATGAAAGACTTAGATGATCAAGTTATTGGAACACTTCATAATAAAGAACAGAAAAATACTCTTACACTTACTCAAAACAATTTACAACTACAAGTGAAAGAATATAAAAGTTATAGCCCATTCCCAAACAGCTTAATATACAAATTACTCATACTATCTGATGAAAATGTAGAAGCCTTATCCACAGTTTCCAAACAAATGAGTGTATATAACTTCAAAGTTACGGATTGGGAAAAAGCACATAATATCGGTTCATCGTTTATAACAAAAATCGATAACGATAATGCAGCAATTCAAGCAGAGCACCCACCTTTCCATGCAAGTGAAGCGAGCGATTCTCTATATAAGAAAAAACTAAATGTTGCCTCATTCTTCTTAATTGGTACTTTCTTAGGTGTTATTTTCTTTATCGGTGCTGGTAGTGTTCTTTACTTCCGAATGTATACAGATTTAACAAATGAGCAAGAAAAATATATAACGATTACGAAAATTGGCTTAACTGAGACTGAAATGAAACGTTCAGCGACAATTCAGCTTGCGATTCTTTTCTTCGTGCCTTACATTATGGCATCAATCCATACGATGTTTGCGACAAAGATGCTACAAGAAATATTACATCTCTCGTTCTTCGCTGAAATTACAGTCGTACTTATGATTTTTGGAACAGTTGAAATTTTATTTTTCCTTTTAATTCGTTCCTTTTATATGCAAAAATTATCACAACACATTAAGTTTTAAAAAGTAGAAAGGTGATTACTATGGAAGAAGTATTACACATAAAAAACGTCTCAAAAGTATATGAGGGAAAAGTCCCTCATACTGCTTTAAAAAATATAAATTTACACGTGGATAAAGGTGAATTCGTTGCCATTATGGGACCATCTGGTAGCGGGAAATCTACATTTTTAAACGTTATCTCTACAATCGATTCTCCGACTTCTGGTGATGTCGTGATTAACGGAAAAAAACCGCACACATTTCGTAGAGAGAAGTTAGCTATTTTCCGCCGCCAAGAGTTAGGATTTGTTTTCCAAAACTTTAACCTACTAGATACACTAACAATCGGTGAAAATATCGTACTACCTTTAACATTAGATAATGTTCCATTAAAAGAAATGGATGAAAAGCTTGATAACATTTCAAAAAAGCTTGGAATTGATCATATTTTGGACAAGCGTATTTTTGAAGTTTCCGGGGGACAAGCACAGCGTACCGCAGTAGCACGTGCTGTCATTCATCATCCTTCACTTCTACTTGCCGATGAACCGACAGGAAACTTAGATTCAAAAGCGGCAATTGACGTAATGGAGCTATTTACGAAATTAAATAAAGAAGAAGATGCAACGATTTTAATGGTTACGCACGATCCGTTTGCAGCAAGTTATTGTAACCGTGTTATTTTCATTAAAGATGGAGAGCTTTACAATGAACTACACCGCGGATTGTACCGTGAGAAATTTTATCAAGAAATATTAGATGTTTTAGCATTATTAGGAGGAAGACGTGGATGACATTTTGGCAATTCGCATTTAAAAATGTCTCACGTAATTCGAAAGCATATTTCGCCTACTTTGTAAGTAGTGCGTTTTCTATCATGGTTTTCTTTTCATTTACTGTATACGCGTATCACCCGCGGTTACAAAGTGTACAAAGTTTCCAAGAACGTGATCCTCTAATGAACTTAGCTAGTACAGCACAGCTTGTGATTGTTATGTTCTCGTTCTTCTTTCTCTTATATTCAATTGGAACATTTTTAAATGTACGGAAGCACCAATTCGGGATACTCACCATTCTCGGTATCTCACAGAGACAATTAAAGAGACTGTTATTTACTGAAAATATGATAATCGGGATATTGTCTATCTTTATCGGCATTCAAGGTGGACTTGTATTTTCTAACTTTTTCTTATTAGTCACTTCGAAATTAACAAACGCGAAAGGTCTCTATTTATATTGGCCAACAGAAGCGATTATCGTTACAACCGTAACGTTTATCATCTTATTTTTAATCGTTTCTACATTTACACCAATGTTTATTCGTACTCGAAAAACAACGAAGCTTATTAAGGGCGTTAACAAAGAGAAGAGCGAAAAAAAACCATCTATACTGATTTCACTATTTGCTTTAACTTGTTTAGGACTATGCTATTATATTGCTGGTTATCCGCAAGGCTACATAACGGAAAAAAATGCACAAAATGGATCTGTATTCTTAATTATGCTATCTATTTTACCGCTTGTAGTAGTTGGGACGTATTTATTTTTTTCACAAACATTTCTTCTCTTTATCTATATTTTAAAGAAACGAAGAAAGTTTTATTTAAAACAAATAAATATGTTATGGATTTCAGATTTAGTTTCTCGTACACGCAGTAATATTAATGTACTCTTTATTGTTTCTATGCTATCTGCACTTGCATTTACAATTATTATCGGGTTATTTGCTGCAAACAATAATACGAAAGCACCCATACTAGAACGATATCCAATACCATTCACCTATACATCAGAAGGTGTTAATGTATTTGAACAAAAGCATATTACTACGATTGAAACTGAACTTACAAATGCTAATTTTCAATATGACAAATATAAGTTTACCGTTTTAAAAGATACAGCTTCAAAAGAATCAATTGCCATTATGAAAATGAGTGATTATAACGCAATAGCACAGCAATTAAACAGACCAAAAATCACTCTCGATTCTTCACAAGTTTATAATATTTCTCGCTATTCACCAGTGTTATTAAATCTCGTGTCTAACCCATTTGCGAAGCAGAACACGATTACACTTGGCTCTAATAAAAAGGAATTTCAAATTAAAGGTTTTATTAATAGAGGAATTGAGCCTCCCTTTGCATTACCTCACTTAATTGTGATGCAAGATGAAGTAATTGAAAATATGATTCCTCATATTGAAACAATTACAGTCTATAACTACTTCGTGGAAAATTGGGAAAATGCAATTGTCCCAACAAAAAATATATTAAAAAGCTTAAATCATGATGCAGAAACCTTGTATGAAGCACATAAAAATGAAGAAGATTTCATTAAACCATTTTATATTTATACAGCTACGGATGAACTCGTTCATAGTAAAGGAAATGCAGTCGCTCAATTCTTTATTTGGGCATTTCTCGGCTTTATTTTCTTTATCGGAGCAGCTAGTGTTTTATATTTCCGTATGTATAATGACTTAACAACTGAAAGACAAAAGTATATTACGATTACAAAGCTTGGCTTAACTGAATCAGAAATGTTTCGCTCTGCAACGATTCAATTAGGAATTTTATTTTTCGTTCCTTATATCGTTGCTGGTGTTCACACATTATTTGCGGTTAAGTTTTTACAAAGCATGTTTTCTTTCTCCTTATTAAAAGAGACATGTATCGTACTCACCTTTTTCGGGATTATCGAGATCATTTTCTTCTTCTTAATCCGTTCTCTTTACATTAATAAATTATCACAGCATATAAAAATATGAATAAAATAGCCTTGTGCAATATGCACAAGGCTATTTTCAATAGTTTTTAATAATTAGCAGCAATATCCGCCGTAGCCGCCAGCATAACCGCCATAACCACCATAGCCACAACCGCCGCCTCCGCCGAAGCAGCTAGCACCGATGATAATTAATAAAATAAACAATACGATTAGAAGCGCAAAACCGCCTCCGCAACCATGTCTGCGGTTACAATCATCATGTCTGTGTTCACACTTTTCGCTCATTACCCTATTCCTCCTTCAGTATCATTCATAACAAGTTCACCTTGCTCTAAATGAGGGGATTCCATTTATATTATGTTTTCAGGGCGAATAGGAAGCTTGGCTTACCTAAAAACGGGCTTGTTTTAGGAATTGGGCTTAATCAAAAAAAAGATACCTATTTAGGTATCTTTTAAAGAAACATATTCAACAAAAGAGCAAAACCAAATGCAATAAATGATAACAATGTCTCGAGTACCGTCCACGTTTTAAACGTTTCCTTCACCGTCAAACCTAAATACTCTTTTACAAGCCAGAACCCTGCATCATTTACGTGAGAAAACATTAATGAACCTGCACCGGTTGCAATAACGAGAAGCTCTAAATTCACACCAGACATGTGCTGAATAACTGGTGAAACAATCCCTGCTGCTGTCGTTAATGCTACTGTAGCTGAACCTGTTGCAATTCGAATTAAACCAGCTACCATGAAAGCTAATACGATTGGTGATAACGAAATATGTTCTGCCATTTGTGCAATAGCTGTTCCAACGCCGCTTTCAATTAATATTTGTTTAAATCCACCGCCTGCACCAATTATTAAAATAATAGAACCGACAGGCAATAAACTTTCATCTGTTAATTTTTTAATCATCTTTTTATTAATACCTTGTTTGATACCAAGTAAATAAAATGCTGCGAAACATGAAATAAGTAAGGCGATTACTGGACTTCCTATAAATACGAAAAATTCAGTCAATTTTTTCGGTAATGAAATATATGGTGCAACTACTGATAAAATCATCAATACAACTGGTAGTAAAATAATAAAGAATGAAACTTTACGACTTGGCAAATCAGTTGAGACAGTCGTAACCCGAATAAGCTCTGGTTCATTTTCAGGTATCACCCTTTTATGTACCCACTTTGCAAATATCGGTCCTGCGATAATGGCTGTTGGTAACGCGATAATTAATGAATATAAAAGTACCTTTCCTAAGTTCGCGTTATAAATACCGATTGCTGTCATCGCCCCTGGATGCGGAGGCACGAGCCCGTGAACAATAGATAATCCTGCAATGACAGGTAACGCAATTAATAATATATTTTGCTTCGTCGTTTTTCGAATGGAAATAACAAGTGGTAATAAAATGACGATCCCCACTTCAAAAAACACTGGAATCCCTATAACAAATCCTGCAAATAACATAGCCCAAGGTAGTTTCTTTACACCGAAAAATCGAATAAAGAAATCTGCCACTTGCATGCCGGCCCCTGAATCGGACATCATTTTCCCTAAAATTGTTCCGAGAGCTAAAATACCAACTAAATGCCCTAGTACACTACCAACACCAGTTTCATAGGCAGTCACTATTTTCGTTAAGTTCAGTCCAGACATGATAGCTAAAAACAAACTCGCAACTGTTAAACTAATAAATGCATGCCATTTCCACCATGATACCCCTAAAATAACAATCGCAATTGCAAGTAACGTGACAATTAATAAGTATATATCCATCTCCCATTCTCCTTACTTTATAAAAAAAGAGGGAAAATCCCCTCTTTTTTATACGTCATAATTCACTACATAATGCTGCATTTCTGTATTGTAGTAGCCTTCGCTATATTCAATTACTTCGCCAACTTCATCGTAAGAATAACGCATGCGTTTTAATAGCGCTGTCCCCTCTTTTTCACCTAGCGCTTCTGCAACGAAACTAGGCGCGAGTCCAACTGCGAATTCATCTCTGAAGTTTTCTAAATGAATACCTCGGTCTTCAACTAAATCATAAAGCGATTGCAAGTCAAAATCCGATAAATCTGAACTTGCCATTCCTGCTGAGAAATAGTGCGTATAATGAATGTACGGTGCATCATTTAACGTATATAAACGTTCAATACGAAAACTCTCCTTACCGAATAATCGAAATGGCACTGTTCCTTCTTCATTCTGCACAATTTCTGCTTTTAGCAATTTCTTCTGTACTTTATATCCTTCTTCCACTAACACTTCAGTAAATTTCTTACCCTTTGACAGTTTTGTCGCAGAAGTATTGCGGATGACTTTCGTTCCTTTACCGCTTTTCTTTTCCAAATATCCTTCTTGAGCGAGTTCTTTAATCGCATTTCGCACTGTAATTTTACTCACTTTGAACTCTTCTTCTAACTGCGGTTCGGAAGGGATATTCGTATGAATCGCATATACACCATGCAATATTCGATCACGAATAATATTTTTTATTTGCAAATATAATGGTCCTTTTTTTCTCGTTACGTTCACCGTTACACCCACTACCTTTCTACATCACCTACTGATGCCGTCATTGCCCGAAGTATATCCTTCTCTGATGACATTGGCGTATCACCGACGATTGTATGTGCTAGCATTCCAGCTGCTGACGCAAATGAAACAGCTTTCTCTGGTGCGAACTCCTTTATCTCGCCATGAATAATTCCGCTCGTATAAGCATCTCCAGCACCTATTCTATCATATACAGAAAACGTAAGTGTTTTTGCAAAAGTGAACATTCCATCTTTACATATAAACCCGCGAAGCGAATGTGTATTATCACTGTTAATAGAGCGATGAGTACCAGCGATTGTAGCGATATGATACGTTTCAGCTACCTTTGGAATAAGATCAACAAGTTGCGCCTCTCGCTCCGTTTCTTCGGTTTTTATTCCTAAAACAAACATTGCATCTTTTTCGTTCATCATAACGATATCAGCAAGTCCCAGCATTTCTTCATAATGCGGTTTTGCCTGTTCATATCCGTCTTCTCCCCAAAGTGATGGACGATAATTACAATCAAAAACGACGGTTCCTCCGTTTTCTTTAACTGCTCTCGCTAAAGACTTCATATGATGGCGCACCGTATCATTCATCGCAAGTGTAATACCGCAAAAATGAACGATATCAATTTCCTTAGCAATTTCTTCAAATTGGTATATCTCTTCAGACGCCGTATTGAAGCTACTTTCTAGTCGATTCGAATACGTAACGCGGCTTGCACGTGCACCGAATCCATTTTCTAAAAAATACATACCTACATATTTACCACCTCTTGAAACAAGAGAAGTTTGAATTCCTAACTTTTGAATGTAAGATACAGCTGCATCTCCAACCGAATTTTCCGGTAAAGTTGAAATAAGAAGCCCTTCATGCCCTAAGTGAGAAAGTGCCGCTGCAACGTTCACACCTGTACCTGAAAATGAGTAATTTAACGTGTTAGCTTGCGACAACAATTCATATCCAGGTACTTGCAGGCGCATCATTACTTCGCCGAACGCTGCAATTTTCTTACGCATATTGATCAACTAGCTTCTTCACGACTGCTAATAATTCACGCACATCTTCTACTTTCGTGTTACCAGTTTCTTTATCAATAATAGAAGAGTACACGTGCGGGATAACTTGCTCTACATTTGCCTCAAGCGCAATACGTACAATTGTTTCGAAGTTTTCTTTATCAATTCCGCCTGTTGGCTCTAATGCGAATCCTTCTTCCGCACAAGCTTTCGCAACTGCACGATATTCTTCTTCATAGGCTAGCCCTTTCATCGGGAAGTACTTCAATGAATTTCCGCCCATATCACGTACAAGTGCAATCGCTGTTTTAATTGGAACGATTGCTTTTTCTTCTCCAGCCGCACTAATTGGGCCAGTAGAAATATTTACGTAACCTACTTTTCCTGTTGGCGATACTAAACTATTAATCCAGCTATCTTTTTCGCCAAGATTTGCACGTGTCGCTCCAACTGAAGGAAACACTTGGTTAATATGGCTACCAGGATAATGCTTCGCAATTTCAGCCACAACTGCCGCTTGGCGATTATCTCCTGCGCCTAGTCCGATTGATACAGCGTCATCAATTTCTTTTCCGTATGCTTTCATCGCTGTAACAGCTTCTTCTACAGTTGCATAATCTTTTGATAAAACACCTACTACTACATATCCTTCTGCTGCTTCAAAAATATCTTTCGCATTTTGGATATTGTTTGCCAATACATTTAATGCTACGCGGCCTTTATAAAAACGTTTTTGAATGTTTGTCATTTTAGTTTCCCCCTACAATTTCTCTCAATTTTTCTTCAATCACATGTATGTCATCACCTTGAAGTGGACGTGGATCAATATCAAAGAATCCTTGTCTTACTCCGTAATCACGTGTATAAATGGCAATTTCCCCTTCGCGTAATGCAGTCACAACATCTTTTGCTGATTTATTTAATTCTTTCTCGTTAATATGAATACGAGCTCGAAAGATTGCTCTTCCAGCTTCATCTTGAACGATCGTTACATTTACACCATTTAATTCTTTTAGCGGCATAAGTACTTGTAGCAATTCTTTTTCTTGCTCGCTCTTATCTTCTTTTACTCCGTACTCATCAAGTGCTTGAAGTAAACCAAAAGTTGTTTCTTTCCCAACCTTCATACTTCTTCCAATGCAATGTAATTGCACTTTCAGCCACTCAATATATTTTCGTTTCCCGCCAACAATACCAGAAGTAGGTCCTTCAATCGCCTTTGAACCGCTATAAATAGCAAGATCTGAATACTTCACATATTTTTGAATGTCTTCTTCAGCTGCTGCATCCACGATAAGCGGTACTTTATTTCGCTGCGCAACTTCCCATGCTTCTTCAACAGAAATCATATTTTTTTGCACTGCATGATGTGATTTCACATACAGAATCGCTGCTGTATTTTCACCAATTGCATCTTCAATATGCTCTGCTTTCCCTTCATTTGCATAGCCAACTTCTACAAGTTTACCGCCGCCTAAGTAAATCATCGTTTCAACAGGAGCACCGTATTGAACGTTATGACCTTTTAACATAATCACTTCGTTTTTCGCGATTACTTCTTGATGAAGTCTTTCACTTTTACGGCGATTTCCTTCTGTAACGATACCAGCGATAGAAAGCGCAATTCCGCTCGATGCTGAATTCACAACGACCGCTGCCTCTGAATCTAGAATTCTCGCAATATGGTCTCCTGCTTTATCTACTAAATCAGCAATTTCCACATAATTTTGTCCACCATGTTTCATCGCATCCATTACTGTATCTGTAGGAGCAGATACACCTAAAATACTCATTCTACCGCTCGCATTAATTACTCTTTTTAATCCGTACTTAGCATTCAATGAATGACCCATTAATTACAACCCCTTTTGTATCAATTCTTTTTTTAGCAATGCGCTGGTCCCCTTCTGAATCGATTAACGTAATCTTCTCATCTTTCACCGTAAATAAAGTTAAGTTTGCAATATCGCCTTCTTGAATACGGCCAAGCTCTGGTTTCTTAAGCCACTCTGCCGCATTTTTCGTAACCGCATCAATCACTTCTTCTAGCGGATAACCTAAGTAAAGGAATTTCGAAAGAACGTGAGCCATACTATACACTGGACCGTGTATACGGTTCTTTCGGTAAATATCTGTACTAATTGTATGAAAGGCAATACCGTGACGCTTCGCTGCTTCTGCTACTTTAAAAGAAAAACTAGCATTACCGTGACCAACATCTAAATGTACGCCGCGATTCACTGCATCTAGTAACACAGGTAGTGGTTTGCCTTCTTCATCAAATAAATTATTTTCTTTCCCGTTTAAGTAATGTGTAATAACATCATCTTTTTCTAAAAGAGGTACAACTTCCTCAATGCGAGGAGGCGCTGAACCGATATGTACCATAATCGGTAATGATGTTTCACGGGATAAAGAGCGCGCTACATGCAGCGGTTCAATTCCACTATCACAAACGACGCTTTTACTCATTCTCGCCTTTAACCCAATGATTACATCTTTATACTTTTCTACTGCTTCTATCACTTTCTCTTTATCTATCCATTCCATATTGGATAATTCATCAATTCGTTTCAAACCGATGCGAGAAATATTTAAAAAGGCAAATAAATTTGTCTTTGCCTGTTCTCTACTTTTTACTAAATCTGCAATGCGATCAGCTCCGCAGCTACCCGCATCAACAATTGTCGTTACCCCTTGCTTAACACCAATTTCATCCACTTCATCGCCATACGGATCAAACTCTGGAAAAGCATGAACGTGTAAATCAATCCAGCCACTCGATACGTAAGTACCAGAGTAATCAAGAACCTTTCCACCCTCACCAGCACCAGCTTTCGTCACCTGTGCAATTTTATTATTTTCAATTACAATGTCAATCTCTTCCCCGTTCACACGTTTCACATTACGTAGTACGAATCGTTCTGTCATTGTACTTCCACCCTTTTCTATAAGAAGCCGTAAGAATACGCTTACATTAAAGTTTCATTTTATGTCTCTTTCACACGTTTAGCGTAACACAAAAAAAGGGAGAAGTAAATATAACGTTATAATGTTTAAAAGCGAATAAAAAGATGCTCCTCCAAAATGCTAATAGTATAGGAAATTATATCAACGATTTTTTGAATATATCTATCATAACTTACAATATATCAACGATTTTTCAATTATATCTATCATAACTTATAATATATTAACGATTCGACAAAGAATATCGATTTACCGACAAAAAACGTCACTTCCTTTCTTATATAAGAAAAGGCTGTCCCAAATGGCACAGCCTTTTTCTCTATTCCTGAACCGTCACAATAACCCCATCCATATTGTTCCCGGAAATTTCATACTGCTTGTTTGCTGGAACGTTCACTTTCGTATTCTCAGAAACTTTATAATAAGAAACAGTATATTTCTTACCTTCTACTTCAGTTGAAACCTCTTTTTCCTCTTTTAAAAACTCTAAATATTCCTCTAGTGTGAAATTCTTTTTTTGCATAATTGCGCTATGAGGTAAGCCTACATAACGTATATGCCATGGCTCATATTGAATGCCTGTAATGTTACTTTTATTTTTCGGATAACGTAATACAAAGCCATGCTTCCATGCGTTCTCTTCAATCCATTTTCCTTCAGGCGCTTTCTCCATTTTCTTTTGAGTAGACCCAATGTCCAGTGATAATCCTAAATTATGTTCACTGTATCCTGCTGGAAGTGCATAATCAGATCCCATTTTTTCATATAGCTGTTTTTGCTCTTGGAAATCTCTATAACCACTACTAATCAAAAAATGGTTAACACTTTCTTTTCCAGCCGCATCGACAACGTTCAAAAACTTTTTCACAACATCCTTTGATAAACGAAGATTCCTATCAAATATTACATAGCCTCTCACTAATTCACTATTATGATTTACATTTATAATATCAGACCTAATGCTATCTTTTTTAACTGGATAATCCCTGTTAACTAATAATAAATCACCCTTATAAATTTGTTCCTTCGTAATCTCTTTCCTCTCAGTGTTTGCCGCCTTTACTAGCTCATCTTTCCCGACAATTTTAACATCGATTTCCTTTTGAAATAACGGTGATATATAAACGCCTACACATACTGTGCATGCTATAAAAAAAGAAATAAATACCCACTTTTTCATTTCTAGTTCCTCCTTAACGTAACTTACGTATAGAATAGAAAAAACTATTAAAATAAAAAGTGGGGTAAAGTTTAAATTTTTATTAAATTGTTACGTTCTCGTCTTTTGGCAATCGCACTTCAAACATTGTTCTAACTACATTACTCTCAGCAGAAATCGTACCGTTATGTTGCTCGACAATATTTTTCGCAATGAATAGTCCAAGGCCTGTCCCGCCACGGTTCTCAGTTCTTGCTTTATCACCTGTATAAAACATATCAAAAAGATACGGTAAATCTTCTTCCGGGATGCTATCTCCGTAATTCATAATTTGTACGACAACTTCTCCATTATCAACATACCCATTCATATCAACAAATTGTCCATCATACCCGTAACGAACGGCATTTGTTAACAAGTTTTCAAATACTCTAGCTAACAATTTTCCATCACCGTGCATCGGTAAATGAGGATCCACATTCAATCTAGCTTCTAAATGATGTTTTTCTAATAACGGATACAATTCCTCCTCTAACTGTATAAGCAACTCACTTATATCAATCGGCTTTTTATCTAGTTTTAGCATGCCATAATTCATACGTGTAATTTCAAATAGCTCATCAATTAAACTTTCCAGTCTTTGCGATTTTGTATATGCAATTGTGGAGAAATGTTTAATTTGTTCTTTTGTTAAATTTTCATCTTTAAGAATTAAATCTAAATATCCTAACACGGATGTTAATGGTGTTCTTAAATCATGAGCTAAATTCACAACGAGCTGATCTTTACTACTTTCAGCAAAATCTCCTCTTTCAACAGCTTCTTTTAACTTTTCACTTGCAACATTTATTTCACGCGCGATATTTCCAAACTCATCATTTGATGAAACTTGAACTTTATTCGTAAAGTTACCGTTCGCAAGATGATGAATCCCATTAGAAATTTCATCAAAGTATTTTAAATACGGTTTTGTCAAAAAGAAGAAAAAGATAATAGATAACGGAATAAAGAAAATTAAAAAGAAGTTAATGTCTCCAAATTCCCTTACCATTGACCTAAATTGTGCTAAAGGCTCTTCGTAGCGAACCATCGTTTTATAATACAGCTGCAATCCTTTATAAATTATATAAGTTACAGTTGCTGCAAGCACCATACTTAACGCAAATAAGGCAATCATTTTAAATCGAAAACTTTTCATCATATTAGCCATTAAAAGTATAACCTACTCCCCACACTGTTTTTATTAATTTATCCTTTCTTTTATCTTCCCCAAGTTTTTTCCGCAACGTACGAATATGTACCATAACTGTATTTCCGCCTTCATAATAATCATCTGCCCATACTTGCTGAAAAATATTTTCCACATTGTACACTTTCTTCGGGTGACTCGCTAATAAATATAAAATATCGAACTCTTTCGGTGTTAATTCAACTTGTTCTCCGTACACATTTACCGTTCTTCGCTCAGGATCAATCACGACTCCGCCTACCTCTAAAGCAGATTTATTCTCCGCTACTTTCGGCTGATTTAACGTAAGAAATCGGCGTAATTGTGCATTTACACGTGCAACTAATTCAATCGGTGTAAAAGGTTTCGTCATATAATCATCTGCGCCTAGCACAAGACCTGTCACCTTATCAAAATCAGACGTTTTCGCACTTAAGAAAATGATTGGCATATGGTGCTTCGCCCGAATTTGACGCGTCACTTCATACCCATCCATTTTTGGCATCATAATATCTAAAACCACTAAATCGATTCGCTGCGTTTCAATAATATGAACCGCCTCTTCCCCATCCGCTGCCTTCACAACATGGTACCCTTCTTTTTCTAAATGTATCTCAATTAAATCAGCAATTTCTGCCTCGTCATCCGCTATTAAAATTGAAATGCGCTTCATTTTACTCCCCCTTTTTCATTCCATTTTTATACGCTCGATTGTAAACTAGTCTATCCAATTTGTACAATACAAAAAGGCTACTCGTTAGAGTAACCTTGGTAAATAAAATTATATCAGCGATTTTCCAATTATATCGACCGTAACTCAAATTATATCAGCAATTATTGAAATATATCGACTTACCGACAATGAACGACAAAATCCTCTCGCTATTTGCGGGCATCCTAATGAAACTTCCATTTACCGCTCAAACACAATCCGCTGCTTCGTAATTTCTTCCAATCTTCCGCGATCTACTTCATACTCAGCATCAACGCTTTGCGGCACCATCACTTTCCCGCCCTCAAGCATCACTTCCGGCCAAATAATATCCTGCTCCCAATGTCTACTAGAAGCAGATATATCTCCTGGAATCGTAAAGTTAGGCAATGACGCAAGAGCAACATTTTGCGCTCGTGAAATCCCCATCTCTACCATACCACCGCACCAAACGGGTACGTTATGTTCCATACAATAATTATGGATTTGGATTGATTCTGTTAATCCGCCCACTCGCCCTGGTTTAATGTTCACAATTTGGCAGCTGCCAAGCGTAATCGCAACGCGTGCATCTTCTAAACTATGAATACTTTCATCTAAACAAATCGGCGTTTCAATTTTCTTTTGCAATTCCGCGTGATCAAGAAAATCGTAATCCGCTAACGGTTGTTCAATCATCATTAATTGGAATTCATCTAGTCGTTTCAGCCTCTCCGTATCCCCTAATGTATATGCTGAGTTTGCATCAGCCATTAACGGGATACCTGGGAACTCTTTACGAATCTCTTTCAATAATTCGTAATCATGCTCTGGCTTTATTTTCACTTTAAAACGCTCGTATCCTTCTTCCGCGTACTTCTCGATTTGTTTTAACATAACTGGAATCGTATTAAGGCCAATTACAACGCCGACTTCAATTTCATGACTAGTTCCGCCAAGTACTGTCGCTAGCGATTTCTTTTGACGCTTCGCATATAAATCCCAAACAGCCCCCTCTATTCCGGCTTTTGCCATTCGGTTTCTTTTTATATGTTGAAATAGACCCGGCACCTCATTCGGATGAGAAATTTCAGTCTTTAATAAATCAGGTATTAAAAAGTCTTGCAGTACATGCAGCGCTGTCTTCACCGTTTCTTCCGTATACCACGGTTCAGAGAATGCAACGACTTCCCCAAATCCAATGTACCCGTCCGTATCCTCTAATTCAATAACGATACTCTCACGCTTTTCGTAAGTCCCGTAGCTTGCAGCAAACGGGATTACGAGTGGCATTTCCGTTATATACAGTGTCGCTTTTTTTATTTCCACCTACATCTCCTCCACTAATTGTCTTAACTCTCGTCTTAACAATTTTTTCGAAGCGTTACGTGGTAATTCCTCTAAGAAACATGCTTTCTTCGGCACTTTATATTTCGCTAACTTCTCCTCGCAAAAATGAAGAATTTCTTCTTCTGTTACCGCCCCGCTTTTCACAACAAAAGCAGCTGGTACTTGTCCCCATTTGTCGTCAGACATACCGACAACGCCAGCTTCCGCTACTGCCGGATGGGAGAGTAACACTTCTTCAATTTGAGCTGGGTATATATTCTCTCCGCCAGAAATAATTAAATCACTGCGGCGATCTAATACGTATAAAAACCCTTCTTCGTCTAAATAACCGAGGTCGCCAGTATGAAGCCATCCGTTTTGAATAGTCTCTCGCGTCGCATCTTCACGGTTAAAGTAACCGCCTGTTACGTTCGGTCCTTTTACTACGATCTCGCCTTCTACTAACGGCGGTACTACTACGCCATCTTTTTCAATACGAAGTTGGCACTGAAATAGTGGTTTCCCGGCTGACCCTACTTTTGTTAACATGTAATCCGCGGATAACGTACAAATTTGCGAAGACGTTTCTGTCATACCGTACGTTTGATATACAGGAATTCCTTTATCTACACACGTTTCTAATAACGGTTTCGGCGCTGGTCCTCCGCCAAGTAACATACATCGTAAAGAAGATGGATATGTCTCTGCCCCAAGTCTCTCTAATAAATCAGTTAACATTTTAGAAACGACAGAAATAATCGTAACGCCTCTCGTTTGAAGTGCCTTATGAATAAAATCAGCATCATATTTCGGAACGAGTAAAATGCGCATGCCGTACATAATATTTTTCATTAAAAGAGATAGCCCGCCAACATGGAACATCGGCATACAAGCTAACCAGCAATCATCATCACGAAGTCCTAAATTAAGCGACGAACCGACTGCGCTTGCCCAATGATTGCCGTACGTTAAAATAACGCCTTTCGGTTTGCCTGTCGTCCCAGACGTATAAATAATTGTCATCGCTTCTTCTAAAGAAAACTCTTCTTGTATAGAGGCTTCCTCTTTTGGTCCATTCATCACTTCGGCGAATGAATAAACAGGAACATCTTTAGCATCAAAATCTTGATCCGTTACTAAACAAACAACTTCAGCATCATCCATTTGCCAAAGTAGCTCTTCTCTTGAAAGACGCGTATTTAAAAGCACAGCTACTGCACCTACATAAGATAGGGCGTGAATAACTGTAATCATCTCCATACCATTTTTCATCAGAACAGCCACCTTTTGCCCTCGCTCCACTCCAACATGCGTGAGGTGTTCACAAACAGATACTACTTTTTCATGCAGCTGCACAAAAGTAACTTTCTCTTCCTCTATTTCAATTGCAGTGCGATCTGGTGTTAAAAATGCACGTTGCATTAACCAATTTGGCATCGTCTCCATCATTCATTCTCCTTTCATGAAAGAAAGAGACTTGATATGATATCAAGTCTCTTAGTTGTTTTGTTTCCGGTTTGACCTTTTCGTTGCGTCTCACTTTATTGGCGAGCCGCTTCCGCTTTTGGTTTGATCACGGGAAACGAGGGAATTGACCGAAGTCCGGACTGCGTTTTTCTTTGAACGCGTCACGACCTTCTTTTGCTTCGTCAGTTGTGTAGTACAATAACGTTGCATCTCCAGCTAGTTGTTGAATACCAGCTAGACCGTCTGTGTCTGCGTTGAATGCAGCTTTTAGGAAACGAAGTGCCATTGGGCTGTTTGCTAAAATTTCTTGTGCCCATTGTACTGTTTCTGCTTCAAGCTCTTCTAATGGTACTACAGTGTTTACTAAGCCCATATCAAGTGCTTCCCCAGCACTATATTGACGGCATAGGTACCAAATTTCGCGAGCTTTCTTGTGGCCTACCATACGAGCTAAGTAACCAGCTCCGTATCCACCGTCAAAGCTTCCTACTTTAGGACCTGTTTGTCCGAATACAGCGTTGTCTGCAGCGATTGTTAAGTCACATACGATATGAAGTACGTGTCCTCCACCGATTGCATAACCTGCTACCATTGCGATAACTGGTTTAGGAATTGCGCGAATTAGACGTTGTAAGTCTAATACGTTTAGACGTGGGATTTGGTCGTCACCTACATATCCGCCATGACCGCGAACTTTTTGGTCGCCGCCAGAACAGAATGCACGTCCACCTTCACCTGTTAAAATGATAACGCCAACATTTGCATCATCACGAGCTTGTGCAAAAGCGTCGATTAACTCCATTACCGTTTTTGGACGGAATGCGTTATGTACTTCAGGACGGTTAATCGAAATTTTTGCGATACCATTGTATGTTGAATAAATAATATCTTCGTAATTGCCTTCTTTTACCCATTCAATACCCATTACAACTACCTCCTTGTATATTTCTGATTTCACCTATAAGCGTGGCTTCCTTCTTGCTGAAAAAAGTATCACTGCATAGTTTTTAGAAATCCCTTTACTATTGTATCAAACTTTTCCGGTTGTTCCACATGAATTGCATGGCCAGCACCATGAATTTTGACAAATTTCGCATCAGACACGCATTTTTCGATGTTTTTTAATATGCGGAAGAACTTTTCATCATATTCTCCGTTCATTAAAAGAACAGGTATTTTTAAGTTTTTCAGCTCATCCCACCATGAAGGCTGAGCCCCAGTTCCCATGCCGCGCAAGCTATTTGCGAGCCCTTTTGGGTTGTTAGCAAGCCGTTCTTTTCGCACCGCTTCTTGTACGTTTTGTGCTAAACGTTTTTGCGTTTCAAAAAGCGGAATATTTTCCCACATGGATACAAAACTTTCTATGTCTTCTCGCTCAATTTTATCGGCAAGTCGATCATCTTTTTCACGACGTTCTTTTCTATCTGCTTCGTTTTCGAGCCCAGCTGTACAATTTTCTAATAAAAGAGAGTGTACATAATCTGGATATAGACATGCCATCGTAATCGCCAATCTACCGCCCATTGAATAGCCAAGTATATGTGCTTTTTCAATATGAAGGTAATCTAATAGTTCTTTCATTTGCAATGCCACATTTCGGATATCATAATGCGCAACATCTTCAGGACTCTCCGTCTTTCCGTGCCCAACAAGATCAACTACAATAACTTGAAACTGCTCACTCCATGAAGAGATAAAAGAACGCCACGTTTCCATGCTTCCCGTAAAACCATGAAGAAGTAGAAGTGGTTCCCCGCTTCCGACTACTTCATATTCATACGATACACCTTGCAGCGTTACGTTCATTTTGATTCACCTTGCAACGATGTAGTAATTACGTCCTGTGTTTTTGCCCATAACGTACGGTGCAATGTTAAGTTTTCATCACGATTCGTACAAATTTCCACAACGTGTAAACCTTCTGTCGTCGTTCCTTTTCGAACTTCTTCTCGGAATTGCTCCCAACCATTTACACGGCTAAATGAACCGCCGTACATTTTGACAACATGCTCATAATCAAGTCCAATTGGTGTTCCAAATAATGATTCAAAATGTTCCTTTTTCTCATACTGTGGTAAGAATGAGAAAATACCCCCACCATCATTATTTACAACGACAATTGTTATGTTTAATTCATGTAATTTCGCTGCTAACAGCCCGTTTAAATCGTGATAAAATGATAAATCACCAATTACTAATACAAGTGGATCGCAAATAACGCTTGCTCCTAGAGCTGTCGAAATGATTCCATCAATACCATTTACACCACGGTTTGCCATCACATGGATGTTTTTATCCGATGTGAAGAAGAATGAGTCTGTATCACGAATTGGCATACTATTGCTCGCAAATAACGTTGCGTCTTCTGGTAATACGCGCACAATATCTGTAATAACCTTTCCTTCAAATGCAGTTTCATATGTTTCCATTTCACGAAGCGTTTCCTTCGTTTTTTCGTTTATATGTTGCCACATTAGGGACCAATCATTCTTTTTCATAACTGGCATTTTTTCTATTAATGCCTTGCAGAATTCAATGTCACTTGCTTGCACAACTTCTGTCGCAACAAGAGCTGGATCTCTCCATTGTCCTGATTCATCGACAACGATATGAACTGCTTTCGTTTGTTTTTTTATGAACTGGGTTAATGATTTAGAAACAGGCATACCACCAAAGCGAATTAAAACGTCCGGTTTCCACGTTTCTTTTAACTGTTCATTTCGTAAAAATGTATCGTAACAGTCAATTACCATCGTTTTATCGTGGTGTCCGCTACGAATATTAGAAAGTGGGTCTGCTAATATAGGATAGCCAGTTTTTTCAGCTAGTTGCGTTGCAAACTTTGCGATTTCTGCATGACTATCATCTCCACAAATAATAAGCCCCTTTTCCATATGTGAAAGGCGCCCTACAAGAGAATCTACATATTCACTCGGCATCACCGCGTTTCCTTGTTGAACTACTCCTGTATATTCACTACGTCCTTTATCCCATAAGCTTTCTAGTGAGAAATCAGGTATAAGTGGCTCGCGAACTGGAAAATTAAGATGAACAGGACCCTGCGGCGCTAAACAAGCATTTGCTACTATACGCTGCGTCGTCATACGAGCGTAATGATACATCGCTTCACTTGCTTCTGGCAGTGCCATCTCTGTAAATTGTTTCACAAAAGTACCGTATAAATTAAATTGATTCATTGCTTGTGGTGCACCCACATCTCTTAATTCATGCGGTCTATCCGCTGTTAAGACGATAAGCGGGACCCTTGAATGAAAAGCTTCACATACAGCTGGATAATAGTTCGCTGCTGCTGTTCCTGACGTACATAATAATGCTACTGGGCGTTTTTTTGCTTTCGCAATACCGAGCGCGAAAAATCCTGCTGATCTTTCATCTACATGTAAATATGTGTTCATTCCTTCGTGTTGTTCCATTAGTAAAGCAATCGGCGTTGACCGTGAGCCTGGACTAATGACAACATCACATACATCTAGACGCGTCAGTTCATCCACGAACGCGCCTAAATAATATGATAATGCTTCTATATGATTGTTCATTTCATTAATTCCTCCAAAGCACCAAGCATCGGTCTAAACTTCAAACTGGTTTCTTCATATTCAAGCTGTGGGACTGAATCAATTACAATACCACAACCGGCAAATAAGGATGCTTTCTCGCCGTTTAATAATCCGCAGCGCAGCGCAACCGCAAATTCACCATTTCCTTCATCATCTATCCAGCCAATCGGTGCACCATACAACCCTCTGTCTAACAATTCAACATCACGAATCAGTTTCATCGCTTCCAAACGAGGGGTCCCGCCAAGAGCTGGTGTTGGATGTAATTCTTCTACCATTGTTAAAAGACTCGCATCGCCTTTTGCTTCTACAGGCGTATATAAGTGAATTAGGTTTTTCGTTGTTAATAAACCTGGGCTTTCCGGAATATTAACGTATTTGCAATGTTCATTTAGTACCGAGCGGATCATGTTAACAACATACCCATGTTCAGCTAAATTCTTTTCATCATGAAGAAGCGCATTACTATTTCGCTTACTTTCTTCTATAGAATGACCATGACCGATTGAACCCGCGAGACACATCGATGTAAATTTCTCATCTTCTTTGCGAATTAATCTCTCAGGCGTCGCTCCTAAGAAGCATGCTCCTTTATAATCAAAAGAAAATACGTAACAATCCGGTTGACCAATACGAAGTGCTTCTAAAACAAGAGCAGAATCAATCGAATGATTCACCTCTACTTTTAGTTCCCTCGCCAATACAACCTTCTGCACGTTCCCCTGCTTCATCTCATCTTGTACTTTTTCAATTGCTTTCATCCAGCCTTTCGGATCCACTTCCACTTTAGAAATAACAGTCAATTTCGATCCGTTTAGCGCACATTTACTCTCTCCCAAAATTTTCTCTTCTAAAGAAATCATTTCGTTATAAAGAGTTTCTGCACAATCTGCTGCTGAAACAAATGTATTCATCGTTAACCATGCTTTTTCATTTTTTACAGTTAATAAAAATGCTGGTAGTGAAAATGTCGTATCTTTAAACTCTTTCCATAGGTCCGTTTTCTCTTTTTCTGGATCAAAGGAAAAACCACCAAATAAAAGCGGACCCGTTCCAAATTCATATTCATCTCTTTGGACAAATGCATTCTCTCTTACTTTCTCCCACTCGTCGCGAGCGGTTTGAAAGCGCTTATGAGAAGAATTTGCTATAGTGAAAACAGAGCCAATTCCTGCAAATATTACACGCTGAGCCGGATCTGCAAAATAACATCTATTTTCGAATGAAATCCTTTTTCCTGCTGCATAGAACAGAAGCGGATCCACCCAGTCTATTTGTTTTACAAAACTAACTAATGTTTTTTCGTTAGTTGCACGCTTGATGGCTGCAATAAGAACTTCTTGCAAGCCTTTTTGTTTCGTTTGAATCACAATTGTCTCCCCCCTATGGGCGAAAAATAGTCATAATTACGCTTGATTTTAAGATACACCTCAAACGAAAGGCCTGTCAACGTTTAGCATTTCTGAGAAATCCACCTTCTCTTCCTAGAAAATAAACGTTGACACTAAATGATGCTTTTTCTACACTTAGTTGTGTACAATATGTGACCAAAGGAGGATTCAACATGGAAATGAACGTCGAAACGAATTCCTCTCCTACGGCGCCAAAGCCAAGTAAGCAAACAGGCTGGCGCATCTGGTGGAGTTTACTACGTCCCCATACATTAACAGCAGCCTTCGTGCCTGTTTTCATCGGAACAGCATATTCGATGCAGGTCGGAGGTATAAATCAAATACATCTTCCTCTTTTCCTTATGATGCTTCTTGCTTGTCTTCTCATTCAAGCAGCAACAAACATGTTTAATGAATACTTTGATTATAAAAGAGGACTCGATCACGAAGGTTCAGTTGGTATCGGCGGCGCTATCGTTCGCGATGGCATTCAGCCAAAAACAGTGCTTAACTTAGCATTTGGATTTTTCGGCATCGCAATACTATTAGGTGTTTATATTTGTATAAATTCTAGCTGGTGGCTTGCTGCAATCGGTCTTGTTTGTATGGCCGTTGCTTACCTTTATACAGGTGGCCCACTTCCAATTGCATATACACCATTTGGAGAGTTGACAGCCGGATTATTTATGGGTGTCATTATTATCGGGATTTCATTCTTTATTCAAACTGGAACTGTAACATCAGAAGTCATTTTACTATCTATTCCAAGCTCCATTTTAATTGGTGCCATTTTACTAGCCAATAATATTCGTGACTTGGATGGCGATAAAGAAAACGGTCGTAAAACGTTAGCAATTCTCGTTGGACGCGAGCGAGCGGTTGGTGTACTTGCTTCGATGTTCATCGTTTCCTACATTTGGACAATTGCTTTAATTATCGTGGGCATCGTATCACCATGGATGCTTATCGTATTTTTAAGTGCGCCGAAAGCATTTAAAGCGACGAAAGGCTTTATCGGCAAAAGCATTCCGATGGAAATGGTACCTGCGATGATTGCAACAGCAAAAACAAATACAATCTTCGGTTTCCTAATGGGAATCGGATTATTACTTGGATACTTTCTATAAAAGGAGCTGCTTATGCGGCTCCTTTTTCATATCTAAAATTCATCTCATAATTCCTACTCTCAACGCTCATACTATGTAAAGAAACTGAATTGTAGGAAGGTGGACGACTATGTTAACTCCACAACAAGTAGGTCAATTTAAATCCATTTTAGAAAAACAAAAACAAGAACTAGAGCAAACGATACAAACTCATGAAAATACAGATCGTGCTTCTGAACGTGACTCAGTAGGAGAACTGTCTAGCTATGACAACCATCCAGGTGATATGGCTACAGAGCTATATGAACGGGAAAAAGACTTCGGGCTTATTGAACTTTGGCATAAACAGCTTGAGGACACGAAACATGCCTTGCAAAAAATAGAAGCGGGTACGTACGGCATTTGCGAAGTGTCTGGCGAAGAGATTCCATTTGAAAGATTGGAAGCAATGCCGACTGCTACAACATGCATCCAGCACGCGACAAATAAGTTAAATATGAATACACGACCAGTTGAAGAAGAAGTGTTGTCTCCTTCTTTCCACAAGCATGATGAGGACAATTCTGTTGAGTACGATGCGGAAGATGCGTGGCAAGATGTCGCAAATTACGGAACATCTGAAACGCCGTCTGATTTAGAAAGACAAGATTCAAAAAACTATAATGGCATGTATGTAAATAGTGAAGAAAACGTAGGCTACGTGGAGGATTTTGAAAACTTTATCGGTACGGATATGTACGGGAAAAACCCACAAGTTTTCGCTACAGAAGAGCATGAAGAATATGAACAAATGCTTGATGATTTTGAAGAACGTACCTTCAAAGGTGAATTATCTTCAAATGAATCTAGTTCCAAAGAATAAAAAAAAGCATTCCGAAAATCGGAATGCTTTTTATCGCTAGCTAATTAGTTTTTTGTAACGTTAGCAGCTTGTGGTCCACGGTTACCTTCAACGATTTCGAAAGAAACTTCTTGACCTTCTTCTAAAGTTTTGAATCCGTCACCTTGGATAGCTGAGAAGTGAACGAATACATCGTCTCCACCTTCAACTTCGATGAAACCGAAACCTTTTTCGCTGTTGAACCATTTAACTTTACCTGTTTGCATGTCATGTACCTCCTAAATAAAAATGAAACTATGAATCCACATGAAAAGGTGGATATAAAGGACATGAATGTATAACAAGCTTACAGCCTTTAATTCAACGTGCTTTATTTCCGTACCACATTATGTAGCTCAATAGTGATTTCACTATATCACGCTATATCCAAAACGTCAAATGAGAACACTTTCATTCCACCATTTTTTTATAATTTTAATATAATGTTGAATTTCCATATTCATATATTATCCCGCCATTTGTGGGCAGCTTGATTGGCGGGAGCTGATAATCAGTTTTGGCTGGTTCCACTTTATTTGAAAATTAACAAAACTAAAGTATTCTAATCCTATTAAATTCTGTACAATATAAGTATCTATTACATACGAGGTGAAAAAAATGAGAGCACACGAAATCGAGTATAAGTTATATGGCGATGATATGCAGTTTGTTGAAATTGAGTTAGATCCAGAAGAGAGCGTGATTGCAGAAGCTGGCGCAATGATGATGATGGAAGATTACATAGAAATGGAAACAATCTTCGGTGATGGTTCTGGCCCATCTGGAGGTTTATTCGGAAAATTAATGGGGGCTGGTAAACGTCTCGTTACAGGCGAAAGTATGTTTATGACTGTATTTACAAATACAGGTCACGGCAAACGCCACGTCTCATTTGCTGCTCCTTATCCTGGTAAAATTATTCCTGTAGATTTAACAGAATATCAAGGAAAAGTAGTTTGTCAAAAAGATGCCTTTCTTTGTGCCGCAAAAGGTGTTTCCATCGGAATTGAATTTACGAAAAAAATAGGAACTGGTTTCTTCGGTGGTGAAGGTTTCATCATGCAGAAACTTGAAGGTGATGGCCTTGCTTTCATGCACGCAGGTGGAACTGTATATAAACGTGAATTAAAACCTGGTGAGAAACTTCGCATCGATACAGGTTGTCTCGTTGCTATGACAAAAGACATTAACTATGATGTCGAGTTCGTCGGTAAAGTAAAAACAGCTCTATTTGGCGGCGAGGGTTTATTCTTCGCAACATTAGAAGGTCCTGGAACAGTTTGGATTCAGTCCTTAACACTTAGCCGCTTAGCGGCACGCCTTACAAGCCCAGCAGCGCAAAGTACTGGCGAAGGTAGTGTATTAGGTGGACTTGGTCGTTTATTAGATGGGAAAGAGTAAACTGTGCCCTTATGTAGGCATGGCCATCAACTAATAAAATAATAAAATTAAAACACCCTTGCTTGCAGTAATTAAAGTGAAAGGGTGTTTTAATTTACGTCTACAAACGAGAAAAAGCAGTTAAAATAAAGTAATAAGGTTTACTTCAGGAAAATAAGGTATATTATATTTGTTGAATAGATTCTCTTTAGAGACAAGAAAAGTAGGTGAACAAAGTGGGAAAATATCAATTGGATTCCAAAAGTCAGGTAGCTGTGGCAAAGTTCCATGAAAAACAGAAACCTGCCAAATTTGATAAAAAGCAACAACTTGAAAAATTGCGTACGGAGTATTTGAAAAAGAAGCAAAAACAAACAGATAAATAATACGTTTTGTTTTTCAAATTTTTCTGTATATAGTGTAAACAAACACAAGAAAATAGGTAAGTTATTCATCGTTCAAATATATACAGGCTATTTTTTCAAACCTCTTACTTATGCAACTAACGCATGCGTCAGTTCATTAAGAATAACTAAAAAAGTCGATTCCTTGAGATGAAAAAGAGTAAACAGTGCCCTTATCAGGCACTGTTTTATTTTGACGTTATAATTTCCTCCACTGATTTAGATAAGCGATACAAGCTATTCCCCACCTCCAAAAGAATGAATCAAGTTCCTCACTGCATATATTGAACTATACTTTTTCTTAAGGAGGGCTTCCTTAATGCGTACTCCTTTATCCTTTGATAAAGACACTGCCATACTGTTAGCTTCTTGTTGTGAGTTAACGTATGAACAATATAAACAAAATGGCATTTTCGAAATACCAGATGGTTTTCAATATGTACAAGGGTTTCAAGGAAAGGCCATTCAAACAACAGAATGGTTCGGATTTATATTAGAATCTGAGGATACAATTATTGTTGCCTTCAGAGGCACTCAAACAGATCCAGATTGGATTATTGATTCTCTCGTCAATCAAAAACCTTATCCTTATGCTTTAAATGGCGGAAATGTCCATAACGGTTTTCTCTCTATTTATGAGTCTTGTCGTGATTCTATTATGGATATGCTCGTATCATTGCCAGCACATAAAAAACTGCTAGCTACTGGGCATAGTCTAGGTGGCGCGCTTGCCACATTACACATATTAGATGCACGTATAAATACTGCCTTCGCACAGTATGGACTTTATACATTCGCTTCTCCAAAAGTAGGAGATATCGCTTTTCGAAATTATTATAAACTACAAGTAGCTAGTAGCTTTCGTTTCGTCAACTTGTTCGATGTCGTCCCACTTCTCCCTCCCCGAAACATAAATTTTAATGATCATGATTGGGAGTATGCACACGTCCATCACAACATGACATTTACAAAAAACACAAAATCCATTACAAATAATCATTCCATTACAACATACAAAACATGTCTGACTTCTCATTTTTAACCAGTAAACAATTGGAAATAAAATATTCGTATACTATAATAATGTATGAAGTTATTTTTGGATGAGGGGACCTTACATGTTAAAATTTATCTTCGCACTTTTTCTTATTGTAATTTTTACGGTTACAGGTTTCTTTACATTTTCATACTTTGCAACAGGAGAGTATGATGGGGCAGGTATCATATATACCACTGTTCCATTTCTTTCTTAAGCAAAATAAATAAAACGAGCTTAATTTTATTAAGCTCGTTTTATTTATTAATATCCATTTTTGTTGGTAAATCGATAATATATCTCCCAATATAGCAACCTCTTTAAAACTGTTTAACTGCATTACCGATACCCCAAATTTCATTACTGTACTGCAAAATCGTTCGATCGCTCGCAAAATGACCAGACTGTGCAATATTTAAAATAGACATTTCTAGCCACTTCGTTCGGTTCTCATAAGCTCTACCAACAGCTTCTTGTCTTTCAGCATACGGACCAAAATCTCGCAGAACGAAATATTCATCGTTTTGAATAACGAGAGAATCGTAAATCGCTTCAAATTCAGCTCCCGATTGTGCAAAGAAACCATTTGTTAATTGATCAACTACTTTTTTAATGTGCCTATTGTGGTGATAATAATCACTTGCACGATACCCACCATTTTGATAGTAATGAAGAACCTCTTCGGCTGTTAAACCGAAAATAAAACAGTTATCCTCACCGACCCGGTCTTTTATTTCAACGTTAGCACCGTCTAGCGTTCCGAGTGTAATCGCACCATTCATCATAAATTTCATATTACCTGTTCCCGATGCTTCTTTACTCGCCGTTGAAATTTGTTCACTTACATCCGCTGCTGGGAATATATCTTCAGCTAAAGAAACTCGATAGTTTTCTAGAAAGATAACTTTCATATATTGACTGACATACGGGTCATTATTTACTTTTCTTGCGAGTTCATTTATTAATTTAATAATTTTTTTCGCGTAATAATAGCCAGGTGATGCTTTCGCTCCAAAAATAAAAGTACGCGGATAAAATGTAAAACTAGCATCCTCTTTCAAACGGTTATACAAATATAAAATATGAAGAACATTTAATAATTGTCGTTTATAAGCATGTAATCTTTTCACTTGCACATCAAAAATAGAATTTGGATCAATGGTAATCCCCATTGTATTATGAATACGTTCCGCTAAAATCTCTTTACGCTCTTGTTTTACCTCTGCAAATTTCTCTTGGAAACTTGCATCATATTGAACTAATTGTAGCTCTTGAAGCTTAATCGGTTCTTTCTTCCACTCCGTTCCAATCGCCTCTGAAATGAGATTTGTTAACTGTGGATTTGCTTTCATAAGCCAGCGCCTATGAGCAATTCCATTCGTCTTATTATTAAACTTATCTGGATAAAATTCATAAAACAATCGCATTTCCCGCTGCTTTAATATTTCCGTATGAATTTTTGCTACACCGTTTACGCTATGGCTACCGACAATCGCTAAATGAGCCATTTTCACAAGGTCATGTGCAATAATCGCCATTGCTTCAATACGATCCCACTCATACGGATACTGTTCCCACAGTTCATGACAGAAACGTTCATTAATCTCTTCAATAATCATATAAATTCTCGGTAATAACGGTTTAAAAATGTGAATTGGCCACTTTTCGAGCGCTTCTGATAACGTCGTATGATTCGTATAAGAAATCGTCTGCGTCGTTATGTGCCAAGCTTCTTCCCATGCTAACTTTTCTTCGTCTAGTAAAATACGCATCAGTTCCGGAATTGCTAAAACCGGATGTGTATCGTTAATGTGGATCGCAATTTTTTCATGTAGTTGACGAAGGTCACCATATCTTTCTCTATGCATTCGAACGATATTTTGCAAACTTGCTGATACGAGGAAATACTGTTGTTTTAAACGAAGTATTTTTCCCTCATCATGCGTATCATCTGGATATAAAAACTCCGATACAGCCTCTGTTTCACGCTTATATTTCAAAATATCTTTGCAGTTTTGCGGGAAAGGAACTGGTTCAGCATTCCAAAGTCTAAGTGTATTTACAGTACTCGTCTCATAGCCAACTACCGGCACATCATATGGCACGGCCATAATGACTTCTGCATTTGTATGCCTAAACTCTAAACGCCCGTCAATTTCTAGCGGTTCAACACTGCCGAAATAACTTACTTCTACAGCTTGATCATACCTTCTTACTTCCCATACGTTTTCATGAAGAAGCCACTGTTCTGGAAATTCAACTTGATAACCATCAACAATTTTCTGATCAAACAAACCATGTTTATAACGAATTCCACAGCCGTGTCCTGGTAAGTTTAAAGATGCGAGTGAATCGAGAAAACAGGCTGCTAAGCGTCCAAGCCCACCATTACCAAGGCCTGCATCTGCTTCCACTTCTTCTAACTCTTGTAACGAAATCCCTAGTTCAGATAACCCCTGCTCGCATACATCTCGAATACCTAAATTCAAGATGTTACTTCCAAGCAAACGTCCAAGCAAAAACTCAATAGACAAGTAATACATTTGCTTTTGCTCTCCGGATCGATAACTCTCGTTCGTTGCAATCCATTGACTATTCATATACTCACGTACCATATGGCCGAGCGTATTATATTGATCACGAGTTGTAGAATCTTTAAAACTTTTACCATACATCGTCTCTAACTTTTCTAGAAAAGTTGATTTAAAACTTTCAACATGAGTAAACATTTTTTCACCACCTACATGTTATTCCATGAGACTTTTATACAATTCCTTATAAGCAAGAGCCGATTGCTCCCAGCTATAATCTTCAGTCATCGCTTGTTTTACAAGCTGCTCCCACACTGGTTTATCATGATAGAATTCAATCGCACGATGAATCGTATGCAGCATGTCATGTGCATTAAAATTCGTGAAACTGAAACCATTTCCTTCTCCAGTTTCTTCATCATAAGAATGTACCGTATCGTTTAACCCACCTGTTTCTCTTACAATTGGAATCGTACCGTATGCTAATGCGATAAGTTGTCCAAGTCCACACGGTTCAAACAGCGATGGCATTAAAAACAAATCGCTTCCCGCATACACTTGGTGAGCTAATTCTTCATTAAATCCGATATAAACTTTTACCTTCTCCGGATACTCATATGCCATCCACTCAAAGAATTGCTCATATTCCGAATCACCTGAACCTAAAATAATACATTGTATATCTTCTTCCATTATTTCGCGGAATACAGTACGTACTAAATCAAGACCTTTTTGCTTCGTTAATCTCGTTACCATTGAAATAATTGGTGTATCCTCTTTTTCTGGCAAACCAAAATAACGCTGCAAGGCGCGTTTATTTTCACTCTTTTCATATAATGACTCTGCATCATACTGGGCCTTAATATACGAATCCGTTTCTGGATTATATACGCTCGTATCAATACCATTTACAATGCCGCTAAGCTTATCATTATATTTTCGCAGTAATCCATCTAACTTCTCACCGAAAAATTCATATTGAATTTCTTCTTTATACGTCGGGCTCACCGCTGTAATTTGATCCGAAGCAATAATACCGCCTTTCATAAAGTTTACGTTTCCATAAAACTCTAGCTGCTCACTATGAAAATATTCATCACCAAGCTCTAACAAGTCGTACATCACTTCAGGAGGAAATACACCTTGGAACTGCAAGTTATGAATCGTATATACCGTTTTAATACGCTCATATAACGGGTTATCTTGATACTTTTCACGAAGTAAGAAATTAACCATAGCCGTATGCCAATCATGGCTATGAAGAACATCCACTTCAAAATCAAGGTGCGGAATACACTCTAACACTGCTTTTGAGAAATAAGAAAAACGCTCTCCGTCATCGTAATGACCATACAGAGAATCTCTCTTAAAATAATATTCATTATCTATTAAGTAATACGTAATTCCGTCTTGCTCACCTTTTAAAATTCCACAATATTGATTTCTCCACCCAAGAGGGACGTTAATTACTTTATGTAACGTACATCCATCTCTTAACTTTTGCGGAATGAGACTATAATTCGGAAGTATAATACGAACGTCCACTCCTAATTTTTTTAGCTCTTTTGGGAGCGCACCCGCTACATCAGCTAATCCTCCCGATTTCACAAACGGTACACATTCTGATACTGCAAATAAAATATTCACTTGTTGTCCCACTGCGCGAAAAGTTTTTATTACTCCTCTTGCAGCTTCCTCCCTTCGAGTTTTCATTTAAATTAAAACTTTAATCAGTGGAGGAAAAAGCCCCCACTGATTCTTTAGGAATAACTATTAATCGTACTGTTTTGTACGCTTCCTTTTTCTACAACATACGGCTCATCGGCGCTTCCTTTTAATACGACACCGTCGCCAATTTTCACGTCTTTATCAATAATAACACCGTCTATTATACAGTTATCTCCAATTTGGCTCTTTTGCATAATAATACTGTTACGAATAATTGAACCTTTTCCAATTTTAACCGAACGGGAAACAACACTATTTTCGACTTCCCCTTCAATAATACTGCCATTTGCAATCATTGTATTTTTCACGACTGCACCCTTTAAATAACGAGTTGGTGGCTCATCTTTTACTTTCGTAAAGATCGGTGCTTCTTTCTTAAATAATTGCTTCCAAATAGCAGGTTGCAAAATTTCTAAGCTATGTTTATAGTAACTTTCAATCGAGTCAATAATTGCTACATATCCAGTATGTTCATATGTAGCAATGTGTAATGATTTCCCGCGCTTTTCTCTCACTACATCAAATAAACTGTATTGTTCCACACCTTTATATGACTCAAATAAGTCTAACAATAATTGTTTCTTTAACACGTATGTTTGAAGCGAAACCCCTTCATGGCAAACTTCTGTAATATCAGCTGCCGTATGTATATGTCGCTCTAACACCGCTTGAAAATTTAATGCTGTTACGAGATGGCTATTCGTAATAACAACGTACTCTTCTCTGCTTCTTAGAAAATAATCAATATGTCTTCTAAAGTGTGCAAAAGACCCAAATTCATCTTGGTCACATTGGCAGTTTGGCGGGAATAAAAATAGTCCGTCTCGTTTTCTATCTAAATCCCACTGTTTTCCTGAACCAACATGGTCCATTAACGAACGATTTTTATGGCTTGTAAAAACTGCCACACTATGAATACTAGAATTCACCATATTTGAAAGCATGAAATCAATGAGTCGATAACGGCCCCCAAACGGTAACGCCGCTAGTGAACGATGCCCTGTTACTTTCTTTAAGGAAGGAAAACTTCCCGTTGCATTAATAATTCCTAACATTTTTTCTCCCATTCATTTCATCCCCCTTTTCTATTTCCCTTCAGCAATTAATACTACATCGTCAACATTCTTTTCTGGACGAATGATTGTTCCATCTTCGATAACCATTTCTGATCCAACAATCGCTCTTTCAATCACAACATTTTTACCAATCTTAGCCCCTGGCATAACGACAGAATCAATCACCATACTTCCTTCTTCCACCGTCACTCCTTGGAATAACACAGAATGCTTCACGTCCCCTTCAATGACGCATCCTTCGTTAATAAGCGATTCTTCTACTTTCGCCTTTTCAGCAATATATTGAGGCGGTTCGTTTGGATTGACAGAGTAAATACGCCAATTACGATCGTTTAAATTCAGTGATGTTTCATCGCGAAGCAAATCCATATTCGCTTCCCATAAGCTCTTCACCGTTCCAACATCTTTCCAATATCCTTCAAACGGATACGCCATTAACTTCTTCCCTTCATCCAATAAAAGCGGAAGTACGTCTTTTCCGAAATCGTTACTAGATTCAGGGTTTCTTGCATCCATCTCTAAATACTCTTTCAAAATTGACCAATTAAAAATATAGATTCCCATTGATGCAAGATTACTTCTTGGAAATTGTGGTTTCTCTTCAAACTCAACAATCTCCATTTCTTCATTTGTATTCATAATGCCAAAGCGACTCGCTTCATCCCAAGGTACTTCAATAACAGAAATGGATACGTCCGATTCTTTCTCAATATGGTAATCTAGCATCTTACTGTAATCCATTTTATAAATATGGTCGCCTGATAAAATAAGAACATACTCTGGTTCATATTGACTTAAATAGTTTAAGTTTTGATAAATGGCACTTGCCGTACCTGTGTACCACTTCACACCTGAAGACTCCGCATAAGGAGGTAATACTGTGACTCCACCGCTTACTCGGTCTAAATCCCATGCATTGCCGATTCCGATATAATTATGAAGTTCTAGTGGTTGATATTGCGTTAAAATCCCAACCGTTTCAATACCAGAATTTGCGCAGTTACTTAGCGTAAAATCAATAATGCGATATTTACCACCAAATGGAACAGCTGGCTTGGCTAAATTTTTTGTTAATGCACTTAATCGACTACCTTTTCCCCCTGCTAGTAACATTGCTACGCACTTTTGTTTTTGAGCCATCTTGTTTTTTGCTCCCCTTTCTCGTCTTCACTGGTCGTAATATGGATACGCCAAATGGTGGAATTGTAATCTCTACATGTGCTGCTTGATTATGGTACGGTTCTAGAATCGTCTTAAGACGTTTCTTATTCACTTGCCCCGAACCGCCATATTGCTGTGCATCACTGTTTAAAATCTCGTTATAATACTCGAAATCTGGTACACCTACTTTATAGTTTTCATATGTAGCTTTCGTAAAATTACATACGATAACTAACGCATCCTCTTGTTTATCCCCTTGGCGGATAAACGAGAAAATACTTTGCTCGTTATTATTAGCATCAATCCACTGAAAACCTTCAGGCGAATGATCAAGCTGCCAAAGTGGTTTTGAGCGCTTATACAATGCTATGAGTTCTTTAAAGTAATCATGCATATAACGATGCATTTCAAAATCATGTAAATTCCAATCTAAATCTTCAAGGTCTTTCCACTCATCAAACTGTCCGAATTCCCCTCCCATGAAAAGTAATTTCTTTCCTGGGTGAGTAAAGAAATATCCATATAATAAACGAAGCTGAGCAAACTTATCCCAGTAATCACCTGGCATTTTATTTAATAACGACTTTTTCCCATGAACGACTTCATCATGAGAAAGCGGTAATATGAAGTTTTCAGAGTACGCATATAGCAAAGAAAACGTCATTTTCTCATGAATGTGTTTCCTATATTCAGGCGCACACTCCATATATTTCAGCACGTCATTCATCCAGCCCATGTTCCATTTGTAATTGAATCCAAGCCCACCTTCATACGTTGGAGTTGTTACAAGTGGCCAAGCTGTTGAATCTTCTGCCGTCATAAGAAAATCTTCATCCTCTGCAAACACTGCTTCATTTAACTCTCTTAAAAATGAAACAGCATGCTCATTACTTTGCTCTTGTCCTTCTTTATTCCAGTACAACATGTTCGCAACTGCATCAACTCTGAAACCATCAATATGGAAATATCTCATCCAAAATAACGCATTTGAAATTAAGAAATTACGTACCTCTCTCTTTCCTAAATCAAAATTGACAGTTCCCCATACTGGATTTTCTTGTACATCTTTATCTTTATATTCATAGGTCGGTGTACCATCAAACAAATATAAACCGTGAGCATCTTTACAAAAATGCCCCGGCACCCAATCTAAAATGACACCGATTCCATATTTATGACATTCGTCGACAAAATGCATTAAATCATGCGGCGTACCAAATCTACTCGTCGCTGCATAATATCCCGTTCCTTGGTATCCCCAAGAACGATCATATGGATGCTCAACAAGCGGCATAATTTCAATATGTGTAAATTGATGTTCCACCACATACGGGATGAGCTCTTCAACCATTTCCCTGTAAGAGTACAGCGTTCCATCTTCTTTCTTTTTCCAAGAACCAAAATGTAATTCATAAACTGTCATCGCTTCTTTATAAATCGATTTTTTCTTTTTCTTACGATTCCAGTTTTTATCATTCCATTCATATCCTTTTATATCAAAAACTACAGATGCCGTATTCGGTCTTACTTCTGCATATACAGCATACGGATCTGCCTTTAAAATGACGTCACCAGCCAATGTTTCAATCGCATATTTATATATTTCTCCTTCTTCAATATGCGGTATAAATAAGGACCAAATGCCTTCTTCTGTCACTTGTAGCATCTTATGTTGCTCATAATCCCACTCATTAAAATCCCCAACAACACTCATTGCTTTCGCATGAGGAGCCCACACTGTAAATCGTACCCCTTGAATCTCATCTTCCGTCACAACATGCGCGCCAAAGATGTTATAACTTTCATAGTACTTTTCTGTATGAAACTCATCTCGTTTCACTTCTTCACAATTTATTACATTCAATATGCTCACCTCACTTAGATGACAGAATTTTTTATACTTTAACTATTTCTGCGAAAAACTGCAATATCCTTGTTAATTTATAAAAAACATTCGTTTTTTTCTTAAAAATGTTAGTTTTTCTTCACATTTCCGTGTAAAATATCGAATTTTGACGAATATTCATTGTAAACGCTTCATTCTACTTCTATATTTCCTCCTATTATTTTTTTCTCAACCTTTATTTTATTAGGTTTATACTATTTTTCATGCTATTTTCCACTCAAAATCAAAACAAAATAATCTGTAATAAAAAAATGTTTCTCAACATTTTTTGTCATATTTTTATTGAAACGCGAAATTCATAAGCATATACTTGTTCTCAATAAAGAACCCTGATCTTTCGTAACTATAATTCATAGCGGACTACTATGTTTACTTATTTATCCTTGTTGCGAACGGTTGCTATACAAATTTAACTAGGAGGCTTTCTTATGTCATTAAAACAAAAAGTAGGAATGGGAATTATCACCGCTTCACTTGGCTTATCCCTTACATTCGGCGGTGTAATCGTTAATGTAAAAGATTTAAAACCAGGTGATTTTATTGAAAGGAACTTCAAGCTTGAAAATAAAGGTACATTGGATATCGCAAAAGTAGCACTTGAAACATCATATGAAGTTACAGATGCAAAGCAAAATAATGACGGTGAAGATTTAGGTGATCACATTATCGTCAAGTTTCTAGTAAATGATGGACAGCCATCTAATCCAAACGATGATCATGAGATTGTGTGGGAAACAAAACTATCACAATTAAAAACTATGAAACCTGAAGATGTCGCTACGTCTCTAGAACGTCATAACTTAATAGATGGTATTAAATCTGGTGAAACAGATTACTTACACGTCCTCTTCTCATTTGAAGATAACGACCGAGATCAAAATAAATTTCAAGGTGATTCCCTGCAGCTAAACTGGACATTCCATACTGAGCAAACAGCTGGCGTGGAGAAATAATTTTTAAAAATATAAATTACCGGAGGCCTATAAATGAAAAAGAAAAATCGTTTTGTTACCGGAATTGTAACAGCTGGCGTTTTGTTTTCAACTGCTATTCCGTTCAATGTACTTGCTGAAAATCCTATTAACCAAATTGAATCTTCAAATGCTCATTCTATATTATCTAAGCTTTCTAAAGAACAACGCCTGGCATTACAAACGGTAGATGCCAACCCTGGTTTTACAATTTCACCAGATATTAATACGAGTAGTTCTGAGCCTGTAAATATCATCGTAGAATTTCAAACTGCTCCAGTAAAGATTAATGAATTAAAACAAAAAGAAAAAGGATTACAGTCTGCTCCTGAAAATATAAAAGCACGTATTGATCAAGAACATGAAGAATTCGAAAAAGGACTAAAACGTCTTTATCAATTCAGCCCATCAGTAAAATCAGGAAACTTCCAGTCTGTACAAATTAAACGTTCTTATAAGCATGCGATAAATGGTGTTGCGATGACATTACCAGCAAATACAGTAGAAGAATTGTTACGAATTGGCGTTGTAAAACGTATTTGGAAAGATTACGAAGTGAAATTAAATTTACCAAAACAAGCTGAGCAAAAAGCGCCTCAAAAACTAACAGATAGCATCCCGCAAATTGGAGTAGATAAGTTACATAGTGAGGGCATTACCGGAAAAGGAATTAAAGTTGGTGTATTAGATACAGGTATTGATTACAATCATCCTGACTTAAAAGACGTATATAAAGGCTATCGCGCGAAACCTGGTGAGGACTCTAGCAAAGTAGACCCAAACTCAGTAAAGGGTTGGGACTTTATTAATAATGATGCAGATCCAATGGAAACTACTTATTCAGAATGGCAACAATCTGGTGCTCCTGAATTTGATAACCGTGGTTCTTCCTTCTACACAGCCCACGGCACTCACGTAGCAGGTATCGTTTCTGCTCAAAAGAAGAACCAATCTGATTCAGCAGTAAAAGGTGTTGCACCTGACATTGAACTGTATAACTATCGTGTACTCGGTCCATACGGAAGTGGAGATAGTTCAGGTATTATCGCTGCAATTGATAAATCCATTTCTGACGGTATGAACGTTATTAACTTATCGTTAGGTGATGATAGCAACAATCCACTCGATCCAACATCTATCGCTGTTAATAATGCAATGCTTTCAGGCGTTGTTACAGTCGTTGCTGCTGGTAACTCTGGACCAAATCCATCAACACTCGGATCACCAGGTGCTTCACCATTTGCAATTACGGTTGGAGCAAGTGATAGCTCTATTTCCTTACCGAAACTATCAGGTCATGCTGGACAATTACAATTTCCTAACCTAATTCTATTCGGCAAAAACTTCACTGATAAAATAGAAGATTTCAAGGGACAAACTTTACCTATTGAATATGTAGGAATTGGTACGCCTGACGAGTTTAGTAAAAAAGATGTAAAAGGAAAAATCGCTCTCGTTGCACGCGGTACACTGTCATTTGATGAAAAAATTGCTAATGCAAAACAAGCAGGTGCAAAAGCCGTTATTATTTATAACAATGTGGATGGAGAAATTCCTTTCTACGTTGGCGAAAGTACAAAATACATTCCAGCATTCCGCCTAACGAAAGAAGAAGGTGAAAAACTAAAAGCTCAAATCGAACAAGGTAGCACCTCCTTAACTCTCGATGAAATTAATTACATTCAAACAGAAGGCGATCATCTTGCAGACTTTAGCTCACGCGGTCCTGTTACAGCAAATGATGATATTAAGCCTGATATTACAGCGCCTGGTGTCGCTATCCTTTCAACAGTTCCTGAATATATTAACGACCCGCAAGAGGGTGAAAACTACGCTGTTTCCTATGAGCGTATGCAAGGAACATCTATGGCTTCTCCTCATATCGCTGGCGTTGCTGCTCTAATTTTACAAGAACACCCAGACTACTCTCCGTTCGATGTAAAAGCGTCTCTTATGAACACAGCTAATGATTTAAAAGAAAAATATTCCGTATATGAAGTTGGAGCTGGGCGAGTAGATGCTTACAACGCCGTTCGTACAGAAACAAGCTTTAAAGTATTAGATACGACACAAACTGTTGTAAATGATGAAGTAATTGAAGTACCCGAAGAAACTGGATCTATTGCATTCGGTAAGTTTTATCAAAAAGACGGTGAAGCTCTTGAACAAAAACGAAATATAAAAGTAACTAATCATAATAAACAAGAGAAAAAAGAATTTAAAACAGAAATTTCTTATACACCAGCATCGTCTACTATTAACGATGCTGTCGCAAACGGTGTAAAAATCTCTGCTCCAGAAACAATTACTCTTGATGCTGGCAAAACAGGTGAAATTGAAGCAAAAATTAATGTTCCAGCCGGTGTGAAACAAGGCCGATATGAAGGGTACATTCATATTACGAACACAAAAAATAAAGAAGAAACATATCAAATCCCATTCTCTATTCGTGTATCAGAGCCTGGTATTGAAAATGCAATACTATCAAGAAAAGCAATTTCAACTGATACATCTAAATTCAATCCATACGGTGAATCGTATGTTCACGGAGCATTCCAATTAAACAGCGAACTTGAAACGTTAGATCTTATCGTAAAAGATTCCAAAACAAATAAAGCTCTTGGCTTCATTGGAACATTAAACACGAGTGGCCTAAAAACTGATGTGTATTACTACTTAGATTCATTCTTTAATGGAAAAGTGTATCCTTTTACAAATGATCCTGCAAAACCAATCGGTAATGAGAAAATCAACTTACCAGAAGGAGACTACACAATTGAGTTTGTCGGTTATGATAAGGCTGGGAAAGCACGTGTAAAAGGTGATTATGTTGTAATTGATAATACACCACCAGAAGTGAAATTAACTGGATTAAAACCTGGTATTTACGAGTTAAATGAAGAAAATTATACAGTAGAAGATGGCAAAAAAGCACTATGGATTAAAGGAAATGTATACGATTCAAACGTTGATTACTTAAAAGGAAAAGGATTAAACATTACGCAAGAAGCGAATGGCGTTATGTACTATGACTATTCTCCATACTTGCATAAGTTTTTACCGATTAATGCAAATGGCGACTTTAAAGTTGGCATTACACCTGACTCCTTCAGAACGGAAGGTCCAATGAACACAGGCGTATATATTTTCGATTATGCAACTGCAGGTCCTGACTATCCAAACGGTGTAAATAACTACTGGTTTATCCCGCAAGGTGCTCAATATGCAAAAACTAGTTACGATAAAAAAGAATTATATAAAAATGACGAGTTCACAGTAACACTAAACGCGAAACACGTAAAACAATTTGTTGCTGGGCAATTTAATGTAAACTTCCTAGAGAAGAACTTCAAATTTGCAAATGCGAAATTTAATCCTGCTTTTGAAAAGCTACTTTCCCAAAAAGGGGTAACCGCAAAAGTAAATGAACCGAAACTAGAGGCAGGCTCTGTTACAGTTGGCGGAGCTATCGATGACAAAAATTTTGCTGGATTAGATGGTGATTTCCCGTTCATTGATGTAACGTTCAAAGTAGAAAATGATGAGTTTTATGAAGCAAACGCTCAATTAGAATCACCAATTTTTGTTTACTGGAAACAAGGTGAATCAGAACCAAATAGAATGCGTGTACTTCAAGATCAAACATTCTCAGTTATGTCCTTAAACTCATTAGTAGAAGGAAATATTAAACCTGGTGCATTCTTAAATGAACGCGGATATTTAGATGAAAAGTTCGATTATACAAAGCTTGGCGTAAAAGTATATGCGACTGATTCTTACCGTCATAAGTTTGAAGGCTCACTAGATAAATACGGATACTTCAAACTAAATGGACTTCCAGTTAATAAACGCGACTATAACTTATATGTAGAGGTGCCAGGACATTTAACAAGCCGCCTAACAACGAAACTTGGTACTGAAAAAGACGGTAAGTTGCTTGGCCAATATTATTATGCAAGACCTGACGAAAACCTTGCCGGCGATGTAAATGGTGATAAAGTAATCGATATTAAAGATGCTGAAATCATTGCTAGCAACTATGGTAAAAAAGGACTAACTGTAAAAGACGGAGATCTTAATAAAGATGGTATTGTCGACGAAAAAGATATTCGCTCCGTTGAAAAGAACTTCTTGAAAAAAGGGCCAGATGCATCTAAATCACAAACACCTGTAGAAAAATCAAAAAGCGGTACACTGGCAGATATTTTAAAGAAATTAGGATTAACGCCTAAAAAATAATAAAGTGAAACTTTAATCAATTGAGGTTTTACTGCCCGGCAAATAGCGGAATAATAAAGAGCACTCTACGTAAAATAGAGTGCTCTTTTTCTATAAACGACCCTTATCCAGCAAAAGGGGTATATTGGGGATATACAAGGGAAACCGGAAAAGGAATTTATATTAAATTATATAAGTTCAGAGGTAAGAAGCAGTTTCCCACCTCTGAACTATTTAGCAATTATTATAGTACTGGTGCCATTGTTTCTTTTAATACTTTTACAGAATGAGCGAACTTCGCTTTTTCATCTTCATTTAGCTCAAGTTCTACGATTTCACGTACACCTTCGCGGTTAATTACAGCTGGAACACCTACGTAAGCATCTTTCTCGCCGTATTGACCTTCAAGGTATGCAGATACAGTTAATACGCTGTTCTCGTTGTTTAAGATTGCTTTAGTTACACGAAGTAGTGACATACCGATTCCGTAGTAAGTTGCACCTTTACGCTCGATGATATGGTAAGCTGCATCACGTACGTTTTCGAAGATTTTGTCTAAGTCTTCTTGTTTGTACTGTTCGTTGTTAGCTAAGATTGTTTCTAATTTTTGTACACCGATAGTAGCGTGGCTCCATACTGGAAGTTCAGTGTCACCGTGTTCACCAACGATGTAAGCATGAACGTTACGTGGATCTACATCTAAGTAGTCACCTAACATGTAACGGAAACGAGCAGAGTCTAAAGTAGTACCAGAACCGATTACGCGCTCTTTCGGTAAACCAGATTCTTTCCAAGTTACGTAAGTTAAAATATCAACTGGGTTAGTTGCGATTAAGAAGATTCCATCGAATCCGCTATCCATAATGCCTCGAACGATTTGTTTAAAGATCTTTGTATTTTTCTCAACTAAGTCTAAACGAGTTTCACCTGGCTTTTGTGGTAACCCAGCAGTGATAACAACTAAATCTGCATCTTTACAATCTGCATAGCTACCGCTCCAAACTTTTGTTGGTGATGGAGAGAATGGTACCGCATGGCTTAAGTCCATTGCTTCCCCTTCTGCTTTTGCTTCATTAACATCTACTAATACGAATTCTTCAGCTACACCTTGGTTGATCATTGAGTAAGCGTAACTACAACCTACAGCTCCTGTTCCTACTAATACTACACGATTGATACCTTTTTTCATGGTAATTTCCCCTCTCTATTGTTCACATATATTTTTTTATGATTGTTTAAGTAATTAATTAAAATACTAATTTAATGTTGTTTAACTTCTTTACATTCATATTGTAGCACGTATTATTGTGAATTACTTCACAAATTATGACCTATTTGTGAACTTTTTCACATAGAGTGTAAAGTTATTGGAATAGGTGTGGAATCCATTTCAATGGAGGCGTTTTCTTTAGATTGTGAAAGGGATTTTCTTGTGGTTTTTGTCGGTAAGTGAAATTATACCAGCGATTTTTAGAATATATCGACCGTAACTCCAAATATATCAGCGATTATTAAAATTTATCGATCGTAACTCAAATTATATCAGCGATTTTTGCAATATATCGACTTACCGGCAAAACTCGACAATACTGACAACATAAAAAAACTGTCTTCAGTAGATCACAGCTATTGAGAGAAAGCAACTTCTTCTATATATTATTTATTTTCCACAGTAGCTCCCAGATGCATTTTTCATCGGTTTCTCCAAGTGTAGGAGGCTACAGCCATACAGCTGGGGTAAAAGTTCAAGTTGAAGTTAATTCCTTCATATTCATACAGGTCCAAATAATTAACATGATTGTATTTACGGCTCTCTATGTACCCAACTGCAACAGCGAATACTTCATATTTCTTCTATTGCATAAAAAAGCAGACTATCCAAAGTCCATTTTTATACAACAAAAAAGAGATAGCAGATTATGCTATCTCTTTTAGTATGACCCGTACGGGATTCGAACCCGTGTTACCGCCGTGAAAGGGCGGTGTCTTAACCACTTGACCAACGGGCCAGTTCTGGCAGAGAAGAAGGGATTCGAACCCTCGCACCGCGTTCGCGATCTACTCCCTTAGCAGGGGAGCCCCTTGAGCCACTTGGGTACTTCTCTATAAATATGGCTCCGCAGGTAGGACTCGAACCTACGACCGATCGGTTAACAGCCGATAGCTCTACCACTGAGCTACTGCGGAACAATTATGGTGGGCCTAAATGGACTCGAACCATCGACCTCACGCTTATCAGGCGTGCGCTCTAACCAGCTGAGCTATAGGCCCATAATTGAAAAGCGGGTGAAGAGAATCGAACTCTCGACCAGAGCTTGGAAGGCTCTTGTTTTACCACTAAACTACACCCGCATTAAATTGTAAATGGTGAGCCATGAAGGACTCGAACCTTCGACCCTCTGATTAAAAGTCAGATGCTCTACCAACTGAGCTAATGGCTCATTTTGAAAGTGGTGCCGACTAGAGGACTTGAACCCCCAACCTACTGATTACAAGTCAGTTGCTCTACCAATTGAGCTAAGTCGGCTTGCGACTTCAAAATGGTGGCTCGGGACGGAATCGAACCGCCGACACGAGGATTTTCAGTCCTCTGCTCTACCGACTGAGCTACCGAGCCTTTATGTAAAAATGGCGGTCCCGACCGGGGTCGAACCGGCGATCTCCTGCGTGACAGGCAGGCATGTTAACCACTACACCACGGGACCATTTGGTTGCGGGGACAGGATTTGAACCTGCGACCTTCGGGTTATGAGCCCGACGAGCTACCGTGCTGCTCCACCCCGCGATGATAAAATATTTACTTTAGAAAAAATGGAGGAGGTAGAGGGATTCGAACCCCCGCGCGACTCTCGCCGCCTGTCGGTTTTCAAGACCGATCCCTTCAGCCGAACTTGGGTATACCTCCGAGATATATACGTCTAATGGTGGACCTTGTAGGACTCGAACCTACGACCGGACGGTTATGAGCCGTCTGCTCTAACCAGCTGAGCTAAAGGTCCTTTATGGTAGCGGCGGAGGGGATCGAACCCCCGACCTCACGGGTATGAACCGTACGCTCTAGCCAGCTGAGCTACACCGCCATAAATGATATTAATATAAGTGGAGCCTAGCGGGATCGAACCGCTGACCTCCTGCGTGCAAGGCAGGCGCTCTCCCAGCTGAGCTAAGGCCCCATGTTTTTTAGGAATATCGGGAAGACAGGATTTGAACCTGCGACCCCCTGGTCCCAAACCAGGTGCTCTACCAAGCTGAGCCACTTCCCGTTAATAAAAGCGCGCCCGAGAGGAGTCGAACCCCTAACCTCTTGATCCGTAGTCAAACGCTCTATCCAATTGAGCTACGGGCGCATATGGTGCCGAGGGCGGGGGTCGAACCCGCACGGTGGTCACCCACCGCAGGATTTTAAGTCCTGTGCGTCTGCCTGTTCCGCCACCCCGGCATGTCATATTGAAAATTGGAGCGGAAGACGGGATTCGAACCCGCGACCCCAACCTTGGCAAGGTTGTATTCTACCACTGAACTACTTCCGCAAGACATGTATGAGTTATTTAATTAAAAGTGCGGGTGAAGGGAGTCGAACCCCCACGCCAAAGGCGCCAGATCCTAAGTCTGGTGCGTCTGCCAATTCCGCCACACCCGCATATTAATTTATTTAAGAAAAATGGGGCGACTGATGGGAATCGAACCCACGAATGCCGGAGCCACAATCCGGTGCGTTAACCACTTCGCCACAACCGCCATGATTTCTGGTGCCGACTAGAGGACTTGAACCCCCAACCTACTGATTACAAGTCAGTTGCTCTACCAATTGAGCTAAGTCGGCTAAATGGTGGAGGATGACGGGATCGAACCGCCGACCCCCTGCTTGTAAGGCAGGTGCTCTCCCAGCTGAGCTAATCCTCCATTTGCCTGGCAACGTCCTACTCTCACAGGGACAAGGTCCCAACTACCATCGGCGCTAGAGAGCTTAACTTCCGTGTTCGGTATGGGAACGGGTGTGACCTCTCTGCCATCATTACCAGACTGTATTCATTTAAGACAAGAATTATTGTAACTCATTTACTTTCGAAAGTCAACAAGTTTTTTATATTCTTTCAAAACTAGATAACATTGCTTCATATTATATGGTTAAGTCCTCGATCTATTAGTATTCGTCAGCTCCACATGTCACCATGCTTCCACCTCGAACCTATCAACCTGATCATCTTTCAGGGATCTTACTAGCTT